>CAWJIC010000031.1:0-181442 GCA_963842755.1 uncultured Chloroflexia bacterium | reverse complement strand
CGCGCGGAGATCGCGTCGAGGCTCGGCTGGCTGGCCAAGGAGACGGGAGACGCGGGAGCCGCGCGGCGCTACTTCGCGCGGAGCCGCGGGACGACCGGCCTGCCGATCCCGCTCTCGTACCTGCTCATCGGCCTGACCGTCATCGTCTCACTCACCGCGATGGCCGATGGCGGGGCGGACCTCCTCGTCGCCCTCTGGCTGGACAAGTCGGCGGTCGCGGCCGGCGAGTGGTGGCGGCTGTTGACCGTGACCCTCACCCACGGCGGCGCGGCCCATCTCTTCTTCAACATGTACGCGCTGTTCCTCGTCGGGCCGCTCGTCGAGCGGATCTACGGCTGGAAGCTGTTCGGGCTGATGTACCTCCTGTGTGCGGCCGCGGGCTCCGTCGGGAGCTTCCTGCTCGGTGACCCGAACATCCCCTCGGTCGGCGCATCGGGGGCGATCTTCGGCCTGTTCGGGATCGTCCTGGCGGCCTCCCGGGCGCACGATCCGGTGCTCGACCGCCAGGGTCGCGCGCTGGTCGCCCAGATCGGCGGGCTGATCGTCATCAACCTGCTCATCGGGTTCGGCGTCGTCGGCCTCGGCGGGAACATCGACAACGCCGCCCACGTCGGCGGCCTGCTGGCGGGCCTGTGGCTCGGGTTCGTCCTCGTTCCGGGCGACGTCCGGACGCTGCGCAACCTGGGGCAGGTCCCGGCGGGCGCGTCCGGGGCGGCGCCGGCCGCGGATCGTCGGCTGGCCTTCGTCATCCGGACCCTCGCGATCGTGGCCCTCGCCACGGCGATCCTCGTCGGGATCGCGCTCGGATCGGACCCGCGGCGGTTCGGCAGGCCCGGTCAGGTCACGCAGGTCGGTGACGATCGTCCCGCGAGCACGTTGTCCCGGAGCGGCTAACGCCGGGCATCCGCGCCTCGGCGGGTGACGTCAGCCGGCCGGCGGTGACGGGGTCAGCGGGAGGAGGACGCTGAGGCGGGCTCCGTGGGGGGCGACGTTCTCCGCGATCGCCTCGCCACCATGGGCTCGGGCGAGCTCGCGGACGATCGCCAGGCCGAGGCCGGTCCCGGCTCCGCTCCGGCTCGGGTCGCCGCGATAGAACCGCTGGAAGGCCCGGTCGACGTCGCCGGGCGGGAAGCCCGGGCCGTCGTCGGTCACCGTCAGGGCGATTCCCGGCGCGCCGTTCCGGCCGGTCGACGGGACGGACCTCGCCGCGACCCACACATGGCCGCCCGGGTTCGGCACGGCGGCGATGGCGTTCTCGACGAGGTTGCCCAGGATCCGCTCGACGGCAAGGCGGTCCGCAGCGAAGGCGAGCACGGGACCGCCGGTCGTCGGCTCGCCGGCGACGGCCAGGGCGATGCCTCGGGCCTCCGCCGCCGCGGCGAATCGCCCGATCGTCTCGGTGACCATGGCCGTGGCGTCGAGAGGCTCCGGGCGGAGGCCGGAGGCGCCATCGCGGAGCCGTTCCATCGCGTCGAGCTCGGCGACGAGCCGCTCGAGCCGGGCCGCCTCCTCGCCGATCGCCCGCGCGGCCCGGGTCGCGCCCTCGCCGGTCGCCGTCCCGTCGGCGAGCGCCGCCGCGAACCCGCCGATGACGGTCAGCGGCGTGCGCAGGTCATGGCGGATGTCCGCCAGGAGCCGGGTCTCGCGGTCCCGGGTGTCGGTCAGCTCCATGGTCATCGCGTTGAAGCGGTCGGTCAGCTGGCGGACCTCGGCGGGGCCGTCGAGCGGCAGGGGCGCGCCTGCGGCCACCGGCAGGTCCGCGGTCGCGGCGGCGAGCCGGCGAAGGGGCCCGGTGACAGAGCGGGCGAGCAGGAACGCGATCGGCGCGCCGGCGAGCGCGACGAGGATGACGACGGCCGGCAGCGTCCGGGTCAGGTCCCGGACGGCCTCCGCCCCGGACGTGTCGAGCTGGAAGAGGACGATCGCTCGCGGGCCGGCCGCGTTCGGGCCACGGAGCGTGGTCGCGGCATAGAGGTGGTCCTTCCCGTCGGCGAACCGGAGCGAGCCGGTGAAGGTCTGGCCGCGCGGGGCCGTCGGATCGATCGGGAAACGGTCCACGGGAAGCGGATCGCCCCCGAGGTCGACGACCCGGCCCTCGGCGGTGACCAGCTGGACGGAGACGCCGTCCTCGACGACCTGCTCGCGGAGGTCGGCGAGCACCGTGCGGAGGTTGCCCGCGCCGGTCACGGCCCGAAGCTGGAAGACGAGTGGCTGCGTCGTCCGGCTCAACGCCGCGGTGGCGGCGTCGGCGTGAAGCGAGCGCAAGGCGACGAACAGCGTCGCCCCGACTGCCGCCAGGGTGACCAAGGCCACGGCCATGAACGCCAGGGCGATCCGGGTCGACAGCCGGTCGAGCACGGGGCGCTCAGCTCTCGCCGGGGCGCGCGAGGGAAGGGACCGGCTCGCGGCCGGGCGGCACTAGCCGGTAGCCGATTCCGCGGATCGTCTCGATCTGGGGGCCGTCCCCGCCGAGCTTCTTGCGGACCTCTCCGACGTGGACATCAACGGTTCGCGTCTCGCCGGGGAAGTCGGTCCCCCAGACGCCCTCGAGCAGGGCATCCCGGCTGAGGACGACGCCCGGGTCGCGGGCCAGCGCTGCGAGGAGGTCGAACTCGCGGGCCCGCAGCTCCAGGCGTCGGTCCGCGACGGTGGCCTCGCGCCGGCGGGGATCGATCCGGAGCGAGCCGACCTCGATCGGCCGGCCGCCGCGGGCGGTGACGTCCGTCCGCCGCAGGATCGCTTTCACCCGGGCGACGAGCGCCCGCGGGTTGAACGGCTTGGTGACGTAGTCGTCGGCGCCGAGCTCGAGGCCCACGATCGAGTCGACGTCGTCGTCCCGGGCGGTGAGCATCAGGATCGGCGTGTCGCCCCGGCGGCGGAGCTCGCGGCAGACCTCGAACCCGTCGATCCGGGGGAGCATCAGATCGAGGATCACGAGATCTGGCTCGTGCCGACGGTGGAGCTCGAGGCCCTCCTCCCCGTTGCCCGCGGCGAGGACCGCCCAGCCTTCCTTCTCGAGGTAGAGCCGGAGGAGGTCGACGATGTTGCGCTCGTCGTCGATGACCAGGATCGTCTTCATCGCGGCGAGGATACGCTCCGGGGTCCGGGCCGCGGGCGCGCGATGTAAGCGGAGCGTAAGGCGACGGGCCCTCCGCGTCAGTCCCGGAGGGCGTTCGCGGCCGCGACCAGCCGATCGGCGGCGGTTCGGAGCCGGGCGGCGGCCTGAGCATCGACGGCCCGCTTGTCGATGAGCTCGGCGACCTGCCCGGCCAGCTTGTTCGCCTCGTCGCGCGCCGTCTTCGGATCGTGCTTGTCGAGCGCCCGGTCGAACCGGTCGAGATGGCTCTCGAGATCCTTCGCCTCGCGCCCGTTCAGGCCGTCGGGTCCGCGGGCGGCCGCGATCGCCGCCCGCATCTCGTCGCTCGCGGCGCGGGCGTTGCCGTACGGGTCGACGGTCGCGGTCGCGGTCGGTGTCGGAGAGGGTGTCGGGGAGGCGGTCGGTGGCGTGCTCGCGGACGCCGACGGACTCGTGCCGGAGCCGCCGCCGGCGACCGAGGGAGACGCCCTCCCACCCGAGCCATCGGGTCCGAGGAGCAGGAAGGCCGCCAACCCGAGGAAAAGCGCGGCGACCAGCGTGCCCACCGCCGCGACCATCCGTCCGTCCCGGCCGGGCGTGAAGGCGACGTCCGCGGCCGCAACGCCAGCTCCGGGGAGTGGCACCTCGGTGAGGGTGGTCGCGTCCTCCGCCGCCACCGACGCCGGCTCGGCTCGCCAACGCTCGAGGGCCGCGGCGAGCGTCGCCCCAAGCTCGGTCGCCGTGGGCCGCTGGGAAGGGTCGCCGGCGAGGGCTCGCGCGATCGCCAGGTCGAACGCTGAACCGAGCCCGGGTTCCAGGGCGGAGACGGGGTCGACCGGCTGGACGCTCGCCGCGACGACCTCGGCGACGCTTCCGGCGGGACGAGGGAGCCTGCCGGTCAGGCCGAGGAAGGCGATGACCCCGAGGGCATGCACGTCACTGGCGGGGCTCCCCGGCTCGCCCGCGAGCTGCTCGGGCGCGAGATAGGCGAGCGTGCCGACGGTGGTCCCAATGGCGGTCAGCTCGCTCGGACCGGCGGCGGCGATCCCGAGGTCCGCGATCCGTGCCCGGCCGTCGGACAGGAGGACGTTCGACGGCTTGAGGTCACGGTGGACGATCCCTCGGGCGTGCAGTGCATCGAGGCCGGCCGCGATGTCGACAAGGGCCGGAACGAGCTCATCGGGGGGGAGCGCCCCAGTCCCCGACGCGGCGAGGCGATCCGCGAGGGAGCCGCCGTTGCACAGGTCCATGACCAGGAACGGCTCTGCGGCGGTCGCCGGGTCGCCCGGGGCGACGTCGTGGACGGCGACCACGTTCGGATGGCTGACCGCGGCGAGCACCCGTGCCTCGCGGTCGAAGCGCGCGGCGATGACCGGGTTCGTCGCGTGGTTGGCGAGGAGCACCTTCACCGCGACGTCGCGTTCGAGCCGCAGGTCGCGGGCGCGAAAGACCGTGGCGAACCCACCCGACCCGATCCGGGCGTCGAGGCGGTAACGCCCGGCCAGCCTCTCCCCGATGCTCGGCATGCCCCGAGGGTACCTGATGCGCGCCGGTCGGACCACGGACCGTCTGGACGCCGCGGATGGCCTACCATCGCCACGATGTTCGCCACGCTCGCCGGAGGGTACCCGGCCGCCGATCCGGCCAGCCCGACACCTCGCTCCCGAGCCGCTGCCGACGCGCTCGTGCGCGCGGCCATCGCCGACCAGGCCGAGGCGGGGCTCGGGCTCCTGACCGACGGCGGCGTCCGCATCCCGGACCCGGCCGCTGCGGTCGGCGGCGCGCTGCTCCGAAGTCCTGGGCGCGCCGGCCCGCCTACCTGGCGGCGGCCCCTGACCGTCGCGGCGTGGACGTTCGCGGCGGAGGCGGCCGAGGGCCTCCCGGTGAAGCAGTGCCTGCCGGGCCCGTACACGCTCGGGCGCCGCTTCGCGCCGGGCGAGGGCGCCCGGCCGGGGCTCACGCTCGCCTTCGCGGATGCGCTCGCCCGGGAGCTCGACGCGCTCGCAGCGGCCGGCTGCCCGTTCGTCCAGTTCGACGAGGACGACGCGGTCCTGATCGGCAACGACGAAGCCGAGCGCGCGCTGTTCCGGGACGCTCACGTCCGCCTGCTCGCCGGCCTTCCGCCGGAGCGACCCCACCTGTCGCTGGCGATCTCCGGGGGGAACGTCGACGCCGCCGGGTCCGAGACGATCTTCGCGGCCGCCTACGACAGCCATTTCTTCGACCTGCTGGCCGGTCCGGACAACTGGCGGCTGGTGACCCGGGCACCGGTGGAGCGGGGGATCGTCCTGGGCGTGGTCGACGCCCGGACGGCCGGCGTGGACGATCGGGCCGTCGTCGTCTGGGCGGTCGGCTACGCTTCGGCGAGCGGCGGCCGGGGTGAGGATCGGATCGGGATCGCGCCGTCGGGCAGCCTGGCCGGCCTGCCCCGAGACGTCGCCCGGCGGAAGATCGGGCTGCTCGGCGAGGTCGTGGGGCTGGTCGATCGCCGGCGCGAAGAGGCGCTCGCGGCGGCCCTCGACCCGCGCGTCGTCGACAAGCGGAGTGCCGGCCTCGGGCGATGGACCCGGCGCGGCAGGCGGTCCGGGGCGTGAATCGGGAGCCCGCCACCGTTACGATGAATCGATCCCCCCGCCCGCCGAGGAGTCCCCGATGAGCCGGTTCTGGCATGGCTTCGCCGATATGCACTCGGTTGCCGCGAACGAGGTCGTCTTCCGGCGCGCCGCGGGCGTCCACATCGAGGACGTCCACGGGCGGAGCTACATCGATGCGACTGCCGGGCTGTGGTACTGCAACGTGGGCTACGGGCGCGAGGAGATCGCCCGTGCCGCCGCCGCCCAGATGACCCGCCTGGCCGCCTATTCGAGCTTCGGGTCGTTCACCACCGAGCCGACGGTCCAGCTGGCGGAGCGCCTGGCGGACCTCGCGCCGATGCCGGACGCCGTCGTCTTCCTCGGCTCCGGCGGGAGCGACGCGATCGACACGGCGGCCAAGCTCGTCCGGCGCTACTGGGACGTTCTGGGGCGGCCCGACAAGCGGATCATCGTGGGCCGGGAGCACGGCTACCACGGGATGAACGCGTGGGGCACGGAGCTGGGTGGGATCCCGGGCAACCGGGCCGGCTACGGCGGGACGATCGTGGAGGCCGTGGAGCACGTCCCGGCCCATGACACGGAGGCGCTCGGCCGGCTGTTCGCCGAGCACGGGGACCGCATCGCGGCGTTCGTCGGCGAGCCGGTCATCGGCGCGGGCGGCGTCATTCCGCCGCGCGACGGCTACTGGGCGGAGGTCCAGCGGCTGTGCCGCGAGCACGACGTCCTGCTCATCGCGGACGAGGTGATCACCGGTTTCGGGCGGACCGGCTTCCTGTGGGGCTCCCAGCGCTACGGGATCGAGCCGGACCTGATCACCTTCGCCAAGGGCGTCACCAGCGGCTACGTCCCGCTCGGCGGGGTCCTCGTCGGCAAGCGCGTCCGGGCGCCGTTCTGGGACGAGCCGGTGCCGGGCGCAGTCTTCCGCCACGGCTACACCTACTCCGGCCACGCGACCGCCTGCGCGGCGGCGATGGCGAACCTCGACCTCATCGAGGGCGAGGGGCTCATCGCCCGGGTGCGCGAGCTCGAGCCCGTCCTCGCCGACGCCCTCCACCGGCTCGATGGCGCTCCACTCGTGGGCGAGGTCCGGACGGTCGGCCTGACCGGTGCCGTCGAGCTGACCGACGAGGTCCTCGCCGCCGATCCCGGGGTCGTGGAGCGGGTGGTCGCGGTCGCACGCGGCCACGGCGTCCTCACCCGCGCCCTCCGCGGCCGGGCGCTCCAGGTCTCGCCCGCCTTCGTCATCACCTCGTCCGAGATCGACGCGATCGTGGACGGCTTCGGCGCGGCCCTGGGGGACGTCGCCGCGGCGATCTGAACCGACGCGCCAAATCAGCCTCGTGAGCCGCTGGCGCCGAATCGCTCGTCAGCGGGGCGACGGCGGGGTATCCTCGCCGCCAGCTTGGTGGTGGACGGTGGCGGACAGATGAACTGCGAACAGTGCGGAACGGAGAATTGGGCAGGCCGCCGGTTCTGCCGCGCGTGCGGCATCGTGCTGGCGGCGAGCTGTCCGACCTGCGGCACTCCGGCCGAGACAGGAGACCGGTTCTGCGGGGGTTGTGGGACGGCGCTCCCGGGCAACGGGTCCCCGGACGCCTCGACCGGTCCGGGCCCCGGACCCGGTCCCTGGGCCGGGGCCCGCGCGACCGCGGCCAGCGCCGCCGGGCCGCCGACCGAGCGCCGGCTCGTCAGCGTCCTGTTCGCCGACCTGGTCGGCTTCACCGCGCTCGCGGACGACCGCGACCCCGAGGCGGTCCGCGAGTTCCTCGACCGCTACTTCGGCCTCGCCCGCGAGCGGATCGGGCGGTACGGCGGCACGATCGAGAAGTTCATCGGGGACGCGGTCATGGCCGTGTGGGGCACGCCGGTGGCCCACGAGGACGATGCCGAACGGGCCGTTCGGGCCGCCCTCGACCTGGTCGATGCGGTCGCCGGCCTGAGGGCGCCCGACGGGTCGCCGATCGCTGCCCGAGCCGCCGTCCTCACCGGAGAGGCGGCCGTCGCCCTCGGCGCGGATGGGCAGGGGATGGTTGCCGGGGATCTCGTCAACACGGCCTCGCGACTCCAGGCCGCGGCGCCACCCGGCGGGGTCCTCGTCGGCGAGGCCACGGTCCGCGCGACCGAGTCGGCGATCGTCTACGAGCCGGCCGGTGAGGCGACCCTGCGGGGCAAGACCCTCGCCGTGTCCGCCTGGCTCGCCGTCCGGGTCGTCGGCGGGCGAAAGGGGGCCGGCCGGTCAGGCCGTCTCGAGCCGCCGTTCGTCGGCCGCGACGACCAGCTCCGCCTCCTCAAGGAGCTCTTCCACGCCACCGCACGGGAGCGGCGGGCGCGGCTGGTCTCGGTCACGGGGATCGCCGGGATCGGCAAGAGCCGGCTGGTCTGGGAGCTCGAGAAGTACATCGATGGCCTGGTCGAGACCGTCTACTGGCACCAGGGCCGCTCTCCGGCCTACGGCGAGGGCCTCGCCTTCTGGGCGCTCGCCGAGATGGTCCGGGCTCGCGCCCGGATCGCCGAGACGGACGACGTCGCGACGGCGACCGAGCGGCTCCGGGCGAGCCTCGCCGAGCACGTCCCGGATGCCGAGGAGCGAGCCTGGGTAGAGCCCCGGCTGGCCGCCCTCCTCGGGCTTGCGCCGACGCCCGGCGGAGGCACCGAGGAGCTCTACGCGGCCTGGCGGACCCTGTTCGAACGGCTCGCCGACCGCGGCCCGACGATCCTCGTCTTCGAGGACATCCACTGGGCCGACCCGGGTCTGGTCGACTTCATCGAGGCTCTCCTCAGCGGCTCACGGAATCGGCCGATCTTTGTCCTCACCCTCGCCCGCCCCGAACTCCTCGACCGCCGGCCCACGTGGGGCGCAGGGCTGCGCAGCTTCACCAGCCTCGAGCTCGGCCCGCTCGCTCCCGACGAGATGGATCTGCTGCTCCTGGGGATCGTTCCGGGGATCCCGCAGGCGGCCATCCGGGCGATCCGGGATCGGGCCGAGGGCGTCCCGCTCTACGCGGTCGAGACCGTCCGGATGCTGCTCGATCAGGGCCGCCTGACCGAGACGGACGGGCGCTACCGGCTCTCCGGCGAGCTCGGCGCGCTGGCCGTGCCGGACACGCTGACCGGCCTGCTCGGTGCCCGCCTCGACGCGCTCCCGGAGCGGGAGCGCCGGCTCGTCACCGACGCGGCCGTCCTTGGCCAGAGCTTCACCCTCGGGTCGCTGGTCGACGTGTCAGGACTCCCCGAGCCCGAGGCCCGGACGGCGCTCGACGTCCTCATCCGGAGCGAGCTTCTGTACGTCGACGACGATCCCCGGTCGCCCGAGCGCGGTCAGTACGAATTCGTCCAGGGGCTCCTTCGGGAGGTCGCCTACGGGCGCCTGTCGCGCCGCGAGCGGTTCGCCCGCCATCTCGCCGCCGGCACGCACTTCGAGCGTCGCGACGACCCCGACCTCGCCGGGGTCGTCGCCAGCCATCTGCTCGAGGCAGTCAGGGCCGAGCCCGATGACGCGGCAGGGCAGGGCGTGACGGACCGGGCTCGAACGGCGCTCCTCGCGGCCGCCGACCGGGCGCGGTCGCTCCACGCCAACGAGCGCGCCCTGGGCTACCTCGCCGACGCCGCCGCGATCACCTCGGATCCCGAGGCGCGAATGGCGATCCTCGAGATCACGGCGAGCGTCGGGTCGAACGCCCAGCGTGGCCAGCTGGCCGAGGACCTCTCGCGCGAGGTTCTCGCCTGGCACCGGGAGCGCGGCGACCGGGATGGGATCTCCCGTTCGCTCACCCGGCTCGGCGGGGTCCTGCTCGGCCGCGGCAATCCCCAGGCGGCGGCGGACGAGCTGGCCGCCGGCCTCGACGAGCTCGGCACGGCCGGCGAGGACGATCCCGCGACGGTCCGCCTGGGCGCCGAGCTCGCCCGCGCCCAGATGATGTCGGGGAGGCTGCACGAGACGAGCGCCGCCCTCGACCGGGTGCTCCCGATCGCGGAGCGAATCGACGCGCGCGAGACGATCGCCGAGCTTCTGGCCACGCGCGGCTGGGTCGTGGCCGCCTCCGGGCGACTCCAGGAGGCGCTGGCGATCCTGCGCGGGTCGCTCGCCTTCGCCGAGCGCGAGGGCTTCACCAATGCCATGTTCCGGAGCCGGATGAACCTGTCCTCGTACCTTTCCGAGGAGGATCCCCACGAGGCGTTCCGGATCGCGTTCGACGGCCTGGAGATCGCCCTCCGGCGCGGCTACGACGGGTGGGCGAGTTCGTTGCTCGGGAACGCCGCTGAATGCGCCCTCGTCGTCGGCGAGTGGGCGGTCGTCAGTGAGCAGGCCGACCGGCTCGCTGAAACCGCCGGCGACTGGGCGTGGGGCGCGGCGCCCAACATCGTCCGGGCGATCCTGGCCGCCTACCGTGGGGATGACCGATCGGCCGAGGCCCGGCTCGACGAGGTCCGTGCGGTCACGGCAGGGTCGGCCGATCCCCAGATCCGCAGCACCGTCCTGGAGGCCGAGGCACGGTTGGACCTCGCCGCCGGTCGCCTCGAGGACGCCCGGGTGAAGCTGGGGGCAGCCAGGGAGGCGATCGGTGAGACCGGCGGCGGGAGCTCGGCGTTCTACGTCGCGATCCGTGCGGCCGTCTGGGCGCGCCAGCCGGCTGGCCTGGAGCTCGTGCTGGCGGACGCCCGGCGGGCAGCCCGCCCGGGGCGCTGGGTCCGGACCGAGCTCGATGTCGGCACGGCGGCCGCGGCCGCCCTCGACGGTCGGTCGGCCGAGGCCGAGGCCATCTACGAGCGCGCGATTGGATCGCTCCGGGAGCTGCGGGTCGACTTCCAGCTCGCCCTGGCGCTGGCCGACCGGGCGACCCTGCTGCCGGACCGCCCGGGTGCGGCCGCCGACGCCGTCGAGGCCCGGGCGATCCTCGAGCCGCTCGGGGCGGCGCCGTTCCTCGAGCACGTGCCGGACGTCGAGGTCCCGACGGCCGCAGTCGAGGCCGCCGAGGTCAAAGAACCTGCTTGATTCCGGCACCCGGCGGTGCCACCATCCGGAGTCCACCTCACCCGACCCCAATCCGTCGGGGAGAGGCATCCGTCGACCCGTTCCCACAACCTCTCGGGGAAGGAGGCTTCGCTGGTGACTGAGCAGGTCAGGCTCACGGTGAACGGCGTCGAGCACGAGGTGGCGGTGGAGCCCAGACGGCTCCTCGTCCACGCGCTGCGCGACGACCTCGGGCTCACCGGCACCCACATCGGCTGCGACACGAGCCAGTGCGGCGCGTGCACGGTGCACCTCGACGGGCAGGCCGTGAAGTCCTGCACCATCCTCGCCGTCCAGGCGGACGGGGCCTCGATCACGACGATCGAGGGGATGGCGAGCGACGGACAGCTCCACCCCCTCCAGGCCGCCTTCTGGGAGAAGCACGGCCTCCAGTGCGGCTTCTGCACCCCCGGCATGATCATGGCCGCGGCGGACCTCCTGGCCCGCAACCAGGACCCGACGGACGACGAGATCCGCCACGCGATCGAGGGCAACTACTGCCGCTGCACCGGTTACCAGAACATCGTCGCGGCGATCAGGGAAGCCGCTGCCGTGACCCGTGCCGGGGCCGCCCCGGCCGGCGCGGACCGCTGACGAGGAGACGCACGAGATGGCCACCGACGTCCTCGGCTCCCGGATCAAGCGCAAGGAAGACCCCCGCTTCATCACCGGGGCGGGCAACTACCTCGACGACATCAAGCTCTCGGGGCTGACCCATGCCCACGTGCTGCGCAGCCCGTACGCCCATGCCCGGATCCGCTCGATCGACACGCGCGCCGCGGCGGCGATGCCCGGCGTCCTCGCGGTCTACACCGGACGGGACTTCGAGTCGGTCAACCCGCTGCCCTGCGCCTGGCAGGCCGGCGGCGTCCAGAACAACGCCAACACGCCCCGGATCCTCGCGATCGACACCGTCCGCTGGACCGGCGACGGGGTCGCCCTCGTGGTGGCCGAAACCCGTGACCAGGCCGCCGATGCAGCCGAGGCGATCGCGGTCGACTATGAACCGCTGCCCGTCGTCGTCGACGGCGAGAAGGCGATGGCGCCCGGGGCGCCCCAGCTCCACGAGAACGCCCCGCGCAACGTGAACATGGAATGGTCGTGCGGCGACCGTGACGGGACGGCCCGGGCGATCGAGTCGGCCGAGGTTGTCGTCCGCCAGCGGATCGTCAACCAGCGGCTCATCCCCAACCCGATGGAGACGCGCGGCGCGATCGGCCGCTACGACCCGGGCACGGATGAGTACACCATCTGGATGACCAGCCAGGCGCCCCACGTCATGCGCCTGCTCATCGCCGCCTTCGTCCTGGGCGTGCCGGAGCACAAGATCCGGTGCATCAGCCCGGACGTGGGCGGCGGCTTCGGCTCGAAGATCTTCGTGTACAGCGACATGGTCCTCGTGGCCCTCGCCGCGAAGCGGCTCGGTCGCCCGGTGAAGTTCGTCGAGACCCGCCGTGAGAACTACCAGGCGACGACCCACGGCCGCGACCACATCACGGACCTCGAGGTCGCCGGCACCCGGGACGGCACGATCACCGGGCTCCGGGTGAAGACCGTCGCCAACCTGGGGGCCTACCTCTCGACGATCGCCCCCGGGATCCCGACCACCCTCTACGGCCGGATGCTGAGCGGGCCGTACACGTTCCCCAACATCTACTGCGAGGTGACCGGGGTCTACACCAACACGGCCATGGTCGACGCCTACCGGGGCGCCGGACGGCCGGAGGCGACCTATGCGGTCGAGCGCGCGGTGGAGCTGTTCGCCGACGAGATCGGCATGGACCCGGCCGCGGTCCGGCGCCGGAACTTCATCCCGCCGGAGGCGTTCCCGTACAGCCCGGGCGTCCTGAACGGCCGGGCCGGGCAGCTCAGCTACGACTCCGGGAACTACGCCCCTGCCCTCGACAAGGCCCTCGCCGCGATCGGCTACGCCGGGCTCGACGGGGCGAAGGCAGAGGCCCGCAGCCGCGGGAAGTACCTCGGCGTCGGGATCAGCTCGTACATCGAGATCTGCGGGGTGGCTCCGTCGAAGTGGATCGGCATCCCCGGCGAGGGCTGGGGCGCCGGGCTGTGGGAGTCCGCCAACATCCGGGTCCACCTGACCGGCAAGGTCGTGGTCACGACCGGCAGCCAGAGCCACGGCCAGGGCCACGAGACGACGATGGCCCAGATCGTGGGTCACGACCTGGGGATCCCGATGGCCGACGTCGACGTGAAGCACTCGGACACGCTCGGGACGCCGTTCGGCTACGGCACGTATGGCAGCCGCAGCGCGGCCGTCGGCGGCATGGCCGCTCACCTGGCCTCGGAGAAGATCGTCGAGAAGGGCCGCCGGCTCGCCGCCCACATGCTCGAGGCGTCGCCGGACGACATCGAGTTCCGCGACGGGACGTTCTCGGTCAAGGGCTCGCCGGACAAGGCCAAGACCATCCAGGAGGTGGCCCTCGCCGCGTCGGTCGGCTACGACCTGCCGGCCGGCATGGAGCCCTTCCTGGACGAGACCGCCTACTACGACCCGCCCAACTGCACGTACCCGTTCGGGACCCACGTCGCCCTGGTCGAGATCGACGAGGAGACCGGGGTCGTCGAGCTGAAGCGCTACGTCGCGGTCGACGACGTCGGCAGGAAGATCAACCCGATGATCGTGGACGGCCAGCTCCATGGCGGGATCGTCCAGGGCATCGGCCAGGCGTTGTGGGAGGGTGCCGTGTACGACGACAACGGCCAGCTCCTCACCGGATCGATGCTCGACTACGCCCTGCCGAAGGCCTCCAACCTGCCCCATTTCGAGCTGGACGAGACGGTCACCCCGTCGCCGGTCAACCCGCTCGGCGTGAAGGGTGCGGGGGAGGCCGGCACGATCGGGAGCGCCGCGGCGGTCGTCAACGCCGTGGTCGACGCCCTCAGCCCGCTCGGGGTCCGCCACCTCGACATGCCGCTCACCGCGCCCACCGTGTGGCGTGCGATCCACGCGAAGGAGGCCCGGTCGTGATCCCCGCCGCGTTCGCCTACGACCGTCCATCGAGCCTGGCCGAGGCGCTCGACCTGCTCGCCCACCACCAGGGGGACGCCAAGCTGCTGGCCGGCGGACAGAGCCTCCTGCCGCTCCTCAAGCTCCGTCTGGCCGGCGCCTCGCGCCTGATCGACATCGGCCGGCTGGCCGAGCTGCGGGGCATCCGCGACCTCGGCGACGGGGGCGTCGGGATCGGTGCGCTGGCCACCTACCGGGAGATCCTCGACTCGGACCTCGCCGTTTCGCGGGTCCCGCTCCTGGCCATGGCAATCCCCGACATCGGTGACGTCCAGGTCCGGAACCGGGGGACGATCGGCGGCGGCCTGGCTCACGCGGACCCGGCCTCGGACATGCCGGCGGTCGTCCAGGCCCTCGATGCCGGGATCGTCCTGAGATCGCGGACCGGCGAGCGAGTGGTCCCGGCGACGTCGTTCTTCGAGGGCGCCTTCGCCACGGACATCGCCGAGGACGAGATCCTGACCGAGATCCGGATCCCCGCCCAGCCCGCCGGGGCGGGCATGGCCTACCGCCGGCTCGAGCAGCCGGCGTCGGGCTTCTCGATCGTGGGGGTCGCGGCGGTCGTCGCCCGGAGCGGCGGGACCGTCTCGGCGGCGCGGGTCGCAATCACCGGCGTCGGCGACGTCGCCTATCGGGCGTCGGCCGTCGAGGCGGCGCTCGTGGGCACGAGCGGTGACGTCGCGGCGCTGGCCGACGCGGCCGGCCACGCGGCCGACGGGGTCACGGTCGCCTCGGACTTCCATGCGGACCGGGCGTACCGCGCGGAGATGGCGAAGGTCTACACCCGGCGCGCGCTCGAGGCGGCGCTGGCCGCCGGCGACTGACCGGTCGGCGGGTGCGGCTCGAACGGATCGTCCCGGGCGGCCGCCCGTCGGTTGACCTGGCCGGGGCGGTCCTCACCCGGGACCTCGCCGTCGGCGGTGCCCGCTGGTCCAAGGGCAGGCGGCTGTCCGGCGCCGACCTGGACGCGTTTGCCGCGCCCGGGGTCATCGTCGTGGGCGGGCACCGCGGCCTGGCACGCGACGGGATCGCCGTGCTCGTCATGGAGCCGGGCGACCTCCACGAGGACGAGGCGGCGCTCCGACTCGCGGCGGCCGTCGCCGGACCTGGCCTGACGACGCGCGGCCCGGCCGAGAGCCGGGTGGACCTGCTCGCCGCGGTGGACGGCGTGGTCCACGTTCGGGGCGCCCTCGTCGAGCGACTCGACCGGATCGACCCGGTGGAGGTCTTCACCCTGTTCGACGGCCAGGTGGTCCGGGCCGGCGACCTGGTCGCCAGCGTCAAGGTCGCCCCCCATGTCGTCCCCGGCGCGCTCATCGAGCAGGCTGAGCGCGTCGCCGCGGTGGCCGGCGCGAGCGGCGTCGTCCGGGTGGCCGGTTTCGGTCCGCGCAGGGTCGCCGTCTTCGTCAAGGAATCGGTCCGCACCCCGGCTCGGGAGCGGTTCGAGGCGAGCGTCCGGCTGAAGGTCGAGTCGCTCGGCTCGACGGTCGCCTCGGTCGCCTACGTGGCCGATGACGTGGACGCCGTGACCGACGCCCTGCGGCCGCTGGCCCGAGGCCGCGGACCGGCCCGGGTGGACCTCGTCCTGACCGCCGGCTCGGCCAGCACGGACCCGTCGGACGCCTTCTTCGTCGCGATCGAGCGACTCGGCGGGCGGATCGTGCGCCATGGCGTGCCCGGCCCACCCGGGCTCCATGCTCTGGCTCGCCCGGATCGGCCGGACCGACCTGCTCGGCCTGCCGACCTGCGGGGCCTACTCGAAGGCGACCGCGGTGGACCTGCTCCTGCCCCGGCTCCTGTCCGGCGAGCGGGCGAGCGCGGCGACCGTCGCCCGGCTCGGCGTCGGGGGCCTCCTGACCCGCATCGATGCGCTTCCGCTTCCCCGCCTACGCCCGCGAGCTCGACGCTCCGGACGGTTGACCGTGTCGCCCGTGTAGACTCGGCGCATGTCCGCCCCGGAAGACCGCTCGAAGGGCAACCAGCCGGTGCTTGGCTCGGTCGATTCGATCGTCGAGCGGTTCCGGCGGCACGACTACATCTGCGACCGGTCGCTCGCGACCGCGGTCTTCCTCGCCCTGGAGCTGGGCCGGCCGCTGCTCCTCGAGGGCGAGGCCGGCGTCGGCAAGACGGAGCTCGCGAAGGTCCTCGCGACCAGCCTCGGCGCGCGGCTCATCCGGCTCCAGTGCTACGAGGGCCTGGACGTCAACACGGCGGTCTACGAGTGGAACTACCCGCGCCAGATGCTCGAGATCCGCCTGCTCGAGGCGCGCGGCGAGGTCGACCAGCGCGACCGCCCACGACATCTTCGGCCCGGAGTTCCTGATCCAGCGGCCGCTCCTCCAGGCGCTCGAGTCGACCGACGGCGATCGCGCCGGTCCTGCTCATCGACGAGATCGACCGGGCCGACGAGGAGTTCGAGGCGTACCTGCTCGAGATCCTGTCCGACTTCCAGGTCACGGTCCCCGAGATCGGCACGATCAAGGCCGAGCGGCCGCCGCGGGTGATCCTCACCTCGAACCGGACGCGCGAGGTCCACGACGCGCTGAAGCGCCGCTGCCTCTACCACTGGATCGACTACCCGACGGCCCAGAAGGAGTTCGAGATCGTCCTCGCCCGCGTGCCCGAGGCGCCCGAGCGGCTCGCCCGCGAGGTCGTCGGCGTTCGTCCATCGGCTGCGCGAGGCGGACCTGACCAAGGTGCCCGGGCATCGCCGAGACGCTCGACTGGGCGGCGGCGCTCCTGCTCGCTCGGGCGCGCGCGAGCTGACCGCCGGAGCTCGTCGACGAGACGCTCGGCGTCGTCCTCAAGTACGAGGAGGACATCCGCCAGGTCCGCGGCGAGACCGGCCGCGCGCTACCTCGCCGAGGCGGCGCCGGCGGCTGAGCCGGGACGCGCGACGCGTGACCGACCGATCCCGGCCATCGTCCGCTGCGCCCGTGCCGGGCGCCGGAGGTCGACGGGCGGCGCCTGCTCGCGCGAGGCCGTCGGGTTCGGCCGGGCGCTCCGGCGCGGCCGGCCTGCCGATCGACCTCGGCGCGGCGGTCGACTTCGCCCGGGCGCTGACGCTCGTCGACATCGGCGATCGCGAGCAGGTCCGCGCGGCGGGCGCGGCCGTCTTCGTCCGGCGGCGCGACGACCGCGAGATCTACGACGAGGTCTTCGACCGCTTGTGGCGGCGCCGCGGCCCGCGCGCTCCCGACCGACGGCCGGCCCGAGCGCCGATGGAGCCGCCGACGCGAGGTCGCCGAGGACGAGGCAGGAGGACGGCTCGAGGCGCGAGGCCGGCGAGGAGCGCAGGCGACCAGCCCGAGCGACGACGGCCGGCGCGATCCCGACGACGAGGTCGGCGACGAGCTCGAGCGACGAGGCGACGATCGACGGGCTCATCGTCGCGCCCGACGCGTACAGCGCCGGCGAGGTCCTCCGCCATCGCGAGTTCGACCGGATGACCGCGGCCGAGCTGCGCGACGCCGAGCGGCTCGTCGACCTGCTCGATCCCGCGCCTCGAGCGGCGCCGGACCCGCCGCTACGAGCTCCACCACCACGGCCGGATCGCTCGCCCCGCGGGCGATGTTCCGGCGCAACCTCGCGACCGGCGGCGAGTTCCTCGACTGGGTCTGGCGGCGCCAGGTCCGGCGGCCGCGCGCGCTCGTCGTCCTCTGCGACATCTCGGGCTCGATGGAGCGCCATTCGCGGCTCCTGCTCCGGTTCGTCCAGGCGCTCGCCGGCGTCGTCCGGTCCGGACCGAGTCGTTCGTGTTCGGGACGCGGCTCACCCGGGTGACCCGGCTGCTCCGCGACCGCGATCGCGACCGGGCGCTCGCCCGCGTGGCCGAAGCGGTCAACGACTGGGCCGGCGGGACCCGGATCGGCGAGTCGTTCCGGGAGTTCAACCAGCACTGGGCGCGCCGGACGCTCCGGACGCAGCGGCGTCGTCATCGTCGTGTCCGACGGCTGGGACCGCGGCGACCCGGCGCTCGTCGCGACGGAGACCGCCCGCCTCCGGCGCAACTGCCACCGCCTCGTCTGGCTCAACCCGCTCGCCGGCGACGCCGGGCTACCAGCCGCTCGCCGGCGGGATGCGCGGCGGCCTACCCGTACATCGACGACTTCCTGCCGGCCGGGACCGTCGCCAGCCTCGAGCGGCTCGGCGAGATCCTCGGCGCGGCGATCCGCGGGAGGCGGCCGACGACCCGGCGCGGCGGCGAAGCGGCGCGCCGGCCGCGCCGGCGCCGCTCGTCGCGAGCGTGCGGCCGGACGCCGGGCCGGCCACGGTCCGGCGGCTCGGGCGCCGACCCGCGCGTCGCCGGCCGCTCGTGCTGACGCGACGGCCATCGCTCGCTTCGACGCACGCTGAGGCATGCCGATCGCGATGAAGGAACTGCTCGAGACCCTGGCCGCCTGGCAGGCGCGAGGGCGTCGGCGTCGGGCCGGGCGGTCGTCGTCCGGACGTTCGGCTCGGCGCCGCGACCGGAGGGCGCCGTCCTGCTCGCGACCGACGACGGGCGGATCGCGGGCTCGGTCAGCGGCGGCTGCGTCGAGGGCGCGGCGGCCGAGGAGATCGAGCGAGCCCGCCGCGACGGCGCACGCCCGGGTCATCCGCTACGGGATCAGCGACGAGCAGGCCTGGGACGTCGGGCTGGCCTGCGGCGGGACGATCGACGTGCTCGTCGAGCCGACGGTCCGCCGCGGCGGTCGCGGCCGCGCCGCGAGGCGCGGTCCGGCAGCGGTCCGGTGGCCGGGCGATCGTCATCCCGCTGCCCGCGGACGCGCCGCCGGCCGGCGTTCGGGCCGCACGAGCCCGGGCGAGGGAGCGCCGCCCGCCGCGTCGCTCGTCGTCGGCGACGACGGGGTCCTCGACGGGTCGCTCGGCGACGCCGTGCGGACGCCGAGCTGCGTCGCGGCCGCCGCTGGAGGCCCTCGCCGCGCGGCACGTCGCGGACCGTGGAGATCGGCGGGCGGTCACGTGTTCATCGAGGCGTTCCCGGTCCGGCCGCGGCTCGTCGTCGTCGGCGCGGTCGAGGTCGCCGATCCCGCTCGTGGCGATGGCCCGCGAGCTCGGGTTCGAGACGGTCGTCGTCGACGGGCGGGCCGCGTTCGCCACGCGGGAGCGGTTCCCGGACGTGGACCGGCTCGTCGTCGGCTGGCCGGACGAGGTCGCCGAGGAGATCGGGCTCGGGCCGGCCGACGCGGTCGCGGTCCTGACCCATGACGTGAAGTTCGACGAGCCCGCCATCGTCGAGGCGCTCCGCCGTGGCTGCCGCTACGTCGGGCGCCGTCGGTTCCCGGAAGACCCAGGGCGATCGGCGGGCGCGGCTCCGCGCGGCTGGAGTGGCAGAGGAGGACGCTCGCCCGGCTGCGCGGCCCGATCGGCCTCGACCTCGGCGGGCGGGCTCCGGCCGAGACGGCCCTCGCGATCCTGGCCGAGATCGTCGCCGAGCGCCATGGCGGAACCGGCGTGCCGATGCGGGAGCTGGCGGTCGCTCGGTCGGGCGTTGGGCCGATGGCGGGCACCGGGCCGACTGCCGAGGGCCCGGAGGCTGTCCGGGCTGGCGGACCGGTCGTCGAAGCGTGAGTCGGAGCGACGCGGGAACGTGCCTGACGAGCGACCGCGAACCCGGCGTCGTCCCCACCATGCCGCTGGGCCCGCCGTTGCGGCACCTGCAGCAAGGCGGCCCCAGAGAGGCTCCTCGGGCGCCCGGACCCGCCGGAGCACCCCCGCCGTTGCGGCACCTGCAGCAAGGCGGCCCCGGGCCGGATCTCGGAGGGCTGGAGGTGGTCGAGTCGGCCTGTTGGTTGCGCCCCGGGCAACGAACCGCATCCGTCGCCTCCGCCACTGGCTGGCGCGGGTTCGCGCGACGCGGATCGGTTGCGCCAGGAACAACAGCAGGTGGCCGACGGCCGGCTCCGATCGCCCGGTGACCGGGCGATCGCACGATGACTGACCCGAGCCGCACGGCGGCCATCGTCCTCGCGGCGGGCGCCGGATCGCGGTTCGGCGGGGGCAAGCTGCTCGCCCCGCTGGCCGGTCGACCGGTCCTCACGCATGTTCTGGAGGCCGTTCGGGCCGCCGGCCTCGCCGAGACGGTCGTCGTGCTCGGCCACCAGGCCGCCGCGATCGAGGCGGCGATCCCGTGGGCCGGCGAGCAGCGCGTGCTCAACCCGAGCCCGGACGAGGGCCTCGCCAGCTCACTTCGCGTGGGCTTCGCGGCGCTTGCGGCGTCAGCAGATCTGGACGCCGTGTTCGTCGTGCTCGGCGACCAGCCGCTGCTCGATCGCGCGGTCCTGCGGGCGCTTCTCGCGGCGGACACCCCGGCCGGGCGCGCGTTCGTCGTGCCGCGCTACGTCGGCGGCGGCGGCGCGAACCCGGTGCTCGTGCTTCGTGCCGGGTGGCCGCGCGTCGCCGAGGCGCGTGGCGACCAGGGCCTGGGCCCGATCCTGGCCGCCCATCCGGAGCTCGTCGCGCAGGTCGAGCTGGGCGGCTCGAACCCCGACGTGGATACGCCGGCCGACCTGGCCGCGCTCGCCTGGGCTGAGCGGGTCCGGCGCAACCGCGAGCAGGTCGACCGCCACCGCGAGGTGCCCGACGGCCCCGACTTCTACGGCCCGGTGACCGCCCACTTCCGGGCCGATCCGCGCCGGACCGACGAGCCGACGCTGGACGCCCTGCTCGCCCTCGCCCGACCGGACGACACCTGGCTGGACATCGGGGCGGGCGCGGGCCGCTTCGCCCTGCCGCTCGCCCTGCGCGTCCGGGAGGTGATCGCGGTCGAGCCGTCGGACGGGATGCGGGCCGCCCTGGCGGAGCTCATGGCGGAGGAGAGGATCCAGAACGTCCGGGTCATCGCCGACCGCTGGCCGCCTGAGCCGGGCTCGCCGGCGGACGGCCTGCGCGCCGACGTCGCGCTGATCGCCCACCTCGGCTACGACATCGAGGCGATCAGCCCGTTCCTCGACGCGATGGCGGCGGCCGCCCGCCGGCTGTGCGTGGCCGTCCTCATGGAGCGCCAACCGTCCTCGATCGCCGACCAGTTCTGGCCGCCGCTCCACGGCGAGGAGCGGGTCGCCCTCCCGGCGCTCGACGAGCTCGTGGCGCTGCTCCGCGCCCGGGGCCGGCAGCCGGCGGTGGCGATGGAGGAGCGAGCGCCGCGCGGGTTCGGCTCCGTCGAGGAGCTCCACGGCTTCGTCCGGCGCCAGCTCTGGGTCGCGGAGGATGGCGCGAAGGACCTCCGGCTCGGCGAGCTCCTCCGCGCCGCGGTCACGGAGCGGGACGGCCGCTGGTACCTCGAGACCCGGCCGCTCGGGGTGGGCGTCGTCACCTGGTCGCCGCGGCCCACCTGACGCGTCAGCCGACGACACGCAGCCCTCAACGGGCAGCGTGCTCGACGGGGCAGGTAGCCGCCAGCAGGAATGGCCGGGAGGAGGAGGGGCGGCCGCTCGAGCCCGTGCCGGCGATCGGGCCCACGCGCCAGCGCGCGGTGGCGGGAGTCGCCCGCGAGCGCTGAGGTCGTGTGCCTTGGTGGCGCGTGGATGCACCGCCGGTTCGAAGACTTGAGCCAGTCGGACTTTGACAAGTCGCGGAGATGCCGCAGCCTCTGCAGGGTCACACGCCAGTACGTTCGTACTGGTGGCAAGGAGGACGGAACGCAAGCGCGGGCCGATGGTGCCTGCCGTGGGCGAGGAAGATCCGCTCGGTAGCGTTCAAGACCGCCGAGGGTCCTCGCCCCTCCGACACTCTCCCTTCAACTGCGCGTGCCCCGTTCCGTTGGGGAAGGAGCGCTCTCGTTGAGAAGGTTCATCGCTTCTCTGTCTTCGGCTGCCCTGCTGGCGAGCCTGCTCGCGGCTGCAGCCGCACCATCGGTCGGAGCCGTCACCTGCATGGCGACAGGCTATGTACGAGACGGGATCACCCTGACCGCCGCTCGGATCGGCGGCACCGTCACCGGTGACATCGACGCCACCGGCTGCAACATCGGCGCCTACTTCGACAGCGCGAGCCCCGGTTCGGTTTCGGACGCTGATATCTACGGCGCGAACTACTTCGGCGTGGTCGTCAATGGCGGCAGCGTGGACATCGCCAACAGCTCGATCCACGACATCGGCGAGACACCGTTCAACGGCACGCAGCACGGCAACGCGGTCTACTACGCCTACGGCAGCAGCTCCACCGGGACCGTCTCGGGCAACCACATCTGGGATTACCAGAAGGGCGGCATCGTCGCCAACGGGACCGGGACGTCCGTCAGCATTACGGGCAACGTCGTGACCGGCCTCGGCCCGGTCAACTTCATCGCCCAGAACGGGATCCAGCTTGGTTGGGGCGCCGTCGGGATCGTGGAGGACAACACGGTCACCGGGAATACCTACACCGGCGGCGGTTGGGCATCGTGCGGCCTGCTCTTCTATCGGGCTGGCGGTGGCCTCGGTCAAGCTTCCAGCAACATCCTGAGCGACAACCAGCGGGATGTGTGCACAGCTGGCGCTGGGCCGGCGGTGATCCCTGGGCCATGACCCAGGCCTCCTCGCGGCGCTGGTCGGCTCATCTCGGCTACTCCGACAGACGGGTATCGCATGGATCGCAGCTGGAGGAACGTGAAATGAAGAAGTTCATCGCGCTCGGCGCATTGGTGCTGCTGCTGGCAGCGCTCATCCTCCCCGCATCGGTGGCGGCCGCGCCACCCACCCCGGGCCAGAACTGGGGCAAGTACGTCAACGCCTCGGCCTGCTCGGGCACGCTGGTCATCAACATCACCCTGTCGGTGACCAACGACGCAGACTCCGGGCTGACCAGCTACTGGGCCTACGACAACTACCAGAGGCAGGTCCAGGTCTGGCAGACCGCGCCAGGTTCGTTCTGCGTCGTCGCCCGCTACGAAGGTCAGTTCAGCACGGTCGCCGGGCCCAGTCCCGCGGGTACGCCCGTGATCGCGGCCGGCCACACGGGCACGATGACCGGCGGCTACCAATACACCTTCGATGGCGTCCTCAATGCAAGCCCCGCCTATGCCACAACCGGATACATCGGCACCTTCGACTACGGCTGGGACGGTACACAGGCGGGCGTGGGCAGCCTCACCCCCTTCTCCTGGGTGAGCACGTATTTCAGTACGACGACCAACTGGACGTACGACTTCTGGGGCTGGGTGTACCAGGGGGGCTCCTGCGGCACCTGGTACAACAACAGCCTCGGTACGAGCGGGAACATCGTCTGCTGAGCGGGTAGCACGCGTTGCGATGAGATGGAGTTCGGCCTGAGCAATCAGTGGACGACCCGGTCGAAGCCGTTCCGTGGGCAGGCATTGGGGGCGAGGTTGCGAGACCTCGCCCCTCTTCTTCGGGCCGGAGTTCTACACTTGGGGTATGCCTGAGATCGACTTCGCGTTCCTCGCGGATGCCGCCGAGACCGTGCCCGGCCAGAAGTTCCATGTCCTCGGCGGGGGGATCACCCGCCTCGGCGGGCCCACCTTCCCGCTCCGCCACCCCCACCTTGCGCTCGTCCTGAGCCTGACGGTGACCGCGCCCGAGCTCGACCGCGAGCACGAGCTCCGGTTCGTGCTGCTGGACCCCGACGGCGGTGAGATCGCGGGCGCCACGAGCCAGCTCGTCGCCCACGGCAGCCCCGACGGCCGGGACACGAACATCACGTTCTCGATCGACCTGTGGAACCTGACGCTCCCGGTGCCCGGCGACTACTCGTTCCGCATCCTCGTCAACGGCTCCGAGCGCCGGCGGCTGCCGCTCATCGTCGCGCGGTCGATGGAGACGTCGCCCGCTTCGCCGCCGTCCACTGGCCGGCGCCTCGACGCCTGATCGGCGACCGACGAGCGGGCTCCGTCCGCATGCCTGAGGGTCCGGCGGCCCTCGACGCCCGGCGAGGCTATGAAGAGACCCCAGCCGGGATGAGCACCATCCCTCGCCCCGCGGTCCGGGTGTCGGAAGTCGGGGGGTCAATCAGGGGCACCGTATGACGCGATGACCTTGCGCAGGTCCTTCATGAGGAGGATCAGATGGAGCGGGTCGGTGGGGGACTGCTCGAACTCGGCGAGGTGTTCGTAGAACGCCCGGGCCGTCTCCGACTCGGCGTGGATGAGGAGGGCACGCACCCCGATCTCGTCGGCGGCCCGGTTGGCCCGGACGAAGGCGTCCTTCACGATTGCGGAGCCGAGGCCGATCCCCTGGGCGGACAGATCGACGCCGAGCCGGGCGAGGATCACGACCGGGATCGGGTGGCGTCCCACTCCCTTGCGAAGCCGCGGCGGGGCGTTCTCGAGCTCCACCGCACCCGCCGCGAGCGCGTGGTAGGCGACGACGGTGTTGGAGCCAACCGGGGTGACGACGAAGACGCGGCTCGTCCCAGCTTGCTGGGCCCCGAGGCCGTAGCGGCGGAGCCACGTTGTCTGTGCCTCCGATGCGCAGTCGAAGTCGTCGGTCTCGTGCTGTGCCGTGAGCGGGGCGACCGGGGCGAAGTCGGTCACACGAGGGTCTCTCGCAGGAGACCGCCGGTCACCGCTCGAGGATCGATGGAGTGCTCATGAGACGCCGGAGGCGAGGCTTCTCGACCGCGGGACGATCGAGCAGGTCGACGAATGCCTTCCACGCGTTCTCGGAGAGCAGGAAGCGGCGCCGGTCGGCCAGGACGTCCTTCGCCCGGCGGGTCGCGGCATGAAGGACGAACTCGGAGAGCGTCGTCTCTTCGGCGCGGCTGGCCTCGTTGAGGAGGGTGCGCTGGGCCGAGCTCACGCGGAGCGCGATCCGCTCGTTCTTCGGGCCGGCAGACGCGGCCGTTCGCGTGCGGGCGGTGGTCCCCGAAGACGTCCGCTCGGTCGACTGGACCATGGTGGCTCGAACCTCTCGTGATAACAACGTGCGCACACTGTACGCTGGAACGGGAAGGATCGTCAATCGTCGACCCACGCTCTTGTCGTCGGCCCACGCTCTGTCGCGGCTGTGTGGCCGGCGACAGTGGACGCGAAATCACATGGACGCGGAATCTCGTTGACTCGGTAACCATCCGGCCCTATCCTCGGCCGACGACCCCCAGCGCTGTCCCGGGACGATGACGTCGGCCGTCTGTCTGTGGTCCGTTCCGGAACCGTGCCTCGAGTCGTCGACCAGCGATCGCGTCCGTCGCATCGTCGACGGACACCAGCGCCCCAGCCGGGGCGCGAGGAGGACGGATGATCCCGGGTCAGTTCGAGTACGTCCGGCCAGCGGGGCTCCATGACGCCCTGCGGCTCCTCTCCGAACGAGAGGGCGAGGCCAAGGTCCTGTCCGGCGGGTACAGCCTCCTGCCGCTGATGAAGCTGCGGCTCGCCCAGCCCGGGCTCCTCGTCGACATCCGCGACATCGACGGACTCGACGGGATCGTCCAGGCGGAAGATGACCTCCGGATCGGCGGCCGGGCCACCCACCGGCAGATCCTCGAGGATCCGGCCGTCCGCTCCGGCTACCCTCTCCTGGTTGACGCGGCCGCCGGCATCGGCGACCCGCAGATCCGCAACTGGGGGACGATCGGCGGATCGTGCGCCCACGCGGACCCCGTCGGCCGACTGGCCGGCGGTCCTCCTCGCCACCCGGGCCACGGTCGTCTGCCGGAGCCTGACCGGCGAGCGGACGATCGCCGCCCGCGACTTCTTCATCGACACGTTCCAGACCGCGATCGAGCCGACCGAGCTGCTCACCGAGGTCCGGATCCCGCGCTGGCCCCGCCCGGCCGGCGGCGCCTACGCGAAGCTCGAGCGCCGGACCGGCGACTTCGCGACCGTCGGCTGCGCGGTCCAGCTCGCGGCTCGGCGCCGGACGGCCGGATCGCCGACGTCGGGATCGGCCTCACCGCGGTGGCAGACGCGCCGTTCGCGGCGGCCGCCGCGGAGGACCTCCTGCGCGGCGCCGAGCCGTCAGAGGCGGTCTTCCGCGCCGCGGCGAGCCGCCGCGGCCGCCGCCATCCCACCCGGCGACCGACTCGCATGGGCCGGCGGACTACAAGCGGGCCATGGTCGCGGAGATGACGGTCCGCGCGCTGCGCCAGGCCGTCGAGCGCGCCGCGGCGCAGGGCTGAGGAGCGAAGACGTGACCACCCAGCACATCCGGCTCACCGTCAACGGAGCGGTGCGCGAGGCGGACGTCGAGCCGCGCCTCCTCCTCGTCCACCTCCTGCGGGACGTCTTCGGGCTGACCGGCACCCACATCGGCTGCGACACGAGCAACTGCGGCGCGTGCACCGTCCACGTCGACGGCGAGAGCGCGAAGTCGTGCACGATGCTCGCGGTCCAGGCCGACGGCGCCGACGTCAAGACGATCGAGGGCATGGCCGACGGAGCCACGCTCCACCCGCTCCAGCAGGCGTTCTGGGACCAGCACGGCCTCCAGTGCGGCTTCTGCACGCCGGGCATGATCATGCAGGCCGCCTGGCTGCTCGATCGGAACCCGGATCCCACCGAGGACGAGATCCGCGAGGGGATCTGCGGCAACCTCTGCCGCTGCACCGGCTACGTGAACATCGTCAAGGCGATCCAGCAGGCCGCCGCCGAGCTGCGCGCCGCTTCCGCCGCCCCCACCGACGCGCCGGCCGAGCCGGCCGCGGCCAGCTGAGCGAGGGCGAACGAGATGGCCGAGATCGCGACCCAGACGACCCCCGAAGTCGGGGGCATGGGCCACTCCGTCAAGCGCAAGGAAGACCCGCGGTTCATCCGCGGCCAGGGCGAGTACATCGACGACCTCGTCCTGCCCGGGCATGCTCTGGATGGACATCGTCCGCAGCCCGTACGCCCACGCGACGATCAAGGGCGATCGACGCGTCGCGAGGCGCTGAAGATCCCCGGCGTGCTCGCCGTGATCACCGGGGCGGACCTCGAGAAGGCCGGGCTCCACTGGATGCCGACGCTCGCCGGCGACAAGCAGATGGTCCTGCCCGACCGACACGGTCATGTACCAGGCCCAGGAGGTCGCCGCGGTCGTCGCGACGAGCCGCTACCTGGCCGCCGACGGCGTCGCCGCCGTCCACGTCGACTACGAGCCGCTGCCGGTCGTCGTCGACCCGTTCAAGGCGCTCGAGCCGGACGCGCCGGTCCTCCGCCCCGACCGCGGCCCGGACAAGGCCGAACAACCACATCTGGCACTGGGAGTCCGGCGACAGGGCGGCGGCCGACGCGGCGCCTCGCCGCGGCCGAGGTCGAGGGTCGCCGAGGACATCTACATCCCGCGGATCCACGTCGCGTCGATCGAGACGTGCGGCTGCATCGCCGACTGGGACCCGGTCCGCGGCCACCTCGACCTGCACATGACCAGCCAGGCGCCGCACGCCATCCGGACCGTCCTCGCCCTCGTGTCGGGCCTGCCCGAGCACAAGATCCGGGTCAAGACCCACGACATCGGCGGCGGGTTCGGCGGCAAGGTCCCGGTCTACCCGGGCTACGTCCTGGCCGTCGTCGCCTCGCTCACCACCGGCAAGCCGGTGAAGTGGATCGAGGATCGCTCGGAGAACCTCCAGGCGGACTCGTTCGCCCGCGACTACCACATCCACGCCGAGCTCGGCGGGACCAACGACGGGAAGCTCACCAGCCTCAAGGTGAAGACGATCGCCGACCACGGCTACACCGATGCCGCGGCGGACCCGTCGAAGTTCCCGGCCGGCCTGTTCAACGTGATCACCGGCTCGTACGACATGCCCAACGCGTTCGTCGAGGTCGACGGCGTCTACACCAACAAGCCGCCCGGCGGCGTCGCCTATCGCTGCTCGTTCCGGGTGACCGAGGCGGTCCATGCGATCGAGCGCATGACCGACATCTTCGCCCACGAGATCGGCATGGACCCGGCCGAGCTCCGGATGAAGAACTTCATCCAGCCGGAGCAGTTCCCGTATCACACGCCGACCGGCTGGGAGTACGACTCGGGCAACTACCCGGCGGCCCTGCGCAAGGCGATGGACATCATCGGCTACGAGGACCTCCGCCGCGAGCAGCTCGAGAAGCGCGCCCGCGGCGAGCTGATGGGCATCGGCATCAGCTCGTTCACCGAGATCGTCGGGGCCGGCCCGTCGCACACGTTCGACATCATCGGCATCAAGATGTTCGACAGCTGCGAGATCCGGGTCCATCCGACCGGCAAGGTCATGGCCCGGATCGGCGTCCAGACCCAGGGCCAGGGCCACGAGACGACGTTCGCCCAGATCATCGCGGAGGAGCTCGGCTTCCCGGTTGCCGACATCGCCATCGAGTACGGGGACACGGATACCGCGCCCTATGGCCTGGGCACGTACGCCTCCCGCTCGACGCCGGTCGCCGGTGCGGCGACGGCGGTCGCGGCCCGCAAGGTCCGGGACAAGGCGCGCAAGATCGCGGCCCACCTCCTCGAGGCCAGCGAGGACGATCTCGAGTGGACGAACGGCAAGTTCTCCGTCAAGGGCTCGCCCGACAAGTCGAAGACGATCCAGGAAATCGCCTTCGCCGCCTACACCAACTTCCCGGCCGGGCTCGAGCCCGGCCTCGAGGCGGTCGACTACTACGACCCGCCGAACCTGACGTTCCCGTTCGGCAGCTACATCTGCGTGGTCGACATCGACAAGGGGACCGGCCAGGTGAAGGTCCGCCGGTTCGTCGCCGTCGACGACTGCGGCAACATCATCAACCCGATGATCGTCGACGGGCAGATCCACGGCGGCCTGACGATGGGTTTCGCCCCTTCGCTGTACGAGGAGATCCGCTACGACGAGCTCGGCAACAACCTGGCCGGGACGTTCATGGACTACCTCCTCCCGACCGCGGTCGAGACCCCGAAGTGGGAGACCGACAAGACGATCACTCCGTCGCCCCACCACCCGATCGGCGCGAAGGGCGTCGGCGAGTCGGCGACCGTGGGGGCGCCGCCGGCGATCAACAACGCGGTCGTCGACGCGCTGTGGCACCTCGGTGTCCGCCACATCGACATCCCGATGACCCCGTGGAAGGTCTGGGCGATCCTCCGCGAGAAGGGGGTGAGCGCATAGCCGCCGGGCCGTCGCTCCTGGAACGGGCGGTCGAGCTCGACCGAGCCGGCCGCCCGTACGCCCTGGCGACCGTCGTCGCCGTCCGTCGGCCGACCTCGGCCCGGCCCGGCGCGCGCGGGCTCATCCACCCCGACGGCTCGATCGAGGGCTTCGTCGGCGGGAGCTGCGCCCGGCCGCTCGTCGTTCGCGAGGCGCTGCGCGCGATCGGAGACGGTCAGCCGCGCCTGCTTCGAATCAGCCGCGACGCGCCGTCCGACAGCCGGCGGGGTGACGGGATCGTCGACGAGATCATGACCTGCCACTCGGGCGGGACCCTGGAGATCTACGTGGAACCGCACCTGCCCGCCCCCGTCCTGTGGATCGCGGGGACGACGCCGATCGCCGCCGCCATGGCCGAGCTCGGCCACGGGATGGGATTCGACGTGTCCATCGTCGACCCGGTCGCAGAGGCGGGCGCCTTCGCCGAGGGGGTGCGGGTCGTCGTCGGCGACGATCTCGGCGCCCTGCCGGCCCCGCCCGCCGGACCGTACGTCGTGGTCGCCAGCCAGGGTGTCTGGGACGAGGAGGCGGTCGCCTCGGCGCTCCGCCTGGACTCGGCATATGTCGGCCTCGTCGCCAGCCCCACGCGGGCGGCCGCGGTGCGCGCCTGGCTGCTCGACGAGGGCGTCCCGGCCGAGCGGGTCGCCGCCCTCCGCGCCCCGGCCGGGCTCGACCTCGGGGCGGAGACCCCCGCCGAGGTCGCCGTCTCGATCCTCGCGGAGCTCGTCCAGGTGCGTCGGGGACGCGCCTCCTTCGTTGCGGCGCCGGGACCGGCCACCCTGGCCGGGGCGGGGGCGACGGCGACCGGACACGCGGAGGGCGCGGCCGCGGCTTCCACGGAGATCGTCCTCGTCGATCCGGTCTGCGGGATGACCGTTGACCGTGAGGATGCCCGCCACCTCGCCGAGCACGGCGGGGTGGTCTACGCGTTCTGCTGCATCGGCTGCCGTTCGCGCTTCGTCAAGGAGCCGACAGCATTCGTCGGCTCGGTATCATTGGGCGCCTGACGCCCAACCCCGGAGGACCGGATGCACTTCGAAGGTACCGTTGAGATCGCCGCGCCCCGCGACCGGGTCTGGTCGTTCGTCACCGACCCCACCCAGGTCGGCCAGTGCGGGCCCGGCGTGGAGTCCGTCGAGGCCATCGACGCGACCCATTTCCGGGCGCGGGCGAAGGTCGGGATCGGGTTCATCAGCGCGAAGTTCGTCGCCGACGGCGAGATGGGGATCGTCGCCCCGGCGGAGATCGCCGAGGTGAAGATCCACGGTCAGGCGCCCGGGACCGCCGCCGATGCGACCGCCAAGATGCACCTGTCCGACGGCGGCGAGGGGGTCACGAACCTGGCCTGGACGGCCGACGTGAGCATCTCCGGCACCTTGGCCAGCGTCGGAGCGCGGCTCATCGAGGGGACGGCGAACAAGATGATCGCCCAGACGTTCGCCTGCATGAAGACCAAGCTCGAGAGCTGAGCACCGGGCGCGTCCGGCAGGCTCGGTCGATGCAGTTCGTCAGCCGGGCCGTCGGTCCGCTCGCCACGAACGTCCATCTCGTGGCCGACGAGCGGTCACGAGAGGCGATCGCGATCGATACCGCGATTCCCTCGCTGGCCTGGATCAGCGGCGAGCTCGAGGCTCGCGGCTGGACACTGAAGCTCATCGTCTCGACGCACGGCCACTGGGACCACATCGGCGACAACGCGGCGGTCGCCGAGCACACGGGCGCTTCGATCGCCGTCCACCCGGCGGATCGTCAACGGCTGACGAAGCCGGAGCCGCTGTGGGCCCCGTTCGAGATTCCGCCGTCGGTCCCGGCCGTCGAGCTTGCCGAGGGCGGGGTCATCCGGTTCGGTGACCTCCGGCTCGACGTTCTCCACACGCCCGGCCACACCGAGGGCTCGGTCTGCCTCCTCGCCCGCGACGAGGGCGTCCTGTTCAGCGGGGACACGCTCTTCGCGGGCGGCTGGGGTCGGGTCGACCTGCCGGGCGGGTCACCCGAGGCGATGGCCGACTCCATCGCCCGATGCGCCGGCCTGGACGATTCGATCCGCGTCCTGCCCGGTCACGGCGCCACTACCACGATCCGCCGCGAGCGCCCGTGGATCGACCTGGTCGCGAGGTCCGGGCGGCTGTTCGCCTGACGGCCGGGACGCCCTGTCGGTCAGCCGCGCCGGTAGGTTCCGACGAGGACCCCCGAGCCCAGGACATGGCCCGCCATCGCGCGGCGGAGTTCGCCGGCGGTCGGGGTCCCCGTCAGCCCGAGCGCCCGGTCGAGGGCGAACAGCTCGAAGACATAGCGGTGCGTCCCGGACGGTGGGCACGGGCCGCCCCAGCCCGACCGACCGAAGTCGTTGCGACCCTCTCCGAAGCCGCCACCGCCCGACGCGCCCTCGGCGAGCGACGCCTGCTCGCCCGGGATGTCGAAGGCCACCCAGTGGACGAAGCCGCGGGCATCCGGGTCGTCGACGATGAGGGCGAAGGCGGCGGTTCCCTCGGGGGCTCCGATCCAGTCGAGCGCCGGCGACACGTCGACTCCATCGCAACCGTGGCGGCGGGGGATGGATCCGCCGTCGGAAAAGGCCCCGCTGCGGAGCGAGAACGCGGTCATGGTCGATCCCTCCGGATGCTGGGTCGCGGACGAGGACGAGTCGGTCTGGCCGTCCGGCGGCGCGCTCGCCGTGCAGGCGACAACGAGCTGGACGACGAGCGCCAGGGCAAGCCGCGTGCGCCCGGACATGGGCACATTGTCCTCCGCCGCGGCAAGCGCTCGGCGGTGACGGGGCGTGCCGGAACCGGCATCCTGACGGCGCGCGCTCGGCCCGCGGCAAGGATCCGCGGGGCCGGCGCGTAGCAGGGGTGTGATGGACCAGGATCTCCGCCGCCAGGCCGTCGACCGGGCCTCGGGAACTGGGCGCCGACGGCGGACTTCATGTCGCTGGCGGTCAGCGCTCCCCGTCCTTCGCCTTCATCCGGCGGTCCGCGGAGGCGTGGATCATCTTCCAGCGTCGGCGCTCCTCGGCCCGTGCGCGCGGGTCGCGCTCGCGCTCGGCCCGGGCGAGCTCCCGGTCGAGCTTCTGGCGGTTGGCGAGCCGACCCGGGTCGAGCCTGCCGTCGTCGACCGCCGCCCGGACCGCACAGCCCGGCTCCTGCTCGTGCCGGCAGTCGGCGAAGCGGCACTCGGTCGCCAGCGCGTCGACGTCCTTGAACGCGTCGTCGAGCGCGGCGTCCGCCTCCACCAGCCCGAGCTCGCGCATCCCGGGGGTGTCGAGGACGAGCCCGCCGGCCGGCAGCAGGACGAGGTGGCGCCGGGACGTGGTGTGGCGGCCCCGGGCATCGTCCTCCCGGATCTCGCCGGTCGCCTCCACGAGCTCCCCGGCCAGGGCATTCACGAGGGTCGACTTGCCCACGCCCGACGAGCCGATGATGGCGACTGTCCGGCCCGCCGCGAGCCGCCCGACCAGGCCGTCGAGGCCGACCCCGGTCATCGAGCTCACGACGTGGATCGGCGCCCCGCCGGCGACCGCTCCGACCATGGTGACGGCTGCGTCGAGATCCGTGGCCAGGTCCGCCTTGCTGAGGACGACGACCGGCTGCGCGCCGGATCCCCAGGCGAGGGCGAGGTAGCGCTCCAGCCGACGGAGGTTGAGGTCGTGGTTGAGCGAGGTCATGACCAGCACGACATCGATGTTCGCCCCGAGGACCTGCTCGGGAGCGCCGTGGTCCGTCGGCGCCCGGCGGACGATCGCCGTCCGGCGGGGGAGGACCCCCTGGACCAGGCGATGATCGGCGTCGGGCGTGCCCTGCAGCGCGACCCAGTCGCCGACGGCCGGGAAGAGCGCGTCGCCGTCCAGCGACGCCTCGTGGCGGAACCGTCCGGAGACGGTCGCGCGGACCTCTCCGTCGGCGGTTCGCACGAGATAGGAGCCGCGATCCTCGATCACGATCCTGCCCGGTTCCAGGCCGATGGCGGCATGGTGGCTGAACGCGGCGGCGTGTCCGTCGTCCCAGCCCCAGGCGGGAAGCCAGGCCGTCCGGCTCATGGCGCCTCCCCGGCCGTCGATCGCTCGACCGGCCGGTGGAACTCCAGCAGGTCCGACACGATCCGGAACCCCAAGCCCTCGTAGAGGTCGAGGGCGCGGCGGGCGTTGCCCGTGTCGACTCCCAGCGCGGCGCACGTGGCGCCGGCGTCGCGCACGGTGCGCAGGCTCTCCGCGAGGAGAGCCCGAGCGAGCCCGCGCCGCCGGAACGGCGCCTGCACGGAGATCGACTCGGTCCAGCCGATCCGGGTGCCATCCTCGTGGACGGGCTCGAGGAAGTTGAGGATCTGGCCGGCGATCTCGTCCTCGTGGAAGGCGACCCGCCAGAGCGCCGGATCGAACAGGGGATCGCGGATGAACCGCTCGAAGGCATCCTCGGACGAATCGACGTCGCCCCAGTGGTCGACGAACGCGGCGACGTCTGCCTCGAAGACGCGCCGGTGCATGACCCGATCGGCCGGGTCGATCGGCCTGATCTCGAAGCCGTCAGGCAGCGGCAGGTCCGGGATGTCGTTGAAGTCGGGCCGGACGAGCCCGGCGTGGCGGCGGGCCAGGTGGAACCCGGCCGCCTGGAGCGCCTCGCGGGTGGCGGCGTCGCGCCCGTACGCGTAGCCGACCAGGATCCGCGGCCGGTCGGCGCCGAACCGCGCCGCGAGCTCCTCCAGGCGACCGAGCTGCCAGGAAACGAGCGTCCGCTCGACGCCCCGTCCGCGAACCGCCGGGTCGACGTTCGCGATGCACTCGAACGAGCGCTCGCCCGAGGTGCGGTCGACCCAGTACGTTCGCCCGTAGGCGACGACCCGCCCATCGAGCTCGGCCAGCCGGCAGTCAAGCGGGAGATCGCAGTTCGTGAGGTGGGCATAGTCGTTGTCGAGCTGCTGGGGAGTCAGCTGCTCCGGGCTGCCATTTGCCGCCCGTGCCGCACTCGCCACCCGGGCCATCTCGCGGTGGTCGACTTGACCGCGGTATGGGCGCAGCGTGGGGCGCCGCGTCGGCGGTGCCTCTCGACCGTCGTCGCGGTCCCCGGGTGTCCGTATCGTGCCCATCGGTCAGCCCACCCGCTTCAGCTTGCCGGTCCGCTTGGCGTAGCGCTCGGCCCGGCCGAAGGCCCATACCCCGAGCGGGATCAGGAACGCGCCCATGATGACGAGCGGGACGACGTCGCCGAGGAGTGCCGTGACCGGCGCCCCATCCATGACCGCCTTCCGGACGCCGTCGAGGACGTATGTCGCGGGCGACAGGTGGGACAGCACCTGCATCCACGGCGGGAGGATCTCGATCGAGTAGTAGACGCCGCTGACCAGGAGCAGGCATGACTGCAGGACGAACGTCATCTGCGCGCCGCGCTCCACGTAGAGGAGAGGCAGGATGGCGGCCATCATCCCGATCCCCACGAAGCTGAACGAGCCGAGAGCCATGAACGCGGCGGCCGTCAGTGGGTTCGCCCGCGACAGGTCGAGCTGCGGGAAGAACAGGATCATCACGACGAGGATCGCGCTGGTGTGGACGAGCCCGTAGACGATCGCGTAGGCGCACGAGCCCAGGAGCTGGGTCCAGCGCCGGACGGGAGCCATCATCGTGTACTCGAGCGTGCCCTCCCAGCGTTCGACCGCGATCGTCTCGGCGATCCAGCTGAAGACCACCGACAGGTAGTTCCAAAAGATCGCCCCGATCATCAGCGACAGGAGCAGCGTGGCGCTGCCCTGCTCGACGCCGATGAGCGAGATCGACAGGGCGCCCGCGACCGAGTAGACGAGGAACGCCAGCTCCCAGCCCCAGTACCGCCGGGTGAGGAAGAAGTTGCGCTCGACGAAGGCGTAGCTCGCCTTCAGCTCATGGGTCAGCGTCAACGGAGTGGTCTCCAGTCGGGGCCGGTGCCGGCCCGACCCCTAGCGGGATCGGACCGGCCCGAGCGAGGGCTCGGCGGCGAGCCGGGCGCCGATGCGGATCATCGAGCGGCCGACCGCCTGCCTGATCGGACGACGTGGGGGCCGGTCGAGGAGCCGGTCCATCCGGGCCTCGGCCGACCAGCGCGCCGCCCGTTCCGCGTGGATCACGCGGACGAGGAGCTTGTCGGGGAGCATCTGGTGCCTCATGTTCGTGGTTCGGTGGGGTGGAGTCGTGGTGGGGGAGGGGCCGCGATGGCCCGGTTGGGCGCGCGCTAGGCCTCGTCATCGTTCGCCTCCTCTTCTGGTTCAAGGTCGTCGTCGAGCGAGCGACCGGTGTAGGTCATGAAGACCGCCTCGAGCGTCGGCGGCTGGTCGTACCGTTGGGCGACCATCCGCTTCAGCCCGTCGGGCGTGGAGCCGGCCACGAGCCGGCCGTCGTTGAGGATCGAGATCCGGTCGCACAGGCGGTCGGCCTCGGCCAGGTCGTGGGTCGTCAGGACGATCGTCGCGTTGTGGGTCGCCCGGAGCTCCTCGATGAACGCCTGGACCTCGAGCTTCGAACGCGGATCCAGACCGGTCGTCGGCTCGTCGAGCAGGAGGAGTGCCGGGCTCGTCAGCAGGGCCCGCGCGATGGCGACCTTCTGCTGCATTCCTCGGCTCATCTGCTCGATCGGTCGACCGATTCGCTTCTCGGAGATCCCGAGTCGCGCCAGGATCGCGATCGCGTTCCGCTTCGCCTCGCCGGCATCGAGGCCGTAGAGGCGGGCCGCGAAGCTGAGGTTCTCGAGCGGGCTGAGCTTCTTGAAGAAGGCGGCGTCCACGCTGACCCGGTTGATCAGCCGCTTGACCGCCATCTCATCGCGCTCGATGTCGTGCCCGAAGACCTCGACCCGCCCCTCGTCCAGGGTGAGCAGCCCGGAGACGAGGCGGATGAGGGTCGACTTGCCGGAGCCGTTCGCGCCCAGGATCCCGTGGATCTCGCCCCGCTCGAGACGGATCGAGACGTCGTCCACGGCGACGACCGGCTTCTTCCGGCGGCCGACCGCGAACCGCTTGGTCACGTGGTCGACGAGCAGGGCCGGGAGCGACTCGGCGGCCGGGCCGGTGATCTTCAGTTGTGGCGTCAGGGTTGCGGTCAACGGAGTGGCTCCTGGGGTGGTGGCGCGGCGAGGGCCCGGGAACGAAGAGAGCCGCGGGCCCGGCTCGACGTCGTCGTCGCGGGGCTCGCGGCTCTGGGTCCACGCCTCCGGTCTGGAGACATGAAACGAGCCGAGGGCCCGATCCGGCCCACGGCTCGTGGTTCGCTCGGTGGCGGCTCAGCCGCCTCGCGCTAGCTCGAGATGGGCACGGATCTCCCGCGAACGCCTGCCCCGGTGGGCGGCGTGACGCGTCGGATGAAGAGGTCGTTCCACATCTGGATCGACTCCTTCCCATCTGCTGCTGCGAGGCGCTCGGCGAGCGCCGGCGGATGGTACGCCGGTCGCCGCGCGGCTGTCAACCAGCGATAGGCGCGGCGATAGGCCCGGGTGTGGACGGGTTTCGAGGGCCGGGATACGCCGGGGATGACCACCGACACGCGACCATCCGGCGCGTGTCGACCACCCGGCGAGACCACCCGGCGTCCGTGGGCCGCCCTCGGCCCCCGTCTCATCGCCCACCGCGATGCTATCGGCCCGAGTCCGCCCTCGGCCCCCGTCTCATCGCCCACCGCGATGCTATCGGCGTTGCCGGACTCTCGGGCCGGGTCAGGCGTGCTTGGCTGAGCGTGGAATTCCCGAGTGACGAACCGGAACCCGCGTGGGAGCGCCGCTACCATCGCGGGCCGCGATATCACGGGGGAGGCGGGGCATGTGGCGAGGCACCCGGCGGGGCATGTGGCGCGGCACCCGGTTAGATGTTCGGGCCCGTCCGTTTGACGCCCCGGGCCGCCCCTCCCTACGCTGGACACCCACCGCCGCCCTGTCCATGGAGCCTCCGTGACCGTCGCTCCTCCCGCGGCCATCGTTGATGCACTCCTGGCCGGCACGCTCGACGCCGAGCTGGCCGGGCTCCTCTGGCTGCTCGCCGAGGGCGGCGTGCCGATCGTCGTCGCCGGACCGGGCGCGACTCCGGTCGACAGGGCGCGTCGCGCCGCGGTCCTCGCAGCCGTGCTCGATCTCGTTCCGGCGGATCGCCGGCGGGTCAGCTTGGCCGGGCCGGCCGAGGACTTCGCCTGGCTCGCCGATGCCGAGGCGCTCGGCTGGCGCCGCACGCTCCCGGCCGCGGACGTGCCCCTCGATCCGGCCCGGACGGTGCTCCTCGCCGGCGAGCTCGGCGTTGGCCCGCCCGCCGATACGATCGCGGACCTTGCGCGGCTCGTGATCCGGGCCCTCGGGCGGGGGTTCGGATTCGGGGCGACGATCGAGGCCTCCCGCCTGGAGGAGGTCTTCGACCGCCTGCGGGCCCGGCCGGTCGGCCTGACCGACGATGAGCTGTCGAGGCTGGGCGTCGTCGTCGTCCTCGGCCCGGTCGAGGGCGACGAGCCCCCGCGGATCGCCGCCGCCCATTACGTCCGACCCCTGGCTCGGGACGTCCACGGCCACCCGCAGCGCCTGCCGCCCGCGGTCCTCGCCACCTGGGACGGGGGGGCGGCCCGCTTCGAGCATTTCGCCTGGGGTGCGGCGGCGGAGCTCGCCGAGCGGATCGGCCGCCGGACGGGCGACTTCGAGGCGGAGCGGGAGCACCGCGCCGCGGCCCTCGGGGGCCTGCCAGCCGTGCGGCCCGCCGGCTGACGGCGGAACGTGCGGCGAAGCCCCGTCCGCGGGTCCGTGACCGCGTATCCTGACCCCGCGCCTGAGCGCTCACGCGTCCCCGAGTGACGGTCGACTCGGCGCAGGAGGGTACCCCGATGCCAGAGCTCGTTCCCTGGTTGCTGTTCGTCCACGTGCTGACCGCGATCGTCGCCTTCGGTCCCACGTTCGCCTTTCCGATCATCGGGGCGATGGCCGGAAAGGAGCCCCAGTACGCGAACTTCGCGACACGGGTCAGCGAGGCCATCGAGCACAAGATGGTCCTGCCGCTCGCGCTGACGATGCCGGTCTCCGGGGTATTCCTGATCTGGTCGGCCAAGATCGATCTCCTTGCCGCCCGATGGCTGCTCCTCGCGATCGTGCTGTACGCGGTCGCTCTCAGCTACGTCATCCTCGTGCAGAACCCGGCGGTCGGCCGGATCATCGAGCTCTCCGGCCAGACTCCGCCCCCGCTTCCCGAGCTCGGAGCCGCGGTCAAGAAGGTCCAGCAGGGCGGGATGCTCATCACCGTCCTGGTCGTCGCGATCGTCCTGCTCATGGCCGTGAAGCCGTTCTGAGCCGCACGGAAACGGACACGGGATCGGTGCCGTTCGGCACTGGGCGGCCGGCGGTACCATCGGGGACCACATCCCGAACCACCCGGAGCCCTCCGATGCCGACCGTCGCCACGTCCGTCACCGAGCTTCTCGGTCTTCTCGGCAACACCGCCCGTCTCGATGGCGAGCGCCTCGTCATCGTCGACGAGGAGCCGTTCCGTGACCGCACGATCCGGGACCTCGCCTGGTCCGCCACGTTCTCCGAGGACGCCGGCGTCGTCGAAGCCGCCCGCTGGCTCGTCTGGGAGGCGAGCCAGGCGCTCGGCGCCCGGTCGGCCAGCATCCAGGAGCTGTACCTCGCCCGGGCGCGCGGCGAGGTCCACGGCTTCACGGTCCCGGCGATCAACATCCGGGCCCAGACCTTCGACATGGCCCGCACGATCTACGAGACGGCCCGGGCGTCGGACGTCGGGGCGGTCATCCTCGAGCTCGCCCGGAGCGAGCAGACGTACACCTACCAGCGACCCGTCGAGTACGTCACGAGCGTCCTCGCCGGGGCGATCGCCGCGGGCTGGGGCGGGCCGGTCTTCATCCAGGGCGACCACTACCAGTTCAACGCCAAGAAGTACGCCGCGGACCCCGAGAAGGTGACCGAGGAGATCCGGGGCGCCTGCCGCCAGGCCGTCGAGGTGGGCTACCGGAACATCGACATCGACAGCTCGACGCTCGTCGACCTGTCCCTGCCCACCGTCGACGACCAGCAGCGGACGAACTACGAGCGCGCGGCCGAGCTGACCGCGCTCATCCGCGAGCTCGAACCGGAAGGCGTGACGATCAGCGTCGGCGGCGAGATCGGCGAGGTCGGCAAGAAGAACTCGACCGTGGAGGAGCTGCGGGCCTACCTCGATGGCTTCCGGGCGCGAGCTCGATCGACGGGCGCCCGGCGCGGCGGGGATCAGCAAGGTCAGCGTCCAGACCGGGACGAGCCACGGCGGCGTCCCGCTGCCCGACGGCTCGGTCGCCGCGGTGAAGCTCGACTTCGACGTCATCCGGCGGCTCGGCGAGGTCGCCCGGAGCAACGGCCTGGCCGGCTGCGTCCAGCATGGGGCGAGCACCCTGCCCGATGAGGCTGTTCCATCACTTCCCGGCGGTCGAGACGGCCGAGATCCACCTCGCGACGGGCTTCCAGAACCTCTCTACGAGCACCCGGCCTTCCCGGCCGATCTCCACCGGGAGATCCAGGCGTGGTGCTTCGCGAACGCTCTCGACGAGCGCAAGCCGGACCAGACCGACCAGCAGTTCGTCTACACGAGCCGGAAGAAGGCGATCGGGCCGTTCAAGCGCCAGCTCTGGGACCTGGCCGTGAAGGACGAGATCCTCGCCGCCCAGCGGCGCAAGATCGCGTTCCTGTTCACCGAGCTGAGGGTGACGGGGTCCACCGAGCTGATCGAGCGCTACATCCGGCCGGTCGAGTCGCACCGGCCGCTGCCGGAGGCGCTCCGCGGCATCGCCGCCGGCTGACCCGCGCGCCGCATGAGTGGCGCTCATGCGCAGCGACCATGCCGCGCGTACCTGCCGCATGACGCCACGGGTGGCGTGGCACCCATGCACGGGTTGGGCCGCCCGCATGAGTCCCATTCATCGCCCGGCTGGGTCGCCCGGCCGCAGAGTGCCGCCCGCCGTGGCATCGAACGACCCCGCGCCAGCCCGACCATCGGAGCGGAGCGTGCGAGCTGCCAGTCATTTCGGGCATCGCGGATGCGAATTCGTCGGTGACGGTGCCTCTCGCGGTGCTATCCTCCGGCAAGGCTCGCGCCGCTGAGGGAGTCGGCGTCGGGCCTGCCCCATGTCCTCGCGTCTCTCCCCGGAGTCATGGCGCGGTCGGCGCCCCAGCCTCACGCGGCGATCAAGGAGGACGATTCGTGGCCGGTCCACACCATGCCGCAGAGCAGGCGGCGCGCGACGACGCGCACCTGCGCTCGCTCGGGCATCAAGCCAGAGCTGAGGCGCACGCTCGGGTTCCTGTCGAACTTCGCGATCGCGTTCAGCTTCATCAGCGTCTCGACGGGCTCGTTCGGCAACTTCGGCGTCGGCATCGGCCTCGGCGGGCCGGCCTTCTTCTGGTCGTGGCCGATCGTCATCCTCGGCCAGACGCTCGTCGCGCTCGTGCTTCGCCGAGCTGGCCAGCCACTTCCCGGTCGCCGGCTCGATCTACCAGTGGTCGAAGCGCCTGTCGCAACCGGACGCTCGGCTGGTTCACCGGCTGGTTCTACTTCTGGGCGCAGGTCGTGACCGTCACCGCGGTCGCGGTCATCGTCGCCGTTCGTCGTCGACCGGGATCCACGGCCGATGGCGACGGGCTTCCTCGACTCGCCGGACCCGACCGGCATCACGACGATGTTCACGTTCATCGTCGCTGGTCACGCTCGTGATCACGACGCTGATCAACGCGTTCGGCGTCCGGCTGCTGTCGATCCTCAACAACATCGGCGTGGCGACCGAGATCCTCGGCATGTTCGTCTTCGCGCTGATCCTGCTGTTCTTCGCGAACCACCAGTCGCCGTCGATCCTGTTCGACACCGGCGGCGCGGAGGCGGCGACGGGCGGCAGCTACCTCCCGGCCTTCCTGCTCGGCATGTTCATGGCCCTGTTCGTCGTCTACGGCTTCGACACGGCCGGGACGTTCGGCGAGGAGACGCTCGACGCGAGCCGCCAGGCGCCGCGCGGCGTCCTGTCGTCGATCTGGATCTCCGGCGCTCGTCGGGGCGGTCTTCCTGCTCGCCGTCATCCTGTCGATCCAGAGCATCCCGGCCGCGATCGCGGAGGGCCAGGCCGGCGGCTTCCCGATCGCCACGACGATCATCGCGAACCTCCAGACCGAGCTCGTCGGCCGGGATCACCGTCGGCGAGCTGTACCTGTTCGTCATCCTCGCCTCGGTGTTCGTCTGCACGCTGGCGATCCAGGGTGCGACGACCCGGATGATGTTCTCGATGGGCCGCGACCGGCACCTGCCGCTCGGCGAGCGTCTGGGGCCAGGTCAACCACACGCTTCAAGACGCCGGCCAACGCGGCCATCGCGCGTCGGCGTCCTCGCCGCGATGCCGATCCTCGTGACCGGGCCGCTTCGGCGGGTTCGTCCTGGCGATCGCGGCGACCGGCCTGATCTACCTGAGCTACTTCCTGTGCAACATCGGCGTGCTGATCGCCCGGCGCAAGGGCTGGCCGCACCAGAAGGCCTGGTTCAACCTCGGCCGCTGGGGCATGCTCGTGAACATCCTGGCCCTCGCTCTGGGGCGGCGCGATGATCGTCAACATCGGCCTGTGGCAGCGACCGGACCTGTTCGGGGACTTCGGCGACGATCTGCGCGGCTACACGAACCCGTTCATCAACACGTTCCTCAAGCCGTTCGGGCAGAAGCTCGACGGCCTGCCGGCGTGGCCGGTCTTCGAGACCCTCGTCGGCGTCATCCTCATCACGGCGGCGCTCTACTACGCCGTCGCCGTCCGCGGTCGGGCGCCCGACGTCGAGGCCGATCGCGCCACCGGCGAGGCCCTGATCGGCTGAGCCGACGCCAGGGCGATACGACGACGGCGCGGCGAGCGATCGCCGCGCCGTCGGCATGACCGAGGCGAGATGAACGCCCGAATCGATGGCACGACGAGGATCCTGCAGCGGGCGAGCTCCACGACGAGCTCGTCGCCGGCCATGCAGGCGCGTCCCGGAGCTGGCCGGCCGGCGACCTGACCCTGACCGCGCTGTCCGGCGGGATCACCAACCGCAACTTCCTGGTGGAGGCGGCCGGGCACGAACCGAGCGCTGGGTCATCCGCCTCGCCGGCAACGACACCCACCTGCTCGGGATCAGCCGCGAGGTCGAGCACGCGGCGACGGTCGCCGCCGCCGGTGTCGGCGTCGGGCCGGAGGTGACCGCGTTCATCCGGCCCGAGGGCTACCTCGTCACCCGGTTCATCGAGGGCTCGCCGGTCTCGGACGAGGCGGTCCACCGGCCGGAGACGCTCGCGCCGGGTGGCCGACTCGCTCCGCCGCATCCACGACGGGCCGGCGATCCCCGGCCTGTTCGTCCCGCTCCGGATCGTCGAGGCGTACCGGGCGCTGGCCGCTGGCCCGCGGCGTCCCGATCCCGCCCGAGTACGAGCTCGCCCGCGCGGTCGGCCGCCGGATCGAGCTCGCCTTCCTGACCGACCCGCTCGAGCTGCGGCCGTGCCACAACGACCTGCTCAACGCGAACTTCATCGACGACGGCGTCGCGGATCCGGATCGTCGACTGGGAGTACGCCGGGATGGGCGACCCGTTCTTCGACCTCGGCAACTTCAGCATCAACCACGGCTGGCCCCGGACGAGGACGCGATCCTCCTCGCGGCGTACGACGGCGAGGTCCGCCCAGCCGGACCGGCTCGCCCGGCTGACGCTGATGCGCGTCGTCTCCGACTTCCGCGAGGCGATGTGGGGCGTCCTCCAGCAGGGCATCAGCACGCTCGATGTCGACTTCGTCGCCTACGCCGGCGAGCACTTCGACCGGCTGCTGGCGAACGCCTCGCACGCCGCCTTCGAGCGCGCCCTGCGCGAGGCCGCCGGCGACTGACGGACCGCGTGTCGCCCGTTGAGCGGCGCGCCGGACGGAATCCCGGGCGGGGGGCGGGCCGCGGTCGCCGGATCGGGATCCGCGGCGGCGTCCTGATCGTCGCCCTGGCGATCCTCGCGGCCGCGCTCGCGCCTGGCGATCCGAGGGCCGTCCAACCCGGGCCTGCCCTCGACCGTGGCGCCGGGTTCGGCTGTCGTGGCATCGAGCCCGCCAGGGCCCGTCGAGACCGGTCCGGTGGCGGTCCTCGTCGGGGCGGGCGACATCGCCGACTGCACCACGGACCACGACGCCCGGACCGCGGAGCTGGTCGAGGGGATCGCCGGCACAGTCTTCACCGCCGGCGACAACGCCTACGAGGCCGGAGCGCCGGCCGCGTTCCGGGACTGCTACGGACCGACCTGGGGCCGGTTTCGCGACCGGACCAGGCCCGCCGCCGGCAACCACGACTTCGTGACCCGGGGAGCGGACGGCTACTTCGGCTACTTCGGGCCGGCGGCGGGACGGGCCCCGGGCGGCTGGTACTCGTACGACGCGGGAGCGTGGCACGTCGTCGTCCTGAACTCGAACTGCGACGCCGTCGGCGGCTGCGACGCCGCCTCGGCCCAGGGCGCCTGGCTCGCGGCGGACCTGGCCGCCCATCCCGCCCGATGCACCCTGGCGATCTGGCACCACCCCCGGTTCAGCTCCGGCGAGCACGGCGGCGATCCCCGCGCCGACGCGTTCTGGCGCGCCCTCTACGCCGCCGGCGCGGACGTCGTGGTCAACGGCCACGACCACGACTACGAGCGGTTCGCCCCTCAGGCCCCGGACGGCACGGCCGACCAGGCGGGCGGGATCCGCGAGTTCGTCGTGGGGACCGGCGGCAAGGAGCTGCGCGGCTTCCGGTCCTCCGCGCCGAACTCCGAGGTCGTGGGACCAGCGGACCTACGGCGTCCTCGTCCTGACCCTGCACCCGACGACGTACGAATGGCGCTTCGTGGGCGTGCCCGGTTCGACGTTCACGGACGGCGGCACGGCGGCCTGCCACTGACGGGCCGCCGCCCGCGCCGGCCGAACGGCGGCGCCGCCGAGCCGGTACCCTGTCCGGCGGGGGACCCACTGGAAGGACGAGGCAGCGCGTGCTGGTGGACCATGCCCGGGCGGTGATCATCGGCGGCGGCGTCGGCGGGACGTCGATCGCCTACCACCTCGCCGAGCTCGGCTGGACGGACATCGTCCTCGTCGACCGGGCGGAGCTCACCTCGCGGCTCGACGTTCCACTCGGCCGGCCTCGTCGGCCAGCTCCGCGAGCTCCGTGACCCTGACCAGGATGATGATGTACGGCGCCGAGCTGTACCGGCGGCTGGCGGCCGAGACCGGCGTCGACCCGTCGTGGCACGAGGTCGGCTCGCTCCGCCTGGCCTCCACGCACGGAGCGCTTCGAGGAGCTGCAGCCGCCAGGCCGGCTGGGCGAAGACGTTCGGCCTGCCGCTCGAGCTGATCGGCGCCGAGGAGGCCCAGGCGCGCTTCCCGCTGATGTCGACTCGATGGCGTCCTCGGCGCGGTCTGGCTGCCGACCGACGGCTGGCTCGATCCGTCCGGGCCTCGCGCATGGCGCTCGCGGCCGGCGCCCGCGCAGCGCGGCGTCGCGGATCCGGACCGCACACGCGGGTCGTCGGGATCGGCGCCGAGCGACGGCCGGGTCACCGGCGTCGACGGTCGAGCACGACGGCGAGCGCGCGGACGATCGCGCGCCGACGTCGTCGTCAACGCCGGCGGGATGTTCGCCCCGGAGATCGGGCGGATGGCCGGCGTCACCGTCCCGATCATCCCGATGGCCCACCAGTACCTGTTCACCGAGCCGATCGAGGGCGTCCACCCGGGCCTGCCCGCAGCTGCGCGACCCGGACAACCTCGTCTACTTCCGCGAGGAGGTCGGCGGGCTGTGCATGGGCGGCTACGAGCGCGACCCGGCGCCGTGGTCGCTCGACGGCGTCCCGGCCGACTTCAACGGCAAGCTGCTGGCGCCCGACTGGCCGCGGTTCGAGGAGATCATGGACGGCGCGATCCGGCGCGTCCCGGCGATCGCCGACGCGGGCGTCAGCCGGATGATCAACGGCCCGGAGGCGTTCACCCCGGACAACGAGTTCATCCTCGGCGAGAGCGAGGTCCGCGGCTTCTTCGTCGCGGCCGGGTTCTGCGCCCACGGCATCGCCGGCGCCGGCGGGATCGGCCGCCAGATGGCGCAGCTGGATCGTCGACGGCGAGCCCGAGCTCGACCTCTGGAAGATGGACATCCGCCGGTTCGGGGCGCAGCCTACCGCTCGCCAGGCGCTACACGCTCGCGCGCACGATCGAGAACTACGCGACCTACTACGACATCCACTACCCGAACGAGGAGCGCCAGGCCGGCCGGCCGCTGCGGACTGTCGCCGACCTACGACGCGCCTGGCCGAGCTCGGCGCGGCCTTCGGCGAGAAGTCCGGCTGGGAGCGCCCGAACTGGTTCGAGTCGAACGCGACGCCGCCGGCGACGAGGCGACTCCGGCCGCGCGGCTGGGCGGGCCAGCACTGGTCGCCGGCGATCGGCGCCGAGGCGCTCGCGACCCGGCAGGCCGCCGGCGCTCTTCGACGAGACGAGCTTCGCCAAGATCGAGGTCGCCGGGCCGGGCGCCTGCGCGTTCCTCCAGCGGCCTGTGCGCGAACGACGTCGACCGGCCGGTCGGGCTCGATCGTCTACACCCAGATGCTCAACCGGCGCGGCGGGATCGAGTGCGACTTCACCGTCACCCGGCTCGGCCGACGGACCGGTTCCTGCATCGTGACCGGGACGGCGTTCGGGCAACCACGACCTGCGGCTGGCTGCGCACGCACCTGCCCGGACGACGGCTCGGTCGCTGGTCCGACGACGTCACCTCGGCGCGGGTCTGCTTCGGGCTGTGGGGGCCGCGGGCCCGCGACATCCTGGCCGCGCTGCACCACGGACGACGTCTCGGACGCCGGCTTCCCGTACCTCACGCGCGCGCGAGATCACCGTCGGGAACGTGCCGGTCCTCGCCCTGCGGGTCACCTACGTCGGCGAGCTCGGCTGGGAGCTCTACGCGCCGACCGAGTACGGCCGCGCGCTGTGGGACACGCTCTGGGAGGCCGGGCGCGACGCACGGCCTGGTCGCCGGCGGGCTACCGGGCGATCGACGCGCTGCGGCTCGAGAAGGGCTACCGCGTCTGGTCGAGCGACATCACCCCGGACGAGACGCCGTACGAGGCGGGGCTCGGCTTCGCGGTCGCGCTCGACAAGGGGGTCGACTTCGTCGGCCGCGAGGCGCTCGTGGCGGCGAAGGCGGCCGGCCCGCGCAAGCGCCTGCGCTGCCTCGTCCTCGACGACCCGCGCTCGGTCGCCCTCGGCAACGAGCCGGTCCGGGTCGACGGCGCGATCGTCGGGCGGGTGACCAGCGGCGGCTACGGCTTCGCCGTCGAGCGCTCGATCGCCTACGCCTACCTGCCGCCGGACCGGGCCGCGATCGGGACCCGCGGCGAGGTCGAGGTCTTCGGCGAGTGGGTCGGCTTCGAGGTCGCGCGCGAGCCGCTGTACGACCCGGCCGGCGAGAGGATCCGCATGCAGTGATCGGCGGCGGCGAGCCGTCCGGACGCGCCGGCGACCGGCTCCGGCGGCTCGATCGCCGGGTTCGGCCGGCCGGACGCCGAGCTCGCGACGGCGTGGCTCGACGGCTCGCGCTCGCGCAGGCGCTGCGACGAGGCCGACGAGATCGCCCTGCGCCACTTCCGGCGCGACCTCGAGGTCGATGACCAAGCCGGACCGCACGTTCGTGACCGCCGCCGACACAGGCGATCGAGCGGCTGCATCCGCGAACGGATCTCGGTCGCGTTCCCGGACCACGGCCTGGTCGGCGAGGAGTACGGCACGGAGGCCGGCGGCGCGCCGCGTCCGCTGGTACATCGACCCGATCGACGGCACCCACAACTTCATCCGCGGCGTGCCGCTGTTCGGGACGCTCCTCGCCGTCGAGGTGGACGGCGAGCTCCAGGCTCGGCGTGCTCTCGGCGCCGGCGCTCCGCGAGCGCTGGTACGCCCGGCGCGGCGGGGGAGCGTGGGCGGTCGGGGCCGCCGGGATGGAGGGGCCGCGCGGCCATCCACGTCTCGCGGGTCGCGGCGCTCGCCGACGCCCAGCTCCTCTACGGCTCCGGGCACGACATCGAGGCGTCCGGCCGGGCGCCCGGGTTCAGGGCGCTGCTCGGCGAGGTCTGGCGCGAGCGCGGCTTCGGCGACTTCTGGGGCTACGCGCTGCTCGCCGAGGGCGCCGCCGAGGCGATGGTCGAGGTCGGACCTGTCCGCCTGGGACGCGGCCGCGCCGCTCGTCCTCATCGAGGAGGCCGGCGGCCGGGTGACCGACTTCGAGGGTGCCCGCAGGATCGACTCGCGCACCCTCCTCGCCTCGAACGGCCTGCTCCATGACGAGGTCCTGCGGCGGCTCCGGGGCTAGCCACGGGGCCTGCGCCGGGCTGGCACGAGCGGCCTTCCGGGTTGCCGCCTGTTGCCCGTCACACAACCGACTGGCCCAGCCATGAGCGAACCGATCACGACCCCCGCGGTTCGTTGCCGATCCTGCAACGAACCCGGCGAGCGGCGGCCCATTACCGCGTCAACCGGCAGAACTCCGGCCATCAGTTGCGCAGCAGGCAACGCGGACGAGCCATGCGACAGGCACCGCCGGAGAGGACGGAGCCGCCGGGGAGGATCGAGGCGCGGTGTGAAGCCCTACGCCCCGGCCGCGGCCAGGCTCTCGTCGAGGATGCCAAGAGCGAGGTCGACCTCGTCGGCGGTCGTGACCAGCGGCGGGATGATCCGCGAGACGTTGGCGTACGTGCCGGCCGACAGGACGATGAGCCTGCGCTGGAGCGCCTCGGCGATGACGCGCTTCGTGAGATCGGGATCCGGGACGCGCCCGTCACCCTCGTCCGGCCTGACGAACTCGAGGGCGAGCATCAGCCCCAGCCCACGGACGTCGCCGATCGAGCGGTACCTCGCCCCGAGCTGCCGCAACCCCGCGAGGAACTGCGTGCCGCGCACGGCCGCGTTCTCGACCAGGCCCTCGTCGCGGATGACGTCGAGCGTGGCGTTGGCCGCGGCGCAGCTGACGACGTTCCCGCCGTAGGTCCCGCCGTGGCTCCCGGGCAGCCACTTCTCGATGAGCTCGCGCTTCGCGATGATCCCCGATAGGGGCAACCCGGACGCGATCCCCTTGGCCATCGTGAGGATGTCCGGCTCCACGCCCCAGTGTTCGACCGCGAACATCTTGCCGGTTCGCCCGAACCCGGTCTGGACCTCGTCCGCGATGAGCAGGATCCCGTGCTGGCGGGTGATCTCCCGGAGCCGCGGCAGGAAGCCCGGTGGCGGGACGATGTAGCCGCCCTCGCCGAGGACCGGCTCCACGATGATCGCCGCCACCTTCTCCGGGTAGATGTACTGGTGGAAGGTCAGGTCGAGCTGGGCCTCCCAATCGCACGTGCAGGCGTCCGGCGAGTGGCCGCCCCCGGCGGCCCGGTAGCAGTACGGGAAGGCCGTGTGGTAGACCGAGCCGGGGAGCGGCTCGAATGCCGCGCGGTAGACGTCCTTGGCGGTGGTCAGGGCCATCGTCTGGGCCGTCCGGCCATGGTAGCCGCCGCGGAAGGCGAGGATCACCGGCCGACCGGTCGCGACCCGGGAGAGCTTGACCGCCGCCTCGACCGCCTCGGCCCCGGAATTCGACAGGAACGCGCCCCAGCCCTCGCCCGGCAGGACCGTCCGGAGCCGGTCGTACAGCCGGAGCCCCGGCTCGTGGAAGACGATGTTCTGCTGGCCGTGGAGGAGCTTGGCGGCCTGCGCCGCGACCGCGGCCGCGACCCGCGGGTGGGCGTGGCCGGTGTTGGTCACGCCGATGCCCGAGGAATAGTCGAGGTAGCGCTCGCCGTCCGTGGTGATCAGCCAGGATCCCTGGCCGCGGTCCACGGTCAGGTTGGTGATCCGGCCCCAGACCGGCGGCACGACGCTCCGGTCGGGCAGGGTATCGGCGGCCGCGGCATCGGCGGCCGCGGTATCGGCGTCGGGGCGGGTGTCGAGCATCGAAGGACTCCTGCTGGATGGTGGACCCGGAGACGGACCCCGGGGCCACGGCGGGTCAGAAGGTCGGCGGAGTGTTCACCCAGATGAGCCGGGTCTCGGCGGGGCCGAGTGCCCGGAAGCGATGGGCGAGCGTGGACGGGAATGTCAGGGCATCGCCCGGGGCAAGCTCGTACTCCTCGGCGTCGTCGAGCCAGACCTTGAGCGAACCGGACAGGACGTACATGAACTCCTCGCCCTGGTGCGCATAGTAGCCGTCGCTGGAGGCGTCCGGCGCGAGAACGAAGAGCTGCGATTCGAGCTGGGTCGGGGAGGTTGCGAGGTCCTCGATCCGGATCCCGCCGCCCGGGTCGAGGACCGGCCGGTCGGCCGGGCGGACGAGCCGGCCCGCCCGCGGCTCCGCGACGCGCAGGACCTCGCCCAGGGTCGACCCGTAGGCCGAGATCAGCCGCGTGAGGGCCGCCAGCGACGCGCCGGTGACCCCGCGCTCGACCGCCGAGATGAAGGAGACCGACAGGTCCGCACGCGCGGCCGCCTCGCGGAGGCTGAGGCCCAGCCGGGTGCGGAGGGTGCGCAGCCGCTCGCCTGTCGCCGCGGCGTCGCTCGTCGGTGACGGGACGGCCGCGGTCCCGGACGGGCCGGACGCGTCGCCCAGGAGGTGGCGGATCCCGGCGGCGTTCAGCCCGTTCGAGCGGCGCAGACGGTGGACGGAGCGGAGCCGCTCGACATCGTCGCCGGAGTAGAGCCGCTGGCCGCTCTGACCGCGGGTCGGGCTCACCAGGCCCTGGCACTCCCAGAGGCGCAGCGCCGAGGGCGAGACGCCGACCATCCGGGCCGCCTCGGCGATCCGGATCCGACCGGACACCCCCAACGGCGTCTCGTCGCGCATCCCGATCAGCGGCCCCCCGATGAGCGCCGCTGGAGCAGGGTCGACAGGATCACGAGGAGCACGGCCGTCCCGAAGATCATCGTGCCGATGACGTTCACCTGGACGGGCACGCCGTTCTTCTGAGAGGCGTAGATGAAGAGCGGGAAGGTCGATGCCTGCCCCGAGGTGAAGTTCGTGATGACGAAGTCGTCGATCGACAGGCTGAAGGCCAGCAGAGCCGCGGCCATGATCCCCGGCAGGATGAGCGGGAAGGTCACCTGCCAGAAGGTGGTCCACTCGTTGGCGCAGAGATCCATGGCGGCCTCTTCGAGGTGCCGCGGGAAGCCTTCCAGCCGGGCCTTCACGGTGACCACGACGTAGCTGATGTTGAACATGATGTGGGCGATCAGGATCGTGTGGAGGCTGAGCGGGTAGAACGTCCCCTCGGGGATGAACGCGAACTGGTTCGACGCGATGAACAGCGTCAGCAGCGACGCGCCCAGGACGATCTCCGGCGTCGACATCGGCAGGAAGATCAGGAGGTTGGTCGCGCTCCGGCCGCGGAACCGATAGCGGACGAGGGCCAGCGCGATGAGCGTTCCGAGGATCGTGGCGATGAGCGTCGACAGGAACGCGACGAGCAGGCTGTTGGCAACCGCATCGCCCAGTCCTGGCCGGCCGAGCGGGTTGAGCCACGCCCCCAGCGAGAACTCCCGCCACACGAAGTTGAACTTCCCGGCCGGGTTGTTGAAGCTGAACAGGATCATCACCGCGACCGGCAGCATCAGGTAGACCGACCGCGAAGATCGCGTAGATCGGCAGGAGCCAGCGCTTGAACCAGTGGACGACCCGCGCCGACGAGCGGCCGGCGACGGCGTGCCGCCGACCGGAATCGCGGCGGCCATCAGACGCCCCCGCCGGTGAGTTCCTCGGTCCCCAGGACCCGGGCGTAGATGAACACCCCGACGAGGATCGCGGCCATCAGCGATGAACGACAGGGCCGAAGCCGTCGGGATGTCGTTGAGCTTGAGGAAGCGGGCCTGGATGACGTTGCCGATCATCTGCGCCGACGGCGTCCCGAGAAGCTCGGCGTTGACGTAGTCGCCGACCGCCGGGATGAACGTGAGCAGCGAGCCGGCGAACACGCCCGGCAGCGACAGCGGCAGGACGACCCGCAGGAACGACTGCTGACACGAACAGCGTCCCCACCACCGCCCCGATGACCCCGCCGGCGACGAGCCCGACCGGCACCGCCCACTCGAAGATCGCCGTCAGGAGGCCGAGCAGGCCGGCCCCGACGAGAGCGCCGGCGATCGTCCCGCCCGGCCGCCACGGGCCGGCGTAGAGGTCTTCGGCGGCCTCGACGAGCCGCTTGTCGATCTTCTCCAGGGCGACGTACAGCGGCAGGGTCATGAACGGCAGGAAGTTGTAGGTGATTCCGGCGACGACCGCCGCCGGCGTCGCCAGCAGCCGGAAGTCCTCGGGGGCGACCCCGATGGCCTTGAGCGGGCCGAGGAACAGCCCGTTGTCGGCCGAGGATGATCTTCCACGACAGCGTCCGCAGCAGGAAGCTCGTGAAGAACGGGGCGATGACCAGGAACAGCAGCAGGTTCTTGTAGCCGCCCGCCCCGGAACGCGATCGCGTACGCCAGCGGGATAGCCGATGAGGAACGCGACGATCGTCGCCGCGAGCCGCCGTAGACGATCGAGCGGGCGAACTGGTCCGAGTACCGTCGACAGGCCGTCGGGGTAGTTGGCCAGTTCTCGAAGCTGAACGTGAACCCGTGCTCGATCGATCCCGGTCGACAGCGACTTCACGAACATCTGGACCGCCGGGTAGACGTAGAAGATGACCAGCCAGAGCAGCCCCGGCGCCAGGAGCAGGTACGGGGTCAGGTTCCGATGGCGATGGAGCCAGCCAGCCAAATCGTCGACTCCGAGGGATGGCGAGGCGAGCCGGCCGGGGCGATCCCGACCGGCTCGGCCGTCAGCGTGCTACAGGCCGATGACCGCGTTCCAGGCCTCGAGGTACCTCTTCTCGGTCGCCTCGTCGAGGCCCTTGAAGACGTGGACCCGGGCGAGGACGTCGGCCGGCGGGAAGATCAGCGGGTTGTTGGCGATGTCCGGGTCGATCGCGATGAGCGCCTCCTTGGCGCCCTTGACCGGACAGACGTAGTTCACGCAGGCCTCGACCTGGGCGGCGATCGCCGGGTCGTAGTAGAAGTCGATGAACGCCTCGGCCTGCGTCTTGTTCGCGGCGCCCTTGGGGATGAGCATGTTGTCCGTCCAGAGCATGCCGCCCTCCTTCGGGGACCGCGAACTGGACGGTCTTCTTGTCGAGCTGGAGCTGGATGATGTCGCCCGACCAGGCCATCGCCAGGACGACGTCGCCCGCGGCGAGGTCCTCGGCGTACGTCGTTGCCCGTGATCGTGCGGACGATGCCCGCGTCGACCGCCTTCTTCACCTCGGCGAGCGCCTTGTCGAACTGCTCGTCGGTGATCGCGTCGCCGGGTCGAAGCCGAGCCGGATGGCCGCCAGCCCGACCGTGTCGCGCATCTCGGATGAGGTAGTCACCTTGCCCTTGTACTTCGTGTCGCCAGAACGCCTCGAGGCTGGTCGAGCTGGCCGGTCTTGGCCTGGTCGAAGCCGAGCCCGGTCATGCCCGACTGCCAGGGCGCGGTCGATCTTCGCGTCCGGGTCGAACGATCGCGTCAGGTAGGCGTCCTCGAGGTTCGTCGGGAAGTTCGGCATGTCGGCCGTGTCGATCGTCTCGACCCAGCCGAGGCGGATCAGCCGGGCGGCCATGAAGTCGGTCAGGACGACGATGTCCCAGCCGGTCGACTTGCCCTGGCTGAGCGGCGCCTGGAGGTCCGTCCCGAAGAACTCCTCGTTGTCGTTGATCGACTCCTGGTAGTTGACCTCGATCGCCGTCACTTCCTTGAACTGGTCGAGGGTCGGCGACGGCAGCTTGTACTCATCGCCGTCCGCGCCGGCAACGACGGTCAGGTCGATGTAGGCCGTCCAGTTGGCGAAGTTCAGCTTGCCTCCGAGCGGCCCAGCCGACGCCGACGGAGCCTCCGATGCCGCAGCCGAGGGTGCCGCCGAGGCCGCTACGGATGGCGTCGGGGAGGCCCGCGCCGGCGGGCCGGCAGGCGGCGAGGAATGCGCCGAATCCGGCCAGGGCAGAGCCCTGGAGGAAGCGGCGGCGGCTGATGACCCCTACGGGTCGGGTGGCGTCGTGATCGGTCATCGTGTCCTCCCTGTGGCGTGACGCCGGTGGGTCCGGTCGCCTACGCCTGAGCTACCGCCGGCTCCGATGCCGGCCTGTCGATCGATACCCCGGTGGCGCCCGCGGGCTCGCCGCGGACGACGAACGTGTGGTCCGGCGACCAGGTCAGGCGGACCTCCTCGCCGGGCGCCCACAGCTCGGCCCTCGTGGCCCGCTCGACGTTCTGCTCGTAGACGGTCAGCCGGGCGCCCCCGCGCGCCTCGACGATGTACTGGGTGCTGACCCCGAGGTACGACGCGTCGCGGACGATGCCCGAGCATCGGTTGTGGCCGGCCGGGGCGTCCTCGCGCGGCTCGCGCAGGCGGATCTTCTCCGGGCCGGACGCCGACGCTCGACGGCCGTCGCCGCCGTCGACCAGCGGCGCGCCGGCACCCGGATCGCGCGTGTCGTCGGCGAGCTCGAGCAGCGGCGTAGCCGTCGGCGCTGCCGTCGACGCGTCGCCGGGAGCAGGTTGCTGACCCCGAGGAAGCCGGCGACGAAGCGCGTCGTCGGGCGCTCGTAGAGGCTCTCGGGGTCGCCGAGCTGCTCGTAGCGGCCCTGGTTCATGACGGCGATGCGATCGGACATCGTCATCGCCTCCTCCTGGTCGTGGGTCACGTAGATGAACGTGATCCCGACCTCCTGCTGGATCCGCTTGAGCTCGACCTGCATCTGCTTGCGCAGCTTGAGGTCGAGGGCGCCGAGCGGCTCGTCGAGGAGGAGGACGGCCGGCCGGTTGATGAGCGCCCGGGCGAGCGCGACGCGCTGCGCCTGGCCGCCCGAGATCTGGGTCGGCTTGCGCGTCTCGTAGCCGGGCAGCTCGACGAGCTCGAGCATCTCGGTGACGCGGCGTCTTGACCTCCGCGTCCTTGACCTTCCGTGCGGCGCAGGCCGAAGGCGACGTTCTCGTAGATCGTCAGGTGCGGGAACAGGGCGTAGTTCTGGAAGACCGTGTTGACGTTGCGCTTGTAGGGCGGCAGCCAGGTGACGTCCTGGCCCTGGAGCTCGATCAGCCCGGACGTCGGCTGCTCGAAGCCGCCGATCATCCGCAGGGTCGTCGTCTTGCCGCAGCCCGACGGGCCGAGGAGGCTGAAGAACTCGCCGTCCCGGACCTCGAGGTCGATGTGGTCGACGGCGACGACGTCGCCGAACGCCTTGACCACCTCGACGAGCCGGACGTCGACGTCGGGCACGTCTCGCTCGCACTCCTGGGCGAGCTGGAACGACCGACGCCGCACTCGGGGACGGTCTGCGACCTGGGGCGACGCAGACCGTCCTGCGACGCTCGTCGGCGTGCGAGCGATAGGTGCGCCGGAGGGTAGGCACATCGCCGGACGGTGTCAACGTGGTGCGGCATGCAGCGAATTCGCACACGATGCGGCCTCGCTCGCGAGATCGTACGTGGCCGACGGTTCGCGACGCCCCGGCTGTCGTCGACCCGCCGCGGCGATCCGGCGTTCGACGGCGTCTCGGGCGCGCCCGGGTAGCGATATCGACGCCTCGGCTGTCAGAAGTCCGACCCGCAGCCGTCGCCAGAAGCGACTCCGACCGCCGATGATCGCTCTCACCGAAGGCGCCGTCATCGACGCCCTGCGCACCGTCCAGGAGCCCGAGCTCGGGCGCGACATCGTCACCCTCGACATGGTCAAGGATCTCGTCCATCGACGGCGCCGACGTCGCGTTCACGATCGAGCTGACGACGCCGGCCTGCCCGCTCAAGGACGAGATCGAGGGCAACACCCGCGCGGCGCTCGGCGGCGATCGGCGTCGAGACGGTCGACGATCACCTGGGGCGCCATGGTCCGCCGCGCCGCAGCCGCGCCAGGCCGAGCAGCTCGTCCCGGGCGTCAAGAACATCATCGCGGTCGCGTCCGGCAAGGGCGGCGTCGGCAAGAGCACGGTCAGCGTCAACCTCGCCGTCGCGCTCGCCCAGGCGGGCGCGTCGGTCGGCCTGCTCGACGCGCGACATCACCGGCCCCAACATCCCGATGATGCTGGGCCTCGAGGGCCAGCCCGAAGGCGAGCGCCGAACAACAAGATCATGCCGCTCGAGCGCCACGGCGTGAAGGCGATCTCGATCCAGTTCTTCGTCCCCGAGGGCCAGCCGATCGTCTGGCGCGGCCCGCTCGTCGGCGGCGCGATCCAGCAGTTCCTGCGCGACGTCGAGTGGGGCGAGCTCGACTACCTCGTCATCGACCTGCCGCCCGGCACGTCCGACGCCCAGCTGACCCTCGCCCAGGCCGTGCCGATCAGCGGCGCGGTCCTCGTGACGACGCCCCAGGAGGTCGTCGCTCGCGCGACGTCGGCAAGGCGCTCGCGATGTTCCAGCGGATGAGCGTCCCGGTCCTCGGGCTCGTCGAGAACATGACCGCGTTCGTCTGCCCGCACTGCGGCGAGGTGACCGAGATCTTCGGCCGCGGCGGCGGCGAGCGCTTCGCGCAGCGAGCACGGCCTCGAGTTCCTCGGCGGCGATCCCGCTCGACATCACGCGTCCGCCAGGGCGGCGACGTCGGGCGTGCCCGGCGGTCGCCCAGCGCGAGCCGGGCCCGGCCGGCCGGGCGCTGACGACGCTGTCGCCAGGCCGGTCGCCGCGCGGATGAGCGTCCGGCGCCGCCCGCAGCGAGGCGCCGATCCTGTCGATCACCTAGCCGACGGCTGAGCCTGGTCGTCGGGCGTCGCCCTGAACGGGAGCGCCTCCGGGCGACCCTCGCCTCGACCGTGGCCACCGGTCGCCGGCGGTCCCCGGTCCAACGTCGATGACGAGATCCGGCCGGGCGAGGGTGACCGCCGGCCCGAAGGGGGCGATGCGGGCCGCCATCGCCTCGCGCCGGGACGACGGGAAGTGGGTGACGACGAGCCGTCGCGCACGAGCCTCGCACGCGTGGGCGAGCGCTTCGTCCAGGGTGAGGTGGCCGCGCGCCTCGGGATCGTCCTCGGCGACCTCGCCGAGCGTGGCCTCGCAGACGAGCAGGTCCGCGTCCGTCGCCGCGGCGATCATCGCCGGGCTGGGGCCGGTATCCCCCGCATAGACGAGGCGCGATCCGTCCGGGCCGGTCACGGCCACGCCCCACGCCCGCACGTAGTGGCGTCCGGCGATGAAGTCGAGGGTGAGCTCCCCGATCCGGAGCCGCGTCGCGGGCTCGTACTCGCGCACGTCGAACGCGTCGTCGAAGAAGCCCGCTCGCTCGCTCACGATTCCGGCCAGCTCCGTGAACGGCTCGAGGCCGCCCGGCGGGAGGTGGACCGGCAGACGGGAGGCGGATCGCCCGCCCCACGCGAACCGGTAGCGCAGCGCGGCGAGGTCGATGAAGTGGTCCGCGTGCATATGGCCGATCACGACCGCCGACAGCCGGTCCGGCTCGAGGCGCTGGACGAGCCTCGCCGCGACGCCCTGGCCGCAGTCGAGGAGGACCGCGGTCGAGCCAGATTCGACCAGCAGGCCAGAGGCCGGCGTGTCGGGCTGGGGGGAGGCCGGGCCGCAGCCGAGGACGGTCAGGCGCATCGGGCACCTGCCGGGCGGCGGCAGGCAGGCGTGCGCTCCCAAGGTCGGTTCACGCGAGCAGCATCGACCCGCCCGCTACGGACTCCCGAACGGTCATCCGACGCGGAGTCTGTCATCCCGCCGACACCTGGACCTGTACCATGCCGGTCATGCATGGGGGTGAATCCGCGGTCGAGGCGCTCGCGCAGGTTCGCCTGTTCGTCGGGCTGGACCGGTCCACGCTGGCCCGGCTCGCGTCCGGGGCCCGCACCCGGCGGTTCCGCCGGGGCGAGGTCCTCTTCCACCAGGGCGATCCCGGTGACGCGCTGTTCATCGTCACCGCCGGAGCGGTGAAGATCCTCCTTCCCTCAGAGGATGGTGACGAGGCCATCCTGGCGACCGTTCGACCCGGCGAGTTCTTCGGCGAGCTCGCGCTCATCGACGGCGCCCCACGTTCGGCGACCGCGGTCGCGCTCGAGCCGACCGAGACGCTCGTCCTCCCGCGGGATCGTTTCCGGGAGCTCATCGAGACCGAGGCGGGCGCTCGCGACGCGCTGTTCGCGGCCCTCGCCGGCGAGCTGCGGCGGCTCACCCGCCACGTGGAGGAGCTGCACTTCCTCGATATCACCGGCCGGCTCGCTGCGCGCCTCGCGAGGCTGGCCGAAGAGGCGGGCGTGCCCGGCGACGGCGGCACGATCCGGCTCGACGGGCCGCTCACCCAGGGGGACCTCGCGGCGATGATCGGGGCCACCCGCCAGAGCGTGAACAAGCTCCTCGGGACCTTCGTCGACGATGGGATCATCCGGCTGGAGCGGGACGCGATCGTCATCCTCGATCTGCCCGGGCTCGTGCGCACCGCCCGGCGCTAGGCGCCCGCCCGGCGGGCACGAGGCGGTCGCGGGGCCGTGATGCGGCCCACGCATGGATCGCTGACCGGCCGAGCGTGGCCAGGGTGGCGTTCTGTCGATCCTGATCCGTGGCCGAGCGCGGCCGAGCGTGATTCCATGCAGCAGCCGCATCGCCCAGGGTCCGCCACCGGGCTCGTGCGCACCGCCCGGCGCTAGGCGCCCGCCCGACGGAGGACGACGAGGAGGAAGCCGGCGGCGGCCAGCGCGGCCCGGGATCGGCCGAGCTCCCCGCCGATGAAGACGATGCTCCGCTTGCGCACCGTTTCCGAGGGCGTGGAGACCGCGACCGAGGCGACCGTGTCCGGTCCGCGGGGTCGCACCGCGAGCGCGAGCCCCACGGCCGAGCCCCCGGCCTCGCGGACGGCCCGCGCCTCGGTGGCCACGTCGGTCCTGCCCGGCGAGTTGCCTGTGGCCTTGAGCGCCTCGGCCCGGTCGAGCCAGGCCGGACCCCCGAGGAGCGTCCCGAGCGCCCCGCCGCCGCCGATCTCCCGGGCGGACAGCGTCCACCCCAGCCGCTCGAGCTCCGCACCGATCGCCTCCGGCCAGGTCGTCGTGCCGCGGGCCCAGACGTGGCCTTCGAGCGCGCCGAGGACGAGGGGCTCGACGTCGTCGAGGAGCTCCGCGGCCGTGGCCGCGGGACGGTCGGCGCGGGCGGGTTCGGCCACGGCGGACAGGCGGACGTCGACGGCGTCCGCCCGGGCGTACGTCGCCACCTCCGGGTTCGCCTGGCGCAGGAGCGGCTCGCCGAGCCGGTCGGCGACCGCCGACTCGCCGATCCCCGTGAGTCGGAGCGTGCGGACGGCCCGGTCCGCCCCGAGGCCGCGCTCGCGCAGGCGGGGAAGGGCCTCGTCGCGCCACATCGGGCGCATCTCGCGCGGTGGTCCGGGCAGGAGGACCGCCATGCGGCCATCCGGCCGATCCACCCACCAGCCCGGCGCGGTGCCGAGCGGGTTGATCAGGGGCCGTGCTGACGGGATGAGCCAGGCCTGCTTGAGGTTGATGGCCGGGAACGGGATCCCGCGGCGGTCCCACAGCCCGTGGAGCCAGGCCTCCAGCTCCGGGTCGACGGCCGGGGTCTCGCCGCACACGGCCGCGATCGATTCGCGGGTCAGGTCGTCCGGCGTGGGGCCGAGCCCACCGGTCGACACGACGAGGTCGGAGCGTGCCAGCGCGATCCGGAACGCCTCTTCCACCACGTCGCGGCGATCGGGCAGCGCCGTGATCCGGCCGACGACGACGCCCGCCTCGGTGAGCGACCGGGCGAGCTCGCCGGCGTTCGTGTCGCGGGTCTCGCCGGTGGTCAGCTCGGAGCCGATCGACAGGAGCTCGGCGGTCTCGATGCGTCGGTCGTGCGGCGCGGTGGCGCCAGGGGCGGGAGGGCGGCTCATGGGATGCGAGCGTAGCGCACGTGCCCGTCCGGGGGGTGACGAACGCCCGCTCGGGTGGGTACCTCCGGACCGAGGCGTCGGGCGTCAGGTCGCGCCACGATCCGACACGCGCGGCCGCGGACGCGCTACCCTCGAAGTGAGCCCCGGTCAGCCGGGGCGCGGACGGTGGGGTCGACCATGACAGGACTCGATCGCAGCGGCTTCTCGGAGTTCGACCGGCTCCTGGAGCTGGTCCATCGCACCCGCCTGGTCCTCGATGGACTGCTCGGTGCGGGGGAGCTGCCGCCCGGCGGCGCGGCATTTCTGGCCGACGCGACGCTGCCCCATGTCGAGGCGATCGAGGCCGGCGTCCAGGGCTGGCTGCGCACGGAGATGGCCGACGTCGACGAGCTGCGCCACGTCGTCCTGCGCTCCGGCCTTGCCCGGGTCGAGCCGCCCCGGACCCCGGCCGAGGTGACGGCCGCCCGGACGGAGGCGGAGTGGGAGCGGGCGCGCCTGCAGGGGCTCGGCTCGCGACTGTTCCCGGCGGACATCCGCGCCCTGACCGCCCTCGCCCATGCCCGCCTCGTCTTCGCCTACCTGCCCCGCATGCCCCAGGACGAGGTCCGCTTCCCGGCGGGCCGGCGGACCTATGCGGACATCCCGACCCCGCGCGGGCCCGCGGAGCTCGTCGAGCGGATCGAGGAGCTCGAGCGCGAGCTGTGGCGGATCGCCAGTGGCCGCCAGCTCCGGCGGGCCGACGCGGCGCTCCGGCGGACGTACGGGTTCTTCGACGCCGCCGAGCGGCTCGACGAGCGAACGTTCGGACCGGCCGCCTGAGACGCGCTGCTATCATCGGATCGCTCCCCGTGAATGGAACCTGCCAGGAGCCCCGACCCTGGACGATCTGCCGCCCGTGACCGACCCGTCCGGCGATGCCCCGCCTCCGCCGCCTCCGCCGCCTCCGCCGCCGCCCGGCTCCTCCGGCGAGCCCCGGCGCGGTTTCCGCGGCCAGTTTCGGTCGACCCGCGCGGCCGTCCTCCGGCTCGTCACCGCCCACGTCGCGCTGGCCAGGGCGGAGCTGTCCGAGATCCTCGCCGAGGCGAAGCGGGTCGCCTTCCTCGCCGGCGCCGCGCTCGGTCTGGCCCTCTTCGCCGTCATCCTCGTGACCGTCGGCTCGAGCCTGTTCATCGGGGAGTGGCTGTTCGGCTCGATCGGCTGGGGCGTCCTCCACGCCACCGAGCTGACCCTGACCGCCGCCCTGGTGTGCGTGCTCGTGGCGCTCGACGTCCCGAAGCAACGCCTTCTCGCCCGGCTCGCGCCGGCGATCCTGGTCGGGGCGGTGGTGGCGGTCGTGGCCAGCCTCTCCCTGCCGAACCGGCTGTGGGAGGCGCTCGGCGCCGCGGTCGCCCCCAGCCTCGCGCCGGTGAACCGGCCGCTCGTCTTGGGGCTCGGCGTCGGGGCCGGGCTGGGGCTCGTGCTGGGGATTGTGGCTGGCGCGCGGTCGAGCGCGGGCGGGACGCTCGGCGCGACGGTCGCCGGAGCACTCGGCTGGGGGCTCGTCGGTGCGCTCGGCGGCGCCATCGTCGGCGCGTTCAGCGCGATCACGTTCGGCCCTCGGGTCGGCATCGCGCTGGGTGTGGCCACCGCGCTCGGTGCATGGGCCGGCCTGTCCGGGCGGGAGGCCTACCGGACCGGGATCGACCCCGAGGCGTTCATGCGGAAGTTCTACCCGACCCGGACCATCGAGACCACGAAGGAGACGATCGAGTGGGTGCGCGAACGGACGCCGCTCGGGCCGAAGTCCTAGCGGCCCGCGCCGATCTCGACGCCGAGATCGGCCAGTTGGGGGCCTCGGCCCGCGCGGCGGCCGACATCCCGGCCCTGGTCAGGCGCGCCCCGGGCCGCTCGGCGGCCATGGCCGGCGGCGCGGCGTTCCTCGTCCTGGGCGGGCCCCGCCGGATCGTCCATGGCGCGCGGCGCGCGCTCTTCGGAGCGCCCTCGCCGCTCCCCGCATCGATGCTCCCGGAGGAGATCGAGAAGGTCTTGCGCAGCCTCGGGACGGGCGGTGACGCGGTCCGGGGCACGGTCGAGCGGGAGTTCGCCCGGTACCTCGAGAAGATCAGCCGGAGCCGCGCGAAGCGCAACGTGAAGGACGCCGCGTCCGAGGCCGCCGCCCACCTGATCAGGACGGGCAGCCGGCTCGCCGGCCGCCGCCTGCTCTCGCGGCTGCTGTCCGGCGAGTGACCCTGTACGCTGTCCGCGGGCGAGTGGCGGAATGGCAGACGCGCCGGCCTTAGGAGCCGGTGCCGCGTGAGCGGCGTGTCGGTTCGACCCCGACCTCGCCTACCACTTGATCCAGGAGCGTGCGAGCGGGCATGGTGACGGTCACCGGTCGGCCGGGGCTGCCGCACCTATAATCGGGCCACGATGAACGTCACCACCACCCCCGCCCCCAACTCCTCCCTTCTGCTCGAGTTCGAGCTGCCGCCCGAGCGCCTCGGCCGCTCCGTGGACGAGGCTGTCCGCCGGCTCGCCCGGCGCACCAAGGTCGCCGGCTTCCGCCCAGGCAAGGCGCCCCGGTTCATGCTCGAGCGCGTCCTCGGCACGGAGGCGGTCCTCGACGAGGCCGTCGAGCTCCTCATCCAGGAGGCGTACCGCGAGGCGATCCGCGAGCAGAAGCTGGTGCCGCTGGCGCAGGCCGCGGTGGACGTCGTCCAGGCGGAGGAGGGCAAGCCCTTCCGGTTCACGGCGACCGTGCAGGTCCCGCCGGAGGTCAGGCTCGGTGACTACCGGGACTTCCCGTTCGCCCCGGAGATCGAGCCGACCGACGACACCAAGGTCCAGACCGTCATCGACGAGCTGCGCGACCAGAACGCCTCGCTCCGTCCGGTCGAGGATCGGTCGGCCGCGAAGGGCGACTACGCCGTGATCGGCTTCGCCGGGACCCGCGACGGCGTCCCGTTCGAGGGTGGCACGACCGAGCGGATGCCGCTGATCCTCGGCGAGGAGCGCCTCATCCCGGGCTTCGAGGACCACGTCGTGGGCCTGTCCGTGGGCGACTCCATCGAGTTCGACATCACCTTCCCGGAGGCGTACGCCGAGCCGACCCTGGCCGGCCAGGCCGCCCATTTCGCGGTCGACCTCAGGGAGCTCCGCGAGAAGGTGCCGCCGGCGGAGGATGACGAGTTCGCTCGCTCGATGGGCGACTTCGCGGACCTCGCCGCGCTGCGCACCGAGATCCGCCACCGGCTCGAGCGGAACGCTCTCGACAAGGCCCGCCACTCGTTCGCCGACCGGATCATCGAGTACGCCGTCGCGAACGCGACCCTCGAGCTGCCCGACGTCCTCATCGAGCAGGAGGTCGAGGTCATGCACGACGAGTTCCGGGCGACCCTCGCCCGCCAGGGGATCGCCGAGTCGGCCTACCTCAAGGTGGCGAACAAGTCCGAGGCGGACCTCCACATCGACTTCCGGTCCCGGGCCGAGGGGCGGGTGAAGACGCTCCTCGTCCTGTCGAAGATCGCCGAGGCGGAGGGTGTCGCGATCTCCGACGCCGAGGTCGAGGCGGAGATCGCCGAGGCCCGCCTGCGCTACGCCGACGATCCGAAGACGGTCGGCTACTTCGAGTCGGAGCGCGGCCGGAACTTCATCCGGAGCACCCTCCGCCGGACGAGGACCGTCGAGTCGCTGGTCGACGGCTGGCTGGCCGCCCATCCGGAGCACCCGGCCCTGCCGCACGCCGAGGAGGACGACCGCTCGGCCGTTCGCGACGCGTCGACCGCCTCCGCCGCGGCGATCGGTGCCACGGATCCGTCGGTCGTCTTGGACGCCGAGGCGGACGACCTCGGGGCGCGACCGACCACCACCACCACCACTCCGCCGACCCCGCCCCGGCCGCCGACCCGGCCTGACCGAGGCGTTCGACCCACGCCAGGGAGACCCACCATGCTCGTGCCGATGGTCATCGAGTCCTCCAGCCGGGGGGAGCGCGCCTACGACATCTACTCGCGCCTGCTGAAGGAACGGATCATCTTCCTCGGCGACGCGATCGAGGACCACGTCGCGAACCTCGTCATCGCCCAGCTCCTGTTCCTCGAGTCGGAGGATCCGGAGAAGCGACATCAGCCTCTACATCAACTCGCCCGGCGGCGTGGTGACCGCCGGCCTCGCGATCTACGACACGATGCAGTACGTGCGCGCCCCGGTCAGCACGATCTGCATCGGCATGGCCGCGTCCATGGCGGCGGTCCTTCTCGCCGCGGGCGCGAAGGGCAAGCGCTACGCCCTGCCGAACAGCCGGATCATGATCCACCAGGGGTCCGGCGGGTTCCGCGGCAATGCCCCGGATGCGATGATCCAGATGAAGGAGTGGGAGCACCTCGTCGAGGTCAATCACGAGATCCTGGCCCGCCACACCGGCCAGCCGCTGGAGAAGGTCCGCAAGGACACGGACCGGGACTATTTCCTGAGTGGTGAGCAGGCCAGGGACTATGGCATCATCGACGCGGTCTACTCGGCGACCGGCGATTCGCTGATCGCCCAGGCCCATGACGCCGGCATCATCGTCCGGCAGCCGGACGAGCCAGAGGCGGGCGAGCCGGAGGCGGGCGGCCCCGCGACCAAGAAGAGCCGGGACTAGCGGAAGGCATGGATCAGGGCGGATGACGACAACAAGCAGCTCCAAGGGACCCAAGGTCCCGTACCGCTGCAGCTTCTGCGGGAAGAGCCAGGAACAGGTCCGCAAGCTGATCGCGGGCCAGGGCGTCTACATCTGCGACGAGTGCATCAACCTCTGCCAGGAGATCATCGAGGAGGAGATGCTCGAGGCGCCGAAGACGCGCCCGCAGTCCGCCAAGCTGCCGAACCCGCGCCAGATCAAGTCCGCCCTGGATCAGTACGTCATCAGCCAGGACCGGGCCAAGAAGGTCCTGTCGGTCGCGGTCTACAACCACTACAAGCGGATCAACGCCGGCCACGCCGTCGACGAGGTCGAGCTCCAGAAGTCGAACGTCCTCCTGGTCGGGCCCACCGGCTCGGGCAAGACCCTCCTGGCCCAGACCCTCGCCCGGGTCCTCGACGTCCCGTTCTGCATCGCCGACGCGACCAGCCTGACCGAGGCCGGCTACGTTGGCGAGGACGTCGAGAACATCCTCCTGCGGCTCATCCAGGCCGCCGATTTCGACGTCGCCCGGGCGCAGCGCGGGATCATCTACATCGACGAGATCGACAAGATCGCGCGCAAGGCGGACAACCCCTCGATCACCCGGGACGTCTCCGGCGAGGGCGTCCAGCAGGCGCTCCTCAAGATCCTCGAGGGGACCGTCGCCAACGTCCCGCCCCAGGGCGGTCGGAAGCACCCCCACCAGGACTTCATCCAGATCGACACGACCAATGTCCTGTTCATCTGCGGTGGCGCCTTCGACGGGCTCGAGAAGATCGTCGAGGAGCGGGTCGGGCGGAAGTCGATCGGCTTCGGCTCGGAGGCCCAGATCGCGAAGACGGATCGCAGCCGGATCCTCGATCGGCTGATGCCGGAGGACCTCCTCAAGTTCGGGCTCATCCCCGAGTTCGTCGGCCGGCTGCCGGTCGTCGTCACGCTGTCCACGCTCACGGCGGAGGACCTGGTCCGGGTCCTGACCGAGCCGAAGAACGCGGTGACCCGCCAGTTCCAGCGCTTCCTCGGTCTCGACAAGGTGGAGCTCGTGTTCACCGAGGCTGCCCTGGTGGCTGCCGCGGACGTCGCGCTCGACCGCAAGACCGGTGCCCGGGCGCTGCGCTCGATCGTGGAGGAGGCGCTCCTCGAGGTGATGTACGACATCCCGGAGCGGACCGACATCCGCAAGTGCATCATCACCGAGGAGACGATCCGCGAGGGCCGCCTCCCGCTCCTGCTGACCAAGTCGGACGTCGACAAGGGCGTCGACGAGACGAACTACGAGGAGTGGCTCGCCGAGCGGGGCGAGACGGCGTAGACCGGTCGCGCCATCGGTCGATCAGACGGTCGATCAGAACTGGCGCGTGCGCCTGCTGCCGGATGCCGTTTCGCGCTCGCCCGTTGGCGCCGAGTGAATGAATCCGGGGGTGGGCGCCGGTCGGGCCGGGCCGGAAGCCGCGGCCGACCCACCCGTTCCGCTCTTCGCTCGCGCGTTGGCGCCGAGTGAATAAATCCGGGGGCGGGCCGCGTCGAGCGTCCTCGATCCGACCGAATCGGACCGCCCAGCGTCCGAATCATTCAGCCGGCGCCAAGTTCCGGCCCCGGGCGATCCCGACGGACCGAATCCGGGCGTCGAGCGTTCTCGATCCGACCGAATCGGACCGCCCAGCGTCCGAATCATTCAGCCGGCGCCAAGTTCCGGCCCCGGGCGATCCCGACGGACCGAATCCGGGCGTCGAGCGTTCTCGATCCGACCGAGCCGGACCGCCCAGCGTCCGGATCATTCAGCCGGCGCCAAGTTCCGGCCCCGGGCGATCCCGACGGACCGAATCGGGCGTCGAGCGTTTCTCGATCCGACCGAGCCGGGCCGACCAGGGTCCGGATCATTCAGCCGGCGCCAAGTTCCGGTCCACGGGCGACCAGCCCGCGAAGCAACTCGCGAGTCCTGGCGGTCGACGTGGCGGCATCGTCCGTGGCCGGGAAGATGATCGCGGCGAAATCCGTCACGCCGATGTCGGCCAGGGCGCGCAGCCGTCGTTCGACCTCCGCTTCGTTCCCGACGATCGCGATGCCCTCGGGTCCGGCGACTCCTTCCAGGTTGAGCAGCCGTCGGTAGCTCGGTCGGGTGGCGTAATGGCGGAAGCGATCTGCGGCTTGGGCGAGCGCCTCGTCCGGGTCGTCCGTCACCGCGATCGGGAGTGCGGCGCAGACCCGCGGTGCCGGTCGTCCGGATGCAGCCCGCATGAGGCCCGGGATGATCTCCGTCTCGAGCACGCGGGGTCCGGCCATCCACGTGATCGTCCCGTCGGCCGTCTCGCCGGCGAGCCGGAGCATCGCCGGTCCGAGGGCCGCCAGCATGACCGGCATCGATGTGCCGCCCGGGACCTGGTAGTGGGCCTTCACCCGCAGCATCCCGCCGTTGAAGTCGACCTCTCCGCCACGGATGAGCGGCAGGAGGACCGAGAGGTACTCGCGCATGTAGCGGGCAGGCGGGCGCCACGATTCGCCCAGCACATCCTCGACGACCGGCTGATGAGAGACCCCGATGCCCAGCGTGAGGCGTCCCCCGCAGGCGACCTGGGCCGTCATGGCGTGCCCGGCGAGCGCGAGGGGGTGATACGGGTAGATCGGGACGACCGCGGTGCCCAGCTCGATGCGCTCCGTGCGGCGCCCCGCCAGGGCGAGGAGCGTCAGCGCGTCGAGGCCGGACTGGAGGATGTGGAGCGACCAGGCGGTGTCCAAACCGTCCGCCTCGGCCTCCTCGACCTGTCGGAGCTGGTCCTCGAGTTGGAGTGTGTAGTCCAGAACGATCCCAAGACGCACGGTCGTCTCCGCTCCCAGTGGACGGATCGGCCCCTGGCCACGGCAGTGGTGGCCGCAACGGCCGTGCGGCTGGCACGGGTGCGAACACCCGTCGGGAGTATCCCACGCGACGGCGTGCCGGACTCTCCCTGGACTCTCCCTGGGCCCTGTCCGGGGCCCTCGACGGGCCGTGCTACACTCCCGCCCTCACGGTGTCGACCGAGAGGAGTAGCGCCCAGAGGGCCCGAAGCGAGCGCGGGACGGTGCGAGCCGCGCGGGGATCCGGGGCGTGAACGTCGCTCGCGAGCCGTGCGGATGGCGTCCGATAGCGCGCCAAGAGGAGGCCGGGAGGTCGCCGACGGGATGACCGCCGATGCGCCCGGGCTCGAACCAGCAGGTGGTACCACGACCCCGTTCGTCCGCTGGACAAGCGGGGCGTTTCGATTCTGACGAGGCAGGACGACGATGACCGACAGCACCACGAACGAGGGCCGGCCGGACCTCCCGAAGACGTACGCGCCGGCCGAGGTCGAGGGCGCGATCTACGATCGGTGGCTGGCCGCGGACGTCTTCGCGCCCGACGGGGCAGGCTCGCGAGCCGACCAGGGCAGGAAGCCGTTCGTCATCGTCCAGCCGCCGCCGAACGTGACCGGCGCACTCCACATCGGCCATGCCTTCACCGCCGACGTCGAGGACGTGATGGTCCGCCATGCCCGGATGCAGGGTCGTCCCACGCTCTGGCTGCCCGGGCTCGACCATGCCTCGATCGCCGCCCAGGTCGTCCTCGACCGGATCCTCGAGAAGGAGGGCGAGAGCCGCACCAGCCTCGGCCGGGAGCGCTACCTCGAGCGGATGTGGGCGTTCGTCGAGCAGACCCGCGACACGATCCTGCGCCAGAGTCGCCGCTTCGGATCGTCACTGGACTGGAGCCGGACCCGGTTCACGATCGACGAGGTCAGCTCGAAGGCCGTCCGGACCGCGTTCACCCGGCTCTACCGCGACGGGCTCGCCTACCGGACCGAGGCCCTCGTCAACTGGTGCCCCGGCTGCCGGACCTCCGTCAGCGACCTGGAGGTCGTCCCGACGCCGGAGACGGGGACGCTCTGGACGGTCCGCTATCACCTTCTCGACGACGCCGGACGGCCCGATCCCGACAGCTGGATCTCGGTCGCCACGACCCGCCCGGAGACGATCCTCGGCGACGTCGCGGTCGCGGTCCACCCGGATGATCGACGCTACGCCGACTGGGTCGGACGGACGGTCGTCATCCCCTTCGTCGACCGTCCCGTTCCGGTCATCGCCGATGAGGTCGTCCAGCGCGAGTTCGGGACCGGTGCGGTGAAGATCACCCCCGCCCACGACGCGGACGACAACGCGACGGGCCTCCGCCACGGTCTCCCGGCGATCAACATCCTGGACGACGACGGACGGCTGAACGCGGCCGCCGGCTCCTACGCCGGCCTCGACCGCTACGACGCCCGACAGCGGATCCTGGCCGACCTCGAGGCGATGGGCGATCTCGAGGCGACGAAGGCCCACGAGATGATCATCGGCCGCTGCCAGCGCAGCAGCGACGCCATCGAGCCCCGCCTCAAGATCCAGTGGTTCATCCGGACCAGGCCGCTCGCGGAGCAGGCCCTCGCGGCGACCCGCTCCGGCCGGACCCGGATCCTGCCAGAGCGCTTCGAGAAGGTCTGGGAGCACTGGCTGACCGAGATCCGCGACTGGAACGTCAGCCGCCAGCTGTGGTGGGGCCACCGGATCCCGGCGTGGTACTGCCCGGACGGCCACGTCACGGTCAGCGACGCGCCCGCGGGCCCGAGCGCCTGCGAGGCGTGCGGCCGCCTGGCCACCGAGCTCGAGCAGGATCCCGACATCTTCGACACGTGGTTCAGCTCGGGGCTGTGGCCGTTCTCCACGCTCGGCTGGCCCGACGACACCGCGGACCTGCGGCGCTATTACCCCGGCACGGTCATGGAGACCGGGTACGACATCATCTTCTTCTGGGTCGCCCGGATGATGATGCTGGGGATCCACTTCCTGGGCGAACCGCCGTTCGAGACGATCTACCTCCACGGCATGGTCAAGGACGCCGGCGGCGCGAAGATGTCCAAGACGAAGGGGAACGTCGTGGACCCGCTCGAGGCGATCGACGAGATCGGTGCCGACGCGCTTCGCTTCGCGCTCATCCACGGGACCTCCCCGGGCAACGACCAGAAGTTCAGCCAGGAGAAGCTGGAGAACGCGCGGAACTTCGCGAACAAGCTCTGGAACGCGGCCCGCTTCGTCCTCGGGGCGCGGCCGGCGACGATCCCCTCGGATGCGCCGCGCCGGTCGCCCGATGCCGCCCGCCTGGGGCCGGCCGATCGCTGGCTGCGCTCGCGGATCGCCGGGACCGTCGGCGCGGTCGACCAGGCGATGGGGGAGTACGCCCTGGGCGAGGCGACCCGCCTTCTCTACGAGACGACCTGGAACGAGTTCTGCGACTGGGGCCTGGAGCTGGCCAAGGTCCGGCTGGCGGACGAGTCGCTCCCGGCGGACGACCGCGAGGCGACGTGGTGGGCGCTGGTCGAGTCGCTCGACGCCCTGCTCCGGCTCCTCCACCCGTTCCTGCCGTTCCTGACCGAGGCGATCTGGACGGCGACCCCCCACGTCGCCACGGACCCCGAGCTGCTCATCGTCGCCGACTGGCCGAGCGCCGAGGCGTGGGCGGCGGCGCGCGACGCCGCGGCGGAGGCCGCGGTCGACGGGATCCGCAACCTCGTCACCGAGGTGCGCAACGCCAGGTCGACCGCCCGCATCGCGCCGTCCGAATGGCGTGCCGCGGACGTCCACGTCCCGGCCGAGCTCGGCGCGACCTTCGACGCGCTCGTCCCTTCGATCGAGCGGCTCGCCCGGCTCCGCCCGGTCGTCCGCCACCCGTCCCGCGAGGCGCTCCTCGCCGCGGCTCGGCCCGGATCGCTGGCGGTCATCGCCGGCGACCTCGAGGCGTTCGTGGCTGCCGGCCGGATCGACGTCGGCGGCGGAGCGGCCGACCGGGCCCGCCTCGAGCGTGAGCTGGCCGAAGCGGAGGGCTTCCTCGAGGCTGCTCGCGCCCGGCTCGCCAATGACGCCTTCACGGCGAAGGCACGGCCGGCCGTCGTCGAGGGCGCCCGTGCCCGCCAGGCCGAGCTCGCCGAGCAGGTCGCCCGGCTCCGGGAGCGCCTGGGCCGGTAGCGACGCGGCCCGCGACCAGCTCAGCCCTTGACGGCGCCGCCGGTGATGCCCCGGACGAAGTAGCGCTGGAGGGCGAAGAAGACCGCCAGCGGCAGGGCCATGGTGATGAAGGCGGCCGCGGTGAGCAGCTGCCAGTTGCCACCCAGCGAGTTGGCCAGTCCGGCCACCACCTGGGTGAGCGGCTGGTTGGCCGGCCGGGGGCCGATGTAGATCAGCGCGACCAGCAGGTCGTTCCAGACGAACAGGAACTGGAAGATCGCCAGCGAGGCGAGGACGGGCACGCTCATCGGTAGGGCCAGGCGGAAGAACGACGTCGCTGGACTGGCACCGTCGATCGAGGCGGACTCGAACACCTCGCGCGGCAGGCCGCCCATGTAGTTGCGCAGGAGGTAGATGGCGAACGGCAGGCCGTACCCGGTGTGGGCTAGCCAGACCGCCAGGAAGGAGCCGGCGATGCCGAGATCCTTGAAGATCCGAAGAACCGGGACGAAGGTCATCTGCAGGGGAATGACCAGCAGGCCCACGACGATGACGAACAGGATGTCCCGGCCGGGGAAGCTCATCCACGCGAACGCATACGCCGCGACCGCGGCGACCGCGATCGGGATGATCGTGGCCGGGATCGTGATGAACAGGCTGTTGACGAAGGCTTGGGCCAGCCCGGTCGCCGCCAGCACGTCCCGGTAGTTCTGGAGGGTGAAGTCATACGGGGGCAGGAGGCTGGTCCACCAGCCCGATGAGGCGACATCGGCGGCCGGTCGGACCGAGTTGACCAGCAGCCCGACTGTCGGCACCAGCCACAGGACCATGATCCCGATGATCGCCACGTGAAGGGCGATTCGCCCCACCCGGCCGCGCCGCGCGGGATTTGCGACCGCCGCTCGCGGGAGTGACTCGGCTAGGACGGTCATCGCATCGCCTCCTGCTGGCGGAACCGTCGGATGTTGAACGCCATCACCGGCACGATGGCCATCAGCAGGACGACCGCCACGGCGCTTGCCCGGCCCAAGTTGCCGACGCTGAACAGCTCCTTGTACATCCGGTTGGCGATGACCTCCGTGTCGTAGTTGCCGTTGGTCATCACGTAGACGATGTCGAAGGCCTTGAGCGCGTTGATGATCATCGTCGTCGCGACCACCGCGATGGCGGGCGCGAGGAGGGGCAGGATGATCCCCCGGAAGACCTGCCACTCGTTGGCGCCGTCGACCCGCGCCGCCTCGAGCAGCTCAGTGCTGATGCTTTTCAGGCCGGCCGACAGGATGACCATGCAGAAGCCGGTCCACATCCAGGCACCGACGACGATGAGAGCGAGGTTGTTCACGGCGTTGGTCTGGAGCCACGGGACGGGGTCGGCGCCCACCGTCGTCACGATTCCGTTCAGGCTGCCGGTCTGGGGAGTCCCGGGCGGTTGCCAGTCGTACATGAACTTCCAGATGATCCCGGCAGCCACGAAGCTGATCGCGAGCGGGACGAAGATGACCGACTTCGCGACGGACTCGTAGCGGACGCGATCCACCAGGACGGCGATCAGGAGGCCGCCGCCGACGGTCAGGCCGGTGAAGGCGACCAGCCACAGCGCGTTGTTCTTGAGCGCGCCCAGGGTGGCCGGGCTGGAGAAGAAGTACTGGTAGTTGGCCAGGCCCACGAAAGTCTTGCCCAACTTGTCCTGGAAGCTCAGGACGATCGTGTTCAGCATCGGGAAGACGAGGAACACGAACAGGAACAGCAGCGCGGGAAGGATCCATAACCATGGCCGGATCCGGGGCTGGAAGCGACCTGGGAAGACCTGGAGGGCGCGCTCCATCACCAGGATGTAGCCGACGAGCACGGCCGGGATCCCTACCACGACCTCGAGCGCGGTGATGATCCGGGGGTCCATCGAAGACCTCGCTGGATTCCCGGGAGGGGGCGGTCTTCACCGCCCCCTCCCGGTCGAGGAGGGGCAGGAGCCTACTGGGCGTAGGCGTCCTTCTGGACCGCGTCGAGGCTGGCAAGGATCTCGTCGAGCTTCGACTGGTCCTTGGTGAAGTCCAGCATCGCCTTCCAGAAGGCGTCGTTCATCGCCTTCGGCATCAGGTCGGACGCGTCGAACCGGAAGATCTTGGCGTCCGCCAGGATCGCGGCCGAGCGCTTGCTGACGTCGTCGGGGTAGTTGGTGACGTTCTTGTTGCCGGACAGGGCGCCGCCCCGGCCGACCCAGATGGACTGGGCCTCGGCGGTCACGAGGTACTGCATCAGGGCCCGGGACTGCGGCGTATCAGTGAACATGCCGAACAGGTCGCCGGCGCCGGTGGCGGCACCGGAGTACTGCGGGTTGATGTCGGGGAAGGGGTAGAAATCGAAGTCGCCGTCCTTGGCTCCACCCTGCTTCTTGAAGAAGTCGGTGATGAAGCTGGCCTGGTGATGGAAGACGCAGCCCGACGGCGTCGTGAACAGGGGATTGCCGCCGTCGCCGAAGTTCGTGGTCAGGACCTTGATGGGGCCGCCGAACACGTTGTCCGCACTGACGGCCTGGCCGAAGGTCTGGAAGGCCGCCTTGATCTCGGGCGAGGTCCAGGCCTGCGTTCCGGCGACCCACTGGTCGTAGACATCGGGGCCGGACTGGCGAAGAACGAGATCCTCGATCCAGTCGGTGCCCGGCCAACCCGATGCGGCGCCGGACTCGAGCCCGACGCACCACGTCCTGGCGTTCCCGCCGATCGTGGCCGCCGCAGCCTTGCCCTTGGCCTGCAGATCATCCCAGCTGGTCGGCTGGCCGCCCGTGTAGACCTTGGGGTTGTACCAGATCAGCCCCTTGACGGCGCTCTTGATGAACACGCCGACGAGCTTGCCGTCGACCGTCCCCAGGTCGACGAAGGCGGGGCTGGTCTCGGACTTGTACGTGTTGACGTCGAGCACGCCGCTCAGGTCCACCAAGGCACCCTGCTTGGCGAACTCCGACATCTGGCCCGGGCCGGGCAGGCCGGCGAGGTCCGGGACCGTCCCAGCCTGGACGCCCACCGTCAGATACTGGTTGAGGTCGCGGGTACCGGTGTACTCGACCTTGATCCCGGTCTTCTGCTCGAACGGCGCGACCATGGCCTCGAACGACTTCTGCTCGTCGCCCGTCCAGGTCCCGACGACGCTGACTGTGCCCCCGATCTGGCCGCCGGCCGACGCCGGGGCCGACTCGCCGGGGCTGGCCGGTGGCGCCGCGCTCGGGCTCGGGGTCGCCGTGCCGCCGCCGCAGGCGGCGAAGACGAGCCCGGCGCTGGCCAGCAGCGCCCCCGCTCGAGTGATCCCCCTGAACGATCGGTATCTCACGATGTGACTCCTCTCTTTCTCCCGCCGCCGAGGTTCCGCTCGGGTCGGGGCCCTTCCGTGGTCGGTCCACTCCTCCATCTGCTGATCGATCTGCTCGTCGCTCATGGCCCTCCGGATCGCCCGGGACCGACCGGGCCGGTCGACTCGCGGATGACGAGCTGCGTCGGCAGCAGCGTTCGCGCCGGGACCGGCCGTCCGGCCACCCGATCCACCAGCAGCCTGTCCGGCGGTCTCCCCGAGGTCGTTGGCCGGGAGATGGACCGTCGTGAGCGGCGGGTCCAGATGAGCGGCGATCGGGATGTCGTCGAAGCCGACGACGGAGACGTCCGCGGGGACCCGCAGGCCGGCGTCGCGCAGCCCGCGCAGCGCGCCGATGGCGACGACGTCGCTGGCGACGAACACCGCAGTCGGGTCCGCTCGGGCGAGGAGCTCGGCCATCGCGGTGTGGCCGCTCGCGGCGTCGAAGGCGCCCTCCGCGACGAGCGCCTCGTCGAAGGCGATCCCGGCCCCTTCCAGCGCGTCGCGGTAGCCGGCCAGCCGCTCGACCGCGGCGGTGTACGCCAGCGGGGCGTTGGTGATGCACCCGATCCGGTGATGACCGAGCGCGATGAGGTGCTCGACGGCACCGCGGGCACCGGCCCGATTGTCGACATCGACGCTCGGCGCGTCGATGTCCGGGCGCGATCCCTGGAGGACGATCGGGAAGCCCTCTCGGACGAGCGCGGCGAGGTCCTCGTCGTCGTCTCGAGGACCGGACACGACCAGGCCGTCGGTCCGCGCCGAGCGGAGGAGATCGGCGTACGTGCCGTCGCCCGGGGCGAACGGCTCGACCAGGACGCGGTAGCCGCCGGCGCGGGCCGCTGCCGCGAGCCCCCACAGGGTGTCGGCGAGGAGCGCGTCGGCGACGACCTGCTCGGCCGACTGGCGGAGGACCAGGCCCAGGGTCATGGCTCGCCCCGGCGGCCAGCTGGCGGGCCGCGCCGTGGGGGTGGTAGCCGAGCTCGCGGGCCGCCGCCTCGACCCGCCGCCGCGTCTCCGGCGAGATCTGGGCATCCGACCGCCCGTTGATCACGAACGAGACGGTCGTCCGCGATACGCCCGCGCGCGCGGCCACGTCTGCGCTCGTCGGACGCCGTCGTCGCTGCTCGCGCAACGGAGTCTCCTGTCGGCTGGCGTCCCGGTGGGGCGAGACGGAGCTAGTCTGGTCGGAGACTAACTCGCGTTAGTAACGCGCATTATCCGCACTCGGCGGCCGGGTCAACGTCAATCGCATCATCCCGCACCAACATTCCACCGAGGCATCCGCGTTGCTCGACCCGTTGGCCCCATCGCGCGAGTCGGGTGGGCCGGCACCCACACCCAAATCGACCCAGGCCGTGACCGCGGCCGCCGCGCCGGAGAGTCTGGCCGACGACTGGTGGCGGAGCGGGCGTCGTCTACCAGATCTACCCGCGCAGCTTCGCCGACGCCAACGGCGACGGCGTGGGCGACCTGGCCGGGCTCATCGACCACCTCGACCACCTCAATGACGGGACGCCGGGTTCCCTCGGCGTCGACGCCATCTGGCTCTCGCCGATCTACCCGTCGCCCGGGCTTCGACGTCGGCTACGACGTCGTCCGACTACGTCGGCATCGACCCGGTCTTCGGCTCGCTGGCGGACTTCGACCGGCTCGTCGAGGCGGCCCACCGGCGCGAGATCCGGGTCATCCTCGACCTCGTCCTCAACCACACGAGCCACCTCCATCCGTGGTTCGTCGCCTCGCGGGCCGACCGGACAGGGCCGTACGCCGACTGGTACATCTGGCGCGACCCGGCCGGGCGGACGCCGGCGCGGCCGGCCGCGCCGCCCGAACAACTGGCTGTCGTTCTTCGGCGGCCCGGCCTGGACCTGGGACGAGGGCCGTGGCCAGTTCTACCTGCACACGTTCCTGCCCGAGCAGCCCGACCTCAACTGGCGCAACCCGGCCGTCGCGGGCAGCCCTGCTCGGACGTCATCCGGGCGTGGCTGGATCGGGGGGTCGACGGGTTTCGGTTCGACGTCTTCAACGCGTTCTTCAAGCATCCGGACCTGCCGTCGAACCCGCGCCGCCTCGGCGGCCGCCGGGCGTACTCGTGGCAGGACCACCGCCACGACAAGAACCAGCCGGAGCTGGCCGAGCTCCTTGCGGAGATCCGGGCGATCGTCGATGAGCGGCCCGGCCGGATGACGGTCGGGGAGCTGTTCGACGGCTCGCCGACCCTGGCCGCCGGGTACTCCCGGCCCGGTCACCTCGTGTTCGACTTCAGCCTCATCGCCCAGCCCTGGAACGCCCGCTGCGTTCGCCCGTGCCATCGCCGCACGGGAGGCCGCGTTCGGGCCGGACGGCTGGCCGACGGTCGTCCTGTCGAACCACGACCAGTCGCGCCACGCGAGCCGCTTCGACGACGGCCGGAACGGCGACGCCCGGGCGAAGGTCGCCGCTGCGCTCATCTTCACCTTGCGCGGCACGCCGTTCCTGTATTACGGCGAGGAGATCGCCATGCGCGACGTGTCGATCCCTCGAGCGGAGATCGTCGACCCACCGGCCCGGCGGTCCGGGATCCTGTCGACGTGGTGGAACCGCGACCAGGCCCGCGCCCCGATGCCCTGGACCGCGGGTTCGAACGGCGGGTTCAGCACCGGGCGGCCGTGGCTCCGGATGAGCCCGGACCATGCCCTGCGCAACGTCGCACGCGAGGCCGCGGACCCGGATTCGGTCCTGTCGTTCTACCGGCGCCTCGCCTGGCTCCGCCGGTCACTCCCGGCGCTCCGGATCGGGACGTACCGGGAGGTCGACGTTGGTGCCCGTGACGTCCTCGCGTACCTCCGCAGGACCGGCGATGAGGTCGCGCTCGTCGTCCTCGGGTTCGGGCGGCGGGCGGTCACGGTCACCCTTCCCGCGCCACCGTCCGGCCGGCGCTGGAACCCCCTCCTGTCGACCCACGAGCCCATGCCGGCCCCGAATGACGCGCGGCGGCTCGAGCTTCGGCCGCTCGAGGCGGTCGTCTTCATCGGGTCCCCGACGGATTGATCGCGGCACCGGGCGAGGTCGACGACGATGGCGGCGCCGTGGCAGAGTTGGCCGGTGATGACGTCCGGCCCACGGCTCCGGATCGCCCAGGTGGCTCCGCCGCTCGAGGCCGTCCCGCCGCCGGGCTACGGCGGGACGGAGCGGGTCGTCCATGAGCTCACCTGGGAGCTCCATCGCCGCGGCCACGAGGTGACCCTCTTCGCGAGCGGCGACTCGGACGCGCCCGGCCGTCTCGTCCCCACGGTCGAACGGGCGCTCCGGCCGGCCGGCCTCGTCGCCGAGGAGGCCCCGCAGATGCTGGCGACCCTCGATCGGGTCCTTCGCCATGCCGGGGAGTTCGACCTCATCCACGCCCACCTCGAGTGGGCCGGGCTCGTCCTCGCCCAGGCGAGCGCGACGCCGGTCGTCGCCACGTTCCACGGCCGGCTCGACCGTCCCTGGGCGGCTCGGTTCCTCGACGATCCACCGCCCGGACTGTGCGTCGTCAGCGCCGCCCAGGCGGCCGGCTGGCCCGACGTGACCTGGGCGGTCGTCCACAACGGCCTGACCCTGGTGAATGCCCCGTTCCTCGAGCAACCCGGCGAGGCCCTTTGCTTCGTCGGCCGGATGGCCCCGGAGAAGGGTGCGGTCGAGGCGATCGAGATCGCCCGCCGGAGCGGTCGGCCGCTCCGGGTTGCGGCGAAGGCACCGGGGAATGCCGCGGAACGGGACTACTTCGAGACGGCGTTTCGCCCGGCCGCGCGGACGGCCGACGTCGAGTTCCTCGGGGAGCTCGGGCCGGCCGAGCGCGATCGACTGTTCGCCGAGAGCCACGCGACGCTCATGCCCGGCGACTGGCCCGAGCCGTTCGGACTCGTGGCGATCGAGTCCCTCGCCTGCGGGACGCCGGTCGTCGCCCGCCGGGTCGGTGGGGTGCCGGAGATCGTCCGCGACGGGATCGATGGCGTCCTCGGTCACGATCTGACCGCCCTCGTCCGCCGACTGCCGGAGATCGCCTCGCTCGACCGACGCGCGATCCGCGCCTCCGTGCTCGAGCGGTTCTCGGCGGCCCGGATGACCGACGGATACGAGGCGGTGTACCGCCGGCTCCTCGAGGGGAGGATCGCCTCGAGCGTGGGTGCCGGCTAGACCCGGATCGTCACCTCCAGGTCGCCGGACTTGCGGAGGACCTCGGCGCTGGTCGTCCCGCGCCAGCGGTGGAACAGAAGGTCCACCGACGCGGGGCCGATCCGGAGACCGCTGACCGTCAGCTTGCCGAGCCAGGACGGCAGGTGCGGCCGGACCAGCTCGAGGGTCCCGTCCGCCGCGCTGGCGCGCATCCCGAGCATCGTCCGGACCAGCAGGAGCGGTGCCGCCGCGGACCAGGCCTGCGGCGCGCAGGCCACCGGGTACGGCACGGGGACCGCCACGTCGCGCCGGTCGAAGCCGCTGTATAGCTCCGGCAGCCGGAAATCGGGGAAGTGCTGGGCGGCCTCGAAGATCCGGCCGGCGAGCGCGGCCGCCTCGACGTCGAAGCCGTAGCGCTTGAGCCCGGCGACGATGAGCGCGTTGTCGTGCGGCCAGACCGATCCGGTGTGATAGCCGAGCGGGTTGTAGCCGGGCTGTCCGTCGGCGTACGTTCGAATCCCCCAGCCGGAGTCGAGGCCGTGGTCGGTCAGGCGCTCGACGACCGCGCGGGCACGCTCCGGCGCGACGATCCCGCCCCACAGCGCCTGGCCGATGTTCGAGGCGATGGCGTCCGCGGGCCGCTTGTCGCGATCGAGCGCCATCGCGTAGCAGCGACGATCCTCGACCCAGAATGCGCTGTCGAACCGGGTCCGCAGAAGGTCGGCCTCCCCGTCCAGCCGCTCGGCGAGCGCCGGGTCGCCGCGGCGCCGGGCCAGGCCGGCCATCCGCCGTTTCGCGTCGTGGACGTACCCCTGGACCTCGGCCAGGGCGATCGGCGCCTCCACCGTTCGACCGTGCCGATCGCGGACCGAGTCCGTCGAATCCTTCCAGCCCTGGTTGATCAGGCCGCGTTCGGCGCGCCGGCAGTACTCGACGAATCCATCGCCGTCGGCATCGCCGTAGCGGTCGATCCAGTCGAGCGCCGCGAGGGCGTTCGGCCAGAGCCGCTCTACGAGGGCGTCGTCGCCGGTCCAGTCGAACGTCTCGCCCAGGAGGATGAGCCAGAGCGGGGTCGCGTCGACGCTGCCGTAGTAGGCGGCGAACGGGAGCTCTCCGGACCGGGCCATCTCCCCGGTCCGCAGCTCGTGGAGGATCTTGCCCGGTTCGGCGTCCGCGGTCGGGTCGTCCCGGGTGGCCTGCCGGGCGGCGAGGACCTCGAGCGTCTCGATCGCCAGGCTGCGGCCGGAAGGCGACCGCCTCGTAGGCCGAGATCAGGGCGTCGCGCCCGAACAGGGTCGCGAACCAGGGCACGCCCGCCGCCAGGTAGTGCTCCTTCGGGCCCGGGCCGTCGTTGAGGAGGAGCCGGAGGTCCGCCACGCTCCGGCCGATGAGCCGATCGAACAGCTCGTTGTCCGTGGCGATCGTCGCCGTCCCGTCGCGCCAGGCGCGGTACGCCGCCGTCCCGTCCGCCTCGTCGACCCGGGGGGCGTCGCCCGGGCCGATCGTCGGCTCGCTCGGCGGGGTCGCCCCCGGCTCGGTCGCGACCGGCGACTCGTCCGCCCAGACCGTCCACTCGAGCTCGATCCGGCTTCCGGCCGCCACCTCGAGGCGCCAGCGCAGGACGACTGCGGCCCCGGGCACGCGCCGGGCGTCGGGCACGTCCGCGGCGGCGAGGACGTCCGCGGGCGAGAACGCGATCTGCGTCCGGCGAAGGACGCCGTCCCGCCCGATGTGGCCGAAGGCCGCCCGGTCGCGGCCAACGACCACGGGCAGCGTCGTCGCGGTCTCGGACCGATCGTAGCCGCGGACCTCGAAGATGTCGGCGGCGTCGGCGCCCACGGCGAGCTCGATCGTCAGGGTCTCCGGGTGCTCGGTGAAGTTCGCGACGACGAGCCGTTCCCGGAGGGCCCCGCCGAGGATCCGGTGCCGGGTGATCCCGAGGGACTGGCGCGCGAGCGATCGCTCCGGCGTGATCTTGTCGCCCGGGTCGCGCCGGATCTCCGCGTTCGTCAGCTGGATCGTGCCGCGGAAGTTCTCGTCGGTGTCCCCGCGGAGGAGAGCCGGTCGCGCGCCGTCGACGGTCAGGACCGAGCACGACAGGACCCGGGTGTCGCCGGCATACAGCCCGAGGCCACGCGAATCGGGATGGATGTCGCCGAACGGGTCCGTGAGCAGGTAGAGGTCCCCGTGCTTGAGGACGCTAACCCCGCCGAGATCGGTGGCGTGGACGATGTGACGTCGTGGCGGGGCGATGCGACGCACCGCGGGTTCTGGAATGGCCATGACGGCAAGTCTATCGGGCGACGGGCGGCGAACGCGCGGCGAACGCGCCGCTGACGTCCGTCGAACCGCTGCTACCATACGGCCACGGATCGCAGCCACCCACGGGGATGTCACGTGCCACTCGAGTTCCTGAAGCGCAAGTCCGGAGCGTCGCTCCCTGCCGTCGTGCCGTCCGCCGCCTCCGCGGCACTGCCCGAGGAGGTCGCGGCGCAGGAGTACCAGCTCAAGCTGTACTACGCGGGCAAGAGCAGCGAGGGCGTCCGGTTCAAGCCGGGTCCGCGGGCTATGGACGAGCTTCCCTCGATGCTCGTGGGTCTGGCCAAGAGCGAGATCGAGGTCGTCGACCCGCTGCCGATCGAGTTCAGCCAGGCGACTCCCACGATCGCCCGCCCGTCCGAGGCGATGCAGTGGCTCAACGCCCACCACGTCCACTCGCCGATCACCCGCCACGGGCTTGTCGTCCTCGAGACGATCGACGCGATCGACCTCGCGTTCGACACGTTCGTCTGCGCGCTGCTCGATGGCGAGGTCGACACCTCGGGCTACCCCGAGTACAACGCGATCGTCGGTGGCCTGGCCAGCCACTGGGACGAGGCGACCGGCGACATGATCGTCCGGGCGGTCGTCGGCTGGGGCGGCAAGGGCGTCCGAGGGGACACGGATCGCACCGGCGCCCGGATCCTGGCCGGCCTGTTCACGAACGTCCTGGCCAACCAGTACGCCCTGGGCATCACCTCGATCGTGCGGCCGGTCCCGGCAGCCGGGCGGGGCGGGCTGGTGTGCGCCCATTGCGGGTTCGCCTCCGGCCACGAGCGCGCGTTCTATTGCCCGAAGTGCGGCATGCGCCTCCTCCGCGGTTGAGCGACCGCGCCCGGAGCCCGCACCCCGACAGACCCTAGGAGACGTCCGCCCGTGCCCATCTACGACTATCTGTGCACCGCCTGCGGGCATCGGATGGAGGTGGTCCACGGGATCCACGGCCACGGCCCGGAGGCCTGCCCGGCATGTGGCGGGACGATGCGCAAGGCGATGGTCGCGCCGGCGATCCACTTCAAGGGTTCGGGCTGGGCGAAGAAGGACCGCGGCGCAGCGACGCGCACGAAGGCGGCGGCCAAGGCCGACGCGCCCTCGCCGGGCGTCACATCGGGCGAAGCCGCTCCGGCCAGCGGCAGCGAGGCCGCACCGCGTCCGGCATCCGGGCCCGTGACGCCGTCCGGCGGGACGGACTGACCCGATGGCCGGCTCCGCTGCGGACTGGATCACCCTGGCCGAGGCCGCCGAGATCCTGGAGGCGGCGAATATCCGGTTCAGGCCCTCGACGATCGGCGGCTGGGCCCGCTCGGGCAAGCTCCAGAGCATCAAGCTCGGCGGGAGGCGGTACGTGAAGCGCGGCCAGGTTCGCGCGCTCATCGCGGCCCCCCGGGCGGTCCGGGCAGGGGACCTCCAGGCGGGGTTGTTCGAAGACTGGAACGGGTGAGCCGGGCGAACCGGGCCGCCGGGTTCGTCGACCGGGTCCTCGCCCTGGGGCCGGTCCGCTGGTTGACGGCGATCCTCGACGACTACGGCGCCGCGGGCGGGGGGCTGCTGGCCGCCGGTCTCGCCTTCAGCTCGCTCTTCGCGATCCTTCCGGCGATGCTCCTCACCCTCGGGATGGCGGGTCTCGCCATCGACGATCCGGCGCTTCGGGCCCGGCTCGTCGAGCTCCTTGCCGAGCGGCTGCCTCCCCTCCGGGAGTTCCTCCAGATGAGCCTGGAGGAGGTCGCCCGGGGCGGGGTTTCGTTCTCGATCGTGGCCCTCGTCGGCCTGGCCTGGGGGTCCAGCCAGTTCTTCGCGTCGCTCGACGACGCGATCTCCCGGATCTTCCATGACGAGCCGCGCCGGCACCTGGTTCGGCGCACGCTGCTCGGACTCCTGTCGGTCGCGGTGCTGGTCGGGTCGGTGGTCGCCATCCTCCTCGCCTGGTCGCTCACGGAGCGGCTGGAGGCGTCGGGCCGGTATCCGGCCGGCGTCGGGGCGATCATCCGCCTGGGGACGCTGCTGCTGGCCTCGCCCGCTGCCGGAGCGATCCTGGCGATGGTCGGGATCGGGGCCGTCTACCGGCTCGTCCCGACCGCCCGGGCGAGCTGGCGTGCGATCCTCCCGCCGGCGATCGCCGTGGGCCTGGCGCTGGCCCTCTTAACCGGGCTGTTCACCTTCATCGCGCCGCGGCTGATCGGCTCGCTGCGGATCTACGGGGCGTTCGTCGCCGCGTTCGCGGCGATGATCTGGCTGTCGATCGTCGCCCAGACGATCCTCATCGGCGCCTCATGGCTGCATCGGCGGGTCGTGGCCGAGGCGAGCGGATCCGCCGGCTGAGCGGACGTCGCGGGAGCCCGCACGGGCTCGACCGGGCGGGCGGGAGGGTCAGTGCTGCTGGCTGCCGCAGCGCCGGCAGAACCGGGCGGTCGCCGACAGCGGCAGACCGCAGGTCACGCAGGCCTGGACGCCCGAGCCCGGCCGGTTGAGGACGTCCTGGCTCGACGCCGCCCAAAGGTCGGCCTGGACGGGCGCGACGGCTGCGGGACGGGTCGGCCACTGGGGCTCGGCGACGGCCGCGGGCATCGGCCAATTGGGAGGCGGCGTATCGGCGGGAGCGGGCATCGGGGAGCCGGACGGTGTCGGCTGGGCCGGCACGTCTGGGGCGACGATCCGCCACACCGGCGCTTCCACGCGGTCCTCTCGAGCCGGGGCTGCCGAGGCTGCGGCCACGTTACCTGCGGTCGGCGGCTCGGGGACCGGCGGTTCGGCGGCGGCAACCGGCTCGGGGGCTGCCGCTTCGGCGGCAGGTTGCTCGTCGGCGGCAGGCCCTTGGACCGCGGGTTCGGCGATGGCCTCGTGCGCCGCGGGGGCGGGCTCTGGCTCGGCGACAACACCGCCGTCGCCGGTCGCGGCGACCTGGTCCGAGGCAGCCGGGGTCGGCGTCCGGTGGCCGGGGCGGAAGCGGGCGAACAGGTCGCTGGTGCGGGCAGCCAGGGCCGCCGCATGCTCGTGGTGCCGCTCGGCCGCGGGCGAGGCGGCAGTCGTGGCGGCCGCGGCCAAAGCGGCGGCGCCGCGGGTGCGCTCGACATCCGTGACGGCCTGAGCGACGTCCTCGTCGATCCGCTCGTCCGACTCCGTTGGGCCGCCGGCCGGGGCGGCCGCCACCTCGGCGACGACCTCTTGGGCCGCGGCGACGACCTCCGGAGCCGTGGCGGGTTCGGTCTCGGGTTCCACGGCGGCGATCGCGGCGACGGGTTCGAGTTCGTCGGGTTCGATCCGGGCCTCGTCGATCCGGGCCTCGACGACCGACTCGACGACCGACTCGACGAGCGGCCCGACCTCGACTGGCGTCTCGGCGACCGCCTGCGTGATCGGGTCGGCCTCCGCAGCCTCGGGCTGGCGCACGCTCGCAAGATCCATCGTCGGCCAGGCCGATGCGTCGATCGTCACGTGGACGTCGTGGCCGTTCCCCGCGTGCTCGGCTGCCTCCGCATCGGCCAGGACCAGGCCGGCGGTCGGGTCGAGGTTCGGGAACGGCGCCTCCAGGATCTCGTGACCGAGGTGGGGGGCGCACGACAGGCAGCGGCCGTCCACCTCGTTCCAGCAGTTCCCGCAGGTGTACTGGCGGCAGGACATGCAGAACTGGAACGTCTTGTGGAAGGCGTCCAGCTGGTGGTTCGTCGTCTCGCGCTGCTCGTCGCTGCGGGCGTCCGCGAACGCCTCGTCGAGCGATGTCTCGTCGCTCAGCACGAAGTTGGCCAGGCCCTTGGAGAGGATCTTGAGCCGGCCGAGCCGCCTGGTCTTCGGGGCGGCAGCCTCGAACGTGTAGCGGGTGCCACAGCGTTCACAGAACGATTCGGTCAGGATCTCGGGCATCGTGCCCCCGGGCGCGTGCTTGAACCGTCGGGAGCCGTGCGTCTCCCGAGCGGGTCGAGAGTATATCCCAGCCCCTCGGCCGACCCCTGGCCGGGGGTACCGTCACCACCTTCCCGAAGGTCAGGGTCCCCGGTTCGGCCGAACCGGGGACCCTGCTAGACTTCCGGCCCGACGATGCGACCACTCGCCAACCTCGAGCGCCTCCTCGAGCGCCTCCTCGAGCGTCCCGCGGCCCGGCTCTTCGGGACCCGTCTCCAGCCGATCCAGCTCCAGCGCCGGATCGAGCGGGCGATGGAGCGGGAGCGGCGGACCGGCGCCGACCGCGTCAGGGTCCCGGATCGATATGCCCTCCATCTCTCCCCGGACGACCTTGCCGGCCTGGGCGGGTCCGCCGCGGAGTTGGCGGCCGATCTCGCCGACGCCGCCCTCGCCTTCGCCCGTGCCCGCGGGTTCACGCTGGCCGGCCGGCCGCGAGTGGAGCTCATCGCGGACGCCTCGGTCCGGGACGGCGAGATCGAGGTCGCAACGGACTTCGGCGAGGCCGCCCCATCGTCAGTCGATTCGTTCGAGCGGACGATGGTCTTCGACGTCCCCGCCGTGCGCGCCCCGACGGCCATCCTGCGCGAGGTCCGTCGCGACGGCTCCCAGCGCGAGATCGCGATCGATGGGACGCTCCTGACGATCGGGCGGGCCGCCGACAACGGCCTGGTCCTCCGCAATTCCCGGGTCTCGCGCCACCATGCTCGCCTGCGGGCGCGACACGGGATGCTCGTGCTGACGGACCTGGGGAGCAGCAACGGCGTGCTGGTGAACGGGGTGAGCGTGGTCGAGGTCGCGCTCGGGGTCGGGGACCGGATCGAGATCGGGGACACCGTCCTCGTCGTCGACGCCCTCGCGCCGGGCTGATGGATCCGACCGTCGCCACGATCTGGCTGCTGCGGCTGCTCTTCCTCGCCCTCCTCTACGCGTTCCTGTTCGGGGTCGTGAAGGTCCTCCTGCGCGATCTCCGGACCGCCGCCCGAGAGCCGATCAAGGCGCTCGGGCGGCTGGTCGTGGTCGCCTCGGAGGTGGCCGAGCCGGCGGCCGGAGCGGTCTTCCCGCTCGACGCCGTCGGGACGCTCGGGCGGGACGTCAACAACACGATCGTCGTCGACGACCCGTTCGCGAGCGCCGAGCACGCCGTGCTCTCGTTCCGCGGCCGGGCCTGGTACGTCGAGGACCTCGACAGCACGAACGGGACCTACCTCAACGGCCAGCGGATCGACGGGCTCGCGGCGGTCGCGTTCGGCGACGAGCTCCAGGTGGGCCGGGTCCGGTTCCGCCTCGAGCGGGCCCGCGGGTGAGGCCATGACCGCCGCCGCCGCGGCGCGCTCGAGGGCCGGGTTCGGCCCGATCCGGCCGCGCTTCCGGCGACGCGAGCTGGGACTGCTCGTCCTGGTTGCACTCGCCCTCATCGCCGGGAGCGTGTCCCTCGGCGCCACCCGGGCACAGTCGGCCGATGGCTCGCTCGACCTGCGGGCCGCCCAGCCGAGCCAGCTGGCGATCTACCTCGGCGCGCTGCTGGCGGCCCACCTCGCGCAGGTGCTGGCCGGTCGTCGGACGGACCAGGTCCTCCTGCCGACGGTCGGGCTCCTCGGCGGGCTCGGGCTGCTCGTCATGGAGCGCCTGCCGCAGAACCTCGGGGGGTCCGTCCTGGGCGGCGCGATGGGGCTGGCCGGCGTCCAGCTCGTCTGGCTGCTGGTCGCGGTCGGGGTCATCGCCGTCCTGTCGATCGTCGTCCGGACGGACACCTGGCTGCGCCGCTACAAGTACACCTGGGCGGCCGCCGGGATCGGGCTCCTGCTCCTGACGTTCGTGCTCGGCGAGGAGGCCAACGGGGCGCTCCTCACCCTTCGGATCGGTCCGTTCAGTGGCCAGCCGACGGAACTGCTCAAGGTCATCCTGGTCGTCTTCCTGGCGGGCTACCTGTCCGAGTTCCGGCCGCTCCTCGTCGAGGTGAGCACGCGGATCGGGCCGTTGCGCCTGCCGCCCGTGCCGTACCTCCTGCCGATGCTGGCGATGTGGGCGGTCGCCTTCGGGATCGTCGTCGTCCAGCGGGACCTCGGTGCCGCGCTCCTCTTCTTCGTCGTCTTCCTGGCGCTCGCCTACGTCGCGACCGCCCGGCTGGGCTACGTCGCCATGGGGCTCGTCCTGTTCGTCCTGGGGAGCTACGGCGCCTACCGGCTGTTCGGCCACGTCCGGGTCCGGGTCGACATCTGGCTCGATCCGTTCGCCGACGCCTCGGGGACCGGCTACCAGGTGGTCCAGGCGCTCGAGGCGTTCGCCCGGGGAGGCATCCTCGGGACCGGGCTCGGGGCGGGCCTGCCGGTCGTGGGCGGGCGGCTGCCGATCCCCGCGATCCACACGGACTTCCCGCTGGCGGCCCTCGGTGAGGAGCTCGGGCTGATCGGGATCCTGGCGATCCTGGGGCTGTACCTCGTGGTGATCGAGCGGGGCCTGCGGATCGCCGCCGCCGCCGCGGACGACTTCCGGGCGCTCCTGGCGACCGGGTTGGCGATGGTCGTCGGGGTCCAGGCCTTCATCATCGCGGCGGGCAACCTCAAGCTCATCCCGCTGACCGGGATCACCCTGCCGTTCATCAGCTACGGGGGCTCGTCCCTGCTCGCCAACGCGGTCGTCGTCGGGCTGCTCCTGGCGCTCTCGGACAGGGGCGTGGAGCCGCCTTCGCCGCCCCGTCCCGGCGGGCGACGGTTCGGCCGGCTGCTCGATCGGGGGGCGGCGTGAGCGCCCAGCCGAGCGCGCGAGGCCGCGCACCGGCGCCGATCGGCGTGGGCGTCGTCCGGCTGTGGCTCATCCTCGTGGTGGCGTTCGCCGTGCTGGCGGCTGGGGCCGGCTACTGGCAGGTGTTCCGGTCCGCCGACCTCGTCGGACGACCGGACAACCCGCTCCTCATCGCCGCCGCCCGGAGCGTCGTCCGGGGCACGATCGTCGACCGCGACGGGAACCTCCTGGCGAGCTCGAAGCGGGACGCCAACGGCGAGCCGTACCGGGTCTACCCGAGCCGGGCGATCGCGCCGATCATCGGCTATGCGTCGCGGATCTACGGGACCGCCGGCCTCGAGCGGGCGTACGACGCCGAGCTGATCGGGATCCGCTCGTCCGACCCGGTCGACGAGCTGCTGGGCAAGTTCAACGCCGAGCGCTACCGGCCGCAGGATCTCACCCTGAGCCTGTCCCTTGCCCTCCAGAAGGAGGCCGTCAGGCTGCTCGGGAAGAATCGAGGGGCGGTGGTCATGCTCGACCCACGGACCGGCGAGGTCCTCGTTCTCGCCTCGACGCCGACCTTCGACGCCGGCGCGATCGCGGATCCCGAAACCGCGAGGGCGGCGTTCGAGGCGGCGGCGGCCGACCCGGACCAGCCGTTCCTGGACCGGGCGACGAGCGGGCGCTACGTGCCGGGATCCGTGTTCAAGATCGTCACCTCGATCGCGGCGCTCGGCTCGGGCGCGATCACGGCCGACACCCGGTTCGACCGTCAGCCGGCGGCAGAGAAGGACGGCCTGCTCGTCTCCGGGTTCCGGATCCGCGACGGCCATCACCTCTTCACCGGCTCGCGGGCGCTGGCCTTCCCGGAGGCGGTCGAGGTCTCGTGCAACATCTACTTCGCGTCGGCCGGGCTGGAGACCGGCGGCGACGCCCTGGCCTCGTGGGCCGAGCGGGTCGGGTTCGGAGCGCCGATCCCGTTCGACCTGCCGACCGCGGCCAGCCAGGTGACGAACGGCGGCGGCAGCTTCGGCGGCGGGTTCGCCGACGACGTCGAGCTTGCCAACGCCGCCTACGGCCAGGCCCAGACGCTGGCCACGCCGCTCCAGATGGCGCTCGTGGCGGCCGCCGTCGCCAACGACGGCGTGCTCATGCGACCCCACCTCGTCACCCGGCTGTCCGGCCGCGATGGCACGACGGAGGTCGGGCCCGAGGTCTGGCGCCAGGCGATGTCCCCGGACGTCGCCCACACGATCGCGGCCGCGATGCGCCGGGCGGTCGAGGGCGAACGCGGCAGCCAGTTCACTGCCGGCGCGGCCGTCCCGGGCATCCCGACCGCCGGGAAGAGCGGGACCGCCCAGCTCGACGGATCGTCGCTGCCCCACTCGTGGTTCATCGGGTTCGCCCCGGCCGACGATCCGCAGGTCGCGATCGCGGTGCTCGTCGAGGAGGGTGGGACCGGCGCATCCCGGGCGTCGCCGATCGCCGGCAAGCTCCTCACCCGCTACTTCGCCACGGTGGGCCGGTGACCGACGACCGACCGGCCGCCGACCCGGGCCGCGAGCGCCGCCCCCGCCGACCGCTCGTCGAGCGGATCGGGATGGCCGGGATCGCCCTCGTGCTCGCGGCGCTCTTCGGCACGGTCGCGGCGGCGGCGTTCGCCGGCGGCGAGCCGTTCCTCGCGGCCATGGGCGGGCTCGGTTGCCTGATGACGCTTTGGGTCGGGCTCCTGACGCTCGTGCGCGGCTGAACGACCGGCAGCCAGTCACGTTTAGAACCAACGGGGCGTCCCGGACGTACTATCAGGAGACAGTCCCGGGCGGCCCGGGTCGCCCGAACCCGCCGCCCCACCCGTCTCGCGAGCCCCACCACCGTCGCGCCCCACGGGGGCGGGCGTCACCCCGCAAGGGAGACCGATGACGACGAAGATCCAGGAGACCGGCGAGAAGGTCGTCGCCAACGTGGAGCGCGTGATCGTGGGCAAGCACAACGAGGTCCGTCTCGCGCTGGTCGCCCTGATGTGCCGCGGGCACCTGCTCATCGAGGACGTTCCGGGCACGGGCAAGACGGTCCTCGCCAAGGCGGTCGCCCGCAGCCTCGGCTGCTCGTTCCGGCGGATCCAGTTCACCCCGGACCTGCTCCCGTCGGACGTCACCGGCCTGTCGATCTACAACCAGAAGACCCAGGAGTTTGAGTTCCGGCCGGGACCGATCATGGCCCAGGTGGTCCTCGCCGACGAGATCAACCGGGCGACCCCCAAGACCCAGTCGAGCCTCCTCGAGTGCATGGACGAGCGCCAGGCGACGATCGACGGGATCACCCACCCGATGCCCGACCCGTTCCTGGTCATCGCCACCCAGAACCCGATCGAGTACGAGGGGACGTTCGCCCTGCCCGAGGCCCAGCTGGACCGGTTCATGCTCCGCATCCGGATGGGCTACCCGGCGCCGATCGACGAGATCGTCATCCTCGATGAGCAGAAGCGGATCCATCCGCTCGACCAGCTCGACACGGTGTGCGGGGTCGACGAGCTGCGCGAGCTCCAGGCTGCCGTCCGCGAGATCCACGTCGAATCGTCGGTCAGCGAGTACATCGTCCGGCTGGTCAACGGGACCCGCAACCACCCCGACGTCTACCTCGGCGCGTCGCCTCGTGGCTCGATCGCCCTCTACCGCGCGAGCCAGGCGCTGGCCGGCCTGCTCGGTCGCGACTACGTCATCCCGGACGACGTCAAGGCGCTGGCCGAGCCCGCGCTCGCCCACCGGCTGATCATCAAGACGAGCTCCACGATCCACGACATCCAGGCCGGCCAGGTCGTCCGCGAGCTGCTCGAGACGCTGCCGGTCGAGCCGGTTCGTCCGACCGTGGGCGGCCCGCGCCCGATCGCCACCGCGACCGCGCCCGACGGCTTTGGGGAGCGCGGGGACCGGCGCTGACGGGCCGGCCCACCCGGTCCCGACCCGCCCGACCGCGACCGAACCGATGATCCGCCGGATCGAGCTCCTGGCCCTCGCGGCCGTGCTCATCGTGGCCGCGTTCTCAACCGGCCTGCCGTTCCTCTTCTACCTGCTCTACCTGGCGATCCTGATCGTCGGCGGGAGCTACGTCCTGACCCGGCTCGGCCTGGCCGACCTCGAGGCCGGCTACGCGGTCGGCCAGCTCCAGGGCCATGTCGGCGAGCAGCTGCGGGTCACCTACACGCTGCGCAACGCCGGCCGGCTGCCGAAGCCGTGGCTCGAGGTCCACAACCCGACGAGCCTGCCCGTGGCGATCCCGGGGCGGGCGATCTCGCTCGGGTCGCGCGGCGAGCGGAGCTGGATCGCCAGGGTGCCGCTCACCCGGCGCGGTCACTACCGGATCGAGCCGCTGCAGGTCCGCACGGGCGATCCGTTCGGGTTCTTCGAGGCGTCGGCCACGGTCGGCCAGGCGATCACCCTGGTCGTCTACCCGCGGATCGATCCGCTGCCGCTGTGGCGCCTGCCCTCGGCCAACCTGGAGGGGAGCCACGCCGCCCCGGAGCGGACCTTCCAGACGAGCCCGCTGGCCACGACCATCCGGCCCTACGCGCCGGGCGACAGCATGAATCGGATCCACTGGAAGTCGACGGCGCGCCACGGCGAGATCCAGGTCAAGGAGTTCGACCTGGAACAGACCGCCGATGTCTGGCTCTTCCTCGACCTGGACCGCGGTGTCCAGGCCGGCACGGCCGAGGACTCGACCGCCGAGGTCGCGATCCGCGCGGCCGCCTCGATCGCCGATCGATCCCTCAACGAGAACCGGGCGGTCGGCCTGACCGCGTTCGGGCATCGGACGGCGGTCCTCCAGGCCGACCGCGGGGGTCGCCAGCACCTCAAGATCATGCAGCTCCTCGCCGCCGTGGACGCCGACGGGACCGCCCCGCTGGTCGAGGGTCTCGTGACCGGCCTGGCCCGGCTCCGGCGCGGGATGACCGCGGTGATCGTCACGCCGTCGCTCGATCGAGCCTGGGTCCGGCCGCTTGCCGGCCTGCGCGGCCGGGGGGTCACCTGCGTCGTCCTGGCGGTCGATGCCCGGAGCGCGGAGCTCGCCTCGGCGTCCCGCTACCGCGCCGCCGTCCCGAGACGCACCGGCCGTCGTCGACCCGACGGGCGATGCCGACGCCCGGGCGCTCCGCCACGCCCTCGCCGAGTACGACCTGCTGACCTACCGGATCGTCGCCGGCCGGCCGCTCGGCGAGCAGCTCGCGCGATGAGCCGATGACCGCGACGACGTACGGCGCGGCTCGCGCGGATGCCGACTCGGAGCGGCGGTTCCCGCTCGCCCCGGCCGAGGGCTGGACGACCGTCGGCCTGGCGCTCCTCCTCGGGCTGACCCTCGCCTGGTCGATCGACGACGCGAGCTGGGTCCTCGGCCGGCGCGGCCTGACGGACTTCCTGGCGTGGGCGATCGGCCTGGGGGTCGGCTGGGGGTTCCTCGAGCGCCAAGGTCGGCTGGTCGCGCTGGCTGGCCCATCTCCTGGGCGCGATCACGGGCGCGCTCATCCTGTCGATCATCGTCGGATCCATCCTCGTCCCGGAGGCGGCCGGGCCGGCCGGGTGGTTCCGGGTGACCGCCGCGTCGGTCGCCGACGCGTTCCTGGACCTGGCCTACCGCGGGCTCCCGTTCACGGTCCAGCTCGGCCACTTCCTGCTCGTCCTGGGGCTCCTGTGCTGGGCGACCGGTCAGTACGCCGGCTACGCGGTCTTCCACCACCGGCGCCCGCTCAACGCGGTGATCGTGATCGGGCTGGGGCTCGTGGCCAACATGTCGCTGACGATCCGCGACCAGCTGCCGTACCTGGTCATCTACACCCTCGCCGCGCAGTTCCTGCTCATCCGCTTCCACGCCCACGACGAGCGGACCCTCTGGATCCGTCACCGGATCGGCGATGCCGGCCGCGCTCGGCGGGCTCTACCTGCGCGGCGGGACGGTGTTCGTCGCGGGCGCGGTGATCGCGGCGCTGTTCCTCACGGCCGGTGCGTCGTCCGCGCCGCTGGCCGGGATGTGGCCGGGCATGGACCAGCGGCTGGTCGACGTCGGACGGGAGCTGGCCCGGGTCTTCCGCGGCAGCGGCCAGACCCGCCTCGTCGCGGTGGACTTCGGCGCGAGCGCCCCGATCACCGGCGTCGTGGACCACCGACGGGTCAGCGGTCCTCGAGATCCGGGTCCCGGACGACGGCCGCTACTACTGGCGGGCGGTCGCCTACGACCGGTTCGATGGCCGGAGTTGGAGCTGGTCGAGCCCGACCGAGACGACGGTCGCGCCCGATGGCGCGCTCCTGTCGGGGACCGCCGACGACCCGCTCAACCTGGGGGCTCGCCGACAGGTCACGTTCGACGTCCGCGAGCTCGGGCTCGACCCGCGCGCGGTGTTCGTCCCGGACGCGCCGCTGTCGGTCGACATCGAGTCGACGGTCACCACCGTCGGCGCGGACCAGCTGACCCACTTCTCGGGCGTGACGGCCCCGGGGAGCGCCTACCGCGTGTCGGCGCTGGTCCCGATCGACGGGATCGCCGACCCGCTCACCGGGTTGACCGCGAACCGGCTGCGGGTCGCCGGGACGGACTACCCGGAGAGCGTGCGGCGGCTCTACCTGGAGCTCGATCCCGCGACGTTCGGCCCGGCCACCAAGGCCCTTCTCGCCGAGATCCGGGCGAAGCATCCCGAGGCCGCTACCAACCCGTACGACCTTGCCCGGGCGATCACGACGTACCTGCTCTCGGAGGGCGGCTTCACCTACGACACGGACGTGACCGATATCGACTGCGGCAGGGACGGCATCGTCGAGTGCTTCGCCCGGAACCGAGCCGGCTACTGCGAGTACTTCGCCAGCACGATGGCCGTCCTCCTCCGCCTCGAGGGCGTGCCGGTCCGGCTCGCCGAGGGGTTCCTGCCGGGCCGACGGGACGCGTCGGGGACGGAGACGATCCTGAAGAGCGGCTCACATGCCTGGGTGGAGGTCTTCTTCCCGGGCTTCGGCTGGGTGACCTTCGACCCGACGGGTGGTGGGGTCGGTCAGGACCGCCCGCTGCCCCAGGGGCCGGTCGTGACCTCGCCGCCCTCGTCACCCCGGCCGTCGACCCTGCCGGGAGAAGACGATGATCCGCGCCGCAGCCTCCGCCCCACCTCCTTCGACCCGAGCGGCTCCGCGGCCGGGAGCACGACCGGGGGCCCGGGCAGCGGTCCGTACGTCGCAGTCGGGCTCCTTCTGCTCATCGCCATGGGCGCGCTCGCGTTCATCGCCTGGCAGCGGGGGCCGCGGTCCGCGCCGGAGCCGAACTCCGTCTTCCGGGACGTCGTCAGGCTCGCCCGCCGGTTCGGGTTCGGGCCGCGAGCGAGTGAGACCGTGTTCGAGTACGCCAGCGCCCTCGGCGAGGTCCTGCCGGGGGCCCGTCCGGACCTCCAGACGGTGGCCCGGGCGAAGGTCGAGGTGGCCTACGGGCGGCGCCAGCTCGGCGACGACCGGCTGCGGTCCCTGCGCGACGCCCAGCGCCGGCTGCGGCTCGCCCTGCTCGGGCTCGTCTTCCGTCGCCGGGAACGCCCGGGCCAGCGCCGCCGGTAGCCCGTCGCGGCCGCTGGTCCGCCGCCGCTGGTCCGGCGGAGGCTCTTCACAGGGAGCCGGACCGCTCCCTCGCCTCGGCCTCGGATTCGGCCCGCGCCTCGGCCGCGGCCTGCTCGACCTGGAGCGAGCCGAGGTGGTCGGCCAGGTTGTGCGCGCGGAGGACCGCCCGCCCGCCGACGAGCTCGACCACGGTGATCCCGGTCAGGCTCCACGGGAAGACCCAGAACCGCTCGATCGGCAGGCCGAGGAGCGTCAGCAGGGCCGCCTTGAAGATCCCGTCGTGACCGACCAGCAGGGTCCACGGCGTATCCGGACCGTGGGACGCCGGGTAGCCGCCGACATGGCTCGCATCCGAGCCTTCGCCGGGCCGCGCCTCGGCCAGCCGCGCGATCGCAGCGATGAGCGCGTCCCGTGCCCGTGCGGCCGCGTCGAGGACGCGTTCGCCGCCGGGCGCCTGGGCCTCCGTCGGGCGCCGCCGCCAGGCCTCCAGCTCGTCGGGGTAGCGGCCCACGACGTCGGCGCGGTGGAGGCCCTCCCATGCGCCCTGGGCGAGCTCGACGAGGCCCGGCTCGGCCCGCAGGGCGGGGACGGCCGCGGCGCCGTGGACCGCCCGGAACGCCGCCGCGGCGGCCTCGGCCGTCTGGCGGGTCCGACCGAGCGGGGAGTGGACGATCTCGACCGGCGGCCGAGCGGGGATCGGGACGCGGGGCGGCGCGTCCGGGCTCGCGAGGCGGATTCCGGCGAGCTCGGCCTGGCGCAGGCCCAGCGGCGAGAGCGGCGTCTCGAGCCGGCCCTGGAAGCGACCCTCGACGATGGCCATCGACTCGCCATGGCGGAGGAGGACGAGGGTCGCCTCGAGCCCGTCCGGGACGAGCCGCGGGCCGTCGCTCAACGTTCGGTCCCCAGGCGGATCGTCCACAGGTCGAGGACGGCATCGTCGGCCCGGATCGTCTCGGCGACCGCCGCCGGGACGTCGTCGTCGAGGGCCAGGATCATCAGCGCGTCCTCACGCGGTGCGGACCGGGCGAGGTGCATCGCGCTGATGTTCACGTCCGCCGCACCGAGCACCTGCCCGATCCGGCCCATCGTCCCGGGGCGGTCGTGGTGGCGGGTGATGAGCATCGCCGGCGTCGGCGCCATGTCGAGCCAGTAGTCGCCCAGCCGCGTCAGTCGCGGCTCGCCGGCGGCGATCGTCCCTCCGACGGTCGTGGTCACCCCGTCGGCGACGCCCGAGAGGGTGAGCAGCGAGGCGTACTGGCCGGCCTCGGGCGTCTTGCGCTCGACGACCGTGATCCCGCGGGCCTTGGCCAGCGCGCCGGCGTTGACGAGGTTCACCCGCTCGGTGGTGGACGTCTCGAGCAGGCCGCGCAGGACGGCGGCCGTGAGCGACCCGACCTCGTAGCCGGCGAGCTCGCCGGCTACCTCCAGGGTGAGGGTCCTGACGCCCGTTCGACAGAACTGGGCGAAGAACTGCCCGAGCATCTCCGCCAGCGGGAGGTAGGGCGCGATCGCCTGGGCCGTCTCGGGGGTGAGCAGGGGTGCGTTCACGGCATAGCGCGCGGACCGGCCGTCGAGGACGTCGAGGACCTGGGCTGCGACCTCCTCGGCAACGAGGATCTGGGCCTCCGCCGTCGACGCGCCGAGGTGCGGGGTGAGCACGGTGTTGGGCGCGTCGAGCAGGGGCGAGCCGACCGGCGGCTCCGTCTCGAAGACGTCGATCCCGGCGCCGCCCAGGCGGCCCTCGCGGAGCGCCTCGGCCACGGCCGCCTCGTCGACGACCCCGCCCCGGGCGACGTTGAGCAGGAACGCCCCGGGCTTCATCCGGGCGAGCTCCGTCGAGCCGATGAGCCCGCGGGTCGCCCGGCTTAGCGGGACGTGGAGGGTGATCGCGTCGGACCGCTCGAGGAGGGCCCCGAACTCGACCAGCTCCACGCCGTGGAGGGCGGCCTGCTCGGCGGACACGTACGGGTCGACCCCGAGGACGGTCATCTCCATCGCCCGGGCCCGCTTGGCGATCGCCTGGCCGATCTTGCCCAGGCCGACGATGCCGAGGGTCTTGCCCCGCAGCTCGACGCCGGTGAACTGGCTGCGCTTCCACTCGCCCCGGCGGACCGAGGCGTCGGCGGCGGCGATCCGCCGGGCGAGGGCGTAGAGCAGGGCGAGGGTGTGCTCGGCGGCGGCGATCGTGTTGCCGGTCGGGGCGTTGACCACGACGATCCCGGCCCGGGTCGCCGCGTCGAGGTCGACGTTGTCCACGCCCACGCCGGCCCGCCCGATGACCACCAGCCGGCGACCGGCGGCGATCAGCTCGGCGTCGACCTGGACCTGGCTTCGGACGACGAGCGCGTCGTAGTCCGGCAGGATCGCCGCGTACTCCTCGTGGGTCAGGCCCGGCCGCTCGTCGACCTCGTGGTGGGACCGCAGGAGCTCGACGCCCTCCTGCGCGACCGCCTCCGCGACGAGGACCCTCACGCGCGCACCGTCACCGGGGCGAGAACCCCGCTCGCCGCGAGGGCGGCGCGCTGGGCGGCGGCCACCGCGGCGCCGGCCTCGACCGGCCGACCGAACGCGATCGAGACCTCCTCGAGGACGGCGACGGCATCGAGGATCTCCCCGAGCGTGACCGAGCCGAGGTGGCCGACCCGGAAGATCAGCCCGGTGAGCTTGCCCTGCCCTCCGGCGAGGACGACGCCGCGCGCCTTCACCTCGCCGTTGAACGCCTTCCAGTCGAGGCCGTCCGGGACCTTCGCCGCCGTCACGGTCTTCGACGCGACGGCAGGGTCGGCGAACAGCTCGAAGCCGAGCGCCTCGAGGCCGGCCCGGGTGGCCGCGGCGCACGCCTCGTGGCGGGCGAAGACGCCTGCCTGCGTCTCGCGCTCCATCAGGTCCAGGCCCTCGTCGACCTGGTAGACGACGGCGACCGCCGGCGTCCACGGCGTCTGGCCCCTGGCGTGCCACTCGCGATGGGCCCGCAGGTCGAGGTAGAAGCGCGGCATGGTGGCCGTCTCCATGGCCGCCCAGGCCCGCTCGGACGCGGCGACCATGGCCAGGCCCGGCGCGGACATCCATGCCTTCTGCGAGCCGGTCACGACCAGGTCGATGCCCCAGGCGTCCATCTCGAACGGGACCGCGCCGAGGCCCGACACGCTGTCGACGAGGATGAGCGCGCCCGGGGCGACCTCGCGGATGACCGCCGCGAGCGCCGGGATCGGGTTCATCACCCCGGTCGAGGTCTCGTTGTGGGTGAGCAGGACCGCCCGGTAGCCCGGCGCCGGTTCGGCCGCGAGGGCGGCTCGGAGCTCCTGCGGATCTGCCGCCCGGCCCCATTCCACGCTGAGCTTCGTGACGTTGGCGCCGTAGACCGTGGCGATCTTGGCGAAGCGGTCGCCGAACGACCCGATCGAGACGCCGAGGACCCGGTCGCCGGGGGACAGGACGTTGACCACGGCCGCCTCGAGGCCGCCCGTGCCCGCGCACGACAGGACGGCGACGTCGCCGCTCGTGCCGAAATACGGCTTCATCCGGGCCATGACCCGGTTGAGGATGGTCGCGAACTCGGGGCCGCGGTGGTTGACCATCTGGCGCGAACCGGCCTCGCGGACGGACGGTGGCAGGGTGGTCGGACCGGGGATCCGGAGGTTCGGTTCGAAACGGTTCACGGGGCGGGGCCTCCTGGCGTGGGTCGGCGCTCGTCGCCGGCGGGACGTCGGGCGGATGGTCGCACGGCTGGACGGATACGCGCCAACGACGAATATATGACAGCATATGGCCGTGATCAGACGAACGACGATCCTGGCCGACGCCGACCTCCTCGAGCGGGTCGATCGGCTCGCCCGGCGACAGCGCACGACGAAGACGGCGATCGTCGTGGCCGCCCTCGAGGCGTATCTCGAGGCGAACGAGGCCCGCCCGACGCTCGCCTTCGTCGGGGTCGGCCGGTCCGGCCACGGTCGTCTGTCGCTCGACGGGCGGACGATCGCCCGGCGCGAGCTCGGCCGGAAGGAGCCCGGGAGCGGCTCGGGCGCATCCGGCACGCCGCCTCGGCCGGAGCGGTAGGGGAGTGGCCGCCCTCCTCGACACGAGCGCCATTCTGGCCGCCGCGGATACCGCGGACCTCAATCACGCCGCGGCCCTCGCCTGGTTCGAGCGTGTCGACGAGCCGCTCCTGCTCGGCGCACTGACCCTGGCCGAGGTCGATCACGTCCTCCAGCGCGAGCTCGGCCTGGCGGCGAGCCTGGCCGTCCTGGAGTCGCTGGCGTCGGGCGCCGTGCGGCTGGTCGCGCCGACCGACGACGACCTCGCCCGGGCCGCGGAGTTGCTCGTCGAGGCTGCCGAGCACCGCCCCCGCCTCCCCGAGGCCGTCCTCGTCGCGACCGCCGAACGCCTCGGCGTGCGCCGGGTCGCCACCTTCGACCGCCGCCCGATCGCGATCTTCCGCCCGCGCCATGTTCGCGCCCTCGACCTTGAGCCCTGATCCCGTGGGCGTCGTATCTCCGTGGGGTGGCGAGCCACCCGGTGGCAAGACTACGATCGTCGGCATGCACGACTCCAGCCGAGGGAACCGTCGTGCGGTGGGCGCCGTGCTCGCGGCCCTCGCCGTCGCGCTCGTCGTCGGGTGCGGGTCCAGCCCGAGCCCATCGCCGGTCATCACGCCCGTCCCGCCGAGCGCGACGCCGCTGCCCTCGGTGGCCGTCCTGCCGTCCGCCACCCCGAGCCCGTCTCCCTCGCCGAGCCCGTCACCGACGCCGGTCCACGAGGACCTGTCGGGGATCCCGACGACGCCCGAGCTCGCCCACCGCTACCCGATCGCGGTGATGCTCGACGATTCGCCGGCCGGCCGGCCCCAGGCCGGGCTGTCCGCGGCGAGCATCGTCTGGCAGGCGCCGGCCGAGGGCGGGATCCCGCGCTACATGGCGATCTTCCAATCCGGTTCGCCGGAACGCATCGGCCCGGTCCGGAGCGCCCGGCTCTACTTCGTCCGGTGGGCGTCCGAGTGGAAGTCGGTCTACCTCCACGCCGGCGGTCCGCCGCCGCTCAAGGCGTTCCTGGCCGGGCGCCAGCAGCTGGTCGTGGACGTGAACGGCCGGGCGACCAGCCGGGTCTCGTTCCGGCGCGCCCCGCACAACCTGTACAGCACGGGCCGGCGGATCCGCACGTTCGCCGAGAACACCCTCCGCGCGACCGCGGACCGGCTGGGCTACGACGCCTCGAAGCCGGGCGTGCTCTACCCGTTCCGGGACGGCTCGCCGCTCGATGGGCGCGGCCCCGACGGCGGCACGATCCGGGTCACCTACACCAGCGAGCGGGTGGGATACCGCTACGACCGCGAGACGAACACGTGGTTGCGCTCGGTGGACGGGAAGGACCAGCACGATCCGCTCGACGTCCCGAACCGGGGCTACGAGGCGCCGGCGTCCGGACCCCGGATCGCCCCGACGACGGTCGTCGTGATGGTCGTCCCGATCCGCCGGAGCGCGGCGATCGAGGGTCCGGCGCTGGGCCGGCTCGAGGCCGACTCCATCGGCTCGAACAAGGCCTGGGTCTTCGCCGACGGGCGAGTCGTCGCCGGAACGTGGAATAAGCACACTCCGACCGACCGGACCCGCTTCTACGACGCGACCGGGACCGAGATCGTCCTGCCCCGCGGCCAGCTGTTCATCCAGGCGATCCCGAAAGCGAGCGCGTTCTCCTTCAAGGTCGAAGCCGCGCGCTGAGCGGCGGTCGCCGCGCGCTCGGAGGTCACGGCCTGGGCGTCCACTCATCGTGGCTCGCGCGACGCGGTGGCGAAGCTCCCCAGCGGAGCCTTCTAGCTGTGAGCTCTGGGAGCCCTCCCCGGGACCTGCCAAGATCAGGGGAGGGCTCTGCTATTCCGGCGCTCGTCCGTCGAGGGGCGGGCTACGCCTCGGAGTCTGCCTGAATGTCAAGCGGCCCTGCAGAGGCCGCGCCGGGTGTCAATGGCCTTCGTGTGGATCAACGTGACGTGAGGCTCCACCGTGCGGCACCGACACTATGAACCCATTGTGTCGTCACGGCCGTGCGAGCCGACCCCCCCACCGAGCGGCCTAGATGTTCTTCCCCGTCGGGTTGTTGACGGGCGTCCGGCTGATCGGCGGCTGTCCGGCGAGTGACCAGTGCGGTCGGGCGCGATTGTAGAAGTCGAGGAACACCGGCAGGAGCGAGATCCTCTCGGCGGTGTCGCGGAACGGCCGGGCGTAGGCCCATTCGCCGAGCAGGGTCCTGACCATCCGCTCGGCCTTGCCGTTCGTCTGGGGCCGGTACGGACGGGTGAACCGATGGCCGATGCCGAGCTCGTCGCAGGCCGCCGCGAAGTCCCGGCTCCGATAGCAGCCGCCGTTGTCGGTCAGGGTCCGCTCGATCGTGATGCCGTGGGCAGCGTAGAAGCGCCAGGCCCGCCACAGGAACGCGGCGGTCGTCACCGGGGCCTCGTCGGGCAGCTCCTCCGCATACGCCAGGCGGCTGTGGTCGTCGATCGCGACGTGGACCCGGTCCCAGCCGATGTGCCGGGCCCGGTGATGCCGGTCGCCCGTGACGCGGTGACCGCCGCCCTCCCCGATCCGCCCGAGCATCGACGGCGGGGGCCCGAGGCGGTCGAGCCGCCCGAGACCTTCGCGCCGGAGCAGGGCATACACGGTCGAGCGCGCGAGGCCGAGCTCCCAGGCGAGGACGTGCGGCCCGACCCGAGCCTCCCGTCGGCGGGCACAGAGCCGCGCCACGAGGGATGCGGGATGGGCCCGTGGCTGGCGGCGAGCGGCGCTCGAGCGGTCGACGAGTCCGGCGTCGCCCTCCCGCCGCTGCCGTCCCGCCCACTTCGACCCGGTCTGGCGGCTGATCCCGGCGGCTCGGGCAGCGGCCGTGACCGTCCAGCCAGAGCGGATCCGATCGGCGAGCAGTCGTCGGCCATGCGGCGTCAGCCGGGCATTAGGATGCGACATGAGGGTCCCTTCTTCGACTGTGGCTTCCAACACCAGCAGCCGAGGATAGGGGCCCTCAGCCCGTCAACAACCCGATTGGGAACTAGACCTAGACCGTAGCCCGAACTCCGTCCGCTGACCCCGCCGCTCGCACGGGGCTGCCGTCGTCGGCCGCATCGAGGCGCGCGATCAACGGAGCAGCCTTCATCTGGACGAGGATCTCGCGGGTCCGGTCGATCGCGGCCCCGACTTCCGCGTCGGCCGGATCGAGGAGCGTGGCCATGTCGATGCCGGTGAGCGCCTCGTAGTACACGAGCCCCATGTCGCGCCACCCGCGCAGCGTGTCGCGGTAGAGGCCAAGCGCCTCGTTCATCCGTCCGTCGAGCGCGGCGAGGCCTGCCCGGATCCCTTGCCGGCGCAAATCGGTGATCGGAGCGTGCAGTGCCATCCCCTCCAGCCGGGCCAGATCGGCCGCCGCGCCGGCCGCGTCGCCCGACCACAGCGCTGCCCTGGCGGCTTGCTCCAGGTCCCAGGGCGCACCGTCCAGGTTCGCGAGGGCAGACTCGTGCGATCGTTCTCGCGCCTCCGCAAGCCGACCCGAGAAGAACGCGACGAGCGACTGAGTGCCCGGTAGGGCGCTCGTAGCCCGCGGGTCACTGACCCTGCCGGCTAGCTGCTCGAGTTCGGCCAGCAATTCGACGGCATCCTCGCCATGCAGCGCATGCACCACAATGACGCCGCTCAGAAGACTTATCCGGTTGGCCGGGTCCGGTTCATCGACGAGCCCGCCCTCCCACATGGCGAGCGACGCGTCGGGATCGCCGATCACGAACTCGTTCCACCCGAGTCCAGAGATGTTGGCGTACATCGCGCCTCGATCACCCACGCGCCGGGCCAGCGCGAGGCCCTCGCGCATGGCCTCAGTCGTGGCGGCGAAGTCGATCTCGCTCTGGCCGGCCGACCTGTTGTTCAATGCGCGGAGCAGCGTCCCGACGTACCCCTGCGAGCGCGCGATCTTCTCGCCGATCTCGATGACCCCGATCCCTTCATGGAGACGACCCAAACCGCCGAGCACCGAGCCCTTCGTGACGAGGGTGTCGGCAAGGATGTCGAGGAGATCCGCCTGCTCGGCTGCCGCGAGGACGCGTTCGGCCACCTCGAGGGCATGAACGTTCTCGTCGCGGAGAAAGTAGGCTCGAGCGAGTTGACCTTCGAGCTCGACGTTGGCGGGATCCGGGAACTGATCAGCAAACTCCCGTCCGACCGGTTCAAGGAGTGCCAGGGCGTCGTCGAGACGTCGCCCGTTGAGCAGGGCCCGGCCGAGCTTCGCGGTGACCCGGACGATGCCGGTCCCGTCGGCGCGCGCGCGGTGGAGTTCGATCGCACCATGGAAGAACGACTCGAGCTGATCGAACCGGGCGGCGGCCGACGCCGACTGGCCTGCCCGCTCGAGAAGCTCGGCCCGATCGACCGGCTCGGTCGTGACGGTGAGCGCCTGCTCGAGCAGGGCGATCGCCTGATCATGTGCCCCGAGTGACGCAGCCCGCTCTGCCGCGCCCTTGAGGGCGACCCGCGCCTGGGCGGCCAGGGCGTCGCGCTCGGGACCCTCGGGCGCATTGGCGTGAGCCGCGAGGTACTGGCCGGCCAGGGCGCCGGCCAGCTCGTCGGAGCCGAGGGTCTCGAAGAACCGGGCCGCGGCGAGGTGTCGGACCTTGCGGTCGTTGCGCGCCAGCGTGTTGTAGGCGACCTCGCGGATCAGCGCCTGGACGAAGGCATATTGACCACGCTCAGGGGACCGCGGGTCAGCCTCCAGGATGAGGAGTTCCCGGCGGACGAGCGTCCGCAGGTGCGGCTCGAGCGCGACCGCGTCGATCCCTGACACAGCAGCGAGGCCCGCCAGGGTGATGCTCTGGCCGAGGACGGCGGCGTCCTGGATCAGAGCCCGGTCCTCCGCGACGAGGCCGTCGAGACGGGACGCGATCAGGGCGGTCAGCGTCTCGGGCACGGCCAGCGTTGTCAAGTCCCCGGTCGGGACGTAGACCTCGCCATCGAGGCGCAGGCGGCCCTCGGCGAGGAGCATCCGGATCGTTTCGATCGCATACAGCGGGATCCCGTCGGCACGGGCGACGATCGACTTGACCGCTCGCTCCGGCAAGCCCGGCACGAGACCCGCCAGGAGCTCTCGCATTGCGGATTCGGTCAGCGGCTCGAGGTAGAGCGAGGTGAAGTTGCGCTTGCCCGCACCCCAGTCGGGGCGCTTCTCAAGCAGTTCGGGGCGGGCGAGAGTCACGACGTAGATCGGGACGTTCCTCGACCACTCGAGCAGATGGTCGACGAAGTCGAGCAGCCCTGAATCCGCGAAGTGGAAGTCCTCGAAGACCATCACGACCGGGGCGCTGGCGGCCAGGCGCTCGAAGAACGTCCGCCACGCCGCGAAGAGCTGTTCGGAGCCGACGCCCGACTCGAACCCGAGGAGGGCAAGAAGGGCGGGCTCGATCCACTGGCGTTCGTCCGGGTCTGGCACATGCTCCGCAAGCGTCGCGGCAAGCTTCGAGCGGGTCGTCGCCTCATCGTCCGCCCCGAGGAGGCCGGCCCGCCTGCGGACCATCTCGCCGAGCGCCCAGAAACTGATCCCGTCGCCGTAGGCAGGGCTACGGCCGTCGTGGAACCAGACCGTATCGACGAGGCCGTCGAGATACTTGAGGAACTCCCAGGCCAGCCGACTCTTGCCGATGCCGGCGGGTCCGATGGCGCTGACGAGTCGGGCTCGCCCCTCTCGGCCGGTTGCATGAAACAGGTCTTTGAGCAGGCGGAGCTCGTCGTCACGCCCGACGAATGGGGCCTCGAGCGTCTCGCTCCGGTTGCGACCACCGCGCTCGGCGATGACGCGGAGGGCGCGCCACGCCGGTACCGGGCTCGTCTTGCCCTTGAGCAGCTGGGGGCCGACTTCCTCGAACGCGATCGCCTTCGATGCCGCGCGCTGCGTCGCCTCGCCGACGAGCACGGTACGCGGCGGAGCCACCGCCTGGAGCCGCGACGCTGTGTTCACGAGGTCGCCGGCGACCATGCCCTGATTCGTGGCGCCGAGGGTGACTGCCGCCTCTCCAGTCAGGACCCCGGCCCGGGCAGCGATGCCCAGTCCGAGTGTCGTGACGGCATCGACAAGTTCGAGCCCAGCCCGGACGGCGCGTTCGGCGTCGTCCTCGTGGGCGGTCGGGGCTCCCCAAACCGCCATGACCGCGTCGCCGATGAACTTCTCGACCGTCCCGCCGTACCGGCCGATGACGTCAGTCGCGATGTCGAAGTAGCGGGTGAGCGTTTCGCGGACGTCCTCCGCGTCGCGCTCCTCGGCGAACGGAGTGAAGCCCACGAGATCGGCGAACAGCACGCTGACCAGGCGGCGCTCGGCGACGGGCGTAGCGGGTGCGGGCGTCGCAACAAGAGACGTCGTTGGGCGCAAGGTCGTCGCTGGCGAAACGGGACTGCCGCATTCCCCGCAGAACTTGGCACCCGGCAGCAACACGATCCCACAGGCTGCGCACGCCAGACCGAGTCGGGTCCCGCAATCCTTGCAGAATTTCGTACCGGCCGGGTTCTCGGTCCCGCAGCTCGAGCAGATCACGACGCCCTCGCCCCTCCGTGTGAAGTGTCGAGCCTAGCCCAACGCGGGCCGGGGTGGAACCCACCTCACATGCGCGGCCCCACTCAGCATGAACGGATCGTCCGGTTCAGGGGCGCCTGCTACTCGCGGGTCACGCGGTGGGCCGCTCGTAGAGCACGAGCTGCCAGATCAGCGTCCTCCGGTGGAGCCGCTTGACGAAGCCGTGGGCGGCGAGGATCGCGTCGACCTCGGCGGTGCGGTGGATGTAGGCGCGAAAGGAGGACCGCGACAGGCGGAGCTGGAGGTTCAGGAACGCGACGCCGACTCGGCCGAGCCATGAGTCACGCGGGTAGACGAGGCCATACCGACGACGCGCCAAGGTCGCCGATCGACCGACGAGGGCAGCCATATCCGCATAGCAGCAGATGACCCGGTCAAGCGCGACAAGGTCGGCGGGGGCAACCTCATCCGCGAGCGCGACGAAGTCGCCGGCGAGGTAGCGGACGCGGTCGGTGTGGCCCTGCCGTTCGGCCTCCTCCCGGGCGGCCGAGATGTAGGCGCGAGATGCATCCACGTCGACTGCGGCGGCGGCCCCCGACCGCAAGAGCTCGTGGTGGACCGCACCCACGCCCCCGCCGATGTCGAGGACGGTGTGCCCGTCGATACCCCCCGCGGCGAGCGCCTCGATCAGTGCGCGAGTCAGACCCACGGGGCCCTTCTGACGGTAGGCGCGAAGATGCTGGGCCGCGTGGCGGGCGTCGAACTGCCGATCGAACGGGGAGTCGCCGGGAGCGCAGCAGTCCATGGCACCGATCCTAACAGCCGCTGCGGCGGCGCCCGCCCGCAGCACCGTCGAGTTGGACCATCGGCACCGCTCTGTGGTGTGGTGATGGCGGTCGAGGGCGACCACCACGGTACTCTCCGCTGGCAGAGAAGCTGACGTCTTGGCGCGCCCGGAGGGATTCGAGCACACGCCACCACCCATCGTGATTGAGGGCGTGGAGGCGTTGGTCGAGGCCCTACCAGCCGCTTGACGGGGGCTGCGTCTTCTTGGGCGATGCCCGACACAGCGCGACCCCGGCCAGCCGACAGACGGGTGACCGGGGTCCCTGTATCCCTGCCTTGCAGCGAAGGTTCCGGTTGCCGACGGGCGGGATGACGGTCCCCCCAGCGAGCCGCTGCGGCGACGAGCGTCCTCAGGCGGGCACCGGGACCTTCGCCTCGGCGAGCGCCTTGAAATCGGCAAGCATCTGGTGGGTGTTCCGCTCGGCCCAGCCCTTGGTCACGAGGTCCTTGATGAAGCCCGGCAGCTTGCCCGGCATCTCCCAGTCGGAGTCGAGGATCAGGCGGGTCGCGTCGCCGTCGGGCTCGAACCGCATGAAGGTGTCCATCGGGCCCATGTCGGTGTGTTCGTGGTAGAGCCGCAGCGGCTCCACCTCGACCACCGTGCTCGTCGACTTCATCTCGAAGCCCATGAGCCGCATGGTCTCGACGTACGTCGTCCCGACCTTGTCCACCGGCCCGCTGAAATCCGAGCACTTGGCCCGCGGCATCCAGTCTTCCCAGTGCGACGTGTCGCAGTAGAACGCCCAGACGTGCTCGACGGGCGCCTCGATCCGGGTCTCCATGTGCATGTGGTTCATGACCCACCGCCGCTCCGGGCGGGTCGGGTTCGCCAGTGACTCGGCGCGGCCCCGGCGGCCAGTGTGTGGGTCGCGCGTCGACGTCTCCCGCGTGCCTGGCGAGTCTGGTCGCGCCTGCCATCGGTGCCTAGAGGCGTTGGTCATGAAGTGGCCTCCGGACGACCGGATGGAGGCCGTCGTGGCGGGATCGTGAGACCGGACCAGAGCGGGGGCCATGGGGCCACTACCGACTGTGACGCTACGCCATGTCGCCTGGACCGCGTCTCGAACGCGCCAGTCCTCCTCGTCGACGTCGTGGCTATCTGTTGTCCTGGCGCGCCCGGAGGGCGTCGGGCGCGCACGGACAACAACGCTCGAACTCGACCAAGACCGGGCGGTGTCGCCTCCTAGGGCCGGAGGTGGTAGAAGCGCCAGAAGTCGGCCTCGATCGGTAGGACGTCGACCCGCGTGAAGCCCGCCTCGGTCGCGTACCGGCGGAACACATCCGTCCGCATGACAGCGCCGGTCCCGGCCGATGGGCTGTCGGCCAGCACGTTCGGCAGGCAGAGCAGGATGCTCGTGCCGTACATGAAGCGTTCCGTTGCGTCGCCTGGAGCGGTGAACCGCTCGGCGACACGCTCATCCGCGACGAGCAGGCTGGCACCGGGCGTCAGGAGACTCCGCACTGCCCGCAGAACCGCCACGGGCTGCGAGAAGTCGTTGGGCAGCCCATGGCGTCCACTACCCCCAGGGCGGTTCAGCAAGATGGCACACGTGGGAACGGCGGGGGCAAGTCCTCTCGCCCCGACCAGATGCTCAGATCTGACGTCGGTGCCAGGCTCAGCCGCCGGCGTCGCGCTTCTCGGTCTCGGCGAGCTTGCGGCGATTCTCCTCGCGGGTCCTCATGATCGAGCCGGCGACCTTCATTCCGTCCACCTGTGGGCCCGGGATCGCCTCGCGCTGCGGCCGGCCCCGGCGGCGGGTCTCCTCGCGGGCCTCGGTCCGGGCGGCCATCCGGGCGGCGATCGTCGCCTCGTAGCCCTGGTCGTTGGGCAGGTAGTAGCGCCGCTCGACGAGGGCGTCGGGGAGGTACTGCTGGGCGATGTCGCTGCCCTCGAACTCGGGCGGGTAGCGGTAGCCCACCCCATAGCCGTGCTGCTTCATCGCCCGGTGGCCCGCGTTGCGCAGGTGCATCGGGGCTGGCAGGGCGCCGCTCTCCTGGACGTCCGCCACCGCGGCCCAGTAGGCGGCGCCGGAGCGGTTCGACTTGGGGGCCGTCGCAAGATACGTGGTCGCCTGGGCGAGCGCGTACTGGGCCTCGGGCAGGCCGATCCATTCGAGCGCGTCGGCTGCGGCCACGGCGACCTGGAGGGCGCGCGGGTCGGCGTTGCCGACATCCTCGGAGGCGCTGATGATCAGCCGGCGGGCGATGAACTTGGGGTCCTCGCCGGCGGCGATCATCGTGGCCAGCCAGTAGAGGGCGCCGTCCGGGTCGTTGCCGCGGAGGCTCTTGATGAACGCCGAGGCGGTGTCGTAGTGACCGTCGCCGGCCCGGTCGTAGGCCAGGATCTTCTGCTGGGCGGCGGCCTCGATGTCGGCCAGCCGGGGCGCGATCCGGCCCGCCTCGTCGCGGATCCCCTCCGACTCGGCGAGCGCCACCGCGCCCTCGAGCACGTTGAGCGCCTGGCGAGCGTCTCCGCCGGCGAGGCTGACGAGGTGCTCGAAGCCATCGTCGGGGAGGGCGACCCCGCCCTCCGGCCCGAGCGCACCGGCCAGGCCCCGCTCCCCATCGTCGAGCGCCCGGCGGACGACCGTCGCGACGTCCTCGTCAGAGAGCGGCTCGAGGCGCCACACGCGCAGTCGGGAGAGGAGGGCGCCGTTCACCTCGAAGTAGGGGTTCTCGGTCGTCGCGCCGACGAGCGTGATCGTGCCGTCCTCGACGTGGGGGAGGAGGCCGTCCTGCTGGGCCTTGTTGAAGCGGTGGATCTCGTCGATGAACAGGATCGTCCGGCCACCGTCCATGGTCAGCCGCTCGCGCGCCGCCGAGACCGCGGCACGGATCTCGGCGACCCCGCTCATCACCGCGGAGAGCGTGACGAACCTGGCGTCCACTGCGTCGGCCAGGATCCGGGCGAGAGTCGTCTTGCCCGTCCCGGGCGGGCCCCACAGGAGGATCGAGCCGAGGTACCCCCGCTCGGCGGACCGGCGCAGCGGACCGCGCTCGCCCACGAGGTGGGCCTGGCCGACGAACTCGGCGAGCGTTCGCGGGCGCATCCGGGCGGCCAGCGGCTGGCGTCCCGGCGGGGGCTGGAAGAGGGGCGCCTGGTCCGGCGCCGGCTTGCGGGGCGGCACCACGCCAGTCTACGCGCGCGGTCGTGCGGCGCCCGGCTCAGATCCTGATGACGTGGAGCACGTCGATGAGGACGAACAGGACGAGCATGACCGCGAACAGCGACCCGGCGACGACGGCGATGCGCCGCACGTCCTTTACGACGTAGGCGTACTCCTGGGCGGCCGACGCGGTGAACGCGCCGGATGCCCGCCGAGGGCGGAGCGACTCGGCCGTCCGGGCCTCCACGGCAGGGGTGGCGGTCGCCGAGGTGCCGTACGCGGCGGTCGCCGGCGTCTCCGCGTACGACGCGGGCGCGACGGTCGGCTCGACGGACGGGGATGGGCCGGCAGGGCCGGCAGGGCGCGTCCCGACGCGCTGGGTCGGCCGTCGCTGGCCGGGACGGCTCGTCCCGCGGGCTCGCTTCGTCATGGGCTCGGTGATCCTCCCGGGAGGTCGATCGCGCGGATTCGGGTCGGCGGCGACGCCGCCCGGCGCAGAGGATAGCACCGGACCCCGCCGCCGCTCCGGTCGGCGCTCCGGCCGGGTCCACCTGCTAGACTCGGGCGATCCCACCCGGAGGATCCAGCAGCCTGTGACCGCGCTCATCCAGGACAACCTCGGCCCGGTCGTCGGCGTTCTCGTCGCCCTCCTCGCGGTCTCCCTCGGCGGCCTCGTGATCGTCGCCAGGCGGCTCGCGGATCTTCGCGGGCGACTCGACGCGCTGACCCGGGGGGACGACGGCCGAAGCCTCCAGGGCGTCCTCGAATCCCACGTCGGTCGGGTCGTGGAAGTCGGCGCGGAAGTCGGGCGGCTGGCCGGCCGGACCGCGGCACTCGAGGCGAGCGGGCGCAAGGCGTTCCAGCGGATCGGCCTCGTCCGGTTCAACCCGTTCGAGGACACCGGCGGCAACCAGAGCTTCGCGCTCGCCCTCCTCGACGCGGACGGCGACGGGATCGTCCTGAGCAGCCTCCACACCCGGGGCGGGACGCGGGTCTACGCCAAGGCGGTCGCCGGCGGGCGGCCGGAGGCAACGCTGTCCGACGAGGAGAACGAGGCGCTCGGACTCGCCCGAGGGGCGACGGCCGGCCGGGTGGCCCTCGCCGAGCGGGCCTCGTCCGGGGTCCGCGGGCGCTGACCCGCGGTCGTGACGGATGAGCTGTCACGACGGTCCGTGAGACTCGTGCCATGCCCCCAGCCCCAGATGCGGCGGCCACCCGAGCGGTCGGCCTCTCTCCGATGACGCGCCGCCGGACCGGCCGCGTGCCTCGTACGCTCGAGCAGATCCCCGTGTGGGCCGAGCCCCGCCGCGAGCGGAGCGTGCCGTCCGACGAGCCCGAGAGCGAGGTGACCGGGCTCGACGCCCTCGTCCGCGGGCTCAACGCGGAGCAGCTCCGTGCGGTGACCCACGGGGACGGGCCGCTCCTCGTGGTCGCCGGGGCGGGGACCGGGAAGACGCAGGTCGTCACGCGCCGGATCGCCTGGCTCATCGGGACGCGCCGGGCACGGCCGTCGGAGATTCTGGCCCTGACGTTCACGGACAAGGCCGCCGCGGAGATGCAGGTCCGGGTGGACCAGCTCGTCCCGTACGGCTACACGGACGCCGCGATCTCCACGTTCCACGCCTTCGGGGACCGGCTCATCCGGGAGTACGCGCTCGAGCTCGGGCTGCCGCCCGACGTGCGGGTCCTGGCGCGCTCGGAGGTGGTCATCTTCCTGCGCGAGCGGCTGTTCGACTTCGAGCTCGACGCGTACCGCCCGCTGGGCAACCCGACCCGCTTCCTGGGGGCGCTGGCCACCCACTTCAGCCGGCTCAAGGACGAGGACATCGGCCCGGCGGCCTACCTCGCCCATGCGGACCGGGAGGTCGGGACGGCGGGGCGGCTGGCGGAGCTCGCGGCAGGCCGGGCGGCGACCGATGGCGCTCGGGAGTCCGCCGCCGCGGCCGTGGAGGCGGCTGCCCGCCAGCTCGAGCTGGCTCGGGCGTACGCGCGCTACCAGGCGCTCCTCGCCGAATCGGGGTTCATCGACTTCGGCGACCAGGTCGCCCTCGCCCTGCGTCTCCTGCGCGAGTCGCCGGCGGCCCGGCGCGAGGTCCAGCGCCGGTTCCGCTACATCCTCGTCGACGAGTTCCAGGATACGAACCGCGCCCAGGCGGAACTCGTGGCGGTCATCGCCGAACCGCACCGCAACGTCACCGTGGTCGGCGATGACGACCAGTCGATCTACCGCTTCCGGGGTGCCGCGACGAGCAACATCCTCGAGTTCCGGGAGCGCCATCGCCGATCCCGGCTCGTCGTCCTCAAGCGCAACTACCGCTCGCGGTCCGGGATCCTGGCGGCCAGTCACCGACTCATCCGGTTCAACGATCCGGACCGGCTTGAGGTCCAGGCCGGGATCGACAAGCGGCTCCGGGCGCAGCGTCCCGAGCCGCCGGCGGGGAGGCGGCCCGCGGCGGTCCGCCACGAGGCGTTCGCGACCGGCTCGGAGGAGGCGGACTGGGTGGCCGGGGAGATCGCCGCGCGGATCGCGGCGGGGGCGCGCCCGCGCGACCATGCCATCCTCGTCCGCTCGAACGCGGAGGCGGACGGGATCCTGCGCAGCCTCAACCTGGCCGGCCTCCCGTGGCGGTTCTCCGGCTCGTCGGGCCTCTATGCACGCCCGGAGGTCCGGCTCCTCCTCGCGTTCCTGCGCTCGGTCGCGGACCTCGGCTCCAGCGTCGACGTGTACGCGCTCGCGGCGTCGGACGTCTACGGGCTCGGCGGGGAGGATCTCACCGGGATCGTCGCCAGCGCGCGGCGCCGGAACCGGACGCTCTGGGAGATCGTCGAGGAGCTGGACCGCCAGCCCGGGCTGCTCCGGCTGGCGCCGGGGACGCGCACGGCGCTGACCCGGCTGGTGGCGGACCTGCGGCGGTACTCGGTGCTCGCTCACGAGCGCCCGGCCGGCGAGGTCCTGTTCGCGTTCCTCAAGGGCTCGGGACTGCTCGCCCGGCTGGCCGCCGAGGAGGGCGTCGCCTCCGACGAGGCGCTCCAGAACGTCGCCCGGTTCTTCGACATCGTGCGGGCCCAGTCCGCGCTGCTGGCCGACGATCGGTGCGCATTCGTCGCCCGCCATCTCCAGACGCTCATCGAGGCGGGGGACGATCCGCCCACGGCCGATCTCGATGGCGACGCGGACGCGGTGGCGGTCCTCACGGTCCACAAGGCGAAGGGGCTCGAGTTCCCGACGGTCTTCCTGATCGGGTTGGTGGACGGGCGCTTCCCGGCGACGAACCGGCGCGATCCGCTGACGGTCCCCGTGGAGCTCGTCCGGGAGCGCCTGCCGGAGGGCGACCATCACCTCCAGGAGGAGCGGCGCCTGTTCTACGTGGCGATGACCCGGGCCCGTGACGAGCTCATCATGACCAATGCCGCGGACTACGGCGGCCGGCGCGCGCGACGGGTCTCGCCGTTCGTCCTCGAGGCGCTGGACCTGCCGGTCGCTAGTCCCGCCGGTCCCGGCGGGGCCCGGGCCGGGGCTGGCCCGCTGGAGCGGCTGGCCGGCTTCGAGGCGGCGGGGACGCCGGTCGAGGCGCGGCGAGGGCCGACGGATGAGCCGCTCTCGCTCAGCTTCTACCAGGTGGACGACTACCTGGCCTGCCCGCTCAAGTACCGCTACGGCCACGTCGTCCGGGTGCCGATCGCGCCGCACCACTCGCTGGTCTACGGCTCGGCGCTCCACCGGGCCGTCCAGGAGTTCCACAAGCGCCAGGGCCGCGGCGAGACGATGGCCGCGGAGGAGCTGATCGCGGCCTTCGAGACCGCCTGGAGGAACGAGGGATTCCTCACCCGCGAGCACGAGGAGGCGCGGCTGGCGGCGGGACGGGCCGCGCTCGTCCGCTTTCGCGAGGGACAGCTCCTGCCGGACGCCGTCGTCCCGGCCTACGTGGAGAAGGACTTCTCGTTCACCCTCGGCGGGGACCGCATCCGCGGCCGCTGGGACCGGGTGGACATCGAGCCGCTGGGCGAGTCGGCGGGGGAGGGGATCGGACCCGGCCCCGGGGTGGCGGACGTCGTGGAGCCCACCCTGCCGCTCCTGCCGCGCGAGCGGGTGACGATCACCGACTACAAGTCAAGCGACGTCCGCGACCCCGTGAAGGCGCGCCAGAAGGCGCGCGAATCGCTCCAGCTGTCGATCTACGCGATGGGCTACGAGGCGATGACCGGCCGTCTTCCGGACGCGGTCCAGCTCCATTTCCTCGAATCGGGCCTGATCGGGCGGGCGGAGGTGGACCAGAAGCGGCTGACCCGGGCCCGCGAGCTGATCGAGCGGGCCGCGGCCGGGATCCGGACCCGGGAGTTCGAGCCGACCCCGGACATGCTCACCTGCACGTACTGCGCGTTCCGCGACATCTGCCCGGCGAGCGCGGTCCGGTGAGCCAACTCGAGGGCGTCACCACGATCAGCTTCGACTTCGGCAACACCCTCGTGCCCATCGGCCGGGAGGACCTGCGCGCCGTCATCGAGCGAACGACGCGCGAGGTAGCGGAGCGATCCGGCCCGTTCAATCACGACGCCTTCGCCGCTGCCTGGGCGGAGGAGCGCGAGCGCCAGTTCGCGGAGGACGTCCCGCTCATGCGCGAGGTGGACCTTGCCAGGCGGATCATCCGCGTCCTGGCCAGGATGCGCGGCATGGCGGTGCCGCCGCGCCACCTGCCCTGGGACGACGCGGCGGCCGCCGGCCATTCGGAGCCCGCGGAGATCGACCGGGCGGTCGGGATCTACAGCGCCGCCTTCGTCGAGGCACTCCCCGCGCCGCCCGAAGTCGGGCCGTTCCTTGAGCGCCTCGCCCGGCGCTACGTCCTGGCGGATCCTGTCGAACTGGCCGCTGGCGGTGACCATCGACCGGTACGTCGAAGCGGCCGGCTGGGCGCCCCACGTGCGAGCCATCGTCGTGTCCCAGCGGGTCGGGACGATCAAGCCGGACCCGGCCATCTTCGCGGGCGGCGGAGGCGGCCCTCGGGGCGAGCGGCCCGGCGATCCTCCACGTCGGGGACGACTGGGCGGCGGACGTCGTCGGGGCCAAGCGGGCCGGCTGGCGGGCGGCCTGGATCCGCGGCCAGCAGGTCGATTCGCCGCTCCCGTCGAGCCAGCGCGGCCAGGCGACTCACGGCGGCGACGGGGACGTCGTCCCGGACCTCGAGCTGGACCGGCTCCTGGACCTCGAGGCGGCGCTCCGCGCCTGACGCTCGGCGCCGGCCGGGCGGCTAGACTCGGCCGCGATGGAATCCCGCGACCGGATGACGAACCTCGGCCTGTTCGCGGCCGCTGCCGTGGCCTGGGTCCTGGTCGGGCTCGTCGTGACGACGCGCGACCCGCGTCCGCGATCCGGTCGCCGGGCTCCTCGGCGCGGTGCTGATGGGGCTCGCCGTCGGCCTGACCTGCATCCCGCTCTTCTGGCTGGCGGTCTTCGGCCGCCATCGGCGGATCGCCTACCGCGGCGACTGGATCCGGGCGGCCGGCGGGGCGGCTGGGTCGGCCGTCGTCGTCGCGGTCTTCGTCGTCCTCCGCCTGCAGGGCGCGTTCAGCCTGCCGATCGCCCTGTTCATCCTCGCCATGGTCGCCGTCGCCGAGGCGACGCTGTCCGCCGAGCGCTGAGCCACACTGGTCCCACCGAGCCGCTGAAGGAGCACCCGTGACCGCCGAGACTCGCCGATCTGCCTCGCCACCGCGCCCGCCGAGCCGTTCGCCGAAGCGAAGGCGCGGATCGCCGCCGCCGTCGAGGCCGCCCGCGGAGAGATCCTCGAGCTGTCCCACCGGATCCACGCCGAACCCGGAGCCGGCCTTCGAGGAGCACCAGGCCGCCGCCTGGGTCGCCGAGGCCCTCGCCCGGCACGGCTTCGCGGTCGAGCACCCGGCCGGCAGCCTGGCGACGGCCGTCCGCGGCCGGCTGGCGCGGCGGTCGGGGCGGCGACGGCCCGCGGATCGGGATCCTCGCCGAGTACGACGCGCTGCCGGGCCTCGGCCACGGCTGCGGCCACAACACGATGGCGGCCTCGGGCGTCGGCGCGGCGATCGCCCTGGCCGCGATCGCCGACGAGCTGCCGGGCGAGATCGTCTTCCTCGGCACGCCGGCCGAGGAGCGGGGCAGCGGCAAGCAGATCATGATCGACGACGGCCTGTTCGACGGGCTCGACGCGGCGCTCCTCTACCACCCCTGCGACCGCGACCACGTCGAGATCCAGCCGCTCGCCTCGCGAGGACGTCGACGTCGTCGTTCCACGGGCCTCCAGGCCCACGCCGCGTCCGAGCCGTGGATGGGCAGGAACGCCCTCGACGCGATGATCCTGCTGTTCAGCTCGGTCGGGCTGTGGCGCCAGCAGCTCCGGCCGGACTGCCCGCGTCCACGGGATCATCCAGGAGGGCGGCACCGCGGCGAACATCATCCCGGACCGGACGCAGGCCTGGTTCATGCTCCGCAGCGCCGAGCCAGGCCGTACTACGAGGTGATGAGAGACGCGGTTCCGCGAGCTGTGCGAGGCGGCGGCCCTGGCGACCGGCACGACGGTCGAGGTCGACGTTCTCCGGCGGCGCCTCGACGATGAAGCACAACCGCGACGCTCGGGCGACCGCTTGCGGCCGAACATGGCGGCCTACGGCGATCGTGGACCAGGGCCCGCGACCCGAACCTCGGGCAGCACCGACATGGGCAACGTCAGCTGGGTCTGCCCGACGATCCACCCCGACCTCGCGATCTGCGACGAGGGCGTCGCCCGGCCACTCGATCCAGTTCCGCGACGCGGCCGCGCGCCCCGGGCGGACGAGATCGACCCTGCTCGCGGCGACGCTCGTCGCCCAGACCGCCTACGAGCTGTTCGCCGACCCGGCCCTCGTCGAGGCCGCCTGGCGCGAGTTCCGCGAGGCCGAGCCGGGCTCGGCGGACGCGCGCCGGACGCGGTGCTACCATCGCCGCCGGCGCGCCCCGCTGGACGTCGGATGCGAACCGGCGGCGCCCCCAGCGAGACGGCTCGTCCCGCCGCGGCCCGCGCGGAGCCGGCCGCCGTCTCCCGGAGGACCCCGTGGCCGAGCGCCCCCACGACCCCGACCCGACCTCGACCGTCGACTTCGCGGCCGCTCAACGGCTGGGACCGCGAGTACGAGACGTTCAGCGACTTCGACCTGCCGACCTACGTCGGCCCGACCGACGTTCATGAAGCTGCCCTGGATCACCGACGCCGCCGAGCTCGCGCGCGCGGAAGCCGGACGTCGCGATCGTCGGCGCCCCGTTCGACGACGCCGTCAGCCACCGCCCGGGCGCCCGGTTCGGCCCGCGGGCGATCCGCGAGGCGCAGTACACGTCGGGCTCGATCCACTCGCTCCAGCTCGGCGTCGAGCCGTTCGAGGTCCTCGACGTCGTCGACGCGGGCGACGCGAACATCGTCCCGGCCTGGATCGACCGCGGCCCACGCCCTGATCTACCGCAAGGTCCGCGAGGTCGCCGCGACCGGGCGCGATCCCGATCGTCCTCGGCGGCGACCACTCGATCACCTGGCCGTCGCGCGACCGCGATCGCCGAGGTCCGCCGGCCCGGGCAGCATCGGGATCGTCCACTTCGACGCCCATGCCGACACCGCCAACGACGACTGGGGCGTGCTCGCCGGCCACGGGACGCCGATGCGCCGGCTCATCGAGTCGGGCGCGGTCAAGGGCAAGAACTTCGTCCAGGTCGGCCTGCGCGGCTACTGGCCGCCGGTCGAGACCTTCGAGTGGATGAAGGAGCAGGGCCTGCGCTACCACTTCATGCGCGAGATCGAGGAGCGCGGCGCCGGAGGCCGTCATCGCCGACGCGATCGCCGAGGCGCTCGACGGCCCCGACTGCGATCTACCTCAGCCTCGACATCGACGTCATCGACCCGGGCATGGCGCCCGGGACCGGGCACGCCCGAGCCGGGCGGCATGCTCACCCGCGAGGTCCTCCGGGCGATCCGCCAGATCGTCGGCGCGGTCGAGCTGTGCGGGATGGACATCGTCGAGGTCTCGCCGCCGTACGACCACGCCGAGATGACCGCGATGGCGGCGAACCGGGCGGCGCTCGAGGCGATCAGCGCGCTCGCCGTGAAGAAGCAGGCAGGGCAAGCCCGTCCGCTTCGAGCGCTGACCCGCCGCCGGGCGCGGCCGAGTAGCATCGCATTCCATGGCAGCACCCCCGGATCCCGCCGCCGACGGCCCTCGCCCGGCTCTACGACGTCGACCTGCTCGACGACCCGGGCGACCTCGACCTCTACCTCGCCCTGGCCGCCCGGGCCGACGGGCGCGATCCTCGAGCTGGCGGTCGGCTCCGGTCGCCTTGCCGTCCCGCTCGCCGAGGCCGGCTGGTCCGTGACCGGGGTCGACCTCGACCCGGCGATGCTCGCGCGGGCGCTGACCCGGGCGGCCGCAGGCCGGGCCGGCAGGTCGCGCCGGCGACTGGAGCTCGTCGAGGCGGACATCGCCGGGTTCCGGCTGCCGGGCGAGCCGGCTCGCTTCCGCCTCGCGCTCATCGCGCTCAACTCGCTCATGCTGCTCGGCGACCGGGCCGCCCAGGCGGCCGCGATCGCGACGCTGGCCGCCCATCTCGCGCCGGGCGGGATGGCCGTCGTCGACGTCTGGCTGCCCGACGCCGACGATCTCGCCCGCTACGACGGCCGGGTCATCCTCGAGTACGCCCGCGAGGACCCGGAGACGGGCCGGACCGTGACGAAGACCGGCAGCGCGATCCACGATGCGGCCACCGCAGACGGTCTGCGCTCACGACGATCTTCGACGAAGGCGCGCCCGGGCGAGCCGCCCGTCCGCTGGGTCCGCCGGGACCGGCTCCGCCTCGTCGGCGCCGACGAGCTGCGCGGCTTCGCGGAAGCCGCGGGACTGGCGGTCGAGATCCTCGGCGGCGGGTACGACCTGGAGCCCCTCGGCCCCGGCAGCGATCGTGCGGTGCTCGTCGCGACCCGGCCATGACCGGTCGGCCGGCCGACCTGCGGACGCTTGCCGGGCCGGTCGTCGCGATCGTCAATCCCCGTGCCTCCCGACTGCGGGCCGCGGGCCGCCGCGCCCGGATCCTGGCACAGGTCGATGCCTGGGCGCGGGCGACGACCGGGCGCCCGCCGACGGTCGTCACGGTGGAGGACGGCCCGTCCATGGATGCGGCCGGGCTGGACGCGGTCCGGGCCGGCGCCGGGCTCGTCGTGGCCGTCGGCGGCGACGGGACGGTGGCCGCGCTCACGGCCGGGCTCGCGGATTCGGGGATCCCCCTGGCGATCGTCCCGGCCGGCACGGGCAACGTCCTGGCCGGTGCACTGGGCATCCCGGATGATCCGATGCGGGCGCTCCGCGCGTTCGCCGACCCGGCCCGCCGGTCGATCGATCTGGGCGAGGCGATTCTCGACGACCAGGGACAGGCCGGCTCGGGCGGTCGGGTCTTCTCGGTCGCGGCCGGGGTCGGCTGGGATGCGCGGGTCATGGACGCGACCGCTCGGCACCACAAGCGCCGGCTCGGCCGGCTCGCCTACTGGGTCGCCGGGCTCGGGCTGCTCGGCGAGCTGACCCCGGTCCCGTACACCATCGAGATCGACGACGAACGGCTCGAGATCGAGGCGACTGTCGCGCTCGTGGCCAACTGCGGCGATCTCGTCCCCGGGCTCGTCCGCCCACGCCTCCCGATCGTGCCGGACGACGGCCTGCTCGACGTCCTGGTCCTGCGGGTGGGCAGCATCCACGGCGGGATCCGTGGCGTCCTCGACCTGCTCGGCCGGACCGAGCTGGGCGGCGCGCCCTCCGGGGACGCCTTCCGCGCCCGCGCCCGGCGGATCCGGATCCGCGCCCAACCCGACCAGCCGCGCCAGGTGGACGGTGACGGCTGCGGCCCGGGGCCCCTCGAAGTGATCGTCCGACCTGCCGCCCTCGACGTGCTGGTCCCACGCCGCCACCCCTGACCATCGGGTCCCGGTCGGGCGTGGACGCCGGCTTGGTATAGTCGCGTTCATGGCTTCCACCGACCAGGTCCGCCTGCTCATCGTCGAGGACGTGCCGCAGGTCGCCCAGTACATCCGCAACCTGCTGAACTCGCAGCAGCCGATCAAGCTGCTCGACGTGATGACGGACGGGGCGAAGGCCGCCGCCCAGATCGGCCAGCTGCGCCCCGACGTCGTGATCGTCGACGCACTCCTCCAGGGTCGGCTCAAGGGTCCCGCGTTGATCGAGCAGATCCGCCAGGCGAATCTCGGCGTCGCGGTCATCGTCCTGACGGTCCCCCAGCAGCCGCTCGAGCCGGACCCGGAGCGGGGCATCCATGCGGTCCTGTCCATGCCGTTCTCCGGGTACGAGCTCATCAGCCGGATCCACGGCGTCCACGCCGCCCAGCAGGAGAGCTCGGCCACCGGGGGCTCGAAGATCTTCACCGTCTTCGCTCCGAAGGGCGGCGTCGGGACGACGACGATCGCGCTGAACCTGTCGGTCGCGATCGGCCAGGCCAGCCGGCGGACCGTCCTGGTCGACGGCAGCCTCCAGTTCGGCGACCTGCGGGCGCTCCTCAAGGTGCCGCTGAATGCGCCGTCGATCGTGGACCTGCCGACCGACCGGATCGCCGAGGGAGACCTTGCGGACGTCCTCTGGCGCGATCCGTCGGGGATCGACATCCTCCTCGCGCCGCCGCGGATCGAGCAGGCCGAGATGGTCAGCGTCCGCGACGTCGACAAGACCCTGTCGCTCCTGCGGCGGGTCTACGACGTCATCGTCATCGACACGATGGTCGGCCTGGACGAGCGGACGCTGGCGTTCCTCGACGCGGCGGACACGATCATCGAGATCGTCACGTTCGACTCGACGACGATCCACAACACCCTGACCATGGCCGACACGTTCCGCTCCATCGGCTACCCGCCGACCAAGGTCCGCTACCTGCTCAACCGGGCCGATTCGGCGGGCGGGATCGACGAGCGCTCGCTGGCCGACGCGATCGGACGGGTCCCCGAGCACCGCGTCGTCTCGGACGGGCAGCTCGTCGTGCAGTCGAACAACGATGGCGTCCCGTTCGTCCTGGCCGAACCGACGGCCCAGATCAGCCAGGACGTCGTCCGGGTCGCCACGGAGCTCCTGGCCGCGGACCGGATGCCTGCCGGGGTCCGACGCTGACGTGGCCGACCCGCGACCGATCGGCGTCTTCGACTCCGGGGTCGGCGGCCTGACGGTCCTTCGCGAGATCATCCGGCGGCTCCCGGCGGAGTCCACGATCTACCTCGGCGACAACGCCCGCGCGCCGTACGGGACCCGGACGGACGAGGAGGTCCTCGCGTTCACCCGCCAGGCTCTCGACCGGCTCGTCGAGCGGGACGTCAAGGCAGTCGTCATCGCCTGCAACACCTCGACGGCCGTCGCCCTGGCGGATCTCCGCCGGCGCTACCCGCTGCCGATCCTGGGCGTGATCCGGCCGGGCGCCGCCGCCGCCACGCTGGCCACCCGGGTCCGCCGGGTCGGGGTGATCGCGACGCCGGCCACCGTGCGTTCCCACGCCTACTTCAACGCGATCAAGGAGGAGAACCCGGCGGTCGAGGTCTACGAGCACGCGACCCCGGCGTTCGTCCCGATGGTCGAGGCCGGCCAGCTGGCCGGACCGGAGGTGGAGGCGGTCGTCCGCGACGCGCTGGCGCCGCTCCTCGGCGAGCGCGACGCGAACGGGGAGTTCGTCTTCCCGCTGCCGCCGTCCGCCCGGATCGACACGCTCCTGCTCGGCTGCACGCACTACCCGCTGCTCCGGACGGTCATCCAGGCGGTCGCCGGCGAGCGGGTCGCCGTGGTCGACTCGGCGACCGCCACGGCATCGGCGCTCGTCGAGCTCCTCGCGATGAACGGGCTGGAGGCGCCCGGCACGTCTCGCGGGACCGCGGCGGACCCGGGGCACGAGGGGCACTCGGCGCCGGACGTCCGTGGCGGGGCGGTCATCCACCGCCAGCTCACGACGGGGGACGTCGACGCCTTCCACGGCCTCGCCGAGCGGTTGTTCGGCGCGGGCTTCGCCGATGTCGAGCCGGTCGGCCTGCACGAGCCGGCCGCATGACGTCGAGGTCGGCCCGATGACCCGCTCCCGCCCGGTCCGGGACCACCGGGTGTGGCAGGCCGGCTTCCTGGTCGGGTCCGCGCTGGGGGTCGCCGCGACCGTCGCCGGGCGCAGGCTCGAGCGGTCCGCCCGGCGCGGCATCGTGGACTGGTCGGCCGCCGAGCGCTTCGCGGTCGGTCGCCTCCGCCGGGCGCCCGGGGCGCTCACCGCCGCCGAGCTGGCCGCCAGCGAGCCCGCCTACGCCGCAACGATGGCCCGCGTCGTCCCCCGCCTGGGCGCAGCGCTCGGGACGGAGCTGCCAGGCGTCGTCGACCGGGCGGGGGTCGTCGACCGGGCCGGCTGGATCCGGGCGAACACCGCCAGCTTCGCCGCGCTCATCGGCAAGCTCGAGGGGACGCTCCTCGACCAGATCCTGCCTCCCGGCGGCGGATTTGGCCAGGCGGCCGTGGCCCTGGCCCACCGCTGGGTCACCACCCGCCAGATCGGGTTCATGCTCGGATTCCTGGCCACCCGGGTCCTGGGCCAGTACGACCTCGCCCTGCTCAGCGCCGAGTCGACCCCGGGCCGGCTCCTGTTCGTGGAGGAGAACATCCGGCAGACCGCGGCGAGCCTGGGCGTACCGCTCGACGACTTCCGGACCTGGATCGCCCTGCACGAGACGACCCACGCGTTCGAGTTCGAGGCCCATCCCTGGCTTCGGCCGTACCTCGCCGAGCGGCTGGAGCGGCAGCTCGCGGCGTTCTCGAGCGGGACGAAGGACCTCGCCCCGGAGATGGTCCGGCGGCTCGGCCGGTCGCTTCGCGGGGAGGCGTCCGGCGAGCACTGGATGGAGCGCCTTATGAGCGACGAGCAGCGCCGGCTCTTCCGCGAGACGCAGACCGTGATGAGCCTCCTCGAGGGGTTCAGCGATTACGTCATGGACGAGGTCGGCAGGGAGCTCGTCCCGGACGTCGAGCGGATCAGCGCCCGGTTCCATGAGCGTCGCGAGCAGCGCCGGTCCGGCTTCGAGCGGGCGATCCTTCGCCTGACCGGGATGGACATGAAGCTCGAGCAGTATCGGAAGGGCGAGCGCTTCGTGGCAGAGATCGCGGCGCGCGGCGGCCCGTCCGCCCTCGCGCGCCTGTGGGCCGGGCCCGGAGTCGCTCCCGCTCGACGGCGAGATCGAGGCGCCGGAACGCTGGCTCGCCCGGGTCATCGCGGCCTCGTGACGCGTGCGCAACCTTGCCGGCCCGGGGCGCGGCCCGCGCCGGCGTCCCGTCGGCGATCGCCCTCAGCCCGATCCTGTCGGCCCGCTACCGGGCGCGCGATCTCGAGCGGATCCGCGCGGCGGCACCCGGCGCCCGGCTCGTGACGGTCTCGATCGAGGGGCTGGCCGACGGGCCGCTCGACGACGTCGAGGTCCTCCTCCGGGGCTGGCTGTCGGCCGGAGGCGTTCGACCGGCTCCTGGCCCGGGCGCCGCGCCTGGCCTGGGTCCACTCCGCGTCGGCCGGCGTGGAGCGGGCCCTGACCCCGGCCGGCCCGCGAGCGCGGCCTGGTCGTGACCAACGCCCGGGGCGTCTTCAGCCGGCCGATCGCCGAGTACGTCCTGATGATGATCCTCGCGGTCAGCCGCCGGCTGCCCCAGCTCCTCGAGCTCCAGCGCGAGCGGACGTGGCAGCCGCTCGAGGGCGCGGAGCTGCGCGACGTGACGGTCGGGATCGTCGGGCTGGGCTCGATCGGCCGGGCGGTCGGGGCGCTCGCGACGGCGTTCGGCTGCCGGGTCGTCGCGACCCGCCGGCGGACCGCTGCCGGCGCCGGCGCGACGAGCCCGGGCGGCGAGGACGACGAGCCTGCCCGCTCGGCGAGCTGATGCTCGACCGGGTCGGTGGGCCCGGAGACGCTCCCCGAGCTGCTCGCCGAGTCCGACTTCATCGTCCTCGCCGCGCCGCTCACGCCCGGAGACCGAGGGCATGATCGACGAGGCCGCGCTGGCCGGCGTGAAGCCCGGGGCGTGGCTGATCAACGTCGCCCGCGGCCGGCTGATCGACGAGCGTGCCCTGCTCCGCGCGCTCCGCGACGGGCCGCTCGGCGGCGCCGTGCTCGACACGTTCCGCGAGGAGCCGCTGCCGCCGGGCTCGCCCTTCTACGACCTGCCGAACGTCATCGTCACGCCCCACACCGCCGTGGTCCAGCGGCCGCGTCCTGGACCGCAGCGTCGAGCTCTTCTGCGACAACCTCCGCCGCTTCGCCGCCGGCGAGCCGCTGCTCAACGTCGTCGACCCGACCGCCGGGTACTGACCCCCCGGACCTCGTCCTGACGGTTCCGACGCTCTGACGTCCGTTCGGGGACAATCGCCGGCATGCAGATCGCCATCGTCGGGCTTGCCGGCTCGGGCAAGACGACCGTCTTCAACACGCTGACCCGCGGCCACGCCGAGACCGGCGGCTTCGGCGGCCTCCAGCTCAACGTCGGGGTCGTCAAGGTCCCCGATGAGCGGCTCGACCGCCTGGCCGCCATCTTCAAGCCGAAGAAGATCGTCCAGGCCGACGTCACCTACGTCGACCTGCCGGCGCCGCCGGCGTCGTCCGAGGGCCACGATCGGGACCGAGGAGCTGCCGGCCGAGCACCTCGCCCGGCTGCGCGACTCGGACGCGCTGCTCCACGTGGTCCGGGCGTTCGAGGACCCGGCCGTCCCGCATCCGGACGGGCTCGGTCGACCCCGGCGCGCGACCTCGAGCGGCTCGACCTCGAGTTCATCCTCGCCGACCTCGCCGATGGTCGAGCGCCGGCTGGAGCGGCTGAAGGCCACCGGCCGGCACGGGACGCCGGCCGAGCGCGAGGCCAACGAGCGCGAGGAGGTCGTCCTGCGGCGACTCGATGCGGGCCTCGCGGCCGGCCGCCGATCCGCGACCTCGGAGCTCGACCCGGACGAGGAGAAGGCGATCCGCGGCTTCCGCTTCCTCACCCAGAAGCCGGTCCTCGTCCTGCTCAACGTCGGGGAGGGGGACATCGCTCGGGAGGCCCAGGTCGTCGCCGGGATCGCCGACCGGCTACGACCACCGGCATGCGCTCGTCGACGCGCTCTCGGCGAAGATCGAGATGGAGCTCGGCGAGCTCGAGCCCGGACGAGGCGGCCGTCTTCATGGAGGACCTCGGCCTGCACGGTTCCAGCCTCGACCGCGTGATCGGGCTGTCGTACCAGTTGCTCGGGCTGATCAGCTTCCTGACGGCCGGGCCGGACGAGGTCCGAGCCTGGCCGATCCATTCGGGCTCGACCGCCGTCGACGCCGCCGGCACGATCCACACGGATCTCGCGAGGGGGTTCATCCGCGCCGAGACGGTCGCCTACGAGGACCTCCTCCAGCTCGGTTCCATCGCCGAGGCGCGCAAGCACGGCAAGCTCCGCTCCGAGGGCAGGACGTACCGTCGTCCACGACGGCGACGTCCTCGAGATCCTGTTCTCGAAGTAGGCGGAGATGGCTGACGGCCGATCGGGGGCTCGGGCCTCCGGCTCGGCCGTCCGACGCCGGCCGGAGGTGGTTCATATCGGTGCGGCGTCCCGGGATGTCGCGGAGGAAGATCCGCGGGGCTGGCGGCTCGGCGGCGGCGTCACCTACTCCGCCCTGACCACCGCCCGGCTCGGCCTCCGTACGGCGGCCGTCGTCGGCCTGGATCCGGAGGCCTCGGCCGCCCCGGAGCTGGACCTCCTCCGCGCGGCAGGGGTCGAGCTCCGCGTCGTCCCGCTCGAGCACGGTCCCATCTTCCACAACCTCGCGACCCCGAGCGGCCGCGTCCAGACCTGCCTCGACCCCGGGGTCGCGCTCCCGGTCCCGCCCATGCCGGATGCGTGGGCGGCCGCTTCGGCGTGGATCATCGCGCCGGTCGCGGGCGAGGTCGGAGACGGCTGGCTGGCAGCCCTCCCGGCAAGGGCCTTCGTGGCGATCGGCTGGCAGGGCCTGCTGCGCGGTCTCGTCCCGGGAGAGCGCGTGGCCCGCCGTCCGCCCGGCTCCTCCAGGCTGATCCGGCAGGCCGACCTGGTCGGGGTGAGCCACCATGACGTCGACCCGGAGACGCGGCTCGAGACGCTGGCGGCGCTCCTCCGTCCGGGCGCGCGGCTGCTGGTCACCCAGGGGCACGAGGGCGGCCTCCTCGTGACCGTAGGGGCGGACGGACCCGAGGGCGTCCTGCGCTACCGGCCGGTCCGCACGAGCCGCGAGGTCGACCCGACCGGCGCCGGGGACACGTTCCTCGCCGCGCTCGTCGCGACCGTCGTCAGCCCCGGGCTCGTCGAGGCGGGGTCGCATCGCGGCGAGCTCGATCTCCGGTTCGCCGCCGCGGCCGGCTCGCTGGTCGTCGAAGGGCCCGGGCTCGCGGGCGTCCCGGATCGCGCCGTGGTCCTCGAGCGGCTCCTGCGCGACGAGGGCGGTCCGTCCATCCTGCCCAGTCGCGCCGATCGGGTCGGCTCCCACGGCGAGGGCTGAGCCGGGTCAGTCGTTCCGGTCTTCGTCCTCGTCGTCGTCCCGGTCCTCGTCCGCGTACTCGACGAAGACCGCTTTGTAGTCGGCACGGGCGGCCTCGTCGTCGACCGAGATCAGGAGGTTCTCCTCCTCGACCGTCGACACGTTCACGGCAGCGTGGAGCCGCTCGTCGGAGATGAACAGGAACCCGTGACTGCGCTCCAGCTCGAGCGCGATCGCCTCGATCAGCGTCTCGGATCCGTGGCTGTCCTGGACCTGGCGGCGGACCGACTGGACAAGGTCGAAGAAATCCTCCGCGGCCATCTCCTCGTCGCTCGCGAGGAGGACGTCCGAGAAGACATCCTCGGCTCCCTCGTGGAGCTCGTAGAAGTACACCGGATCTCCCTCGTGCTGGGTAACGGAGCGGAAGTGTAGCGCCGGGCCCACGGGCTCGCCGTCAGGCCACCCTCAGCCGGCTCGGCCGCCGACGATCCGGCTGAGCGACGCGAGGACCCGATCCACCTCGTCCGCGGTGTTGTAGTGGACGAGCCCGAGTCGGACCACGCCGCCGGTCTCGAACAGGCCCAGCCGCTCGATGAGCGCCTGGGCGTAGAAGTCGCCGTCCCAGGCGTAGATCCCGTCCGCCGCGAGCGCCTCGGCGGCGGCCCTCGGCGTGACCCCGTCGAAGGTCACGGCCACGGTCGGCGTCCGCTCGTCGAACCGGGCCGGGTCGGCGATGCCCCAGGCGCGCAGGCCGGGGATCGCGGCCAGGCCGTCGAGGAGCCGCCGGGCGAGACCGCGCTCGTGGCCCGCGATCGCGGTCATCGCCGCGACGAGCTCGCGCCGCCGGGCGGTGGAGCCCGGCGCCCCGGCCGGATTGCCGAAGCGGGTCCCGACCGAGCGGAGGTAGTCGACCGTGGCCAGCGTCCCGGCGATCGCCTCGAAGTTCGGCGTCCCGGTCTCGACCCGGTCGTGCGCCGGCCGAACCTTGTAGGAAGGCAGCGTCTCGAAGAGATCGCCCCGGCCGTAGAGCACGCCGAGGTGCGGGCCGAACCACTTGTAGACCGACGTGGCCAGGAAGTCAGTCCCGAGCTCGCGAACGTCGACCGGGCCGTGCGGCATGTAGTGGACGGCGTCCACGTAGGTGAGCGCGCCGGCCGCGTGCGCGCGCTCGACGATGGCCTTCACCGGGTTGATCGTCCCGACCGCGTTCGAGGCGTAGCCGACCGCGACGAGCCGGGTTCGCGACGAGAGCTTCGCATCGAAGTCGTCGAGATCGAGGGTGCAGTCGTCCGGGCGGATGTCGACGGTCTTCACGACGAGGCCGCGGTCCGCCGCGATCGCCCGCCAGGGCGAGACGTTGGCCTCGTGGTCGAGGGTGGTGACGAGGATCTCGTCGCCGGGCGCGAACGTCGCCGCGATCGAGCGGCTCACGTGGAAGGTGAGCGTGGTCATGTTGTAGCCGAACTTGACCTCGTCGGGGGAGGCGGCCCCGAGGAGGTCGGCGACCGCCGCGTGCGCCTCGTCGACGATCGCGACGGTCTCCAGGCTCGTCGCGAACGCCCCGCCGTCGTTCGCGTTCGACTCGCGGTAGTAGCGGCCGATCGCCTCGATGACCCGCTCGGGGACCTGCGTTCCGCCCGGCCCGTCGAGGTAGACCACGGGCCGGCCATCCTGGGTTCGGGCGAGGGCCGGGAACTCGGGGCGAAGGGCGTGCGGGTCGAACGGGGTCATCGGCTGCTCCTGACGGTGGGTCGGCAGCGTTGACTCTACCCCGCACGCTCGGAAGAGGCGTCGCCGTCCCACGCCGGGCGACTGCCACCCGGGAGGCCGGCCCGTTCCCGGCCGCCGGCTGCGGCGACCCGGCGGACGAGTCGCCGGCGCCGCCGGGCGAGGTCCACCTCGATGCCGGCGAGGGGCCGGCCGAGCAGGCGCGACCGCTCGGCGATGCGGGTGGCGGCGCAGAGCGCATCGAGCGCGCTGGCCGGGTCGCGTCGACGGTGCTCGAGCACCTTCGCGATCTCGATCCAGGCCACGCCGGCGAGCGGGCCGCCACCGACCGCGAGGTCCTGCCAGGCGGTGAGCGCCTCCTCGTGCCGCCCGAGCCGCCGCAGGAGCCGCGCCCGGTCGACGAGGAGGGTCTCGCGATCGTGCCGGTCCGCGGTCCGCGGGCCGGGCGCGTCCGCCCTCGTCGTGAGGGCCGTCGTCCAGGAGAATCCCCGGACGCGGGCGATCGGCGGCGCCTCGAGCGCGATCTCGAGGCAATCGAGCGCCTCGTCCGGACGACCCAGCCGGCGGTAGGCCCGGGCCAGTCCGGCCAGGTCCCCGACGGGCGCGGCTCGGCGATCCTGCCGGTCGCCGAGCCGCGCCTCCGCGTGGGCGAGGATGCGGGCCAGCGACCGCACGTCCTCGTGGTTGTGGCGGACGACCTCGACGAGCGGTCCCGGCGAGCCGCCGCGCAGGAAGTCCAGGTAACGCCCTGGGATCTCCCAGCCGTCCACGTCCGGGCCGCGATCCAGCCCCAGGAGCTCGACCTCGACGGTCTTCAGGCGAGCGTCGGTGAGGCGGTGGCGGAAGACCCGCCGCACGAACGGCAGGAGGTCGACGTGGCCGGCGTGCGCCGGCGGTGGGCGCCGGGCCATCCGGAACCGCGTGACGAGGAGGGGCCAGTCGAAGCCTCGACCGTTGTACGTCACGAGCCAGGCGTCGGGCGGGATCGCCGCGGCGAGCGCATCGAGGAGCGCCGGCTCGTCGGCATGGTCCGGCAGCAGGAGTTGGACCTGGCGGAACCGGTCGCGCTGCCAGGTTCCGAGGCCGACGAGGAAGGCGACGGTCCCGGCTCCGGTCGCGAGCCCGGTCGTCTCCGTGTCGAGGCAGACCAGCGGCACGTCCGGTGGCGGTCCGTCGGGGAGCCGGCCGAGGCGTTCGCGCCCGATCCGGAGCTCGACGGTCGGCGCCTCGACGCGGATGTACCCGCCAGCGGTCCCGCGGACCCACTCGCCGTCGACGGCCGCGGCCAGCCGCTCGGCCAGCTCCGAGGCGTGCCGGGCGAGCGCCGCCGTGGTGCCGTCCGGTGGTTGATCCGGGGCTCTGACGGAGCCCTGCCCGGCGCCGGATCCCTCCCGGCGTTCGAGGGCACGCTCACGCTCCCGCCTGAGGTCCTCCAGCCGGCGCCCGAGGAGGGCCGCCGAGGTCACGGCCGGCTTCCCGCCCCGGCCGCTGCCGGGATCGGCGCGCCGAGGGCGGCGAGCAGCCTGAGGGCGAGCGTCTTCCTGTCCGCGTCGAGCTCCACTCGCGGCCCGGTGCAGGCCGGACAGCCGCTCTCGCAGCCGCAGCGCGCGATGAGCTCTGCCGCTCCGGCCAGGAGTTCGTCCGTCCGGTCGAACAGCCGCTCGGACAGACCCACGCCACCGGGTACCGACTCGTAGAGGTAGATCGTCGGGGCATCATGGTGCGGCGAGCGGACCTGGGTGACGAGCCCGAGGTCCCGCGGGTCGACCATCAGCAGGACGCTCGCAACCACCTGGATGGCTCGCCCGGCCCCGAGCAGCGCGACGTCCAGGTCGTCTCGCCGCCACGAACCGCCGGGACCGACGCGTGCCGCCTCCGGCCCGACCACGAGCCAGGCGGCCGTCGTCTGGAGCTCGATCTCCGGAAGGTGGATCCTGCCCCATCCGATGTTCTCGTTCGTGACGAACTTGAGCTTCTTGTAGATGGTGGCCAGGCTCGCCACCATCACCTCGCCGTGGACCCGGTGCCCGCCCGGCATCGGCGCCTCGCCGAAGACATCGAGCGGCTTGAGGGTCACGGCCCGGTCCGCCTGCGTGTAGTGGTCCACGTCAACCCGGCGGACGTATGCCTTGCGCTCCGCCCAGTCCAGCCGATCGACGTGGAACTGGGCCGATTCGTGCAGATAGATCGCGTCCTCGTGGACGAGGGTCTGGGCGCTGAACAGGTCCACCTCGCCGATGACCCGCGGCCGGTCCGGTGTCGTGTCGACGATCACGACGTTCTCCTGGGCGGCCGTCCGGAGGGACACCGCCGACGCGGGGAAGTTCTCGCTCGACCAGTACCAGCGCCCGTCGCCGGCCTGCCGGACGTGGCCCTCCTCGGCCAGGAAGGCGAGCAGGTCGTCCGCCGCCGTCGGCCCGAATCGCTCTCCGGGCTCGAACGGCAGCTCGAAGGCGGCCGCCTTCAGGTGGGCGAGAAGGACGTGGAGGTTGTCCGGGTCCAGGCGGGCCTCCTCCGGGGCGCCATCGAGAAGGAACTCGGGGTGGCCCACGACGTAGCGGTCCACCGCCGAGCCGGAAGCGATGAGGATGGCGACGCTGACGCCCTCGCGCCGGCCGGCCCGCCCGATCTGCTGCCAGGTCCCCGCGACCGAGCCCGGGTAGCCGGCGAGGACCGCGACGTCCAGCCGGCCGATGTCGACGCCGAGCTCCAGCGCGTTGGTGCTGACCACGGCGAGAACCTCACCGTCCCGCAGCCCGCGCTCGATCGACCGGCGCTCCGTGGGGAGGTAGCCGCCGCGGTAGCCGCGGACGCGCGAGCGTGGACCGGCCCCTTCGCGGAGTGCCTCGCGCAGCCCGGTCAGGAGCAGCTCAACGGCCGTCCTCGACCGGCCGAAGACGATCGTCTGCCGACCCGCCCGGATGAACGGCAGCGCCCAGCGGTCCGCCAGGGTCAGCGCCGATCCGCGCGCGCCGGTGGCCGCGTCGAGCAGCGGCGGCTCGACGAGGAGGAGGTGGCGTTCCCCGGAGGGCGCTCCGTTGCGCTCGACCAGCCGTCCCCGGCGGCCGGTCAGCGTCTCGGCGAGCTCGGCCGGGTTTCCGATGGTCGCCGAGCAGCACACGATCACCGGGTGCGATCCGTAGTGGGCGCACAACCGGAGGAGGCGCCGGAGCACGTTCGCTACGTGGCTGCCGAAGACGCCGCGGTACGTGTGGAGCTCGTCGACGACGATCACCCTGAGCTGCTCGAACAGCTGGAACCACTTCGTGTGGTGGGGCAGGATCGCCGCGTGGAGCATGTCCGGGTTGGTCACCACGACCTGGCCGGCCGTGCGGATCGCCGAGCGGATCGCGGCCGGCGTGTCCCCGTCGTACGTCGCCGCCGAGACGGACAGCTCGGCCGCGCGGGCGAGCTCGGACAGCTCCGCGACCTGGTCCTGGCCGAGGGCCTTGGTCGGGAACAGGAAGAGCGCCCGGGCGGTCGGGTCCTCGGCGATCGCCTGCAGGACCGGGAGCGTGTAGCACAGGGTCTTGCCCGACGCCGTCGGCGTGACGACGACGACGTCCTCCCCGGCCCGGACCGCCTCGATCGCCTCCGCCTGGTGGATGTAGAGGTCCTCGATCCCGCGCGAGGCGAGGCCGCGGCGGATCCGTGGGTCCAGCCAGTCGGGGAGGGGAGCAGCGATTGCTGAACGGGCCGGGATCAGCTCGTGATGGACGACACCGCGGGCGAACGCCGGCTCGGCGAGCAACTCGTCGAGGACGGCCTCCACGGAAGCGGGCGCATAGCGGCGCATGGGCGAGCTCCTAAAGCGAACGGATGTGCGAAACGAGGCGAGTCTAGCGCACCATGGCTCGCCCGTGTGACAGCTCTCATGGCACGGAATCCCGAGTTGACAGCCCCGCGGGCGGCAGCTGAGGCTCGGCCGACGATGAAGCCCAGGATCGATCCCGAGCTCGAGCCGCCCGACGAGGCGTTCGACTCGACCGAACCGTCCGAACGGGGATCGGCCAGCCGTTCCGCCGCGGGCGGCCCGGACCTCGGCGCCCTGCCGATCGCCGGCATCACCCGGCGCCGGGTCGCCTGGGCCCTCGCCGCGATCGTGTCGATCTGGATCGTGGCCGTCTTCGCCCGCCAGGTCGGGGACGCTGGTGCCGCGGTTGATCGCGCCGACCGGCTCCGAGCGGAGAACGCGGTCTTCACGAGCCAGGTGGAGGCCCTCCAGAAGGAGCTCGACCTGGTCCAGCGCCAGGCGTTCATCGAGCAGCAGGCCCGTGCCTACGGGCTGGGTGGCGCGAACGAGCGCCCCTTCGCGCTGGCTCCCGATTCCTCGCCACTGCCGGCCGACGCCCCCGGCTCCGCGTCCGCCCGCCTCGGCGCCAGACCGTCCCGGGCGGCGCCGGTCGACGCCTGGCTGGACCTCCTGTTCGGCCCGACCCGCTGAACATCCCCGGCGATGCGCTCCGCGCAGCGGAGGCCGCGTCGGACCGCATGCGAGGAGCCTTGCGCTAGAATTCGAGCGCTCACTCGGCGGAGTAGCTCAGTGGTGGAGCAGCGGACTCATAAGCCCGGATCCACCGAATTTCGCCGGCTGACGGCCTGGGAAGGCCGATTTGAGGGGTTCGGCCGACCGGTGGCGTCACGCGGGGGCCCGAGCGGGGTCGCGGAACCGCGAATGTGGATCGATGACCCTCGGTAAGACACCGTGGACGGCCCGCGACCGATTTCTTCGCAGGCTGACGCCAGGCCCGGAGCGGCGGGTGAGCTGTCAGCGAGCGGTCAGGCCAGGAGCGGGATCGCCCGGAGCCGGGCGAGGGCGACGGCAAAGCCGATCGCCCACGGCCAGCGCCTGGGCAGGTGGAGCGTGAACCGACGGGCCGAGCGGGTGAGCCGGCCGGCGAGGCTGAACAGCCGCCGCCGGAGCGTCTTCGTCGTGACGATCCCCGCGCCGAGGCCGATCCGGGCCGTCCAGCGAGCGAGGTTATGGGCGATCACCTGGACGGCCAACCAGGCGCCGTTGGCGCCGAACTTGCCGGACGGCAGGTGGTTGAGCGCCATGCCGTACTTGAGGTCCCGGATCGCATTCTCGATCTCGGCGTGGCGGCGGTGGTCGGCCTCCAACGTGAGCGTCTCGCCGTCGCGGTCGGTGATGAACGCGTGGAAGTCGTACAGCGCGAAGAGGGCGAGCTGGGAGCCCGGCGTCGGCTTCACCCGCCGGACGATGAGCCGGATCGGGACGGCGTCCTTCTCGTGGGCGAACGGGATATAGACGGTCTCGGCCACATCGGCACCGCCGGCGAGCCAGTACGGGATCGGCGTCCAGGCATCGTCGGGGATCGCCTCGATCAGGCGGCGCATGCTGCGGTGCTGGCGGATCGTGATGCTGAAGCGGACGCCCAGCGTCCGGCAGACCGCGACGACGGCGTGGGCATAGAAGCCGCTGTCGGCCCGGACGGTCAGCTGGCCGCTCGCCCCGGCATCGCGGACCCGGCCGATCGTCTCGGTCAGGAAATGGCCGGCGCTCCGACCGGAGTTCGCGTTCCCGCCCCGGAGCCGCGCCATGAGCACGTCGCCGGTTCCGGCCGCGACGGCGAGCAACGGGTGATAGCCGCGGACGCCGGTGTGGGTGAAGCGGGTGCCGCCCTCCTTGGCCAGGCCGTACGTCTCGCAGATCGTCGAGTCGAGATCGATCGTCAGGGGAGCCGAACCGGGACCAGCCCCGGCCGCCCAGGCCCGGGCAAGGAGCTCGCGGCTGACCCGATCGAGCTGCCGGACGTGGCCCCAGCGGAAGCTCCGCAGGAACGTCCCCAGGGTGGAGGCCGCCTTGACCCGGAAGCCAAGCACCCGCTCGGTGCCGCCGGCGCGCAGGGCGTTCGTGTCGTCGATGCAGTCGCCGCCGGCGAGGGCCGACATGACGAGCGTCAGGAGCTTGTGTCCGACATTCGCCCGACCGGGCCTGGCGCCGAGGTCAAGGTGCTCGTCAACCAGCTCCTTCAGACCGAGGTGGTGGGCCAGGGTGGCCGGCAGCAGGAGCCCCGCATCAGCGACCAGACGGTCGTCGTCGAAGGCCACGTCGAGCCGGTCGAGGCTGTGCGATGATCGCATCAATCGGGTGCTCCTCCGTCGGGCTGATGGGCTGGTTTGCAACGCCATCTTCCCAGTTCAGATGGGCACCCGATTCGTCGTTTCCGCGCCGCTCAGGCTCGGTGGACCGGTGGATCCGAGATAAGTCGCTTCTTCGATCCGCCGTGGTTTCTTGAGTGGGATCCACGCACGAATTGGGTGACTTTAGGCTCTATGGCCGTCGGTCCAAGAGCACATAACTCCGATAGAGCGCATAACGGATTCGAGCCTCGCTTGCGCTGCCAGGGCCCCACTCCTACCATACGGCGAGGTCGCCTCCGTGCGGCCGCGACGAGCGGAATGGGATAGCCGCGACCCGCGGTCGCGTGAAGCCGGGCCGATCACCGCCGGTTAGCGTTGCCCGATCACCGGCGCGAGAACGCCGATGACCGGCCGAATTCTGGGCGCCTGGCTGGGAGCGGAAGGTCGACTTCCGATCCGCGGATCAGGGCATCGGGCTGAAATTGCCCCCGCCCTTGCCGAAGTTGCATATGTTGGACTCGTCGCCGTGGTAGAGGCTCCAGCAGACGGTGGGGCGGTGGCGCGCGGCGACTCGGCTCTGATTGCCAGTCCTCCCATGCATAGGTGACGGGAAGCAGGCGGCGAATCCTTCGGACGGGCTGGTCGGCGTCGCCGACTGCCCTCTCAACCGCATCATGGAAGCCGGAGACGGAACGGAGGGGCTTAAGTTAAGATCAACGACCATCGCTGGAGGAGGGAGAGGTCATGCCGTTCTATCTGACGCGGTTCAGCTACACGCCCGAAACATGGGCCCGGCTCATCAAGAAGCCGGAGGATCGGCGGGCTGCCGCGCAGCAGTACATCGAGTCGGTCGGCGGCAAGATGCACGGCTTCTGGTACGCGTTCGGAGACCACGACGGCTACAACCTTTGGGAGGCGCCCGACCACGTGTCGATGGCAGCCGTCGCGGTGGCGATCGGCGCGGGCGGAGCACTCAGCTCGTTCCAGACAACCGTGCTGCTTACCGTCGAGGAGACGCTGGCGGCGCTCGAGAAAGCGCAATCGATTAAGTACAAGGCGCCCGGCAGCTAAGGCCACGATCGTCGCGGCGCCTTATTCTCGGCACGCAGGTGGCGGATGAACTCCTCTAGGTTGGCGAGAATGTCCGGCCCGGCTATAGAATCCGGCCCGACCCGACCGACACCGCGTAGAATTGACGCCCTTTCGAGATCGTCCTTCACGGGACGGCCTCGCATCGATTTAGACCGGTGCGGTCAAGGTTCCGGCGCCAGTTATGAACTGTAACTGAGCGTGAAATCGTGGCGGAGTAGCTCAGTGGTAGAGCAGGGGACTCATAAGCCTCTCGATCTATCCGCTGTGCTTTCCCGAGTGGGACCCGATCGGGAATCTGCTCAGTTATAGGCTCTATCGGTGGTGGGCCCAAGAGCACATAACTCCGATAGAGCACATACCTGATTCCGCCAAGACGGCGTCCGAGCGGACGCGACAACACGAGGGCCCGGGACCATAAGGATCCCGGGCCCTCGTAGTTTCGCCCAGCTCCGAGATCGCCTAATACCCGCCGGCGTAGACGAGATAGCCGTAATAGCGGTTGCCGTTCGGTGAGTTCGGGTCGCCGATGAAGCCTATAGCTCGTCGGTTTGTCGTCTCTCCGCCGCGTCGCCACGCAACTTGGTGATGACGCGGACGGACTGGCCGCTGCAGCCGGTCGAGGCGATGCACAGCGCCGCCGTCCCGGCGACATGCGGCGACGCCATCGACGTGCCAGAGATCGTGTTGTAGCCGCCGCCCTTCCAGGTCGACAGGATGCACACGCCGGGCGCGGCGATCGTGTGGCCGACGTCGGGGCTCCCGATGGTTGTCCAGTTGCTGAAGTCGGCCGCCGTATCGTCGACGTCGGCCCGGCAGGTCGCCGCCGCGCCACCGCCGGGCTGGCCGTTGAAGTCGGCCATCGCCGTGACGGCCAGGACCTCGTCGTAGGCGGCCGGGACGAAGCCGGCCAGGTTGGCGTTGTCGTTGCCCGCGGCGACGACGTACGTCACGCCTGCGGCGACCGAGCCGCAGATCGCCTTGTGCAGCGCGTCGTTGTTCGTGTTGCCGCAGTTGCCGTCGTCGGAGCCTGCGCCCCCGAGGCTCATGTTGGCGACCTTGATGTTCTTCGACGCCGTATAGGCGGTGACCCAGTCGATCCCGCAGGCGACGGACGACCAGCTGCCCGAGCCCTGGTTATTGAGGACCCGGACGGAGTAGATCGGCACGCCCGGCGCGACACCCACGACCCCGCTGCGTGTCGTCCTTCGCGCCGATCGTGCCGGCGACATGCGTTCCGTGGCCGTTGCCGTCGTTGAAGTTGCCGGGCCGGCCGGTCGAACAGTTGACGCCGCCGACGATGTTCAGATCCGTGTGCGGGCCGGACCCGGTGTCGATGACCGCGACCGCCGGGCCAGTCACGCTGCCGGAGCCGTTACCGGACTCCTGGCTGCTGGCGTCACCCTGAATCCGATCGATCCCGGTGGGGAGCGTCTGGGCGATCGCGTGGACTTCTCGGTCGGCCGAGACGAAGGCGACGCGCGCGTCGGCTCGGACCGCTGCAAGGCGAGCGTCCGGGATCGAGGCCGCGTAGCCGCGCAGCGCGAAGCGATAGACATGGCTTACCGAGGCCCCGAACCGAGCAGCGTGATCCTGGGCAACGGCGGCCGAATTGGCGCCGTCACGGAGCACCACGATGTAGCGGCCGACCGCGCTGGAGCCGGCTCCGGCTACGGGCGCGGCCAGGAGGAAAGCAAGCAGAAGGGGAACCAATGCACGAATGAAGCGGATCACGAAGTACCTCCCAGCAGGCCGTGGCTTCGACCGAGTGCCGTCATCCTAGCGACCAGAGGCGTTAAAGCCAAGCCGACTACGGCGAAAGCCGACGAAAGCCTGCGAGACTCGCGAACTTACGGTGCATCCGGTCACCTCATCGAAGGACCGAACGCGAGCGGGCGGCTATGCTGACACGGCTGGCGGGACCGCCGGGGGAATCATCCGGGATCGGAGCTCACGATCACGAGCTCCGGCCCTCGTCGTTTGTGGCTCTGGAATGCTCGAACTCACACTGGTCTCGTCGGGCGCTGCACTGGCAGCAACCACCGCGCTCCTGCTCGTCGGTGGGCGGCACCCACTCGCGGGCCGGAGGTGGCGGACTCTTGCCCCCCTCGGCGTCATCATCGCGACCGGCCTTGGATCGCTCGCGGCCGCGTCGCCCGTGCCTCTCGCGGTCGGGACTGCGATCGCGTTCGTCTCGATCGTCGAGCCTCGCCGCTGGTATGCGATCGGGGCGACCTTCTTCGCCGCCCTCCTCGTCGCGACCGCCTCCTATGCCCTCTATCTCGTCAGGGCGACGCTCCTGCTCGCGGGCGATCCGCTCTCCCTGGCGCTCGGACTCGTACTCCTGGCACTCGAGCTCGGGACGATGGGCCTGATCGTTGGCAGCGTCTTCGAGATGATCGATGCGCTGTGTTCGAGAAGCGACGAAGCGTCGTTGCCGCCGCCGCCCGATCGTTGGCCGGTCGTGTGCCTCCAGGTGCCGACCTACAACGAGCCGCCCGAGCTCGTCATCGAGACGGTCCGTTCGCTCGTCGCCATCGACTACCCCGAGCTTCGTGTCCAGGTCATCGACAACAACACGACCGACGAGGCGCTCTGGCGGCCGCTCGAGGTGGAGTGCGAACGGCTCCGCGCGGTGGGCCACGCGGTCCATTTCGTCCACCTTCCCGAGTGGCCCGGGTACAAGGCGGGCGCCCTCAACTGGGGCCTGGCCCATCTCGCGCCGGACGTCGAGATCGTCGGCGTCGTCGACGCCGACTACATCGTCGAGCCCGAGTGGCTGCGGGCGACGGTTCCGCACTTCATCGCCCCGGCGGTAGCCTTCGTGCAGACGCCGCAGGACTACCGGGCCTGGGAGAGCTCGGCGTTCTACAGCGCCTGCTACGTCGGGTTCGCCTACTTCTTCCGCGTCGGCATGGTCAGCCGAGCACATCGGAACGCGATCATCTTCACCGGCACGATGGGCCTCATCCGGCGATCGGCGCTCGACGCGGTCGGCGGTTGGGACGAGCGGATCATCACCGAGGACGCCGAGATCAGCCTCCGAGTCCTCGCCCGCGGCGATCGCTGCGTCTACGTGCCCCGTGCATATGGCCAGGGGATCATGCCGCTCACCTACGAGGGCCTCCGCAAGCAGCGCTTCCGGTGGGCGTTCGGGGGAATCCAGATCCTCCGTCGTCACTGGCGGACGCTCCTCGGCCGGCGGTCCGGGCTCACCCTCGGCCAGCGCTACGACCACGTTACGGGCGCGCTGTGGTGGTTCAACGATGCGCTGACCGTTGGGTTCACGATGTTCGTCGCGGCCACGGCCGTGGGCGCGATCATCGGGCGCCCGTTCGTCGTCCAGCGGCTCACCGCGCTTGGTGTCGTCCTGCCGATCGTGTTCATCGTCCTCAACCTCGTCCGCTACCTGTGGGCCCTGCGGGCGGCGACCGGGGCGAGCCCCGCCCTGGCGCTCGCGGCCCTCCGGGTGAACCTGTCGCTCTCGTGGGTCGTCGCGCTCGCCTGCCTCCGCGGCCTGACCCAGGAGCGCGGCGTCTTCCTTCGGACCCCGAAGTTCGCCGGAGCCGCGGCGATCCGCGAGCTCCGACTCGTGTGGGTCGAGACCGCCTTTGGCGCCATGGCCGCCCTGCTGCTCGTCCTCGTCCTTGCGCGAGCGGGCTTCGCGACGGTCGGTGTCGTCCTCGCCGGCCTCTTGGCCTGGGCGCTTTTCATCTACGGCTCGGCGCCCGCGTTCGCGCTTGGCGATCCTGGCCGGGCCCCGATCGGCGACGAGCTCCGGCGGAAGATGGCGCTCGAGCTCGCGCCCCGGATCGGCCGCGTCGTCCGGTCGCGGCCGGCGCGAACCGGGCTCGCCGGGGCGGTCGCGGCGTCGCTCGCGCTTGTTGTGGTGATCGCGTCCGAGAGCGGGCGGGCGCCTGTGGCCGAGCTGCCCTTCCCCGACGTGCCCGCGGGACCGCTGCGCGGCCCGATCGTGGGGACGCTGCCCTCGTCGAATCCCGAACCGACGCCATCGGCCTCCCCGTCTTCGTCGGCCTCGACAGCCCCCGGTTCGTCGGCAGAGTCCGGAGCGACACCGGGCGCCGGGGGCCCGACACCGGTAGCGCCGATCGGACCGACGCCCGGGCCGACGGTCCGGCCGACCGGCACGCCCGCGTCGACGCCGCCGCCCGCGTCGACGCCGACTCAGCTGCCCACGCCTCCCGTGGCTGTTCCGACGCCGCCCGCTCTGCCGACCCCGCCCGCCAGCCCCGGCCGAACGCCGCCCCCGCGACCGAGCCCAAGCCCTCCAGGCCCGTAGGCTGCGGTGGTGGGACCATCGCGGACGGGCCGCCTGTTGGTCGACGGCGACCTACCAGCAAAGATAGAGCAGGGGATCATAAGTCACTTCTTCGATCCGCTGTGCTTTCCTGAGTGGGAGCCACGCACGAATCGGGTGACTTATAGGCTCTATCGGCTGCTGACCCAAGAGCACATAACTCCGATAGAGCGCATACCTGACTCGGGCGATTCCAAGGGACTCTGAGGCTCGCCCGCGTCCCAGCAGACAGAACAGCGGCTCGAACAGGGATGGCTCCACCGGGCATGCCTTGACAACCGTTCTTGCCGCGGAGCAGCGCGGCTCCCCATCTGGCTTCTGGCACGAGTGGCTAACGTTGCCGGTCGCGCTCCTGCTTGAGAACCGCCTCGACGACCGCGCGCAGCTCTTTCGGGAGGTCTGCGAGTTGACACACGTGGACGCCCTCGAGCGGTTTGCGGCAGGTCTTGCAACGTCGAACCGCGATCTCGAGGGCCGGCGGCGGCGGGTTCAAGATCCTGCTGAGCTGCCGAATCTGCTCGGGCGACAAGGGGTGTGGCGCACAGCAGCGCCGGCAATGGAACGGACCGCCACCAACCGTCCAGCGCGTTCCGTGATCCGGATGGCTCGACTTGAACTCTGCCTCGATCGGCTCCATCCGCGCGCGGTACGCCGACCAGGACTCGCCGTCGCGCTGGCTCGTGTCGTCACCGAGGAAGGGATGACCACATCCTTGGCAGGGCACGCCGCCGATGAACTCCTCCCACGTCAGCCGATCGTCGTCCGTCCACACCACGTCGGGGAACGCCGGGATCGGCGCCGGAGGCGCTTCCGCCAATGGCCGATTGGCGATCGCCTGCACGCGGTCGCGGGCGCTTCGGGGAGTCGACTCCTCGCCCAACGCCGCGACTATCGGCCGAGCCATCCGGATCTCGTCGGGTTCTGCGGCGTCGAGTGCTGCCTCTTCACGAATCTCGGCCTCGTAGCCCGCTGGGTCCTCGCGACGGAGACGCTCACGGCGGCGACGGCGCCAAAATTCGAGGCGAGCAGCTCGCGCGGGCATTTCATCAGCACGACGAGCCCGACTGGCGGCAAGTATCTCTGCCACCACCCGCGCCGCGCGATCCTCCAAGTCGTCCCTCACCGGCCGGCGAGACGACCCGGTCGAGCTCTACCGCGATGGCGCCGAGGTCTGCTCGGTACGCCCCTTCGCTGGTGCGGCCGTCGACGTATTCGTCGAGCGTCTGATTCCTGAGGGCAATGAGAGCTTCCACCGTCATGCTCATGGGCTTCTCCTGCTCATGTTCGGATCACGTGTTCAATGCGCCAGGCCCGCAAAACGGTTAGAGCCTGGCGCGCGGGCAGCTCGGCTGGAGGCCGCAATCAGTCCCTTGGTCGCGATCTCGCTTCGTCGAGCCTTTGGTGTGCCTCTGCCTCATCGAGCTCCGCGATCTGCTCGCGGGTCAGGCCGACCTCGCGCTCGAGTGCCTGAGCGAGCCACAACGGCAGCGACCTCGGGGCGGGCTCCGGCGCTGGACTCGGTCGGGGCGTCGGGGTCCTAGTCCGGAGGACGTCCCAGAAATCAGCCTCGCTGAGTCGCAGCTGGTCGGACAAGATCGCCTTGAATTGACCCGGACTCATCGTCTTCGAGCCCGACCGGGATGCGTGAGTGCGCAGGATGTCGCCGTCTGGGAGGGTCTTCTCGTAGAAGTCGTGGCCGGTCGCCCGGTCCTCCTGCCAGTCGTCGTGCCTCAGGAACTCGCGGAACTCGTCCCAGCTCGGCGTTCTCAACGAGCGGCGGCGACTGCAGGCTCCCGCTCGGGCTCCTGGAGCCGAAGCATGAGACGCTGCTCGTCCTCTCCGGCGAGCGCGAATCGAAGGAGCGCCGCGGCATGATCGCCTCGGCTCGGTGGCCATGAACCGGACCGGCTCTCCGAAGAATCGAGTGGCATAGGCGCGCAGCTCGACGAGAAGATCGTCGACCGCCTCATCGAGGGTTTCGCCGAAGCCGAGAACGCCCATGTCCGGGACGCGCAGAGTCACCTCGCCGGCGTCATAGACCGCCCGGACGTCCAGGCGATACTTGCCGAGCATCGCCACGAGATCATCCGGCCGGACGAGGAGCATCTGTTCCTTGCCGTGATGGCGCGACACGATCCGCGGCTGATGGCCGTGGAACACCTGGGTCATGACGTCGGAGAGCTGGCTCTTCGCGGGCGAGAAGTCGATCGTCCGGACAGCGGAGGTAGCCATGCGCGAAGGCTAGGCTACATTGGTCAAAGTAGTCAAGCAGCTGATCTGGCTGAAGGGTAGGCTCAATTCGTACCGCCCGACGTCGTCGACGGGAACCAATAGTTATGTGCTGTTCGATAGTTATGTGCTCTAGCGACCTAGGTTGCCACTCTGGGTCACGCTCGATAAGCTTGGAAACAGCGGCGGAGTAGCTCAGTGGTAGAGCAGGGGACTCATAAGCCCTTGGTCGGTGGTTCAAATCCGCCCTCCGCTACCAGACGATCGCGGCGCGCCCGACCGGGCGCGCCGTTCCTCGTTGCGGGGCCGGTACTGACGGGTCATCCGGGCGTCACGGGGCCGAGGGGTATACTCGTTGGCGAGGTCGGCGCTCGAGCGCCGACCTGACACCGACGACCCGGAGGCTCCTACTTGAACGCCAGATTTGCCCGGAACGGGATCGTGATGCTCGTCCTCATCGTGGGGACGCTCGCGCTCCTGTGGACGGTGCTCGGACAATCGACCCAGCAGAACTCGCAGGGATACTCGTACTTCCTCGCCGACGTCCAGAACGGCGTGGTCAGCAAGGTGACGCAGCAGGCGCAGACGCTGACGGTCGAGACAGCCAGCGGGACCTACACCGTCACGGTCCCCAGCGTCCTGACGAAGGTCTTTCCCGACGACATGGAGGCCAAGGCGAAGGCCGGCGGCGTCACTCTCAAGCCGGACGTCTTCCTCGTGAAGGACGCTCCGGACACTTCGTGGCTGGGCATCCTCGTGACCGGACTCCTGCCGCTGATCGTGATCGTCGGGTTCATCCTGTTCATGATGCGCCAGGCCCAGGGCACCAACAACCAGGCGCTCAGCTTCGGCAAGAGCCGCGCCCGGATGTTCCTCGGCAACAAGACCGTGGTGACCTTCAACGACGTCGCCGGGGTGGACGAGGCGAAGACGGAGCTCCAGGAGGTCGTGGAGTTCCTGAAGTTCCCCGAGAAGTTCAACTCGCTCGGGGCGCGCATCCCGCGCGGCGTCCTCCTCGTGGGTCCTCCGGGCACGGGCAAGACGCTGATGGCCCGAGCGGTCGCCGGTGAGGCGGGCGTCCCGTTCTTCTCGATCTCCGGGTCGGAGTTCGTCGAGATGTTCGTGGGCGTCGGCGCCAGCCGCGTCCGCGACCTGTTCGACCAGGCCAAGCGGAACAGCCCGTGCATCGTCTTCGTCGACGAGATCGACGCGGTCGGCCGCCAGCGCGGTGCCGGGCTCGGCGGGTCGCACGACGAGCGGGAGCAGACCCTCAACCAGATCCTCGTCGAGATGGACGGCTTCGACACGAACACCAACGTGATCGTCGTGGCCGCCACGAACCGCCCGGACGTCCTCGACCCGGCGCTCCTCCGGCCCGGCCGCTTCGACCGCCAGGTCATCCTCGACCGCCCGGACATGAAGGGTCGCACGGCCATCCTCAAGGTCCACACCAAGGGCAAGCCGCTCGACAAGGCGATGGACGTCGAGGGGGTCGCGCGCCAGTCGCCCGGCTTCTCCGGCGCTGATCTCGCCAACCTCGTCAACGAGGCGGCGATCCTGGCCGCCCGCCGCAACAAGAAGACCATCGGGATGTCCGAGTTCCAGGAGGCGCTCGAGCGGATCGTGGCCGGTCCGGAGCGGCGCAGCCGGGTGATCTCGGACGCCGAGAAGAAGATCATCGCGTTCCACGAAGGCGGCCATGCCGTCGTGATGCGCATCCTGCCGAAGTGCGACCCGGTCAGCAAGGTCACGATCATCAGCCGGGGCATGGCCCTCGGTTTTACGATGGGCCTGCCCACCGAGGACCGCTACCTCAAGAGCAAGACCGAGTTCGAGGACGAGATCGCCGGGATGCTCGCCGGGAACGCCGCTGAGCGGCTGGTCTTCGGGGACACCACGACCGGCTCCTCGAACGACATCGAGAAGGCGACCGACCGGGCCCGCCGGATGGTCACCGAGTACGGCATGAGCGACCGCCTCGGCCCGCTCTCGTTCGGGAAGCGCGACGAGCTCGTCTTCCTCGGCCGGCAGATCGGCGAGCAGCGGGACTACTCGGACGAGGTCGCCAAGACCATCGACGAGGAGGTCCGGGCGATCATCGACCGGGCCTACGAGCGGGCGATGGACGTCCTGGTGACGCACCGCAGCAAGCTCGAGGCGCTGGCCGAGAAGCTCGTCGCGGAGGAGACCGTCGACCAGCCCGAGTTCGAGGCGCTGTTCAGCGACCTGCCGCCGAAGGTGAACATCCACGGCCACGTCCCGAGCGTCATCGCGCCGGGCACGGCCGGAACGCCTGCGGCGTCCCCGGCGCCGAACCCGGTCTGACCGGGCACCCACCGAGACCCGGACGACGGGCGGGCCGCGAGGCTCGCCCGTCGCGATTCCCGGCCGGCCTTCTCCGCTCGGCTCTACAATCGCCGAGCGCCCCGCCACAGCCTCCCGGAGGACCCATGCCCGACGTCACGAGCCCCGCGCTCGAAACCTACCTCGACGCGAACCGCGACCGCCGCCTGGCGAGCTACCTGGAGTTCCTCCGGATCCCGAGCATCTCCGCCCTGCCGGAGCACGCCGGCGACTGCCGAACGGCGGCCGATTGGGTGGCCGGGCAGCTCCGGGCGATGGGTGTCGAGCACGTCGAGGTTGCCGAGACCGGCGGGCATCCGATCGTCTACGGCGACTGGCTCCACGCCAAGGGCGCCCCGACGGTGATCGTCTACGGGCACTACGACGTCCAGCCGGTCGACCCGATCGGCGAGTGGGAGACGGCCCCGTTCGAGCCGTTCATCCGGGGGGACCGGGTGATCGGCCGCGGGGCCGCCGACGACAAGGGCCAGATCCATATCCACCTCCGCGCGACGGAGGCCCTCCTGGCGACCCGGGGCGGCCTGCCGGTCAACCTGAAGTTCGTCTTCGAGGGGGAGGAGGAGTCGAGCTCGATCCACCTCGACCCTTGGCTCGAGGCGAACCGCGAGCGCCTGGCCGCGGACATTGCGGTCATCTCCGACTCCGGCTTCTTCGACGGAAACCTGCCGGCGATCACGATCGGGCTGCGCGGCCTGGAGTACGTCCAGATCGACGTCACCGGCCCCCCGGTCGACCTCCACTCGGGCGGCTACGGCGGGGCGGTCCAGAACCCCGCCAACGCCCTGGCCGGGATCATCGCCGGCCTCAAGGGGCCCGACGGCAGGATCCGGATCCCCGGCTTCTACGACGATGTCGTGCCGCTCACCGACGCCGATCGGGCGGCCTTCGCGGCGCTCCCCTTCGACGATGAGGCGTATCGCTCGGCGCTCGGGCTCCCGGCGCTGTTCGGCGAGGCGGGCTTCACGACGCTCGAGCGGCGGGGAGCCCGGCCGACCCTCGACGTGAACGGCATCTGGGGCGGCTTCCAGGGAGAGGGCAGCAAGACGATCATCCCGGCCCACGCCCACGCCAAGGTGAGCTGCCGCCTCGTCGCCAACCAGGATCCCGACCGGATCTTCGAGCTCCTCCGGGCGTACGTCCTGGAGATCGCTCCGCCCGGCGTCCGGGTCGAGGTCCAGAACCTCGGTGGGGGCCGCCCCAGCCTGACCCCGATCGATCATCCGGCCACCCAGGCCGCCGCCCGGGCCCTCGCGGCGACGTTCGGGCAGGAGCCGGTCTACATCCGGGAGGGCGGCTCGATCCCGATTTGCGCCAGCTTCGAGTCGATCCTGGGCCTGCCGGTCGTCCTCCTCGGGTTCACCCCGCCGGACGACAACGCCCACGCCCCGAATGAGTGGATGTCCCTGTCGAACCACGAGAAGGGGATCCGGACCGTGGCGGCGTATTGGGACGAACTCGCCGCGCTGCCGCGTTGATCCTCCGCGGATTCAGCCATGTCGGATATGTGAGGAACGGTCCAGTGTTTCCGCGCCGGTCGGGTGCTAGGATGCCAGCACAGCACCACCGGGAGGACCACCGCTCGTGAGCACCAAGGCAGCCGACACGAATGCCGCCCCCGTCCCGAAGGGGACCTGGCGGCTCGATACGCCCACCGGCAGCATGACGCCGCGCTCGGCCCTGGACGTCCTGGTCGATCTGAACGACAGCGTCACCAGCGGCAGGATCGGCGAGTACCAGCCGGTGCCGCTCGGGTTCACCCCCCTCGACAAGACGATGGGGTCCGGGCTGCGTGTCGGCGAGCTCCTGCTCATCGGCGGGGCCCAGGGCACCGGCAAGACGACGATGGCCCTCCAGATGGCCCGCAACGTCGCGTCCGGCGGTCAGGCCAACGTCCTCTTCATCTGCTTCGAGCACGAGGAGCAATACCTCCTCAACCGGTTGATCGCGCTGGAGTCGGCGCTCGCCCATCTCCCCCACAAGACCGGGGCGATCAAGATCCAGGACGTCCGCAAGGAGATCCTCGGATCCTGGGTCGCGGAGGGGGCCGGCGGTCCACAGCTGGCCAACAACCCCAGGCTCCGGCCGTCGCTCGACCGGATCGCGCGCTACGGCCAGAACCTCTTCCTCGTGCGCGGGACGCAGACCGCCAGCACGATCGACAACATCCGCAAGCTCGTCCAGCAGCACCGCGAGCTGTCCGGCGACCGGCGCCTCCTGGTCGTCGTCGACTACTTGCAGAAGGTGCCGGTGTACCCGGAGCCGCCGACCGAGGCGGAGAAGGTGACCTACGTGGTCAACGGCCTCAAGGACATCGCCCTGGCCGAGGAGGTCCCGCTGATCGCGATCGTCGCGGCGGACAAGGAGGGCCTCAAGGCCCAGCGCCTGCGTAACCACCACCTGCGCGGCTCGTCGGCGATCAACTACGAAGCCGACATCATCCTGATCATCAACGAGAAGTACAACATCGTCGCCAAGGTGAACATCGAGTTCAACCCGTACCAGGCCCAGCGCTTCCGCGACTGGGTCGTCGTCTCGGTCGAGAAGAACCGCGGCGGCCAGGACAACGTGGACCTCGAGTACGAGAAGCACTTCGAGTTCTCCTGCTTCGACCCCAACGGTCGAACGGTGCAGGAGAAGCTCATCGAAGAACGCCTCTACAACGACTGACCGGTCGGTCGTGGCGGAGCGCTTCCCGGGCGTCGTCGAGATCGTCGTCGAGATCCCCCGCGGAACCCGGAACAAGTACGAGTACGACGAGAAGGCGGGCGTCTTTCGCCTGGACCGCGTCCTGAGCTCGGCGGTCTTCTACAACTTCGACTACGGGTTCATCGAGGGGACCCGGGCGGACGACGGCGATCACACCGACGCGCTCCTGGTCATCGACGAGCCGACCTTCACCGGCTGCCATGTCTTCGCCCGGCCGGTCGGGGTCCTGGAGATGCGCGACGAGAAGGGCGCCGACTACAAGATCCTGTGCGTCGCCCTGGGCGACCCGAACCAGGCCCATATCGATCGGCTCGACCAGATGCGGCCGCATCGCCTCGTCGAGATCGAGCACTTCTTCGAGACGTACAAGCTGCTCGAGGACAAGACGGTCGAGGTCCTCGGCTGGCGGGAGCGCGAGCGCGCCCTCGAGATCCTCCGCGCGGACCGCACCGCCTGGCAACGGGAGACGGGCATCGCGCCGAGCGGCCAATGACCTGGCCGAATCCGGGCGTGCGGCGAGCCGCCGATCCCGACGCGGGACCGAATGGACCGCTCTCGCGGCCGGCGTTCAGCGGCCGGCGCGGCGACCCCTATGCCGGGATTCCGGGCCGCCGCATCTTCGTGGCGGTGCCGCTGCCGGACGACGCTCGCGAGGCGATCGAGCGGCTGGTGGCCCGCGTCCGGGCGGGAGGTGCTCCGGGGGAGCGCGAGGTGCGCTGGGTCCGCCTGGACGGGATCCATGTCACGCTGCGGTTCCTCGGGCCCACGCTCGAGCCGCGGATCCCGGACGCGGCCGCGGCGATCCGCGCGACGGCCGCGGCGGTTGCGCCGTTCGAGGTCGCGCTCGACGGGGCGGGGGCGTTCCCCGGCCTGGTCCGGCCGCGGGCGCTCTGGATCGGGATCGGCGACGGGGCCGGCAGGCTCGCCGAGCTCGCCGCGCAGCTGGGATCCGAGCTTGTGGCGCGCGGCTGGCCGGCGGACGAGCGGCCGTTTCGCGCGCACCTGACGCTCGCCCGCTCGGACGGTGTCGCCGCCGGAGCCCGGACGGCGGAGGGGCTCATCGGCGCGGCGGCGGATCTGCGAGTGCGCTGGACGGTCGACCGGATCGCCCTCTTCGAGAGCGTCACCGGCGGCGGTCCGGCGCGCTACATCCCGCTGGAAGAGGCGCGGCTCGTCTCCGGTTGAGCTTCGACCGGGTCGTCACCGAGCGACGCCGCGGCTCTGCTAGCATCGACTGGCGGCCGCGACCCGCCGCGACCCGCCGCGCCCGCCCGGCCAGGGACGCCTCCTGCCTGCCCGCTCGGAAGGAGCCCCGCGATCGACCTCACACGCGCGCAACGGATCCGGCTCGTGCTGACACTTGGTGTCGTGAATGTCCTTCTCGCGGCCGGTGGCGTCGCGCTCGTCGTGGCCGGACCCGCCGTTCGCTGAGGCCGCCCCATCGTTCTCGCGGCGAGCCGGCAGCCACGGCCCCGGCAGTCGCGGCCCCGGCAGTCGCGGCCCCGGCAGTCGCGGCCCCGGCAGCCACGCATCGCCGCCGGTCCGCTGGATATCGCGGTGGGCGGTCGTATCGCCGCTCCCACCTCGGTTCCGTCGGGCGAGCGCGCCTGACCACGCACGGATACAGGTCAGGGGTCCGGCCGACCCGACTCGCCCCGATCCCATCGCCTGAGGCGATGTCGCGTGGGCGGACGAGCGCCGGCGGCCGATACCATCGCCTGAGGCGATGCCGCGTGGACGAATGGGCGCCGGCGGCGGAGCCCGCGGCATCGACCCGGCGCCAGGCAGGACCGACACGATCGCCCGTTGAGGCAACGCTTGCGGATGGGGCGGAGCCGGGCGTAGGCTTCCGCTTCCCCCTTCTCGCGACGATGGCCGGGTACGGACCCGGCGGACATGGAGGTTCTGGCAGTGGCGGACTCGAGCTCGCGGCGGACGAAGTTCATCCTCGACGAGGAGCAGATTCCGCGCTCCTGGTACAACATCGCGGCGGACCTGCCGGTCCCGCCCTCGCCGGTCCTCCACCCGGGCACGGGCCAGCCGATCGGACCGGCCGACCTCGCGCCGCTCTTCCCGATGGCGCTGATCGCCCAGGAGGTGAGCGCCGAGCGCGAGATCGAGATCCCCGAGCCGGTCCGCGACGCCTACCGCCTCTACCGCCCGAGCCCGCTCTACCGCGCCCATCGGCTGGAGAAGGCGCTCGATACGCCGGCCCACATCTACTACAAGTACGAGGGGGTCAGCCCGGCCGGCAGCCACAAGCCGAACACGGCGATCCCACAGGCCTTCTACAACAAGGTTGAGGGCACGAAGCGGATCGCGACGGAGACCGGCGCGGGGCAGTGGGGGAGCGCGCTGGCGTTCGCCGGCGCCCTGTTCGGGCTCGAGGTCAAGGTCTACATGGTCCGGGCGAGCTACGACCAGAAGCCGTACCGCCGGATGCTCATGGAGACCTACGGGGCGGAGGTTGTCGCCAGCCCGTCGCTCACCACGAACTACGGCCGCAGGGTCCTGTCCGAGACGCCGGACAATCCCGGTTCGCTCGGGATCGCGATCAGCGAAGCGGTCGAGGACGCCGCGACCCGAGACGACACGAAGTACGCCCTGGGGTCCGTGCTCAACCACGTCCTCCTCCACCAGACGGTCATCGGCCAGGAGGCGATCCTCCAGATGGAGATGGCCGGGGAGGATCCGGACGTCGTCATCGCCTGCGCCGGCGGTGGCTCGAACTTCGCCGGCCTGTCCTTCCCGTTCCTGGGCAGGAACTTCCGGGAGGGGACGAACTACCGGGTCATCGCGGTCGAGCCGGAGGCGGCGCCCAGCCTGACCCGGGGTGTCTACGCGTACGACTTCGGGGACACGGGCCAGATGACGCCTATGGTCAAGATGCACACCCTGGGCCACGACTTCATCCCCGAGCCGATCCACGCCGGCGGGCTCCGCTACCACGGCATGGCGCCGCTCGTTTCGCTGCTCAAGGAGCACGGCTACATCCAGGCCCAGAGCGTGCACCAGCGGGCAAGCTTCGAGGCCGGGGTCCGGTTCGCAAGGAACGAGGGGATCCTGCCGGCGCCCGAGCCGACCCATGCCATCAAGGTCGTGATCGACGAGGCGCTGGAGGCGAAGGCGGCGGGCGAGCCGCGGGTGATCCTGTTCAACCTGTGCGGCCACGGCCACTTCGACCTGACCGCCTACGAGCGCTACCTGTCCGGGCAGCTCGAGGACTACGAGTACCCGGCGGAGAAGGTCCAGGCCGCGCTGGCGGCGCTGCCGCGGGTCTAGCGAGAAGAAGAAAGCGGATCGCCTCGCGGGGGGAACGAGGCGATCCGCTCAACGACCACCTGCCCGAGTGGTCGCATGATCAGGGCCGCCGTCCCCGGCGACCATGACCGGATCATCCGCGTCGTGGGGCGATCGCGCATCATCCAACATTCGTAAATCCGGCCCTCAATCAGCGTAGGATCGGCAGATGCCCAAGCTCGCGTGCTGGTCGTGCGGTCGCCAGATCTACACCGTCTCGCCGCTCGAGTCGCTGTTCGCGGAGGAGCGGCGCTGTCCGCGCTGCGGCGCCTTCCTCAGCCCGGAACGGCGCGAGGTCGAGCGGCGCGAACGGCACCGGCGGACCAATCCGCCCGACGATCCCGGTCCATCCGAGCCCGAGGGCGAGCGGCGGGTCGACCAGCGCCGGAAGGGTCCCCGCAGGACGAGAGGCACAAGCGGCACGCGCCCCAGGGACGGATCGGGCGGCTGGGTCGACTGACCGGACCACGGCTCGCCCGGACCCTTCGGATCCGGAGGGAAACCGTCAGTAGAGCCGGTCCGTGACGGTCGGGGGCTCGACGAGCCCGTAGCGCAGGGCGAAGGCGACCGCCTCGAGTTTCGAATGCACGTGGAGCTTGCCGGTGATGTTCTGGACGTGCGTCCGGAGCGTGTTGGGGGCGATGAACATCCGCTCGCAGATCTCGCGCGTCGAGAGACCCTCGCTGAGCGCGCGGAGGACCTCCAGCTCGCGCGAGGTGAGCGGCTCGATGTGGCGCCGTTCGGCCCCCTGCTCCCGGGCGAAGGCGACCCGCTGGGCGATCTTGGCGATGACCGAGGGCGGCAGGAGGGTGTCGCCGGCGTCGGCCGCCCGGACGGCGGCAGTGACCTCGTCGATCGTGGCGGTCTTCGACAGGAAGCCGTCCGCGCCCGCCTGGATCGAGTCGAGCACGGTTTCGTCGTCGTCCTTGGCGGTGAGCATGACGACGTGCGCGGTCGGCCAGCGGGCCTTGACCGCCCGGGTGGCCTCCGCCCCGGTGCCGTCGGGCAGGGCGTAGTCCATCAGGACGACGTCGACCCGCTCGCGCAGCATCTGGCGGGCTTCGGCGACCGTGTAGGCGGCTCCGATCACGCGGAAATCCGGCTCCTGCGCGAGAAGCTTGGCGAGTGGGTCCGCAAGCGCGCGGTGATCGTCCACGAGCAGGACCCTGATGGCTTTGGAATCGTTCACGGGTGGGCATCTCCGCGACGGGCTCGATCTGCCGCGTTCGGAGCGACGCACGCCACCCTGAACCGGGCTCCGATCATCATACGCATCCTGCGTTGGCGTCGGGACTCCTCGCTGGCGACCGGCGCCGCGGACCGCGACCTGCGATGATCGCCGCCGTGCGGATCGCGATCGTCGGGCTCGGGCTCATCGGGGGCTCGATCGCCCGCGCCCTCCGCCGGGCAGGCCCACCCGGAGCGCCGCTCCCGGATGGCGTCCGGCCGACGATCGTCGCCTGGAGCCGGCGACCCGACGGACCCGTTGCGGCGCTGGCCGAGGGCGTCCTCGACGCGGCGCCGTCGTCCCTCGATGAGGCGCTCGCCGGGGCGGACCTCGTCATCCTGGCCGCTCCGCCGCTGGCCTGTCTCGAGCTCCTCGACGAGCTGGGCGGTCCGCTTCGCGGGAACCTGCCGCCGGGTGCCACCCTGACCGACGTCGCGAGCACGAAGCGGGCGATCGTGGAGCGAGCGGAGCGCCACGGGCTCCCGTTTGTCGGTGGCCACCCGATGGCCGGCCGGGAGACCGTGGGGTACGCCTCCGCCGAGGCGGAGTTGTTCGTCGATCGGCCGTGGGTCGTCTGTCCCGGCGCGACCGCGACGACGGCCGACGTCTCGCGGACGGAGGCGCTTGCGCTGGCGTGCGGGGCGCGGCCCCTCCGCCTGGACCCGGCCACGCACGACGCGGCCGCGGCCGCGATCAGCCACCTGCCGTTGGTCCTCAGCGCGGCGCTGGCGGAGGCGGTCGTGGGCGGTCCCGTCTGGACGGTGGCCTCGACCCTCGCGGCCAGCGGCTGGCGGGACATGACCCGCCTCGCCCGGGGCGACGCGGCCATGGGCGCCGGGATCGCGGCCACGAACGCGGTGGAGGTCGCGGCCGGGATCCGCGCGGTCCGGGCGGTCCTCGACGCCTGGCTCGCCGGTCTCGAACGGCCGGAGCCGGATCCCGGCCAGCTGGCCGCGAGGTTCGAGGCGGCCAGGCTTCTTCTCGCCGGACAATGAGCCGGTCCGCCCCACCGCCCGAGCTCGTGTACGTCGTGCCCCGCTCCGCGGTCATCCCCGGCACGGGCTGGCGCGGCGTCCGGACCGAGGGGATCTCCACGGTCCTCGCGGCGATCGAGAGCGCCGGCCGCTTCGAGCCGCGACCGGCGATGGAGGCCGATCCCGGCTTCAAGCAGATCATCCCGTACCTGGTCCTGCGCGACGAGCGGCGCTACTTCCTCATGCGCCGCAGCCGGGCCGGGGCGGATGCCCGGCTCCACGACCGCTGGTCGATCGGCGTGGGCGGCCACCTCAATCCCGGCGACCGAGATCTTGCCGGCGGGCTCGCCCGGGAGTGGCGCGAGGAGCTCGTCGCGGGGTTCGAGCCCGACTTCCGGCTGGTCGGCCTGCTGAACGACGACGAGACCGAGGTCGGGCGCGTCCACCTCGGGGCGGTCTTCGTCGCCGACGCCGGCGGCCGCCCGGTCGCGATCCGCGAGGACGACAAGCTGACCGGCGCCTTCGCCGAGCCGGCCGAGGTCCGCGCCGTGGTCGACCGGCTCGAGACGTGGAGTTCCCTCGTCTTCGCCTTCCTGGAGGATGCGGCCGGGGCCTGACCCGGCGTCGTGGCCGGGCGGGCCTTGAACCGCGCGACGCCGGTGCGATACTGGCGGCGGAGGTCTGTCTCGTGCCCCGTCACGTCGCCCGTCTCGTCGCCGGCCTGGTCCTCGTCCTGGGCCTGTTCGGGATGGCCGGATCGACGGCTCGTGCGGCCGGGTCCGGCGTGGTCGTGCTCCAGGCGACCGGCATCGTCGACAACGTGATGGCGGGCTACCTCGCCGAGGGGATCGCCCGATCGGAGCGCCAGGGCGCGGCGGCGGTCGTGATCGAGCTCGACACGCCCGGCGGCAGCCTCGAGGCAATGCAATCGATCGTCGGCAGCCTCCTCGGCGCGAAGATCCCGACGATCGTCTGGGTGTCTCCGGCGGGCGGCCGGGCCGCCAGCGCGGGCACGTTCATCACCCTGGCGGCCCACCTGGCCTACATGGCGCCAGGGACCAGCATCGGGGCGGCCTCGCCGGTCGGCGGCCAGGGCGAGGACATCGTGGGCACGCTCGGCGAGAAGGTCCGCAACGACGCCATCGCCAAGATCCGGGCGATCGCCGAGGCACGCGGCCGCCCGGTCGAGTGGGCGGTCGCCACGGTCGCCGAGGCGAAGTCGTCGTCGGCCACGGAGGCGGTCGCGGTGGGCGCGGTCGACGGGATCGCCGGGTCGCTCGACGAGGTCCTCCGCGCGGCGGACGGGCGGCAGGTCACGGTCGACGGAGCGCTGCGGACCCTGGCCCTGGCCGGGACACCGACGGAGTCCGTCGCGATGAACCCGTTCCAGGGGTTCCTCCACCTCCTGTCCGACCCGAACATTGCGTTCGTGCTGTTCACCATCGGCTTCTACGGGCTCCTGTTCGAGCTCCAGAACCCGAACTTCGTCACGGGGATCCTCGGCGCGCTGGCGATCATCCTCGCGTTCGTCGGCTTCGGCAGCCTGCCGCTCAACGTGGCCGGGCTCCTCCTCGTGGGCATGGCGATCGTCCTGTTCGCCCTCGAGACCACGGTCACCAGCCACGGCCTGCTGACCGTCGGCGGGCTCGTCAGCTTCGCGCTCGGGGCATCCGCGCTGTACACCGCGCCGGGCGACCCGGCGGAGCCGATCGTCCGGGTGGCCACCCCGCTCCTGGCGGTGATGACCGTCACGACCGGGGCGTTCATGGCGCTCGTCGCCTGGGCCTCCGTCCGGAGCCGGCGCCTCGTCGCCTCGCCCGGGCTCGTCGGGGCGGCCCTGCCGGTCGGCGTGACGGGGGTCGTCCGCCGGCCCCTCGAGCCCCTCGGCTCGATCTACACTGCGGGCGAGGAATGGAGTGCCCGGGCGGTCGGTGACCGGCCGCTGCCGCGGGGCACCGCCGTCCGGGTCGTGGGAATGGACGGGCTGACCGCCCTGGTCGAGCCCGATCGAGCGTCATCGGAATCCTGAGCACAGGGGAGATGCCAATGGAACCGCCCGTCTTCGCGTCGATCGCCGCATTCGTCCTCGCCGTCGTCCTCGTCCTCCTCTACCTCTCGGTCCGGGTCGTCCAGCAGTACCAGAAGATGGTCGTCTTCCGCCTCGGGCGAACGAACGAGTCGATGGTCCGCGACCCGGGCCTGCGCTTCCTGGTGCCGATCATCGATCGGCCGGTGAAGGTCGACATCCGGGAGCAGTTCATCGAGGTCCCCAGCCAGACGACGATCACCCGGGACAACGCCCCGATCAACGTCGACTTCCTGATCTACTGGCGGATCAGCGACCCGCTCAAGAGCGTGGTCAACGTCGTGAACTTCTCTGGCGCGCTGCAGGGCGTCGCGACGACGACCCTCCGGGCGGTGATCGGCGACATCCTGCTCGACGAGGTCCTCTCGAAGCGGGAGCAGATCAACGAGGTGCTCCGGGTCAAGCTCGACGAGGTCACCGAGCGCTGGGGAGGCAAGGTCACCACGGTCGAGATCCGCGAGATCACCCCGCCGCGCGACGTCCAGGACGCGATGAACCGCCAGCTCTCGGCGGAGCGGACCCGGCGGGCGGTGATCACCGAGTCGGAGGGCACGCGCCAGGCGGCGATCAACGTCGCCGAGGGCCAGAAGCAGTCGGAGATCCTGCGGGCCGAGGGCGACCGCCAGGCGGCCATCCTGCGGGCCGAGGGCTTCAGCCAGGCCCTCACCCGGATCTTCCAGGCGGCGTCCGGCGTGGACCAGAAGACCATGGCGCTGCAGTACCTCGAGGCGCTCAAGGCGCTCGGCTCCAGCCCGTCGACGAAGTACGTCATCCCGATGGAGTTCACCAGCCTCCTCGAGCCGTTCGTCGGGTACATCAACAAGGGGATGGGCGCCGGACCGGCCCGCCGGAGCGAGGGAGAGACTCCCGCCGGGTGATCCCGCGGCGGGGGATGGGCGGTGGTACGACGGTCCCATGTCCGGGCCCCGTTCGGCTGCGCCTATAATCGCGGCGCCGAGTCAAGGACCACCAGCCAGGGGAACGCATGGCGGCCAAGATCCTCGTCGTCGACGACGACCCGAACGTCCAGCGCCTGCTGCAGCTACACGCTCAAGCAGGAGGGCTACGAGGTCCTCGTCGCGGCCGACGGCGCGGAGGGCTACAGGCTGTGGGGCACGGAGACGCCCGGCCTGATCCTGCTCGACGTCATGCTGCCCAAGCTCGACGGCTACCAGGTCGCCGACGAAGATCCGGGCCGAGGAGGGCGCCGGCGCCACGTCCCGATCATCATGCTCACCGCCGAGCGCGAGGTCGAGCAGAAGGTCCGCGGCCTGCGCGCCGGCGCCGACGACTACCTGATCAAGCCGTTCCACCCGGCCGAGCTGCTGGCCCGGATCAAGAGCCTGCTCGCCCGCTTCGCGCCGCAGCGAGGCGCTCGTCGGGCCGGCCGCCGCTCGGGCGCGTCCTCGCGTTCTACGGCGCCAAGGGCGGCGTCGGCACGACGACGATCGCGATCAACGCCGCGATCGCGCTCCATCGCGAGCTCGGCCGCAAGGTCGTGCCTCGTCGACGGCAACCTCCAGTTCGGCGACCACCGCGTCTTCCTCGACCTCGGGCTCGACCGCAAGAGCATCGTCGACGTCGTGACGCGCCCCGGCGATCGACGCCGACCTCGATCAAGTCAGGTCCTGGTCAAGCACGACTCCGGGCGTCGACCTGCTGCTCGCGCCGCCGTCGCCCGAGACCGCCGAGCTCGTCACGCCCGGACGCACCTGCCCGATGATCCTCGAGCATCTCGCGGACGCTGTACGACTACGTGATCGTCGACATCGACAAGCGGCTCGACGACGTCAACCTCGGGGTCCTCGACGCGGCCGACACGATCTTCGTCGTCATGACCGCCGACCTGTCGTGCCTCAAGAACGTCCGGCTCGTCCTCGAGACGATCGGCCACCTCGGCTACGAGCCGAGCAAGGTCCAGCTCGTCCTCAACCGCTCGAACGCGTTCACCGGGATCAACGTGAAGAACGCCGAGGGCGCGCTGAAGCGGCACGATCGACCACCAGATCGTGAACGAGTACCGCGGCGCGATCAGCGCCCTGAACTCGCGGCGCGCCGTTCATGTTCACCAAGGCGGACTCCGCCGCTCGGGCGGTCGCTGCTCGACTTCGCCCGGGCGATCGACAAGACGCACCCGGCGCGGCCAGCCGGCCGTCGCGCCGGCTCGCTGACGGTCGCGCACCCGCTGCGGACGAGGAGCGCGCCCGGGTGAGCGCGCGGTAAGCGCGCCGATAAGCCCGCGGTGAGCCGCCGGTGAGCGGCGGCCGGCTACCGTCCGGCCCGTGCTCGCCACCGTCCTCTCCGCCACGCTCCACGGGCTCGACGGCCGGGTCATCCGGGTCGAGGTCGACGTCGCCCCGGGGCTGCCCGGGTTCACGATCGTCGGGCTCGCGGACGCCGCGCTCCAGGAGGCGCGCGAACGCGTCCGCGGGGCGATCCGCAACGCCGGCTTCGTCCATCCGCCGCGCCGGATCACGGTCAACCTCGCCCCGGCGGACCTGCGCAAGGCGGGCGCCTCGCTCGACCTCGCGATCGCGCTCGGGATCCTGCTCGGGTCGGAGCAGGTCCGCGCGACCGGTCGCTGGGCGCTGATCGGCGAGCTGTCGCTCGGCGGCGAGGTCCGGACCGTGCCCGGGATCCTGCCGATGGTCGCCGCCCTCGCCCGGCGCGGCGTCCGACGGGTCGTCGTCCCCGGTGCCGCGGCGGCCGAGGCCCGGCTCGCGGGCGCGATCGAGGCCTGCCGGCGCGCCACGCTGCGCGACGCGGTCGAGATCCGTCCGGGCGGCCGGGTCGCGCAGGCGGACGGCCGGTCGGCCCGGCGCCGGCCAGGGTGGAGCTCGCCGGCGGAACCGTCGGACCGCCATCCGTGGCCGGCGGGCGGAGCGGCCGATCCCGTCGGTCGGCGGACCGCCCGTGCCCGACCTCGCCGACGTGCGCGGCCAGGCGCGCGGCACGCCGGGCGCTCGAGATCGCCCTCGCCGGCGGCCACGGGCTGCTCCTCGTCGGGCCGCCCGGCTCCGGCAAGACGCTCCTGGCCCGGACGATCCCGCGGCTCCTGCCGCCGCTCGACGACGAGGAGGCGCTGGCGGCGACGGTCGATCGCGTCGGCCGCCGGAGACGGCCCGCTCGCGGAGCTGCGTTCGTCGTGCGGCCGTTCCGAGCCCCGCACCACACGATCTCGTACGCCGGCGATGGTCGGCGGCGGGCCCCGCCTGTCGCCCGGCGAGGTCACCCGCGCCGACCAGGGCGTCCTGTTCCTCGACGAGCTGCCCGAGTTCGGGCGCGACGTCCTCGAGGCGCTCCGCCAGCCGCTCGAGGACGGCCGGGTGGCGATCGTCCGGGCCGGCGGCGCGACGCTCTTCCCGGCCCGCTTCCAGCTGGTCGCCGCGATGAACCCGTGCCCCTGCGGCGGTGCGGCCGGAGGCGGCTCGCCCGTGCAGCTGCCCGACCGGGGGTCCCGGAGCGCTACGCGGCCGCGTCTCGGGTCCGCTGCGCGACCGGATCGACCTGTGGGTGGAGATGCCCCCGGTGCCGCCACGGGCGGTCATCGGTCGGGCGGCCGGGGAGCCGAGCGAGGCGGTGGCCGGCCGCGTTCGCGACGCCCGGTCTCGCGCTCGGCAACGGAGCGGCGCCCCGAATGCCCGCCTGAGCGGTACGCGGCTTCGGGCGGGCTGTGGGCTGGGACGGGCGGAGGAGGCGCTGGCTGCGTCGATCGCGGTCACGGCCGGTCTCTCCGCTCGGGGCGTGGAGCGGCTGCTGCGCGTCGCCCGGACGATCGCGGACCTCGACGGAGCGGATGTCGTGCGGGGTGCTCATCTCGAGGAGGCGGCCCGCTTCCGGCTCCCGGTCCGAACCTCCACCGGTCGGAATGCCGTCTGAGCCGATGGTCACTGAACGCGATGCCTGGGCCGTCCTCGCGTCCGTGACTGGGCTCGGGCCGGTGACCTTCGCGCGGCTGCTCCGGGAGCACGGCGGCGCGGTCCGGGTGCTGGACGCTCGCGCTGACCCAGGCGGGGCGGCGCCTCATCCGCGACGGCTCGACCGGCGACGGCGAAGCCGGCGATGTCGAACTGGAGGCCGCGGATCGAGACCGCCTTGCGCTGGGGGTCGTCGACGCGCTCGGCGTCGCGGCCGCCGACGCCGCCGGGATTGTGGCGCGCCTACGCGACGCCGGCCTCACGGTCGTGACCATCGACGACGACGCCTACCCGGCCCGGCTTCGGGCGGTGGAGGAGCCGCCGGCCGTGCTCTTCGTCCGCGGCGCCGTGGGTGCCCTTTCCGCGCCGCGCGCGGTGGCCGTCGTCGGCACGCGCCGTCCGACCGAGGCGGGGCGGCGGATCGCCGCCCGGATCGCCGATGCGCTCGCTCGAGCGGGCGCCTGCGTTGTGTCCGGCCTCGCGGTCGGGATCGACGGGGCTGCCCACGCCGCCACCGTCGCCGCCGGTCGGCCGACGGTGGCCGTCCTCGGCTCGGGGCACGGTCGGCTCTTCCCGCGCGCACACGCGGGGTTGGCCGAGGCGATCCTCTCGGCGGGCGGCGCCCTGGTGTCGGAGCTTCCGCCGGACGCCAGCCCGACGAAGGGCACGTTCCCGAGGCGGAACCGGGTGATCAGCGGGCTGGCCGAGGCGACGGTCGTCGTCGAGGCGGCCGGGCGGAGCGGGGCGCTGATCACCGCCGGATGGGCGCTCGAGCAGGGCCGCGACTGCTACCTCGTACCGGGCTCCATCGACGCCCCGGCGTCCCGCGGCTGCCTCGCGTTCCTGCGTGCGTACCCCGGCCAGGCCCGGATCGTGGCGGGCGTCCCCGAGCTCATCGAGGATCTCGAGCTCACCGGTGAGCTCGGGGAGCCGGCCGGCGCGGTCGAGGGGCGCAGCGGGATCGGCCGTCCCTCGTCGTCGACGGCGGCCGTCCGTCGGTCCGCCCTCCTCGCGACGCTGGGGACGGTGGAGGCTGTCGTCGCCGGGTTGCTCGCGGACGGCGCCACGACCGTCGACGAGCTCGCCGACGGGGCGGGATTGCCGGTCGCCACGATCCTCGGCACCCTCACCCTGCTCGAGATCCGGGGCCTGATCGTCGGCTCGTACGGGCGCTACCGACCGATCGGACCGCTGGCCGCCATGACGCCGGGTTTGCCCTGACGGCCGACACGGTGCTACCCTACCCCGCGATCGTCGAGTCCGCGTCCCCCGCCGATCAGACAGCCGCACGAAGCCGCTGACCCCAGGCAACGAGCCAGGAGACTGTCTATTGCGAAAGATCGCCGCCGCGGCGTTGGCCCTGCCCGTCCTCGTCCCGCTCTACGCTCCCGTCATCCTCCGGCGCACGCTCGCCGGCCGGGTGGGAATCGGGATCGGCGTCGTGGCGATCGCCGGGATTCTGGCCATCGGGCTCGCGGCGCCCGGCGCGACGGTGGCACGCCCGCCGGTGACGGTCGCCCCGCTCGGACCGGGCGCTCTCGCCGGGAGCATCGAGTCCGGTCACGGGCTGCGCGAGCCCGTCCGCCTGTCGTTCAGCGAGGCGATGGACGTCGCCAGCGTCGCGAAGGCGCTCGCCGTCCAGCCGTCCACCGCGGTCGATCTCCTCTGGGACGCCGGGAGCCGGACCGTCACGATCGCGGCGCATGCCGGCTGGAAGCCCGGCACGTACTACACGATCTCGATCTCGACCTCCGCCCTCGATCTCACCGGGCGGAAGCTGGCCGAGCCGGCCCGTGCGGTGTTCACCACCCGATCGGTCATCGGCAGCCGGATCGATCCGACCGAACCAGCGGGTCAGAACGGCCTGCCCACCTCCAGCTCGTTCAGCGTGACCTATCAAGGTCCGGTCGATGTGCAGATGGCCCAGCGCGCGTTCCGAATCGTCCCCGCCCTCGACGGGACGTTCGAATCCGGGGTGACCGCGGCAGGCGGCACGACGCTCACGTTCGTCCCGCTCGAGTCGCTCGCCGCCGACACGGACTACACGATCTCGATGGCGGGCGTCGTCCGCGACGCCGACGGCGCGTCGACCGCCAGCCCGGCCGCGCTGACGGTTCACACCGTGCGGGCGCCGTCGGTCGTCCGGTTCCGCCCGCTCAACCGATCGACCGGGGCGGCCCGGACGGCGGCGCTGTCGGTCCGGTTCACCGCCCGGATGGACCGCGCCTCGACGGCCGCGGCGTTCAGCGCCCGGGTCGGCGCCACGAAGCTCAAGGGCAAGATCTCGTGGGCGGAGCGCGACACGGTCCTCGTGTTCGAGCCGGCCCATCGCGCTCGACTATGGCGCGAAGGTCGTGATGGAGGTTGCCGGCAGCGCCCTCGACCGGATCGGCACCCCGCTCAGCGCGGGCAGGTCGGCCACCTTCGCGGTCGAGAAGAAACCGGCCCCACGACAGCCGGCCCCACGACCGGCCCGTCAGGCCTCCGGCGGATCGAGCTCCGGATCCGTCCGCATCTCGACCGGCGGCGGAAGCGTCGGGTCCGGCGCGTGGCATGCCGTCGAGACGTACTACCTGAAGCTGATGAACTGCACCCGCGGCGGGGGCTGGGTGACCTCCGGCGGCAACTGCAGCAGCCCGGGCGGGAGCGGGATCGCGCCGCTCGTCCTCCATGCCGGGATCAGCGACCGGGTCGCCCGTCCGTACGCGAAGCTCCTCGCGACCCGCAACATCTGCAGCCACTTCGCCAACGGGAATCCCGGCGACCGGCTCCGCCGCGCCGGCTACGCCGGGGACTACCGCGAGAACCTCGGCTGCCGCGCCGGCAGCCCGTACGCGTCGGTGCTCGGAACGCATCTCTTCTTCCAGGCGGAGAAGCCGTGCGGCGGGTACTGCCACTACGCCAACATCATGTCGAGGTCGATGAAGTACGTCGGCATCGGGGTCTGGGTGTACGGCGGCCGGGTTCGCCTCGTCGTCGACTTCTGGGAAGGCTGACGGCCCCCATCGGGCGCCGTTGGCGGGACGCGCGATGATCCGCGACGCGGTCATCCACATGAACAATGAGCAGCCCCTGCTCGCGGACCTCTACGCCATGCCGTCGCCGGCGGATGTCGCGCTGCTGTGCACCCGTCTGCGGACGCTGAACGGGAAGCGGCCCGTCTTCGCCGACAACGTCGATTCGGTTTTCCTGTTCCCGCTCGCCCACATCCGGTTCGTGGAGATCCCGCCCGGGTCGACGGAGGAGGCCAGCGGAGACGCGCTCGCGCTCGGGGCAGGTGACCAGCAGGAGCCGGCGCGCGAGGCCGAGCTCGAGATCGACGAGGACCTCCTCCGCCGGATCCGCGAGGCCTGATCGCAGCTCCGGGCGTCCACCCCGGGCCCTGGTGTTCGAGACGCTGGTGACCGGCCGGTGAGAGGCCGGTGCTAGACTCCCCGACGACATGACAGCCAATCTCGTGATCGTCGAATCACCGGCCAAGGCCAAGACCATCGAGCGCTACCTCGGACCGGGCTACGCCGTGCTCGCCTCGTACGGCCACGTCCGGGACCTCCCGGAGAACCCCGGCAAGGGCAAGCTCGGCGTGGACGTGGACCACGATTTCGCGCCGACCTACGAGGTATCGGCGGACCGGAAGCGCCAGCTCGCTGCGATCGAGAAGGCCGCCCGCTCGGCCGACCGCGTCTACCTCGCCACGGACCTCGACCGGGAAGGCGAGGCGATCGCCTGGCATGTCGCCCAGGCCATCTCCCTGCCCGCGGAGAAGACGGCCCGGGTGACGTTCAGCGAGATCACCGAGTCGGCGATCCGCGAGGCGTTCGCCCACCCGCGCCAGATCGACCAGGATCTCGTTGACGCGCAGCAGACCCGCCGGATCGTGGACCGGCTCGTCGGCTACACGCTCAGCCCGCTCATCTCCCGGAAAGTGCGGGCGGGGCTGTCCGCCGGACGGGTCCAGTCGGTGGCCGTGCGCATCGTGGTGGATCGCGAGCGGGAGATCCGCGCGTTCGCGGCGAGGGAGTACTGGACCATCGAGGCCCTCCTCGTTGCGCCGAGCGGCGCCAGCTTCTCGGCGGAGCTCGTCCGCATCGACGGCGCCAGGCCCGAGATCGGGGACGCCGAGACGGCCGAGCGTCACGGCGGGGCGCTGCGGGCCAGCCGGCCGGACGTCGAGAGCGTCGGCGTGAAGCGCTCGAAGCGGAGTCCGGCGCCGCCGTTCACGACCTCGACCCTCCAGCAGGAGGCCAGCCGGAAGCTCGGCTTCAGCCCGAAGCGGACGATGTCGGTCGCCCAGCGCCTGTACGAGGGCGTCGAGACCGCCGAGGGCCAGGTCGGGCTGATCACCTACATGCGGACCGACTCGGTCGCGCTGTCCGGACATGCCCTGGGCGAGGCGCGCGAGGTGATCGACGGCCGCTACGGCCCCGAATACACCATGCCCAAGGGCAGGCCGTTCAAGACCAAGGCTCGCAACGCCCAGGAGGCCCACGAGGCGATCCGCCCGACGTCGTTCCATCGCGACCCGGACGGGATGGCACGGACCCTGGGGCGCGACGAAGCCAGGCTCTATCGCCTGATCTGGCAGCGCGCCCTGGCCAGCCAGATGAAGGAGAAGGAACTCGAGACGACGACCGCCGAGCTCGTTGCCGGGCCGTACGGCCTGCGGGCCAGCGCGAGCCGGACCGTCTTCGATGGCTTCAGCCGGGTCTACACCGTGGGCCAGGACGACTCCACAGAGGAGATCGAGCGCTCGCTCCCGCCGCTGGCCGAGGGCGACTCGACCGAGGTCGCCGACGTCAGCCCGACCCAGCACTTCACCGAGCCGCCGCCGCGCTACACGGAGGCGACCCTGATCAAGGCGCTCGAGGAGCACGGGATCGGACGTCCCTCGACCTACGCCGCGACGATCTCGACGATCATCGATCGCGGCTACGTCGTCGTGCAGGAGCGCCGGCTCCACCCCGAGGAGATCGGCGAGATCGTCACCGACCTCCTGGTCGAGCACTTCGGGCAGTACGTCGACCTGGCGTTCACCGCGCGGATGGAGGAGGAACTCGACGAGGTCGCCCGCGGCGAACGCCCGTGGGTCCCCCTGCTCCGGGCGTTCTACGGTCCGCTCAAGGAGCTCGTCGACGAGAAGCGATCGTCCCTCAAGCGGCGCGACTTCACGACCGAGCCGTCCGACGAGGTCTGTTCCGAGGGCCATCCGATGGTCGTTCGGCTGGGGCGCAACGGGAAGTTCCTCGCCTGCTCGCTGTTCCCGGAGCACAAGGAATCGCGTCCGCTGCCGGGGACGGAGGAGGAGGAGGCGCTCGCCCTCCCGGGCGTCGGCGAGGCCTGCCCGAAGTGCGGCGGGACCGAGGGCGGGGCGCTCGCCGCGAAGCGCGGCCGGTTCGGGCCGTTCGTCGGCTGCAACCGGTACCCGGACTGCGACTACATCAAGCGTGAGGGCCCGCCGCCGCCCGAGCCCCTGCCGTTCGACGTCGCCTGCCCGCGCTGCGGCGAGGGGCGCCTGACGCCGCGTCGTGCGCGCCGGACTGGGTCGGTCTTCTGGGGCTGCTCGCGCTATCCGAAGTGCGATCTCACGACCTCGCACGAGCCGCTCGGGGCGGTCCACGATGCGGACGCGGGTCCGGTGGCTCGCAAGGGCGAGGACGCCGCGATGTGCATCGCCTGCGGCGCCACGATGGATCTGCCCGCCGCCTCGATCGTCCCCGGAGCGAAGGTCGCCGGTGGGCCGCCGGACCCGGCGGCGCTCGCCCGGCCGAGCCGTGGCGGGCGGGGGGGTGCCCGCGGTGGGGCGACCCGTGGCGGAGCCAGGACAGGGACGGGGAAGCGAGCGACCAGGACCAGGGCGGCTGGTGCGTCCGAGCCATCTCCGAAGGCCACGCGCGGGGCCCGCGACGGCTTCCGCAAGGTGGGCTCCGACCTGCTCGAGCCGCTCGCGCCCGAGTGACCGGCGACGACGCCCTCGATCGGTTCCTCGGCGGGCTGACCGCCCGCGACGCTTCTCCCCACACGCGTCGCGCCTACCTGACGGCCGTGGGCACGTACCTCGCCTGGCTCGCCGAGCGTGGGATCGACTGGCACCGTCCGAGCCGGACGGACCTGCGGGCCTACCTCGCCACGCTGTCCCAGGGGCGGGCCCGGACCTCCGTGGCGCAGCGGCTCGCGGCGATCCGGTCGTTCTACCGGTTCGCGACGCGGCATGGCCTGTGCGACGGCGACCCGTGGGGCGCGGTGGCCACGCCACGGCAACCGAAGCGACTGCCGCGCGTCCTCGAGATCGACGAGGTCGAACGCCTGCTGGCAGCAGGCGACGCGGGGGTGGATGGGCCGCCGCGCGATCCCGAGCTCGCGGATGCGCTGGCCCTGCGCGATCGAGCGCTGGTCGAGACCGCCTACGCCGCCGGTCTCCGGATCAGCGAGCTCGCCTCAGCGGCTCTCGGTTCGCTCGACCTGCGGCGGGGCGAGGTCCGCGTCCTGGGGAAGGGCCGCAAGGAGCGGATCGGACTCCTCGGCCGTCCGGCGCGGGCCGCCCTCGCCGCGTACCTGGAGGACGGCCGGCCGGTTCTCCTCGCCCGCCGTCCGGCGCGTGGCCCGGACGAGTCGCCGGCCGAGCTCTTCCTGAACCACCGCGGTGCCCCGCTCGGCGTCCGCGGCCTGCGCTACCGGCTCGACCGGCTGCGCTCGCTCGCGGGGTTGCCGCTGGGCGTCTCGCCCCACACGCTGCGGCACAGCTTCGCGACCCATCTCCTGGATGGAGGCGCGGACCTGCGGGTCGTCCAGGAGCTGCTCGGCCACGAGAGCCTGGCCACGACGCAGATCTACACGCATGTCTCGCCGACCCGTCTGCGGGCGGCCTACCTCGACGCCCACCCGCGCGCTCGTCAGGTGGATCGCGCCCCGTGAGCGACGGTCGCTCGCTCGCCCGCGCCGGGCTCGTGGTGACCTCGGCATTCTTCGCGGCCCGGGCTCTCGGCTGGGTCCGGCTGGTTGTGATCGGGACGACCTTCGGGGCGACCGACCGGGACACCTTCGTGGCCGCCTTCCGGATCCCGGACCTCATCTTCCAGCTCGTCGCCGCGGGAGCGCTCTCGTCGGCACTCATCCCGATCGTGGCCGGGCTGATCGCCACGGACGAGGGGGCCCGCGCCTGGCGGGTGGCGTCGACGGTGGCGAACCTGATGCTGGCGGTCCTGCTCGCCCTGGCCGTCATCGTCGCGGTCGTCGCGCCGGCGCTCGTCCCGATGTTCACGCCGGGATTCGCCCCGGCGCAGCAGGCCCACACGGTCGAGCTCACCCGGATCATGCTCGTCAGCCCGATCCTGCTCGCCCTCGGCTCGCTGGCGACGAGCCTGCTCAACGCGAAGGGCCGGTTCGCGGCGTCGGCGCTGGCGCCGATCGTCTACAACCTGGCGATCATCGGCGGTGCACTCCTCCTGTCGTCGAGCCTCGGCGTGGTGGGACTCGCGATCGGCGTCGTCGCCGGCTCGGCCTGCCATCTCGGGATCCAGCTCCTCCCGCTGCGCGAGATCGGGTTCCGGTACGCCGCCCGGATCGATCTGCGCGACGCCTCCGCCCGCGAGGCGATCCTGCTCATGGTCCCGCGCGCCGTCGGGCTCGGGGCGAGCCAGCTGACGTTCCTCGTCGCGACCTCGCTTGCGTCGGCGATCGGGGTGGGGGCGGTGAGCGCGTTCTACTTCGCCTTCTCGATTTTCCAGATCCCGATCGGCGTCATCGGCATCCCCATCGGCGTGGTCATGCTTCCGTCGATGGCCCGGGACCTTGCCCGTGGAGAGGTCGGCAGCTACGTCTCACTGGTGACCCGTGCGCTCCGGCTCATCCTGTGGGTGATGCTTCCGCTTGCCGGCCTGACGATGGTCCTTCGCCGGGAGATCGTCATCCTCTTGTTCCGATCCCCCCGGTTCGGCGAGCGCGACATCGAGCTGACGGCCGCGGCCCTCGTCTTCCTGGCCTTCGCCCTCGCCTCCGAATCGCTCATCGCGATCCTTGCCCGGGCGTTCTACGCGGGACGGGACACGCGCACGCCGGTCGCTGCCGCGGTCCTCGCGGTCGCGCTCAACGTGAGCCTCGCGCTCCTCCTCGTCGGCCCGTTTGAGCTGGCCGGGATCGGTCTCGCGATCGCCGTGGGGTCGTGGGCGGAGGTCGCCTTGCTGCTCGTCATGCTGCACCGCCGGATCGGCGCCTTCCGGCCGGCGGAGGTGGCGGGGCCGAGTGTCCTCGCCGTCGCAGCGGCGCTTGCCGCGAGCGTGGTCGCCCTGGTCGTGCGGGCCGCACTCGTGGGCGTCGTCGGCCCGACGACGTCCCGGCCGGTGATCCTCGCGGAGCTCGTGGTCGCGACCGGCCTCGCGGGGCTCGTCTACCTCGGGCTGAGCCGCGCGTTGCGGATCCCCGAGCTCGGAACTATCGTACGGCTCATGTCCGACGCCCTCCGTCGCCCGGAGCGCCCGTGACGGGCCCGGCCCTGGCGACAGGCGACGACTGGGATCGCTTCGTCGCGGCGCACCACCTTGCCACCTACCTCCAGCTGTCGGGGTGGGCGCGCGTGAAGGCCGCCAACGGCTGGACGTCGCGCCTCGTCGAGACCCCGACGCCGGACGGCGGGCGGATCGGCGCCCGGCTCCTCTTCCGGCGGCCTCGCCCGGTCCCGTGGGCGTTCGGCTACGCGCCGCGCGGCCCGCTGGCGAGTGCCTGGGGCGAGGACGCTCTCGGCGCCTGGGGCGATGCGCTGCGGACGGTGCTCGGGCGCGGCGGCCCCGATCGGGTCGCCCACGTCCGGATCGACCCGGAGATCGAGCTGGGCGGACCGCTGGACCGCGATGGCGCGACCGTCGAGGCCCTCCGCCGTCTCGGCTGGCGGCCGGCCCCGGAGGTCCAGCCGAGCGTCACGCGCCTCGTCGACCTGACGGCCGACGAGGCGGCCCTCTGGTCCGACCTGCGCAGGAAGTGGCGCCAGTACGTGAACCGGGCCCGGACCCTGGGCGTGACCGTCGACGACGTCGATGCGGACGCGGAGCCGACCGCCTTCCCGACGTTCCACCGGATCATGACCGAGACCTCTCGCCGGACCGCCACGCCGATCCGGACGGAGGCCGCCTACCGCGACGTGTGGGACGCGTTCCGGCCCGGCGGCGGCGCCCGGCTGCTGTTCGCCCGCGACGCGACCGGGGAGCCGCAGGCGGTCCTCCTCCTCGTCCGGGCCGGCACCCGGGTCGTCGAGCCGTACGGCGGGATGACCGTCGCCGGCGGGGAGACGCGAGCGAACTACCTCCTGAAGTGGGAGGCGATCCGCATGTCCCGCGTCGCTGGCGCGACCTCGTACGACATGTGGGGCCTGGTCCACCCGGGGATCCGCCAGTTCAAGGAGGGTTTCGGCGGTCGCGAGGTGCGCCTGGTCGGCGCCTGGGACCTGCCCCTGCGCCGGATCGGCTCAGCCGTCTACCGGCTCGTCGAGGTGCTCCGGCGTGCCCCGCGCGAGCTGACCGCCGCGACCGCCGCGACCGTGACGCCAGACCCGTCCGGGGAGGCGTGATGCGGATCGCCGAGGCGACCTCCGAGCAGCTCCTCGACTGGGACGCCCGGACGGTGGACGTTCTGGGCGGAAACGTCTACCAGTCGCGAGCATGGGCCGAGCAGCGTGCGCGGCTCGGCTGGCGGCCGCGCTTCCTGGCCTTCGACGACGGCTACCGCCTCCTCTCCCTCGAGCGGCCGTGGAAGCTCGTCGGCGGCGCCGGGGCGTACCTCTCGCGGGGACCGGTCGCCGCGGGCGAGCCGATCGAGCGGACCGCCGAGCGGCTCAGTGCAGCCGCCGACCACCTCACGGCCCTCGGCGTGGACGTCGTGGCCAGCGATGCGGAGATCGAGGCCGCCACGGGGTATCCAGCGCGCATCGAGGCGGCCGGTTTCCGGCAGATCGAGGAGGTCCAGCCGTCGCGCCACAGGATGGCTCTCCCCCTTGCCGCCGACGGCGACGAATCGGCCGTCTTCGGCGGGTTCGCGACGACGACCCGCCAGCTGATCCGCGGAGCCGAGCGGGCCGGGCTGCGGGCGGTGCGCTTCGACGCGCGCGACTGGTCGTCCGTCGCCGAGGGATTCGAGGCGCCCGAGGGACCGCTCGCGGACGCGGCGGCGCCCGCGCTCGAGCGGCTGTACGACCTGCTCCTGGCGGCGGCCGCCCGGCGGCGGTTCGCGCTCGGCTCCAGGTCGGCCTTCCTCGACTGGTCGTTGACCGGGCTGGCGGCGGGGCACGTCGTCCTCCTGGAGGCTCGCGACGCGGACGGGGAGTCGATCGGCGGGGCGACGTTCTACCGGCATGGCGGACGGCTGACGTACTCTCATTCGGGCGACCGGACGGATGTTCGCCAGCGCCATCCCGGGGTGGTCCAATTCGTGCTGTGGCGAGCGATCCAGCTCGCGATCCGCGAGCGGATGACCGAGATGGACCTCGCCGGGGTGGATGTCCCGGGGCGACGCGGCGTGCCGGTCGAGGGTGACGAGATGTATGGCCTCTACGCCTTCAAACGGTCGTTCGGTGCACACTGGACCGAGCTGACGGGCAACCACGAGCGGGTCGTCCGACCGCTCCGCTACGCGCTGGGTCGAGTGACCGGGCGACTGCCGCTGCCCGCCCCACGGACGGGCCGCTGAGTGAGAGGACGACCCTACCGATGACGACCGAGCCGATGACGACCGACCGATGACGACCGGGTCGGCCGCCCTGGGCGATCTCCTGGCAGCCGCCGAGCCAACCCAGCCACGGGCGCTGGGCGGCCTCGTCGACCTGCTCCTCAAGCAGGGTCGACTCAGGGAGGCCCGTCGCGATGGGCGACCGGTCGGGACCGCGACCCTCGCCACGCTCCAGGTCCGCGGCATCGTCGACGACTCGCGGCGGATCCGCCCGGGTGACCTGTTCGTGGCGATCCCGGGTGCCCATGCGGACGGCCACGATCACGTCCCCGCGGCGGTCGCCGCCGGCGCGATCGGGGTGATCGTCGAGCGGGCGATCCCGGAGGCACGTGGCGCGCAGCTCATCGTGGACCGGAGCCGGAGCGCGCTCGCGTCGGCCGCCGGCTGGTGGTATCGCGACCCGAGCCGTGAGCTCGGCGTCATCGGCATCACCGGGACCGACGGCAAGACGACGACCTCGTTCCTCGCGGCGGCCGCGCTCGCGGCGGCCGGGCTCCGGGCCGGCCTCATCGGGACGGTCGAGACCCGGGCCGGGGGCGTCCGCGAGCGCACCGCCGAGCACGTCACGACGCCCGATGCGATGTCCCTCCAGCGGCTCCTCCGGGCGATGGTCGACGCGGGCGACGACGTCGTGGTCCTGGAGACGACCTCGCACGGACTGGTCGCCGAGCGGGTGGGCGGGATCGCCTACGACGCGGCGATCCTGACGAACCTGTCGCACGAGCACCTCGAGTTCCACGGCACGTTCGAGGCCTACCGGGCGGCCAAGCTCAGCCTGTTCGAGCGGCTGGGCCGGCGCGGTCCGGCGAAGCGCCGGCCCTTCCCCCGGGTCGGCGTGGTGAACCGCGACGACCCCGCCGCGCCGATGTTCGAGGCGGTCACCCGCGAGGCCGGCGCCCGGCTCGTCACGTACGGCACGGATCCCAGCGCGGACGTTCGAGCGACCTCGGTGGATGAGGACGCGCGGCGGCTGCGGGTCGGCGTCGACGCTCCCGGCTGGCAGGGAACCCTCGAGCTCGCCGTGGCGGGGCGGTTCAACGTCCACAACGCCTTGGCCGTGGTCGCGCTCGGGGTGGGCTGGGGGCTGGACCTCGAGGCGATCCGGACCGGCCTCGAGGCGGTCCCCAGCGTGCCCGGGAGAATGGAGCGGATCGACGCCGGCCAGCCGTTCGGGGTGATCGTCGACTATGCCCACAGTCCAGCCGCCCTGGAGGGCGTCCTCGACCTCCTGGCGCCGATCGCCGCGGCGCGCGGCGGCGGCCTGGTCGCCGTCTTCGGCTCGGCCGGGGAGCGGGACACCGCCAAGCGGCCGATGATGGGTCGGATCGCCGGTGAGCGCTGCCGGCTGGTGGTGGTCACCGACGAGGATCCGCGCGGAGAGGACCGCCTGGTCATCCTCGATGAGATCGCGGCCGGCGCGGAGGCGGTCGGCCGGCGCCGCGGCACGGACCTCCTGCTCATCGCCGATCGCGCGGAGGCGATCGCGGCCGCTTCGACCGGGCCCTCCCGGGCGACACCGTCCTGCTCGCCGGGAAGGGCCACGAACGCTCGATCATCGGCCCCGACGGGCCGACGCCGTGGGATGAGCGGCAAGCGGCCGTGGCCGCGCTGGCCGCGATGGGCTACCGCGAGGCCTGACCCGGGGCGGCCGGCTTCGACCAGGGTCAGCCCGGCGCGCTGCTATCCTTGCGCGACGATGTCGGTCGAGCATCCGGGCACGGTTTCGGCGTCGGGCCGCTCGGGCCCGCGACGGGCGAGCGCGCCCTCGACGGTCGGTCCCGGCGGGACCCGCTCGTTCGAGCCCCTCCGGCGCAACCTCCTGGCCAGCCTCGAGAAGCACCACCCGCAGGCGAACCTCGAGGACGTGAGCCGGGCCTTCGACCTCGCGGTCGAGGCCCACGGCGACCAGCTGCGAGCGTCCGGTGAGCCGTACGTCACCCACCCGATCGCCTCGGCGCAGATCCTCGCGGACATCGGGATCGACCCGATCGCCATCCAGGCCGCGCTCCTCCACGATGTCCCGGAGGACACCGAGTACAGCCTGACCGACATCGAGGAGCGCTTCGGAGCGGAGGTGGCGCACCTCGTCGACGGCGTGACGAAGCTGTCCAGGTTCAGCACCCATACCCACGAGCAGCAGCAGGCCGAGAACATCCGGAAGATGTTCCTGGCGATGGCCGACGACATCCGGGTGGTCCTGATCAAGCTGGCCGACCGTCTCCACAACATGCGGACGCTGGCCCCGCTCCCGGCCGACAAGCAGCAGCGGATCGCCCGCCAGACGATGGAGATCTACGCCCCGCTGGCCGAGCGGCTCGGGATCTGGCAGATCAAGTGGGAGCTCGAGGACCTCGCCTTCAAGGCGCTCGAGCCGGAGCGCTTCCGCGAGCTGGCCGGGATGCTCGACACCCGGCGCAAGGGCCGGGAGGGCTTCATCGACCGGGCGATCCAGGAGCTCCGCCCGGCGCTCGTGGCCGCCGGCATCGAGGCTGAGCTGCAGGGCCGCCCCAAGCACATCTACAGCATCGCCAAGAAGATGCAGCGCAAGGGCGCCGGCTTCGAGGAGATCTACGACGTCTACGCCATCCGCTGCCTGGTGGACGAGGTGAAGGACTGCTACGCCGCCCTTGGCGTCGTCCACTCAATCTGGCGGCCGATCCCCGGCCAGTTCGACGACTACATCGCGGTCCCCAAGAACAACCTCTACCAGAGTCTCCACACCGCGGTCATCGCGATCGAGGGCAAGCCGCTCGAGATCCAGATCCGGACCCATGCCATGCACCAGGTCAGCGAGGTCGGCATCGCCGCCCACTGGCGCTACAAGGAGGGCAGCCGGTCCGACCGCGAGTACGACGCGAAGCTCGCCTGGCTGCGCCAGCTGATGGACTGGCAGCGCGAGGTCTCCGACGCGACCGAGTTCGTCGAGGGCATCAAGCTCGACATCTTCCAGGACCAGGTCTTCGTGTTCACCCCGAAGGGGGACGTCAAGGACCTCCCGGCAGGGGCGACCCCACTCGACTTCGCCTACCGGATCCACACCGACGTCGGGCACCGCTGCATCGGCTCGAAGGTCAACAACCGGCTCGTCCCGCTCGATTACCGGTTGAAGAACGGGGACATCGTCGAGATCGTCACGACGAAGGGCGAGCACGGGCCGTCGCGCGACTGGCTGAACGTCGTCCGGACGAGCCACGCCCGGGAGAAGATCCGGGCCTGGTTCAAGCGCCAGGAGCGCGACGACAACATCGTCCACGGCCGCGAGTCGCTCGAGCGCGAGCTGCGCCGCCTCGCTCGCAAGTCCATCCAGTCGGTCGGGGTGGACCGGATCCTGGAGGTGGCGAAGCAGTACAACTACGAAGCGCTGGACGACTTTTACGCCGCCATCGGCTACGGCGCGGTCGGCGCCCAGCAGGTCGTGATGCGCCTCGGCGTGGTCGATGACGCCGAGCTGGCGCTCCCGACGGTCGCGCCATCGACGCTGCCCGCGCGGACCGGCGGCGTGCGGGTGAAGGGCGTCGGGGATCTCCTCGTTCGGTTCGCGAAGTGCTGCCACCCGATTCCAGGCGACCCGATCCAGGGGTTCATCACCCGGGGCAAGGGGGTGACCGTCCACCTCCGGTCCTGTCCCACGGTGATGAACGAGCGCGAAGTCAGCCGGCTCATCGAGGTCGAGTGGGAGGCGGCCCCGGCCCAGAGCTACCCGATCGCGATCCGGGTGGAGGCCTACGACCGGACCGGGCTCCTGAGCGACATCAGCCAGGTCGTGGCCGAGGCCAGGGTGAACATCGTCGCGGCCAGCGTGAACGTGCACCAGGACCACACCGCGATCGTGACCGCCACCCTGCAGGTCGCTTCGGTCAGCCAGCTCGCCCGCGTGATGAGCCGGATCGAGCAGCTCAAGGACGTGATCTCGGTCCAGCGGGACCTCGGGTAGGCCGTGCGCCACTCGTTCCGGCTGCCTGGGCCCGGCAGCCCGGAGATCGTCGTCGAGAACAGCCAGCTGACCGGGCTGAAGGTGTTCGCCGACGGGGAGCGCCTGCCCCGCCTCCGCCAGCGTGGGCGACCGATGTGGCAGGTCACCATGGCTGACGGCACGACCCACCGCCTTGGTTTCTCCGGAACCATGACCGGCCTGCGGGCGATCGTCGACGACGAGCGGGTGGTCGAACTCGAGCGCCGGCTCGCGCCCTGGGAGTTGATCCTGGCCGTGCTCCCGATCGGGCTCGTCGGGATCGGCGGGGCGGCCGGCGGGGCGGCCGGCGCCATCGGCGTCGTCGTCAACCTGTCGGTGGCGAGGCGGCCGTGGCCCGTGGTCCTGCGCGTCGTCGCGTCCCTCGGCGTCCTGGCCGCAGCGGCCGTCACCTGGTATCTCGTCGCGGTCTCGTTCAGCCACGTCGTCGGCACCTAAGGCGCGCCCCTCGGTCGGGGGTCGTCTCGTGCCGCTAGACTTCGGAACGATGCCCGCCTACCGCGCCCCCAGGGGCACCCGCGATCTCCTGCCCGACGAGCGACCGACCTGGGCCCGCCTCGAGCGGCTGGCGCAGGAGCTCGCCGCGCGCTACGGCTACCGCGAGATCGAGACGCCGCTCTTCGAGCAGAGCGCGCTCTTCGAGCGTGGCCTGGGCGAGGCGACCGACGCGGTCGAGAAGGAGCTCTTCCGGCTGGCCCCGCGGACCGAGGAGTCCGAGAGCTGGGCGCTCCGCCCCGAGCCGACGGCGGGGATCGTGCGGGCCTACGTCCAGCACGGGATGCAGACCTGGCCGCAGCCGGTGAAGCTCTCCCTGACCGGGGCGATGTTCCGCTACGACCGCCCGCAGGCCGGTCGCTACCGCCAGTTCCGCCAGTTCGACGTCGAGGCGATCGGCGACCCGGGTCCAGCTGTCGACGCCGAGATCGTCGAGCTCGGCCTGCGCTTCTTCCGCGATGCGGGCCTGTCGGACGTTGAGGTCCTCCTCAACTCGATCGGCGACGGCGCCTGCCGGCCGGCCTACATCGCCGACCTCGTCGCCCACTACCGTGCCCGCGAGGCGGCTCTCCCGCCCTTCGAGCGCGAGCGCCTGGAGCGCAATCCCCTGCGGCTGCTCGACTCGAAGGACCCCGCAATGGCCGCGCTGAATGCCACCGCGCCGCGCATCGTCGACCGGCTGTGCGCTGCCTGCGCGGAGCACTTCGCCTCCGTCCGGGCGCATCTCGACGCGCTCGGGGTGGCCTACCGGCTGGAGCCCGGGCTCGTCCGCGGCCTCGACTACTACACCCGGACGGCCTTCGAGTTCTACCGCCACGGCGCCGAGGGACAGCAGCAGGCACTGGGCGGCGGTGGCCGCTACGACGGGCTCGTGGAGCTGCTCGGGGGGCGGCCCACGCCGGGCATCGGCTTCGGGATCGGGTTCGACCGGGTCGTGCTGGCGCTCGAGGCCAGCGGGGTGGCGCCGGCCGCGCTCGCCGGGCCGCTGGCCGTCGTCGTCGGCGCGGATCCGGCCGGAACCGTGCAGCGGCTGGCGCTCGCCACGGAGCTGCGGGCGGCCGGCCTCGCCGTCCGGGCCGAGCTCGGGCAGCGCAAGCTCGGTCGCCAGCTCGAGGCGGCGGCCAAGGACGGCGCCCACTTCGCGATCATCCTCGGCGATGAGGTCGCGGACGGCCAGGTCCAGCTGCGGGATCTCCAGGCCGCGAGCCAGCGGATCGTCGCGCTCGCGGACCTCGCCCGGGAGCTCCGGCGGGCGGACGAGACCCACCAGCACGGGACCGGCTGAGGCTCGACGCGCCAGCTCTCCACGGCTCCGGCGGCGGCCGGTCGGCTCGTCTACGATGACCGACATGACGACCGATCTCTCGACGCCCTATCGCACCCACACCTGCGGCCAGCTCCGGGCCGTCCGACGCCGGCTCGACGGCGCGGCTCGCCGGCTGGGTCCATCGCCGGCGCGACCACGGCCAGCTGATCTTCCTCGACCTCCGCGACCGCCACGGGATCACCCAGGTCGTCGTCGACGCGACCGACGCGCCCGAGGCGCACGCAGACGCCAGCCGCGTCCGCAGCGAGTTCGTCGTGACCGTCGAGGGCGACGTCGCGCGGCGCCTCCCGGGAACGGAGAACGCGCGCCTGCCGACCGGCGCGATCGAGCTCCGGGCGCGCGGCGTTCGAGATCCTGTCCGAGGCGAAGACGCCGCCGTTCTACATCAACGAGCCGGACGCCCCGATCGACGAGGCGCTCCGCCTCAAGTACCGCTACCTCGACATCCGGCGCGAGGCGATGCAGCAGCGCCTCCTGCTCCGCAGCCGCCTCGTCCAGGCGATCCGCGAGGTCCACCACGAGCACGGGCTTCGTCGAGGTCGAGACGCCGAACCTGATCAAGAGCACGCCCGAGGGCGCCCGCGACTTCATCGTCCCGTCCCGGCTCCAGCCGGGCACGGTCTACGCGCTGCCGCAGAGCCCCCAGCAGCTCAAGCAGCTGCTGATGGTCGCCGGCATCGACCGCTACTTCCAGATCGCCCGCTGCTTCCGCGACGAGGACCTGCGCGGCGACCGCCAGCCGGAGTTCACCCAGCTCGACCTCGAGATGAGCTTCGTCGACGAGGACGCGGTGATGGCCTTCGTCGAGACGATGGTCATCGAGGTCTCCCGGGCGATCGCCCCGGATCGGCCGATCCGGCGAGCTCCCGTTCCCGCGCTTCACGTACGAGGAGGTCGATCGAGCGGTTCGGCTCCGACAAGCCGGACCTCCGGTTCGGGATGGAGCTGGTCGATCTGGCGCCGGCGCTCGTCGATGCGGCGGGTGCGCCCATTTCCGGCTTCCGCGTCTTCGACGAGACGCTGGCGGCCGGCGGCCGGGTGAAGGCGATCGTCGCGCCCGGCATGGGCGGTGCCTCGCGTTCGCAGATCGACGAGCTGACCGAGCTGGCGAAGCGCTTCGGGGCGAAGGGCCTGGCCTAGCTCGCGGTCGAGGCCGGGGGCGCCGTGCGCTCGCCGATCGCGAAGTTCCTCGGCGACGAACGCAGCGCGGCCGTCGTGGCGCGCGCCGGGGCGGGCGAGGGCGACCTGGTCCTCGTCGTGGCCGACGCGCCCGCGGTGACCGCCGACGTCCTCGGCCGGCTGCGAGCGGAGCTCGGCGCCCGGCTCGGCCTGGCCGACCCGGACGATGCTCGCCTACTGCTGGATCCACCGCTTCCCGATGTACCAGTGGGACGCGGAGAACGGCCGCTGGGACGCGACCCACAACCCGTTCAGCGGGGTGGTCCCGGAGGACGAGGCGCTCCTCACGACGCTCAGGGCGACCTTCGACGGCCCTCGCCACAGGACCCGGCCGGCCGGGCGCGAGCGCATGCAGTACGACCTCGCGCTCAACGGCTGGGAGCTCGGCGGCGGCTCGGTCCGGATCCACCGGCGCGACCTGCTCGAGCGGAGCTTCGCCCTCCAGGGCCAGAGCTCGAGGCAGATGCGGGAGAAGTTCGGCGCGGTGCTCGAGGCGTTCGAGTACGGGGCGCCGCCCCACGGCGGGATCGCCCTCGGGATCGATCGCTGGGCGGTGCTCCTGGCCCGCCAGACGAACATCCGCGAGGTCATGGCCTTCCCCAAGACGCAGTCCGGCGGCGACCTCATGCTCGAGGCGCCGTCGCCGCCCGATCCGGCCCAGTACGCCGAGCTCGGCCTCCGCTTCGTCGGCGTCCCCGACCGGGACTGACGACCGTCCTGCGCGCGCTCGCCTCCCGGCCGCGCCTCCTGGCGGTCCTCGGCGCGACCTGCATCGCGTTCTCGGGGATCCTCGTCCGGCTGTCCGGCGCCACGCCGTCCACGGCGACCGTCTACCGGGCGCTCTACGCGCTGCCGTTCCTGGTCCTGCTGGCCATCCCCGAGGAGCGGCGGCTCGGACGCCCGGACCGGCGCGGTCGCCTGCTGGCGCTCGGTGCGGGGCTGTTCTTCGCGGTCGACCTTACCTCGTTCCACCTCGCGATCGGGGAGATGGGCGCCGGCCTGGCGACCGTGATGGGCAATCTCCAGGTCATCGTCGTCGGGATCGTCGCGTGGCTGTTCCTGGGCGAGCGTCCGGCCCGGCGGGTTCTCCTCGGCGCTCCGTTCGCGGTCGGCGGCGTCATCCTCATCTCCGGCGCGATCGGAGGCGGAGCATACGGGCGGAATCCCGGGCTCGGAGCGGCGTACGGGATCGTCACCACGTTCGCCTACGCGGGCTATCTCCTCGTCCTGCGCCGGGCGCGGACGCCGGGCCGGTTCGTCGGTCCGGTGCGCGACGCGACGGCCGCGACCGTCGTCGGCGCCCTGGTCGGCGGGCTCCTCATCGGGGATCTGGCCCTGGTCCCGACCTGGCCTGCCCACGGCTGGCTGATCGCCCTCGCGCTCAGTGCCCAGGTCGCCGGCGGGCTCCTCATCGCGGCGTCCCTGCCGGCTCTGCCCGCGGTCGTGTCATCGCTCATCCTGCTCAGCCAGCCGGTCGCCGCGGTCCTCCTCGCGGCGCTTCTCATCGGCGAAGCACCGTCCGCGTTCCAGGTCGCGGGCGTCGGCCTGGTCCTGGCGGGCGTGGCCGTGGGGACGGTTCCGGTCCGGTTCCGGCGGAGGATCGCCGCGCCTTCGTGACCTTCGCCTCTGGCGCCCGGCCGGGCGGGTGCGGATGATCGACTTGCGGCGCAACGCCTGAGTGGGATGGCGTCGACAACAGGCGCCTGAGGACGTGCCCGCCGCGGGAAAGGGACGCGGCGATGACGCATCCACGCGAGGTCGACCGCACCCCCAGCGCGATGGCTCTGTCCGCCCGGCGTGCCGGGCGAGCGTCCCCGAGAGGAGTCATCCGCCTGCTGGGTGGGCTGGCGACGCTCCTGATCCTCGGGTTCGCCGTCCTCGCACCGGGGACGGCCGACGCCAGGGTGACGCCGGGGAACAACGGCACGGTCAAGGTCCACGAAGGTGCCACCGAGACCGAGCTGATCGTGAAGAACGAGCCTCACGTTGTCTGCTCGTTCCATCTCCACTTCTTCTTCGCCGACCCGGCGCAGTCGGGCGACTGGAAGATCAAGTCCTGGCCTCCGACGGGCGACAAGACGGTCGTCCGGACGGGGACCTATGCCACCGGCTCGAGCGGTGAGTACAAGACGGATGTCTACACCCTCGCCGTCGGGCACTACAAGGTCTACTGGAAGGGCGATGAGGCAAAGCTCTGGAAGCACAAGGTCTTCTGGGTCGAGCCCTGCGCCCCGCCCGCGACGGCGACGCCCGAGGCGACGGCGACGCCCGAGGTGACGGCCGCGCCCACCGCGACGGCGACGCCCACCGGGAGCGTCGCGCCGATGGCAACGGCCACGGCCGCGCCCGAGGTGACGGCCGCGCCCGAGGGTTCTGTCGAGGCGCTGACGGCGACCCCGACCGCGACCCCGGCGGGTGCCGTCGAGGCGCTGACGGCGACCCCGAAGCACACCCTGCCGGTCACGGCCACCGACGGGATCGAGACGAGCGCGACGGTCGATCTCCGGCCGCTGCTCATCTTCGGCTCCGGTCTCCTGGCCGCGCTCCTGTGGTTCCTCCCGTCTGATCGCATCGCAGCCCGTCGCCGGCGCTGATCGATCCGGGCACTGAACGGCCCGGCCGCCGCGGTCCCATCACGGACGCGGGGCCGGGCCTCGGCCCTAGGGTCCCCGAGACCCGGATGGGGCCCGCCCGCCTGAGCGTGCCCCATCCGTCACTCCTTGGCCTTCTCGGGTGACTGCCAGACAGGGCAGCGCACGCGAACCAGCCGGGGGACCGGCGCGATCGCCGGTCAGTCAGCAAGGAGGGCATCATCACGATGAACGCCATCCATGTCCCCCGGCGCTCCAGGAGCGCCAGGATCCGAGCCCTCGGTTGGCTCGCCGTCGTCACCTCGCTCGGCATCGCCCTGTTCGCCCCGAGCGCCGCTCTCGGCGACGCCCTGACCGTCAACCTCGACCAATACGCCAATACGAGCGCGGCCTGGCAGAACGGCGACCTGAACGGCAACAACTCGGCGTACGCCGAGGGCGACGTCATTCCGTTCCGCCTCGCCATCGAGGGCCTCACGGCGGGCACGCATACGATCCACCTCAACTACGACTTCACCGCCGGCGGCCACAAGGCGTACGACTTCCTCGCCACGTGGAACGCGACCGAGAGCCCTGACCTGTGCGCCTCGGGTGGCGGGGGGGTCCCGTCGCTGTGCCCGACGCTCGGCTCGGCCGATACGATGGCCTTCCCGGGCGACCCGTTCTCGGCTGACGGCAAGACCGTCAACGGCGCCATGGCCGCCGCCGGCGTCGCGACCTCGCTGACCCTCTACGGCGGCACGATCGTGAGCATTACGGCGCCGGACCACAGCGGGAGCACGAGCGCCAACAGCGAGGCCGACCTGGTGGTCACGTTCACCTCGACTGGGTCCGAGGTCCTCTTCGCTTGGGGCGGCCACTTGGCCTTTTCCGGCAACTGGAACGGCCCGGGCGACCCGGACGGCGCCGGTCAGATCTCCGGCGCCCCGTGGCACATGCGGACGCAGCAGATCGACGGCTCCGGCAACAAGAACCAGGACCGAAGCATCCAGCCGAGCGCCCTCCCGAGCCCGACGCCGAGCCCGACGCCGACCGCCACCCCGAGCCCGACGCCGACCGCCACCCCGACCGCGACGCCCGAGGTGACGCCGACGCCCACCCCGACGGCCACCCCGACGGCCACCCCGACCGCGACGCCCGAGGTGACGCCGACCGCCACCCCGACCGCGACGCCCGAGGTGACGCCGACGCCCACCCCGACGGCCACCCCGACCGCGACGCCGACGGCCACCCCGACCGCGACGCCGACGGCCACCCCGACGCCCACCGGGAGCGTCGAGCCGACGGCGACGGCCACCGCAACGGCAACCCCTGAGGGTTCTGTCGAGGCGCTGACGGCGACCCCGAAGCACACCCTGCCGGTCACAGCCACCGATGAAACCGGGACGAGCGCGACGGTCAATCTGCGGCCGCTGCTCATCCTCGGCTCCGGTTTCCTGGCTGCGCTCCTGTGGTTCCTCCCGTCTGATCGCATCGCAGCCCGTCGCCGGCGCTGATCGATCCGGGAACTGAACGGCCCGGCCGCCGCGGTCCCAGCACGGACCCGGGGCCGGGCCCCGTCACGCTATGGCCGGTCCGCCTCGGAGCCGACGGCGTCACCCCACTCGTGGACGTGGCCACTGGTGGGCTGCTCCGGACCCTCGTAGGGCGGAAGCTCGATGCGGGGCGTCTCGCCGTCGGTCACGGCGCCCGGGTCGCCCAGCTCGAACGAGCGCTCCGGGACGCCCGACGCCGCGAGGTCGGCCAACAGCTCTTCGGGCGTCCTCTCGGTGGACATCGTCCGGAGTGCCTCGAGGTGCGCCAGCGGGAGAAGCCTCGGCCAGCCGACGGTGTCGCGATAGGCGGGCGCGAGGATGGCGCCCGGGTGCGTCCCGTGGGCCTCGAGGAGCGAGGTGACCGTCTCCGGGCCCACCCAGGGCATTCGCGCCGGCCAGACGAGCGCTGCGTCCGTCTCCGAGACGAGCCCCCGCGCCACGTCGATCCCGCGGCAGATCCGGGCGACCGGGCCACCCTCGGAGGGAGGGGGCTCGCTGAGCGTCACGGGCGTTCCGGCGAGCGCCGCGGCGACTGCGCCGTCCGGGTCGTGCGCGACGACGACGATCGGCAGCGCCCCGCCCGACCATGCCGCATCGGCGATCCGTCGAACACGGGCGACCCCATCCGCGTCGGCCAGGGCCGCTCCGGGGCTCACGGCAAGGATGACGGCGGCGACGGTCACGGGGCGGGCGTCCTGCTGCGCACGGCGCCAGTGTAGGTCGACGCTCGCCGCCGGGTCGAGGTCGCGCTGGCGGCCTCCGGTGTCTGCAACGCGCCGGGCGGGGCTCATCGGCCGATTTCAGCCTGCTTGTGGGACAATCGACTGCCCCATGCCCCAGGAGAACCGCCCGACCGTGCCCGCCACTGCCTTCGCCGTCCGCGCCGACCTTCGCAACGTGGCGATCGTCGCCCACGTGGACCACGGCAAGACCACCCTCGTCGACGCGATGCTCCGCCAGACGGGCACCTTCCGCGCCAACCAGGCCGGTCGTCGACCGGGTGATGGACTCGGGCGACCTCGAGCGCGAGAAGGGCATCACGATCCTGGCCAAGCAGACCACGGTCGACCACGACGGCATCCGCCTGAACATCGTCGACACGCCGGGCCACGCGGACTTCGGCGGCGAGGTCGAGCGCTCGCTGCTCATGGTCGACGCGGTCCTCCTCCTCGTCGACGCCGCCGAAGGCCCGCTCCCGCAGACCCGCTACGTCCTGCAGAAGGCGATGGCCCGCCACCTGCCGGTCGTCGTCGCGGTGAACAAGATCGACCGCGGCGATGCCCGACCGGCCGAGGTCCTCGACGCGGTCTACGAGCTGTTCATGGACCTCGGCGCGGACGAGCACCAGATCGAGTTCCCGGTCGTCTACACCAACGCCAAGGCCGGCACCGCGACGACTGGACCTGGCGACGCCCGGCACGGACCTTCGCCCGCTTCTGGATCTCCTCGTCGCGGTCACCCCGCCGCCGACCTACCATGGAGGGCCACCCCCTCCAGCTGCTCGTCACCAACCTGTCTGCCAACGAGTACGTGGGGCGGATGGCGGTCGGACGGATCTGGAACGGTCGCATCCGGATGGGCCAGCGGATCACGGTCGTCCGCGAGGAGGCGGACGACACCGCCGGGTCGGTCGAGCCCGGCCGGACCGTGACCCTGTCCGGGACGGTCACCAGCCTCCAGACCGCCCACGGCATCGAGCGGATCGACATCGCCGAGGCCGGCCCGGGCGACATCGTCTCGGTCGCCGGGCTGCCCGAGGTCACCATCGGCGACACGCTCACCGAGCCCGGCGATCCCCGCCCGCTGCCCCGCCTCGACGTGGACGCCCCCACCCTGCGGATGACGTTCGGGGTGAACACATCGCCGCTGTCCGGCCGGGACGGCAAGTACGTCACCAGCCGCCAGATCATGGCGCGGCTCGAGAAGGAGGTCCTGGGCAACGTCTCGATCGAGGTCTACCCGACCGATTCGGGCGACACGTACGAGGTGCGCGGCCGGGGTGAGCTGCAGCTGGCCATCCTCATCGAGCAGATGCGCCGCGAGGGCTTCGAGCTGACTGCCAGCCGGCCGGAGGTCATCCTGCGCACCGTCGACGGCCGGCGCGAGGAGCCCTACGAGCGGATCACCATCGACATGCCGCCCGACTACATCGGCGAGGTCCAGACCGCCCTGGCCGGCAGGAAGGGGCGGCTGGAGCAGATGACGCACCGATGCCGACGGCCGGGTGCGGATGGAGTTCATCATCCCCGTCCGGGGCCTCATCGGCTACCGCGGGCAGCTCCTCACCGACACCCGCGGCACGGCGCTCCTCCACCAGATGGGCGAGGGCTACGGGCCGTGGGCGGGCGAAGTGACCCACCGTACGAACGGGGTCCTCGTGGCCGACCGGCCCGGGATCTCGAACGCCTATGGCCTGTTCAACCTCGAGGAGCGGGCCGAGCTGTTCATCGGCGCCGGCGTCGACGTCTACGAGGGGATGATCATCGGGGAGAACTCGCGCTCCGGTGACATGAACGTCAACGCGACGAAGACCAAGCAGCTCACGAACATCCGGACCCACTCCCACGACGAGTCGCTTCGGCTCACACCCCCGCGACCGATCACCCTCGAATCGGCGATCGAGTTCATCTCGGACGACGAGCTGGTGGAGGTGACCCCTACCTCGATCCGGCTGCGCAAGCGCTTCCTCTCCGAGCACGACCGGCGCCGGGCTCTCGGAAAGGCGGACGACCGGCGAAGAGGCGCCGAGGGCGAGACGGCCGGCGCCTGAGGGCCTCCCACCCCGTTCACCAGCGGCTGCGCCCCGGCCCGATTCCCGGCGCCCGGGTGTACGATCCCGGCCGATGACGATCTACCTCGACCATGCCTCGACGACGCCGCTCCGGCCCGAGGTCCTGGAGGCGATGCTGCCGTACCTGACCGAGCACTTCGGCAACCCGTCATCCGCGCATGTCTTCGGTCGCCGCGCCCGGGCCGCGCTCGACGAAGCCCATGAGCGCCTGGCGGCCGGCCTGAACGTCCGGCCCCGCGAGATCGTGTTCACCTCCGGCGGGACCGAGGCGAACAACCTCGCGCTCAAGGGCGCCGCCTGGGCCGGCAAGGCGCGCGGCCACCGGATCGTGACGTCCGCGATCGAGCACCACGCGGTCGGCCACACGCTGCGCTACCTCGAGAAGTTCGGCTTCGAGATCGTCGAGCTGCCGGTCGACCGCTACGGCCGCGTCGATCCCGGACCAGCTCGACGCGGCGATCAACGACCGGACGATCCTGGTCTCGATCATGCTCGCCAACAACGAGGTCGGCACGATCCAGCCGATCGCCGAGATCGCCGCGGCGGGTCCATGCCCGGCAAGCGGCATCGTCCTGCACGTCGACGCGGTCCAGGCCGCGCCGTACGTCGACCTCGACGTCGACGCGCTCGGCGCGGACCTCGTCTCGATCGGCGCCCACAAGTTCGAGGGACCCAAGGGCGTCGGCGCGCTCTACGTGCGTCATGGGACCCACCTCCTGGCACAGCAGCACGGCGGCGCCCAGGAGCGCCATCGGCGGGCCGGCACGGAGAACGTCGCCGGCGCGGTCGGGATGGCCGTCGCCTACGAGCTGTCGTGCCGGGACCGCCCGGCCACGGTAGCCCGGCTCGTCCCGCTCCGCGACCGGCTCCGGGATGCCGTCCTCGGGGTCGAGGGGACCGAGCTGACCGGCCATCCGCGCGACCGGCTGCCGGGTCTGCTGTCGATCGTCGCCCGGGACACGGACGGATCGTCGGTCGCGATGTCGCTCGACCTCGAGGGGATCGCCGACTCGGTCGGCTCGGCCTGCACGAGCGGGTCGACCGAGGTCAGCCACGTCCTGACGGCGATGGGCTACCCGGACGAGGAGGCGCGCGGCGCGCTGCGCCTGTCGCTCGGGCGGACGACGACGGCCGAGGAGATCGACGTCGCCAGCGAGGTCGTCCCGCGGACGGTGGCGAGGCTGCGCGCAGGCAGCGCGGCGCTCGCGGTCTCGATCGTGGCTCGCGATCCTCGTCGCGATGTCGGGCGGTGTCGACTCGTCGGTCGCCGCCGCGCTCCTCCACGAGCAGGGCCACGAGGTGGTCGGCGTGTGGATGCGTCTCCACGACGTCGCCGACGCCTACTCGGAGTTCAAGAAGAGCTGCTGCTCGCTGGATGCGGCCGACGACGCCCGCCGGGTGGCCGCCCAGCTGGGGATCCCGTTCTACGTCATGAACCTCGAGCGCGAGTTCGACGCCGGCGTCCTGCGGCCGTTCCTGGCCGCCTACCTCGACGGGACGACCCCGTCACCGTGCGTCGACTGCAACACCTACGTGAAGTTCGGGGCGCTGCTCGGACGCGCCCGTCACCTCTAC
>CAWJIC010000030.1:0-15780 GCA_963842755.1 uncultured Chloroflexia bacterium | reverse complement strand
GCGTGCCTCACCATAGTACGTGCGTTTCTGGCCAAGGCGAGTCTCACCCGGGAAGGCGATGAGCCGGTCCTCACAGTGCGCCTCCCGATCGACGACTCGCTCGAGCCACGCTGGGAGGTCGTGAACAACCGCCAGCCTGAGCCGCGCCTGATCTCGGTGATTGCCAATCGGTTTCCGTCCCGGTTCCAGCTCGTCGCGGCGATGAACCCGTGCGCGTGCGCATCGATGATCATGTCCATACCCGCCGGCTGACCGCCCAGCGAGCCAGGCGGCTCTCGCCGCTCATCCGGCAGGCCCGATGCCCAGTTCGGGCCAGAGACCGGCGATCTCATCGATCGCCTGGGTCAGCTCCCGCACGAAGTCCTCATCCGGGAGTTCGGCCGGAGTGCGGACCCTGACGGAGGGGAAGATCCCCCGACGCCGAAGCACCTCCTTCTGCGTGTGGCAGTAGGCGTCGTGGCCTCGCAGCCCGAGGGACAGCAGCGGCAGCAGACGGTGGAGGAGCGAACGCGACTCGGCCCGTTGTCCGCCGCGATGCAGCTCGAAGACCTTCACGAAGAGCTCGGGAAGGGCCGCGCCCGGGATCGTGCCCGATGCGCCTCGCTCGAGTTCGTTGTAGAAGTCGAAACCACCCGCTCCGCCAAGCACCGCCGCATGACCTCCGATCGCATCGGCGAGCGTGCGTATCTTCGGCGCGGTGGGAGCAGCCTCCGCCTTCACGGCGACGACGCCCTCGACCTTGATCGCGATGCGGGCGAGCACGGCGACCGGCGTGTGGGTGCCAGTGATGGCGGGTGCATCCTGGACGATGATCGGCAGGCCGAGCCGGTCGCTCAGAGCGCCGAAGTGGGCCACAAGGTCGTCCGGGGCGAAGATCCCACCTCCGGGGGGTGTGACCATGAACATCGTCGCCCCGGCCATGGCCGACGCTTCCGCCCGGCGCAGGAGCGCCGCCGTACTTCCAGCCTGGATGCTGGCGATGAGCGGCACGCGGCCTGCGACGCTGTCGCTCGCGACGCGGACCGCGCGATCACGCTCGACGTCCGTCAGCCGCGCGATGTCGCTTGCGAAACCGAACGCGATCCCGTCGACGCCGGCTCCGAGGAGGAACGCCACCTCCCGCGCCAGCACGTCCTCATCGATCGACTCGTCGTCGGCATAGGGCATCGCCAGCACTGGCAGGATTCCAGACAGCGTGGCCATGGTCAGCCCCTGGGTGCCGTGGGCAGCTCGGGCGACCTGTGAGCATCGCCCAGAGCCTGACGCTCGACAACTACATTCATGCTTGGGGCCAGGCACAGATCCCGATGCGCTTCTTGAACACGATGATCATCGTGGTCCCGGGACTCATCCTCGTCCTGCTGCTGGCCTCAGCCATCGCCTTCGCAGTTTCACGCTTCAGCTTCCGCTTCAACACCTCCCTGTTGCTGCTGTTCACGGCCGGCAACCTGCTGCCGCCGCAGGTCATCATCACGCCGCTTTTCCGCATGTACCTGGCCCTCCCGCTGCCGGATCCGCTGAGTGACAACGGCCTGTGGTACGACCAGTACTTCGGGATCATGGCCATTCAGGTGGCCTTTCAGCTGGGCTTCGCCACGTTCGTGCTGAGCAACTTCATGAAGACGCTCCCCAAGGAGCTCACGGAGGCCGCACTGGTCGACGGCGCGTCCGTCCTGCGGACGTTCTGGCAGGTCATCCTGCCGTTGAGCCGGACACCGCTGGCCGCCCTGGCGACGCTGGAGTTCACATGGATGTACAACGACTTCTACTGGGCGCTCGTCCTCATGCGGACGGGCGACAAGCGCCCCATCACCACGGGACTCAACGACCTTCAGGGCCTGTTCTTCTCGGACAACAACCTTCTGGCGGCGGGTGCGATCATCATCGCGCTGCCCACGCTCGTGGTGTACTTCCTGCTCCAGCGCCAATTCGTGAGCGGTCTGACCCTCGGCTCGACGAAGGGCTAGTCCAGCAGACGCCACAGGGGCAAGCCCGCGGCGTCTGCTCGGTAGGGCCGGCGGTTTCGGGTCAGTCCTCGCAAGGTGGCCTTGCGGTCCTCGGGCTGCCCACCGATACGCCGTGTCGACCCATCAGGTAGCAGACTGCGGAACTCGGAACCTGTCAACCCGAGTGAGACACCAGTGTCGGAAGATCAGGCTTGCGGCACCTCCTTCAGCGGCGGGTTGATCCAGACCTCTCTATGAAGACGGGCCGGCCGTCAAGGCGCGGTGATGAACCACGGGCATCTCCTTGGTGATGGGAGTCGAGCTCATCTCTCTCTATGAAGACGGGCCGGCCGTCAAGGCGCGGTGATGAACCACGGGCATCTCCTTGCTGGTGGGAGCTGAGCTCATCTCTCTATCGCCTCCTCGGTGGAAGGACCAGGTTGGATCGGAGACTCCGGCGGCCCATCTCAGCGGAGGGTCGTCAAGCGACCAGAGCGGACACGGGGGGCCTGCCGGGAGCGAACGGCTCGTTCTTGGTGAGCATGTGCCAGATCGCGGTGCTGAGCTCGCGGGCGATCTCGACCCGGGCGACCTTCGCCCCGCGCTGGCGCCCGAGCCGCTGCTTCGTGCGCTCGTAGCGGTCGCGATAGGCGGGATGGCGGGCGGCGTGGGTGGCTGCCTCGATGAGCGCCCAGCGTAGGTACTTCGGGCCGTTCTTGGCCAGCGGTCCCCGGTCGTCCCGGCGACCCGACTGGCGCACGAACGGGCACAGCCCGGTGTACCCGGTGAGCTTCTTGGGGCTGGCGAACCGGGTGATGTCGCCGATCTCCGAGGCGATCGTGTAGCCGAGCACCCAGGCGATCCCCGGAGCGGTCCGCAGGAGCCCGACGTACGGATGGTCGGCACCCTGCGCCCGGAGGTCGCGCTCGCAGGCGTCGATCTCGTCATCGAGTTCGTCGACGAGGCGCAGGCTCGTGGCCAGGGTCGTCGCCCAGGGCTCGGGGATGGCCAGCCGCCCGAGGAGCTCGCGCCCGGCGGTCCCGAACAGGTCGGCCACCGGGACCGGGTGACCGAACGCGATGAGGGTCGCGTGGATCCGGTTCTTGAGGGCGGTCCGGTGGCGGACGAGGTGGAGCCGGAAGCGGGCCCGCTCACGCTCGGCCCGGACACTCGGGTCGGGCAGCCAGATCGCCGGCACGAGCTCCCGCCGGGCGAGCTCGGCGAGGACCCAGGCGTCGATCCGGTCGGTCTTGGCGGCCAGGGGCGCCAGTCCCTTGATGCCATGAAGGAGCGGGCCTCCGCTCCCATGCTTATGGCGTGGACCCAGGTCGGGTCCGCCAGACGCAAGCGATCAGGAAGGAGGCCCAGACCATGGTGTACCTCGGCGTCGACCTTCACCGCAAGGTCTCGCACGTGGTCGCCCTCGGCGAGACCGGCGAGATGATCCTGAGCCGGCGCTTCGCCCACGACCGGGAGGCGTTCCGGCGCGTCTTCGGCGAGCTCGAGCCAGAGCCCGTCTCGGTCGCCTTCGAGGCGACGTACGGCTGGGGCTGGTTCGCCGATCTCCTCGCCGACGCCGGCATCGAGGCCCACATGGCCCACCCGCTTGCGACCAAGGCGATCAGCGCGGGCCGGGTCAAGAACGACGCGGTCGACGCGGGGATGCTCGCCCACCTGCTGCGGACGAACCTGCTGCCCGAGGCCTGGATCGCCCCGCCGGAGGTCAGAGAAGCCCGGCGACTTGTCCGGATGCGCGCTTCGCTCGTGCGGATCCGCTCCCGGCTCAAGTGCCAGGTTCATGCCCTGTGCGCAGACGCCGGCGTGCCCGTGCCGGTGAGCGATCTGTTCGGGCGAACGGGGCGCGAGCTGCTGGCGACCCTCAGCCTGCGGCCGATCTCGGCCGGCCGGCTCGCGGCGCATCTGCGCCTCATCGATGACCTGGGCCGCGAGATCGTCGCCGCCGACCGGGAGATCGTCGCGCTGTTCCGGGGCGACGACCGGATCCGCCGGCTGCTGCCGATCCCGGGGATCGGCTTCCTCACCGCGGCGACGGTGGTGGCTGAGGTCTGGGACGTCGGGCGCTTCGAGAGCGCGGACCGGCTCGCCAGCCTGGGCCGGGCTGACGCCGACCGAGCGCAGCTCGGCCGACCACACGCGGCGGGGCCATATCACCAAGCAGGGCAGCCGCTGGCTGCGCTGGTCGATGGTCGAGGCCGCCGCCAAGATCGGCCGGAGCGCGGTGAAGCTGCACCGCTTCGCCGACCCGATCGCCGAGCGACGGGGGACCAAGATCGCCCGGGTCGCCCTCGCCCGCCGGATCCTCACCCTCGCCTTCTATGCCCTCCGCGACGAGCAGGGCTGCCGGGACTACCCGCCGCTCTCAGCTCCGTCGCGCCGGTCGGTCACGGCGCGCTCGCCACTTGTCATGGCCTCACCCGACGGCCGCTCCCTTGATTGAGCCGCCTCTCCGGCCGCATGCCCACCATGAGGACCACCCTCGAATAGATGACTGACCGGAAGGATCCCGCTCATCACCCTGGTGCCCGCGGCCGACCTCGCGTGACCGACCAGCCCGGAGAAGACCCGATACATCCGCGACCACCGCCTTGACACGGCCCGCTCCTTCATAGATGACCTTGAGCGCATCGGCGATCTCGACGTCCCAGCCGGCGAGCTCGAGCTGGTCGTGGACGAAGCGGGCGCCGTTCATCGACTCGATCGCGGCGGTCACCGGTTCACCGTGGCGGCCGACCGTGGCGACCAACGTCCGGAGCGCGTCGGCGTCGGGCCGAACCGCCGTCACCTCGACCGTTCTCCCGTCCTCATCGAGCAGGTGCACATCGAGCCTCTGGCGCGACAGGTCCAATCCGGCGTACAACATGTCCTGGGCCTCCTGGTGCTGGTTCCTTCGAGAACCCAACGTTCTCACCATGGGGGCCCGTCTTCATGACATTCAGTGGGGACGGGTCTGGGGAGCGGCGGCCCCTTGACGACGCGCTCGGGGTGGGTGGCGTAGGCGCCAGCGAGCACACCGGCGCGGACTTCGAGCAGCTCGCCCGCCCGGCCGTAATGGACGTCGGCCGGGGTGAACAGCGCGATCCCGCTGTGGCGGTGCTCGGTGTTGTGACCAGGCGAAGAACCCCTGGCAGAAGGCCCGGGCATCCTCGAGCGAGCCGAACCGATCGGGAAAGCCCGGCCGGTACTTGAGCGTCTTGAAGCCGGCCTCGGAGTACGGGTTGTGCCTGTTGTGACAACGCCCTCGCCGAGACGGTCAACGGCCTCTACAAGACCGAGCTCATCCGGGCGCAGGGCCCCTGGCGGACGGCCGACCAGGTCGAGCTCGCGACCGCCGCCTGGGTGGCTTGGAATGAGCAGCGCCTCCAGGCCGCCTGAAATCCACCCGGGTCTTTACGTGCGTAGCGTGACGCCCGTCCTCGCGGCGTATGCGAGGGTTCGGTCGGCGGGCGGGTGGCTCAAGTCTCCACGGCCCCGCCCTGGCGCGGTGGCTCAGATTTCAAGTGCCCCCGCCGATCGAGCGGACCAGGCGTGGCTTCAGGAGCTTGAAACCCAGGGCGGTTCACACGGCGTGACTCGCACTTCGGACTCCGACGCTCCGGCCGCGATCGTTCCCTGGCCCGTATCAGCGAGCAACCTCAAGCCCTCTGGGAACCGACCTCGTCAACGCGGCAGCGCGGCGAGTTCGTCCCAGTACGCCGCCACGGTCCGGATCCCCTTCTCGTGGTTCGACAGGGACATCCACTCATTCGGGGCGTGGGCGTTGTCGTCCGGCGGGGTGAACCCGAGGAGGACGACCGGCAGGCCCAGGATCGACTCGAAGCTGGCGCAGATCGGGATCGAGCCGCCCTCCCGGATGTAGACCGGCTCCTGCCCGAACGTCGCCGCGAGGGCCCGGGCGGCGGCCTGGGTGGCCGGATGATCGATCGGGGTCAGGCTGGGGCGGCCCCCACCGAGGTTATGGACCTCGACCCGGACGCCGGGCGGAGCGATCTCCAGGACGTACGCCCGGAGGAGCTCGAAGATCCGGTCGGGATCCTGGTTGGCGACGAGGCGGCAGCTCACCTTGGCGTGGGCGTGGGCCGGGATGATCGTCTTGCTGCCCTCTCCCTGGAAGCCACCCCAGATGCCGTTCACGTCGAGGGTCGGCCGGGCTCCCCGCCGCTCGAGCGTCGTGAAGCCCGCCTCGCCGAACAGCGCCGGGAGCCCGAGCGCCGAGCGATACGCCTCATCGTCGAAGGGGAGCGCCGCGAAGGCCGCCCGATCGGCGTCGGTGAGCGGCACGACATCGTCGTAGAAGCCGGGGATCCGGATCCTGCCGTCGGGCCCCTTGAGGCCGGCGATGATCCCGGCCAGGGCGTTGGCGGGGTTCTGGACCGCCCCGCCGTAGCCGCCCGAGTGGAGGTCGACCGGGGGGCCGGTGACGTCGATCTGGACGTACTCCAGGCCGCGCAGCCCGATCGTGATCGCCGGCAGGTTTCCGTCGAAGAAGCCGGAGTCGGAGATGACCGCAATGTCCGCGGCCAGGCGCTCGCGGTTCGCCTCGAGCCAAGGGTCGAGGTGGATCGAGCTCGACTCCTCCTCCCCCTCGAAGACGAACTTCAGGTTGACCGGCAGGCCGCCCCGGGTCGCCAGGAGGGCCTCCGTCGCGCGGAGGTGGATATGGATCTGGCCCTTGTCGTCGGCGGCCCCGCGGCCGATCACCCGGTCCCCCCGGATGAACGGCTCGAACGGGGCCGTCTCCCACTCGCCGATCGGGTCGACCGGCTGGACGTCGTAGTGCCCGTAGACGATCACCGTCGGGGCGCCCTTGGCATGGAGCCAGTCGCCGTAGACGATCGGATGCCCGCCGGTCTCGGCAACCTCGACGTGCTCGACACCCATCGCCCGGAGCTGCCCGGCCACCCACTCGGCCGCCGTTCGGCAGTCGCCGGCGTGCTCCGGCAGGGCGGAGATGCTCGGGATCCGGAGGAACTCCAGGTAGCTCGCCAGGCGGCGGTCGCGGTTCGCGTCGAGGTAGGTTTCGAGCGCGGCTGTCGTGGTCATGGGTGATGGTCCTCCCGTGGCTCGCTGCTCGGATCACCGGCCGTCGGCCTGCTGCCCGTGGCGTGGATTGGTGTCGACTCGGGTGTCTCGCGTCCCAGGCGCTCCCACGAGACGAGGCCCGCGGGAAGCGCGGCGACTTCCTTCCGCCCGCCGCTGGCCGAGCGGGCGGGGCTTGCCGACCCGAGCGGATACCCGAGCAGGAGGAACAGCTCCGGCTCGATGGTCGGCGGGAGATCGAGGACGACGCCGACCGCCACGTGGCTGAACGAGGTGACCGGGCACGTGCCGAGCTCCAGGGCATGGGCGGCGATCATCATGTTCATCGCCGCCGTCCCGACGTCGATCCAGGTCGTCGCGTCGTGCTCGAGCTGGACGAGTTCCTCGGCCGCCCGCGTGGCGTCCGTGCAGATCACGATCACGACCGGCGGGGTGCTGAACATCCCGGGCGTGACGGCGCGCAGCCGGGCCAGCGTACCCGGGTCGCGCACGACGAGAAACCGGTGGAATCCGCCAATTCCCTCCGCTCGTCGCCCAGCGGCCCGCCTCGAGGACCTGGAGCAGGGACTCGTCCGTCACGGGTCGATCGTCGAAGGCCCGGGTCACCCGCCGGCTGCGGATCGTCTCCAGGACCAGCTCGGCCGACTCGACCGACTCCATCGACTGGGCCGTCTCGGGTCCTCGCTCAGCCGGCATCGCGGTCGTCCCTGGACTCCGGCGCGCGCGCCGCGCCCCCGCCCCCGCCCGCTCGCGTCACGAGGTGCTCGGCGGTTCGCCGGCTCGTCTCGCGCAGGAACGCCCCGTAGCGCTCGCGGTCGCGCGTCGGCCACATCTTCTTCACGTTGACCTCCTCCAGGAAGACCTCGAGGAAGGCGCGGCTCTCGCCGCTGGAGCGCGCCACCATCGACGTCGCCAGCCGGCTGGCGGCGTCGATGAGGCGGAAGATCCCGTAGTCGTACGGCTCGGTCATGCACAGCTCGGCGCTCGTGACCAGGTGGGCGAGGAGCGTCAGCGCCTCGGACTCGCTGACGACGAGCGGATCGCCGGGCTCGTCGACGGTACCGGAGTGATGCTCGGCCATCAGTACCCCGCGACTCCCATCTCGCGGCAGAGGCGGGCGAGATCGGGATGGACGTAGCGGCCGGCATCCTCGATCTGGACGTCGTCGAACCAGACCGACGGGTTGAGCACGACGCCGTCGCTGTGGATCGGCGAGCCGAGCTCCGTTGCCCCGATCCCGAACTGCATGCAGCCGAAGATCCGCTCGTCCTCGAGGATCCGCCCGCTTGGTCGCTTGACGCCGGGGTTGAACCCGTAGCAGGCATGGTCCATGAGCATCGCGGCCGAGTTCTCGAAGCTGCGCAGCCAGCGGTCGTAGACCGCGGCCTCGGCTCCTCCTTCGATCCGCGTGGCGTACCCCTTCTCGATCGTCAGTCGAACGGGCGAGCGAAGGATGCCGATCTCGGCCGGCGGCCAGATCGCCCCGTCGTAGACGAGGATGCCCTCGAAGCTCTCGCGGAAGGCCATCGGCCCCGACTGCCCGCCGAGCATCTGGGCGTAGCCGCCCTGCTTCTCCTCCTCCCAGAAGGGATCGCCCTTCTTGTCCACGGTCATCCGCAGGTCCGTGCCGGCGGCGGTCGTCAGGCGGATCGTCTCGGCCGCCTGGGACATCCGGTAGAGGACGCGGGCCATCTCGACCATCGGGGCCTGGGGGACCCGGCCAATGGTGCGGACCATCATGTCCACGTCCATCCCGGTCAGGCAGACGTAGATGCAGCCCTTCGCGACGGCGGCGTGGTAGGCCGGGCTGTAGAGCTGGTAGGCGATCGCGAAGTCGATCCAGACATCCGCGCCCAGGGCGGCCTGCGCCAACGGGCGCGGCGGTTCGCTCATCGGCTCGGGGAGGGTCGGGTAGGAGATCAGGGTCGGGATGCCGCCGACTGCCTGGACGGCCCCGGCGGTCGCTCGTGCCGCCCGCATATCCCCGGCGCTGTCCACGGTGATCAGGATCTGCTGCCCACGGGCGACCGGTCGGACCTCGGTCACCAGCTTGAGGGCGGCGGCAGTCAGCTCGAAGGTGTAGTAGTCATCTCGGGGTTCGTTGCCGATTGCGAGTTCCATGGGTGGTCTCCGATCTGGGGTGCGGTCGATTTCGAGGGCGATCAGGAGCCGAACGGCAGTGGCACCGGCCAGCGATGCCCCGCCACGAACGGGCGCCCGTACGTCCGACGGCTGTGGCGATACCCCAGTGCCACGATCGACTCGGCGAGCTTCACGGCCACCGGGGGCGGGTCGAGCACCGGGACCTCGAGGCCAACGGCCGCCAGCGCGGCCTGGATCCGCGGCGCGAAGCCGGCGAGGCCGGTGCAGCCCGGGATGAGCACGTGCGCGCCATCGTCGCGCACGGCGGCCTCGGCGACCTTCATGACCGCCCTGAAGGTGGCCTCATCGCTGTCGGCGAGATCGAGGACGGGCACGTTGAACGAGCGGACCGAGGCGAGCTTCGCGGCAACGCCGTAGCGGAGCGCCTGGTTCTCGACGACCGGGATGAGCGAGTCGACGACGGTCAGGACCGAGAAACCGGTGGCCGAGAACCGCCGCCAGGTGCATGGACGCCTCGGCGGGGCCGATCACCGGGATGTCGATCGCCTCGCGGCAGGCCTGCACACCCGGATCGCCCATGCAGTCGACGATGACCGCATCCGCGCCTTCCCGCTCGGCCTCGATCGCCTTGGCGATGATGTCCGGCGTGACGAGCGACTCGGCGACGTGTCCCTCGACCGAGGGGGTTCCCCAGTCCAGGGTGACGATGCTGACCTCGGTGCCCGGGCCGGCCGCGTTGCGGTAGGCGTCGAGGGACTCCTGCTCCCAGCTCGTGGTGATCGTGGGGTTGATGACGCGAATGTGCATCGAGTGACTCCTTCCCGGTGCCGGGAGGTGACGGAAGGGCGAGACGGCCGCCGGGGGGGAACCGGCGGCCGTCTCGCCGCCAGGGGAAAGGCGATCAGATGCGGTCGAGGAGCTCCTCGATCGGGCGGTAGTCGATGTCGAAGCCGAAGTAGCGGGGTCCAGCACAGCCGAGCCCGCGCTCGCTGCGGAAGCCCTCGAGGCCGCGGATCCCGACGACGGCGACCTCGTCACCGGCATCGATCAGGGTGTTGGTGAAGCCCTCACCGGTCTTCCGATCGGCGATCACGACGAGGTCGGGGCTGCAGATCCACGGGGTTCCATCGAGCCAGCTCACGTGGTTCTCGTTCTTGAACCAGACCGCAAGGCTATGGCCGGCGAAACGCCCGCTGCCTTCGATCGTCGTGGTTCCGAACATGTAGCCGTCGCGGTCCTCCCAATCCTTCTTGGTCACGCGACCCTCGAAGAGGAGGTGGCCACCGGTCTTCTCCATGGCGGCCGCGATCGGGTCGGCGCCCGCCTCGCGGGCTTGTCGCATCGCCCGCCCGAGCTCCAGGCTCCGGGTGAGTGTCCCGGGGACGACGATCTCCTTCATCTCGGTGGCCGGCAGCAGCGTGGCCGCCTGGTAGCAGGTGCCGTAGGCCGCGACGCTCAGCATCTTGCCGATCCGCTCGAGCATGAACGGGTTCGTCGCCTCCCTGAGGATGACGACGTCACCCCACTTGTCGACGCTCGCCAGGGGGTGGCTCGTCTTGCCGTAGAGGTAGGGTGTGCCCTGCATCTCGTCGGGGATGGCCCGCCCGGCGTAGTCGCCGTCGACGCAGGTGATGTTGAGTCGCGCCGCGCTGACGAGCGGGGCGGGCGTGTTGCCAGCTCCGAGCTCGGACGGAACGATCACGGAGATCGGCTTTCCGGTGTGGGCGGCGAGCTCGCGCACCGCCTGGGCCATCGCGTTATGGCCGAGTCGATCGGTCAGTCCGAGTGCCTCGATCGCCTGGTTCGTCGAGTCGTCCTTCGGCGCGATCGAGCCCATCCCGAAGGCCGTGCAGGTCCAGGCGTCGTCGGGGATATCGGCGAGATCGGTCCACTCCAGCGGCAGGCCCTCCTCGAGCGCCGACCGGAGCATGCTCAGCCCCCAGTCCACGCCCCCGCCGCCGCCGGTGCCCATGAACTTGCAGCCGCTGATGAAGTCCTCGCAGTCCTGGATCGTGGTGAGTGCGTGGCGGGCCAAGAGACTCTCCTTTCGGCGGTGCCGGGCCGGTCGAGTGCCGGCTTTACGGGGTGGGGGACTGGGGCATGGCATCCGGGCCGGGCACCACGCCCGCCTCGGTGCCGACCTTGTCGGCGAAGTGACACGCGACGACGTGGCCCTGCCCGTCGTCGGACAGGTCGGGCTCGCGCTCGGCGCAGACCTCCGGGCGGCCGAGTCGCTCCCAGAGCCAGCACCGCGACCGGAACGGACAGCCGGTCGGGATGCTCGCGGGGTTCGGTACGTCGCCGCGGAGGACGATCCGCTCGTGGCGCTCCGCCGCCCGGATCGACGCCGTGGCGGAGAAGAGCGCGACGGTGTACGGGTGGCGCGCCGACGGGCGCATGACGGCGCCATCGGCCCGCTCGACGATCCGGCCCAGGTACATCACCGCCACGTCATCGGCGAGATGCTCGACGACGTCGAGATCGTGGGAGATCAGGACGTAGGTGAGCGAGAGGCGACCCTGGAGCTCGAGGAGCAGGTTGAGGATCTGGGCCTGGACGGAGAGGTCAAGCGCCGAGGTGGGCTCGTCGAGGACGAGCAGCTCGGGCCCAAGGGCGATCGCGCGCGCGATCGCCACGCGCTGAGCCTGACCGCCGCTCAGCTCGCTCGGGCGCTGGTCAAGCACCTGCGGGCGAAGCGAGACGAGGTCGACCAGCTCGCAAATCCGCGCCTCGAGGGCCCCGCCGCGGAGCGAGCTGTGCGTCCGCAGCGGCTCCGCGACGACCTCCCGCACCCGCATCATCGGATCCAGGGCTGCGGTTGGGTTCTGCTGCACGAAGCCGAGCCGGGCGCGGAGCCGGCGCAGCTCGGACCCCCGCAGCGAGGTGATCTCCCGGCCGGAGAGCTCGATCCGCCCGGCGGTGGGAGTAACCGCGCCCATCACGCAGCGCGCGAGCGTCGTCTTGCCGCAGCCGGACTCCCCGACAACCGCCAGGGTCAAGCCGCGTGACACCTCCAGATCGACGCCACCGAGGGCGCGCACCGGCGTTCGTCCGCCAGCGCGGTACTCCTTGGTCAGGCCGGTCACGCGAAGGACGGGCTCAGCCATCGACGGCCTCCGTCCCGGGGAGCCAGCACGCGACGGACGGCCCGCCCGGCCGCACCGGCTGGGGCGCCTCCGCTCGGCAGCGGTCGAACGCGCTGGGGCAGCGTGGCGCGAAAGCGCAGCCCGGCGGCAGCGGACCCGGGGCCGGCCCGAACCCGGGCAGCACGGCGAGCGACTGCTTCCGTCGTTCGGCCGTCACGATGCTGCCGAGGAGCGAGGTCGTGTACGGGTGGCGCGGCTCGCCGAGCACCTTCGACGTCGAGCCCTCCTCGACGATCGAACCGGCGTACATCAGCGCGACGCGATCGCAGGTCTCGCTGACGACTCCCAGGTGGTGGCTGATCAGGACGATCGAGAGTCCGCGCTCTGCCCGCAGGCGACGGAGGAGGTCCAGGATCTGAGCCTGAATCGTGACATCGAGCGCCGTCGTCGGCTCGTCGGCGACGAGCAACTCCGGGTCGCCGGCCAGGGCCAGGGCGATCATCACCCGCTGCTGCATTCCGCCCGAGAGCTGGTGAGGGTAGAGCCCGTGGATCCGCTCGGGGTCCGGCAGGCCGACCTCCACGAGTCGTTCGGTGGCGCGGGTCCGCCGTTCGCGTCGCCCCAGCTTCGTGTGTGCCGCCAGGACCGCGTCGAGCTGTGCCCCGATCGCGAAGACCGGGTTGAGCGAGGTTGCCGGGTCCTGGAAGATCATCGAGATGCGCGTTCCCCGTGTCGCTCGGAGCGCGGCGGGCTCAAGGTTCAGGAGGTCGAGTCCGTCGAAGACGAGCCGTCGCGCCGTCAATCGGCCCGGCGGCGGCACGAGCCTGAGGAGCGAGAGGCCCGTCAGCGTCTTGCCCGACCCGGTCTCGCCGACGAGGCCCAGGATCTCGCCGCGGCCGAGCTCGAAGGAGACGCCTCGGACCGCGTCCACGGCACCCGACGGTCGCCCGAAGGCGACCCGGAGGTCCTCGACTTCGAGCAGCATCGGGCTCACCGGGCCAGGTCCGCCGGCCGTAGGTCGAGCACCCGGCGCAAGCCGTCACCGAACAGGACGAAGCCGACACTGACCAGCACGATCGTCAAGCCCGGGAACGTGGCGTACCAGGGGAAGCCGAGGAAGTAGATCCGGCCGGCGTTGACCATCGTGCCCCAGTCGGCCGTCGGGGGCTGCACGCCGAGCCCGAGGAAGCTGAGGCCCGAACCGACCAGGATGACGGCCGACAGGTCGAGGGTCGCCTGAACGACGATCGGGCCGGTCAGGTTGGGAATGATGTGCCGGCCGAGGATGGCCGGCGTCCGGACGCCGATCACCTGCGCGGCTTCGACGAACGGACGGCTGCGCAGCGAGGCCGATTGCGTGCGGGCCAACCGGGCGTACCACGGCCACCAGGAGATGCCCAGGGCGATCGTCGCGCTCGCGAACCCCGGCCCGAGGGCCGTCGCCACGACGATCGCGAGCAGGAGCGGGGGAAAGGCCAGGAAGATGTCCGTCAGGCGCATCAGCGCCTCGTCGATCCAGCCGCCGAAATAGCCGGCCGCGGAGCCCAGCGGGACCCCGATGGCGACTCCCATGAAGACGACCATCAGCGCCATCGCCAGCGAGGCTCGTCCGCCGAACATGATCCGGGCCAGCAGGTCGCGCCCGAGCTCGTCGGTGCCGAGCAGGTGCGTCCAGCTCGGAGGCCGGAGCTTCTCGATGACGTTCGGCGCGCCGAGGCCCTGGGCCGCGTAGGGGGTCAGCCAGGCGGCGCCGATCGCCGCGATGACCACGATGACCACGATCGCCAGGCCGAGCACGCCGCTTCGGTCGCGCGCCAGGGCGCGCAGCAGGGTCGGCATGCGCGGCCGGCGTCCGGCGGTCGCTGCCGGCTGGGTGGTCATCGGGTGGCGTCCTCGGTCCCCATCACGACAGCGGCGGCCAGGTGGCGTCGCTGTGCCGGAGCTTGAGCCGGACGAGCATCTCGGCGGTCCGGAGGGCGGTCGCCAGCGGATCGATCACGGCGATCCCGGCGTGGCCGCGCGCCTCGAGCGCGGCGACCAGCTCGTCGCGCAGCTCGGCCATCAGCGTGCAGCCGAAGACGATCGCTCCCGCGCCGTCCTGCTCGATCGCCTCGATCGAGCAGGAGATCATCCGCTCGAGCAGGCGGCTGTCCCCGTGCTGCAGGGCGAGCACCGGAAAATTTACGACCCGCACCGAGGCGCCCCGCTCGATGTGACCGTAGCGGCGCCACAGGTCCCGGGTGAACGGGATGTCCCGGGACATCGTCCCGAGGACCGAGAAGCGGTCTGCGAGCGTCGCGGCGAGGGCGAACGCGGTCTGCGCCGGCCCTACCACGGGGATTCGGACCGCCTCTCGCGAGGCATGCAGGCCCGGATCGGCCATGCAGTTGATGACCACGCCGTCCGCCCCGGCCGCGGCCGCCTCGCGGACCCGGCGCAGGATCCCGGGACCGGCCAGCACGATGTCGTTGTCCGTCTCGATCGTGGGGGGACCCTCGTCGAGGGCGACCACCGTGATCTCGACGTCCGGCGCGGCGTGCTGCTCGAAGTACGCCCGCGACTGCCCGATGTCGGCGTTGATGACCGGGTCGATGACGTGGATGCGCATGGGCTCAGATCCTCGGGTCGAGTCGGGCGTGGACGAGATCGACGACCAGGTTCGTAACGATGTAGAAGATCGTCACGACGAGGGTCGTCGCGACGACGACCGGGAAGTCGAGGTTCTGCACGGCGGCCGCGGTGTAGCCGCCCAGCCCCGGCCAGGAGAAGACCACCTCGACGAGGAAGGCGCCGGTGATCGAGTAGGCGAACGAGAGGCCGAGGACCGTGATCGTCGGCAGGATCGCGTTGCGCAGCGCGAACCGGAAGAGGATCTGGCGCTCGCCGATCCCGAGGGCGCGCGCGGCGAGCACGTAGCGCTCCCCGAGCGCGTCACCCATCGCCGAACGGGTCATCCGGATCGCCAGCCCGGCCGGGTAGATGGCCAGGGTGAGCGTGGGCAGCACGAGGTGAAGGGCGACGTCACGGAACGCCGACCAGTTGCCGGCCAGCGCCGTGTCGAGCAGGTAGAAGCCGGTGATCGAATGGACCGGGCTGGTCAGGGCGATCGTGTCGCTGACCCGGCCGCTCAGCGGGAGCCAGCCGAGCTGCTTGAAGAAGAGCAGCTGCAGGAGCAGGGCGAGCCAGTAGGTCGGCAGGGAGACGCCGACGACCGAGACGAATCGCGAGATCTGGTCGAAGAGGGAGCCGGCCCGAGCCGCACCCAGGACCCCGACCGGGATGCCGATGAGGAAGGCGAAGAAGGTGGCCAGGAGGACCGGCTCGAGCGTGGCCGGGAGAAACGCACCGAGGTCGGATGCGATTTCACGCTTCGACGAGAACGAGACCCCCAGGTCCCCGCGGCTGAGGTCCCCGAGGTAGCGCACGTACTGGACGTAGAGCGGCTGGTCGAGCCCGAGTCGTTCGCGGGCGACCGCGATCTGCTCGACGGTCGCCCGGGAACCGGCCCAGCGTGCCGCCGGGTCGGACGGCACGAGCCGCGTGATCAGGAAGGTGATCGTGATCGAGCCCAGGATGACGAGCAGGCC
>CAWJIC010000029.1:0-9652 GCA_963842755.1 uncultured Chloroflexia bacterium | reverse complement strand
CCGTCAATCCTCTCCACTACTTTGACGCCTTCGCAGACCTTAGCGGCCTAATCCGTCAAAGTCAACGGCCCGATTGACGGTTCAGCGAGCCCGGTGTCGATCGGCAAGGCTCGGGTGCTCGCCACGACGTCATTCACGGTGCACTAGGCCGCTATCTTCGCGTCCGTTGCGCGAACGATGAGGACGCGGCCGACCTCGCGCGGGACACACTCGACCGCGCTCTCGACCACGCGGCTGGATCCACGCCCGACCTCCGCGATCCGGGAACTCAGTGGCGGCTGATCCGCTCTGCGGCGATCCGTTCGAACGACGCCCACAGGGCCGTCGGGACCGCCGCGGCCGTGGCCCGGATGTTCGGCAGCGGGGGCCAGAAGAAGACGATCTCCTCGATCCCGAGGTCACCGTAGGAGCCCACGTATTCGTCGAACCAGTCGAGCGACGTGAATGGATCCGGCTCGACGCGAAAGGCGAAGATCGATCGACCCAGGGCGGTCGGGTCGCGCCCGACCTCTGCGGCACGCCTCGCTGAGTCGCTCCAGCAGGCGACGGGTCTCTGCGAGCGCGTCTGCGAACGTGCGCGTTGGGCCCTCGTATGGCTGGCCGCCGAAGCAGTTCCAGCCGTCCGCGTAGCGAGCCGCAAGACCAAGCCCCCGGGCCATGGGCAGCGAGGACCATCGGCGGGCGCGGCCGCTGGACCGGTTGGGGCATCGCGGCGACGCTGGTGGGGTAGTGCGGGCCCTGGTGGGTCACGGGTTCTCCGCGCAGCAGCGCGTCGAGGACCACGACCTGTTCCTCGAACCGGTCCGCGCGCTCCATCGAGCTCCAGTCCGCGTGACCCACGCAGCGGGTTGAACTCCGGACAGCAGGCGCCGGACCCGAGGCCGACGGACAGCCGGCCGCCCGACAGATGATCGACCGTCACCGCCTGCGCCGCGAGGAACGCCGGGTGCCGGAAGGCGATCGTCGATACGAGGGTCCCGATCCGGATGCGCGTCGTCTCGCGCGCGAGAGCCCCGAGGACCGTCCACGCCTCGAAGTCGGACAACCCAGGTTCGGCGACGAGGTCATCGTCGACCCAGGCGCTGTCGAAGCCGAGCGCTTCCAGCCAGCGCCAGCGCGTGACCAGCTCCTCGAAGGGCGCCCGAGTGAAGCTGCAGGGTCCCGAAGCGCATCGTCATCGCCGACCGCCTTCCGGCTTGGGCCGCGAGGTGATCCGCTGCGCCGCGATACGCTCGAAGCGGTCTTCTTCGGCCTGCGACGGCGGCACGGCGAACGCCTGGTCGAGCGGTGGCCAGTAGAACGTGATCTCCTCGAGGCCGAGGTCCGCATACGCCCCGACGAACGCGTCGAACGCATCGAGCGACGCGAACGGATCCACCTCCGGGCGGTAGGCGAGGACGGATCGAGCGACCGAGGCGGGATCGCGCCCGACCTCCACGCACGCCGCGTCGAGCCTGGCCATCAACCGCTCCGTCTGGGCGACGGCCTCGGCGAGCGAAGCGCCGGCTCGAGCGATCCGGGTTCGGGCCGGCGTCGTAGACCTGGCCGCCGAGGCAGTTCCAGACATCGGCGTGCCGGCCGCCGCCCGCAGCCCCATCGCGCCATGGGCGGCGATGACGAGTGGCGGCCGGGGCGCGACAGCGGCGGCGGCATCGCCGAGACGACGGTTGGATAGTGCGGGCCGTCGTGGGCGAGCGATCCGCCGCGCAGGAGGACCGACAGGATGGCCGCCTGCTCGTCGAGTCGCTCCAGCGTCTCCCGCGCCGACCACGGCGGGTTCCCGACCCTCGCGTTCTGCTCGGGCTCACCGGCCCCGAATACCGACGGCCGCGCGACCGCCCGAAATGTGGTCGACGCTCACGACCTGGGCGGCGAGGAAGGTCGGATGCCGGAGACGGATCGTCGACACCAGCGTGCCGATCCGCATTCGGCTTGTCTCGCGCGCCAGCGCCGCGAGCAGTGCCCAGGACTCGAAATCGGCGTAGCCCGGGACGTTGAGGTCGTCGGCGATCCACGCGCTGTCGAAGCCGAGCTCCTCGAACGTGCGCCATCGACGTGCGAGGCGCTCGTAGGGTCCGATGCTGAAGTTGAGGACTCCGTAGCGCATCGCCATCCCTCTCATCACATCCTCGCGTGCCGGATGTGTTGAGGTCTACTTTCCGCCGTACCGTCAAGCCGCACTCTCCGGATCGAGGGCGCGACCGCTGCGATCGATGCCTGGCCCTCAGGCAAGACGTCCTTGGACAGAAGCGCCGAGTCGCTGACAGATCGGCCTAAGCGTTGTGGCATCAGCGTGGGATTGCGAGCGCCGACCTTCCAGTAAGCAGGTCTTCGGTTATCAGTCGGCCGGCGCAGCGACGGGGAATGCGCTCGCGATGCAGCGCGGGCATATCATTGCGCTGCGCACCGTGTTCGAAGTGCGCGCTCGAGATGGGAGGGATCATGCTGCTCCATCGCCGGGCGCTCGCCGCCTCGCTCGCACTTGCGCTGCTCGCCGCCGCCTGCGGCGGGGGAGCCACTGCCACGACGGCGCCGGGAGCACGGCCCCGGCGTCGCAGGAGCCGGCCTCGCAGGAGCCCGCTCCGACCGACAACGGGTCGGTCCCGGGACGTCTCCTTCGTGCCGGGCTCGGCCTCGGAGCTCGAGGCGATGCTCCCGTCGGACGTGAACGGCATCACCTTCACGAAGACCACCTTCGGCGGCGGCACCCTGCCGGGGACGATCCCGGTCGGGTCCGACGAGCTGGGCACGTTCCTGCAGGCCAACGGGAAGACCCTTGCCGACGTGTCCTTCGCGATGGCAACCCCGACCGACCCGTCGAAGGCCGGCAGCACGTTCGTCATGGCCTTCCAGGTGAAGGGCGTCGACGGGACGAAGCTCGCCGAGGTGCTGGGCGGCACGTCGGGCAGCGACCTGCAGCCGGCAACGGTCAGCGGCAAGCAGGTGCAGCAGGCCGGCGCGGCCGGGATGGGCTTCACCCTGTACGTCAAGGGCGACGTCGTCTTTTACATCCTCGCGATCGGCGACGCCTCGCTGACCGAAGGGATCGTGGCGGCCCTGCCCTGACCTCCGCAGGCACCCGGCACCTCACCGCGCGATCGACTCGCCTTCCGTCGTCACGCCCGGAGCGCTGACAGGACGAGGATGAGCGCGAACGAGACGCCGCTGGCGAGCGTCGCCGAGCCCTGGTACTGGCGCGCCTCCCCCTCCGGCACGAGGCTGCTGAGCGCCAGGTAGAGCATCGCCCCGGCACCGGCCGCCAGGAGCGCCGAGAGGACCGTCGGCGGGACGCCCCGGAGGGCGAACCAGCCGACCATGCTCGAGACGAAGAGCGCGAGCCCGATCGTCCCCGTCCAGGCGAGGACGCGCGGCATCGCCCGAGCCCGATCGGGCGTCTCGTCGCGGATGAGCTCGCCGACGCTCATGCCCTCGGCCAGGTTGTCGATGGCGATGGCGATGGCCACGACCAACGCGAGCGAGGGCTCGATTGCCGCGCCGACGCCGATGGCCAGGCCCTCGACGAGCTCCTCGACGCTCGTCCCGCCCGCCAGCACGAGGACCTGCGACCCTGATCCTCGACGCCGGTGGTAGCGCCGGACGATGCGCCGCTGATCGGCGTGTTCGCCCACGATCCAGCCGCCGTGGACGACCAGGTCGAAGAGGAACAGGCTGAGCATGCCCGCCGCGAAGCCGATGACAACGACGGCCAGCGCGCCGGACTCGAGCGCCGTCGGGAGCATCTCCAGGGTCACCGTCCCGATCAGCGCGCCGCTGGCGACTCCGAAGGCCAGCGAGGAGATCAGGGTCGAACTTCGATGCCAGATGGCGAGCAGCCCGCCGACGACGGAGGCGACCGCCGCGACGCCGCTGATGATGACCACGAGCAGCAGGTCGTCAGGCATCGACGATCACGCTTGGCCCACGCCTCGGAACCGCCCGTCCAGCATCAGGGCGCCCTCGAAGGGCACCGGATCGGGACCGAGCGAGCCGGGCGGAACCTGTAGCTCCATCGCCACGGGCTCGACGCGCGGGACGCTCACGTGGGTTCCTCGCGGCGTACCGTCACGACACGGTCGATGGTCCGATCGAAGGACGCGATGACACCGATCCCGGTCCGTTCCGCGCTCGCGACCAGGTAGGCGTCGGCGAAGTCGAGCCGGTGGACCTCGTAGACCTCGATCGCCCGCTGGAGCAGATCGGCGTCGAGCACGCGGATGGCGGGAAAGGCCAGCACGGCCCTGATCGTCGTCGCCACCTGCGCCCGAGGCGCCTCGTAGAACGACTCCAGGACGTAGGCCACCTCGGCGAGAATGAGATCCGGGAGCAGCAGCTCGTCTGCGGCTCCCAGGTAGCGAGTCGCCCGCGCGGCCAGCTCGGGTGGAGCGCCCGTGAGGTGGCGGACCAGGACGTTGGTGTCGACGAATGCCGTCACCGTCGCTCGGCGGCCCGGGCCCGCCGCGTCTGGCGCAGGACCTCTGCCCAGGGGGTGCCTCGCTTCGCCGCCGGCACGCTGACCGATCCCGCCAGGGCCAGCAGGTCCGGGGTTCGCGCGAGCACGGCATGATCGCCCTCCACGCGGAACACCAGACGGTCGCCCTCCTCCAGGGAGAGCGCCTCGCGCACCGCTCGCGGCACCGTGACCTGGCCCTTGGAGCTGAGCCGCGCCGAGACTTCCATGACCTCGCTCCTTACAACGTCAACCATGTAAGGATACAGCAGAGCGGCCTTCGGGTCCCGCGGCCGTGGCCGCCAGACACTCCCCGGAAACGACAGAAACCGGCCTCGCGGCCGGCTTCCGAGTTCAGATCGCTGGAGCCGACACTCGGATTTGAACCGAGGACCTGCTGTTTACGAAACAGCGTCCACCGTAGCCTCGCTCACGCTCAACTCGTGCTTGGGGGGTGAATCGCTTGGGGGGTGAATCGGGGGGCATTCGGCCGGATCGAGTCACAACCGGAGGCATTCCTCCGTTTTGGTGTAGGATGGGGCCATGGGAGCCGATTCCGACACCACGAAGCCACTTCGCGTGGACGCCGAGCGGAACCGTGGCCGGATCGTGGAGGCTGCGCAAGCCGCGTTCGCCGAGCGAGGTCTCGACGTCCCCCTCGAGGATGTCGCCGGGCGTGCCGGTGTGGGCATCGCCACCCTCTACCGTCGGTTCCCGACCCGTGAGGACCTCATCGCCGCCTGCTTCGAGCGACGCGTCGCCGAATACGCCAACGCGGCCGAGCAGGCGCTCGAGGCCCCGGACGCCTGGGCCGGACTCTGCGCGTATGTCGAACGCGTCTGCGCGATGCAGGCGGCGGATCGCGGTCTCAAGGACGTGCTGACGAGGACGTTCCCGGCCGCGAGGGCCATGGAGGAGCATCGGACGCGCGGCTACGAGCTGTCCGTCCGGATGATCGAGCGGGCCAAGGACGCCGGAGCGTTGCGAGCCGACTTCGTCCCCGAGGACCTCGTCCTGCTGCTCATGGCCAACGCCGGCGTCGTCCAGGGTGCGGGCGAAGCCGCGCCCGATGCGTGGCGGCGGTTCGTCGCCCTCATGCTCGACGCATTCCGCGCCGATGGCGCCAGCCCGCTGCCGGCACCCCCCACGCCGCGCCAGGTTATGCGGGCGATGCGGGGGATGAGCCGCATGACCGATCAGCCAGGGAGCACACGATGACGGTCGCGTCCCAAGCGACACCCACAGCGCCGGGGGCATCCACCTCCGGCGAGGGATACCAGCCAGGCACCTGCAACATCGGGCCTGCCGAGATCGCCCGGCGGGGCCGAGCCGGGCACGTCGGGCTCGGCGCCGCGATCGTCCTGTTCGCCGGGCTCGTGGCGATCGGCGCGCCGCCGCTGAGCCGGCTGCTCGTCGCCCTTCCAGCGGCAGCCGCCGCGTCAGGGTATCTCCAGGCTCGTCTCCGATTCTGCGCCGGCTTCGGGTCGCGGGGCATCTACAACTTCGGCGAGCTCGGCCAGACCCTCCAGGTGGAAGACACCGAGGCCCGCGGGCGCGACCGTGCACGCGCGACCCAGATCGGTCTTGCCAGCGTCGCCATCGGCGTGGCCGTCGGCCTCGTGGCGGTCGGCCTCCCGCTATGACCGTCGACAAGCAGGTTGGCACGAGCGCTGGGACCGTCGCCCAGCGCCTCGACCAGGTCGCCGCCGCCCTCCGCACGCACAACATCGAGGCGGTCGTCGTCGAGGACGGCGAAGAGGCGCGCGCGTTCGTCCTCGGCCTGATCCCCGAGGGCGCGGAGGTTCACTCGGGCAAGTCGAAGACTCTGGAGGACATCGGTCTCTACAGCGAGCTCGTCGACTCCGGCCGCTACGACGCCATCCGGCCGCGCATGTTCGCCATGGATCGGGCGACGCAAGGCCGCGAGATCCGCAAGCTCTCGGCCGCACCGGACTTCATGCTGGGCAGCGTCGCCGCGATTACCACCGACGGGACGCTGGTCGCGGCGTCGGCCACGGGCAGCCAGCTCGGCGCCTATGCCGCGGGCGCGGGGCGCGTGATCCTCATCGTCGGCAGTCAGAAGCTCGTGCCCGACCTCGATGCCGCGATGCGACGCATTCGCGAGGTCGTGTTCCCCTGGGAGAACGACCAGGTCCGGGAGCGACTGGGCGTCGACACCGCCCTCGAGAAGGTCCTCCTCATCCTCGGCGAATGGCGACCCGGACGCACGACCGTCGTGCTCGTCCGCGAGCCCGTCGGCGTCTGAAGGCAGGGCGACAAGTGAACGCGAACCTGTTGCTCTGGATCGGGCAGGTCCTGCTGGCACTGGCATTCCTAGTGGACGCCGCCGGCCACACGCTCGGTTTCGGCGCATGGTCCACCAGGCCAGGCATGACCTGGCTGGCGGACGTCGGTCGTGACCGCATGCGGATTATCGGCGGGCTCGAGGCTCTCGGCGCGATCGGCCTCATCGTGCCGGCCGCCACGGGGATCCTGCCCTGGCTCACCCCAGTCGCCGCCTCGTGTCTCGCGATCGTCATGGCGCTCGCGGCCGTCTACCACCTGCGACGGCCCGGCGAGCGCCAGAACGTCGTGCTGAACGTGATCCTGGGCGTCATCGCCGTCCTGGTCGCCTACGGCCGGTTCGTCGTGGCCCCGTTCTGACCAGAACAGCGCGGCAGGGCCGCGCCCGTGCGATCACACCCACGTGCCCGCCCGTCCCGTGACGAGCGCGCACCGACGACAATCCCCGCCCTCCTGAAAGGAACCTCTCGTGAAAGCCTTCGCCCTGACCAGCCCCGACCAGCCCGCCGGCCTCGTCGACCTCCCTGTGCCCGATCTCGCGGAGGACGGCGTCCGCGTTCGCGTCCGGGCCGCGAGCGTCAACGGCTTCGACGTGTTCCAGGCCAACGGCTACCTGTTCGCGATGATGGAGCACGTCTTCCCGACGGTCATCGGGCGCGATTTCGCCGGTGTCGTCGATGCCGTCGGGTCGGGCCGGAGTGACGTTGCGGTGGGCGACGAGGTCCTTGGCTTCGTGACCAGCATGCCGCCGTTGCATGACGGCACCTACGCCGAGGTCATCTCAGGGGCATCCGGTCTCGTGCTTGCGCGCAAGCCGGAGCGTCTCTCGTTCGAGACCGCGGCCGCCATCCCGCTCGCGGGCGCTACCGCTCTCGACGCCGTCGACGCGATCGACATAGGACCCGGCGATACCGTGGTTGTCGCCGGTGCGACCGGGGGCGTCGGCTCCATCGCCCTCCAGCTCGCCGCGCAGCGCGGCGCGACCGTGATCGCCACGGCCAGGGCCGGCGACGACGAGGCGTTCGTCCGCGCCCTCGGGGCGTCGGCGACCGTCGACTACTCGACGGGCGACGTCGCGGAGGCGATCCGTGCGCTCTACCCCGACGGCGTCACGGCGCTCATCGACACGGTGAACCGTGGAGAGGCGTTCGCGCCGATGGCCGCGCTCGTGCGCGACGGCGGCCGGATCGCGACAACGCTCGGGACCGCCGACGTGGGGGCACTCGCCGCTCGAGATGTGCGTGCGACCAACGTGACGGGCGTCCCGACGCCCGAGAAGCTCCGCCTGCTCGCCGAGCAGGCCGCCGAGGGCACCCTGCGCGTCGAGATCCAGCAGACCTACCCGCTGGCGGAGGCGCCGCTTGCCATCGCCGCCTTCATGGCCGGCACGCGCGGCAAGCTCGTCCTGACGGTTGGGTGACACGGGCCATCAAGGGCATCCGCCCGAGGCTCGTTCCAGTCCGCTTCCCTGAGACCGCGACGCGGGCGGTGGAAGCCGTCCGTGGATCGAGCTCCTCGAGCGGTTCCGGCTCGCGTAGCCGGACCCGCCCGTCGATCGGGACCGGGCGCGCACGTGCTGCCGAGGCTCGTGCGTCTGGAAGCTGGAGCCGCCTCAGGGATTCGAACCCTGGACCTGAGCTTTACGAAAGCCCTGCTCTACCACTGAGCTAAGGCGGCCAAATCGCTGAAGCTGCTTACGAAACAGCTGCTCTACCGCTGAGCTATGTCGGCGCGAGCGCGAGTATAGGCCATGACCTCAGACAGCAGCTGTTCCAGCGCTCGTCGGCCCGGGGTTGGCGACGCCGCGCCGCCTTCGCGGGGGGACGCGTCCGGCACGCTTTGCGCTACACGAACGAACGCGACGTGCGTGACGCTCCCGGTGCCGGTTTCTTTCGTGCCACGCACAGATCGTCACCTTGTGTGCGCGTGACGTGCGATCCGACCGATCGGACGGCCGGCTGGTCACGTTCGTGCGTCACGCAACAACGGCCCGGGGTAGGCATGGCAGCGAGCCCGGCCCGGGCCAGAGGAGGGAGCGTCCCCCGAGTGGGGGTAACCTGGCGGGCATACCGCCGCAAGATCGCCGGAGAGGCGCCGTGAAGACCCGGACCGGAGCGCGCTTGCGGAGTCCGGCCGTCGTGCTCGTGCTCGTGACGTTCATCGGCGCATGCACGACCAGCGGGACCCCGAGCCCGCCGACAAGCCAGGGAACCGCCACGAGCCAGGCCCCCACCGCGAGCGGCGGGCCTCGGGCCGTCGTCATCGACACCGACATGGCCGCCGACGACTGGCTGGCGATCCTCTACCTCCTGGGACGCCTCGAGGTGAACGTGAAGGCGATCACCGTGGCCGGCAGGGGCGAGGCCCATTGCGGTCCGGGTGTCCGCAACGCCCTGGGCCTGGTTGCCCTGGCGGGCCAGCCGGACATCCCGGTGGCCTGCGGTCGCGAGACGCCGCTGGCGGGCGATCATGCGTTCCCGGACCCGTGGCGCGATCGCGTCGACACCCTGTTCGGCCTCAGCCTGCCGGCGAACCCGAACCAGCCCGCCCCGGGCTCCGCCGCCCATGATTGTTGAAAACGGGCGGGCTCCAGCCCGTGCGCTACTCCCCGTCGGCGCCCGGCCGCGGGGCGGGCGCCCGGCGGGTGCGGGGCGGTTATGCGGCCCACGCATGGATCGCTGACCGGCCGAGCGTGGCCAGGGTGGCGTTCTGTCGATCCTGAGCCGTGGCCGAGCGCGGCCGAGCGTGATTCCATGCAGCAGCCGCATAGCCCAGGTCGGCACGAGGCCTAGCCGAGGACGACCCGGACCCGGTGCGTGGCGCCGTCGTCGGCGAGCGGGATCGCGGCGCCGCCGCCCGTCAGCGCCTGTCCGTCGAGCTCCGCCGATGCCACCCCGCGAC
>CAWJIC010000028.1:0-3084 GCA_963842755.1 uncultured Chloroflexia bacterium | reverse complement strand
CGGACGAGCACGCCGGTCTCCGCGGTGCCATTCACGTGGTCCCACACCGGCCGCTTGGCCGTGTTGACCAGGGCCGACTTGATCTGCGCCGGTGACCACGTGCCGTGGAGCTGACGCAGCAATGCGGCCGAGCCCGCCGTGTGCGGCGTGGCCATGCTGGTGCCCTGGAAGAACGCGAACTCGTCCCCGAAGACGCTCGAGAGGACGTTGACGCCGGGCGCGGTGACGTCGGGCTTGATGAGGTAGGTGAACGGGGTCGGCCCTCGCGAGGAGAAGCCGGCGATGATGTCCTCGTTGTCGGTGAGGAACTCGGACTGGGTCGTTCCGTCGACCGTTATCGTGCCCGATGGCTTGATCGAGTTGCCCTCGGCCTTGCCGAGCATCGCCGCCGGGATCGTCGGCGCGGGCGTCGTCCCGTCGGCGGCCATGGCTGTCGGATCACCGGCGACGTTGTTGACCACAAGGACACCGACGGCGCCAGCCGCCTGCGCATTGCGAACCTTGGTCGTGAAGGTGCAGACGCCGCGGTCGATGAGCGCGATCTTGCCGGTCAGCGCCGTGGAGATCGCTGTGCAGCCGTTCGCCGGCGAGGTGACCGTGTAGCCGGCCGTGATCGCCGGGTCGAAGTTCTCGAAATCACCGAGAGCTGCTCCCAACGTCGAGCCCCCGGAGACGCTGACGGGGATGCCCACGAAGTGGGGGTTGGTGCTGGCCCCGGCGGTGATCACCTTCGCCGCGCTACCGGGGGACTCGATCGTGCTGTCGCCCGGGCCGGAGTTGCCGGCGGCGACGACGACGATGAGGCCCGCGTCGACGGCCGCATCGGAGGCCTCGGCAAGCAGATCATGGGGACCCTGGACGCCACCGCCCAGGCTCATGTTGGCGACGTGCATCCCGTCGGCGACGGCATCCTCGAGGGCCGCCGCGATGTCGTGGCTGAAGGCGCTGCCGCCGAACGCCACGAAGCCGGCACCGAAGCCCGGGAAGACGTTGTAGTCACCCAGCAGCGCCTTCGGCGCCACGCCGCTTAGGCCGCTGATCGTGACCGCCGTGTTGACGACGTCGCCGCTTGTATCGGCGTTGCCGGCGACCGTGCCCGCGACGTGCGTGCCGTGGTCGAAGAACTTCAGCTCGTGCGGGGAGGCGGCGCCCGTGTTGCCGGACGCGTAGACGCGGCAGACGACGACCTTGTTGGTCGTGTTGCCGGAGCCGGGGCAGGCGTCGATCTGGGGGACACTCGGGTAGCCGGCGTCCGACAGGAAGTGGTTGGTGAAGTCGATGCCCGTGTCGATGATCGCGACCTTCACGCCGGTGCCCGCGTTCGACTGGCCGCCCACAGCCGTCCAGAGCGCAGAGGCATTGATGAGCCCGGTGGAGACATTCATCGACGGCCGATAGGTCCAGCTCGGGGTGACACGCAGGACGTTAGGTCCCGCGGCCAGCGCGGCGAGGCTGGCGCCGTTGCGCTTCACGGCGATGCCGTTTAGCACGATCCGGTAGTCGCGAAGCGCCCGCGCCGCGGGCACGTTGTTGCGCAGGTAGTCGCGATAGGCGGCACGCTCCGCGGCGGTGTAGGCGCCGTATTTCTTGGCCGCGTCCGAGTTGAGGTTGAGGCGCTTGCCGGGCGCGGGAATCGTCGCTGCATAGCCACTGACCCGACCGTCGTACTGCGCCAGCGGCAGGGTCTTGAGCTGGACGACAACGTAGTCGTCGGCGACCTCGGTCGCCCGCGACCGGTCCACGTTGGCATCCCTCGACCTGGGCGCAGCGGCCGAGGCCGGCAGGGCGGCGAGAAGGACGAACGCGAGAGCCAACGCGGCTATCGCACGTATGCGTCGCATGATTGCTCCTCCCAGATGCTCTGAGGGAACTCTCTGCGGGCGCACTCAAGGACGTCGTCCGGCGCGCCCCCGGCCAGCTCCCATCAGGCCGTGGACCGCACAGTCTAGTACGTTGGTTCGGCTTGCGAAACGGGACCGGTTTCGTGGCGCGTCGGAAGTGGTGCGCCCCGACACCGGCACCAGAGCGTAGGGAGCACCAGGGCATCCAGGGTTGGCCCTCGCGGCTGCAATCGCCTGCGCAAGACTCTTCTTGGAGTGTTCGCCTGACACGCCCTAATTCAGATGGCGCGGAACGCCGATCTGAGTTCAGGGATCGGCTCGCGAGCCTGATTCCGGCAACAGACTCGGAATCAGGTGACCTATCCCCGCATCGCCGTGACTGGGCCCGCGCGTGTACGATGTGACGACCAATACGCGCACCTTGGCGGGTTGGCAGCGGTGGCGCCACCGGAGCGCCGAACGAAGACCTGCTAACTGAGACGGCCTACGCTCGGCCTTCCACGCTCATGCCACAACGCTTAGGCCGATCTACTTCGTAAACAGCAGGTCCTCGGTTCAAATCCGAGTGTCGGCTCCAGCGATCAAGACTCAGAAGCCGGCCGTTAGGTCGGCTTCTTGATTGTCCGGCCGAACGATCTGAGCCCATCGAATAGCGCCGGGCAGGCGATCCGGTCCGTGCACGGAGGCTCGTGGGGGACCCACGTCAGGACGGCGGTGCAGCCGTGGACGGCCTCCCTGGCCGAGAGGGGCGGTCGCGCGGCCGCAGGGGTTGACGTGGATGACCGCGGTATCGAACCGGCGAACCTCGTGGACCAGGCGGTGGCGGACCTCCCTGGAAACGCGATGGCCTTCGGCGACGGCCAGATGGCAATCGACGGTGATTGCCATCGAGGCTTCGAGCGCGTGGCCCAGCCAGCGCAGGCGCAGCCGATCGACCGACTGGACCTCGGGCACCGACCCCGCGATGGTCTCTACCTGCTCGACGAGCTCCGGTTCCACCGCGTCCACCAGGCATCCCAGCATCTGGCCCGTCGCCTGTCTGAGCACAACGAGGATGACTGCCGCCTCGATCGTTCGTCAGGCGGCCTGCCAACAGCTCGGTCAACACGTAGAGCCGGCGCTGCTCATCCGGGCCCAGGGTGGCGGGGGGAGTATCCATCCCGACAGGGTCGGACGGACACGAGGGTGACCGAATCTCAGCTCAGGTCAGGGGTGACAGTATCTCAGCCCATCAACATTCAAC
>CAWJIC010000027.1:0-6750 GCA_963842755.1 uncultured Chloroflexia bacterium | reverse complement strand
TTGGCTCTTCGCCCTCCGTCACGATGGGTGATCCGCGGGCACCACCGGCGCCGCGGTCGGTTCCGATTGGTGGGCCGCGATGATACCGCAGCGCCACCGCGCCACGACGGTCCATGACCGATGTCACCGATCTGTCACCGTCGTGTACTGGCGCTGTCGTGAGGGGCGCGTACAAGGGGCATGGCGATGGACGCGTCGGTTCAGGTGCGCGGTCGCGACACGCTCGCGACGGTCCTGGCGCGCCAGGCGCTGATCCGTGGCGATGCCCCGTTCCTCGTGGTCGCGGCCGGCGACGGTGCCCGCATCGAGGCGACCTACGCCTCGATGCACGATCGCGCGCGGCGATCGGCGGCGCTCCTGGCCGAGCTCGGCGTCGAACGGGGGGACCGGCTGCATCTCCACCTCTCCAACGGCCCGGCGTTCTACGACCTGTGGTTCGGCGCGGCTCGCGCCGGAGCGGTCATCGTCCCGACCAACCCGCTGTCCACGTCCGAGGAGCTCGCCTTCGTCATCGGCCACGCCGGCTGCTCGGTCTCGGTGACGCAGCCGGACCTGCTCGCGGCGGTGGCCGCCGCGCGCGGCGGGGCCAGCGGAGTGCTCGTGACCGGCGGCGACGACATCGACGGCGCGCGCTCCCTGTCGAGTGCCCTGGGCTCGGCCGACGAGATGGCGGCGGACGCGAGCACCGCCCAAGTCGATCCTCTCGATCCGCTGGCGATCCTGTATACGTCAGGGACCACCAGCCGGCCGAAGGGCGTGATCGTCACCCACGCCGCGTACCTGCACGCCGGCGAGGTCGTGGCTGGACACCTGCGCCTGCGTCCGGACGACCGTCAGCTCATCGTCCTGCCGCTGTTCCACGGCAACGCACAGTACTACTCCACGATGTCGGCCCTCGTGACCGGGGCGTCGATCGCGCTCGTCGAGCGCTTCTCGGCCTCCCGCTGGTCGGCCCAGGCGCTGGCCATGGACGCCACCGTCGCCAGCCTGTTCGCGGCGCCGATCCGGATGATCCTCGCTCAGCCTCCCGCTCCGGCCGACCGCGGTCACCGCCTCCGCGTCGTGCTGTTCGCGCAGAACATCACGCCGGCCCAGCTTGACGAGTTCGAAGGACGCTTCGGATGCCCGCTCATCCAGCTGTACGGAATGACCGAGACGGTCGCGCCGACGCTCATGAACCCCCTGTACGGGGAGCGGCGGAACATGACCATCGGGCGACCCGTGCTCTCGGCGCGGGTCCGGGTCGTCGACCCGAGCGGGGCCGACGTGCCAACCGGAGATGTCGGCGAGCTGCTCGTCGCCGGCGAACGCGGTCGCTCGATGATGGCGGGCTATTTCGACGACCCGTCCGCCACGGCCCAGGCCCTCGAGGACGGTTGGCTGCACACCGGCGACAGCGTCATGGCGGACGACGACGGATACCTCGCCTTCGTCGACCGTCGCAAGGACCTCATCAAGCGGTCCGGCGAGAACGTCTCGACGGGCGAAGTCGAGCGGGTGATCGAAGCCCACCCCGCGGTGTTCGAAGCTGCCGTCATCGGCGTGCCGGACGAGATCCGCGATGAGGCGATCAAGGCCTTCGTGGTCCTCCGCGACGGCGCCGCGTGCACGGACATCGAGCTCATCGAATGGTCCGCTGCGCGCCTGTCGAGATTTAAGGTGCCGTCGGCGGTCGAATTCGTCGACGCCCTGCCGCGCACGTCCGTCGGCAAGATCCAGAAGCACCTTCTGAGGAGGTGACGCTCGTCCACTGCCGCCGATCCAGCAGGTCGATCACGTAGGAGGTCCCGATGGAATTCAAGCAGGTCGTGGGGTCGCGTCGGACGATCCGGTACTTCAAGCCGTACAAGCAGGTCGAGAAGGAGAAGATCCAGAAGATCCTCGAAGCGGCCCGACTGCAATCCTGCCACGGCAACGCGTCCGCCACCCGCAAGGCTGTCGTCGTCACCAAGGGTGAGGTGCCGGAGGCGACGCGCGAGGCCCTGATCGCCGCTCTCTACAATCAACCCGCGGCAGTCCAGGCCCCGGTCCACATCTACTGGACCGTCGACATGTCCGGGTGGGACGGCCTGCGCGATTCGCTCCTCGAGCTGCTCGATGTCCGGGCGCTCACGCCGAGCTACGGCTGGAGCGAGGAGTTCATCGACAAGATCGTCATGACGACACCGGACTTCAACGTGATGGCCGGCGACCGGGTCTTCGCCGAGTGGCTGAGCGCCATCGATTGTGGCCTGGCCATGGGCAGCGCTCTCCTGGCGGCGGTCGAAGAGGGCCTGGGCACGAGTCTCCTGACGGGCAAGCGCGAGGAGATCCGCACGATCCTGGGCATGCCCGAGAGCTGCACGGTGACCCAGATCCAGATCCTCGGCTATCCGGCCGAGAGTCCCGAGGCCGGCGGCCAGCGACCGCGCCCCGACTACGAGTCGCTCTACTTCGACGGGGCGTGGGGCAAGCCGCTGGCTCGCGACCCGAAGGTGACCGCTGAGCTTCAGGCGGCAGGCATGATCCAGGCCCCGGCCCCGCTGCCGGAGCGGCGCTCGGAGGTCCGGGCCCTCGCCTCGATGTTCGGCCTGCCCGAGTAACCCAACCCAGGTGGGGGCGGTCGAGCGCCGCCCCCACCGTGCAGCCCGAGGGCAGACCTTGAGCGACATCCCGGACGACTTCCGCATCCTCGACACCGTGCGCCGCTTCGCGAACCTCATGGACGACCTTGACGCCTCGGAGCGCGATCGGCGGTTGGGGATCCTGCACGAGTTCGCGACCTTCGTCGAGCGCTCGCCGGACGTGATGGTCGACGAGATCTACGACGACGTCACCCGCAAGTACAGGAAACGTGGCTTCTACACGGAGAAGGTCCGCGAGTTTGCCGCGCAGCCGGGCGGCCCGGAGCACTTCCAGCTCGCTCGAGGCAACATCATCCGCAGCTTCTTCATCGCCAACGGCCGGCGGATCGTGCCCGATCGTCCGTCGTGGATGTGATCAGCCTCGGCGGGAACGGCGGCGGGGCGTCGCGCGCCCGCCCCCGCGCGACGCTGATCTGCGGCGGGCTCGGCGGCGCCCGCCTCGCGCCGTGGCTGGCCGAACGGACCCACCTGACCGTCATCGTCGGGGTCGGCGACGACCTCGACTGGTACGGCCTTCGCATCTGTCCCGACCTTGATGCCGTCCTGTACGCGCTCGCCGGGATCTTCGACCACGAGCGTGGATATGCCATCGCCGGCGACACGTTCGTGCTCCGCGACCTGCTCGCCCGGATGGGCATGGACGCCTGGTTCAACGTGGGCGACCGCGACCTGGCGACCCACGTCAGGCGGACCGCGCTGCTGGAGCAGGGGTTCGGGCTGACCCAGGTGACCGCCCGACTGGCAACCGCCCACGGCGTCGACGCTCGACTGTTGCCGGTGACAGACGATCCGCTCCGCGCCCGGATTCGGTCCGGATCGAGCGAGTTGAGCTTCCAGGAGTTCTTCGTGCGGGACCGAGCCTCCGGGACGATCGACGCGGTCCGCTGGTCCGGGTCGGAGACCGCACGCCCGGCATCGGGCGTCCTCGATGCCATCGAGACCGCCGACATGATCGTGATCGGCGAGAGCAGCCCGGTCGCCAGCATCCTGCCCGTGCTCGAGGTGAGCGGCGTCCGGGACGCGCTGGCACGGGCCACGGCTCCGCGCCTGGCCATCGCGCCGATGGTCATGGCTGAGCGCCCGATCGCCGAGGTCGACATCCACCACTGGCGAGCCCGAGAAGCGTTCATGGCGGCTCGCGGGATGACCCACGACCCGGCGGCCGTGGCGGCCGCCTACGCGGGCCTCATCGACACCCTCGTCCTGGACCGACGGGACTTCGATGCGTGGCAGCCGACCGGCGTCCGTTCTGTCGCGGCGGACCTGCTGGACCGAAGCCCGGATGGCCGGCGCGCCCTTGTCGACCGCCTGTTCGAGGTCGCCGGCGTCGAGCCGACCCTGCGCTCCGCCGGGCCGATCCGGGAGGGTCTCCGGTGAGCCTCGCTGGCGGCTCGGATGCCCTCGTTGAGCGCTGGCTGGTGACATTGCGCGACTACGTGGGCCTCTCGTCGACCGAGCAGGCCTCGATGGTCGTGGCGCTCGATCGGTTCTGCGTGGAGCATGGCATGGCCCCCGATCGCCTCCTCGCCGACTGGATGTCAATCTCGGAGCTCACGGTCCGCCGTCGCGAGCCGGGTCGTCCGGTCGACGATCGGGCGGTCCTGGCCGTGGAGAGCTTCCTGATCCACAGCGGGGTGAACATCTTTGGCGACATCGTGTGCATGCCCCGTTCCCGGGCGGCGCTCGCCGAGCAGGGGGCACGCTTCGACGGCCGGATGGCGGCATCCGATCCACCGGCCGACCCGGGGGCCGGCTCCTCGGCCGCCGAAGCGTAGATCCGGCGCATGACCCCGGCGTCCGGCTCAAATGGCCACGTCTACCTCGTCAGCGCCGCTCGAACGCCGATCGGCAAGTTCGGCGGCGCCGCTCGCCACCGTGCCTGCCGCGGAGCTCGGCGGCGTCGCCATCCGCGCCGCGGTCGAGCGTGCCGGCCTGGACCCCGACGACCGCCCAGGTCGACGAGGTCCTGATGGGCCAGGTCCTCCAGGCCGGCGTCGGCCAGGCGCCCGCCCGCCAGGCCGCGCTCGGGGCGGGCCTCCCGGACACGACCTCCGCCACGACGATCAACCGCGTCTGCGGCTCGGGGCTCAAGGCGATCATGCTGGCCGCCGCGGAGATCCGCGCCGGCGACGCCGAGCTCGTGGTCGCCGGCGGCATGGAGTCGATGAATCGGCGCGCCCTACCTCCTGCCCGGCGCCCGGTTCGGCTATCGGCTCGGCAACGCCGAGCTCCTCGACGCGACCGTCCACGACGGCCTGTGGTGCGCGATCGAGGACTGCCACATGGGCACGCACGCCGAGCGCGTCGCGATCAAGGACCACGTCAGCCGCGCCGACCAGGACGCGTTCGCCCTCGCCAGCCACCAGAAGGCGATCGCCGCGATCGACGCCGGCCGCTTCGACGCCGAGATGGCGCCGGTCACGGTCCGCGACGCCAAGGGCCGCGAGACCGTCGTCGACGACCGACGAGGGCCCGCGCCGCGACTCGACCGCCGAGGCGCTCGCCCGCCTCAAGCCGGCCTTCGCGCTGCCCGACGGCGAGGACCGCGGCGACGCCACCGACGGGCACGGTCACGGCCGGCAACGCGCCCGGGATCACCGACGGTGCGGCCGCCACGGTCGTCGCCAGCGAGCGCGCCGTCGAGCGGCTCGGCCTCAAGCCCCTCGCCCGGATCGTCGGCTACGCCCAGGCCGAGGTCGCGCCCGAAGTGGCTGTTCCTCGCGCCGGTCGAGGGCGTCCGCCGCCTGCTCGACCGGATCGAGCTGCCGATCGAGGCGTTCGACCTCATCGAGATCAACGAGGCGTTCGCCGCCCAGACCCTCGCCGACGGCCGCGAGCTCGGCTTCGACTGGGACAAGGTCAACGTCAACGGCGGCGCGATCGCCCTCGGCCACCCGATCGGCGCGTCGCGGCGCCCGGATCGTCGCCACGCTGCTCCACGAGCTCGCGCCGCCGCGAGGGCCGCTACGGCCTCGCGACCCTCTGCCTCGGCGGCGGCGGCTCCGTCGCGATGGCCTTCGAGCGGGTCTGACCGAGGCTCTTCCACTGCGGCGAGTCCCACGCGGGGTCCGTCGGACCGATGGTTTTCGTTCGCTCTTCGGGATGATCAGGCCGTTGCCACCCGTTCCTCATACGCCTCGATGAGGTCGAACAGCTCATCGGCGGCGTATTGGCGGTCGTAGTCACCTTCGCTGATCTGGCGCAGCACTCCGGCATCGGCCAGGACCTTGAGGCCCTCCAGGGCCCGCTGGTGTCGCGCCCCAATCGCGGCGCGAATGGTCGAGGCCGACGCGATGGGTTGGGCCGGTAGCACCGGAATGATCCGTGCCGCAGCCGAGTCGCGTCGTGGGCGTCCGGCCCGCTCATACCATTCGCCCTCGAGGCGAGCGACTCGCTCGGCGAGATCGACCGAGAGCGCGGCAGCGCGACCGCAGGCCTCGGCGAAGGAGGCGCACCAGGCGTCGATCCGGCCCTCGCGGAAACCAACCAGCCCGTCGATGTAGAGGTTCGTCCTGGCGGCGAGCACGATCGAGACCGGCGGGACGAACACCGGGGCCACGCCGCGCCGACGCAAGAGCACCTGGAGCAGACACCGTCCGACGCGGCCGTTGCCGTCGATGAACGGGTGGATCGTCTCGAACTGGGCGTGGGCGATCGCCGCCTGGGCCACGGCCGGCAGGTCGTCCCGGTTCATGAACTCGACGAGATCGAGGATCAACCGCTCGACCTCACCTTCCGGCGGCGGCACGTAGCGGGCATCGGACGGGTTCAGCAGCCGGCCGCCGATCCAGTTCTGCTCGCGGCGGAAAGCGCCGGGCAGGACCCGCGCCGGCTCGTGGGCCATGAGGGTTTGATGGATGGCCAGGATGTCGGCCGCCGTGAGCTGCGGCTCGCCGTCCCCGATGGCGATGGCCTGTTCCATGGCCACGACGTTGGCGGCCACAGCCTTGGCGGTTCCCTTGGCCGCTCGCGGGTCGATCAGCGCACGCGCCAGGTTGCGCTGGCTGAGCTCGATGCCCTCGATGCGGCTGGAGGCGATGGCCTCCGATCGCAGAAGCAGCGCCCCGAGGGCTTCGAGTCCGCGCACTCGCTCATCCGAGTTGAGCTGACCGACTGCGTGCTCGGC
>CAWJIC010000026.1:0-9376 GCA_963842755.1 uncultured Chloroflexia bacterium | reverse complement strand
GCGCGCCGCTAGCGCCCAGCCCCCGGTCAGGCCCCCTCGAGGCCCCACCGAGCGAGCGCCTCGCGCCAGTGGTCGACCGAGGCCGCCAGGTCGTCGAGGACCTCGTCGTCGGCCTGCTCGAAGGCCGGGATCAGCTCGAGGATCAGGGTCGTCTCCTCGACGCCGCCCTCGCCGAGCGCCTCGAGGACCCGGTCCGGGTCGATCCGGCCGGCCGTGTTCCGTTCGGGCGTGAACGGCCAGTGGTGGTCGCCGTCCGGGTCCGACTGCTGGAGCTGGACGACCGGCGCCGCCCGGCCGAGCGCGCGCAGCCAGGCGTACGGATCGCGATCCGGGCCGGACGTTCCCGACACGCACATGTGCCCGACGTCAAGGCACAGCCGGATCGGGACGCGAGCGTCGTCGCCCTCGGTCAGCAGCTCGCCGATCATGGCCATGGTCGAGGGCTCCCGGGCAGCGGCCAGGTTCTCGATCATGAAGTACTCCAGGCCCGCCGCCCGGGCGTCGGCGGCGAGGACCGCGAGTGACGCGCGGAGGTCGGCCCAGCGTTCGCGCCGCCGGTCCGGGTCGGTCCAGTCGCCCACGCTGAACGCGCCCACGTGGCCGCCGGTCGCCCGCGCCCCGAGGGCGCCGCTGAAGCGGACCGCCCAGCGGTACCAGTCGCGGGCCGCGGCCCGCCCGGGGGCATCGGGATGGAGCAGGAGGTTCCCCGAGTAGGCGGCCAGCCCGGTGAACGTCGAGTGGATCTCGATCCCGGCCGTGCGGACATCGGCGGCCAGGTCGCCCGCGGCGGCGCCATCGGGGACGAGGTCGAAGGAATGCTGGACCAGGCCGAGGCCGAGGCGATCGCGCACGATCGGCGCCCAATCGGCCGGGCGCGGCCAGCGCTTCACGGCGAAGCAGGTGTTGATCCCCAGCCGGACGCGCATCGTCAGCCTCCCTCGCGCCGCGCGACCTCGCCGGGCCGCTGCGGAGCTGGCGAGCTCCCGGTAGGCCGCGGCGGCCCTGAGCGTAGATCGACCGGGTCGCGGGGTCCGGCTCGATCGGCGCCCCGATCCGGACGCAGCGGGCGATCGCCTCGCCCGGGTCGCGATAGACGCCCACGCCGAGCCCGGCCAGCATCGCCACGCCGGTCACCGCGGCGTCCCCGGACACGGTCGCGACCGGGATCCCGAGGGCGTCCGCCTTGATCCGGGCCCAGACGCCGAGACGGGTGTCGCCGCCCGAGACGCGCAGCTCGGTGACGGGCGCGCCGCCGGCCCGGAGGAGCTCCAGCTGGTCGTCGATCGCAAAGGCGACCCCCTCGAGGATCGCCCGGGCGATCGCCGCCCGGCCATGCCGGAGCGACAGGCCGACGATCGCGCCGCGCAGGTCCGGGTCGGTCCGCTCCCCGTCGGCCAGCACCGGTAACGCCACGACCCCGTCGGCGCCGGGCGGGACCAGCGCCGCCTCGGCGTCGAGTCGGGCGTAATCGGCTGCGGACGGTCGTCCGGAGCGCCCGCCGTAGGCGAGGCCGGCGAGCCAGGCGAGGGCGGCTCCGGTGGTGTTGATCCCGGTCTCGGTGGTATACGGCCCGGGGACCACGTGCGGGTAGTGGGTCACCGCCAGGACGTCGAGCGGAGCCGGGACCGCGGCATTGAGGCAGGTCGACGAGCCGGCCATCTCGCTCACCGGCCCCGGCCCGACGACGCCCGCGCCGAGCGCACAGGCCTGGCTGTCCGCCCCACCCAGGACGACCGGGAGACCGGGGGCGAGCCCGACCCGGGCGGCGACCGCCGGACGCAGCCCACCGATGACCGCGCTCGATGGGCGGATCGGCGGGAAGAGCCGGGGATCGAGATCCAGGTCGGCGAGGAGTTCGGCGTCCCAGCTCCCGGCGCGGAGGTCGTAGACCAGGGTCGCGGCCGCGTGCGTCCCGTCCGTCGCCGCCTCGCCGGTCAGCGCGAGCGCGACGAGGTCGCGCGGCTGGAGCGCCAGCGCCGCCCGACCGAACGCCGCCGGCTCGTGCTCGCGAAGCCAGAGCAGCTTGGGGGCGATGTGGAACCCTGACGGGAGGTGGCCGGTCCGCCGGTGGATCGCGTCGTCGCCGTAGCGCGCCCGGATCGCGCTCGCCTCCGCGGTCGCCCGGTTGTCGCGGTAGATCAGCCCGGCCGAGACCGGCTCGCCGCGTCGATCGACCAGGACGACCGAGGGACACTGGCCGGTCAGCCCGACCGCCCGGATGTCGGCCGGCCGCCCGATCGCCGTGGCCGACAGTCGGGCGACGAGGTCCCCGAGGGCGCCGATCGAAGCCGATCGCCAGGCCCGACCGTCCTGCTCTGCGCGGCCCTCTCCGGGCGAGCGGGTCGGGAAGGAGCGACGGGCCTCGAGAAGCCGGCGGCCATCGAGGTCGAACGCGGCCGCGCGGGCCCCGGAGGTCCCGACGTCGACCGCGACCAGCAGCCCGTCGGGGCTCATCCGCGGACCAGCTGGTGGGCCGCCACCCGGTCCCGCTCGAGGGTGATCAGTGCGCCGTTGAGGACGCCCGCGCCGTAGTCCGAGCCCGGGTTGATCGCGATCGTCCGGCCCAGCCGGCGGATCCCGCTCGCCTCGTGGACATGGCCGTGGAGGCCGAGCAGCGGCTGGATGTCGATCAGCGCGTCGCGCACGGCGGTGCTCCCGACCGGCTCGAACCGAACCTGGCCGAGCACGGTCTGGACGGTCAGGTTCGCGTCGAGCACGGGCGCCTCGTCGAGGCCGCTCCCGTAGGGCGGGACGTGGACGTTCACGATCGCCCGCTCCGGCGCGCGGAGCTGGCTGGCCATCCCGCGGATCGCCGCCGACAGCTGCTCCTCGGTCTGCTCCCGGTGGCTCTTCCACGGGGTGATGTTCGAGTAGCCCCAGGAGATCATCTCGTGGTCGTCGTCGAGCATCACCACCCGGCCCTCGTCATGGACGCCCCAGGGCGCCTGATCGAGGAGCGTCCGGAGCTCGATCGGATCGTCATTGCCGAGCATGAAGTAGAGCCGCGTGCCGGTCGGCCGGAGGCGCTCGTCGGCGAGCGTGAGCCACTCGATCAGGCGGGCCTGCATCAGCCCGATGAACAGCTCGTCGAGACTCCCGTCCGCCCGGCGCGCGTCGAGTTCGCCCGGCTCGGCCCGGTACGGGTAGTAGCCGTGGTCGGCGATGAGCTTTTCGAGCGCCTCGAGCTCCGGGCCCGGTGCGACGTCGTGGTCCGTCCCGACGAACGCGCAGCGGTAGCGGCCGTCGGCGCCCCGGATGATCGTCTGGAGGGCCTTCCCGGCGAGGTCTCCCCCGAGGACGAGGACGTCCGCCCGGTAGGCCGCCCCGGCATTGACGAACTTCCGGAAGCACTTGCTCGAGCCGTGCAGGTCGGTAGCGAAGTAGAGCTTCGTTCGGTGCCCCATGGCCGGTCAGGCGCCGGCTGCGCGGGAGCGCGCGGCCCGGGCCGCGTCCATCAGCCGGAGCGCCCGGTCCCGGTCGACCCGGTTCCAGGTGATCCCGTCGACCTTCAGGCTCGTCCCGACGATCGCCCCGTCGGCGACGGCGAAAATCTCGGCCATCCGTTCGGCTCGGACGCCGGTGTTGGCGATGACCGGCGTGCTCGGGACCGCCTCCTTGGCTGCCTGCAGGTCGCTCATCGCGAACGGGACGCCGGCTGCCGGCCCGCTGATCAGGATCGCGTCCATGCCCAGGAACGCGGCGCCCCGCGCCCGCTCGGCGACCCCGCGGCTGCCGATCGCACTGGCGAACTCGGGGGCGATGTTGTCGAACAGGGCGACGTCGGCGGCCCCGATCATCGTCCGGTAGCCCGCGATCTCGCCGATCCGCGGCTCGATCATCCCCAGGTCGCTCTCGTAGACCCCGGTGAGCACCTCCCGGATGAACCGGGCGCCGGTCGCCCGGGCGAGGGCGAGACTGGCCAGCGCGTCCCACAGGACGTTGACCCCGAACGGGACCCGGATGGCGCTCTTCAGGCTGCCGATCGCGGCCGCCATCGCCGTCGGGATCTCCGGACCGACCTTGAGCTGGTAGGGGTGATCGGCTTCGTTGCAGAACAGGACGCCGTCCACGCCCGCCTCCTGGAGGACCGCCAGGTCGCGCCCGACGACATCGACCAGGCGTTGCGCGCCGCCGGCCACGTCATGGAGCGGACGACCGGGCAACCCCGGGAAGTGGAGCATCGCGATGACCGGCTTCGAGGTCCCGAAGATCCGTTCCATGGCATCCATCGCGTTCCTCCTAGGTCTGAACGGCGGCGGTCTCCGGGCCGTGCGGGGCCGCGGTCCGCGGGCGGGCGGCGGAGTCTCCGGCCCCATGGCGAGGATCGTCCGGCGCACCGGCGATGACGATCTCGATCCCGGCCGCCCGCAGCCCGGCGAGCTCGCCGGCCGGGGCGGTCTCGTCGGTGACGAGGACCGCCGCTCGATCGGCCGGGCCGACCACGGCGTTCGTCGCGACCCCGATCTTCGAGCCGTCGGCGATGACCACGACGCGCACCGATCGATCGATCGCCAGCCGCTGGATCTCGGCGTCAGCGTCGTCGAGCTCGGTCAGGCCCCAGCGCGCGCTCAGACCCGCGGCACCGATGACGGCGAGGTCGAAGCGGAACCGGGCCAGGGTCGCCGCCGCCGCCGGCCCGACGCAGGTCAGCTCGTCGCGCCGGACGGCCCCGCCCAGGGCGACGACATCGATCGGGCGCGTCCCGAGGAGGCTGGCGATCGGCAGCGAGGCCGTCACCGCCACCAGTCCGGGCGTCGCCGGCATGAACCGGGCAAACTGCTCGGCAGTCGTCCCGATCCCGATGAAGACGACCCGCGCGTCGCCCAGGAGGTGGCTGGCGCGCATCGCGATCCGGCGCTTCTCGCGCGAGTGCTGGAGGGCACGGGCGTTGAAGGCGACATCGAGTGAGCGGGTGAGGTGGGCGGTCGCCCCGCCGTAGGTCCGGCGGACGAAGCCGTCGCGCTCGAGCCGGGCAATGTCGCGCCGGATCGTCATCTCGGACACGCCGAGCTCGCGCGCGAGCTCCTGGACGTGGATCGTCTGCTCCTCGGCGACCCGCTGCAGGACGAGGTGGCGACGGTCCACCGCGACCATCGGTCGACCACTCGCGGGGGCGGGTGCCGGTTCGCCTCGCCGCGATCCGCGTCTCACATCATCCGACACAGATGCCTCCTGACCTGCACAATAACCGTTGACGAATGATGTGCGATTGTGTTGGACTATCGGCGCGCCCGGCCGCGGCTGTCAAGCGCGACCCGCTCGGCGCGCTCGCGACGCGAGGGAGGAGTGCGACGTGGCAGGTACCACGGGTGGATCCGGTGGGAGCCAGCTGTTCGTCCGGCAGAGTACTGGCTTGGTGCGGGAGGCCTCGGCGGTCGATGCGACGATCTTCAACGCGGTCTTCTCCGCGCCGGTCGGCGCGACCCTGGCATGGGGGGTCTTCGCCGCCCTGACCTTGTTCCCGGGCGCCGACATCGTGTGGGCGACGATCATCTCGTTCGGCCTGAACGTCCCGGTCCTGATCATGATGGCGCTCCTCGCGTCGTCGATGCCCAGGACCGGCGGCGACTACGTCTGGGTCAGCCGGATCCTGTCGCCCCCGCTCGCGCTGATCTCGAACTTCGGCGCGGCACTGTCGGCGATGATCGGCGCGACGTTCTGGGCCCGGTACTTCCCGGTCTACGCCCTCGGCCCGATCCTCGTCACGCTCGGCGTGATTTTCGACAACGCGACCCTCCGGGAGTGGGGCACCAACTTCCAGGACCAGAAGGGCCACGCCGAGTGGGTCTTCGGCGGCGGACTCGCGATGATCCTGTTGATGTCGGGGATCCTCATCGCCGGCCTTCGGACGACCTTCCGCTGGCAGAACGCGTTCTGGATCATCGCCTCGGTCGGGACATTCCTGGCGTTCATCGTCCTGGCGATCGGGTCGACGCCCGACTTCCAGGCGAATTTCGCCGCGCTCAACGGGAAGTTCGGTGGTGGTGGCGCCTCCGACGTCATCGCCGCCGCGAACGCGGCAGGGGCGAAACCGGACGTCACGAACTGGAACGCGACCCTGCCCACGGTCTTCATCGTGATGACCTTCATGATGTGGAACTGGTGGTCCGTCTACCTGTCCGGCGAGCTGAAGAGTGCGTCGAACCGGAGCCGACAGATGAAGATCATGTTCGGCGCCCTGGCCTGGGACGTCGTCTTCATCAGCATCGGCGCCCTGCTCCTGTTCAAGGTCGCCGGCTACGACTTCATGGTCGCGGTGAACACGGGCGGGAACGCCGCGTACGCGATCCCAACCGGGCCCTGGTACCACTTCATGGCCAGCCTCGTCTACAACATCCCGATCCTGACCGTGCTGATCGTCGGCTCGTTCCTGTTCTGGAGCCTGCCCGCGATGGTCGGCAACACGTTCATGCCGATCCGGACGGTCTTCGCCTGGGCGTTCGACCGGCTGCTCCCCGAGAAGTTCGCCGAGGTCAACGAGCGGACCCATGCGCCGGTCCCGGCGATCCTGCTCGTCATGGCGCTCGTTACCGCCATGCTCGCCTGGTCCGTCGTCTCCACGGACTTCATCACGTGGTTGACGCTCGGTGTCCTCGCCGGGGTCGTCTGCGTCGTCATCGTCGGGGTGGCGGCGTTCACCTTCCCGAGCCGGCGTCCGGACCTCTACCTGGCGTCGCCGGCGAACATGACCGTCGCGGGCATCCCGGTCCTGAGGATCGTCGCCCCGCTGTCGATCCTGGTGATGGTCTTCCTGACGTGGTGCACGCTCGCCTACCCGGCGCTCGCGCTGAGCGGCGACTTCGACAAGAACTGGTGGCAGGTGCCGGCATTCATGGGGATGATCGTGGTCGTCGGGCTCGTCGTGTACTACGGCGCAAGGCTCATCCGGCGCGGCCAGGGGGTCGACATCGACCTCGTCTACCGTGAGCTGCCCCCGGAGTGACCCGGGCCGGGATCCGGCACGGATCGATCGGTTCGGCCCCGGCCCGGCGCCGGGGCCGCCGTTCGGCCCGGGGACCCTGGCGGGGTAACGCTTCTGAAGGGGGTTTCGCTCAGGGTCGATCGGGCGTAGCGTGGAAGCGTGGACCCGCTGAAGAGCCTTGAGTTCGGCAGCAAGGTGAGATGACGGTTGGTAGTCCGTCTCACCGGGCAACCGAAGCTCAATTGCGCCCGTGCGACTTGCGAGACATCCAGAGCGTCGCATGATAGGAAGCACGACCGCGCCCAAGGTCCGGTCCGGTCGGCAGGTGAGAACCATGTTAAGCCGTCGTGTGGCAAGCGCCATGGTTCTTGCCTTGGTCGTCGGGTGCTCGCCTGGACTGGCGTCGCCATCAGGGCCACCGCCCCCAAGCGCGCCTGCCCAGCCCTCGACTCCCTCTCCAGCCCCGAGCTCTTCCGGCATTGACACCTTCGCCGTGGACCAGGGCCTCGGCGAGCCGATGGATGCGACCCTCGGCAATCCGGGGTACGACGTCCGACATTACGAGCTCGATCTCGCGTTCGACCCCGACAACAGGGTGCTGGATGGGCTGGTCACATTGACCGCGACCTCGACGACCAGTCTCGATTCCGTCAACGTCGATTTCATCGGCTTCGACGTCCTTGAGGTGAGGGTCGACGGTGAACGCGCGGCGTTCGCGAGGACGGAGCGGGACATGACAATCCGACCTCGCGAGCCATTGGCGGCGGGGCAGGAGTTCACCCTCAGAGTCCGCTACCGCGGCACGCCACAGCCGTTCTCCTCGACATCCGGCTTCCCGGTCACCCTCGGCTGGAAGGCCACGTCGGGGACGGAGTACGTCGTCTCGGAACCCGACGGCGCGCGGAGCTGGTTCCCCTGCAACGACCACCCCTCGGACAACGCGTCCTACACCTTCCGGCTGACGGTTCCCAAGCCCCTCGTTGCCGCCGCCAACGGAGTCCTCATCGACACCATCACGGCACCGGCCGGCGTCACGTGGAAGTGGGAGGCGCGTGACCCCATGGCGACCTATCTGGCAACAGTCGTCATCGGCGACTATTCGATCGTCGACGACCGCGAGGCGACGTCCGTCGCGGGCGTGCCCGTACGCAACCTGCTCCCGCCCAACTTCTCGGATACCTTCGAGCCATTCATTCGCGACAATCTGGCCCGCCAGGGCGAGATGATCGCGTTCCTGAGCGACCACCTCGGACGGTATCCATTCGAGGCGTACGGCGTCGCCCTCGTCCCCGGAGTGCCGGGTGCTCTTGAGACTCAGACGCTCGCGGTGGTGGGGGCGCCGCTTCAGAACGTCCTCGTTCACGAGATCGCACACCAATGGTTCGGGAACTACGTCTCGGTCGCACGGTGGAAGGACATCTGGCTCAGCGAGGGCTTCGCCACGTACGCCGAGTGGCTCTGGCAGGAGCATCGCGGCAAGGCGACCGTCGCCGAGCTGGTCGCCTTTGAGTACAGCCAGCAGGAGGCTCTCGGTCTCCCACCACCGGGAGATCCGCCACCCCACAACCTCTTCAACCGCTCGGTCTCCGGCCGTGGAGCGCTGACGCTCCAGGCGTTGCGCCTCCGCGTTGGCGACAAGGCGTTCTTCGGCACACTCCGCGCCTGGGTGGACCGCTACGGCGGTGGCTCAGCCTCCACCGAGGACTTCATCGCGCTTGCGGAGGAGATCTCGGGATCGGATCTGACCTCATTGTTCGACAGGTGGCTGTACGACGACACGATGCCCGAGGTGCCGGTCGCCGAATAGGCCCCGATCGCCCCTGCATCCCCCGTTTGTCTCACCTTGCTGCCGAACTCAAGGAGCCTTGATGGGCTGGACCAAGCGTTCTGGCGCTTGCGACCAGACGACCCGCCCCAAGAAGAGTGGCGGGTGCCACAGAGTGCTGCTGGTGCCCATCTGTACGCCTACGGCGACCCCACCTGGCCTCGGTGCGGCATTCTGATCGACCGACGGGACACCAGGGCGGCGACGTTCGGCGACGCCCTGGTGTCGGGCGTGCCTCGACTGGTATGCCTTCGAGGTCGAACTTCCCGCACGCGCGTAGCCGCGACCGCGACGGGTCGCCGGTGAAACCCCCATCAGACGCGTTACCCCGGACCCTGGCTCAGAAGGCGAGTGACGCCGCCAGGTTCCGGAGCAGGTTGAGGCCGACATCGAGCTCGCCGCCCGGTAGCAGGTACCGGCGTCACCGTGGCCATGAGCGCGAGCGCGAACAGTCCGCCTGTGCGTCGGGCCGGTAGTCACCGGGTCGCGGCCCGAGACGTCCCGGGCTGGGCGGTTTGGTTTGGTCCGGAGCGGTGGTGAGACGTCCCCGGTTTGTCGGGGCAAGTCCTCTCGCTCCGACCAGTCCCACCTCGTCCGGACCGAACGCCGTTCAGTCCGGCAATCTCGTC
>CAWJIC010000025.1:0-13900 GCA_963842755.1 uncultured Chloroflexia bacterium | reverse complement strand
GAGCCCGGCAGCCGAGGCACCGTTTCATCGCGGCGAGTTCACGCCCGAGGCTCGGACGACCGGGTGCGGCGCTTCGACTCACGAGTGGGCATCCGCCGGCTCTGCACGGCGGCGTAGGTCAGCTCGAGCGCACGCATCGTCCGCTCGTACGAGCGCTGGGCCACGCCGACGAACAGGCAGTCGATGACCGCCAGCTGGGCGATCCGGCTGGCCATGGCCCCCGACCGGAACGTCGTCTCGCGGGCAGCCGTGGTGAGCACGTGCCGGGCGTGCCCGGTCAGGGGCGAGTGGCCGAAGTTGGTGATCGCGATGGTGGTGGCCCCCCGGTCTGCCGCGAGGCGCAGTGCCTCGATCGTGTCGATCGTCGTGCCCGTGTGCGAGATCGCGATGGCGACATCGCGGGGTCCCAGCAGCGCGGCCGAGGTCAGCGCCGCGTGCGGGTCAGGCCAGACGGACGAGAGCAACCCGATCCGGTGCAGCTTCTGGTGGAGGTCCTGGGCGACGAAGCCACTCGCGCCGATCCCGTAGATGTCGACGCGCTCGGCGCTCGCCACCGCATCGATCGCCCGCGAGAGCGCGCCGAGATCGAGGGTGGCCGCGGTGTCCTCGATGGCCCGCGCGTCGCTGTAGGTGATCTTCGCGACGATCTGTTCGATGCTGTCGGTGGGGCTGATGTCGCCGGTGAGGTGCGCACCCGCGCCGTTGTCCGCCTCCTCGCGGCCGGTCTCCCTGGCCAGGGCGAGGCGCAGGTCCGGGTAGTGCCGGTAGCCCACCGCGTGGCAGAACCGGAGCACCGTCGCCCCGGAGGTGCTGCACTGGCCGGCGAGTGCGCTGATCGAGCGTCCGGCGACCGCGGCAGGGTCGTCGAGCACGGCCTCGGCGACGCGGCGCTCGGCCGGACGGAGGGTCGGCAGGGCGGCGCGGATGGTGACCAGCACACCCCTGCCGGCATCGGCGGGCGGCGCCGGAGATGGTGCTGCCGGTCGCGTCATGCGGGTCTCTCCTTCGTTGCGGGCGCCGCCGGTCTGCGGCGACCTCGGCGACGCGGCGTCGCATGGCGGCGATGTCGGACCAGTCCCGGCTCGGGTGGACCCGGTTGGTCAGCAGGACCACCACGAGGCTGCGGGTAGCGTCGATCACCAGGGAGGTGCCGGTGAAGCCCGTGTGGCCGACGGCTCCCGACGCGGCCAGCACTCCCATGAACGTCTCGTCGCCGATGCGGAAGCCGAGCCCGTGTCGGAATCCGGGGTCAATCCCCTCCGGCAACTGGTCGCGGAACATCTCCGAGACGGTCGCATCCTGGAGGATCCGGGTGCCGTCCACCTCGCCGCCGCGACGCAGCGTCTCGCCGAACCTCGCCAGGTCGGCGGCCGTGCTGAAGATCCCGGCGTTGCCCACGGTCCCTCCCAGTGACCACGAGTTCTCATCATGCACGCTGCCCCGAACCATGCCCCGACCCTCGTTGGGCTCGTACTCCGTGGCGGCGGTCCGCGCGACCTGATCGGCAGAAGGAAGGTACCCGGTGTCGGCAAGGCCGAGTGGCCGGCAGATCCGCTCCTGGACCAGCTCGGGCAGGGTCCGGCGGCTGACCTGCTCGGCGAGGAAGCCGGCCACGATGTAGCCGATGCACGAATACTCGAAGGCGGTCCCGGGCGGATCCTTCAGCGGGGCCTCGAGAACCGCCCGGCGGCGCGCTGCCGGGTCCGGCCAGTCGGTCCACAACCGGAGCAGATCGGGCAGGCCCGACGTGTGGCTGAGGAGCTGCCGCAGCGTGACCGCCCGGCGGTCCCCGGACTGCGAACGACGGAAGGTGCTCGGCGATCGGCCCGTCGAGGGCGAGCAGGCCGTCCTCGACCAGGGTCATGAGCACGGTGGCGGTGAACAGCTTGGTGAGGGAGGCCACGTCGAAGACGGTCTCCGCGCGCATCGCGACCCGCAGTTCCGATCGGAAGCTCCGTCCCGTCGGCATCTTCGTAGCGCAGCGCGTCCCCCACCGCGACCGTGGGCTGCCTGGATCCGTCGCGCACCACCAGCGCCACGGCGCCCGGGTAGAGCGGCCGTGGGCTGCCCGTGAGCCCGGAGGTCAGCACCTCGCGCAGGCGATGCATGTCGGACCCTTCCCTGCGGCGCATGTCAGTTCCTTACGCAGTATCTACTATCCGTGTCAACTCTTGACTTGGGCGCCGCCGGGTGCAACGATGCCGCGTGCTGCGCTCGGTCACTGAGGCGCAGGCACCAGCCGGGCCGGAGGCGCCCGACCACCCCGCGGTCGAGGATCGCCCGCGGTCGACCGGAGGTAGGCGATCATGGATCTACGCAGGTCACGGACGGCAGCCTGGGGCAGGCTCCTGGCCGCCGTCGCCGTCATCGGGCTCTTGGCCGCGGCGTGCGGCACCTCCACCGGCAGCCCGGCCGCCACCAGCCCGGCGGCCACCAGCCCGGCCCCGAGTGCTGCGGCGACGGAGGCCCCCGGTGGAAACCTCGTCGCGGGGATCACCAGCGACGCGGACACGCTCTTTCCCTGGAAGGCCACCCAGTTCCAGTCTGTGGCGATCCTCGGGACGATCTACGGGACGCTGACCGAGCTCGACGACAAGCTCAACGTCGTTCCGGGTCTCGCGGAGTCGTGGCAATCGTCCGATGACGGCAAGACCCTGACGCTCACGCTGCGGGCGGGCGTCAAGTTCCACGACGGCAAGGGTTTCAGCTCCGCCGACGTGAAGTTCTCCCTCGACAAGATCCGGGAGGAGGCCACCGCCGCGGTCGCGGCCGCATCCCTCGCTTCGATCGAGGAGGTGCAGGCGCCGGATCCCCAGACCGTCGTCCTGAAGCTCAAGAACGCGGACGCCGCCATCCTCGCCGGACTCGCCACGGTCAACCTGGCGATGCTGTCCAAGGACGACACCGAGGCGTCCCTCGGCAAGACGCCGAACGGCACGGGCCCCTTCGCGTTCAAGGAGCGCAAGCCGAACGAGTCGATCACCCTTGCCGCGAACCCTGGGTACTGGGGCGACAAGCCGAAGCTCGCGACGGTGGAGTTCCGGATCATCCCGGACGAGACCTCCATCGTGGCCGCCCTGCAATCGGGCAATGTCCAGCTCGCGGTGCTCGACGACCCGCTCGTGGCGAAGAGCGCGGCGGGTAACGGCATCACCGTCACCAAGACCCCGCAGCTCGCCTACCACGTGCTCCAGCTCAACGCCCGGCGCGCGCCCCTGGACAACGTGAAGGTGCGTCTGGCCATCGCCTGCGCGATCGACCGCCAGCAGGTTCTCGATACGGCCGCCCTCGGCGAGGGCGCGGTGACCGGACCGATCACGTCCCCCGCGTACCGCAGCGACCCCACGGCCCGACCGTGTCCGACCCGCGACGTGGACAAGGCCAAGGCGCTGCTCGCGGAAGCGGGCCACGCCGGCGGAGTGACCATCAAGACGATCGTCTCGCAGGGCGAGTACGCGACCTCGGTCAACGAGGCGCAGAACCTCCAGGCCCAGCTCAAGGACGCGGGCATCACCCTCGAGCTCGAGGTCATGGAGATCGGCGGCTACGTGGACAAGTGGCTTGCCGCCGACTTCGACGCAGCCGTGGCGCTCAACGGCGGACGACCTGACCCGGACACCATGTACGGGCGGTACTTCCCGAGCACCGGCAACCTCAACAAGGTCGCCGGCTACTCCTCGCCGGAGCTCGACCAGCTCTTCGCCGAGGGCAAGACCACCACCGACGCTGCCAAGCGCAAGGACATCTACGCGCAGATCTCGAGGAACCTCGAGGACAACGCCGTCTGGGTCTGGATGTTCTCCAGCTACGCCTACACGGCAACGACGGCAGGCGTCAGCGGCTTCATCCCGATGCCGAACGCGTCGCTCCAGTACCTGCGGACCACCTCGGTCAAGTGAGCCACACTCCCCTGATGCCGCCGTATCCTCGGCGGCATCAGGGGAGAACTCGTCACCGAAGGGGTGTCCCACGTGCAGACCGTGCTCGCGCACCGGGTCACCCGCCGGGTCGCGGAGGCGGTGCTCACGCTCCTCGGGGTCGCGGTGCTCGTCTTCGTGATGCTGCGGGTGATCCCCGGCAACCAGATCACGGCATCGTTGGGCACGGAAGCCTCAGCAGCACTCACCCCGGGCCAGCTGGCGGCGCTGCGCGCCTACTACGGGCTTGACCAGCCTCCCGTCGTCCAGTTCTTCGGCTGGCTCGGCAACGTTCTGAGCGGCAACCTCGGGATATCCCAGCGAACGGGGCAGTCCGTGCTCGACATGACCCTCGCCGCACTGCCGGTCACCATCGAGCTGGCGATCCTGGCGACCCTCCTCGGCCTCCTCCTCGGCATCCCCCTCGCGATGCTGTCGGCATCGCGACCCAATGGAGCGCGCGACGCGGCCGGCCAGCTGGTCGGGCTCGTCGCCCTCTCCGTCCCCAGCTTCCTGCTGGGCGCGGCGCTGCTGGCCCTCGTATCGAAGTACTTCCACTACAACCCGAGCGCACAGGGCTTCGCTCGTCTCCTCAGCGACCCCGGGCTCAACCTCCAGCAGATGCTCTTCCCGTCGCTGGTGCTCGGGTTCGGCCTCGCTGCCCCGATCATGCGCACGGGCCGTTCCGCGCTGCTCGAGGTACAGAGCCAGGACTTCGTGCGGACAGCCCGCGGCAAGGGCGTCGCACCCCTGCAGGTGCAGATCCGGCACGTGCTCCACAACGCGCTGGTGCCGATCGTCACGATGACGGGCATCCAGTTCGGCTACCTGCTCGGCGGTGCGGTCGTCGTCGAGCAGATCTTCTCCGTCCCCGGCATCGGCCGGCAGGTGCTCATCGGGCTGCAGCAGAAGGAGTACGCCGTCGTCCAGAGCACCGTCCTCGTCATCGCGCTCTCGTTCGTCCTCGTGAACCTGCTGACCGACCTGCTCTACCGGCTGATCGATCCCCGGGTGCGTGCGTCGTGACGATCGACGTGGCAGCGCCGAGCCTCCGGGGGGCGACCGGACGCACCCGGGCGCCGGCCTGGCGCCGGCTGGTGCGCAGCCACAGCGGCCTGGTGGGGCTCCTGCTCACGGCGATCATCGCCGTGGCGGCCGCGGCCGCGGTGCTCGGGCTGACACCCTACGACCCGATCGCCCAGGCGCCGATCGACCGGCTGCAGGGCCCCTCGCCGACCTACTGGTTCGGCACGGATCAGTTCGGCCGGGACATCTTCTCGCGCAGCATCGCCGGCGTGGCGAACTCGCTCACCGTGGCCATCGTGGCCGTCTCCCTGTCGGCCGTGATCGGGACGCTGGCGGGCGTCAGCGCGGGGTTCTTCGGGGGCCGCGTGCGGGCGCCCGTCCTGGCGGTCACCAACGTGCTCTTCGCCTTCCCACCGCTTCTCCTCGCCCTGGCGCTGGCCTCGGCCTTCGCCCGTACCTGGTTCACGATCGCGGTGGCCATCGCGATCGTGTACATCCCGATCTTCGTGCGAGTCACTCGCGGACCCGTGCTCTCGCTGAGGGAGTCCGACTTCGTCAAGGCGGCCCGCGTCCTGGGGTTCCCGACGAGCCGGATCCTCTTTCGCCACGTGCTGCCGAACATCCTGCCCATCGTCATCGTACAGGTGACCCTGTCGATGTCCTGGGCGGTGCTCACCGAGGCATCCCTCAGCTTCCTCGGCCTGGGCACGCCCCCGCCCGCGCCCTCGCTCGGATCGATGGTGCTGGACGCGAAGACCCTCGTCGACCTGGCTTGGTGGACCATGGCCGCACCGGGCGCCGTGATCGTGACCTTCGTCGTCGGGCTCAACCTGCTCGGCGACGGCCTGCGCGACGCCCTCGACCCCCGACATGGAGACAGCGCATGAGGCACTCGTTCCACGACGTGGGGCTCGACCAGATGGACGAGATGCTCACCGAGCAGGTCGACCCGCGCTACGGCGAGATCGACGCCGCCTCCGTCGAAGAGCTGGCCCGGCTCATGAACGAGGCCGACGCGACGGTCCCGGCGGCCGTCCGCGCGGCCATGAGCCAGATCGTGCCGGCCATCGAAGCCGTCACGGACCGGCTCGCCCGAGGCGGCAGGCTCTTCTACGTCGGGGCCGGGACGGCCGGCCGGATCGGCGTGCTGGACGCGTCGGAGTGCGTCCCGACCTTCAGCACACCTCCTGACCTCGTGCAGGGAATCATCGCCGGCGGCCCCGAGGCGATCCTCAACGCGAGCGAGGGCGCCGAGGACGATGTCGATGCCGGGGCGCGGGTCATCGCGGACCATGGGGTCACAGAGGCTGACGCGGTCATCGGGATCGCGGCCAGCGGCAGGACGCCCTACGTCCTCGCGGCCGTCCGCGCCGCGCGCCTGCGCGGGGCGCTCACCGTGTCGCTCTCCTGCAACCTGGCGACGCCGCTGAGCGACGAGGCCGAGTACCCCATCGAGGTGCCGGTCGGGCCCGAGGTCCTGGCCGGGTCCACGCGGCTCAAGGCGGGCACCGCGCAGAAGCTCGTCCTCAACATGATCTCGACGATCGCGATGGTCCGGCTGGGCAAGACGTACGGCAACCTGATGGTCGACCTGCGCGCCACGAATGCGAAGCTGCGCGAGCGGGCGGTGCGGATCGTCCAGGCCGTCACCGGGGCGGACCGGGACCGGGCGGAGGCGGCGCTGCAGCAGGCCGGCCTCGACGTGAAGCTCGCCATCCTGATCGTCGGGCGCGACCTCGACGTCGACGAGGCACAGCACCGCCTCACGGCGGCCCAGGGACGGCTGCGCGCGGCGCTGGAGGCCGACCGGTGAGAGTCCTCGGGATGATCTCCGGAACCTCTCACGATGGGATCGACGCCGCGCTGGTCGAGTTCGACCTGCGGGAGGGCGTCCTCCACGGGACCGTCCTCCACACGGCCACGACGCCGTACGAGGCGGGCCTGCGGGATCACCTGCTGCGGACCCTGCCTCCGGCCGAGCTGCAGTTCGCCGACGTCTGCCGGCTCGACACGCTGATCGGCCAGGCCTTCGCCGAGGTCGCCGCGGCGGCGATCGCCCGCAGCGGTCCGGTCGACCTCATCTGCTCCCACGGCCAGACCGTCTACCACTGGGTCGAGGGACAGCGGGCGCTGGGCACGCTCCAACTCGGTCAGCCCGCCTGGATCGCCGAGCGGACGGGCGTCCCGGTCGTGGCCGACCTCCGGATCCGCGACATCACGGCCGGCGGGCATGGGGCCCCGCTGGTCTCCCAGATGGACACGCTCCTCCTGTCTGACCTGCCGGGCAACCCGGCGGCGCTCAACCTGGGCGGCATCGCCAACATGACGCTGCTGCGCGGACCGCTGGGCCCGCTCGCCTATGACATCGGTCCGGCGAACACGCTCATCGACGCGGCGCGTGCGGTCGTCCAGCGGAGGCACCCTCGGCTACGACGAGGATGGTCGCCTCGCAGCAGCCGGTCGGGTCGACGCGGGGCTGCTGGCCGAGCTGCTGCGCGAGCCGTACTACGCCCTGCCGGCGCCGAAGACGACCGGCAAGGAGCTGTTCAACGCGGCCTACCTGCAGGCCGCCCTGGCCCGGCGCTCCGGGCTGCGGACCGAGGACATCGTCGCGACCGTCACGGCGCTCACGGCGGAGACGGTCGCGGCCGAGGTTCGGCGCCACGGGATCGACGCGCTCGTCGTTTCCGGCGGAGGCTGCGCCAACCCCACCCTGATGGCGATGCTCCGCGAGCGGCTGCCCGGGGTGACGGTCAGGCCGTCGACCGAGTTCGGGGCACCGACCGACGCGAAGGAAGCCATCGCCTTCGCCCTCATCGGGTGGCATACCGCGCACGGACTGCCCTCCGTCGTGCCCAGCTGCACGGGCGCGCGCGCCGCGCGCATCCTGGGGGCGATCGTGCCGGGGGCGGGACCCCTGCGACTCCCCGCACCGCTCGCCCAGCCTCCCCGCGCGCTGCGCCTCTCCCTGTCGTCGACGGGCGGGTGATGGGCGGGGCCGCGCTGCTGGAGGTGGAAGACCTCGCCGTCGCGGCCCGATCGCGCCACGGCGATCTCGAGATCGTCCACGGCGTGGGCCTGCAGCTGGGGCCGGGCGAGACCGTGGCGCTCGTGGGGGAGACGGGCTCGGGCAAATCGCTCACGATGCTCGCGCATCATGCGGCTGCTGTCGCCACCGCTGGGCATCACGCGCGGACGGGTGACCTTCGACGGCCGCGACCTCACCGCCCTCCCGGAGCGTGGGATGCGCGAGCTGCGCGGCAGCCAGATGGCGATGATCTACCAGGACCCGATGACGTCGCTCAACCCGCTCATGCGCATCGGCGCGCAGGTGGCCGAGGCGATGACCGCGCACGGCGTCGCGAAGAGCGAGGCGCAGCGCCGCTCCCTGGAACTCCTCGCCCGGGTCGAGATCCCCGACCCCGAGCGCACCGCGCGGTCCTACCCGCACGAGTTCTCGGGCGGGATGCGCGCAGCGCGCCGTGATCGCGATCGCGCTCGCCATGCGCCCGAAGCTGCTCATCGCCGACGAGCCCACGACGGCCCTCGACGTCACGATCCAGCAGCAGATCCTGGCCCTCGTGAACGAGCTCCGCCGCGAGCTGGGCATGGCCACGATCTGGGTCACCCACGACCTGGGGGTCGTCGCCCGGCTGGTCGACCGCGTGCTCGTGATGTATGCCGGCCACGTCGTGGAGGACGCTCCCGTCGACCAGCTGTTCCATGCACCCCAGCATCCCTATACCCGAAGCCTGCTGGCGGCGTTGCCCAACCCGGCCGACGACTCTCGGCCGGCGCTGGTCCAGATCCCGGGCCGGCCTCCCCTGCCGACCGACGTGGTCGAGGGCTGCCCCTTCCGCCCGCGCTGCGACCAGGCCCGCGAGGCGTGCCGGGTGCGGCCGACCCTGCAACCGCGGTTGGCCGGCCGCGTGGCGTGCTGGGTTCCCGTCGAGGAGTGGGGTCGGTGATGCTCGAAGCGATCGACCTCGTACAAGCACTACGCAGTGCGCGGAGCCGATCGGGTCGTGATCGCGCTGAACGGCGTCTCGCTGACGGTGGGTGCCGGCGAGACGCTGGGCATCGTCGGCGAGTCCGGTTGCGGCAAGTCGACCCTGGCGAAGGTGCTCGTGCGCCTGGAGGAACCCACCTCCGGCCGGGTGATGCTCGACGGGGTCGATCTGACCGCGCTGACCGGCCGGCGGCTCCGCGAGCAGCGGCGCCGGATCCAGATGGTCTTCCAGGACCCGTACTCCGCGCTGAACCCGAGGCGCACCGCGGGCCGCGCGCTCGACGAGGTCCTGACCGTCCACCGCCTGTCCGGGGACGCGCGGGGCCGCTCGAGCCGGGTGAGCGAGCTGCTCGACATGGTGGGGCTGCCGCCCCAGTTCGCGGAACGATATCCGCACGAGATGTCCGGCGGCCAGCGGCAGCGGGTCGGCATCGCCCGGGCGCTCGCCGTCGAGCCGCAGGTGCTGCTCCTCGACGAGCCGGTCTCCGCCCTGGATGTCTCGGTGCGGGCCGAGATCATGAACCTCCTCGTGCGACTCCGCGGCGAACTGGGCCTGAGCTACCTCTTCATCAGCCACGACGTCGCGATGGTCCGCCACCTGAGCGACCGGGTCGCGGTGATGTACCTCGGTCGGATCGTCGAGGTCGGCTCGTGGAGCGATGTGCTGGACCGCCCCCGGCACCCCTACACGCGCGCCCTGCGGGACGCGGTGCCCGTTCCCGACCCGCGGATCACCCAACCGATCGAAGCCACCGTGACCGGCGAGGTGCCGGACCCGGCCAAGCCGCCATCCGGCTGCCCGTTCCATCCGCGATGTCCCATCGCCGAGGACGTCTGCCGGACGATCGAACCACGGCTGCTCGATCTCGCACGCGGCCATGCCGCCGCCTGCCACGTCGCGGCACGCACCGCCGGCCAGTCAGGTCCCCTGGCGACGTGAACCCCGAGGCGGCCATCACCGTCCGCGAGGCGCGTCCGGACGACCTCACCGCTGTCGCCGCGGTCTTCCTCGCGTGCTGGCACGGCTCCTACGCGGGCTTCCTGCCCGCTGACGTCATCGGCATGTACGACGAGGACGGCGCCCGGGCCCTGTGGCGCCCCACGCTGAGCGACCCGCCCGCCGACGCCGTCGTCTTCGTGGCGGAGCGGACCGGGCGCGGCGTCCTCGGTGTCATCCGGATCGGAACGGACCCTGACGAGCCGGCGGCGGGGCACGTCTACAGCCTCTATGTGCGTCCGGACACGCAGGGACTCGGCGTGGGGACCCGACTGCTCGCCGCAGCCGACGACCGGTTCCGTCGCGATGGCGTGGACGAGGCCACGCTGTGGGTGTTCGCGGCCAACGCCGCCGCGCGGGGCTTCTACTCCCGCCTGGGCTGGCAGCCGGACGGCGCGCAGCGGGTGGAGCCGCAGTACGGCGAGCCTGAGCTGCGCCTGCGTCGGACCCTTCGCGACGGCGACGGCAAACGGCGGGGCGGCATGACCAGCGCCGGGGATGCCAGTCGCCCGCCGACGCCGCCCGGTTCGCCGCTCTACATCCACGGTGCGACCCTCATCGGTCCGTCGGGCTCGGTTGAGCACCCTGCCGTGCTGGTCGACGCGGGTCGGATCCAGTCGATCGACGCCGGGGAGCAGCTTCCGTGCCCCGCCGGTGCGCGCAGGCTCGATGCGACCGGGCTCATGCTCGCGCCGGGCTTCATCGACCTGCAGCTCAACGGCGCGTTCGGGATCGACTTCACGATCGGCCCCCGACCGGCTCTGGGAGGCTGCGGCGGAGCTGCCGCGCCATGGCGTGACGGCGTTCCTGCCCACGATCATCAGCTCGCCGTTGGCCACGATCGCGGCCGCGCGGCAGGCCCTGCTGGCGGGACCGCCGCCGGGCTTCGTCGGGGCACGGCCCCTCGGGCTGCACCTCGAGGGGCCGTTCCTGGCGCCGGCCCGGCGCGGCGTGCATGACGAGACCTTCCTGCGGCTGCCCGATCTTCAGACCGTCGCAGACTGGTCGCCCGGGACCGGCATCCGGATGGTCACGCTTGCCCCTGAGCTGCCCGGTGCGATCACGCTCGTCCGTACGCTCGCCGAGCGTGGCATCGTCGTCTCGGCGGGCCACTCCGCCGCCACGCTGGCCGAGGGGATCGCCGGGATCGACGCCGGGATCCGCTATGCGACCCACGTGTTCAACGCGATGCCGGCCATCGACCATCGCGAGCCCGGGCTGGTCACCGCCGTCCTGCTCGACGAGCGGGTGACGGCCGGGTTCATCGCGGACGGGATCCACGTCGCCCCGGAGGTCCTCGCGCTCGCTGCGCGCGTCGTCCGTCCGGGACGGTTCTCGGCGGTCACCGACGCGATCGCCGCCCTGGGGATGCTGCCCGGCGTCTACCCACTCGGCGACCTCGAGGTGACCAGCGACGGCGTCACGGCCCGACTCGGGGACGGCCGGCTCGCCGGCAGCGTGCTCCGCCTCGACCAGGCGATCCGCAACGTGCGGACCTTCCTCGGCTGGTCGGTGGCCGACACCGTCGCCACGGTCACGAGCGTGCCGGCCCGGCTGCTGAACGTCGCCGACCGGCACGGCGTCCTCGCTCCGGGCGCCGTCTTCGACGCGGTCCTCCTCACGCCGGAGCTCGAGATCGTGGCGACCTTCATCGCGGGCCGGATCGTCCACGCCGAGGACGCGCTCGCGAGTCGCTTCGCCGACGTCGACGCGGACCCGAGATGAGGCCAGACCGATGGGGATGAGGGATGAGATCCTCGAACAGCCGGCCGTCGCGGCCGGGTTGCTGGAGACGGGTCTGCCGCTGATCGAGGCGATCGCGCGGGCGATCCGGTCGCGCGAGATCGAGTTCGTCGTGATCGCCGGCCGGGGAACGTCCGATCACGCCGGCGTCTACGCCCAGTACATCTTCGGGACGCGGAACGACCTCCCGGTCGCGCTGGCGGCGCCATCGCTGCTTTCGATCTACGGGGCACGACCACGGCTGCGCCACGCGCTCGTGATCGGGATCTCACAGTCGGGCCGCTCCCCCGATGTCGTGGGCGTGGTCGAAGAGGGTCGTCGTCAGGGCGCGCTGACCCTCGCCGTCACGAACGACCGATCCTCGCCGCTGGCCGTCGCCGCCGAGTGGCTGATCGACATCGCGGCCGGGCCCGAGCGGGCGATCGCGGCCACCAAGACGTACACGGCCGAGCTCCTCGCGCTGGCCCTCCTGTCGACCGTGCTCCGTGACGGAGCCGCCGCTGCCCGCGAGACGCTGGCCCGAGTTCCCGCGGCGATGCGCGGCGCCCTGGATGTCGAGGCGGATGCCGAGCGGGCGGCGGCCCGCTTCCGGGAGATGCGCGCGTGCATCGTGCTCGGGCGCGGCTACGAGTACGCGACCGCGCTCGAATGGGCGCTCAAGCTCAAAGAACTCACCTACCTCTTCGCTGACGCCTACTCCGCCGCGGACTTCCAGCACGGGCCGATCGCGGTTGCGGAGCCGGGCCTGCCGGTCCTCGCCGTCGCACCGTCCGGCAGAGCCCGGGCGGACATGCTGACCCTGCTCATCCGGCTCCACGACGAGCTCGGGGCGACCCTCCTGGTGGTCGCGGATCGCTTCGACGGATTGCCCGCCGGAGCCGACGTGCTCGGCCTGTCGACCGGCCGGCGCCCCGGCGACCGGCGCACTGACGCGATCGCAGGCCTGCCTGACTGGCTCATGCCGATCGTCAGCATCATCCCGGCGCAGCTCTTCACCTATCACCTCGCGCTCGCTCGGGGCGGCGATCCGGAGACGCCGCGGAGCATCAGCAAGATCACCCTGACGCGTTGATCGACGATCCCTTGCGACATCGTGGGCCGGGCGATACGACGGCCCGCGGCCGGCACGATCCGCGTCCAGTACCGCTCTACGCGCTGCTCTGTGCGGCCCCCAGCCACACCTCAGCTCCTTCGATCGGGATACGCCGGAGGTCCGAGTAGGTACGCCCACGTCCAACTCCTGTCGGGCGCGCCACGAACACTTGTTCTATTTAGTCGCCGAACGCCGGCCTCGCCGACGACCCAGCCGAAGACGCTCTCGATCCCCATACGTGGGCCGCCCGCAGTCGCGACTGTGCTTCCGGTGGGGTGGCGAGGACGTCTGCATGCAGCAGGCTGCCCCAGCCGAGGGCGGTCGTTATCATCGACACGTTCCCAGGTGGACGCGAGGTAGACGGACAACCCGGCGATCTCGTTGTTCCTCGCCCGCGCGACCGGCGACCCGTCGGCCACGGCGCTCGGGCAGCGGCTCGGGCTCTCGACGACGGCGGCACGGATGTCTCGTCGCGGCAACGTCGATCCGCACGCACGGCTCGTCGCCCTCGACCCAGCCGTCGTGGTCGGGCGGGATCGCAAACGCGTCACCGGCGCCGAGACGTATGGTTCGCCCGTCGGCCATCGAGATGACCATTCGTCCCGCGACGAGGTATCCGACATGAGGGATGGGGCACAGCGCGAGCCCCTGCGCCGAGCCGACATGGGAGGACCAACGCCAGCCCGGCTCGAGGATCCAGCGAGTGACGGTCCCGGCCGGAAAATGCGCGATGTCGGCGCGACCGCACTCGAACCGCACGGACTCGTCGGCCGTTGCCAGCGGGGTGACCAGGGCCCGCTTCGTCATGTGGCGCGCGTCATCTCAATCGCCCGTCCGGGATGAGGCCCCACTGGACGTGCTCCCTGCGTCGCCTGCCCGGCGGAGCGACGCCCCCACGGCCAGGCCGAGGATCGCGAGGATGACCGCGAGCGACACGAGCGGGGGGATCTCCAGGAGCCCCGCAACGAGGAGCTTGACGCCGACGAACACGAGGACGAACGCCAGCCCGACCTTGAGGTACCGGAAGCGGGCGGCCGCTTCCGCGAGCAGGAAGTAGAGCGACCGGAGGCCCAGGATCGCGAAGGCGTTGCTGGTGAAGACCACGAACGGATCGG
>CAWJIC010000024.1:0-69020 GCA_963842755.1 uncultured Chloroflexia bacterium | reverse complement strand
ACCATGTGCGGACGGTTCACCCAGCAGCGCCCGACGGCCGAGCTCGCCGCCCTGTTCGACGCGGAGCCGTTCGTCGACGACCCGGGCGGCCACTTCAACCTGGCCCCCACCCAGGAGGCCGCGGTCGTCGTCGAGCATGATGAGCGGAGGGCGGTCACCGCCTACCGGTGGGGCCTCATCCCGTCGTGGGCGAAGGACCCGAAGATCGCGTCGCGCCTGTTCAACGCCCGGGCGGAGACCGTTGCCACGAGCGGCGCCTTCCGGGACAGCTTCCGCAAGCGCCGCTGCATCGTCCCGGCGGACGGCTTCTACGAGTGGCGGCGGGACGCGACGAGCCGGCAGCCCTTCCTCATCCACCGGGTGGACGGGGCGCCCCTCGCGCTGGCGGGCCTCTGGTCAGCCTGGCGGGACCCGGTCACCGAGCAGGTCCGCCGGACGTTCACGATCCTGACGACCACCCCCAACGAGCTCATCGCCACGCTCCATGACCGGATGCCGGTCATCCTCGATCCGCGGGACTGGGATCTCTGGCTGGACCCGACCCTGACCGACGTCGGCGAGCTCCACGGCCTCCTCCGGCCGGCGCTCTCCGAGGCGCTCGAGCTGTACCCCGTCCGACCGCTCGTGAACAGCGTCCGGAACGACGGGCCCGAGCTCATCCTGCCCGCGCCGGGCTGAACGGCGCTCAGGCCTTGGCCAGCTCCCAGCCCGCGGCGGCCGTCACTGCCCGAAGCGCTTCCGCCGGTGCGACCCCGGCGTCGAGAGCGGCCGCGAATGCCCCGACCGTGGCGGCGAAGACGCCGTCCGGATCGGCGGGCGGCGCACCGAGGACGATCGCCTCGCGCGGGAGATCGGGGACAGCGGCGCCGTCCGGGACGAGGACGACGAGGGTCGCGCCCACATACGTCGCAGCCTCGATCGCGACCTTCATGCTGGCCGGACCGATCGGCTCGGCGACGACGAGGACCGCGAACGCGCTCAGGTAGCCGAGGGCCAGCTCGAGATCCTCCGGCTCCAACGAGAGCGGCGGCGCCGCCGTGTGGGGACCGGACCGCGGTTCGTCGTCGACGAACGCGTCATCGTTGCCCTCGATGGGTGTCGCGATCGGCGTGACGTGCGTCGGATCCCGAAGGACGGCCGCGTGCCCAACGCCGTCCCGGGCGAGCGCGATGAGGGTCGCGTCCCCCGCCGGGTCGTCGCCGACCTTCCCTACGAGCTGGACCGTGGCGCCGGCTGCTGCCGCCGCCCGGGCGACCCCGGGGCCCACGCCCACAACATCGGACGCGCGGTCCCCCGCTGCCGGCCGATGGAGTGGGGAACCGACGACGACGATCACTCAGGGAGCGTAGCGCCTCCGGCGTCCAGTCGCCTGACCCGGTCCCCCACGGTCGTTCCTCCGCCTGGCAACCGGGAGCCGGGCGTCTCGAGCTGTCAACGACTCCTTTGCGGCCAGCGACTATGCGGTGCGCCGGCACACCGAACGAAACGGTGGCGCGCTCGTTTGTGATTGTGACCATAGGGTTCAACGAGTACCATCGGCAATCGCCGATGGTACGTCCGTACGGGTGATTGCCTGTGTTCGGTCGAGGTCAGTCCCGCTCCCAAAGCGCCGCAGCGCCACAAGGCCGCGTCCCCCAGCGGGGCCAGGCGCTGGTCGAGTTCGCCATCGCCTTCCCGGTCCTGATGCTCATCATCGGAGGCATCATCCAGTTCGGCGTGATCCTGTGGGCTCAGAACACCCTGACCCAGGTGGCGCGGGATCTCGGTCGCTGGGAGGCAACCCAACAGGTCACACCCTGTCGAGACATCTCGACGCTCTTCACCGAGGCGGATCTTATCGCCCGGAACTCCTCCCTCATCGGGTACACGACCAGCGAGTGGAACAGCACGAACTACACGACCTACCCTGACCACACAAACCTGCCTGCCTCGCCCCCCTCGGCGGAGGGCGTCGAGGCGGTCTGGTCGACCGAGCCGCCAAGCGGGAAGTGCCCGCCCGTCGACAACACGACCGCGTGGTTCGTAACGATTTGCGTGAGCCACGTCGTTCCGATCTTCTTCCCCTGGATCCCTGGCAATGGAAGCCTGAGTACGACCGCGCAATTCCGCATGGAGCCGGCGCCGTGACCGCGCTGTCAGGCCACCTCCCGCGTGCGCGCCACCCGCACCGTGGTCGGCAGAGCGGCCAGATGGTCCCACTGGTCGCCCTGTTCATGACCGTTCTCCTCGGCATGGCGGCTCTGGCCATCGACGTCAGTCGTGCCCTGACAGAGCTGCGATTTCAACGCAGCGTCGCGGACGCGGCCGCACTGGCGGGCGCCCAGGACCTGCAGCTCAAGGGCACACGTACCGTCGGGTTAACGGAGTACGCGAACGCCCGGACGGACGCGATGAGGAACCTTCTCAATCAGCTATCAGGCCCTGGCGCGGCCTTCCCCGACTGCGGCCAGGGGACCCCGTATCAAAGCGACGTCCTGGATTGCCAGCTGCCCGGCAGTGATTACGCGGCCACGATCAAGACGCCGTCGCCGACGTGTGTGAGTTGCGCCCCTGATCGCGCCGTCCAGGTGGCGATCCGCAGGCTCAGCTTCTCGCTCACATTCGCCAGGGTCCTTGGGCAGACCAACTGGAACCTCGGCACGACGTCCGTCGCAGGCTTGGTGTACAGCAAGTCGTACACGCTCGTGACGCTTCGCCCGCCCAATCCAAAGGGGAAGCCGGGCCAGCCGACGATCGACGGCAACCGCCAGAACGTCAACGTCAACGGCACGAACTCCGTGGTCAACATCTTGCGCGGGGATATCGGATCGAACACGACGGTCGTGACGAACTCATCATCGAGAGTCAATCTCGACCCAGGCTTCTCGATCTACCACTGGGATGTCGAGACGCCAGACCCGTGGAACAACGGCTCCGGCACGCCACCGGGAATCCCTCTCTATGAACAGATCCCCGAACCCGCCGGTTACAGCTTCCCGACGGCGACCGGTCCGGTCTACCAGACCTACGCGACGCAGTCCGCCGGGGAGGATCTGGGCTGTGTCAACAAGCCGGTCGGTTTGGTCATGCCCCTCAAACCCGAGGTGGACCCGGCGACGATCAACCTCAAGTGCTACAAGCCTGGTATCTACCAACAAGACTTCAACGTGCAACAGGCCAACGACGCGGCCTATCTCGAGAGCGACGCGACAAACGGCGTGTTTGTCTTCCACGGCAACGTCACGCTCCGCGGGTACATCTTCGGCGGAATCACCGATGCCGCGGCGGGGGTCGTCATCGTCATGGACCAGGACAAGTCGTTCGACGGAGCGACTGCCGAAGGGGTGACCCTGAACGTCGGGAGCACGACGTGCTCAGGCAGTTTGTGTCGCGCGTCGCCCGCCATCGATCCTGCGACTCTGGGACCGGTGGAGTCGCCGGACGGCCTGCCGCTGACATTCATGATCCACACCGACGACACCTGCTTCGTACCGCTCACCGCCCCCCGCATGCCGCAGCTGTGTACGTCGAGCAGCAGCACCTCGAACACGGGCACGAACGTACTCAGCCTGACCGGGAATGGACTGCTCAGCGTTGCCGGCGTGGTTTGGGCGCCGACCGACAACGTCCAGGTCGCGAGCAACTTCGGGTCTCAGGCCGGGACGGTCGGGAGGATCATCTCGTGGACAGTGACGTATAGCGGTGGCGCGGCCCTCAATCAGGAGGGAACGCCCTCCGTTTCGATGGGGATCCTCCGGTTGGACGCCGCCTGTACGGCCGGCGAACCCTGCAACCCGTAGCGCCAGGGGGCTTGTCGTCAACGCAGAAGCCCAGCCGAAGCCTCGCATCGGCTGACGGCCCCAGTGATCTAGGAAGCCGAACGCCGCGGCTCGAGCTCGATCGATGCGTATTCAGGCCGCGGGTTCGTCGATGCCGGTGCGTTCGCCCTCCAGAGCCAGCCCGCCGGGTCGACCGCGACGAACAGCCCGACCCCGATCGATCCGACTGGAACGGCCCACCCGGGCATGCCCAGGAAGAAAGCGGCCAACGCCCCGAAGACCCAGAGCGTCAGAGCCCAGAGGGCGCCGACGGCGATTTGCTTGACCATGTCAGGAGCATGCGCTCCCGAGGCAGACCGGGCTAGTAGCCCTTTCGTCCTACCGCGAAGACGCTCGCTCACGCATGAGCCCCCGACGGCGAGCGGTCGTCGTTCTCGTGCGGCGTCTCGGTCGGATGCGGCGTCTCGGTCGCGCGTTGTTCCGGGTCGCAGCCACATCTGCGGGCCCCGGATCAGTCGGGCGTCTCGGTCGGCTGGGGCGTCTCTGTCGGCTGGGGCGTCTCGGTCGCGTCCGGCGCCTCCGTCGGCTCGGCAGTGGGTTTGGCCGTCGGCTTCGCGGTGGGTTTCGCCGTCGGCTTCGCGGTGGGCTTCGCCGTGCCAGACGCATCGGTCGATACGCTCGGCTCGGCGGATGCGCTCGGTGTGGGCGTCGCGCTCGGTGTGGGCGTCGCGCTCGGTGTCGGAGTGGCGCTCGGTGTCGGAGTGGCGCTCGGTGTCGGAGTGGCGCTCTGAGGGTTGACCTGGCTCGGCGGGGGCGGGACGACGTCGGTCGGCCCCGGGCCGAGCATCTGGAGCGCGCCCACCGCGGCCAGCCCGCCGAGCGAGCTGAACGCAACCACCGCGACCAGGACGAACGCGGCCGCCTGGGCGCGGACCGCGAACGGCCGTCCGGCCGTCGTCGCCACCCGCCACGTGTCGGCGAGCGACCCGATGAGCGCCCGGAAGCGGCCACGACGGGCGGCGTATCCGGCGGCGATCGCCGGCTGTGGCCGCGGCTCCGCGACGATCGCGCCCATCACCCGGTGGACGAAGGTCGCGGACGGGTGGACGTCCTCCGCAGCGAGGAGACCCTCGAGCTGGCGGGCGGCGGCGAGCGCGTCGGCGAGCTGCGCGGACGTCGGCTCGGGACCGTCTGCGCCAGACAGGTCGGTGGGGCGGAGCGGTCGGGTCATCGGCCGCCCTCCGCTTCGAGGGCGGCGCGCAGGCGAAGCAGCCCGCGGAACAGGTGGGTCTTCACGGTCCCGATCGGACGACCGGTCTCGGTCGCGATCTCGGCGAGTGAGAGCTCGCCGAAGAAGCGGAGCATGACCGTCTCACGGTACGGCTCGTCGAGCCGGGTGACCGCCCGGCGGAGGTCGCTCGCGCGCTCCGTGCGCAGCGCGAGCTGGGCCGGATCGGTCGATCCGGTCAGCCCCAGGGCGAGCGCGGCGAGGCTGGCCCGGTCGGTGCCCGCCGAGGCGTCGCCCGGCGTCGGGCCGGCCAGGCGCTCGGGGTCGGTCGGGTCGATCCGGGAGACCGCCCGTCGGCTCTTGGCCCGGCGGACGGCGGTCCGGATGGCGATTTGCCCCAGCCACGCGCCGAACGACCCGTCGCCCCGCCAGCCGGCGAGCGAGCGGTAGGCGATCACGAACGCCTCCTGGGCCGCGTCCTCGGCGTCGTGCAGGTCACCGAGGACGCGGTGGCAGGCGCGGACGACCGAGCTCGACTCGCGCTCGACGAGAACGCGGAAGGCGTCCCGATCGCCGGCGAGGACAGCCTCGACCGCCCGGCGGGCTTCGAGGTCGACGGGCGGACGGTCGTCAGGCGGGGCTGCGTCGCGTTCGATCGTGGGGACTCCGGCTGGTCGGGCCCGTTGCGCCGGCGCGTCGACCGGCGGGCACCGGCTGGATGATGCGTCCTCGGCGGGGTCATCGTCAGGGGTCCTTTGGTCACGTCCCCGGGTTCCAAGCGCCCGGGGACGTGATGTCGTGATGGCTTCGGGTCAGTCCTGGCTGCCGTCGTCGTCGGACTCGGACTCGGATTCGGGGGTCTCGGTCGGCTCCGGGGTCTCGTCCGCCTCGGGGGTCTCGGTCGGCTCCGGCGTGGCGTGATCGCTGTCGTCCTCGTCGCCGTCCTGGTCGCCGTCCTCGTCCTCGTCGCCGTCCTCGTCCTGGTCATCGGTGGCCTCGGGCGTCTCCGTCGCCTCGGGAGCCTCAGCCGCCTCGGTCGCCTCGGGGGCCTCGGGGGCCTCGGTCGCCTCGGGGGTCTCGGTGGCCTCAGGGGCCTCCTGGGTCTCCGGGGTCTCCGTGGGGGCGGCCGTGTCGTCGCCGGTGAGGATCACCGACGGCGTCGACGTCGGGGTGCGCAGGATCGCGTCGGTGCCGAGAGCCACTCCCGCGACGAGGAAGAGGGCGACGGCGCCCGTGCCGATTGCCTTGATCTGTCGAGTCCGGTCCATCTTTGTGTCCTCTTCCATCAAATGGCTGGTGGTGGGGCGGCAGGGCCGCTCACCATCACCGAGGCACGCGATGCCCGGAAGGTTTCAGCCCGCACGGCTCGCCCTCGTCGTGGATGATCTCGACGGGACCGAAGCCGGCCGTCTCGAGCGAGCCGGCGATCGCCGCGGCGTCGCCGACCATGACCGCTGCCAGCCGCTCCAGATCGATGTGTGCTTCGGCCGCGGCAGGACGTCGTCCGCGCTCACCGCCTCGATCCGCGCCCGGCATTCGCATCGCCTCGGGTGTTGCCAGAGAGCACCTCCGAAAGAACTCATGCAATGGTCTCTGCAAGGTGGTCCTAGTACTCTTGCCGCGCCGCCGGGGCATGCGGATCCCAAAGGGACGCTTCTTGCACTGTCCATGCAAATGGATCGCCGCTCATCGATCGACCGCAGGCAGTCGCTCCGGCGGCCAGTCGCTCGTCGAATTTGCCCTGATCCTGCCGTTGCTCCTGGTGCTTCTGCTCACGATCGCCGATTTCGGACGACTGTTCAGCGCCGGCATCATGATCGAATCCGCCGCGCGAACGGCTGCCGAGACGGCATCCGCGGAGTACCTGCGCGAGGCCGAGAGAGTCGCTCCCGGACCAGTGACCACGAGTGGTTACTTCAGCGTTCACCAGGCCGCATGGCAGTCTGTCTGCGACGAAGCGGCATCGCTGCCGAATGCGGCGCCGGGCGGTGGAGGTGGCGAGTGCAGTGGGCTTCCGACGGTGGTTTGTGTCCATGATGACGCCGATCCGTCGTGCGCCGACGCCTACAACACAGGAGGAGGGATCCCGGCAGGCTGCCCGTCTCTGGAGGCGGGCTCACGCCCGACCAATACCCAGCTGCCGGAATCCGGCTCCAACACATGGCCGTACGTGGAAGTCCGCGTGTGCTATCGGTTCAGCGCGCTCCTGCGACTCGATATTCCGTTCATCGGCGGCACGCTCTCGACACTCGGCGGTGACTTCTTCATCGAACGGGTCCGAACATTCAACGTGGCGAACTACTGATGCGCCTCATCCGACGCGACCGTCGAGGACAGGCCCTCGTCGAGTTCGCCCTCGTCTTTCCGATCGTCTTGCTCGTGATCTTTGGCATCATCGTGTTCGGGTTGTTCATCTTCTACCAGCAACAGCTGACGAACGTCGCCCGCGAGGCGGCTCGGTTCGCGGCGATCCACAGCTCGACGGCTCTCTGTCCTACCTCGTCATGGCGCGATCCCCAGGCGCCCCCGACCACCTACTCCAATTATCCGTTCACTGCGATGGACCGAACAATCCGAACGATCCATACCCGTGGCCAAAGATGACCGAACATGCGCGGAGCTACGCTTGGGGCTTGAATCCCACGACCATCTGGGTGAACGCCTGCTGGTCCGGCTATGCTCCGGCCGGAACTGTCATCAGCAGCCCGCAGGACTATTCAGCCGCAAGCGGCTTTCCGAGGTCCGACCAGCTCCCGGTCGACAGCTTCGGGACGAACGTATTCGCTCCCTGTACGATCAATCGGATCGATCCCGTGAATAGCACGGGGACCTTAGGTTGCGGGAGCCGGATGACGACCGCGGCGGACGACCCCGCCAGCGACATTCCGGGAAACCAAGTCACGGTCTATGCCTGCTTTCAGTGGTCCCCGCCGCTCGCCGGGCTTCTCATGATGCCCTCGACGATCACGATGCGGGCGGTCATCACGGAAGTCATCCAGAGGCAGCAATGAGGACTCATCGGTCAACCCGGGCGCGCCGGCGCCAGGACGGTCAGGTCCTCGTCGTCGTTGTCGGCGGCATGGTCCTCATTCTCGCCATCGTGTCCCTCGTCATCGATCTGGGATTCGTCTTCATGCTCCGTCGCCAGGAGCAGAACGCAGCGGATCCTGGCGCCGTGGCCGCCGCTCGCTACATTCCCGGCGCCGATCGCGCCGCGATGTGGACGGCCGCCTGCTTCTATGCCAGCCAGAATGGTTCACGCCAAGGCGATCCGACAACAACGAGAGCTGCGTGGCGGGAGTGCCCGCGGACGACTCGACGCTGACGGTGAACTGGCCGCCCAGCCGAGCGGCGGCGGAGTATGCCGGGAACCGCGGCTATCTCGAGGTGACGATCACGCGGCCGCACAAGAGCTTCTTCGCCGGTATCGTCGGGCTTGCCATCATCAGGGTGTCCGCGGCGGCCGTGGCCGCAAACGACACAGGCGCAGCCGGCTCGAGCTCGCTCGTCGCCCTCAACGACACGGCCTGTTCCGCTGCCAAGATCCACGGCGGCGGAGGTACCGGCGGCCTGTATATCTTTCCCGCCACGGGCGTGACCCCGGGGACCGGCGGCTACGTCCAGGTGAACTCCATCTGCGGGGACGCCAACGGAGCAGATGACAGCCTGCCTGGACGGCTCGCAGGGCGGCCTGACGATCGACGGCGGCACCACCCTCACGTCGAACACGATCTACATCCAGGGCGGCTGCAACGTGAACGGCGGAATCCGTGACGATCAACTACCCGGCCACATTCGACGAGCGCGCGGCCTTCGTAGGCGACCCGCTTTCACTGATCCGTGCACCTTCGCCGGGCGATCTCCCGCAGGGCATCTGCCCGACCGGCACGAGTGGAACCGCCGCAGTCCCGAACACGTGTCGGCTGAATGGCACGCAAACCCTCGATCCGGGCACCTATTACGGCGGCTGGAAGGTTACCAGCCCCTCAACCAGTATCACTCTGAACCCGGGGATCTACATCCTCGCCGGGGGCGGATTCACCCAGACCGGCGGCTCCACGGTGGCGGCAGCATCCGGACGAGTTCTCATCTACAGCACCGATGCCCCGACCTGCGGTCAGGCAGGTGCTCCGGCGGAGGCCTGCCAGGCCATCCTCGATTTCAGGGGCAGCACGTCGCTGAATCTTCGAGGGCTCGACAAGAGCACGGCCTGTCCCCCGTACGGGACGACAGGATGCCCGTTAGGCGGTCTGTTGTTCTGGCAGGACGCGAAGGCCAGTGGCACGAGTACGGACAAGAGCATCGATCTGGAAGGCAACGGAAGCCTCTACCTCGAAGGCACCATCTACACCGCTGGCGGCGATGTGATGATCACCGGAAACGGTCTCAGCACGGGCTGCGCGGCAACCGGGCCGGCCAACTGCGCAGCGGTCCAGATCATCTCGGACACGTGGGACGTCGGAGGCGCTGGCGTGCTGGCGATGCCGTATGACCCGAGCAAGTTCTACAACCCGAGGCTGAAGGGTCTCGTCAGGTAGGGGACCATTCGGAAGGCGAACGCCTGGGCGAGTGGTACCAGTTGCCTATTTCCGTCGAGCACGCCGTCGCTCACTGTTGCGACATGCTTCGCCGAACAGCCATTTCCGCACTATGGTTCGTGTCGATCTTCTGCCTTCATGAGTTGGCGTGGTCGGTGGCGGGCTCGCCTCGGCCACTCGGCGTTGTTCTCGGCGCCCTCGCGGCGGCATTCGTCTGGTTCGACCCGCTCGGCCAGTTCCACCCGTCGGCGCGACCGAACCTGCCGGACGGGACGGCCAGCCGACTCGTTTCCGAGACGAGCCTCGCTCCTCGCTGAGCCGGCCATGGTCCACCGCCAGATGGGCGATGACGCCCGTTCTGCGATCACCACGGGGCCCTCAGACACTGGTCTGCTGCGGCCCCTGATCTCTCGCCCTAGCGCCCTCAGGCGCGATTGCGCGCGGCCTGCTCCGGCCGGACCCGGCGGAGGGCCGGGAAGGCGATCGCCACGATCGCCAGGAGAATCAGCGTCACCGTTCCGCCGCCAGCCAGCGCGAATGGGGCGTCGAAGCGTTCGGCGATCGCGCCGGCCATCAGGTTGCCGAACGGCATGAGCCCGAGCGAGGTCATGACGTACAGCGACAGTACCCGTCCGCGGAGCCGCGGCGAGACGAGGACCTGGATGAGCGTGTTCGTCGTCGCGTAGTAGGCCACCTGGCTGCCACCCAGCGCCGCCAGGGCCACGCACGACAACGGCAGCCACGTCGACAGCCCGAAGACGATCAACCCGATCGACGCCGAGGCGAGCCCGAGCAGCATCAACCGTCCGCTCCCGCCACCCGGTCGGAGAACGGCCACCAGCAATGCCCCGGACAGCGCGCCGACACCCAGCGACGCGTTCAGCAGGCCGAGCCCCGGCGCCCCGATCCGCAGCACGTCCCGGGCGAAGACCGGCATCAGGACGAGGTAGTTGAGGATGAACAGGGCCGGGATCGCGGCGAGCAGGACAAGCAGCGCGATCGTCCGCTCGGCCCGGATGTAGCGGATCCCGTCGAGCACATTCGCCCACATCGACGCCTCGACGCGAGCCGCGCTCGACGCCCGGGCGATCGGCAGGCGGGCGATGACGATCGCCACGATCACCAGGCCGACGGCGTTGGCCCAGAAGGCGAGGGCCAGGCTGCCGGCGGCGATGACGAGCCCCGCGATCGATGGCCCCAGCACCCGCGACAGGTTGAACTGGGCCGAGTTGAGGGCGACCGCGTTGCCGATCGCTGACCGGTCGACGACGGTCGACACGACCGCCTGGAACGCTGGCGAGGCGAGGGCACCGGCCGATCCGGCGAGCGCTGCCAGGACGAGGACGTGCCAGAAGGCGACGACGCCCGTCCAGGTCAGGATCGCCAGCAGGGCGGCGACCCCGGCCCCGGCCAACTGGGTCGCGGCGAGCAGCCGACGCAGGTCGACCCGGTCGGCCAGGACGCCGGCGAAGATCGACAGCAGGAGGATCGGAGCGGTGGCCGCGGCGCTGGTCGCGCCCAACGCGAAGCGCAAATCCGTGAGCCCGAGGACGAGCCAGCCCTGGGCCGTCGCCTGCATCCAGTTGCCGATGCTGCCGACGAACGCGGCCAGGATGAACCGCCGGTAGACCGGCGAGGCGAGGGCCGGGAGATGGCGGGCGATGCCCGTCGGCGCCGGGCCGGCGGGTAGTGGCGCGGGGTCGGTCCCGGTCTCAGCGAGCGTCGTCGCCCTCGGCTCGGAGATCGGCGGCGGCGGGCTCGCTCGTCTTGACGTCGGTCGGTTCCGGGCCGTCGTCGCGCTCGATCTCGACGGGGCCGAACCCCGCCGTCTCGAGCGAGCCGGCGATCGCCGCGGCGTCGCCGACCATGACCGCCGCCAGCCGCTCCAGATCGATGTGCGCTTCGGCCGCGGTCAGGACGTCGTCCGCGCTCACCGCCTCGATCCGCGCCCGGTAGCGTCGCCAGCTCGTCGTCCGGCAGATCGTGGATGACCAGCCCCGGAGCGCACCGACGATCGGGCCGGGCGTCTCGAACCGGAGCGGGAAGACCCCGATGAGGAAGTCGCGGGCGGCCGCCAGCTCGGCGTCGGTCACCCGCTCCGTCGCGGATCCGGTCGAGCTCGGCGAGCATGTCCGCCAGCGCGGCGGCCGTCACCTCGGTGTTCACGGCGGCGCGCGCCGCGAACGGCCCGGCGGCGCGGCGCAGGTCGAAGCCGGCGCCCGCGCCGTAGGTGTAGCCCTTCTCCTCGCGCAGCTTCATGTTCAGGCGCGAGTTGAACAGGCCGCCCAGGATCGCGCTCATGACCGAGACCGCGTGGAAGTCGGGGATCCGCCGGGCAGAGCCCGGCGTGGCCGACCCGGATCTCCGTCTGGACGCGCCCGGCTCGTGGACGAGCCGGACGCCGCCGGCCGTCGAGCGCCGAGGCGGCCCGGATCGGCGCCGGGCGCGGCGAGCGCCGTCCGCCGCTGGCCCAGCCGCCCGAACGAGCGCCTCCGCGATCGCCGGACCGTCGATCCCGCCGGCCAGGTCGCCGGCGACGACCAGGGTCGTCCGGCTCGGGATCCAGGCCCGCGCGTCGCAGGCGGCCGCGAGCCGTCGCGGTCCAGCGGCTCGACCGTCTCGCGGGTCCCGCCGGCCGGCCGGTGATAGGGCGAGTCGGCCGTGTAGATCGTCGCCGACGAACGCCTCGTCGGCCCGGCGGCGCGGGTCGGCCTGGGCCTGGAGGAGGTCGTTGAGCCGCTCGTCGCGGAGGCGCTCGACCTCCGAGGCCGGGAACGTCGGCTGGAGCGACCACCTCGGCGAGGAGCTCGAGCGCCGGCCGCGAGACGGGTGGCCGGGACCGTCGACGCCGACCGAGTCGGCGTCCCAGCCGGCCTCGGCGTGGAGCGAGGCGCCGAGTCGCTCGGTCGCCTCGATGAGGGCGATGGCGTCGTAGCGCTCCGTGCCCTCGGTCAGCGCGCGGGCGGCCAGGACCGTGGCGCCGCCCTCGGCGGCGGCTCGTCGACGGCGCCGTTGCGGAGGACGAGCGACGCGCGTCACCAGCGGGCGGCCGGGCAGGTCGGACGGCCATCACGGTCAGGCCGTTCGCGAGGCGGCCGCGCTCGAACGGCGGGAACTCGTACGGGCGGGGCGTGCCCGGCGTCGGGCGCGTCGGCGACGACGATCGCCGTCCGCGCTCGAGCTGGTCGTCCGTCATGCCGCATCCTCGCGCCTCGGCGCCGCCGCCGTCGGTCGGCGCCGGGCGCCTCGTCGGCCGGCGGCATCGCGGGCAGGTAGGTCAGGACCACCCGGTTGTCCGCCCGGAAGACGTCGGCCGCGGCGCCTCGCGGATCCGCTCCGGGCGTGACCGCCAGGTAGCGCGCCGAGCATCCGGTTGATGAGACCCGGGTCGTCGAACAGCGTCGCGTACATCGACAGGCGGTCCGCCCGCTCCTCGACCCGCTGCAGCGCCCCGAGCTCGTCGGTCTCGATCAGCGCCCGCGCCCGGGCCAGCTCGTCGTCGCTGATCGGCTCGCGGCCGAGCCGCTCCAGCTCCTCGAGGAAGGCGGCCTCGACGCGTTCGACCGTGACGCCCGGCCGGACGGTCGCCCAGCCGGCGCAGATCGACGCGCCGCCGACGAAGCCGAGCGTGAACAGCGCGACGTCCTGGGCGATCCGCTCGTCGCGGACGAGGCGCCGGTGGAGCCGGCTGCCCTTCCCGCCGGCGAGGATCTGGGCCGGCGACGTCGAGGGCGTCGAGCCGCGTGTCGCCGAAGGCCGGCGCGCGGAACCCGACGTAGATCGCGCGGCAGCGGGACCCGGTCGTCGACGGTCTCGCGGACGCTCCCCGCCGAGCGTCGGCGGCAGCGACAGGTCGCCCAGCGGCGGGATCGCCGGGTTGGCCGGGATCCCGCCGAAGTAGCGCTCGACCCAGCGCGCGCGACCGCGCCGGATCGACGTCGCCGACGACCGACAGGACCGCGTTGTTCGGCGCGTAGTAGGTCCGGAAGAACGCCGCTGACGTCCTCGAGCGAGGCCGCGTCGAGGTCCTCCATCGAGCCGATCGTCGGGTGGTGGTACGGATGCTCCGGCGGGAAGAGGTGGGCCTGGAGCTTCTCCGTACCACGAGCCGTACGGCCGGTTGTCGTACGACCAGCGCTTCTCGTTCTTGACGACCTCGCGCTGGTTGTCGAGGTTCTCCTGGCTGAGCGCGTCGAGGAGGGTCCCCATCCGGTCCGCCTCGAGCCAGAGCGCGAGCTCGAGCTGGTGGGCGGGCATCGTCTCGAAGTAGTTCGTCCGGTCGAGCCAGGTCGTCCCGTTCATCGTCCCGCCGGCGGCCTGGACGAGGGCGATGTGCTCGGCCTTGCCGACGTTGCGGCAGCCCTGGAACATGACGTGCTCGAAGAGGTGGGCGAAGCCGGTCTTGCCGGCCACCTCGTGCTTCGAGCCGACGTCGTACCAGACGTTGACCGCGACGACCGGCGCCAGGTGGTCCTCGGCGATGATCAGGCGCAGGCCGTTCGGCAGGCGCTCGTCGGTGAAGCGAACGACGGGGATCGACATGCGGCGGGACTCCCACGGATCGGGCCGGCCGGCAGGCCGTACGTGACAGTTCGCATTGTACGGGCGCACGACCGCATGGGCCCGGGCGACACCGGTGTTGACATGGCCGAATGTTCGTGTTAGATTAATGTCTAACACCTGTTAGGAGTAGAGATACAGCGATGACCCGCAGCGCGACTCGTTCCCGATCGGCTGAGGCAACGGCCGCACCCGTCAGGGCGATCGTCCGCGACTTCTCGCGCGCAGCGACCACCCCGTATGCGGTGGAATTCGACGTACGGACCGTCTACGACTTCCTGTTGAGCCTGTCGAAGGACGCTGGCACGACCGAAGACCTCCCCGAGACGGATCGTGTCTGGCTGCGGGAGGCGAAGGCGTCGCTGCCCGCCGCGCTGCGGACCGAGCTCGACGACCGATTCGGGGCCGACATCTGCGTGGTCGTCGCCGGTCTCGCAGTCGGTCGGCCGGAGCTGGTCGACGCTCGGTCGTTCGTCGAATTCCTCCGGGCGATCGATCCCCACGAGTTCGTCCGGACGATCCTTGGCGAATACCAGCGTGACCCCGTCATGTCGCCGTTCCTGGATCGGGCGCTCGGCGGCGAGCCGGCCGCGATCGAGCGGATCCGGCTCGAGCTCGACGAGCACAAGCTGTCCCTCGCCGACCGCCTCCTCGGCGACCCGACCGAGTTGATCAGGTCGACGGTCGCGATCCTCGAGGCTTGGTACGAGCGGTTCGCTCCGATCGAGGAGCGGATCCGCTCGATGATCCGCCGCGACGCCGATGCGCGGATCGCGGACCGGGCGACCCTCGAGCCGATCGATCTCATCGAGAAGACGACCGGCGGCATCCGTCAGATGCCCGAACGGGGTGTCCGGCGGGTCGTCCTCGCTCCGTCCTACTTCGCCCGGCCGTACAACTACCACCTGACTGCCGACGACTGGAAGTTCTTCGGCTATCCGGTCGCCGATTCGGCGCTCGAGGACTCGGACCCGCTGGCGCCGCCGGCGGCGGTCGTCCGGCTTCACCGGGCCCTGGGGGACGGGACACGCCTGCGCATCCTCCGCCTGCTCGTCAACCGCGACCACTACCTGACCGAGATCGCCGGGGCACTCGAGTTGTCGAAGCCGACCATCAAGCACCACCTTGCCCTGCTCCGGGCGGCCGGGCTGGTCACCCTGACCGAGGAGGGCGGGCTGTCCTACTACAGCCTTCGACGCGGCACGATCGAGGGAACCGGCAACGGGCTCCAGGACTACCTGCGGGCCTGACCCACGCCGGCTCCGGCCGCGGTCCATGGACCGCGGCCATTCCCGGAAACCGATGTTAGATGAATGACTCACACGAGTACGAAATGACCGGCACACGAGGCGGCGAGATGCAGACGCACGAGGACCTGTTCGTCATCCGGTCGCGGATCGCCGCCGACCACGCCCGGGCCCGCGCGGAGAACGCGGTGCGGGCGATCCAGGGCGCAGCCATCGAACGCGGCGCGCGGACCGGCGGCTGGGCCTGGCTCGGGCGGCAGCTCATCGCCATGGGCTCGGCACTCGGCGGCACCCCGCCGTCGGATCGGAACCGAGGGACGACCGGCCGACCCTGCTGAGGACGGGTGACCCAAACGTACCGGTCGACCCGGTAGTCTCGGCCGATGGTCGAGCGCGAGGCGGCCTGACACGATCGGAGCGTGCCCGACCGATTTCCTGCCCTCACTCCACTCGCCCGCCGCCGGCGCGCTCTCGCCCACCTCGTCACGGGAGTCGCCGTGCTGGCCGCCCTGTTCGTGGCGGTCCCCGCCCCCGCCGCCGAGGCGTTCTGGGCCCCGCCGCCGCCGGCCGGCGACTACACCCCGCGCCACGTCTGGCAGCGCCGCAACAACTGCGTATGGGCGGCCGGGCAGATGCTCCTCGACAAGTGGACCCACGGCGAGATCCGGGTCGACCAGGGCCGGCTGCGGCGGATGGCCCGCGACCGCAAGGGCGGCTCGACGCTCGTCGACCTGGCTCGCGGCGTGGCCCGGACGACGGGCATCAAGCTCCGCTTCTCGCCGGGCTTCGGCGACTCGATGGCCTGGTGGCAGCTCCTCGACCGGCTGGAGCACGACGGTGGGGCGGTTCTGCTCGGGGAGTACGGCCGGCTGCCCGACCACTACACCCGCTGGAGCCCGCGCTTCGCGGCCAGGCGAAACAGCGGGCACGCGGTCTACGTCGAGCGCTACGACCGCGCCAGGGGCAGGGTCTGGCTGATGGACCCGCTCGCCTCCGGCGATCATCCCGGAGAGTGGATCGACGTGGACGCGCTGCGCCGCTTCGCCACCGTCGACGGCGACCTCGTCATGGCGGCGGCCACACCCGCCCGCCATGAGCCGAGGACCGCGCCCCTGGCCGACGGTGCCTACCGGTTGGGCCCGCCGCAGGTCCCGACGATCGCGATCTCCGGCTCGACCGTGCCGGTGCGGGCCCGCCTCTCGATCGCCGCCGGCTTCCCGAAGCCGGCGGCCCACCGCTTCATCGCCCGCTGGGATCCGATCGTGGAGCCCCGGGCGAGCGTGACCGCCAAGCCACGGGTCACGACCGATAGCGACCGGGCGAGCGAGACGCCGGACCCCCCGGAACCGACCCTGGCCCACACCGCGTCGGCCCCGGACCGGGCCGGCAACGACGGGTTCGCCGCGTCCCTGCCGGTTCCGACGATCCCCGGTCGCTACCGGGTGACGATCGGGCTGGCGGGGCCCGACCGGGAGACGGCGTCGCGAGAGCTCGCTCCCGTCGACGTCGAGGTCCTCGGGCCGTATGCCGCCTCGTGGGCCGTGCCGACCGATGTCGAGGTCATGGCCGGAGCGCCCTTCTCGCTGAAGGTCGCCATCACGAACATCGGGACGGTGGACTGGCGCCCAGCGCCCGTCGCGCTGGAGGGACCGCGCCCGCCGTACCGCGGCCTCCAGACGGTACTCGTCCTCACCTGGCGCTCGCGCGCCGGCCGGCAGATCCCGGCCGCGGAGGTTCCGGCCGAGCTCGCGCCCGGCGAGACGGCGCATCTCCGGGTGGAGCTCGGCGCGCCGCCGGATGCGGGCCCGTGGAAGCTCCTCGCGGACATCGTGAACGTCTCGTACGGCTCACTCGCCGCGACCGGTCAGGACGTGCCGGTCGTCGCGGTGGAGGTCGTCCCGCAGGTGCTCTCGGCCGAGCCGTAGGTTGCGCGAACGCCGGTCGCCGGTGGATCGGAGGCGGTAGACTCGACGACCGTGACGCCTGCCGCGACGCCGCACCCCGGCCGCCTCCGCCGCCGCGTCTCCGTGGCCGCCGGCATGACGATCGCAGCCGCGCTCGTCGCGCCCCCGATGGTCGCCGCCCATCAGCTCACGGGCCGGTTCGCCTCGCCGCTGCCACTGGGGGCCTACCTGGCCGGCGCGGCGATCGCGGTCGCCGTCTCGTTCGCCGTCGTCTTCCTGCGGGGCGGAGCCTCGGCCCCGGACCGGATCGAGCCGTCTGCCGGCCGGACGCTGCCCGTCCCCGCGCCCGTTCGGGCGCTCCTCGCCGCCGCGGGTCTCGTCGGCTGGGCCTGGATCGTGGCCCAGGCGGCGATCCTCGGCGGGACCACGGAGGGCGACGTCGCCTCGCTCTTCCTGTGGGTCTACGGCTGGGTGGGGCTCGCCCTCGTCGCGGCGCTCATCGGCCCGGCCTGGCGGTGGCTCGACCCGTTCGCTTCGCTCCACCGGATCCTCGCCGCCGCCCTCCGCCGGCTCGGCATCGAGGGGGCTGCGCCTGCCGCGTATCCCCAGAGGCTCGGCCGATGGCCGGCGGTGCTCGGCTTCGCCGTCTTCGTCTGGCTCGAGCTCGCCGTGCCGGCCACCCGCGGGGGTCGCGCCCTCGGGCTCGTCCTCGTCGGCTACACGGTCCTCACCCTGGTGGCCATGGCCCAGTTCGGACGCGAGACCTGGCGGGGCAACGGCGAGGTCTTCTCGGTCTGGTTCGCCACGATCGGCCGGCTCGCGCCGCTGGGGCTCGTCACCGATCGCCCGCACCGCGTCCGCGTCCGCCGGCTTGCGGCCGGCCTGCTCGAGGATGGCGGAGGTGTCACGACGCTCATCCTCGTCGCGTTCGCGACCGCTGCGATCCTGTTCGACGGCCTTGCCCAGACCCAGGCCTTCTTTGACACGTTCGGGGTCCCCACGCTCCTCGAGAAGACGCTCCTGCTGGGCGGCTGGCTGGCGGCCATCGCCGGGCTGGGCGTCCTCGTCGGGCGGGTCGTCGGCGTCCCGGCGCTCGTCGCGGGACTCGTCCCGATCGCGGTCGGCTACCTCATCGCCCACTACCTCACGTATGTCCTGTTCGACGGCCAGCGGATCATCCTCGCCGTGACGGACCCGCTGGGGCTCGGCTGGAACCTCCTCGGGAGCGACGAGTTTGAGCCGAATACAGCCTGGCTGCCGGGCGCGGTCGTCTGGACGATCCAGCTCCTGGCCGTGGTCGGAGGGCACGTCCTCGGGGCGTGGGCCGGGCACGCGGTGGCAGTCCGGTCCGCGCTCGACCGGGCCGGGTCGCTGACGGCCGTGGCGGCCCGCGAGGTCCGGCTCCGCCAGGTCCCCCTCGCGCTGCTGATGGTCGGGCTGACCACGATCACCCTCTGGTCGCTCGGCCAGTCGATCGTCAGGGAGGCGGCCGCAGTCGGGGCCACCGCGATCGTCAGCCGCTGACCCTCAGGTCCGAGCCCCGACGGGCGGCCCGGGCACCCATTCGGTCAGCGAACGGACCTCGGCCAGCCGGTCAATGACGGCCGGGTCGAGCGCCTCGGCGGCGGCCACGGCGGTCTCGATCGCGGTCAGGCAGAGGATCCCCTCGGCCGTCGCGGCCAAGCGGATCTCGGCCGCGTCCCGGACCGCCCCGGACTGCGGCGTCGGGGTGTTCACGACCAGCCGGACCTCGCCCGATTCGATCAGCTCGAGGATCGGCGTCCCCGGCGCCGTCCCGGCCGCGCCGTGCTTGGCGACCGGGCGCGCTTCGTGGCCGAGCGCCTCCAGCGCCGCCGCCGTGCCCGCGGTCGCGGCGAACCGGTAGCCGGCTCGGGCGAGCCCCTCGGCCAGCCGCCCGAGGAGCGCCTTGTCCCGGTCGGCGATCGACAGGAGCGCCAGCGCGCCACCCGGGCCCGGTCGCGGCGGGACGAGGGCGGCGCCGAGGAGCGCCTTGGCCATGGCCACCCGAGGATCCGTGTGGATCCCGATGACCTCGCCGGTCGACTGCATCCCGGGCCCGACCGACGGATCCACCCCGCGCAGCTTCGCCGTCGAGAAGGCCGGCGCCTTCACCGCGACGAGGTCCGGCACCGGGAGCAGGCCCCCCGGCCAGCCCATGCCGCGGAGCGTCTCGCCGAGGGCGATCCGCACGGCGAGCTCGACCATCGGGACACCGGTCACCTTGCTCAGAAACGGCACGGTCCGGCTCGCCCGCGGGTTCACCTCGATGAGGTAGACGCCGTCCTCGCGGACGATGAACTGGGCGTTGACCAGGCCGTGGACGCCCAGGGCCAGCACGATCCGCTCCATCGTGGCAACGATCAGCGCCCGATCTCCCTCGGAGACGGTCTGCGGGGGAAACACCCCGACCGAGTCGCCCGAGTGGACGCCGGCCCGCTCAACGTGCTCGAGGAGCCCCGGGATGAGGACGTCGGTCCCGTCGGAGATCGCGTCGACGTCGACCTCGACGCCCTCGAGGTAGCGGTCGATCCGGACCGGGCGATCCGGGTCGACCACGGTCGCCATCGCCAGCTGCCGAACGAGATCAGACGGTGAGTAGGCGAAGTCGATGGCCAGCCCGCCGATGACGAAGCTCGGCCGGACGATGACCGGATAGCCGATCCGCTCGGCCAGGGTCAGCGCCTCCTCGACGCTGTGGGCCATCCCGCCCTCCGGCTGGGGGATGCCCAGCCGGTCGAGCAGCGCGGCGAAGCGGGTCCGCTCCTCGCTCTGGTCGATCGCCTCGAGGTCGGCCCCGAGGAGCGGAACGCCGGCGGCCGCGAGCGGCGCCGCGAGGTTGAGCGGCGTCTGGCCGCCGAACTGGACGAACACCGGCAGCAGCCCCTCGCCCTCGGCGGTCTCCGCTTCGATCACGCTCCGGATCGACTCCGGGTCGAGCGGCTCGAAGTAGAGCCGGCTCGACGCGTCGAAGTCGGTCGAGACCGTCTCCGGGTTGGAGTTGATCATCACCGCCTGCCAGCCGAGCCCGCGGAGCGCCTCGGCGGCCTGGACGGCGCAGTAGTCGAACTCGATCCCCTGGCCGATCCGGACCGGGCCGCTGCCGATCACGAGGGCGGCCGGTCGGCTCATCGGCGGGGCCTCCGGCGGCGAGCCCGCGGCGGCGTACGTGGCGTAGAAGTAGGGCGTCTCCGCGGCGAACTCCGCGGCGCACGTGTCGACCATGGCGTAGCCCGGCCGGAGCCCCAGGGCGAGGCGGGCGTCGCGCAGCGCGCCGGTCCCGGTCCCGGCCAGGGCGGCCAGCTCGCGGTCACCGAAGCCCGCCCGCTTGACGGTCGACAGGAGGACGGCGGCCTCGGGGTCCGTCGGGTCGGCGAGGCGTGGCCCGAGCACCGCCACGGCGCCCTCGAGAGCGACCGCCCGGCCGAACTCCGCGAGGAACCATGGGTTGATCCCGGTCGCGGCGCTGATCGCCGGCTCCGGGACGCCGCGCCGGAGGAGCGCCAGGACCCGCCACAACCGCGTGTCGGACGGGGTCAGGAACCGGCGCAGGACGATCGGGGCGGCGGTTCGCTCGGCATGGCGGGTCGATTCGCAGGCCTCGCCGTCCGCCCCGACCCAGCGGATCGGTGCGTCGTCCTGGGCGTCTTCATCGACCGGCGCCAGCGCGGCGGCCAGGTAGGCGAGCATCGGCGCCCAGTCGGGATCCTCGGCAAGCGGCCCCACGCCGGCCTGCTCCAGGCCGCGCAGGGCCTTGTTCAGCGCCGAGCCGAACGTCCGGTCGATCGCCATCACCTCGCCGGTCGCCTTCATCTGGCTGCCCAGCGAGCGGTCGGCGGTCGGGAACTTGTCGAACGGGAAGCGCGGCAGCTTGACCACCACGTAGTCGAGGGCCGGCTCGAACGCGGCGACCGTCGTCCCGGTCACCACGTTGGGGATCTCCGCCAGCCGCCGCCCCGCCGCGATCTGGGCGGCGACCCGGGCGATCGGGTAGCCGGTGGCCTTGCTCGCGAGCGCCGAGGAGCGGCTGACCCTCGGGTTGACCTCGATGACCGCGTAGTCGGTGGAGTCGGGGCTGAGCGCGAACTGGACGTTGCAGCCGCCCTCCACTCCCAGCGCCCGGATGATCGCCAGGGCGGCGCTGCGCAGCCGCTGGTGGACGGGGTCCGACAGGGTCTGGACCGGCGCCACGACGATCGAGTCGCCGGTGTGGACGCCGAGCGGGTCGACGTTCTCCATCGAGCACACGGCGATGCACGTGTCGTCCGCGTCGCGCATCACCTCGTACTCGATCTCCTGCCAGCCGACGAGGCAGCGCTCGACCATGACCTGGCCGATGGGGCTCGCGCGCAGGCCGGCCCGGATCCGCTCCCGGTAGGCGACCTCCGTCTCGACGATCCCGCCCCCCGTGCCGCCCAGGGTGAACGCGGGCCGGACGATCGCCGGGAGGCCGATCGTCGCGAGGGCCTCGTCCGCCGCGGCCACCCGGTCGGCGTCCGTGGCACCCTCGACGATGAACGAGGGCGCATACGGCTGGCCGAGCCGGTCGAGGAGCGCCCGGAAGAGCTGACGATCCTCGGCCATCTCGATCGCCTCGAGCGGGGTCCCGATGAGCCGGACGCCGTGACGTTCAAGGACGCCGGCCCGGGCCAGGGCCACCGCCAGGTTGAGGGCGGTCTGTCCGCCGAGACCGGCCAGGATGCCCTCCGGTCGCTCCCTGGCGATGACCGCCTCGACCGCCTCGACGGTCAGCGGCTCGAGGTAGACGGCATCGGCGACCGTCGGGTCGGTCATGATCGTGGCCGGGTTCGAGTTGACCAGGATCGTCCGGACGCCCTCCGCCCGGAGCGCCCGGCAGGCCTGGGTCCCGGCGTAGTCGAACTCCGCTGCCTGGCCGATGACCACTGGCCCGGAGCCGAGGATGAGGACGGACGCCGGCTTCGTGCCTCGGGCGATGCTCATCGGCCGCCCGCGTGACGGGTCGCGGCCGCCACGAACCGGTCGAACACGGCCAGCGCGTCGAGCGGCCCCGGCGCGCCCTCGGGGTGGTACTGGACCGTCTCGATCGGGAGCTCGCGGTGGCGGAGCCCCTCCACCGATCCATCGTTGAGGTTGACCTGGCTGACGTGGAAGCCGCCCGCCGCCGGGAGCGTCTCGGCGACGACCTGGACCTCGTGGTTCTGGGCGGTCACCTGGACCAGCCCGCTGTCGACGTCGCGGACCGGGTGGTTCGCCCCGTGATGGCCGAACCGGAGGCGGCGCGTCTCGGCGCCGGCTGCCCTCCCGACGATCTGGTGGCCGAGGCAGATCCCGAGGAGCGGCCGGCCATCGCCGATCGCCGCCCGGGCGAGCGCAACCGGACCATCGAGACGGGCCGGGTCCCCCGGGCCGGGGCTGAGCACGAGGCCGGCCACGTCCGGGGCGAGGGCGTCGGCGACGCTCACGGTGTGGGGCAGGATCCGGACCCGCGCGCCCCGCCGCCGGAGGGAGCGGACGATGTTCGCCTTGAGGCCGAAGTCGACGATCGCGACCAGGGGCCCGCCCTCGGCCGGATCGCCCACCTCACGCGCCGCCTCCGGAGAGACGAGCCCGACGAAGTCCTGGTCCTCCCAGCGCGCGAGCGCCCGGGCCGCGGCCACTGCGGCCGCGTGATCCGTCTCCCCCGGGGCCGTCACGATCCCGGGGATCGAGCCGTGCGAGCGGAGGTGGCGGGCCAGGGCCCGGGTGTCGATCCCGGCGATCGCCGGGATCCCCTCCTCACGGAGGAGCGCCGCGAGCTGGGCGGCCTTCTCGACGACGGCCGCGGTGGCGTTGGCGACGACGAGTGCCCGGAGCCACGGCCGCTCGGACTGGTCGTCCTCGCGCAGCCGCCCGTAGTTGCCGATGAGCGGGTAGGTCATCGCCACGACCTGGCCGGCATAGGACGGGTCCGTGCAGACCTCCTGGTAGCCGGTCTGGCTGGTGTTCACGACGAGATCGCCACCGGCCGCGGTCGCCGCGCCGAAGGCGATCCCGGGAAAGACCGTCCCGTCGGCGAGCGCGAGAAGCGCGGGACCGAGGTCGCCGACGCGGGGGTCCACGATCGAGCTCGGCAGCGGCAGCGGCGGGACCGGCATCAGGCGGACGGGCCGTCCGGGGTGATGGGCGCACGGGACGGAATGGGGTCCTGAGGGAGAGACGGGAACGGAGGGACTCGGTCGGTGCGGCGGACAGGCGCGGACACGGACGATCGAGCCTCCTTTCCGGCCTCACGGGACCGGTACGCCGGCCTCACGGGACCGGCTGTCAAGGACCGCCCACAGGGTAGCAGAGGGGGAACGACAGAGCGCCCCTCCGCATCACGGTGGGGCGCTCATCCGGAGAAGCGGGCCTTTGGTGAGCCGGGTGGGGCTCGAACCCACAACCTAGTGCTTAAGAGGCACTTGCTCTACCGTTGAGCTACCGGCCCGGGCGGATGGTAACGCATCTCCGGCCCCAGCGCGCTCGCCCGTCGCGAGCCCGATGCGGCTCCACCCTCTTGACCCGACCCCGCGACTGGTCTAGAGTGGCCTAGACCAGTCGCCCGGACACCCTGTGGCTGCGAGTGGTCCACGGGAGGGTGGGTCGGACGATGGTCGCGACCCGGATCGCCGAGCCGCTCGGCGGGCCGCTGGATCGAGAGAGCCCGATGCCGATCTTCGCCCAGATCCGGGTGCGGCTCGAGGATGCGATCGTCAGCGGCACGCTCGTGCCCCACCAGCGGATCCCGTCGGAGCGTCAGCTGAGCGAACACTTCGGGGTCAGCCGGATGACCGTCCGCCAGGCGCTCGATGTGATGACCCACGACCGCCTCCTCTACTCCCATGCCGGCCGAGGGACGTTCGTCTCGGATCGCAAGATCATCGAGCAGCCCCTCCAGCACCTGACGAGCTTCACCCAGGACATCCTCGCCCGCGGGATGCGCCCGTCCAGCCGCGTGCTCGACGGCCGGATCGTCCACGCGTCGTTCGAGATGGCCCGACTGTTCGGGCTCGCCCCGACCGTCGAGATCGTCCGCCTGATCCGACTCCGGCTGGCCGACGACGAGCCGCTCGCGATCGAGACCGTCCATATCCCGGCACCGTATGTGCCGGGCCTGCTCGACCGCGACCTCGCCGCCGAGTCGCTCTACACCGTCCTCAACCGCGAATACGGGCTCAGCCTGAGCGGTGCCCGCCAGACGATCGAGGCAGCCGCGCCGACTCCCGAGGAGATGGGCCTCCTCGCCATGGACGCGCCGCAGCCTGTCCTGAAGATCTCCCGTCTCACCTTCGATGGGAACGATCGGGTCGTCGAGTACGTCCGGTCGGTCTACCGCGGTGACCGATACCACCTGACGGTGGAGCTGCGCTGATGCTGTTGCGCGGTCGTCTCCTGGCGCCCGAGCCCCAAGGTCATGTCGTCGTCTCCGTCGAGGACGGCCGAATCAACGCGCTCACCCCGGTCCCCCCCGACGCGCCGGTGCCGGCCGGTGCGCTCGGCGGGCCCGGCGCCACGATCACCCCCGGCCTCGTCGACATCCAGGTCAACGGGGCCTTCGGGCAGGATCTCAGCAACCCGGCGGCGGATGTGGCCGCGGTCGGTGCCGGACTGTCGCAGTTCGGGGTTACGGCCTATCTTGCCTGCGTGATCACCTCGCCGGTCGAGCGCTATGGCCCGTGCCTGGATCACCTGGCCGGCGCGATGCGGACGCCGCCCACCGGTGCCCGCCTGCTGGGCGTTCATCTGGAGGGGCCCTTCCTCAGCCCGCGCCGGGCCGGGACGCACACTCCCGAATGGCTCATCGCCCCGTCGGCACCGCTCGTCGAGACCTGGCTCGAACGGGCTCCGGTCAGGCTCGTCACCCTCGCCCCGGAGCTGCCCGGCGCGATCGACCTTATCCGGGAGCTCGTCGCCCGAGGCGTGATCGTGGCGATGGGCCATACCGACGCGACCTGGGACGACGCGGCGGCGGCGGCGGCGGCCGGGGCGCGCCTCGGCACACACCTCTTCAACGCGATGCGGCCACTCCACCATCGCGAGCCCGGGGCCGTCGGCTTCCTCCTCGCGTCCGACCTCGCGGTGAGCGTCGTGGCCGAGGGCCACCACGTCGACAGCCGGATCCTCGGGCTCGTCGGCCGGCTCAAGTCGCCCGATCGGCTCGTGGTCGTCACCGACGCCCTGGCCGGCCTCGGGATGCCGCCCGGGCGATTCAAGCTCGCCGGTGTCGAGATCGTTTCCGATGGCACGATTGGGCGCCGGACAGACGGAACCCTATCGGGGTCACTCAGCGGGTTGGACCGGAGCATCAGCGTGCTCATCGATGCCGGCATCTCGGCTGAGGACGCGATCCGCGCAGCCACGATCAACCCTGCCCGGGTGCTCGGCCTCGAGGCGACGATCGGCCGGGTGGCGGTCGGTCGCGTCGCCGACCTCGTCGTGTTCGAGGCCGACTGGACGGTTGACGTCACGATCGTAGGCGGCCGGGTCGCCTACCGGCGCGACGGCGGGGTTCCCGTGGGCGCTCCGCCCGGAATTGGCGCCGCCTCGAGCCCGATCGAGGGCGCTCGATGACCGGCGAGACGATCATGCGCCGCGAGATCGGCGAGCAGCCGACCCTCCTGGCCCGGACCCTGGTTGAGCTGGCAGCGCCCGCTCGCTCGGCGATCTCCGACGGCCCAGTCGAGCGCACTGCGATCGACGCGACCGCCGATGCGCACGTTCACCTCGACTCCGGCCTGCCCGAGCCGCTCACGCCGATCGGCTTCGCCGCCGCCGGCCAGCTCGTGGCGCTCCATCTCGCGCTCGCCGAGGGGCGGTCGCCGGACGTTCCACGGGCGCTGGTGAAGGTCACGGTCACCCGATGAGCCGCCGGTCGCGCCGGTCGCGCCTTCCGTCCACCGAGGCCCCGCCGGCCGTGGACCTCGGCGGCCTGGGACCGGCCGAGGTCGCCGCAGCGATGCTGGCCGGGCAGGCCACGGCGCTCGCGGCCATCGAACCGGAGCTTCCGGCGATCGCGGCGGCGATCGACGCGATCGCCGACCGACTGGCCGTCGGCGGGCGGCTCGTCCTGATCGGCGCCGGCAACAGCGGGCGGATGGCGCTCATCCAGTCGTCCGAGATCGGACCCACCTTCGGTCTCGAGCCCGGCGTCGTGATCGGCGTGCTCGCGGGCATCGGGACGACGACCGACCCGCGCGACCCGATCGCGACCGACGACGCGGCCGAGGACGACGTCCTGGCTGGCGCGGGCGCGATCGCCGAACTGGCGGTCGGTCCGACGGACGCAGTCGTCGGAATCTCCGCGAGCGGCCGGACCCCGTACACGATAGCCGCACTGGAGGCAGCCGCGGAGCGTGGCGCGCTGACCGTCGCGGTGGCCTGCGCCAGGGGCGGGCCGCTGGAGCGGAGCGCGACCCTCGTCATCCATCCTGCCGTCGGGCCGGAGATGGTCGCCGGCTCGACCCGGCTGGCCGCGGGCAGCGCGACGAAGACGATCCTGGACATCCTGACCACCGGCGCGATGGTCCGGCTCGGCCGGGTCCATGGCAGCCGGATGATCGACCTGCGAGCGGCCAATGCGAAGCTCCGTGAGCGGGCGGTCCGGATCGTCGTGGACCTCACCGGCCGGACGGAGGCCGACACACGGGAGGCGCTGGGATCGGTCGACTGGTCGCCCCGGGCAGCCGTCGTGCGGCTCACGCTCGGCCTCGCCCCCGGCGAGGCGCGGACACACGCAGCCGCGCACCGGTTCCTCGCGGACGCCCTTGCCTCCGACGCTCCTGCTTCGCGCCCCTCGACGTCCGACCGGGGCGCCCGATGACCCGGCTCTTCCTCGGCATCGACGCCGGCGCATCGAAGACCGTCTGCCTGGTCGGGGACGCGCACGCGGTCCTCGGGCGTGGGATGGCCGGGTCCGCCAACCCGAACGTCGTCGGGCTCGACGGGCACACGCGGGCCGTGCGCGAGGCCGCTGCGGCCGCCTTCGCCAACGCCGGGCTGACCGCCCGCCCGGTCAGCCGCGCCTGGCTCGGCGTCGCAGGCTCCGAGCGCCCGGAGACCCGGAATCGGATCCAGGCCGCGGCCGCGGCGGCCCTCGACGCGGAGGACGTCCGCGTGTCGCATGACGCGAGCCTGATCCTGCCTGCGGCGGGCCTGTCGGTCGGGGTGGGACTCGTGGCCGGGACCGGGTCGTCGGCCTTCGGGTCGGGCCCGGACGGCAGCGAGATGGCGGTCGGCGGATGGGGCTACCTGTTCGGCGACGAGGGAAGCGGCTACGAGCTGGGGCGCCTCGCGCTCCGGGTCGTGAGCCAGGCCGCGGATGGCCGCGGCGAGGCAACGGTCCTGACCGATCGAATCCTCCGCGCCCTCGGGCTCGCGGACCCCCTCGACCTCCTGGCGCGCCTCTACCCCGCCCCGCCGGCATCCGAGATCGCGGCCCTGGCGCCGATCGTCATCGACACAGCAAGCGACGGCGATCCTGTGGCGAGCCGGATCGTCGCCGAGGGGGCCGCGGCGCTCGCGGGGCTCGTCCGCGCCTCCGCCCGAGCCGTCGGGCTCGGCGGGTCCGACGGCTCGGGCGCCGCGACGCCGGTCGACGTCGTCGTCGCAGGTGGGATCGCCAGAGCTGGCTCGCCCGTACTCTCGGCGCTGGCGGCAGACCTGGGCACGCTCGCGTTCCGCGTCCGCCCTCTCGAAGCCGAACCCGCGTTCGGGGCGCTGGAGCTCGCCCGCAGGCCTCCCGTGTCGGCCATCCGGCACGGCCAACCGAGGAGGTGACGCGGACGAAGAAGGGCATCCATCGGACATCGGCAGCAGCGGTCGGATCGATCGCACAGTGGAGGAGGAGAAGACGTTGAAACACAGGTTCATGGCCATCGGCGCAGCGCTCGCATTGACGCTCGGCGCCTGCACAAGCGCGAACCTGGGCACCTCGACGGCGCCCGCGGCATCCCAGCCCGCGGCATCCCAGCCGGCCGCCTCGGCCGGCGGCGAGACCGTCAACCTGTCGATCGAGAGCTGGCGCAACGACGACCTGTCGATCTGGGAGGACCAGATCATCCCGGCGTTCGAGAAGACGCACCCGAACATCAAGGTGACGTTCAACCCGACCGCGCCGGCCGACTACAACGGCGTCCTCAATACGAAGCTCGAGGCGGGCAACGCCGGCGACCTCATCACCTGCCGGCCGTTCGACGCCTCGCTGGCCCTCTACCAGAAGGGCTACCTCGCATCGCTCAACGACCTGGCCGGTCTGAAGAACTTCGGCGACGTCGCCAAGAGCGCCTGGATCACCGATGACGGCAAGGACGTCTTCTGCGTCCCGATGGCATCGGTCATCCACGGCTTCATCTACAACAAGGACATCTTCGACAAGCTCGGCATCACGAGCACGCCGACGACGCTCGACGAGTTCCACCAGCTCCTCGACAAGATCAAGGCCGACGGCAAGTACAGCCCGCTCGACATGGGCACGAAGGACATGTGGGAGTCCGCCACGATGGGCTTCCAGAACATCGGCCCGAATTACTGGAAGGGCGAGGACGGCCGCAAGGCGCTCATCGCCGGGACCGCCAAGTTCACCGATCAGCCCTACGTCGACACCTGGAAGGAGCTCGCCTCCTGGGCGCCGTACCTCCCCAAGGACTACGCGGGGATCGCCTACCCGGACGCGCAGCAGTACTTCGAGAGCGGCAAGGCGGCGATCTATCCGGCCGGCACGTGGGACATCTCGACCTTCGAGGCGGCCGGTCTCAAGAACATCGGCTTCTTCGGTCCGCCCGTCATCAAGGCCGGCGACCACTGCTACATCAGCGACCACACCGACATCGCGCTCGGCATGAACGCGAAGACCACAGAATCCGGAGGCCGCCAAAACGTTCCTCGACTGGGTCGCGGGCGATGAGTTCGCCGTCCCTCTACTCGAACGCGCTGCCGGGCTTCTACTCCCTGTCCAACTCGACCGTCACCCTCAAGGATCAGGTCGCGCAGCAGGCTCTCGACCTGCGCAAGACCTGCAAGTCGACAATCCGCAACTCGTACCAGATCCTGTCGCGGGGCACGCCCAATCTCGAGAACGAGCTGTGGCGCATCTCGGCGGCGGTGATCAACGGCAAGCTCACGCCGGAAGCTGCCGCCAAGGAGATCCAGGACGGTCTGGACGCGTGGTACAAGCCGACCAGCTGATCGCGCATCCCGTCCGCGGACGACCCCGGCGCTCGACTCGTCGACGCCGGGGGCCACTCCTCGAGGACCATTCGCTGACCCGCCGGAGGGAGGACGATGGCGACGATCGACCGCGCTGCAACGACACGACGACGGATCCCCTGGCCACTGCTGGTGTTCCTGGGACCGGCCGTCCTGATCTACAGCGCGTTCATGGTCTTCCCGCTGTTCGACTCCCTCCGACTCAGCCTGTTCGCCCCCGGCGGCAGCGGCCTCGGCGTGTTCGTCGGACTGCAGAACTACGTGACGCTCCTGACGGACCCGCTCTGGTCGCCCCGCTTCTGGGGGGCGCTCGGCAACAACCTCGTCTTCTTCGCGATCCACATGCTGGTGCAGAACCCGATCGGGCTGCTCCTGGCGGTCATCCTGACGACCCGCGTCCTGCGCGGCCGGGCCGCCTACCGCACCCTGATCTTCGCGCCGACCGTCCTCTCGGTCGTCATCGTCGGGTTCATCTGGAAGCTCATCCTCAGCCCGCTATGGGGGGTGGCCTCAGGCGCCCTCGACGCGATCGGCCTCGGGCACCTCTACGGGCCGTGGCTCGGGCTGCAGGGCCCGGCCCTCATTGTGATCTCGCTGATGTCGGTGTGGCAGTACGTCGGGATCCCGATGCTGCTCTTCTCGGCCGCCCTCCTGTCGATCCCGGACGAGGTCATCGAGGCCGCCCGGGTGGACGGTGCCGGCCCGTTCCGGATCTTCAGCCGGATCCAGCTGCCGCTCATCGCCCCGACGGTCGGGATCGTGGCCGTGCTCACCTTCGTGGGCAACTTCAACGCGTTCGACCTGGTCTACTCCGTCCAGGGCGGGATGGCCGGACCGGAGTTCTCGACCGACCTGATGGGCACGTTCTTCTACCGGACGTTCTTCGGCTTCCAGCTCCAGCTGGGCAACCCCACGATGGGCGCCACGGTGGCCGGCGCGATGTTCGTGATCATCCTCCTCGGCGTCTGCCTCTACCTGTTCGGCCTGCAGCGCCGGCTCCAGACGTACGAAGCGTGACGGGAGGCCGACGATGACCACGCGCGCCACGACCCTCGACCCCAGCCTCGGCCCGCTCCGCCGGTCCGCCCGCGCCCTCGGGATCAGCCCGTCCGGGGTCGGCAAGCACGCGGTCCTGCTGACCTACACCGCCGTCGCGGTCTTCCCGATCGCGCTCGTCGTGATGAACTCGTTCAAGTCGCGCTCCGCGATCTTCGACGCTCCGGTCCAGCCGCCCACGTCCGACACCTTCAGCATGATCGGCTATGAAACGCTGGCCAAGCGCGGCGACTTCCTCGGCTACCTGGGCAACAGCGCGATGGTCACCGGCGTCTCGCTCGCGCTGATCATCCTGTTCGGGGCGATGGCCGGGTTCGCCCTCGCCCGCTACCGGTTCACCGGCAACCGGCTGCTCGGGCTCTACCTGGCGATCGGGATCATGGTCCCGATCCGGCTGGGGACGGTCAGCATCCTGAACATCATCGTGGGCCTCGGGCTGGCGAACACGCTGGTGGCCCTCATCCTGGTCTACACGGCGTCCGGCCTACCGCTGGCGGTGTTCATCCTCAGCCAGTTCTTCCGCGAGTTCCCGCGGGATCTCGAGGATGCGGCCCGGGTCGATGGCGCCGGCGACTTCACGATCTTCGGAATGGCCGCCCGACTCGCCCGCCCGGCGATCGCGGCGGTGGCGGTCCTGACGATGATCCCGGTCTGGAACGACCTGTGGTGGCCGCTCATCCTCGCCCCGGGGCGGAAGACGGCCACGCTGACCCTTGGTGCCCAGCAGTTCCTCGGCCAATTCGTGAGCGACTGGAACGCGGTCCTCGCGGCGCTGACGATCGCGATGCTGCCGATGTTCGCGCTCTACATCATGTTCTCGCGCCAGTTCATCCGCGGCCTCATGGGCGGCGCGATCAAGTGAGCGACCGTCTCCGGGTCGGCGTCGTCGGCGCCGGGTTCATGGGCGAGACTCACCTGGCCGCCTGGGCTGCGGAGGGGAACCCGGCGGCCGTCTTCGACCTCGATCCGGCTCGGGCGGCGGCGCTCGCGGCGCGATCCGGAGCGGAGGTCGCCGGCTCGCTCGACGAGCTCCTCGGGTCGGTCGACGTCGTCGACGTGTGCACGGCGACCCACCGCCACGCCGAGGTCGCCATCGCCGCCGCCCGAGCCGGACGCCACGTGATCTGCGAGAAGCCGCTCGCCCGGACGCTGGCCGACGCGGAGGCGATCGTCGGCGCGTGCGCCGATGCCGGCGTGCGGCTGTTCGTGGCCCACGTCGTCCGGTTCTTCCCCGAGTACGCGGCCGCTCGCCAGCAGGTCGTCGACGGGGCGATCGGCGAGCCGGCCGTCCTGCGCCTGAAGCGAGCGAGCTTCCGGCCCCGCCACGCGCCGGACCACTGGTTCTTCGACCCCGCCCGGTCAGGCGGGATGATCGTGGACCTGATGATCCACGACTTCGACTACGCCCGGTGGGTCGCCGGCGACGTGGTCGCGGTCCACTGCCGTTCGGTCGGGGTGGAGCGGCCGGGGCTGGCCACCGATCACGCCATCGCCATCCTCACCCACGTCTCGGGTGCGATCAGCCAGGTCACGGGCTCGTGGGCGTACCCACCGCCGACCTTTCGGACGTCGCTCGAGATCGCGGGGTCCCACGGCCTCATCGAGTTCGACTCGGCGGCCGCTCCGTCGATCGTCTCCTACCTGCGCCCGCGGAGTGGCGACGACGCCGGGCCGGTGGGCCTGCCGGGAAGTCCGATCGCCGAGGACCCGTATCGGCTCGAACTCCGCGAGTTCCACCGATCGATCCTCGACGGGACCCCGGCCCGGGTCGCCGCCGACGACGGCCTGGCGGCGCTGCGGATCGCCCTGGCGGCCGATGAATCGGCGCGGACCGGCCAGGTCGTCCGGATCGACCCATCCGGGGAGGCCCGAGCGTGAGTGCGCCCGTCATCGGCCGACCGATCCGGCTCGGGATCCTGTCGCTCGCCCACCATCACGCCGACGGCTACCTCGGGATCATCGGCGGGCTGCCCAGGGTCGACCTGATCGGGCTGTGGGACGAGGACGGCCCGCGGGGGGCGGCCGCGGCGGCGGCCCACGGGACCCGCGCATTCGCGACGGAGGCGGATCTCCTTGCGGCCGGGGTCGACGGGGTCATCGTCTGCTCGGTCAACAGCGAGCACCGCCGGCTGGCCGAGCTGGCGGCCGCGGCGGGCGTCCACGTCCTGTGCGAGAAGCCACTCGCGACGCGGGTCGAGGACGCGCGGGCGATCGTCGCGGCCTGCGCGGCGGCCGATGTCCGACTGATGACCGCGTTCCCGATGCGCTTCAGTCCCCTGCTCCGGGCACTCCACGCGTCGGTCCGGTCCGGGGCGGTCGGTGAGCTCGTCTGCCTGGAGGGGGTGAACACCGGGGAGATGCCGGACGTCCACCGCGCGTGGTTCGTCGACCCTGTCCTCGCCGGCGGCGGGGCGCTCATGGACCACGTGGTCCACCTGGCCGACCTCTACCGCTGGATCCTCGGCGGCGAGGTCGTCGAGGTCTACGCCGTGGCGAACCGGATCCTCCAGGACGGCTACGCCGGCGTCGAGACCGGTGGCTTCGTGTCGCTCCGGTTCGCCGACGGGGTCATCGCGACGATCGACTGCAGCTGGAGCAAGCCGCGCTCGTATCCGACCTGGGGCGGCCTCGCGCTCGAGGTGGTCGGGACCGAGGGGGTCGTGACGACCGACGCGTTCCGCCAGCACCTGGTCGTCTACGGCCGCCCGGAGGACGGGATCAGCTGGCCGTTCTGGGGCTCCGACCCGAACGCCGGGATGCTCGCGGAGTTCGTCGCCGCCATTCGCGAGGGGCGCCAGCCGGCGATCACCGGGCTCGACGGCCTGCGCGCCCTCGAGATCGTCGAGGCCGCCTATCGTTCGGTCGGGAGCGGGACGCCAGTTCAGATCCCCTGACCCGGCGACGGCCGGGTCAGGCCGTACTCAGTCGGGCTGGTTGTCGATCTGGGCCCGCTGGAGCCTGCCGCTGAAGTCGACGTAGATCGACTTCCACTCGGTGTACGTGTCGAGCGCGGCGTGGCCGGCCTCGCGGTGGCCGTTGCCGGTCTCCTTCCAGTCCGCCGAACGGGAGGTGGGTCTCCGCCCCGATCGTCCCGGCGTTGACGTAGACGATCCCGGTCTCGAAGTCGCGCATCGCCCGGAAGGCCGTGTTCGCGTCCCGCGTGAAGATCGACGAGCTGAGCCCGTAGCGGGTCTGGTTGAGGGCCGTCACCGCGGCCGGGTAGTCCGGCGACCGGGATGACCGCCAGGACCGGCCCGAAGATCTCCTCCTGGGCGATCCGGTCCATCGGCCGGACGCCGCGGAAGATCGTGGGCTGGAAGAAGTGGCCGTGCTCGAGACCCGGGCCGGTCGCCCGCGCCCCGCCGCACGACCAGTTCGCCCTCGCGCCGGCCGACCTCGACGTACGAGGCGACCTTGTCGACCGCCCCCGCGTTGACCAGCGGGCCGACGTCCGTCGTCGGCTCGAGGCCGGAGCCCAGCCGGAGCGCCGTTGCCCGAGCCTCGAGACGCTCGAGGAGCGGCTCGACGACCGATTCCTCGACGATCACCCTGGAGCACGCCGTGCAGCGCTGGCCGGTCGTTCCGAACGCGCTCCACAGGATCCCGTCGGTCGCCAGGTCGAGGTCCGCGTCGGCGAGGACGACGATCCCGTTCTTCCCGCCGAGCTCCAGGCTGAGCCGCTTGAGCCGCTTCGCGGCGAGCTCGGCGATCCGCCTGCCCGTGGCCGTGTTCCCGGTGAACGAGATGACCTGGACGTCCGGGCTCGACGACGATCGCGTCGCCGACCTCGGCGCCCGGGCCGGTCACCAGGTTGACCGTCCCGGCCGGGAAGCCCGCCTCGGCCATGAGCTCGACCAGGAGCGTCGCGCAGTGGGGCGTGTCGCTCGACGGCTTGAAGCACGACGGTGTTGCCGGTGACCAGCGCCGGCATCATCTTCCAGCACGGAATCGCGATCGGGAAGTTCCAGGGCGTGATGATCCCGGCCACGCCGATCGGCTGGCGGATGCTCATCGCCCACTTGTCGGGCAGCTCGGAGGGCGTCGTGTCGCCGAACATCCGACGCCCCTCGCCTGCCATGAGGAAGGCGATGTCGATCCCCTCCTGGACGTCGCCGCGCGCCTCGGCCAGGACCTTGCCCATCTCGCGGGTCATCGCCCGGGCGAGCCGTTCCTTGTTGCTCGGCCATGAGCTGCGCCGAACCGGTACAGGATCTCGCCCCGCTTCGGGGCCGGCGTCCGGCGCCACGCCGGGCAGGCGAGCTCGGCGGCCCGGACGGCCACGGGCGGCGTCGGCGACGTCGCCGGCCTGGAACCGCCCGACGACGTCGCGGGTGTCCGCTGGATTGACGCTCTCGAACGTCCGTCCCGAGTCGGACTCGACCCATTCGCCGGCGATGAACAGGCGCTGGGTGGGGATCTCTGCGGGCGTGCTGGAGGAGACGGTCTGCGGCTCGGTCATCGGGTCCTCGTGGGCGTGGGCTGGAGTCAGATCCGCTCGAAGGCCATCGCGACCGAGCCGCCGCCGCCGAGGCAGAGGGTCGCCAGGCCGTAGCGGCCCTCGGCGCCGGTCGAGCTCGTGGAGGAGCGTCGCGACGATCCGCGCGCCGCTCGCCCCGATCGGGTGGCCGAGGGCGATCGCGCCGCCGTTCACGTTCACCTTCGACCAGTCGAAGCCGAGCTCGCGGCCGTCGGCCAGGACCTGGGCGGCGAACGCCTCGTTGATCTCGATGAGGTCGAAGGCCTCGATCGGCAGCTCGATCCGCTCGAGCAGCTTGCGGACGCCGGCGACCGGGGCCAGGAAGAGCCACTTCGGCTCGACCTCCGCCTGGGCATAGCCGACGATCCGGGCCAGCGGCTCGAGGTCGTACTGCTCGACGGTCCGCTCGCTGGCCACGACCGTCGCCGCGGCGCCATCGGTGATCCCCGGCGCGTTCCCGGCGGTGACCGTGCCCTCGGGCACCGGCTCGCCCGGCGCGGGCTCGGGGAGCGCGAAGGCGGGCCGAAGACGGGCGAGCGCCTCCAGGCTGGAGTCGCGGCGGGGGCTCTCGTCGATCCGGACGACCGTCTCGCGGCCCTTCCCATCGCGGAGGGTGACCGGCACGATCTCCGCCTCGAACCGACCTCCGTCGATCGCGGCGATCGCCTTCTCGTGGCTGGCCTGGGCGAAGGCGTCCTGGTCCTCGCGGCTGACCCGCTCGTGGCCGGCCACCCGCTCGGCGTGGGTGCCCATGTGGCAGTCCTCGATGGCGCACCACAGGCCGTCGAGGACGGCCGCGTCCCTGAGGGCCCCGTCGCCGAGCCGGTAGCCGAACCGGGCGTTGGGGAGGAGGTACGGGGCAAGGTTCATGCTCTCCATGCCGCCCGCGACCGCGACCTCCGCGTCGCCGGCCCGGATCTCCGCGGCGGCCAGCATGATCGCCTTGAGGCCGGAGCCGCAGACCCGGTTGATCGTCGTGGCGCTCGTCGTCACGGGCAGCCCGGCCCGGAGCACGGCCTGTCGAGCGGGCGCCTGCCCGACACCGGCCTGGAGGACCTGGCCCATCAGCACCTCGTCGATCGGCGTGCCCTCGGGCAGGCCGGATCGCTCGACGGCGGCCCGGATCGCCACGGCGCCCAGCTCCACGGCCGGGGTCGTCGCGAGTGCTCCGCCGAACTTGCCGATCGGCGTCCGGGCGGCGCTCACGAGGTAGACGTGGCCGTTGCGGCCGGCAAGCGACTCTGGCATACGACGAATCTACACTGCGCGGCGCCGCGCCCCCTGCGACGCCCGGCGCCGTGTCTCAGCCGGGAGCCACCCGCCGGAGCAGCTCGTCGGCGACGATGAGCCGGTGGATCTGGTTCGTGCCCTCGTAGATCTGGGCGCCCTTGGCGTCGCGCATGAGGCGCTCGATGCCGGTGTCGCGCGAGTAGCCGCTCGCGCCGAACAGCTGGACCGCGTCCGTGGTGACCCGCATCGCGGCATCCGAGGCGGTCCACTTCGCCAGCGACGAGACCTCGGCGAGGGGCTCGCCACGGTCCTTTGCGGCGGCCGCGACCCTCGTCAGCGCCCGCGCCGCCGCCACCTCGCGAGCCATCTCGGCGAGCATGAACCGGAGACCCTGCTGGTCGGCCAGCGGACCGCCGAACGCCTGGCGCTGGCCGAGGTACGCGGCGGCGCGCTCGAGCGCCGCCTGGGCCAGCCCGACGCAGGCCGCCGCGATCGAGATCCGCCCCTCGCCCAGCGCCGACAGGGCGATCCGGTAGCCCTCCCCCTCCGCGCCCAGCCGGTTCGCCGCCGGGACGACGGCGCCCTCGAACACGAGCTCCGACGCCGGGCAGGAGCGGATCCCCATCTTCCGCTCGTGGGCGCCGAACCGGAACCCGGGCGTGCCCTTCTCCACGAGGAACGCGGTGATCCCGGCCCGGCCCCGCTCCGGATCGAGGGTCGCGAAGACGAGGTAGCGCTCGGCCTCCGGAGCGTTCGAGATCCAGATCTTCGTCCCCGTCAGGCGGTACTCGACAACCTCGGCGGCGGGGTGCCGGCCGTGAGCTCGGCCCCACCAGGGCCATGTCGAGTCGCCCGGGTCCGGATCGCGGCCGCGTCGGAGCCGGCCGTCGGCTCCGTCAGGGCGAACGCCCCGAGCGCCTCCCCCGCGAGCATCGCCGGCAACCAGCGCGCCCGTTGCTCGTCCGTGCCCCAGGTCACGACCGGGAACTGGGAGAGGATGTGCACGGACAGGCCGACCGCCGCCGCCATGTCGACCCGGGCGATCTCCTCCATGACGAGGGTCCAGCCGAGGTAGCTGAACCCGGCCCCGCCGACGGCCTCCGGGAACGGGGCCGCCGTCAGGCCGAGCTCGCCCATCTGCCGGAAGAGCGATCGGTCGTAGCGCTCGGCCTCGTCGCGCTCCACGGCGCCCGGCGCCAGCTCACGCTCCGCGAAGTCGCGGGCGGTGGCGCGCAGGAGGCGCTCCTCCTCGGTCAGCGGCCAACTCACGGGTCCCTGGTCCCTCCCTCACGGCAACGGTCCCCAACGACAGGACCCGGGCAGGAATTGAACGATCGCCGAGTAGGATACGCGCGTGACCCACCACCGAAGCGGTTCTGCGCCGTCCGACGATGACATCCGAGCCCGGCTCGGGGCCGAGATCGGGGCGTTCGGCCGGCTCGCGGCCGCGACCGGCCAGGCCCGCACGAGCGCCGAGGTCGCGACCGTCGCCCTCGACATCCTCCGTGACGCCGCTCGAGCGGCGGCCGGGATCGTCCTGGCCTACGGCGAGGGACGCTCGGAGGTCCTCGCCCGGGCCGGCTTCTCGGACGCGGTTGTGGCCATCGGCAGGGCGATCGTCGACGGACGGCCCACCCCGGTCCTCAAGCGGATCGCCCGGCCGGGTGTCGTGGTCTCGGCCGAGATCGACGGCGGACCGTTCGTCGAGCCCGCGCGGGCCGCGTTCCGGGCGGACGGGATCGGCTTCGTCTCGTTCGTCGGCCTCCGCGTCGAGGGCAGCCCGACGGGTTTCATCTGCCTCGGCTGGCCGGCCCGGGCGGACACCATCCTGGGAGACGCGCTCCTCCTCCACGCGGCGACGAGCGTCGCCGGCGCGATCGAGCACTTCCGTCTCGCCGAGCTGCTCACCAGCTCGGAGGCGCGCTACCGGACGCTCTTCGAGCAGTCGCCCGAGCCCTACATCGTGACCGACGCGACGGCACTCATCGTCGAGGCGAACGCCGCCGCGGCCCGACTCTTCGGCCTGTCCGTGGAAGAGCTCCGCGGCCGAATGTCCACGGACTTCGACGTGATCGAGCCCGGCGAGATGGAGCGCCGTCGGGACCTCGTCCTGCGCGAGGGGCGGGGCCTCTTCACCGGCTTCGGCCGGCGCGCCGACGGCAGCATCTTCCCGCGCGAGCTCGAGGTGACCCGGGCCGACATCGAAGGCGAGACTCGCTTCCTGCAGCTGATCCGGGACCTGACCGAACGGCAGCGCCTCCAGGGTGAGCTCATCCAGGCCCAGAAGATGGAGACCGTGGGCGTCCTCGTCTCGGGCATCGCCCACGAGCTGAACAACCCGATCGCCGCGATCCTCGGCCTGAGCGAGCTCATCCGGCGCGATCCCGACCTCAGCCCGGACCTCCACGACAGCGCCGCCCTCCTGGTCGAGGAGGCGGACCGGGCGCGCAGGATCGTCGGGACGTTCCTCGACTTCATCCGACCCCGGGCCCCGGAGCGCTATCCCACGCCGATCCGGCCGCTGCTCGAGACGATCCGCGAGCTCCAGTCGTACTCCCAGCGGAGCGGCGTCGAATGGGCGGTGGAGGTAGAGCCGGATCTGCCGCGGGTCGCCATCGATCGGTCCCAGATGCAGCAGGTCCTGCTCAACCTCACGACCAACGCCATCCAGGCGATCGTATCCGACCGCTCGTCCGGCCACCTGGAGCTGGCCGCAGCCCGTGGGCCCGGGCTCGACGGTCACGAGTCCGTCCGGATCACCGTCACGGACGACGGGCCGGGCATCCCGGAGACGAACCGCTCCCGGCTGTTCATCCCGTTCTTCACCACGAAGGAGCCCGGCGAGGGAACCGGCCTCGGCCTGTCGGTGTCCTTCGACATCGTGCGCCGACACGAGGGCCGGCTCAGCTACGAGCCGGTGCCGGGCGGGCGCGGAGCGCGCTTCGTGATCGACCTCCCGGTCGCATTGGCCGTGAAGTCCGAGCCGCCTACGCGACGCTCCGATGAGCCGATCGAGCCGAGGGTCGGCCGAACTCGGCCGGCGCGCGTCCTGGTCCTCGACGATGTCGAGTCGATCCGCGCGTTCCTCGCCAAGGTGCTCCGGAGGGCCGGCTTCGAGACGATCGTCGTGGCCGACGGTCCGACCGCGATCGACGAGATCCGGCGCGCAACCGTCGACGTCGTCCTGATCGATCACCGCATGGCCGGGATGACCGGGATCGAGGTCTACGAGGCGATCGTGGCGATCCGACCGGAGCTCGCCGAGCGCTGGGTGTTCATGAGCGGCGACGTCCTCAACCCGACCCTGCTCAACTTCGCCGAGTCGCGCGGCATCCGGCTCCTGGCCAAGCCATTCGATCTCGCGACGGTGACCGCGACCGTGGGCGAGATCGTCGACCGGCACGGGCTCGGGGACTGACGCGCCGGAGCATCACGACCCTCAGCGCCCCCTGTTTTATCTGGGTGGGAAGAACGACTCGTCATACCGATTGTCATGCCGATAAGCCCGGAGGTCGTGGGGGTGATTCGAGTGCTGTTTCGCGCTCAGGCGGTCCTCCAGCCGGCTTCTTCTGCCAATTGTCCTGCCGATAAGACCTAAGATCGTGAAGGCTTGTTCCCCACTCAGATAAAACAGGGGTCCTCAGCGCGGGTAGGTGTGGAACCCCCGGCCGGTCTTCTCGCCGAGATGGCCGGCGGCAACGAGCTCCTCGAGGACCCGCGGCGGGCCGGAAGTGCTCCTGGCCGAACCCCTCGTGGAGCACGCGCATGATCCCGAGGCACACGTCGAGGCCGATGAAGTCGGCCAGCTCGAGCGGTCCCATCGGGTGGTTGAGCCCGACCTTCGCGCCGGTGTCGATGTCCTCGGCCGTGGCCGACGCCCTCCTCGTACGCCCGCATCGCCTCGGCCAGGAACGGCATGAGGATCCGGTTGACGATGAACCCGGGCCGATCGGCGCGAACGATGACCTGCTTGCCGAGCTCCGCGGCCAGCGCCCGGATGGCCGCCTCGGTCGCGTCGTCCGTGGCGGCGCCGCGGATGAGCTCGATCAGCGGCATGACCGGGACCGGGCTGAAGAAGTGCATCCCGACGAACCGGGCCCGGCGCGGCCCGCCCACAGCCGCGGCCAGCCGATCGATCGAGATCGAGCTCGTGTTCGAGGCGAAGATGCAGCTCTCCGCGCGCCCAGGCGTCGAGCTCGCAGCCAGAGCGCCGACTTGACCGCGACGTCCTCGAAGACGGCCTCGATGACGAGGTCCGCGTCGGCGACGGCGCCCAGGTCGTCGGTCGCCACGATCCGTCCGAGGATCTGCGCGCGCTCGCCCGCGGTCAGCCTGCCCTTCGCGACCGCCCGGTCAAGGTTGGCGGCGATCCGCTCCCGGCCGGCGGCGGCCCGGCTCAGCTCCGGCTCGTAGAGAGCCACCCGCTTCCCGATCGCGGCGTGGACCTGCGCGATCCCGTGGCCCATCAGCCCGGCCCCGGCCACGAACACCCGCTCGATCGTCATCGGGGGCCCTCCCGTCCGATCGCGGCCAGCAGCCGGTCGGCCGCGGCGAACGGGTCGAGCTCGTGGTCGGCCACCTCCCGGAGCGTCGCGGCGGCCTCCACGGCCAGCGCCGGATCGCGGAGCCGGTCCGCGACGCGCTCGGCGAGGACGGCCCGGACCTGGGCATCCGCCCGGGCCAGTCGAGCGCCATTCGCCCCCTCGCCGGCCGCCGCCGCATGCCCGGCCACGCGGTGCCGATCGAGCGCCGCCAGGAGCTCCGGGACGCCGTCGCCCGTCGCCGCGGTCGTGATCAGGACCTCCGGCCGCTTGGGCGCGGGGCCGGTCCGAGGCGCCCGGGTCCGCGCCCCCGGCGGGCAGCGGGACGAGCATCGCCCGGAGCTGGGCCGCGGTCCGCTGGGCACCCGGCCTGTCGCCCTTGTTGACGACGACGAGGTCGGCCACCTCGAGCAGGCCGGCCTTGATCGCCTGGACCTCGTCGCCCATCTCGGGCGCCTCGAGGACGACCGTCGTGTCCGCCGCGGCGGCGACCTCGACCTCGCTCTGGCCGGTCCCGACGGTCTCGATCAGGATGAGGTCGAAGCCGGCCGCGTCGAGCACGGCGCGGCCGCGCGCCGTCGTCGAGGCGAGCCCGCCGGCGTGGCCCGCGCGGCGGCCATCGAGCGGATGAACACGTCGCGGTCGTCGGCGTAGGCCTGCATCCGGACCCGGTCGCCGAGGAGCGCGCCGCCGGTGATCGGGCTCGACGGGTCGACCGCGACGACGGCGACCGGTCCGGCCGGCCTCGCGGACCTCGGCGATGAGCGCCGCGACGAGCGTCGACTTGCCCGAGCCGGGCGGTCCGGTGATCCCCACGAGGTGGGCCCGTCCGGCGAGCGGGTAGAGGCGTCCGCAGGGCGGCCTCCGCGACGGGGGTCCGGTTCTCGACGGCGGTCAGCAGCCGGGCGAGGGCGCGCCGGTCGCCCGGCGACCGCGGCCGCGGAGAGCTCTGCCGCGCGTCGCCTCCGCGTCCGCCACGCTAGTCGCGCTGGCGGACGTTCGCCCGGAGGAACGTCGGCGACCTCGCCGATCGTCGTCCCGGGACCGAAGACGGCCGACACGCCGGCCGCCGTGAGCGCCGGCACGTCGTCGTCCGGGATGATCCCGCCGGCCGTCACCAGGACGTCGCCAGCCCCTCCGCCCGGAGCAGCTTCGCGATCCGCGGCAGGAGCGTCATGTGCGCGCCCGGACAGGATCGACAGCCCGACGACGTCGACGTCCTCCTGGAGCGCCGCCGTGGCGATCATCTCCGGGCGTCTGGCGAAGCCCCGTGTAGACGACCTCGAACCCCTCGTCGCGCAGCCCGCGGGCGAGCACCTTCGCCCCGCGGTCGTGCCCGTCGAGCCCCGGCTTGGCGATGAGCACCTTGATCGGTCGATCGGTCATGGCGCCATGGTAGCGCCGACGACGACCGGAAGGCCGGCCGCGACGCCCACGAGCAGGAGGATCGCGCCGACTCCGACGACGAGTGCGGCGGCCAGCAGGAGTACCAGGCGGCCGACTCCGGAGACGCGCCCTGCCTGGCCGCTCACGTCCGTCGCGCCGGCGTCAGGCGCCGGGGGCTCGCCGCTCGAGGTGGGCGAGGAACTCGGCACGGGTCTTGTCGCGCGAGCGGAAGAGGCCGAGGACCGCGCTCGTGGTCATCACCGTGCCCGGCTTCCGGACGCCGCGCATCACCGCGCACAGGTGGGTCGCCTCGAGCACGACGCCAACGCCCAGCGGGTCCAGGTTCGTCTGGAGGAAGTCGGCGATCTGCTGGGTCAGCCGCTCCTGGACCTGGAGCCGACGGGCGTACATCTCGACGACCCGGGGGATCTTCGACAGCCCGAGGACCCGGCCCCTGGGGATGTAGGCGACGGCCGCCGAACCGAAGAACGGCAGGAGGTGGTGCTCACACAGCGAGTAGAACGGGATGTCCTTGACGACGACCATCTCCGAGTAGTCGACCTCGAAGATCGCCCCGTTCATCAGCCGGGCCGGGTCCACGTGGTACCCCGCGGTCAGCTCGGTGTACATCCGGTGGACGCGGCCGGGCGTGCCGACCAGGCCCTGGCGGTCCGGGTCCTCGCCGATCTCGGCCAGGATCTCGCGGACGGCGGCCTCGACCCGCCCGTTGCCGGGACCGCCCCGGCCCAGGGCGCCCTCGATCAGCGCCTCCGGGCTCAGGCCCGGCTCTTCGCCGATCTCCGTCTCGATCTCGGCGACGATCATCTTCACATGATCCGGCAGCGTGCTCATCGGGCGGGGTGCCTCATCTCGGTCGGTCGCGTGCCGCGATGGTACCCGGTGTCGGCCGATCCGCCCCGGATGTCGCCGGATCAGCCGGGTGCCATCCAGTCTGTCCGGATATCCGGGACCTGTTGCACCGCGGAGTCGTCAGCCGAGGCGGAGGATGACGCCGGCCAGCTCGGCGGGGCGGTAGCGCGGGAGGTTGTGGCCGTCGGCCGGAAACCGGACGACCGCGATCGGGGATCGGCCGGCCGCCCGGCAGGCCGCGTCGACCGCCGCCAGCGCTGCCGACTTCGCGCGGTCCTCGTCGTCGGCCGCCATGACCGCGACGATCGGCACCCCGAGCACCGGCAGGGCGTCCGCCGGCCGGTAGGCGAAGATCGCCTCGACCGAGCGCTCCATCGCGTGCGGCCGGACCGCCGGGACGACCTTTCCGGCCGGGACCTCGACGACGGTGGCCCGGGCCGCCCGCTCCTCGTCCGCGTCCCAGCTCGCGGGATCCCAGTCGCGCCGGTCGGCCAGGTAGGCCGCCATCGAGCCGAGGACCTCCGGCGGCTCGGCCAGGTCGCGCAGCCACTCGTCCGGGCGGAGCCCGGTCTCCGCGGCCAGGTCCTGCCAGCCGCCGTCGACGAGGACGAGCCCGGCGCACCGGTCGCCGAGCGCGAGGGCCGCCCAGGCCGCCACGATCGCGCCGTAACCGTGCCCGGCGAGGACGACCCGCCGCGACGCGTCGCTCCCGTCGTCGGGCTCGAAGCCCGGGATCGCCACGAGCCCGGCGCCCTCGGCGACCGCGACGAGGTCCGCGGCAAGGGTGTCAGGGTCGTAGCCGCCCGTCGGAGCATCGGAGAGGCCGTGGCCGCGCAGGTCGGCCGCGACCGTCCGGGCGACCCGACGGAGCCGCCGCGCGACCGCCGTCCACGCCCAGGCCGTCCCGCCGAGACCGTGGGCAAGCAGCACAGCCGGCACGCCCGGTACGGCCTCGTCCCCAGAACCGCCGTTCGCGGGGCCGCCCCAGTCGAGGAAGTGGATCCGCTCGCCCGGCGCCAGCTCCACGACGAAGCCCTCCGGCTCGGCGGCGCGGTCGGGCGGCGGCGCGGCCGCGGCCAGCACGGCCGGGTCGGGCGACAGGGCCGCGTCGGGCGGCTGGGCCTCGGGTGACGTCTCCATCGGCCGTAGGATACGGGGGCGATGCCAAAACGCCGCCGAGGCTCCCGCTCGGCTCCCCGCCGACCGATCCGCCGGGCCCACGACCGCTTCGAGCGGCTCGTCGAGCGTGCTCTCGACGGGATCCCGCCGCCGTTCCGCGCGGCGCTCGAGGAGGTCGCGGTCGTCATCGAGGATGACGCGACCGACGAGCAGCTCGAGGTCTCCGGGCTCGGCCCGGACGAGGCCCTGTACGGCCTCTACGAGGGAACTCCGCGGACCGAATGGGGCGCCGACCAGGTCCCGTTCCCCAACAAGATCAGCCTCTTCCGGCTCCCGCTCGAGGAGGACTTCCCGGATCCCGACGACCTCGCGGAGGAGGTCCGGGTGACCGTCATCCATGAGCTCGCCCATCACCTGGGCATCGGCGACGACCGACTCGAGGATCTCGGACTCGACTAGCCGTCCAGGATCCGGGCGACCGCCAGGACCGACGCGATCCCGCCCAGGACGATGCCGACGAGCATCGGTCGGGTGATCCAGGCGGCCCGCTCGCGCGGCGCCGAGCCGTCCGTCGCGTCGCGCGCCGAGTCCAGCCCGGCCGAATAGCCGGTGAGGCCGAGGAAGGCGACCACCTGCGGCGTCGACGACAGCGCCCCCACGGTGAAGGTCAGGGTCCAGAAGGCGACGAGGGCGACGAGCCCACCGGCTCCCACGACCAGGATGCCGCCCAGCGTCGCCGGGTCGAGCCGCTCGAGCTGGTTCCGGAACGGCTCGAGGAGCCGGATCGTGAGGTCGAGTCCCTCGAACGCGGCGAAGAGGAGGAGGTACTGGGCGACGACCGCGAAGACGGACACGATGACGGCCAGCCGGAACCTGGCCCGGGCGAGCCGGATCGAGCGACGGATCGCCTCGAGCGCGGCGACATCCCCCAGGACGATCCCGGCCACCACGTAGACAAACGGCGCCGTGAGGATCGCCGTGACGATCTGGGCGCCCACGGCAGCCGCATCGGTGGTGTCGCTGAAGACCCCGCCCAGGATCCGGGTCACGATCTCCAGGACGATCATGGTGGCGACGTTGACCAGGATCGTCGCGCGTGTCACCCGCCAGAAGACCGACCGCGACCGGCGGAGCGCCTCGCGCAGGGACAGCGATCGTCCGGCCTGCGCGCCCCCGAGGATCGCCACGCCGAGGATCTGGCTCTCGACCGAGAGGACGAGGATCGAACCGAGCGCGACCGCCCCGGCGACGAGGACGACCCCGGAGGTTCCCGCCGGCAGCACGGAAGCGCCCTCGCCGGCCTGGGCACCCGCCAGAAGAGCGGCCACGAACTCACCGCCGAGCGCCACCACGATCAGGAGCGGCAGCCCCATAGTCAGCAGGGCGATGAGCGCGATGTAGAGCGAGCCGTTCCTGAGCGGGATCCGCGACCGGGTCACGAGGTCGAACGAACCCGACAGCACCGCGCCGACCCGCGGCCACTCCGCCGTGGGCTGGTCGGTCACCCGGCGGCGCCCGGGAGCGGTCCGGCGGCGGCCAGCAGCTCGCCCAGCCGCTCCACCGCGACGTTCCCTCCGGAGGCGACAACGCAGACCGTCTGGCCCTCCCGGATCGGGATCCGGCCCGCCAGGACCGCCGCGAGCGCCGCGGCGCCGGCCGGCTCGAGGACCTGCTTCATGCGCTCCGCGGCGAAGCGCAGCCCGGCCAGGATCGTCGGATCGTCGAGTAGGACGATGCCATCGAGGTAGCGCCGACACATCGCCAGGGTCCAGGCGCCGGCGAACGGCGCCCCGAGCCCGTCGGCCACGCTGTGCGGCTGGATCCGGACGATCTCCCCGGCCTCGAGCGCCAGCGAGACGGCGTTCGACAGCACCGGCTCCACGCCGTACACGCGGACGCCGGGACGCTGCTCCTTCAGCGCGGCGGCGACGCCGCTGATCAGGCCGCCCCCGCCGACGCCGACGACGACCACGTCCACCTCCGGCAGGTCCTCGAGGATCTCGAGCCCGACCGAGCCGTGCCCGGCGATCACGTCGGGATCGTCGAACGGGTGGGCGAAGACGAGCCCGCGCTCGTCCAGGATCGCCTCCATCCGGGCGAAGGCCTCGCCGGCGTCGGCCCCGTGGAGGACGACCTCGGCGCCGTAGGCCAGGCACGCCTCCACCTTCGAGCGAACCGCGCCGGCGGGCATGACGACCACCACCGGGACCCCGGCCTCGCGCCCGGCCCACGCGTAGGCCTGGCCGGCGTTCCCGGCCGACAGCGTGATGATCCCGGACCGCCGCTCCGCAGGGGTCAGCGCGGCGACCTTCGCGATCATCCCGCGTGGCTTGAACGAGCCGGTCTTCTGGAGGTGCTCCGCCTTGAGGAAAAGGCGCTCTCCGCCGAGCCGGGCACCCCCGGCGGACTCCGCCATTCGGGCCGCGGTCGCCGACGAGAGGATCGGCGTGCGGTGAAGGCGCGCCGCGACAACGTCGCGAGCGTCGAGGATCTGGCTCAGCATGACGATGCGGCCGGGCATCGCCGCAGTATCGCAGGCCGGGCCGCTCTGGCGCCCGGCCGCCAGTGCTAGGGCCGAGCCATGCCCCGTCGGGAGAGCACGATCAGCGTGAGCGCGCCGAGACCGACGATGAGGACCAGCCGGAGGGGCGGCCCGGCGTCACCTGCAGATCCCGCCACCGGAGCGGTGCTCGTGGACGGCGACCCTGGCAGAACGGTCAGCGGCCACGTGCCACCCTCGGCCAGGTTGGTCCGCCAGTCGCCCGGCAGGCACTCCAGGCGGACGTGGTAGTCGCCGGGCGGGATTGCGGGCACGACGAAGACGTAGACCAACGGCGCGGTCCGGACCCGGGCCACGCCCTTCGGGACGGATGCGTCCGTCGGTGACAGGCCGGGCCGGCTGACGTCCACGAATGCGATCGCCATCCTGGCCGGTGGATGGTCGGTGACCCCGAGACACGCGTTGTAGATGACCACCCGGGTGCCCGGCGCCGCCTCGGCCGGATCGAGCACCAGGGTGGTGGCTGCCGCGGCGCCGCCCACCCCGAACACCAGCAGGGCGACGAAGCCCGCCAGGAATGCGACCGTCCGCCGTCTCATCGCAGTGTCTCCCTCCCTGACCCGACGCGGGCACGATAGCACCGAGCCGACCCGTAGCCCGGAGCCATCTGGCCTCGGTCGAGCGCTCACCGCGCGGCTGGTCGCCCGCGCTCGTCGGGCAGCCCTCGGCCCCGAGCCCTGCCACAGCACTTGCGTGATTGCGCAAGCACTGATAGGCTACGGCCATGTTGGAGACGACGGCCTCGAGCGAGATCGAGCGGCAGCGGTTCGCCGCCGTCGGTCGAGCACTGGCCGACCCCAAGCGCCTGTGCGTCCTCGAGTCGCTCGCCATCGGTGAGCTGTCCGTGGGCGAGCTGTCGGTCCGGGTGGGCTGCCAGGTCCCCAACATGAGCCAGCACCTCGCGGTGCTCCGGAGCGCCGGGCTCGTGTCGAGCCGGCGGGAGGGCAGCACCGTCTACTATCGCCTCGCGGACCCGCGAGTCCTCGAGGCCTACCGACTCATCCAGACGATCGCCCGCTGAGGGCGAGTCCATGGCCCCGCCCGAACGCGGGAGAAAGGATCCGGGCCCGATGGCCGAGATCAAGGCAGCCACCGACGCGACCTTCGAGGAGCTCGTGCTCAAGAACGAGCGTCCCGTCGTCGTCGACTTCTGGGCGGCCTGGTGCGGACCGTGCAAGATGGTCGCGCCGGAGATGGAGAAGCTCGCCGCCAAGTACGAGGGCACGGTCGATGTCGTGAAGGTCGACGTCGACGCGAACCCCGGCCTGTCGCGGACGTTCAACATCATGAGCATCCCCACGATCGCCTTCTTCAAGCCGGGCGCCCAGCCGCAGGGCGTCATCGGCTTCCGGCCGCTCGAGCAGCTCGAGTCGCAGTTCGGCCTGGCCGAATTCGCCAAGCCGCAGGCCTGACGGTCGGCGGGCCACCTGCCCGCCCACGAAGTCACTGAGCGAAGACCCCGGCACGCCCGGGGTCTTCCGATTCCCGGGATCCGGGCGGCCGGTCCGCCGCCCCTCGTCCGGGACGCTATCCGCCGGCGTGTCGCCAGGCGCTCTCGAGCCAGGCGGTCGCCCGGTCGACGGCATGGCCGTCGAGGATCGTCGGGCGGAGGATGATCCAGCCCCGGCCGCGGGTCGACGGCGCGGTGTCGGGCGTCCGGAGCGCGGCGTCCACCACGGCCGGCGAGAGGAGGAACGACGCGGCCGAGCCACCCGCCTCGAGCATCGCCAGGAGACGTCCTGCCCGTAGGTACTCGACCGCCCCGCCGGTGCCCGGCCGCCGCTCGATCGGCTCGAGCCCCACCGCCGCCGCGGCCAGCGCCTCGGCCAGCGTGGCCGGGATGCGCTCCTCGGCCTGCCCGTTCGATCGGGGCCCGCTCACGCCCGCCCGGCCGAGGCCAGCACGGCGGCGAGGTCGTCGAGGTGGCTCTCGTAGTGGTCGATGGTCTCGGTCAGGAAGAGCTCCTCGAACTCGGCGTTCTTGATCCAGCGCGTCTCCGGCACCACCGTCAGGTAGCCGCGGAGCTCGCCGGGGACCGTCCTGAACCGGCTCCGGACCTCGTCCATCGGGAGAGCCAGCCAGGTGACCCGGATCTCCTCGTTGATGGCATCGCCGCGGGCCTCCCAGTCGGCGTCGCCCTTCACCTTGGTCGGGCTCGTCTCGCCGACGGCCAACTCCCGGGCCACCGCGAGGGCGTGCTCGAGCCAGGCGGCCAGGTGGCCCATTAGGTCTCGCCCGGACCAGCCGTGCGCTCCCTCCAGCGGGACGGCCAGCTCCGCGTCGGAGAGGGTGTCGAGCGCCTCGAACGGCCGCCAGCCGTCGCGCTCGTCTTCGAGGAACGAGAGGGCATCGGTGTACATGGCCGAGATGGTACCCCGCTGGGCCCTGCTCCGGGCAACGGACGGGACCGGACCTGAGAGACCCTAGACCGCGACCGGTTCGCGGTACTCGCCGAAGACCGCCCGGAAGACCCCGCAGATCTCGCCCAGGGTGGCGTACGCCGTGGCGCACTCGATGAGCGCGGGCATGAGGTTCGTCTCGGAGCTCTCGGGCCGCGACGCGAGATCGCGCAGGCGGGCCAGCGCGCCCTCGACCGCCACGGCGTCGCGCTCCCGGCGCGTCCGCTCGAGCCTGGCCAGCTGGGTCCGGAGCGACGCCTCGGAGACCTGCAGGAGCGGGATCGCGATGACCTCCTCCGGGTCCGCGAAACGGTTCACCCCCACGATCGCCCGCTCGCCGGCCTCGAGCTCGCGCTGGAAGCGGTACGCCGCGTCGGCGATCTCGTGCTGCGGGTAACCCTCGGCGATCGCCGCGACCATCCCGCCGCGCCGATCGATCTCGTCGAGGTAGCGCCACACGGCGCGCTCGGTCTCGCTCGTCAGCGCCTCGACGAACCACGACCCGCCGAGCGGGTCGACCGTGCTCGCGACGCCGGTCTCCTCGGCGATGATCTGCTGCTGGCGGAGGGCGAGGAGGGCTGCCTCCGCGGAGGGCACGGCCCAGGCCTCGTCGTAGGCATCGGTGTGCAGCGACTGGGTCCCGCCGAGGACCGCCGCGAGCGCCTGGACCGCCACCCGGGTGAGGTTGTTGAGCGGCTGCTGGGCGGTGAGCGAGACGCCGGCCGTCTGGGTGTGGAAGCGCAGCCAGGTCGAGCGTTCGTTCTCTGCGTGGTAGCGCTGGGTCATCAGCTTCCACCAGATCCGGCGGGCGGCCCGGAACTTCGCGATCTCCTCGAAGAAGTCGTTGTGGCTGTTGAAGAAGAAGCTCAGCCGTGGCGCGAAGTCGTCGATGCGGAGACCTCGGGCGAGGGCCGCCTCGGCATAGGCCATCCCGTCAGCGATCGTGAAGGCGAGCTCCTGGACGGCGGTCGAGCCGGCCTCGCGGATGTGGTAGCCGCTGATCGAGATCGTGTTCCAGCGGGGCATCTCGCGGGTGCCGAACTCCATCGTGTCGGTCACCAGGCGCATCGACGGCGCGGGCGGGAAGAGGAACTCCTTCTGGGCGACGAACTCCTTGAGGATGTCGTTCTGGATGGTCCCCTCGAGGGCCGCCCGGGGAACGCCCCGCTTCTCGGCCGCGGCGATGTACATCGCCCAGATCGGGGCCGCCGGCGAATTGATCGTCATCGAGGTCGAGATCCGGTCGAGCGGCAGGCCGTCGAGGAGGACCTCCATGTCGGCCAGGCTGCTGACGGCCACGCCGCACGTCCCGAACTCGCCCTCCGCCTCCGGATCGTCCGTGTCGTAGCCGTACAGCGTGGGCATGTCGTAGGCGATCGACAGGCCGGTCTGGCCGGCGGCGAGCAGCTGTCGGAACCGCGCGTTGGTGTCCTCGGCCGCCCCGAAGCCGGCGAACATCCGCATCGTCCAGAGACGCGATCGGTAGCCGCGTCGGGTGGACGCCGCGTGTGAACGGCGGCTCGCCCGGGAAGCCGACGTCGCGCAGCGGATCGAAGTCGTCCCAGCGCCCGCTCCGGAGGGGCTCGCCGCGATGGTCGACCTCGGTCGGGCCGCCGGCGCCGGCCGGGTCCCCGTCCGGACCCTCGAGCCACGACCACGCGCCGTAGAGCCGCTCGACGTCCACGTCGCTGATCGTGGAGAACCGCTGCTGCCGCTCTGGGGCGCGCTCGACGGCGGGTCGGAGGCGCTTTGCCTCCCAGGCACGGCGGCGGGCCGACCAGGTCATGGCCGCGACGATAGCACGGGGTCGACGCCGGGCGGCGGGCTCAGCGGAAGGCGTCGGCCGCGGCCTGGACCTCGTCGTTGGTGAGATCGGCCGCGAGAACGACCCGCACCTGCCCGGGCCGGTCGCCCGGCCAGACGAGGATCGCCTGGAACGACTCGTCGTTGAGGAGGTCCATCCGGTGGGCCCCGCCGCCGGCGACCGTCGGCTCGCTGGTGCGGATGTTGTGGACCTTTGACGTGGCGCGGGCGGACGTCTCGTACGTGTCGAACAACCCCTTCGCGGTCAGGCCATCGGCCTCGAACAGGACGAGCGAGAGGGCCCTGCCGCTGCCCCGGTCCCAGGTGGCCGCGCCGAACCGCATCTCATCGATCCCGCCGGCCATCAGCGCGCCGAGGGTCATCTCCGAGCAGTAGCGGCCGGACTCGCGGTTCGACGGGGCGGCATCGCCCACCTCCGTCGGCAGCGCCGCCTCGAGCTCCGGGTAGGCACCGGACATCCGCTGCTCGTCGGCCCCGGCGCATGGCCCCGACGGGTCGAACGAGGCGGGCGCGGACGCGGTGCCCGAGCAGGCAGCCAGGAGCAGGCCGGCCGCAAGCGCGACCGCGAGGCGTCGGGGGATCACCGGTGGAATCTACGCCGGACGCGAGTTCCACGCCCGCGGCCGCCCCGCCCAGTGCACCCATCGGGGCCGGTGCGCCGCCGCACCTGGTACGGGCGTCCCGGACCGGTGCGTCCGCGCGCCCGACCTTCGCCTCCCGGCGGGAGGGACGACTTCGCCATGGCGCCCTCCCCGGGGACGAGCGTAGCCTCATCCCACGCCGTCGAGCGAGCCGCGGGACACAACCTGGGGCGTCGGTCACGGACCGGGGAGTCGAACGGGCGATCACGTCGAGGACCGGCCAGGGCATCCGCCAAGACCGGCCGAGCGGCCCGGCTATCCCCGGTCACGAGCCGAGCAACCATGAGCGATCGGCCGGCAGGCCCGGGGACTCGGAGCGACGGCAGGCCTCATCCGGCGCATCTTCGGTCGGCGGTCCGCGACAGCGGGCCGCCACCGACCATCCATCTCTTCCGACACGATCGCCCCCGAGGGCACCGGGGGCGATCGTCCCGTTCCGGCGGCTGTCAGTCGGTCCGGAGCTCGATCGGGCTCGGTTCGCGGACGCGGCGCACGATCCCCCGCCGGTCGAGATCGTCGCGGATCACCCGGGCGGCCGCCACGAGGTCCGGGTCGCGGGTGATCGTGCCCGAGACCCAGTCGATGTAGGACGGCTCGAACGCCGCGATCTCGCCCAGCCGATGGCCGTGGAACTTGCCGAACGGCATCTCGGTGGCGCGTGCGGCGTCGAGCGTCGGCGGCTCCGGCGGCCGGAAGCGACGGACGCGCGACCGGACGAGCGGGCCGTTCGGGTCGGAGGCACGGGGCTTCTCCTTCCCGCCGACCCGCGACCGGATCGGCTGCTGGCTCGGAACCGGATGGGCGCGACGGCCATCCGCGCTGGACATCGCCGCGTTGCGCGGCCGCAGGACGTCGGTCATGTCGAGGCGGGCGGTGACCGGCCGGGTCGCCTTCGGGGGCGGCGGTCCGGCGCTGCGGCGCCGGCCGCGGTCCACATCGGAGCCGCGCCGGACCGCCGAGCCGGCGCCTCCGTCCCGGAGCTCCTCGTAGGCGGCATTGATCTCGGCCATCCGCTTCGTGGCCGCACGCGCCGCAGCCGGATCGCCGGCGGCAACGTCCGGGTGATGCTGACGGGCCAGCTTCCGCCAGGCGGCCTTGACCGCATGGGCGGAGGCGCCCGGCTCGAGGCCGAGAACGGCATTGGGGTCGTGCTTGATCATCAAGGTCCAGTCTAGCGATGCGCGCCCGGGACGCTCTGGAGGACGCTCGGGTGAGCCCTCGCTTGACAGTGCGGCCCGCGTGTCGTCCCCTTGGAGGCGTGCCATCGCTCCGCCGGGCCGGCGTCGTCGCCGGCCTTGTCGCCGCACCGCTTGCCGTCGCCCTGCGGTTCGCCCACGTCTACCGGGACCGGGCCGGCTTCCCGCACCGACGGGCCCCCCAGTTCACGCCCGCCGACCTCGGCCTGCCGTACGAGGAGACGACCGTCGAATTGGACGGCGGCTCGCTCCCGGCCTGGTTCATCCCGGCGAACGGGGGTGCGCCGGGCCCCGGCGTCCTCCTCGTCCACGGCTGGGATTCGGCCCGGGACCGGACGCTGCCGCACGCCGTGTTCCTCCATGCGGCAGGGTTCCACTGCCTGACCTTCGACGTCCGCGGCAACGGGGCGAACCCGGCGGAGACCCTGCCGGTGAGCACCGGCGAGTTCGGCGCCGACGCCACGGCCGCCTTCGAGGCATTGCTGGCCCGCTCGGAGGTCACCCGCGGCGCGATCCTCGGGCACTCCATGGGCGGGACCGGGGCGATCCTCGCGGCGGCGTCGGACCCGCGGGTGGCGGCCGTCGTGAGCGCGTCCGCGCCGGCGGATCCACGCGGGATGGTCCGCCAGACGTTCCGCCTGGCGCGGCTTCCGTTCCCGGGACCGGTCGCCACCCCGCTCGCCTGGCTGACGACCCATGTCTTCGTCCGGCCGCGCGGCCATGCCCTCCGGGCGATCAGCGCCCGCCACGCGATCGCCCACTACGCCGGCCCGACGCTGGTCGCCCACGGACGCGACGACTCGATCATGCCGCCCGAGCACGCCCACCGGATCGCCGCTTCCGCCACTGCCGCGCGGCGGGATGACCCGGGCGCCGGACCGGTGGAGCTGATGATCGTGCCCAGCGGCGGCCACAGCTGGCTGTACGAGGACGAGGGCTACCGGCGGACGGTCGCCACGTTCCTCGCCCGCGAGCTGGGTGGGCCGCTGTCGCCGTCCGAGGCCGCCGACCGGGCAGCAGCAGCGGACGCCCGCCGGCTGCCCGAGCCCGAGCCGCCGCTCGTCGGCGGCCGGGCGGCCAACGGAGCGATGGCGATGGTCTCGCGCACGCCGACGCCCGAGCCGTGACACGCGAGCCGTGACGGCCGAGGACGCCGTCCGGACGAAGCGGGCGATCCGCGACTTCGCCGAGCGACCGCTCGCGGACGACCACCTCGCGCGGATCCTCCGGGCGGGCCGGCGGGCCGGCAGCTCGAAGAACCTCCAGCGCTGGGCGTTCATCGTCGTGCGCGACCGCGAGCGGCTCCGGGAGCTGGCCGCGGTCGGGCCGTGGGCCGGGCACCTCGCCGGGGCGGCCGCAGCGGTCGCGCTGGTGACGCCCGACCCGCGGGGTCCGGACCAGCCGTTGTCGGTGATGTTCGACCTCGGCCAGGCAGCCGGGAACATGATGCTCGTCGCCTGGGAGCTCGGGATCGGCAGCGTCCCGGCGACCGTCTACGACCACGATCTCGCCCGGCGGATCCTCGGCTACCCCGAGGACCACCACTGCGAGTACGTCCTGTCGTTCGGCCATCCCGCCGACCCCGCCGCGCTCACGGCCCCGCTCCGCCCGGGCGGGCGCCGGCCTCTCGAGGAGATCGTGCACGAGGAGCGCTGGTAACGCCGATCCGGGCGGACGCGCAGGCGCCCGCTGCTACTGGCTGGCGGCGTCCGCACCGGCCTCGGGCGCCGGGGCGCCCAGCTCGAGGTAGGACACGATCGCCGTCTCCAACCCGATGTCCCGGCCGGCCCGCTCGGAAAGCAGCCATTTGTGCTCGAGGACATCGCAGTACGTCTGGACCAGATCGCGCTCCGGACCGACCGCCGGCCCGAGCCGGGCGAGCGTCGGGCCGTAGACGTCGCGGAGCCAGCGCCGGGCAGCGGTCATCCGGTCGATCGGCCGGCGCTCGAACCACTCCAGCCAGGCCCGGTACTCGCGCAGATCGTTCATGAGGATCCTGGCCTGGCCCTCCAGGGTCACCAGGCCGGTCTGTCGCTCGAGCTCGCGGGTATGGAACCGCCGCGTGGCCACCGCCACCCGGAGTCGAAGCCGACCCTCGCCGGCTCCCGGCTCGAGCGCGATCTCGTCGATGGCGAAACCCAGCTCGTTGAGCCGCCGGACCCGCGCCCCGACCGCGAACCGGTCATCGACGTGGAGCTCGTGGACGGCATGCAGTTCGTCCCACAGCCTCCGGTAGCGCGTCCGCACGCCCTCCGCCGCGGCGATCGCATCTTCGAGGTCGTCCGACCGGCCATGGAGCGCCGCGAGGTCGGCCAGCCCGAACGCGACGTTCTCCACGAGGACCTCCAGGTCGTACCCCCGCTGGCCGTCGGACAGGCCCGGGTGGACCTCGCTCGTCTCGGCGTCCACGAGGTAGGCCTGGATCTTGTCGCCGTCGCGGCGGAACAGCGTGTTGGCCAGCGAGCAGTCGCCCCAGTAGACACCGTGCCGGTGGAGGTCGACCAGGAGTGAGGCCATCGCGTCGAGGAGGCGATCCCGGTACGCCACGGACCCGGACGGCAGGCGCATCAGGAGCCGCCGGTACTGGAGCGAGTGGGCCAGGAACTCGGTGACCAGGATGGCGCTGTCCCGCTCCGGCGCCTCGGCCAGCCCGATCGGGACGACCGCCGGCAGCTCGGCGGTCTCGAGATGGCGGAGGACCTCGTACTCCCGCTGCGCCACGGCGAGCGGCTCCTCCTTGAGCGCGTAGAGCAGGGATCCGATCCGGACGAATTGGACGAGGTGGCGGGACGGCCCGACCGGCAGCTCCCGGAAATCCGCCCGCCCGGCCGGCCAGTCGGCGAGCGGCAGCTCCCAGGGCAGGTCGAGCAGCCCCGGGGAGGCCGTCCGAAGCCGGAGGTGCGGGAACGGCGCGTCGGGCGTCACGCTCATCGGGCGAGTGCGGGAGGCACGCGGCTCGGGCGGGCCGTGGCGGACCCGGCTACAGGCGCTTCCGGAGGTAAGCCGTGACGGTCCCGTCGTAGCCGAGCGATTCGTAGAGGTGGCGGGCCTCCGGTCGGTGGTGCGCCGCGGTCACCTCGATGAACGCCGAGCCCGCGTCGCGGGCGATCCGCTCGGCGGCCTCCATGAGGACGTGCCCCACGCCCCGCCCGCGGGCGCCGGCGTCGACGACGAGGGCCAGCACGCGGGCGATCGTGTCGTCGTGCTCGAAGCGGGGCATGACGTGGACGGCGACGAAGCCGAGGATCTCCCCCGCGTCGTCCGCGACGACGACCTGGCCGGCGCTCGCGGTGAACCGCTCCAGCCGCGCGACGATCGCCGAGGCGGCGGCAGGGTAGCCCTCATCGGTGAACAGGGCGGCGATCCGCTCCGCGTCGGCGGCCGTCGCGGGACGAAGAGTCACGGGCTGCTGGTCGATCATGCTATGGATGGTACCCGGTCGATGCCGGAGCGGCGATCGCTCACCGGAGCAGGAAGTCCGCCCCCCGGCCGCCGAGGATCGCGAACCCGAGCCGCCCGTACATCGCGCGCGCCGGCGCGTTGGTCACGTGGACGCCGAGGTGGATGAGCTCGTGCCCGTCGGCCATTGCCCCGTCGACGAGCGAGCGGGTGACGAGCTCGCCCAGGCGGCCGCCCTGCCAGTCCGGCCGGACCCCGATCGCCGACAGGTAGCTCATCCCGTCGAACGCGTGACGGCGGCCGACTGCGACCGGCTCGCCGTCGATCCGGACGAGCCGGACCTCCACCTCGGGGACCGCCAGGCCCGCCAGGAGTTCTGCCTCGAGGGCCGGTCGGCGGTGGCCGGTGACGCCGAACGCCTCGGTGATCACCCGGGCCGCTTCGAGCGCCGCCGCCCTGCCGCCGTCCGGGGTCGCCGCCGCCGTCACTCGCTCCACGGTCGCGCCGGCGGGGATCAGCCGGGGGCGGTCGTCCCGGGGGTCCCGGACGAGGAGCATCGACAGGCCGCCGCCGAGATCGGCGAAGCCACGGGCGATGAGCCGGTCGGCGAGGTTCCCGGGCGTGTTGTAGCCCGGCGCGAGCCAGAGGTAGGGCTGCCGGTCGCGGGTCGCGAACAGCGCGACGATCTCTTCCAGGCGACGCTCGACGCCGGCGGGCTCGTCCGGCCAGCGGATCGCCGCGACCCGGTTGAAGAACGCGTCGCGATCGCCCGAATCGAACACCGCCACGGCGTCGCCGAGGTCGACCAGCTCGCGGCCCGGCGCGGTCGCGTGCACCCGGGTCTCGTGGACCTCCAGGGCACGCATCGTCGTCCCATCGACCCCGTACCAGGGCGGACCCAGTCGCTCGCGCCACGCCGTCATGGGCGGAACGATACGGCCGTTACGCCAGGCGCGGAAACGACGGCAAGGCGAGGTCGGTGAAACCGGGGAGGCGAGGCCGACGTATCGACAGTCCGGACGGCCGGCCGACTGCCCCGGCCTCGGCGGGCGTTCCGCCACCACGACCAGCGGAGGACCGATCCTTGACCCGGACCCTGACCCGAACGCTCGCGCTCGGCGGGCTGCTTCTCGTCCTCGCCTTCGCCCTGGCCGCCTGCTCGAGCTCCTCGACGGCGGCGACCGGCCCATCGACCGGCCCATCGACCGGCCCATCGACCGCTCCCGCATCCGTGGCTCCGGCCTCGACGCCCGCCGTCTCCGAGGCTCCGCCGGCCAGCGCCGCAGCCGGGGGCTGCACCGCCGGCACCGCGCCGGCGACCGTCACGCTGTCGATCAAGGACTTCGCCTTCTCGCCCGGCACGATCACGGTCAACGTCGGCGACGTGCTCGGCTGGAAGAACGATGACAGCCCGTCGCACACGGCCACCCTCGACGACGGGAGCTGCGACACCGGAGCGATCGGGGGCGGGTCGGCCGGCGACAGGACGTTCGTCTTCGGCGCCGGTGCCGCCGGGAAGACGTTCTCGTACCACTGCGCCATCCACCCCAGGATGACGGCGACGATCGTCGTCAGCCCGTAGGCGGCCGGCCGGTCAGGCGGGCCGGCGGACGAGGAACAGGGTGGCGCCCGACGGGAGGTCGATGATCGCCGGGGCCGGGACGCCCGCATCGGTGAACTGGGCCACGTAGCCATCGTGGGTCCAGATCCGGGCGCCCTGGTAGAGCTCGTCGATCTGGATCCCCCAGAGCATCGCCCCCTGGAGGGAGCGGGATTCCTCGACGCTGCCGGGCAGGCACCAGTCGAGAACCAGGAGCCGACCGCCCGGCCGGACGGTCGCCCAGGCCGATCGAAGCGCGCCGACCGGGTCCGCCAGCTCATGGATGGCGTCCTGGAAGTAGACGAGGTCGAACTCGGCCGACCACGGGAGGTCGAGAGGATCGCGGTTCTCGATGACGATCCGGTCTCCCAGACCGGCCTGGGAGACGTGGCGCATCGCCCGGTCGACGGAATCCGGCACGTACTCGACCCCGACGAGGCTCGTTGCCGGAAAGCGCCGGGCCACGGCGACGAGCCAGCGCCCCCCGCCGCAGGCCACGTCGAGGACCCGCCCGCCGGCGGCGAGGTCCGCGGCGAGGTCCGGCAACGCGGCCAGGCCCTCCTGGAAGAAGACCGCGATGTCCTGGGCCGTGACGGCCTCGATCGCCCGGTGGAAGCGGGCCGGCCGTTCCGGGATCGGCCGGCCGGTCCGGAAGAACTCGGTCAGGCGCTCGTAGTCGAGGCTGCTCACCACGGTCGACATGAACTGGCCGCCGAGGTACTCGGGCCGCTGGTCGTCGAGGAGGATCGTCATCACGTCATCGATCGGGCGGATCCGGAGGCCGTCGAACTCGACGAGGTCCACGGAGTGGGCCAGCCGGACCCAGGCGGTGACCGGTTCGGCGGCGCAGCCGGTCGCCGCGGCGAGCTCGTCCGGGACGATCCCCTCGGCGCCGGCGACGCGGACGCGGGCGAACAGCCCGAGCTCGAGCCCGAGGTAGATCGCCCAGGCCGTGTAGAACCCGCCCAGGCTGGCCGAGAGCTCGTCAAAGCGATCGTCGAGGATCATCGTGAGCGGGATTGTCGCATGCCCGCGTGTCCGGCCGAGCCCCCGGCCCGCCGCAGGGTCCCGTCCGCGATGCGAGTCGGCCCATCGGAGGCGACGGCCCCGGACGCAACCGAACCGCCCGTCGCCGTGTTATGAACGGGCGATGGACGAACCGACGCTCCTGGCCGGGCTGGCGAACGACCTCGATGGCGCCTTTGAGGCGCTGGTCCGCGCCCAGGGGGATCGGGTCTTCTCGATCGCGCTGCGGCTGCTCGGCGACCGGGCGGAGGCGGAGGACGTCGCGCAGGACGCGTTCGTCCGCGCGTACCGGGCGCTCGGGGGCTGGGCGCCGGAGCGGATCCGCGAGCTCCGGCTCGGAGCGTGGCTGGCGACGATCACGGTGAACCTCGTCCGGAACCGGACCCGCCGGGGCGCCGGGGCCACCGCCGCCGAGCCGCTGGCCTTCACCGACGAGCTCCAGCACCCGACGGCGAGCACGGCCGAGACGCCCCACGACCGGCTGGCGCGCCGGGAGGCGACCGAGGCCTGGGCCTCCCGGCTCCTGGCACTCCCGGAGCGCTACCGGGCCCCGATCGTCCTGCGCCACGTCGACGGCCTCGGCTACGACGAGATCGCCGTGGCGCTCGACCGGCCCGAGGGCACGGTCAAGGCCCAGGTCCACCGCGGCCTCGCCCTCCTGCGGGCTGCCATCGAGGCCGAGGCCCGTGCCACCGACGATGGACCCGGCCCACGCGCCGATCTCCACCACGACGCCCACCACGACGCGCACTCCCCCGCCCCAACCCTTCGACCGAAGGAGGCCGCCCGATGAACGCCCAGCCGACCACCGACGACGAGCTGACGCGCGAGCTCGCCAAGCTGCGCACGACCGCACCGGCCACACTCCTGCCCCGGACGCTCGTTGCGCTCGGGCTGGCCGACGCCTACGCGTCGATCGACTCGCCGATCGGGCCGCTGTTCGTGGCGTTCAACGGGCTCGGTGTCTCGGCGGTCGAGCAGGCCCCGGACGGACCGGCGTTCGAGCGGACGCACGCCGCGCGGTCCGGCCGGTCGGCCCAGCGGGTCGCGGCGCTCCCGGCCCGCCTCGCCGGGGCGATCGAGCGGCGGCTGGGCGGCGACCGGCGCGTCCGGATCCCGCTCGACCTGCGCGGCCGGACGGACTTCGAGCGGGACGTCTGGACGAAGGCGCTGGAGATCCCGCGCGGCGAGGTCCGCCCCTACGGTTGGATCGCGGCAGAGATCGGCCGGCCCAAGGCGGTCCGGGCGGTCGGAACGGCACTCGGACACAACCCGGTTCCGCTCATCGTGCCGTGTCACCGCGTCGTCCGCAGCGACGGGCTGATCGGCCAGTACTCGCTCGGGGGGCCGGCCAACAAGCGGGCGATCCTGGCCGCGGAAGGCCTCGACCCCGACGAGCTCGAAGCGCTCGCCCGGGCCGGGATCCGCTTCGTCGGGTCCGACACGACCAAGGTCTACTGCCTGCCGAGCTGCCACCACGCGAAGCGGATCAGCGCGCGCCACCGCGTCCCGTTCCGGTCCGCCATCGACGGCGAACGGGCCGGCTACCGGGCCTGCCGCGGGTGCCGACCCGCCTCCAGCGTGAACGCGGCCTGACGGACGCTCCGCGACTGTCCGCTCCGCCCGGGCGGCGAGACCGCGAGGCCGGCCATGCAGCCCACGCATGGATCGCCGACCGAGCGAGCGTGGCCACCGTGCCGTTCCGTCCGTTCTGAGTCGTGACCGAGCCCGGCCGACAGCGATTCCATGCGCCAGCTGCACAACCCAGGCCGGGTGAGGGCGCGCCGAGCCGAGGACGAGGTGGAGCCGCGCTGCCGGGGGCAGGCGCCGATGCCGATGCTCGTGAGCAACGTGTCGGGGACTCCGCGAGAACGGGCGCTCAGGCGCCGGCTGCTGCGGTCCGGGGCGTGCAGCCTCGCGACCGTCGCGCTATGCTGCCGACTTGGACCAGTCGACTCAGCCAAGCGCCCCGACGACCCGCTCCAGCCGGCCGCATGCCAGCGCGCTCGCGGTCTGGGCCGGGCTGCTGACCCTCTACTTCGTGTGGGGTTCCACGTACATCGGGATCCGGGTCAGCGTCGAGACGATCCCGCCGTTCATCATGGCCGCGGTGCGGTTCCTCATCGCCGGGTCGGCCCTGCTGGGCTGGGAGGCGTATGCCGCCTGGCGCATCCGGCGCGATCCCACGGTGCCCGAGGTGGAGCACCCGCGCCGCCCCTCGGCCCGCGAGTGGCGGGACTCGGCGATCGTGGGCGGCGCGCTCCTGTTCGGCGGCATGGGCTTCGTCGCCCTCGGTGAGAAGACCGTCCCGGCCGGCATCGCGGCCATCCTCGTCGCGCTCCTGCCGGCCTGGGTCGCCGTCCTCGGGCGGATCTTCTTCGGCGAGCGGCTGCCGGTGGCGGCCGTGGTCGGGATCGTCGTCGGCCTCGTCGGGGTCATCATCCTCGTCGGCCCGGGTGACGGCGGTCCGGCCTTCGACCCGTTCGGCCTCTTCTTCCTGCTCCTCTCGCCGCTGTGCTGGGGCGCTGGCTCGCTGTTCTCATCGCACCGGGCAGTCCTGCCGAGGCGTCCGCTCACGGCGACCGGCCTCCAGATGGTCTGCGGCGGGGCGCTCCTCCTGGTCGGCTCCGTCCTCGTCGGCGAGCTCCGAGGTTTCGACCCGGCGCAGGTCAGCGGCCGGTCCATCATCGGCCTGGCCTACCTGACGTCCGTGGGCAGCCTGGTCGGCTTCACGACCTACGTCTGGCTTCTCCGCGTGGCGCCCCTGCCCAGGATCGCCACGTACGCCTACGTCAACCCGGTCGTCGCGTTCATCCTGGCGGGGATCCTCCTCGGCGAGGAGATCGCGCCACGGACCGCCGTCGCCGGCGCGGTGATCGTCTTCGCGGTCGCGCTCATCGTGACCGCCGGGGGGCACGCGGCGTGGCCAGCCGAGCTCATCGAGCCGACGGCCGACTCGGTCGCCGAGGCCGAGATCCGGGCCGGCGGCGCCCGCCCGATCTACCCCGACTGAGCCTCAGCCCTCGGCGATCCGCGCGGCGCCACCGGCTCCCCCTCCTCTCCGCCCGCGATCACCGGCTCCCTCTCCGTCCGCGATCACCACCACTGATCGAATCGCGCACAACCGAGCGTGACCGGTTGGCCGAATTGGCGTTCCTGGCCACCCGGTCACGCTCATCCATCCCGGAACTCATGAGTAGCGCGGATCAGGCGGGAGCGGAGGCAGGGCAAGGGCGGTAGGCGGGCAGGGCGACAGGCGACGGCGGTCAGGATGCCGGCTCGACTGCGGCGGGGTGATCGTCAACGACTCGACCGACTGCCGGATCGACGCGATGCCGTTCGGCGGGGTCAAGGGCTCCGGCCTGGGGCGCGAAGGCGTACGCTCGGCGATCGAGGCGATGACCGAGCCGCAGGTCGTCTGCCTCAGCCTGTGACCCCGGTCGCCAGGCGTCCCGAAGGAGAGACACGATGACGAGCCCGACGCCCCAGACCATGGGGCAGCAGTTCGGCCGGCGCTCCTGGGCGGAGCCCTGGAAGATCAAGATGGTCGAGCCGCTGCGAATGATCAGCCGGGAGGAGCGCGGGCGCGCCCTGGTCGAGGCCGGCTACAACACGTTCCTGCTCCGCTCGGACGACGTCTACATCGACCTCCTCACGGACAGCGGCACCTCGGCCATGAGCGACCGCCAGTGGGCCGGGATGATGCTCGGCGATGAGTCCTACGCCGGGAGCCGCAACTTCTACCACCTCGAGGAGGCGGTCCGGCGCCGCTACGGCTTCCGCCACGTCCTGCCGACCCACCAGGGGCGGGGTGCCGAGAACCTCATCAGCCAGGTCGCGATCAAGCCCGGCCAGTTCGTGCCGGGCAACATGTACTTCACCACGACCCGCCTCCACCAGGAGCTGGCCGGCGGCCACTTCGTCGACGTGATCATCGACGAGGCCCACGACCCGGAGCACCTCCACCCGTTCAAGGGCAACGTGGACCTCGACAAGCTCGGGGCGCTCATCGAACACGTGGGCGCCGGGCAGATCGCCTACGTCAGCCTGGCCGGGACCGTGAACATGGCCGGCGGCCAGCCGGTCAGCATGGCCAACGTGCGGGCCGTCCGCGAGCTGTGCGACCGCCACGGAATCCGGCTCTTCCTCGACGCCACCCGCCTGGTGGAGAATGCGTTCTTCATCCAGGAGCGTGAGCCGGGCTTCGCCGAGCGTTCGATCGCCGAGATCCTGCTCGAGTTCTGCTCCTACGCCGACGGCGCCTGGATGAGCGCCAAGAAGGACAACCTCGTCAACATCGGCGGCTGGCTGGCGGTGAACGAGGACGACCTGTTCGAGGAGCTGCGCAACCTCGTCGTCGTGTACGAGGGCCTCCACACCTACGGCGGCCTGGCCGGGCGGGACATGGAGGCGCTCGCGATCGGGATCGAGGAGTCGGTCCAGGACGATCACGTCCGAAGCCGGATCGGCCAGGTCCGCTACCTCGGCGAACTGCTGACCGACTGGGGGATCCCGATCGTCCAGCCCGTCGGCGGCCACGCGGTCTTCCTCGACGCGCGACGCTTCTACCCGCACATTCCCCAAGACGAGTTCCCCGCCCAGACGCTCGCCGCGGAGCTCTATCTCGACTCCGGGATCCGCTCGATGGAGCGCGGCATCGCCAGCGCCGGCCGCGACGCGAAGACCGGCGATCACAACCGCCCGAAGCTCGAGCTGACCCGCCTGACGATCCCCCGCCGGGTCTACACCCAGGCCCACATGGACGTCGTCGCCGAGTCGGTCAAGGCGGTCCACGACGCGCGCGAGTCGACGCGGGGCCTGCGGATGACCTATGAGCCAAAGTACCTGCGCTTCTTCCAGGCCCGCTTCGAGCGACTCTGAGCGACAGGAAGACTCCCGCCCGTCGTGTTCGCGAGACGAGCAGCTTCCGGTTGCGCGCGGACACCCTGACCCGCCTCGAGGCGCGGGCCTTCGCGAGCGGCAGCACCCGCACGGCGCTCGCGGAGCCATGCCTGGAAGAGGGCCTCCGGCTCGTCGAGCATCCGGGGATCGCCTTCGTCGACGGCCCGGCGGGTCGGCGTCCCTCCGGGGCCGGCACGGGTCTCGATGTCTGGGAGGTGGTCGAGACCGTCCGTGCCAACGATCGCGGTGTCGAGGCGGCCGCGGCCTACCTTCAGATCCCGGTGGCGCGCGTACCGGGTCGCAGTCCGCTACTACGCGGCGTTCCCCGACGAGATCGACCGGTAGATCGCCGCGGTTCGGGTGGCGGAGGATCGCGAACGGGAGCTGGCCACCCGCGAGCGCCAGCTCCTCGAGCGGCCGAAATCGGCGCCCCCGCCGGACGAACTCGGAGACAGGCGGACCTAGAGGAGTTTGCCCTGCGGGTCCTTCGTCCCGACCGCTGCGGTCCCGGATAACTCCCAGTGCAGGGGCGAGGCGCAGAGTCCGTCGGTGCCCGAAATCAGTCGCTTCTACGGGATTGTCGTCACGATCCACTACGGGGATCACAACCCGCCGCACTTCCACGCGACCTACCAGGGCGCCCAGGTCGAGATCGACATCCGCACGCTGGCCGTCCTCGACGGCGGCATCTCGCCTCGCGCCCTCGGCCTCGTGATGGAATGGGCGACAGCTCACCAGCCGGAGCTGGCCGAGGACTGGCGACTTGCCGCTGACGGCCGCGAGCCGTTGAAGATCGCGCCGCTTGCGTGAGATGATCGGGACCATGCTGTCCATCCGATCCGCGGAGCCGCTCGAGGACTTCTGGGTCCGCCTGACGCTGACCGACGGATCGCAGATCGAGCGCAACGTCCTTGACCTCCTCCGAGGCCCGGTCTTCGAGGCCGTTCGGGCGGACTACGCGCGCTTCCGGCAGGTTCGCGTTCGCGGCGGCACGCTCGAATGGCCGGGCAGGCTCGACCTCGATCCCAGCGTGCTGATCTGGAATGGACCGCGGCCCAGGGACCCCGACGCCCGCCCGGCGGCTCGTCTCGCCCTGACGCACCCGACCGCAGTCGCCGCATCGAGCTGACGGGATCCGCACGCGCGGCAAGCGCCTCGGCTGTACATGGCGCGAGGTCGGGTTCGGTCAGCATCTCGACCCGGCGGGCCGGCCGGCATCAGCGCCGCCGGCCGACGAGCACAGTCTCGATCCAGAGGAGGGTGCCCGAGACGACGGCGAGGACGACGCCGAACCCGCCGGCGCGCCAGTTGCCCTTCACGAAGCCACCGAAGAGCACGTGCCATGTTCCGAAGAGGAACGCCCCCGCCAGGGCAGCCGCCGCGAAGAGACCGACTCCCACGAGCGCCCGCTGGCGCGACCCGCCGCCGACCCAGGCGATCCGGGTTCGGGCGCGGATCTCGGTGATGACAGCAGTGGACGCGAACCGCCTCACGCGCCGGCCGGTCTGGCGGGGTCACCCGGATCGATCTCGACCGCTTCGCGGACCGGCGCCGGACGCATCGAGCGGAAGGCGAACACGAAGGTCAGGGCGAGCGCGGTCCCGAAGATCGCCGTCCCGACGCCGAACAGGCCCTGGTACGGGTTGCCGTCGGAGATCCCGAAGACGACCTGGCTCAGTCCGAAGACGGCGAGGGCGCCGAGGGCGACCCCGAAGACGACGACGGCGGCGCGCAACGTGCGATCGACGGTCATGCCATCTCCTTCGTCCAGCCCTGGGCCGGCCATGGCTCGCAGCGCAGCGGCCGGTCCTCGCGGTAGCCCAGGGCGTAGTCGGCCTGGATCAGGGTGTGGAGCTGGCTCGTGCCCTCGTAGATGACCGCGGCCTTCGAGTTGCGCAGGTAACGCTCGACCGGGAACTCGTTCGAATAGCCGTTGGCGCCGTGAATCTGGATCGCGTCGAGGGCGGCCTGGACCGAGTGGTCCGTGGCGTGCCACTTGGCCAGGCTCGTCTCGCGGGTATTGCGCACGCCCCGGTTCTTGAGCCAGGCGGCCCGCCAAACGAGCAGCCGGCCGATCTCCGTGCCCTTGGCCATGTTCGCGATCATCTGCTTGACGAGCTGGTGCCGGCCGATCTCCTCGCCGAACGTCTGGCGCTCGTGGGCGTACTTGACGCTCGCGTCGAGGCAAGCCTGGGCGAGCCCGACGGCCCCGGCGGCGACCGTGAAGCGGCCTTGGTCGATGGCGCTCATCGCGACGAGGAAACCCTCGCCCTCCTCGCCGACGCGGTTCTGGACCGGGACCTCGCAGTTGTCGAAGTTGAGCAGGCCGGTGTTGCCGGCCCGGATCCCGAGCTTGCCGTGGAGCGTGCCGGTGGTCAGCCCCTTGAACCCCCGCTCGAGGATGAACGCGGTCACGCCCTTGTGCTTCTTCGCTCGGTCGACGGTCGCGAAGACGAGGAAGTGGTCGGCGATGTCGGCCAGGCTGATCCAGATCTTCTGGCCGTTGAGGAGGTAGCGGTCCGCCTCGCGCCGGGCGGTCGTCTGGAGGGCGCCGGCGTCCGTCCCGACGCCCGGCTCGGTCAGCGCGAACGTCGCGAGCTTCTCGCCGCGCGCCTGGGGCACGAGGTACTTCTGGCGCTGCTCCTCGGTCCCCCACTGGAGCAGGGTCAGCGAGTTCAGCCCGACGTGGACGCTCTGGACCACCCGGAACGCCGTGTCAGCCCGCTCGAGCTCCTCGCACAGGATCGCGAAGCTGACGTAGTCCATCCCGGCGCCGCCGTAGGCCTCGGGGATCGGCGCGCCGAGGAAGCCGAGCGCAGCCATCTTCTGGAAGACCTCGCGGTGGACCTCGCCCTTCTCGTCCCACTCGCGGATGTAGGGCAGGATCTCGGCCTCGACGAAGGCCCGGGCGGCCTGCTGGACGAGCCTGTTCTCGTCGGTCAGGGAGAAGTCGATCACGGGGTCGTCCTCGGTGGCGGCTCGGCGGGGTCGGCGGGGTCGGCGGGGTCGGCGGGGTCGGCGCCGGCGGGCGGGGTCGGCGGGGTCGCTCGACCCATTCTACCGGCGCCCCCGCAGAGGCGATCCACGGGTTCGATCCACGGGTCCGATGACCCGTCCCGGACCTATACTCGTTGGCGGGCCGCGCCGCCGGACCCGTCTCCCCCGCTCCCACCGCCGAGGAATCCCATGGACGAAGTCGAGACCCCGGTCGCCGCCGCCCCGTCGTACGAGTCCCCGCACCTGTCGCCGGTTCTCGGCCGCTACTTCGAGCGGAGCTGGAGCCACGGCGAGGGACACCGTCTCTACGACACCGCCGGCAAGGCCTACCTCGATTTCGCCAACGGGATCGCCGTCACGGCCCTCGGCCATCATCACCCGGCGGTCACCGCGGCGATCCACCAGCAGGTGGACCGGCTCATCGGGCCGACCGGCGCCATCGGCTACGCCGAGCCGGTGGCGACGCTGGCGGGGATGATCGCCCGCACGCTGCCCGAGCCGATCGACACGGTCTTCTTCCTGAACTCGGGCTCGGAGGCCATCGAGGCCTCGCTCAAGCTCGCCCGGCGGGCCACCGGCCGGCCCGCGCTGATCGCCTTCCAGGGCGGCTTCCACGGGCGGACGCTCGGGGCGACGTCGGTGACCAGCTCCAGCCTGAACTACCGGGCCGGCTACGAGCCGCTCCTGCCGGCGGTCTACCTGACCCCGTTCCCGGCCGTCTACCGGGACTTCGGCGGGGACGAGGCGCTGGCGACCCGGACCTGCATGGACGCGCTCCGGCGGCTGACCTCGACGATCGTGCCGGCGACGAGCGTCGCCGCGATCCTGATCGAGCCGGTCCAGGGCGAAGGTGGCTACCAGCCCGCGCCGCTGGCCTTCCTGCGCGAGCTTCGGGCGTTCTGCGACGAGCACGGCATCCTGCTCATCGCCGACGAGGTCCAGTCGGGCTACGGGCGGACCGGGCGGATGTGGGCCTTCGAGCACGCCGGGATCGTCCCGGACGCCGTGTGCATCGCCAAGGCGATCGCCAACGGCCTGCCGCTCTCGGCGATGGCGACTCGCCGCGAGCTCCAGGAGCGCTGGGGCAAGGGCGCCCACGGGACGACATACGGCGGCAACCCGGTCGCCTGCGCGGCCGGCATCGCGCTCCTCCAGACGATCCAGGATGAGGGGCTGATCGCCAACGCGGCCGTCCGCGGCGAGCAGCTCCGGGCGGGGCTGGCGCGGTTCGCGGCGGAGGACGACCGGATCGGGGACGTGCGTGGACCCGGGCTGATGGTCGGGGTGGAGTTCGTCCGGGACCGCGGGACGCGGGAGCCGGACGGCGCGACCGCCGACGCGCTGGTCGCGCGCTGCGCGGACGACGGGCTGCTCGTGCTGAGCTGCGGCCCAGTCCACCAGGTCATCCGCTGGATCCCGCCGCTCGACGCGTCCGCCGCGGAGGTCGACGAGGCCCTGGCGATCTTCTGGGCCGCCCTCGGCAAGGTCTAGGAGCCTGGGAGCCGCCTCCGTGCCGGGGTGGCGGAGCGGATCCTAGCGGTTGCGGGTCAGGAAGCTCATCACGTCCGCGTAGCGGAAGCGGCGATCGCCCCGCTTGCAGACGCGATAGAACGGGAGCTCGCCGCGATCTCCGAGCCGCTTCACGGTGTTCACGTGAAGGTGGAGCATGTCGGCGACCTCGCTCGCGGTGAGCATCGGCCCGAGTTCGTTGACGGCCATGGAAGCCATTGGTCGATGTGCCTCGTCTATGCATCGTCCGGCCGGTTCCGTACCCGTTCGGAGGTGACGGGTGGACTCCGGCCTGCTGCTGGGGGGAGCGTAGGGGTCGGCCCAGTCGACCGCCAAGCCGTACGTTCGTCCCATCCCACAGGTACCGGCATGTCGCCGCGCCCCCGGCCACGGGCGGAACGCCGTTCACCGCAGGTCGGCCCGGGCGCACCGACGCCCCCGCCGGCGATCCGTCGAGGACCGGGACGGGGGCGTCGTGAGCAGTGGGCTGAGCGCGGGTCAGACGGAGTTGCCGACCGAGCTCAACATGGTCGAGAGGTTGCCGCCGATGAAGATCAGGGAGAGGATCGCGACGATGGCGATGAGGATGAGGATGAGTGCGTATTCGACGAGGCCCTGACCCTGCCCGGCCGGCCGGCGACCCATGCGCCACGTGGCGAGTGGTTCGCGGACGGTGGTCGTCATGGCTGGTTCCGCACCTCCTTCCCGTCGGATGTCCTCCCAAGGGAGGCCGTCGAAGGAGCGCAACCCTGCTGGCTGCGCCCCCGTTCGACCAGGGCGGCGCCCCAATCGCGACGTCACCGTACGGTCGTCGGTCCGCCGATGTCAATG
>CAWJIC010000023.1:0-15156 GCA_963842755.1 uncultured Chloroflexia bacterium | reverse complement strand
ATGTTGTGTGTACTTGGTTCCGCGAGTACGTATTGCTGTAACGACGACGAGCCCGCGGAGGACCAGCTCGTCCGCCGCGTGGCGGACGCGTTCGGGAGGCCACTCGAGGAGCCCAGCCAGCTCGACCTCGGCGAGTGGACGAGCCCCCACGCCGAGCGCGGAGAGGAGTGACGCGGCATCGCCTCCGACGCCCGCGAGCCGGCCACGGATGACCCAGGACGGATCGTCGCCCCGGCCGAGAGCGAGGGCCTCGAGCCAGAACGGCGAGCCCTGGGCGCGCCGCCACAAGGTCGTCGCCCGCTCGACGTCGAGGTCCGGGTCCAGGGTCCGAGCCAGGGCGAGGCCGTCGTCGAGACCGAGCGGCAGCAGCTCGAGGATGATCTGGCGGTCGTCCGGTAGCACCGCCGCGACGCCGTCCCGGAACGCCGCCGCGGCGCCTGACGGCCGGGCTGCGCCGATCACGGTCAGCGGCTGGCGACTGGCCTCGGCGGCTCGGAGGAGGTAGTGGACGAGCCCCAGCGACAGACTGTCGATCCACTGGAGGTCGTCGACGAGGAGCACGGTCGGACCACCCGCGATCCGGGCTCGATGGGCGGCCTCGAATATCCGCAGCGGGTCGGGTGCGGCCACCGCGCTGGCTGCGCGCGCCGCCCCGGCGCCAATCTTCCCGTCCGCGCCAGGCCCGGGACCCAGGACCCCGAGCTCGCGCAGCAGGTCGCCGACCGCGGCCAGCGGCACGCTCAAAATCGGCTCGTAGCCGACGATCCGCGTGAAGCGCAGGCCACCGAGTCGGCGCGAGACCTCCGCCAGGAGGCGGGTCTTGCCGCTCCCGGGCGCCCCCGTGACGACCGCGGCCGCCCCGCCTCGTGCCTGCCGCGCCTGACGCGGCAGCGCCGTCAGCGCGTCGAGCTCGGCCTGGCGTCCAACGAACGCGACTCCCATGATCGGCAAGGGTAGTCGCCTCTCGCCAACGGAAGCGTCTGCAGCGTCCCGCGGGGGCGGGCGGCCCGAGGCGCTTGCGCCTTTGCTCGCGGCGGCGTCCAATCCAGCCATGCCATCTTCCGACCAGCAACTCGCGACCATCGTCGTGATTGACGACGAGCCGGGCATCGTCGACTTCGTCGAGCTGGGCCTGCGGCATGAAGGCTTCGCCGTGCTCTCGGCGGGCACGGTCGCCGCGGGGCTGGATCTCGTCCGGCGGGAGCATCCCGATCTCGCCATCGTCGACGTCGGGCTGCCCGACGGCGACGGCTTCGAGCTTCTTCGCCGGCTGCGCGCCGAGAGCGACGTGCCGGTCGTGATGCTGACCGCGCGCGGCGATCTCGACGACCGCGTCCGGGGTCTTGAGCTGGTCGCCGAAGACTACGTCGCGAAGCCGTTCCACATGGCCGAGCTGCTGGCCCGCGTCCGGGCCCACCTTCGCCGCCAGGGGAAGGCGCCCGCCGCCGAGACGACCCTGCGTTTCGCCGATCTCCAGCTCGATACGGGGACACGCCGCGTGTCGCGGGCCGGGCGCGAGGTCGAGCTGACCGCCCGCCGAGGCATAGCGCGCGGGATCCGTGATGGTGGGACGCCACGATGCGCGGATCGTGTCGCGCCGGACGTCGCCTACGCGACCGCGAGGGAGAACGAGTCATCGAGGCGATCGAGACGGGGGAACCGCCGTTTGGCGAGGAGTGGCAAGCCTGGCGGCCCGATCCCGACTGGACACCGTGCGAGCGGCAGGCCCGGATTGACAGGCTCGTCCACGGGCGCATGCTTCCGAAATGGCGATCAACCACAGGCTCGTGCGCATCCACCTCCTGCTTGACCCCATGGAGGGACGGCCGAACGGTGCCTGGGTCATCGAGTACCGCCGTCAGGCCTTCCTCACGGATCAGGGTGGCGACAACCCCGAGCCCTTCACCTGGAGCGGTCAGCCCTTCCAAGTGGTGGAGAGCCGCGCCAGGGCCAGGCCACCCCTGAGGGGCTTCGACGTGAAGACACGCGAAGACATCGCACGCCAGCTCCGGATCAATCCCGCACTTGTGGAGTTCGTGCAGCGGAGTGATCCGACGTTCCCGGAGCCGATCGTCACCTTCAGCGAAGGTCCCATCTGGGACGCGGAGGCAATCGAACGCTGGGCGCCGACGAGAAAGGCGCTCCCGCTTCCTCTGCCGGAGATCACGGAATCTCCCCACCCCGGAACCTCGAAGTCCCCCAGCCTGAGCATCCGTCGGGCGGGGTCGCACGTCAGGTTCGGCGCTTGACCGGCTCAGCAACCCCTCCGGACGTGCTCCGTCCTCGGCTGCTCCAGCGCATCGCAGGGGTTCGACGTCGTCGCCCCATCCACTGACTCCGGCAGGGTTACAGTCGTCCCGGGATCTGGGACTGCCCGATCACGCGGCAGCCCCCGTCGAGCCCTCGGGCTCGGGTGAGGCCGATGTCGTATGGACCGCTTCGGAGGTGGCGCGCATCGGCGCGCTCGCCGATCGTCGGTGGGCGGGACGGGCCCCCACGACGCACGTTCCGGTTCGCCGACATCGAGCGAGGCTGGCTCGTCGAGGACAGCGACGAAACGTCGCTCGGAACGGTTGTGAGCTCGGGCGAGACCCTGCTGACCGTATCCCGCGGTCTGCTGTCGTCCAAGCTGTATCTGCCACCATCGGCCGTCGCCGAGGTCCACGAAGGCGTGGTCAGGTTGAACGTGACGTCTCGGTGGGTCGAGGCCCAGGGGTGGGATCGGGCCGGTAGCCGCAAACAGCAGTAACCCGCCGAGTCCTCACAGCTCAACGACCTGAAGCGGCCGACAGGGCCCCCGCACCATGTCCGCATCGTGGCGCCCCGACCGAGACCACCTCGCAGCGGCTATCCTCGCTGGCATGGGCACCCTCGACCTGACGCACGGATGACGCCCTCCGAGTTCGCCGCGAAGTGGCGCGGCGTGACGACCGGCGAGCGCGCGTCGGCGCAGTCCCACTTCGGCGACCTGTGTCGGATGCTCGGCGAGCCGACCCCGACCGACGCCGATCCGACGGGCTCGTGGTACGCCTTCGAGAAGGGGGCCGAGAAGCTCGACGGCGGTGATGGCTTCGCGGACGTCTGGAAGAAGGGCTTCTTCGCCTGGGAGTACAAGGGCAAGCGCAAGGACCTGCGAGGCCGCGTACCGCCAGCTCGTCGACTACAAGGACGCGCTCGAAAACCCGCCGCTCCTCGTGGTCTCCGATCTCGACCGGATCGAGGTCCGGACGAACTTCACGGGCCTCTCACCGCGGACCTACACGGTCACCCTCGACGATCTCGCGGCGGCGGACCCGTCCGAGCCGCTCCGGATCCTGCGGGCGGTCTTCGCCGAACCCGAGGCGCTCCGGCCGACGTTCGATCGGGCCGCCCTCACCGAAGAAGCCGCCCGCCGCTTCGCCGAGCTTGCCGGCGCGCTCCACGCGCGCGGCCACGAGCCCCAGGCGGTCGCCCACTTCCTCGACAAGCTCCTCTTCTGCCTGTTCGCCGAGGACACCGGACTCCTGCCCAAGGGCCTCCTCAGTCGCCTCGCCGACGCGATCCGCTCGAAGCCCGACGACTTCGGCGCGGCACTCGCTGAGCTGTTCGGGCGGATGGCGTCCGGTGGTGGGCTGTTCGGCGTCGAGCGGATCGATTGGTTCAACGGCGGCCTGTTCGACTCCGCGGACGTCCTCACGCCTCACGGCGCCCGAGATCGGGCTGCTCCTCGAGGTCGGCCGCCTGGATTGGGGCCGGATCGAGCCGGCGATCTTCGGGACCCTCTTCGAGCGCGGTCTCGACCCGGCGCAGCGGACCCAGCTCGGCGCCCACTACACGAGCCGCGACGACATCTGGCGGCTCGTCGAGCCGGTCGTCATCCGGCCGCTCCGGCGCGAGTACGCCGCGATGCAGGCTCGGGTGACCGAGCTCACCCTGCGCCGGGATGCAAGCCCGAAGAAGGGACCCGATCCCGAGGCCGCTGCGGCTCTTCGGGGCGTTCCTCGATCGTCTCCGGGCGGTCCGGGTCCTCGATCCCGCCTGCGGCTCGGGCAACTTCCTCTACATCGCCCTCGGCGCGCTCAAGGACCTCGAGCTCGAGGCCATCCAGTGGGGGTCGCTCGTCCTGCGGATCCCCCAGCAGTTCCCGGGCGTCGGGCCGGAGGCGGTCCTGGGCATCGAGATCAACCCGTATGCTGCCGAGCTCGCCCGGGTGACGATCTGGATCGGCGAGATCCAGTGGATGCTCAATCACGGCTTCGCCTACCGACGCAACCCGGTCCTCAGCTCGCTCGACAGCATCGCGACGATGGACGCGCTGCTCGACCTCTCCGACCCGACGAACCCGCGCGACGCAGAGTGGCCAGGGGCCGAGTTCATCGTCGGCAACCCGCCGTTCCTCGGTGGATCGCTCCTTCGCTCCGAACCTCGGCGATCCGTACACGGAGGCGCTCTGGTCGATCTTCGCGCGACCGTCTCCCGCCGACGTCGGACCTGTGCTGCTACTGGCACGAGAAGGCGCGTGCGCAGATTGCTTCCGGGCGAATTCGAAACGAGCCGGCCTGTTGGCGACGCAGGGTATCCGGGGCCAGGCGAACCGCCGCGTGCTCGAACGGATCAACGAGACCGGCGCGATCTTCTATGGCATGCTCCGACGATCCGTGGGTCCTCGACGGGGCCGCACGTCACATATCAGCTTCGTCGGCCAGGACGACGGGATCCGAGCCGGAGCGGACGCTCGACGGCGCACCCGTCGCAGGTGATCAACGCGGACCTGACACGCGGCCTGGACTTCACGACGGCACGACGCCTGCGCGAGAACCGCGGCATCGCCTTCATGGGGGACAAGAAGGGCGGCCCATTCGAGATCGATGAAGCGACCGCGCGGCGAATGCTCGCGGCGCCGAACCCCGACGGCCGGCCGAACCGCTGATGTCGTCCGGCCGTGGGTGAATGGGCTCGACATTGGCGGACGACCACGCGACACGCTGGATCGTCGACTTCGGCATTGACATGTCGAGCACCGAGGCCGCGCTCTACGAGGCTGCCGTTCGAGTTCGTGCAGGCGACGATCGCAGCCCATTCGGGCGGGCAATAACCGCGCTGCGTACGCGGAGCGATGGTGGATCCACTCGAGCCGCGTCCGGGATGCGCGCGCGCGCTCGTCGGGCTCGCTCGCTTCATCGTCACGCCGCCATCGCCAAGCACCGGCTGTTCGTCTGGGTCGACCGTCGGACGGTGCCAGACAGCGCAGCTTGTCGCCATCGCCCGCGATGACGACTACACCTTGGGCGTCCTTCACTCGCGCGCTCACGAACGCTGGGCGCTCGCAACGGGAACGCAGCTCGAAACCAGTCCACGCTACACCCCGACCACCTGCTTCGAGACGTTCCCCTTCCCGCACCCCACCGACGACCAGCGCGAGGCGATCGCCGCCGCGACCCGCAGGCTCGTCGAGCTCCGCGACGGCTGGCTGAACCCACCCGACCTGGCCGCCGAGGACCTCGCGAAGCGGACCCTGACGAACCTCTACAACGCCCGCCCGACCTGGCTCGCCAACGCCCACGCCATGCTCGATGCCGCCGTCCTCGCCGCCTACGGCTGGCCGCCGGACCTCCCGGACGAGCAGATCCTCACCCGCCTCCTTGACCTCAACCTGGAGCGCGAGCCCGCCTGAGCGCAGACGACGCGGCTCGATGGGTGAGCCAACGCACGTGTGCGGAGAGCTTGGCGGGCGCGACGGGTGTCGACCGTCACCATGGAAGCATCGTGTCACTGTCACGCCGTCGGCCGGCTCCGGTCGATGGTGCGCAGCGGATCAATTTGACCCTTTGCGACGCGGATAGGGTGCCTCCCGCCTGGGAGACGGGCTCGCGCAGGACCCGTCTCCCGATCCGAGCTCCTCGTCACCTCGGCCGGCCGAATGACGTGCCGAGCCGGAAGTTGCCCGCCGGGCCGGCGGTGCGCCCTCAGCCGCAGAATTGGACGATGGCGCGCTCGAGGATATCGCCGACAGCCACGAGCTCCGGCAGTGAGACCCACTCGTCGGGCGCGTGGAGGTGCTCGCCGGTCGCTCCGATCGAGAGGGTGGGAATGCAGGCGGCCTGCATCAGGGCGGCGTCCATCCAGGCGTTCTCGCCGACCGCCTCGAGGTCGCGACCAGTCACGGCCAGGTTCGCCTCCGCGAGGGCGGACCAGAGCGCGTCGTGCCCGCGCGCCTCGAACGGGTCCCGATCAAGCTTGACGACCACCTTGGCCGAGAAGCTGGGTCGCTCGGTCCGGATCTCATCGAAGATCGCCTTGATCTCGCCGACGCGGTCGGCGATCGTCTCGCCGGGTTGAGTGCCGATCTCGATGCCGATCGTGCAGTTGGCTGGATACGTCGCGTAGTCGCTCCCACCGGCGACCATGCTGGCGTGGTAGACGGTCGCCCCATTGAGCGGGTGCGGGGCGGCCGCCCAGACCGCGCCCAGACGCTCGAGCCGGCGGATGACCTCAGCCGCGTGACTGATCGCGTCGATCCCAATGTCCGGCGCAGACCCGTGCGCCGCCCGGCCGTGGACGACGACGTCGAGCCAGCCGAAGCCCTGGTGGGTCACGATCGCCCGCCCGAGCCCGAACGGCTCGACGACGATCGCCGCGTCCATCCGGTGGCGCCGCACGAGGTCCATCGTCCCCTCGGACGTCGCCTCCTCATCCATCGTGAAGGCGACGACGAGATCGCCCCGGAGCCGACGACCGGATCGGACGAGCGCCTCGAGGACGAGGACCTGGACGGCGGCATGCCCCTTGTCGTCGGCCGCGCCGAGGCCGACCATCCGGTCCCCGGCGACGACCGGCACCATCGAGCGGTCGGGCCAACTCGCGTCCCCGACGGTGTCGATATGGGCATTCAAGCCGAGTGACGGCCCGCCGCCGGTCCCCCGCCAGCGGGCGACGACGTTCGGCCGGCCGGCGGCCACCTCGTCGACAGAGATCTCGACGTAGAGCGGCCGGAGCCGCTCCACGAGGAATGCGGCGATCGTCCCCTCGCCGGGCGCCCCAGGGATGAGCCAGGGGTTGCGAGCATCGATCCGGACGAGCTCGGCGAGGAGCGTCTCGAGCTCGGAACGGGCGATCGGCACGGCCGTCCTCCCGTCAGCCGAGCTCGGGGCGGACGGCCTTGACCGCCGCTTCGAAGGCGTCGAGCGTCTCGTCGATGTCCGCCTCGGTGTGGACAGTCGAGACGAACCACAGCTCGATGTTGCTCGGGTGAACCATGATTCCCCGCTCATGAAGCGCCCGGGCCAGCGCCGCGTAGGCCGGTGAGTTCAGGTGCCGGGCGGCGTCGCGGTAGTCGACGACCGGCGTCTGGCTGAACCAGAACTGAAACATCGGGCCGACGCCCTGGACCTGGACCGGCACGCCGGCCCGCTCGAAGATCCCGCCCATCCCGGTCATCAGCCGGTTCGACAGCTCGAACAGCCGCTCGTAGGTGCCCGGCCGGGCGAGGACCTCGAGCGATGCGCTAGCCGCGGCGACCGCCACCGCGTTCGCGTTGTACGTCCCGGCGTGGAGGACGTACCCGTCGGAGACCTGGTCCATGATCTCGCGCTTGCCGCCGAGTGCCGCGACCGGGAACCCACCGCCGAGGGCTTTGGCCAGCGTCGTCAGGTCCGGGGTCACGCCGTAGAGCGCCTGGGCGCCGCCGAGGGCGACCCGGAACCCGGTGATCACCTCGTCGAAGATGAGCACGATCCCGTTCGCGGCGGTGATCTCGCGGAGGAACTCGAGGTAGCCCGGCTGGGGCGGGATGACCCCCGTGTTGCCCATGATCGGCTCGGTCAGGATCGCCGCGATCTCGCTCCCCCGCTGGGCGACGAGCTGCTCGACCGCGTCGCGATCGTTCCACGGCAGGACGGCCAGCGTCTGGCCGATCACCTCGGGGATGCCCGGCGTGCCGGGCACGGCGCGCGGATGACCTCGCGGCCCGGCCGCCGCGAGGTCCGGGTGATGGCTCCACTCGAGCTGGTCGGCCCAGCCGTGGTACTGGCCCTCAAACCGAACGACGACATTCCGCCCGGTGTACGCCCGGGCGAGCCGGGTGGCGTGGAGGACGACTTCCGTCCCCGAGTTACCGAACCGGACGAGCTCGACCGACGGGACCATCTCGACGATCTTCCGAGCGGCCTCCGCCTCGAGTGGGTAGGGCAGGGCAAACATGGTCCCGAGTTCGTGGATCGCCCGGGTCACCGCCTCGGTGATCTCCGGGTGGGCGTGACCGTGGATCATCGGGCCGAGGGCGAGGAGGTAGTCGAGGTACTCGTTCCCGTCCACGTCCCACAGCCGCGCGCCCTGCCCGCGCGCGACGACCGGCGGGCTCGGCACCCAGCCTGCCTGGGGACCGCGGGCTCCGCTGTTGACCCCCCCGGCGATCACCTCCTGGGCGGCAGCGTAGGCGGCCTCGGAGCGGGTCGTGACGTACGGCATGGCGTGGACCTCCTGGCGTGGCTGGTTCAGATGAGCGCGAGCGTCGAGCGCTCGGGCTCCGGGCCGGTGAACGGGTCGAGGCCGGCGAGGCGGCGCCGGGCGAGGGCGAGGGCCATCGAGACGGCGCCGTGGACAACCGCCGCATCCTCCAGGACGGACGGCACGATCCGCGGCGGGTACGGCAGCGCGGCGCGGATCCGGCGGTCCAGTGTCCCCAGGACCGCGGCCCCGGCTTCGGCCAGTCCGCCGCCGATGACGATCACCTCCGGATCGAGGAGCGCCCCCACGTCCACGACCAGGTCGCCGAGGTCCGCGATCACGTCGGCAACGACGCGGGCGGCGATCGGTTCCCCGGCCGCCGCTCGCTCGAAGACGGCCCGGGCGTCATGGACGATCTCGGCGTCCAGCGCTTCCGGACCGGTCCCGGGCTCACCGGCGTGCCGCGCATGGTGCTCGAGCGCCGCTCGGTAGCGGACCGGGATGGCTCGGCCGCTCGCGCGGTCCTCGAGCCGGCCGGGGGCGAGGTAGGCGATCGCCCCGGCGGCATGCGTCGCCCCGCGGAGCGGCCGCCCGCCGACGATCACGCCAGCCCCGAGACCGTAGCCGAGCGACAGGAAGACGACGTCACGGCAGCCGACGGCCGCCCCGTGGACCGCCTCGCCGATCGCGGCCAGGAGGTCGTCGTTGTCGATCGCGACGGGGAGCCCGAGCCGCTCCGCGAGGCCCGCCGCGAGCGCGGAGCCGTCGAGTCCGGGGAGGTCGGGCGACAGCAGGACCAGGCCTTCCGCGTGGTTCACGATCCCGGAGATCCCGGCCACGACGGCCTTGACGGCGCCAGGCCGCACGGTCCGGGCGAGCTCGTCCACGAGCTGCACGAGATCCTCCACCAGCGCGGCCGGGTCGGCGGGGTCACGGACCGGCCGAGCGACCCTCGCGCGCAGTGTTCCCCCCAGGTCGCCGATCGCCGCCCTCAGCGTCCGGCCGCCGGCGTCGATCCCGACGACGAACGCCGAGCTTCCGTCGATCTCGACGACCCGGGGCGGCCGCCCGACCCCCATCGCGTCGACCGCGTACTCGCGGAGCACGCCGTCGCGCCGCAACCGGCCGACCGCGCGACCGACGGTCGCGGCCGAAAGGCCGGTCGCGTCGGCCAGCTCCGAGCGCGACGCACGGGGGCGTTCGGCGAGGACCTCCAGGATAGCGATCGTCGGCTCGGACATTCCCTGCACCCTGACGGATTCTCGCTCCTCGCTGGCTCGCGTCGGAGCGGTATGACACGGCGACTTGGTCGCGCCACTCGGAGAACGTGGCCGAATTGTATGTTAGCATCATAGTGAGTCGAATTTATGGATCGCGACGACCCCACCCGACCAGCGATCCGACGGTCCGGGGGACCGTACGATGAGTTCACGGAGGAGGAGACGAGATGACCCTGAGGAGACCCGGTCGTCTGCTGACGCTTGGTGCCGCGGTCGCGTTCGTCGTGACCGCGTGCGCCGGCCAGGGTGGGACACCGACGCCGTCTGCCACCACCGCGCCGCCGCCGTCGGCGGGCGCGAGCACCGCGCCGCCGTCCGCCGCGGCCTTCGACTGGAAGAAGTACAGCGGGACGGAGATCACGTTCCTCGCCAACCAGCACCCCTGGACGGACGGGATGACCCCGCTCGTCGCCCAGTTCACCAGCGAGACGGGGATCAAGGTGAACGTCCAGCCGTTCTCTGAGGATCTCTACTTCGACAAGATGGAGCAGGCCGTTCGGGCGACCGAAGGCATCGCCGATGTCTACTTCCTGCCGATGGACTCGACCGGCTACTCGCAGTTCACCGGCGGCTTCATCGAGCCGCTCACCCCGTACCTGAACGATCCGACGAAGACCTCGGCGGACTACGACCTGAAGGACTTCCCGCAGGGCTTCCTCGACCCGGGGACGTACCCGCCCGGTGACGCGAGCGCGCAGCTCTACGGGATCCCGATCTCGTTCGAGACGTACATCCTCTTCTACAACAAGGACCTCGTCGCGAAGTACCTCGGGGGCACCCTCCCGACGACCTTCGACGAGCTCACCGCGGCTGCCGCGAAGATCACCAAGGACGGCGCGAAGGACGGCGTCGTCGGTGCGGTCATGCGCGGGATCCGGTCCGACACGATCATGGACACGCTGTCGGGCGTGGTCTTCGACGCCTACGGCGCGAAGGACGCGCCGCCGCCCTACGGCCTGTGGTTCGACGGCGGCTGGGACAAGCCCCGGCTGACCGACCCGGGCGTCTGCGCCGGGCTCACGAACTACGCGAAGATGCTCGCCGCCGGTCCGGCGAACAAGTACGCGATCGACTGGAACGACGCCAACACGCTCTTCTCGCAGGGCAAGGCCGCCTTCTTCATCGACGCCAGCCTATTCGGCCCGTCGTACGAAGATCCGACCGCGTCACAGGTCGCCGGCAAGGTCGGCTACGCGCAGCTGCCGCCGGCCGCCGCCGGCGGGGCCTCGTACACCGGCCACTGGCTGTGGGGCATGGGCATCCCGAAGAACGCCAAGCAGAAGGATGCCGCCTGGTACTTCGTCCAGTGGATGACGAACAAGGCCAATACGGCCAGGATCGGGGCCACGACCGGCGGCGCCCCGCGCCTCTCCTCGTACAGTGACCCGGCCTACACCGGGAAGCTCGTCCCGGAGTACATCACGGCGGTGAAAGGCGCGATGCAGACGTCGCGCACGACCGTCGTGTTCAAGGAGAACTGGAAGGACGGCGCCCTCGCCATCGTCGACGGCATGCTCCAGATCGCGAACGGCGCCGACCCGACGGCGAGCTGCGCGAAGGCGAACGACGCCCTCGGCAAAGCCGTCAAGTAGTCGTGCTGACGCGGACGTCGATGGCCATGCCGTCCGACGTGCGCCATGATCGCCCTGCCTCCCTCACCGGGGGCGGGGCGATTCTCTGCCCCGGACCGGTGCGATGACCGCGCTCCCGTTCCGACGCGGCGGACGGCGGACCGACCGGGGCGACCGGTTCCTCATCCCGCTCGTCATCGTGATGGGCCTGACCTCGCTCTACCCGACGTTCTACTCGATCTACATGAGCTTCTTCGACTGGAACTGGGGCGAGCGATTTAACTTCATCGGGCTCGGCAACTACATCGAGCTGGCTGGAAGCGAACGCTTCCAGATCGCCCTCGTCAACACATTCGTGTTCACGGTCGCCGCGGTCGGGGTGGAACTCGTCCTCGGGCTCGGGCTGGCGCTCGTCGTGAACCGGCTCGGCCGGGGTGCCGGTGCGATCCGGACGCTCCTGCTCGTCCCGCTCATGGTCTCGGGGATCATCGTGTCGGTGATCTGGAAGATCCTCCTCGATCCGACCGTGGGGATCGTCAACTACGGGCTGCACGCCCTCGGGTTCGCACCGGTCGGGTTCCTCGGCGATCCCGGCCTGGCGATGGCGTCGATCATCCTCATCGACACGTGGTGGCAGACCGCGTTCGTGTTCATCGTCCTGTCGGCCGGGCTCCAGGCCCTCCCACAGGAGCCGCTCGAGGCCGCCGAGGTGGATGGCGCGAGCACCCTCCAGCGGCTGCGCTACGTGATCCTGCCGCTGCTCAAGCCGATCATCCTCGTCGTCCTGATGTTCCGGACGATCGACTGCCTGAAGGTCTTCGCGATCATCTTCGGGACGACCGGAGGGGGCCCGCTGACGACGACCGAATCGGTCCAGGTCCTGGCCTACCGGCTGGCCTTCAAGCAGCAGAACATGAGTCTATCGATGACGATGATGGTCATCTTCATGGTCATCGTCCTCGGCGTCGTCATCATCTACCAGCGGCTCGGCGCCACGAAGGGGACCGACCTGTGAGCGGGCGGAAGCTGCTCCACCGGAGGCGACGCCGGCGGCTCGGGACTGCCGCGGCCTACGTCATCGCGATCGGCGCGGTGCTCGTGACACTGTTCCCGCTCTACTGGCTGTTCGTCATCTCGACGAAGCTCCCGCGCGACGCGTTCAAGACGCCGCCCGATCTCATCTACATCCCCGACTTCAGCAAGTACCTCTCGATCTGGAGCACCGCCGGGTTCGGGCACGCGTTCCTGAACAGCGTCATCGTCGTGTTCGGCGGCGTGACCATCGCCCTGCTCATCGCGACGCCCGCGGCCTACGCGATCATCCGCTTCCGGATCCGGGGCGGTCGCTGGCTGAAGCTCTGGCTCCTCCTCGCCTACACGACGCCGGAGTTCCTGTTCGTCATCCCGATGTACGTCCTCTACCAGCAGTTCGGGTTGTTCGACACCCAGATCGGGCTGGCCCTCATCTACCAGGTCTTCGCGGTCCCGTTCGCGGTCTGGCTCGTCCAATCGTTCTTCGCGGAGGTGCCCCTCGACCTCGCCGATGCGGCCCGGGTCGACGGCTGCCGGAGCTCCAGGCGCTCGTCCGGATCTACCTGCCGCTCGCCGCGCCGGGCCTGGCGGCGACCGCCATCCTCGTCGGGATCTACATGTGGAACGAGGTCACGATCGCCCTGTCGCTCACCTTCCACCACTCTCAGACGGTACAATCGCCGTCGCCGACTACCGGGGTATGGAGCGATCCGTGGCAGCAGATGGCGGCGGCGGCCGTGACCGCCGTCGTCCCGATGATCGTGTTCGCGGCCCTGGCCCAGCGCTATCTCGTCAAGGGCCTCACGTTCGGAGCGGTGAAATGAGCGAGACCATCGACCTCGTGGGCGGCGTGCCCTCGTCACCGGAGCCGGCCGCGGGATCGGCCGGGGGATCGCCGTGCGCCTTGCGGCGGCGGGTGCCGACGTCGTCGTCAACGATCTGGATCCGGCGCACGGCGGAGCGGACCGCCGGCGAGGTCCGGGCACTCGGGCGGCGAAGCGCGACGGCGTCGGCGACCTGGCCCGGAGCGCGGACGTGACCGCGGTCTGCGACGCGGCGGAGGCGGCACTCGGCGGCGTCGACATCCTCGTGAACAACGCCGGGATCTCGCTCTATCGCTCGATCGTCGATTGCTCCGAGGAGGACTGGGACCGCCACCTCGACATCATGGCCAAGGCCACGTTCCTGACGATGCGCAGGCTCGCCCCGCCGATGATCGAGCGCGGCTGGGGCCGGATCGTGAACCTCGGGTCGTACGTCGCCCAGGTGAACTGCACCACGAAGTACTTCGGGCCGTACTGCGCCGCGAAGTTTGCGGTCGTCGGGCTCACCCAGGTCGCCGCCCAGGAATTCGCCCCGCAGGTCACCGTCAACGCCGTCGGCCCGGGCGACGTGGACACCGAGATGATGGCCCGCGAGTGGGACCTCGAGGCCGAGCGGCGCCGGATGACCGCCGCCGAGGTCAAGGAGGAGTACCGCGAGCGGCTCATCCTCGGCCGTCTCGAGCGTCCCGATGACATCGCCGGCGCCGTCCTCTTCCTGTGCTCTCCAGCCGGCGACCAAGTGACCGGCAGCCACCTCATTGTCAGCGGCGGCCTGCCCTACCACCGATGAAGGAGGCTCCCGATGCCTGAGCTCTTCCAGACCGTCTACGGTCGCGGTCTCATCCCCGAGCTGAAGACGTTCGTCCATCGCCCCTATCTCGTCGTGACGATGGAGGATCTCTGGCCGCACTTCGCCGCCGACTTCGACGCCGGGCTCGTCGGACCACTCCTCGTGAAGACGCTGGACCGGGCCGAGCTCGAGCAGATCGTCGCCGAGCTGCCGGCCTGTGGATCCGTCGTCGGTCTCGGCGGGGGTCAGGCCCTCGACGTCGCGAAGTTCGTGGCCTGGACGCGACGCCTCCCCCTCTTCCAGGTGCCGACGGCGATGTCGGTCAACGCCGCCTGGGGCCAGCGCGCCGCGGTCCGCGTCGATGGCGTCGTCCGCTACGTCGGGTTCGCCGTGCCGGAGGCCGTCTACGTCGACTACGACGTCGTCCGGAGCGCACCGGTCGACCTCAACCGGTCAGGGGTCGGCGACATCCTCTGCTACTGGACTGGCCACTGGGACTGGCGGATGGCGGCCGAGGTCGGCAAGATCGAGCTGCGCTGGCCGTACGACCAGCGGCTCGTCGACGAGGCACGCGTCGCCCTCGACCGGGTGATCGACAACGCGGGCGAGATCCACGCCGTCTCCGATGCCGGGATCCGCGCCCTCGCCGAGTCGCTCCGCTGGGGCGGCGCCGCGTTCCACAACGCCGGCTGGAACCCGCGCCATATCGAGGGCGCCGAGCACTTCGTCTTCTACAACCTTGAGTACATCACCGGGAAGCACTTCCTCCACGGCCAGCCGGTCACCCTCGGGGTTCTCCTGATGAGCCATCTCCAGGACAACCGCCCGGACGAGATCAAGTCGATCGCCGACCGGATCGGCGTCCGCTACCGGCCGGAAGAGATGGACGTCACCTGGGAGGACGTCGAGCAAACGCTGCGCACGCTCAAGCCGTTCGTCGAGCGGGCCGGCCTGTGGTACACGGTCGCCAGCGAGCGGCCGATCACCGAGGCGTGGATCGCGCGCGTCCGAGTTGGCTCGGCGGGTAAGGCTGTCGGTCACGCCCGAATGATCCAGGCGCGGACACCGGGTCCCGTCCCGTCCCGTCCCGTTTCGAGCGTCTCGCCAGCGCCGCGGTGGCTCTTACCCGTGGCTTACGCCCGGTTACCGCGGGGCGATGGCCGCGCACCTCCGCACGGGAAGATTTCGTGCCAGCGGTGAGCCCGCATCAGAGAAGGCGAGGAAGCGCCTGGTGC
>CAWJIC010000022.1:0-73269 GCA_963842755.1 uncultured Chloroflexia bacterium | reverse complement strand
CGCATCGGGAACGAGGATCGTGTCCGCCTGGCGCGCGAGCCTGCCCTGCTCGCCTGGTTGGGTGTCGCGGGAGCCGGGTCGGCAGTCGATTGGGTCGCGCGCTACGCGGTCGCGCTCCGGATCATCGATTGGGCCGAGCGAACGCCGGTGATCTCCAGCCGCGTCCGGGCCATCGAGGCGCGGGCTCTCGTCGCGTCGGTCGCGCCGGCGATCCGACGAGCACACCTCCCCGAACCGGACACGCAGGTTCTGGGCGAACCATTCGGCGAGCAGTTCGACGCGTGGCTCGACGAGGTCGGCCGGGTGTTTCGGGCGGTCCAGCCGGCCTGACGGCGGCACGGGGTGGCCCGCGGCCGCCTCGGTACAGCGGCCGCCTCAGTACACCTGATCGTGGGACCCGAGGTTCACGAGGAAGGCCTCATCGCCATCCCAGCGGAAGAGGACGCGCAGGTCGTCATCGACGCTGAACGCCCAGTAGGCGTCGAGCTCGCCCTTCAGCTTGTGGGTCCGCAGGAGCGGGTCCTGCGCATCGACCGCGAAGCGTCGAAGGGCGGCCCGGAGCATCGAGGCCTGAGGCTCCCGCAGCTTCCTGGCCTTTCGAAGGAAGCGCGTCGACGCCGTGATGCGCACATCAGCGCCGGAGCTCGTCGAGCAGGCTGCTCGACGTCGTCGAAACGCTGCGCATCGCCCGCGCGGTACTCGGCCTCGGCCTCGCGGACTTCGCCGAGGAAGAGCGCGCGACGGAGCGCGCTGAGCTCGGCCTGATCGCGCTCGTACCGCTCAGGGTTGACGATGTACGCCACTCTGCGCGAGCGCTGGAGCACGACCGTCGGTTCCTCGCTGGCCTGCACCTCGTCGATGACGTCGGCCACTCGCTGTCGAAGCTCGCTGATCGGAATGGTCTTCATGGTCACTTCAAGTGTACGATCGACCGTACGGTTGTCAACACCGTCGAGGGCGTGCTGTCGAAGGCGTGCGCCGAATTCAGCCTGACGTCGAACGCATCGGGAACGAGGATCGTGTCCGCCCGGCGCGCGAGCCGGCTCTGCTCGCCTGGTTGGGTGTCGCGGGAGCCGGACCGGCAGTCGATTGGGTCGCGCGCTACGCGGTCGCGCTCCGGATCATCGAGTGGGCCGTCCGTCTGAGCGGCCGCCTTGAGGTGCACCGCCGCACCGCTTCCGGGGTATCAATCGCGGCGTGCCGCTCCACGCGGTTGACTCTCGTACTACAGTCACCTGACTGCGTGGCCGCGGGGGAGACCGGTCGCGGCGGCCGTCCCGCTGGAGCTTGAAGCTGGAGGACACCATCATGAGACGCGCTCTCGCGACGCTCGCCAGTCTGGTATTGCTCGCCTCGGTGATCGCCGCGCCGGCCAGCGCGGTCGGCGCGGCGAGGGCCTACCTGATCGGCAGCGCAGCCCCGTTGACAGCGGCACAGGTGAGCAAGCTGAAGGCGGCGGGGGCGCAGCTCAAGTACGTCTACCGGAATTTCGGCGGCGCCGCCGCGGTGATCCCCAGCACGAAGGTCGCCGCGGTTCGTGCGCTTCGCTTCGTGACGAGCGTCAACCTGGACACCGTCAAGCAACTCGACGCGGTCCGCGTCGCCGGGCCGGCCGCGCCCGCCGGTTTCGCCGTTCCGTCCGCCCTTCCGGGCATTCCGTACTGGCTCGACCTGATCGACGCCGAGGCGAACACTACATACACGGGCGATGGCGTCTGGGTCGCCGTCCTCGATTCCGGCTTCTACCCGAACTGGCGCGACTACTTCGACCCGGACAGCATCCTGACCGACAAGGCGCGCGCCTTCATCGCTGCCGGCGGCAACGAGAACCTGAACCAGTGGGACCGCGGCAGCGATCCGCACGGCATGGCGACCGCCGCCACCATCGTCGGGTATCGCTTCGTCGACGACACCAACGAAGGCGGCTGGGGGACCGGTTTCGCGACCGGTGCCGCTGGCACGTACTGGGTCCCCGGCGTGGCGCCCGGCGCCAAGGTGATCCCGATCAAGGTCTGCGAGCCGATCGGCTGCTTCGGTTCCGCGATCAACGCCGGCATGGACTACGTCACCAGCCTCAAGAACGCAAGCCCGACCCGCCCGATCGTCATCAACGAGAGCCTCGGCGGTCCGGGCCTCGACCCGGTCGAGAAGGCCGCGATCGACGCCGCCACCGATGCCGGCGTTGTCATCGTCGCCTCGGCGGGCAACAGCGGCAACGCCGGGATGGGCTTCCCGGCGGCCTATGAGCCGGTTGTCTCGGTCGGCGCCGGCGGTTGGGAGGACCAGTGGACGACCCTGCCGAGCAAGAGCTGGTGGCTTGCCAACGTGCCGGAGAACGGCATTGACGAGGTCTTCGTCGTCAACTTCAGCTCCCGGCGAGCTCACCGACCAGTACCTCGACGTCGTCTCGACCGGCCGGTTCCTGCTGCTGCCGTATCCCTGCGCGCAGCTCTACAAGGACGGCGCCATCACCAACGGCACGCTCCACCGGACCTGCGCCAGCAAGGCGACGCCGGACAACGCGAGCGCCGCTCCGTTCCAGTACCTGTTCATGAGCGGCACAAGCTTCTCCGCGCCGACCGTGGCCGGGATCGCGGCCCTGATGCTCGACAAGAACGGGTCGCTCAGCAACGCCGACGCCGACACCGCCGGCAGCCTGCTCGGCAACCCGGCCACGTGGGATTCGGGCGACTTCGAGCAGAGGCTCGAGGGCGCCGCCACGGATATCCCCGGCCAGAACCAGTCGATCCGCCAGCGCACCGGCGTGACGCGTTCGAGTGCTGGGAGAGCGACGGAGCTGTGCGCTCGAGGCGACCGGCCACGGCTGGGTCTTCGTCGACGACGCCCTGGTGGCGGCCGGGCCCTAGCATCCCGTCTCGTAGCGACACGTGTGAGGCCCCCGGCGCGAGCCGGGGGCCTCGACGGCGCTGACTCGGCTTCGTTTCGAAGCGCCGAAGGGGGCGTCGGTCCAGGGCGGCCGGACCGAGCTCTCGAGCCAGGTTGCACATTACATGGCCTTGGCCTAATGTGATCTACGTGGTTACTGAAGTGAGTCTGGTTACTCGTCGGCGCGCCCGGCTGACCAGCCAGGGGCAGATCACGGTGCCCAAGGCCGTGCGCGAGGCGCTCGGCGCGCGACCCGGCGACGAGATCGAGTTCGTGTCGCGTGGCGATGAGCTCGTCGTGGAGGTCCGGCACAGGCGGAGCGTGCTCGACTTTGCGGGGATCGCGGCGGAGGCCTCGCCGCGCGTTCCGGGCACCGCGGAGGAGCTCGACGAACTGATCGGTCGGGGGATGGCCGAGGCGGCGATGGCTCGCGCGACCCGGTCCCGGCGGCCATCGCGTCGACCCGGATGAGGGCGCCGGGGAAGCGCGGGCCACGGGGGCGGCCGGACCTCGCCTACGCCGACACGAACCTCTTCGTCGCCCTGCTCGTCGGCCCCGGCCATCCGCTGCACGAGCAGGCGCTCGGCGTCTTTCGGCGGGTGGCCGACGGACAGCTCGGCCTCATCGTGACCCCGATCGTGGTGGCCGAGCTCGTCTACGTCGCCCGCTCGCTCCTCGCCTGGACGCGCCAGCTCACCGCCCAACGGCTCGGCCCCCTGCTAGAGGCCGATGGGCTCGTTCTCACGGAAGGTCCCACCCTCGTCCGCACCCTCCGGCTCTACGGGGAACGCACGAGGCTCGACTTTGCGGACGCCTACCTCACGGCCGCCGCGCTCGAGGTCGGCCCGCCGGCCGTCGCGTCGTTCGACGCGGACCTCGACACCGTCGAGGGCGTGCGCCGCATCTCGGCGTGAGGCAGGCGCCAGGGGCAGGTTTCAGGGCCACCGGCTGGCCGGGCGCCGCCGACGAGAATCCCCCCGTGACCCCCGACCTCGCCGCCACCCTCCGCAAGCTGCCCGACCGACCGGGCGTCTACCTCATGAAGGACGTCCGCGGGGACGTGCTCTACGTGGGCAAGGCCCAGAGCCTGCGGGGCCGCGTCCGGAGCTACTGGCAGAAGCAGTCGCCGGGCACGGAGCCCCACCGGATCCGCAGCGTCATCGACCGGGTGGCCGACCTCGAGTACACCCTGACCGACTCGGTCAGCGAGGCGCTCCTGCTCGAGGCCGACGGGCTCGCTCTCACGGAAGGTCCCACCCTCGTCCGCGCTCTCCGGCTCTACGGCGAACGCGCGAGGCTCGACTTCGCGGACGCCTACCTCGCCGCCGCCGCGCTCGGGGTCGGCCCGCCGGCCGTGGCGTCGTTCGACGATGATCGCGTCCGCCCGAACCGTCGACAACCGGTAGAACGGCGCGCTCTGGCGTCTCGGGGCGCGCGGGTTTGACCCGCGGCCGCCGCCGTATGCAGCTCGCGCATCGAACCAGGGCTGTGCGAGCGTGGCCATGTCTCAGAAACGACAGAAATCTGTGGTCATTCCGCTTGCCTGGCTTGGACGCTATTCCCGCGACTACTTGCCTCATCCGGTCTATCCGCTATGATGACTGCATGAAGACGGAGCGTGCCATGGCCCGGACTGACTTCGAGAAGAAGGCGTTCTACACGCCTGCCGAGATTTCGGCCCTGTTGCAGGTCCACGTGTCCACGGTCCGCGACTGGATCCACGCCGAGAGGCTGTTCGCCTACCAACTGTCGGAACGTGTCTACCGGATCCCGCTTAGCGCGCTCATGGAGATGCTGGGAGAGGACGACGCGGTGACGCGCCGCGAGTTGTCGCCTGCGGAGAGCGAGCAGATCTGGCGGGACATCTCTGCCGAGCACCGGTCCAGCTCGCGGCAGGCGTGACCCGACTGCGCCCTCAGCAGCTCGATCAACGGATCGAGACTGTCGAAGGCGCGTTCCGACGCTTGGGCCATGTCGATGTCGCGCGCCAGGAGGGCAGCCCACAGACGATCGTCATCACGGTCACGCACCCAGGGTGGGGCGCTCTCACGACCGCCCATCTCTACTTCGTCGAGACCTGGGTCCTCGAGGCGGCCTCTGGAGCCTGATCAGGTACGCGTACGACCTCCTCTTGCGGCCAGACCCGGGACGCTTCGGGTTCCATTGGCACGACGGCACGTACCACACGCACTGCGTCGACCCGGCGCATCCCGAGCGAGATCATCACTATGCGGGTGGTCCAGTCGACCTCTTCGCTGCCTTCGACTGGTTCACCTCGCTCCTGAACGGCAAGGAACCGCTGACCTGCGTCGGCCTTCACCCGCTCCGCGGATAGTCCGTGGACGTAGCGGACGCAGCACCGCGGATCAGCTCGCCGTTCTTGAGCCAAGTGTCGGCAACACCCGCCGGCAACATCTCATCGAGCGTCTCACCAGCCTCGAGGTAGTAGTTGCCGCCCGTGTACCACCTTGACGTTCTAGTATGCGCGACGAATACTGATGGCCGGACGGTGGGCGATCCTGCGGAGTGCGGCGTACGCGAAGTGGTTCGACGACCTTGCGGTCGAGGAGCAGGACGTGATCATCGCGGTGGCACTCCGGCTCCAGATCGACGGGCCGGCGCTCCGACGGCCGCTCTCCGGCCAGATCCTGGGTTCCAGACGAACATAGCGATCGCGGACGCGATCTACGAGCGACACCTCGAGAGCGAGGGGCTTGCGACGAAGAACCGGTCGTCGTGGAAGCCCGGAGGACGCAAGCGATGAAGGACGTTCAGGCCGAGATCGATGCGGCGATGGTCGATCCCGTTCGGCGCGCCCGCATCGAGCAGTATGGGCGCGAGATCGACATGATCCTGGCCCTCGCTGCCCTCCGCGAGGCTGTCGGATTGACCCAGGAGGACTTCGCGTCCGCAGCCTCGATGAGCCAGGAGAATGTCTCCCGCATCGAACGGGCGACCGACGTCAAGGTCTCGACGATCCGAAGGCTCGCCCGGACCGCGGGAGCGCAACTCGAGTTGAACGCCGTCTTTCCGAACGGGAAGAAAGTCTCCCTCTTCCGGCCCGCCACCGACCTCTCTGTGAAGTCCGGCGACGAGATCGAGTTCGTGCCGCGCGGCGAGGAGCTCGACGACCTGGTCGGTCGGGGGATGGCCGAGGCGGCGGTGGCTCGCGCGACCCGGCCCCGTCGTGGATCGCGTCGATCCGGCTGAAGGCGCCAGGGGCAGGTTTCAGGGCCACCGGCCGGTCGGTCGGCGCCGACTAAAATCCCCCCGTGACCCCCGAGCTCGCAGGCGACCCTCGCGCAAGCTGCCCGACCGACCGGGCGTCTACCTCATGAAGGACGCCCGCGGCGACGTCGCTCTACGTCGGCAAGGCCCAGAGCCTGCGCAGCCGCGTCCGGAGCTACTGGCAGAAGGCAGGCGCCGGTCGGCGAGGTCCACCGGATCCGCAGCGGTCATCGACCGGGTCGCCGACGTCGAGTACACCGATGACCGACTCGGTCAGCGAGGCGCTCCTCCTCGAGGCGAACCTGATCAAGCGCTACCGGCCGCGCTTCAACGTCCGGCTCAAGGACGACAAGAGCTACCCGTACATCAAGGTCACCCTCGGCCGACGACTTCCCGCGGGTCGAGCGGACGCGCAAGCTGCGTCAACGACGGCAGCCGCTACTTCGGGCCGTACGCGTCGGCGACGAGCGTCGACGAGTCGATGAACCTCGTCCGCCGGCTCTTCCCGTTCCGGACCTGCACGATCGACATCCAGGACGGCGAGCGGGCCCTCCAGCGGCCGTGCCTGCTGTACCACATCAAGCGCTGCCAGGGCCCGTGCATCGAGGCGATCTCGAAGGACGCCTACCGGCGCCGACATCGAGCAGGTCGAGCTGTTCCTCGAGGGCCGCCAGGAGACGCTGGTCGAAGGCGCTCGAGCGCGAGATGGCGCGCGGCGTCCGAGCGGACCGACTACGAGCGGGCGGCGCGCCCTGCGCGACAAGATCCGGGCGATCGAGCGGACGATGGAGAGCCAGAAGATGGCCGCCTTCGCGCGGACCGAGCTCGACCTCGTCGGGCTGGCCCGCCAGGACAACCAGGCGGCGATCCAGCTGTTCGTCGATCCGCGACGGGAAGATGATCGGGCGCGACGTGTTCCTGCTCGACGCCGCCCGCGAGGCGCCCGACGACGAGGTCCTGCGCGAGCTTCCTGGAGCAGTACTACGCGCCGCGCGACGTCGATCCCGCGCGAGGTCCTCGTCCCGGCCGTGTCGCCGAGGACGCCGAGCCTCGAGGCGTTCCTGGCCGAGCGGCGCGGCGGCCCGGTCCACCTCCGCGTCCCGCAGCGCGGCGAGAAGCGCGAGCTGATGGCGCTCGCCACGCGCAACGCCGCCGAGACGCTCGCCCGCGAGCAGGCCCGCTGGCTGGCCGACCAGGGCAAGACGCTGGGCGCCCTCGAGGAGCTGGCCGAGGCGCTCGGGCTGCCCGGGCCGCCGCTGCGGATCGAGTGCTACGACATCTGCAACTTCCAGGGCGGCGAGTCGGTCGGCGAGCATGGTCGTGTTCGAGGAGGGCAAGCCGCGGACGGGCGAGTACCGCCGGTTCCGGATCAAGACCGTCCAGGGCCCGAACGACTTCGCCAGCCACCAGGAGGTCCTGCGCCGCCGGTTCCGGCCGGCGCGAAGTCGGGCGAGGAGGGCAGCGAGGAGGAGCGCCGCTGGGCGATGCCCGGACCTCGTCATCGTCGACGGCGGCAAGGGCCAGGTCAGCGCCGCCAAGGAGGTCCTCGACGAGCTCGGGCTGCACGACCTGCCGCTGGCCGGGCTGGCCAAGGAGCGCGAGGAGCTGTTCCTGCCCGGGCCGCGCCGGACCCGATCGTCCTGCCGCCGACGTCGCCGGCGCTCTACCTCGTCCAGCGCCTGCGCGACGAGGCCCACCGCTTCGCGATCACCTACCACCGCGACCTGCGCGCGAAGCGCCACGGTCCGCTCCGCCTTCGACGACCTGCCCGGCGTCGGCCCGAAGCGGCAAGCGCGCGCTGCTCCGGGTGTTCGGCTCGACGAAGCGGGTCCGCGAGGCGCCGGTCGAGCAGATCGCGGCGGTGCCCGGGGATCGGCGCCGCGCTCGCCGCGCGGATCAAGGCGACGCTCGAGGCCTGACCGCCCGGCCCGCTAGCGAGCCCTCGGCGACCGCTTCGAGCGCCGTTGCGCTGTCGGCCAGATCGCGGTGGCGACCGTCAGGGACGCCGCCGGCGGGCTCCGACCCTGGCTCGTTGCGGGGCAGGCAACAGGACGGTCAGACCGCAGGCTCGACGCCCGCACCCCGGATCGGTGTCCTGGACGCAACGCCGGCCGTCGGCCGTGTAGCATCCGCGCCTCGATGCGTAGAGCCTGGATCGCCGATCGTCGATCCTGCCCCTCATCGTGCTCCTCGCTCGCGCGCTCGTCGTCGACTTCGTGCCCGGTCAGCTGCCCGACTCGCCGACGCCGAGCGGCCGTGGCGCAGGCTCGAGACGAAGCTCGGCCTCGACCTCGAGGGCGGCCTGCGGGTCGAGTACCAGGCCCTCCCGGTCGGGGACAAGGCGCCCGACGCGCCGCGACGACCTGCGAGTCATCAAGCGACATCATCGAGCGCCGGGTGAACTCGACCGGCGTCTCCGAGCCGGTCGTCGTCGACCCAGGGCACGGACCGGGTCGTCGTCGAGCTGCCGGGCGTCACCGAACCGCGAGGCGATCCGCAAGCTCGTCGGCCAGACCGGCCGGCTCGACTTCGTCCCGCTCGGCCAGACGCACGGCCGACCAGCCAGGGCCAGGTCCTCGACCTCGACGACCAGTGCCCGCCGCTGTTCAGCGGCGACCAGGTCGCTGTCCGGCGACGCAGTCGGCGCACGGACCAGAACGGCCGGCCGGCCGGTCGACTTCGTGCTCAAGGACGACGGCGCGAAGCTGTTCGCGCGACTACACCGCCGGACCACGTCGGCGACTACTTCGCGATCGTCCTCGACGGCGACGGTCATCTCCGCGCCGGTGCATCAACGAGCGCGATCCCCAGCGGCCACGTCCAGATCACGCCAGGCGGGATCGGCGGCTATCCGCGGTCAAGGAGGCGAACGAACCTCGTCACGATCCTCCAGTTCGGCTCGCTGCCGTTCCCGATCGCAGGAGCTGTCGAGCGACACGATCAGCGCCGACGCTCGGCGAGGCAGTTCCTCAACCAGAGCCTGCTCGCCGGCGCGATCGGGATCGCTGCTCGTCATCCTCTTCATGCTCATCTACTACCGGCTGCCGGGCGTCGTCGCGAGCTTCGCGCTCATCTACTACGCGCTCGTGGTGCTACGCGATCTTCCGGCTCATCCCGGTGACGCTGACCCTCGCCGGCATCGCGGGCTTCGTGCTCTCGGTGGGCATGGCGGTCGACGCCAACATCCTGATCTTCGAGCGGATGAAGGAGGAGCTGCGCGCTCGGCAAGTCGCTGCCCGCCGGCGTCGAGGCCGGCTTCAACCGGGCCTGGAACTCGATCCTCGACTCGAACGTGTCGAGCCTGATCACCGCGACGATCCTGTACCTCTTCGGCTCGTCGATCGATCCGCGGCTTCGCCCTCGTCCTGATCATCGGCGTCCTCGTCTCGATGTTCAGCGCGATCACCGTGACCCGCACGATCCTGCGCGTCGTCGTCCGCCAGGACTGGGCGCGCAAGGCCGTGCGCTGTACGGCGTCGCGCGAGGACGAGTTCGTCGCGCGCGCGACGCCGGGCCGGCCCGCTCCGGCGCGAGGCGCGCGCGCGTGTTTGACGTCATCGGCAAGCGGCGCTGGTTCTTCCTCTTCTCGCTGCTCATCACGATCCCCGGCCTGATCTTCATCCTCCTGACCCCGTCTCGAACGGCGCGGCGGGCCTCCAGTTCACGATCGACTACACCGGCGGCACGGACTGGGAGATCCAGCTTCGAGGACCCGAACGTCACGCCGGACCAGGTCGAGGCGGTCTTCGCCGACGCACGGCCTCGAGGCGCATCGTCGATCGCAGACCGGCGACGGGCTTCATCGAGATCCAGACCGAAGCAGATCGGCCTCGCTCGCAGCCGACCCCGACGCCGGTCGCCGACGCCGCACCGTCGCGCCGAGCGGCGCCTCCGGCTCGAGCGCGGCGCGAGCCCGAGCCTCGGCGCCCGGCGCGCCGGCGTCCGCCCGGCGCCTCGGCGACCGGCGCGTCGTCCAGCCCAGCGGCCTCGCCGAGCCCGCGCCGTCGCCCAGCCCGGCCGCCTCCGCGCGTGCCGCCGCGGCAGCCCCGGCCGCCTCGCCGTCGCCGTCGGCCGCGCCGGCCGGCAACACCGAGCTCCCGACCGCAGGGCAAGCTCGGCGAGATGGCCGACGCGCTCGAGGCGGCGCTCGGCCCGATCGCCGAGCAGGCGCAGCCTGACCACGATCGGCGCCGGTCGTCAGCTCGCGACCTGATCAGCCAGGCGCTCATCCTGATCCTCGTCGGCTCGCTCGGGATCCTGCTCTGGATCACGCTACCGCTTCCGCGACGTGAAGTTCGGCGTCGACCGCGCTCGTCGCGCTGCTCCACGACGTCATCGTCGTCGTCGGGCATCTTCGCGATCCTGGGCACGTTCTTCCGGGTCCAGATCGACGCCCTGTTCGTGACCGCGATGCTGACCGTCATCGGCTTCAGCGTCCACGACACGATCGTCGTCTTCGACCGGATCCGCGAGAACCGCGCCCGCCACGCCGGCGAGCCGTTCGCCGAGATCGTCAACCACTCGATCCTGCAGACGTTCGGCCGGTCGATCACGACCAGCCTGACCGTCGTCCTCACGCTGCTCGCGCTGCTCCTGTTCGGCGGCGCGGCGATCGACGGACTTCGTGCTCGCCCTGCTGATCGGCATCGTCTCCGGGACCTACTCGTCGATCTTCAACGCGAGCCCGCTGCTCGTCGTCTGGCACGACTGGGACGACCGCCGCAAGCGGTCGGGCCGCCCCGCTCGCGTCCGCGGTCCGCCGACCCGCCGTCCTGACCCGGGTGCCTCCGAGCGGACCGCGATCCGGTGCAGGCCGCGGTGAAGCCCGTCGTGGCATCCTGACGACGTGATCGAGCCCCGCTTCCGCTGGCGCCTCCCCGATCCGGTCGACATCGACGCCGGCCTTCCTCGCGGCGGCCCGCGAGTCGGGGCTCTCCGAGCGGGTCGCCCGGCTGCTGGCGATCCGCGGCGTGGCGGATCGGGCGGCGAGCTCGACGGCGTTCTTCGCCGAACCGCGGCGATCGGCCTCCACGACCCGGCGCTCCTGCCCGACGCCGACCTGCTCCTGGCCCGGCTCGAGCGTGCGCGCGCGACGGGCGAGCGCGTCCTCGTCTTCGGCGACTTCGACGCCGACGGCCTGACCGGCCTGGCGATCATGGTCCGCGCGCTGCGCGCGTTCGGGCTCGACCGCCGAGGCCTACGTCCCGAGCCGCCTCGACGAGGGGCATGGCCTGTCGCTGCGCGGCCGTCGACGCGGCCGAGGCCGCCGGCGCGAACGCTCATCGTGACCGTCGACACGGGCTCCACGAGCGTGCGCCGAGATCGCCGACGGCGGGCCGGCGCGGGATCGACGTCATCGTCACGGACCACCACCGCCTGCCGCCCGAGCTGCCGCCGGCCGCTCGCGGTCGTCAACCCGCATCGCGCCGACGGCCGGTACCCGGACCGGCGGCTGGCCGGCAGCGGCGTCGCGTTCAAGGTGGCCCAGCTGCTCCTGGCCGACGAGCCCGGGCGGCGCCGGCGACGGCGCTCGCGCTGGCCGACCTGGCCGACGATCGGCACGGTCGCCGACGTCGCCCCGATCCTGGGCGAGAACCGGGCGATCGCGCGGCTGGGCCTGGATCGGCTGCGGACCGCGCCGCGGCCGGGGATCGCCGCGCTCCTCGAGCGGGCCGGCGTCGCGCCGGCGACCGTCGACCTCGAGACGATCGCGTTCGTCATCGCCCCGCGCCTCAACGCCGCCGGCCGGGTGGGCGAGGCGATCGACGCGGCCCGCCTCCTCCTGGCCGACGACCCGGCCGAGGCCGGCCGAGCTCGCCGAGCGCTCGAGGCCGCCAACCTCGACCCGGCGCGACCTCACGAAGTCGGCCTGGCCGAGGCCCAGGCGGCCGCTGGCGGCTGACCCCGGCGATCGCGGCCGCCACGCGTCGTCCGCGGGCCGACTGGCCGGTCGGGATCGTCGGGCTGGTGGCCGGTCGCCTCGCCGAGGAGCGCGGCCGCCCGGCCGTCGTCGGGACGGAGCTGGGCGGCATCGTCCGGGCGTCGTGCCGGAGCGACGGCGCGGCTCGACCTCGCCGCGGCGCTCGTCGCCTGCGCCGACCTCTTCGTCCGCCACGGCGGTCATCGCCGGGGCGGCCGGGTTCGAGATGCCGACCGGGCACTGGGACGCGTTCGGGGCGCGCTTCCTGGCGCTCGCCGCGGCCGGGCCGGCGCCCGCACCGACCCGCGGCCGGCCGCTCGCGGTCGATCTCGCCCTGCCGGCCCCGGACGTCGACTACGCGCCTGCATCGCGAGCTCGCCCGGCTCGCTCCGTGCGGGTCCCGGCAACCCGGAGCCGCTCGTGGCGGTCGAGGGCCTCACCGTGACCCGCGTGCGGGCCGCCACCGGCGGGCACACCCAGCTCACGCTGCGCAAGCGGCGTCGACGTCCTCGACGGGATCGCGTTCGGGCGGGCCGATCTCGCGACCGGCCTGCGCGAGGGCGACCGGCTCGACGTCGTCGCCCGGCTCGTCAGCCGGCGGTTCGGCGGCTGAGTCGCTCCAGCTCGAGATCCGCGACGTCGCGCCGGCGGCGGCCACGCCGCGAGCCGCGGCGGTCGACGGCGCGCACGGCGCCGTCGCGGCCCGGCGGCGAGCCGCGCCGGCGACCCGACGGCCGGGCGCACTCGTGACCCGCCCGGCACGGCCCGCGGCCGCGGCGTCCGCGCGACCCGTACGGCATCGGTCCCGGTCGGCGGCTCGTCGGCCGCGGTCCTGGCCGCGGTCGGGCTCGTCGTCGTCGCGCTCGTGACGCTCAGCCTGTTCAACGGCCGTGCCCCTGCCGGGCGGTCGACGGCGGCCCGGGCACCGGCGGCGAACGGCGGCGTCGGCCGGCCCGACGCCGGCGCCGTCGAACGTCGTCATCGTCGACGCCGCGACGGACGTTCCCGGGCTCGATCGTCTACGCGAAGGCCGGCAACATCTGGATCCAGACCGGCGACGAGGTCACGCCAGCTCACGACGAGCGGCCACGGACTCGATGCCGGCGTTCTCGCCCGACGGGCAGTGGATCTACTTCATCCGGAGACGGACGCGACCGCGGCACGTTCCCCGCCGGCGGCGACCGGCCGCGCTACTACGACCTCGACGACGCCGATCCTCATGCGGATCCAGCCCGACGGGCAGCGGCGCGCCGAGCAGCTGCTGACCGGGCGCTACACGCTCGGGCAGCTACGACGCTGGTTCTACTGGTCCGCCAGCCGGGTCTCGCCGGACGGGAAGACCATCGCGCTCGTCTCGGACGCGCCCGAACCCGCCCGGAGCGACGTCGTGCTCCAGCTGCTCGACCTGACGACGAAGAAGCTGACGACCTCGACCGTGCCCGGAGATCGCGCCGCTCGGCCACCAGGACCCGGCGTGGCGGCCGGACGGCAAGCTCCTCCTGTACGTCCGGAACGGCCGCGACGGCGACGCGCGGCGCGCCGCAGCATCTATCGCTACGACCCGGCGACGAAGAAGACCGCGCCGGTCACCGGACCCGGCTACCTCGCAGCCGTCGTGGTCGCCCGACGGGCGCTGCATCGCCGCGACGAAGACGACGCATCCTGGGCACGGACGTCGCGATCCTCGACGCGAAGAACGGCACGGAGGTCCTCCGGCTCACCGACGACGAGCGCTCGTGGGCGCCGGTCTGGTCGCCCGACGGGAGACGCGATCGCGTTCCTGCACATCGAGGGCCAGATCGTCGACCTCAAGATGGTCGGCCTCGACGGGCGCCGGCCCGGACTGGACGGCCGAGCGAGACGCCCGACCTGACCCAGGTACAGCGGGCTCGACGGCGGGTCGCGGCCCGAGCTGGTTCATCCCGGCGGACCAGCTCCCGCCGCCGACCGCGGTGCCGTCGCGCCGCCGGCGCCGAGCGCGAGCCGGCTCGTCCGCACCGTGAGCGACGGCTTCCTCGCCCGGCTCGCGCCGCCGGAGCGCCGCGACCGGCACGGTCCTGTGCCTCGGGCTGGACCCCGATCCCGCCGCGCTTGCCGGCCGGCTTCTCGCCGGACGTCGCGGGGATCGAGGCGTTCGCTCGGCTGCTCATCGAGGCGGCCGGACCGTTCGCCGCGGCGGTCAAGCCGAACCTCGCCTTCTTCGAGGCATTCGGGCCGGCCGGCATCGCGGCGCTGGAGCGGATCCGGGCGAGCCTCCCGGCGGACCTCCCGGTCGTGGCGGACGCGAAGCGCGGCGACATCGGCTCCACGGCTGCCCGCCAGGCGGTCGCCCTGTTCGACCGGCTCGGCGCGGACGCGGTGACGGCCAACCCGTACCTCGGCTCCGAGGCGATCGCCCCGCTCCTCGAGCGGACGGACCGCTTCGCCTACGTGCTGTGCCGGACGTCCAACCCGGGCGCCGGCGAGCTGCAGGACCTGGTCGTGGCCGCCAGCCCGGACGGATCCATGCCCCGGCCGAGCCGCTCTACGCGCGGGTCGCCCGGCAGGCCGGCGGATGGGGTCCGGGCGGGACCGTGGGGCTCGTCGTGGGAGCGACCGCGCCCGACGAGCTGGCCGCGCATCCGGGCGGTCGCGCCGGGTCTCGCCTTCCTCGTCCCGGGGGTCGGGGCGCAGGGCGGCGACGTCGAGCCGGTCCTCGCCACGGACCCGCCAGCGACCGCACCGGCGGGCGCCGGCCCGGGCGGCGGCCTCCTGGTGAACGTCTCCCGCGGGATCGCCCAAGCGGCGCTCGCGGCTGCGGGCGCCGGTTCGGCGGACGATCCCGGCGAGCGGATCGCGGCGGCCGCTCGCCAGTGGGCGGCCCGCCTCCCTGTGCTACTGTAGATCCCCGTCGCGAGACGGGGAGACTGGCCTCCCCGTGCCACTGACGCTGCCACCGATCCCCAAGGAGTCGCACCGACCGATGCCCGTCCCTCGGACCGCTCGAGCTCGTCGTCATCCTCGTGATCGCGCTCCTCATCCTGGGCCCCGGCCGCCTGCCGGACGTCGGCTCGGCCCTCGGCAAGAGCATCCGCGAGTTCCGCAAGGCCGCCTCGGACGTGCAGGAGGCCACGAAGATCGACATCTCACCGCTTCCGGCCACGCCGGCCGTCCCTCCGGCCACGCCGGCCGTCCCTCCGGCCACGCCGGCCGCCCCTTCGGCCGCCCCGACCGCCCAGCCGGCAGAGGCGACGAGCCCGGTCGCCGCCGCTGAGCCCGCCGCCGCCGCTGAGCCCGCCGCCGCCGCTGAGCCCGCCGCCGCCGCTGAGCCCGCCGCGACGACCGAGCAGCCGGACGCCGAGCCCGCGTCCTAGTCGGCCCGCGAGGGACCTGACCGGGCGATCGCCATGGCCGATATCCCGATCCCGATGCCTGACGATCGCGCCCCCGTCGCGCCGTCCGCCCCGGAGCCCGCACCGGCGGCACCCGAGGCGCAGGCCGCGATGACCCTCGTCGACCATCTGGGCGAGCTCCGGACCAGGATCTTCCGGTCCGTCCTCGCCGTGGGGCTGGGCTCGGTCCTCGGGTTCATCATCGCGAACCCGATCATCAAGCTCCTCTCCGCGCCGGTCGGGGGGCGCCTCCTGAACCTCGCCCCGGGCGACGCGTTCTTCATCCACGTCCGGGTCGCGGTCGTGGTCGGGGTCATCCTGGCGCATGCCGGTCATCCTCTACCAGCTGTGGGCTTCGTGGCCCCGGGCCTGACCGCCGAGGAGCGCCGGTCCATCCGGCCATGGGTGCCCATCGCCCTCGTCTTCTTCGCGCTCGGCTGCGTGATCGCCTACGTCGTCCTGCCGTACGCCATGGCCTTCCTGATGAGCTTCGACCAGGACGTCTTCGAGAACAAGCTCGCGGCGGCCCCGTACTTCGACTTCGTGACGACGCTGTTCCTCGCCTTCGGGCTGGTCATGGAGTTCCCGATCGTCCTCTACGCGCTCGCCCGGGTGAACATCGTCAACTCGGCGAGGCTGCGCAGCTCGCGCCGCTACGTGATTCTCGGGATCACGATCTTCGCGACCGTCGTGACGCCGGGCGGCGACATCGTCAGCCCGCTCGTCCTGGGCCTGACGATGTACCTCCTGTACGAGTCGACGACCTGGTTCATCGCGCGCGGCGGCCGCTGAGCTTCGGCTCGAGCCGGCCCGGCGCGAGAGCCCCGGCGCGGCGCCGCCGGACGAGCGGCGTAGACTGCGACCGATGAGTCGACGCCGCGAACCCACTGGATCGCCGCCCTCGAAGGACGCCGGCGCGCCCGATCCCGAGGCGGCCGCCCCGGCCCACGTCCAGCACATCGTCATCCTGAGCGGCCTGTCCGGGGCCGGGAAGACGGCGGCCGCGAAGCTCTTCGAGGACCTCGGCTACCTCTCGTCGACAACCTGCCCGGCGAGCTGCTGCCCGACCTGGCCGAGCTCGTCTCGGAGCACCGGGAGCGATTCGGCAGGACGGCGATCGTCCTCGACGTCCGAGCCGGCGACACCGTCGTGGCCCTGGCGGCGATGCGCGGCGCACTCGAGGGCCGGGGGATCCGGCCCCAGGTCTTCTTCCTCGAGGCGCGCGACGAGGTCCTCATCCGGCGGTTCTCCGAGACGCGCCACCGCCACCCGCTGGCCGACCAGCGCGGGATCGCGAGCTCGATCGCCGAGGAGCGGCGCCTGCTCGACCCGATCCGGGACGAGGCGGACGTCGTCCTCGACACCTCCGACCTGTCGCTGCGCGAGCTCCGCGAGCGGATCTTCGCCCACCTCGCCGACGACGCCGGACCCGGACCGGCTGTCGATCCAGCTGATCAGCTTCGGCTTCAAGTACGGCGTCCCGCTCGAGGCCGACCTCGTGTTCGACGTCCGGTTCATGCAGAACCCGTACTACGTCGAGGAGCTCCGCCAGCTGTCGGGCCTGACCGAGCCGGTCCGCGGCTTCGTCCTCGGCCAGCCGGTCGACCCAGCGATTCCTGCGGGATCGTCCGCGAGCTCCTCGACTTCGCGCTGCCCGCCTACGTCGCGGAGGGCAAGACCCGACTGACGATCGGCGATCGGCTGCACCGGCGGCTACCACCGCTCGATCGCGATCGCGGAGGAGCTCGCCGCGTGGCTTCGGGAGCAGGACCTCGGATCCGGTCGCGGTCTTCCACCGCGAGCTCGAGCGGGGCTGACCGGATGACCGATCGCCGCCGCCGCTTCTCCGGCGCCCTCGGCCTGCGACGCTGGCTGACCCCGGGGATCGGCGTCAAGCGCTGGCTCGGCGTCGTCTTCGCTGGGCGAGCTCGGCCTGGCCCTCGGCCTGGCCTTCGTGCTGCGCCAGGTCTACCGCGACGTGGAGCTCGAGCGAGCCGCTCCAGTCGATCGTCTCGATTCGTCACGCTGCAGTTCCTGCCGTACTGGCTCCGGGCGCTCATCCTGTCGGTCGCCGGGGTCGACCATCTTCGCGTTCGCCTCGTTGCGGGTGATCCGCGCCCTGATGGGCCCGTTCCGTTCCGATGACGAGGATCGGCCGCTCGTCGAGGTGATCTACCAGAAGCGGTTCCTGGCCCGCGGCCCGCGCGTCGTGGCGCATCGGCGGCGGGACGGGCCTGTCGACCCTCCTGCGCGGCCTCAAGGAGCACACCAGCAACCTGACCGCGTCGTCACGGTCGCCGACGACGGCGGCTCGTCCGGCGTGCTCCGCGACCAGCTCGGGATCCCGCCGGTCGGCGACATCCGGAACTGCATCGTCGCCCTGGCCGACGCCGAGCCGCTCATGGGCCGGCTCCTCCAGTACCGCTTCCCGGGTCGACGAGGCGCCCGAGAGCCTGGCCGGCCACGCGATCGGCAACCTCCTCATCGCGGCGATGACCGCCGTCGAGGATGGCGACTTCGAGGAGGGGGTCCGGCAGATGAACCGGGTCCTCGCCGTCCGCGGCCAGGTGGTCCCGGTCTCTCCGACCCCGCTCGTCCTGCACGCCGCGCTCCGCGATGGGAGCTCGGTCGTCGGCCAGTCGCTGATCGCCACGACGACCGGGATCGAGCAGGTCTGGCTCGCCCCCGAGGGGGTCCGGGCCTCGTCCGACGCGATCGCCGCGATCGCCGAGGCGGATCTCATCGTCATCGGGCCGGGCAGCCTGTTCACGAGCGTCCTGCCGAGCCTCCTCCTGCCGGAGATCCGCGACGCCCTGGCCGCGTCGAGCGCACTGCGCGTCTACGTCTGCAACGTCGCCACCCAGGCCGGGGAGACGGCCGGCTTCGACCTCGCCGACCATGTCGAGGCGCTCGAGCGACACGCCTCGCCCGGGCTCGTCGACGTCGTGCTGGCGAACAACCGGGCGGCAGGCGGGCGGCCCGGCGAACCAGCGGGCGAGGGAGCCGTCCGGCCGGCCGACGGCAAGCCCGTCCGGCTGCGCTGGCCGCCGGCCGGCGGACCGGCCGCCGCGCCTCGTCCTCGACGACCTGGTCGACCGTGACGACCCGCGCCACCACGACCCGGCGCGGCTGGCCGGGGCGCTCGTCCGGATCGCCGAGCGCGACAGTGCCGCCCGACGGCGTGGCGGTGGGATCGCCCGAACGGCGTGACCGGGGACGGACGGCCCGGGCCGTGACCCGATGAGCGGCGCTGAGCGCGACCTCGTGTCGGCGCTCCGGGCGGAGCTGGCCTCGATCTCGCCCCGGCGGGCGTGCGATCGGGACGCCGAGTCGGCCGGCCTGGGGACCGCGCTCGCCACGCGCGAGGCGTCCGTGGCCCGACTGGCCGTTCGGCTCGGGCGGGAGCCCGCGGAGGCCGGTCGGCTGCTGGCCGGTCCGCGCCGCACGAAGCACGTCCGAGTCGCGGAGGCGCATCCATCGGAGATCCCGTTCGACTGGGCCTCGGCGCCGGACCATTGCCGGGTCGCGTACCTGCGCGGCCGCTTCCTCGCCCGCGGCTCGCTCAGCCTCGCGTCCGGACGGGCCCACCTCGAGTTCGTCGTCGCCGCCGGAGGAGGCGCCGGTCCTCGCCGGCCGCCTCGGCGGAGCTCGGGCTGCCGGCGTCGTGGCGTCTCCGGCGCGGCCGGGGCGTGGTGACCTGGAAGAGCGCCGACACGTCGGGACGTTCCTGCGCCGGATCGGGGCGGGCTCGGCGCTCCTGGAGCTCGAGAGCCGCCAGGTGTCGCGCGCCATGCGCGGCGACCTCAACCGGGTGATCAACGCCGAGTCGGCCAACCTCCAGCGGGCCGTCGCCGCCGCCGGCCGCCAGCTGGCCGCGATCGACCGGCTCGAGGCCGACGGTCGGCTCGAGCGGCAGCCGTCCGTCGTCCGGCTCGTGGCCGCGGCGCGACGGGAGACCCCCGAGGCGACGTTCGGGGAGCTCGCCGACGCGCCTGGACCTGCACCGCGCCGCCGTGCAGCGCGCCCTCGAGCGCATCGAGCGGCTGGCCCTCCACGACGACGAGGGGATCGGCCTCCGCTCTGGCATGATTCGGCGATGAGACCCATCGTGATCGCCGCCAACTGGAAGATGCACACCACCCCTGTCGATGCAGGCGAGCTGGCCGCCACGATCGCCGACCGGACCCGCGTGGACGGACCGGTCGAGCGGGTGATCTGCCCGCCATACGTCTGCCTGGCGGCCGTCCGTGACGCGCTCGCGGGGAGCGGGGTGGCGGTCGGCGCCCAGAACGTCCACCACGAGCTGGCCGGGGCGTATACCGGGGAGGTCAGCGCGCCGATGCTCGCCGGGCTGGCGAGCTGGGTGATCCTCGGCCACTCCGAGCGCCGGCGCGACGTGGCCGAGACCGACGAACTCATCGGGCGCAAGCTCCGACGGGCCGCGCAGGCGGGCCTTCGGCCGATCGTGTGCGTCGGTGAGCAGCTCGCGGATCGCGAGGCCGGCCGGGCCGGGGCCGTCGTCGGAGCCCAGGTCCGCGGCGTGCTGGGCGCCTTCGCGGACGACCCCGCCGCGCTCGTGGGCTGCGGCCTGGTGATCGCCTACGAGCCCGTCTGGGCGATCGGGACCGGGCGGAACGCGCGCGGCGCGGACGCGGCCGAGATGGCCGACACGATCCGCTCCGCGATCGGCGAGGCCGGCTGGCCGGACCTCGCCCCGAGCGTGCCGGTCCTCTACGGTGGCAGCGTCACGGCCGCCAACATCGGGGAGTTCCTGGCCGAACCCGCGATCGACGGCGCCCTGGTCGGCGGGGCCTCGCTCAAGCCCGACGAGATGGCCGGGATCGTCGCCCGGGCCGGCCTGACCGCCCAGGCGCGGGCCGCGGGCGTCGGGTGACCGGCGGGAACCCCGGAAGCGGCTCGGCGACCCGCCGCCGGCCGCGACCGATCGTCCTCGTCGTCCTCGACGGGTTCGGGATCGGCCGCGATCCGACCGCCGACGCGGTCGCCGCCGCCCCGATGCCCGCCTGGCGGGCGCTCCTGGCGCGCTGGCCCCATGCGGTCCTGCGCGCCTCGGAGGACGCGGTCGGCCTGCCGGCGGGCCAGATGGGCAACTCCGAGGTGGGTCACCTCAACCTGGGGACCGGCCAGCCGGTCCTCCAGGACCTGCCCCGGATCGACGCGGCGATCGCCGATGGGAGCTTCTTCCGCCGCCCGGCGCTCCTCGCGGCGTGCGACCGTGCCGCCCGGCCCGACGGCCGGCTCCACGTCATCAGCCTGGTCGGACCCGGCGGCGTCCACGCCAACGATCGCCACCTCGTCGCGCTCGTCGGAGCTGGCCGCCCGGCGCGGCGTGCCGGCGGTCCGGATCCACGCCCTGCTCGACGGCCGGGACACCCCGCCGCGCTCGGCGATCGAGTTCGTCCCGGACCTCGAGGCGCCGCCTCGCCGCCGCGCACCCGGACGCCCGGATCGCGTCGATCGGCGGGCGCTACTTCGCGATGGACCGCGACACCCGTTGGGAGCGCACCGCGCGCCGGCTACGCGGCGATCGTCCATGGGGCGGGGGAGCGGGCGTCCAGCGCCGTCGCCGCCGTGGAGGCCGGCTACGCCCGGGGCGAGAACGACGAGTTCATCGTCCCGACGGTCATTGACGGGGTCGACGGGCGGGTCCGCGACGGGGATCCGATCGTCCACGCGAACTTCCGGGCGGACCGCGCCCGACAGCTCACGCACGCCCTCGCCGATGCCGACTTCGCCGGGTTCGACCGGACCGGCCCCGATGGCCGGCCCGGTCCGCGCGACCTCCTCGTGGTGACGATGACCGAGTACGAGGCCGGCCTGCCGGTCGAGGTGGCCTTTCCATCGGAGCAGGTGCCGCTCGCTGGCCGAGGCGGTGTCGCGAGGCCGGCTGGCGCCAGTTCCACGTCGCGGAGACCGAGAAGTACGCCCACGTGACGTACTTCTTCAACGGCGGTCGCGAGGCGGCCTGGCCGGGCGAGGAGCGGCTCCTCATCCCCAGCCCGAAGGTGGCGACCTACGACCTCCAGCCGGAGATGAGCGCGGCGGGCGTCACCGACGCGCTCATCGAGGCGATCGGCTCCGGCCGGTACGACCTGATCGTGGCGAACTACGCCAACCCGGACATGGTCGGGCACACCGGCTCGTGGGCCGGCCACGGTCCGCGCCCTCGCTGCAGTCGATGGCTGCCTCGCCCGGGTCGCGGCGGCGGTCGAGGCAGTCGACGACGACGATCCGGCCTGCCCGGGCGCCGTCCTGCTCGTGACCGCGGACCACGGCAACGCCGACGAGATGCGCGACGAGGCCGGCAGCCCGGTGACCGCCCACTCGCTCAACCCGGTCCCGGTCCTCCTGGCCGGGCGAGCGGCGGACGGTCGTCGTCTTCACGACGGGGTGCTGGCGGATGTCACCCCGACGATCCTGGAGCTCGCCGGGCTGCCCGGCTGGCCCGAGCTCGTCGGCCGCTCGCTCCTGGAGCCTGTGCTACCATCCGACGGCTTTTCCGAAGAGAGGTCCCAGCGCCCGTGAACTCGATCCTCGCCGTCGGCCAGATGATCGTCGGCATCGCGATGATGATCTCGATCCTCCTCCAGGCCCGCGGCACGGGACTGTCCGGCACGTTCGGCGGCGACTCCGCCGTCTACCGCAGCCGGCGCGGCGTCGAGCGTCGCCTGTGGCAGTTCACGATCGTCCTGACGGCGCTGTTCGTGCTGTTCTCGCTCGCCTCGTTCGTCTTCGCGAAGCCGGGCGCCTGACCTCGCGCCCGTCGGCCCGCAGGTCGTGAGCGGACGCCAGCCGGAGGCCGTACCGTGACCCGCCGCGATCGGGGGATCGTCGCCGTCCTCGGCGTCCTCCTCGTCGCGCTGTCGCTGGCGATCGCGCTGCCGCCCGCGCCCGGTGGAAACGGGGGTGCCGGCCAGAGCCCGGGGGCTGGCTCGCCGGGTCCCGGGTCGTCCCCGCCCGTGGTCTACCGGGAAGGAATGATCGGTCAACCGAGCTCGATCAACCCCCTGACCGCCCGGACCCAGGCGGACCGCGACCTCGTTGCGCTCGTGTTCAGCGGGCTCGTCTCACTCGGGCCGGACGGCGGCTACCGGCCGGAGCTCGCATCGGGCTGGTCGGTCGACCCGGACGGCAGGCGCTGGACGTTCACGATCCGCCCGGAGGCCCGCTGGCAGGATGGCATGCCGGTGACCGCGGATGATGTCGTGTTCACGGTCGGGATCCTCAAGGACCCGGACTACACCGGCCCACTCGGCTCCTCCTGGCGCGAGGTGACCGCGACGGCGGTCGACGAACGGACCGTGACGTTCGAGCTGGCGACCCCGCTCGGCGGTTTCCTCCAGGCGGCGACCGTCGGGCTCCTGCCGGCCCACCTCCTCCGCGACGCGCCGGTGGCGACCCTCGCCGACGATCCGTTCAGCCGCCAGCCGGTCGGGGCGGGGCCGTTCGTCCTCGTGTCTTGGAACACGGAGACCGCCGATCTCGTCCCGGCCGTCCAGGCCGGCCCGGTCGTCGAGCCTCCTGCGCCGACGCCGCCCGCGTCGACCCCGACGCCGTCCCCCACCCCCACGCCGTCCCGGTCCCCGACCGCCACGGCTTCTCCGTCCGGCTCGACGAATCCGAGCGGTGCGCCGGGCACTGGGGCGCCGCCCACGTCGACCGCCTCGCCGTCAACGCCTGCGGGATCGCCTGCGTCGTCGCCATCCCCGGCCGGCCCGACTCCCGCCCCGACTCCCGCCCCGACTCCCGCCCCGACCGCTCGTCCGGAGCCGGCCCTGCCCGGGATCTCGTTCTTCTTCTTCCCCGACGCGACGTCGCTCGCCGCCGCCTACCGGGCGGGCCGGCTGGATGCCGCCTCGGGATTGCCTCCGGCGCTGGCCAGCGAGCTGGCCGCGCGGCCGGGGAGCCGGCTCCTGGGCTACCCAGGGACGACGCTCACGGCGATCGCCCTCAACCTGCGCCCGGGTCACGTCGAGCTGCGGGTCCCGCGGGCCCGCCGGGCGCTCCTCGCCGCGATCGACCGCACGAAGCTGATCGCCACCGTCCTCGATGGCACGGGGACGCGGGCGGACTCGCCGATCCCACCCTCCTCGTGGGCGTTCGACCCGAAGGCCAGCAAGCCCGTCCGGTACGACCTGAAGGCCGCCGCGGCAGCGCTCAAGGGCTCGGGCTGGAAGCGCGCGGCGGCCGGCTGGGTCGCGCCGGGGGCGAAGAAGGCCTACCGGATCGAGCTCATCGCCCCGGACGCCACCTCCAACCCGAGCGCGATGGCCGTTGCGGAGGCAGTCGCGGACGAGTGGCGTGCCTTCGGCTTCACGGTGGAGGTGGCGGGGCTGCCGCCGGCGGAGTTCGTCGGCGACCGGCTCCGGACGGGCGACTTCCAGGCGGCCGTCGTCGACGTGATGATCGGTCTCGATCCGGACCTCTACGCGCTCTTCGCGTCGACCCAGGTCGTCGAGGGTGGCTCGAACGTCACCGGGATCCAGGACGTGGACCTCGATCACGACCTGGCGGCGGCCCGCGCGCCGGGCACGCTCGACGAGCGGAAGCGTGCCTTCGCGACCCTTCAGGCCCGCCTCGCCGACCGCCAGTACCTCCTTCCGATCTTCTTCCGGGACGAGCTCGTCGTGATCGGCGACCGGGTCCTCGGGCCGGTCGTCCGGGAGCTCGGCGACCCCAGTGACCGATTCTGGGATGTGCTAACATGGCGCCTCGCTGACGCCCGGTGAGCCTGCTCGCCGGTCGGACGGGAAACTCGCCGAGGTGGCGGAATCGGTAGACGCGCTAGCTTCAGGAGCTAGTGTCCGCAAGGGCGTATGGGTTCAAATCCCTTCCTCGGTACCACCCTCGACCGAGCGACCCGCGACAGCTTCGTGCCCAGGTGGCGGAATTGGTATACGCGTACGTTTGAGGGGCGTATGAGGCAACTCATCCGGGTTCAAGTCCCGGCCTGGGCACCAATCTCTCGCTGAAACCGACGGCGGTCCGCACGGACCGCCGTTTCGTTCGTCCCCCCGGAGGGGTATCCTGCCCACACGGGGGCGGTTAGCTCAGTCGGTCAGAGCGCCTCGCCTACACCGAGGAAGTCGGGGGTTCGAGTCCCTCACCGCCCACCATCCGGGTCCGCCGGCGAAGCGATCCGGGCGCGGGCCTGCGCCGGCGCTCACCGCCCTGCTAGACTCGGCGGACGGACGGCGCCAGCCGCCACTTCCTCCGGAGGAGGGGACATGGGTCCAGCGCTGATCGTCATCCTCGTCATCGTCGTCGCCATCGTCGGCATCGTGATCGCCCTGTACAACGGGCTGGTCCAGCGCCGGCTCCGGGTCGACGAGGCGTTCGCCCAGATCGAGGTCCAGCTCAAGCGGCGCCATGATCTCATCCCGAACCTGGTCAACGCGGTCAAGGGCTACATGGACTTCGAGCAGGACGTCCTGACCAAGGTGACCGAGGCCCGAGCCAACGCCGTCGCCGCCGGAGCGAAGGGCCCGGCCGAGCAGGCCGCGGCGGAGAATATGCTGACCGGTGCGCTCCGCTCGCTGTTCGCCGTCGTGGAGAACTACCCGACCCTCAAGGCCAACGAGAACGTGCTCAGCCTGCAGGAGCAACTGACGACGACCGAGAACCAGATCGGCTTCTCGCGCCAGCACTACAACGCCAGCGTGCTCGACTACAACACCTCCATCCAGGTCGTCCCCGCGGTCCTCATCGCCGGGATGTTCGGCTTCACCAAGCGGGACTTCTTCGACGCCGAGCCGGAGGCCGAGCAGGTCCCGGTCGTCCAGCTCCGCTAGGGCAGAGCGTCCCCGCCGAAGCGCAGCGTCGGGACCCCAGCCCGGCCGGCGGCCCTCTGGCGGGCGGTCCGGACCCTGCGCCTCCGGAGAGATCGTGGCCTCGACCTTCTACAGCCAGATCGCGGCGAACAAGCGGAACTCGTTCCTGCTCGGCGTCGCCCTCGTCCTCCTCCTCGGCGCTCTCGGCCTGACGATCGGCTACGGGCTGAGCGGCAGCATCGCCGGCGGGGTCGGCACGACGGCCTTCGCCGTGACCCTCGGGATCGTCGCCTCGCTCGTGTCGTTCTACCAGGGCGACAGGATCGTCCTGGCCGCCTCGGGCGCCCACCCGGCGAGCGAGGAGGAGTTCGCCCAGCTCTACAACGTCGTGCGCGAGCTGACGATCGCGGCGAACCTGCCGATGCCGCGCGTCTACCTGATCGACGACACGTCGATGAACGCGTTCGCCACCGGGCGGGATCCGGAGCACTCCTCGATCGCGGTGACGACCGGCCTGCTCACGCGGATGGACCGGGAGGAGGTCCAGGGGGTCATCGGCCACGAGCTGTCCCACGTCCGGAACTTCGACATCCGGTTCTCGCTCCTGGTCGGGGTCATGGTCGGGAGCATCGCCCTGCTCGCCGACTTCTTCCTGCGGTTCACCTTCTGGGGCGGTCGTGGCTCCCGATCGAGCGACGAGAAGGGCTCGGGGGCGATCCAGCTCATCGTCCTGGCGGTCGCGCTCGTCCTGGCGATCCTCGCTCCGATTGCGGCCCGGCTCGTCCAGCTCGCCGTCAACCGCCAGCGCGAGTACCTGGCGGACGCGTCCGCCGTCGAGTTGACCCGCAACCCGGTGGGCCTCGAGCGGGCCCTGGCCACGATCGCCGGCGACACGGAGATCCTCGAGGTCGCCAACCGCGCGACCCAGCACCTCTACTTCAGCAACCCGATCATGAAGCTCGGGGACGGCCAGAAGCCGAGCTCCTGGTTCTCGACCCATCCGCCGCTGGTGGACCGGATCAACCGTCTCCGCCAGCTCCGCGGGGCCCCGCCGGCCGGGTCGCCCGAGGAAGAGCTCGCCGACCGGACGTAGCGCCACGAACACCGTCCGGGCGCGGTGGCACAGCTGCGGCCCCGGACTGGCGCTGTTCTCCTGGATATCGCGGTGGGCGATGCCGGATGCGCTTCCACGCGTCGCCACGTCCGCTCCCGACCCGGCTCGCGCACGATCCGTGGGCGAATCCCGTTCCGCCCGCCTCCAGACCTGCACGATCCACCGTTACCATCGCGGGAGGCGATATCCGGCAGGGCCAGGGCCCGAGACCGCCGATAGCATCGCGGGAGGCGATATCCGGCGGGAGGCAGGGACAGGGAGGCGGTTTGAGGTGGCTGGAGGTGGGGCCGAAGCGGCACCCAACCACGCCGAAGCGGCACCCAACCACGCCTGAACCCGGCGGGACCCGTGGCGTCGCGTCACGGGCCTCGCGGCTCGCCGCGAGGCCGGAACTAGTCCTCGGTTGAAGCCCGTTCGGGCCCCGTGGTATCCTCCGGCTCGCCGACGGGCGGCCAGCCTGGTTCAAGGCCATCGGGCCGAGATAGCTCAGTTGGTAGAGCACGCGACTGAAAATCGCGGTGTCGCCAGTTCGATTCTGGCTCTCGGCACCAGACCGGCGGTCCGGTACACGAGCGGAAGTGGCTCAGTTGGTAGAGCATCACCTTGCCAAGGTGAGGGTCGCGGGTTCGAGTCCCGTCTTCCGCTCCATTTTCCTGTCCCTTGCCCGGTCGGGCCGGCCGGTAGCCGCCGGCGAGCCGATCGGTGCCCCTTCGTCCAGTGGTAGGACAGCGGACTTTGGATCCGTTAACCGAGGTTCGAATCCTCGAGGGGCAGCGACCACGAACATCTTCATCTGCGCCAAACGTGCCGGACCCCTTCCGGCGAACTCCGACGGGGCGACGTACCCAAGTGGTTAAGGGGGAGGTCTGCAAAACCTCTATTCAGCGGTTCGAATCCGCTCGTCGCCTCCACCTTCCCCTGTCGGCACCCCGGGCGCGGACCTGCCCGCCCGGCCGGCGCGCGCCAGGCTGCTCCTCTGGGCCGAAGTGGCGGAACCGGCAGACGCGACGGTCTTAAACACCGTTGCCCGCAAGGGCGTCAGGGTTCGAATCCCTGCTTCGGCACCACCCATGACGAGTTGCCCGTGACAGCGAGCCGCGCGGTCAGGTGCGCTTGAGCAGGCTCGCGAGGATGCCTTGGGGGCGGGGCTCCGGCTCAGAGTGGAGCCCGGAAGCTGAATCGCCGAAGGCTGCCGCGGCGAGCTTCACGAGGCTGACGGCGGCCGGCGATCGGGCGGCGCCGAGGACGATCGGGACACCCTCGTTGACCGCCTTGAGGTAGAGGTACGGGTCGTACGGGATCTCGGCGGTCACCCTGGCCCCCAGCCCGCTCTCCACGTCGCGCATCTTCAGGATCTGACGCGCGAAAACGTTGTTGAGAACGAACGTGGTCTTGGCGGAGATCGTGCCGGACTCGTTTATGTAGTCCAGCAGCGAGTGGACCGCCTTGAGCGCGGCGATCTCCGGGTAGACCGGCAGGATCACCGTCTCGGCCCGCTCCAGAGCCACCAGGGAGCGCTCGTCGAGGATCGACCCGGCATCGACCACGATCGCGTCGTAGACCTGCAGGGCGGAGTCGAGGATCCGCTCGACATGCTCCGGCAGGACGAGCTCGGCGAACTCGGGCGAGCCGGGGGCGGCGAGGACGTGGAGGCCCGACTTCGTGCTTCGTGACGTAGGTCCGGAGGAGCTCCGGCTCGCGCTGCGACTGCTCGTCGCGGACGAGGTCCGCGAGGGTCTGGTGGGGGATCACGTTGAGGTGGGTGGCGACCTGGCCGAACTGGAGCGCGAGGTCGACGATGACGACCCGCCCGGGCCGGTGCGCGGCGCGCGGCGACGGCGATGTTCGACGGCGATCGTCGTCGTGCCGACGCCGCCCTTCGGGCTGAACACCGCGACGATCCGCGCGGCTGCGCTCAGGCGTCACGCCGTCCGCCGAGACGACCGGGGCGAGGCCCCGCGATCGCTGGAAGCGCAGGAGCAGCGCCTCGACCCGCGCCTCGAGCTCGCGGGCGTCGAACGGCTTGGCGATGACGTCGTCCGCGCCGGCCTCCAGGAAGCGGATCCGCTCCTCGACGTCGTCGGTCTGGCAGATGCACATGACCGGGATCGGCGGCCAGCGCCGGCGTCGCCGCGGATCTCGCGGCAGACCTCGCCGCCGCTCGTCGCGATCGTCGGTGACATCGATGATCACCAGCTGTGCTCGGACGCCCGGCGGACGGCATCGTCGGCGTCCTCGGTCGCCTCGACGGCGTAGCCCACGCCGGCCAGGGTCGACTGGATGAGCGCTCCGGCGGCGGCGTCCCGCTCGAGAAGGAGGATGGTGTTGGAGGGCACGGCGCCTCCGGGATGGGCGATGGGTGGTCGAGACGCCAAGAGGATACATCGAGGCCGCGCCGGGTCGAGTCGGAGCGCTCGGGCCAGCTCGGGCTCGCTGGCTCGGGCTGGCCCGCCGGCGGCCCGTGGTAGACTGCCGACGTTTCCTTTCGGCTCCGCATCGGACCGGCCGTGATCCGCGATCGCCGGCCGTTCAGCGGGGCGATCCCATAGGAAGGAGTGATGCGCGCATGCGCCGTTACGAACTCATGCTGGTCCTCCGACCGGACGTGCCGGACGACAAGAGCCAGGCGCTCGTCGACCGGACCACCCGACAGATCGCCGCTGCCGGCGGCCAGATCGTCAAGGTCGCCCCGTGGGGCCGCCGACGTCTGGCCTACCCGATCGACCGGTACCGGGAGGGCTCGTACCACATCGTCATCTTCGAGGCCCCGGCCGAGGCGATCGTCGAGCTCGAGCGCAGCCTGCTCATCACCGAGGAGGTGCTGCGCCACCTCGTGACCCGGATCGAGCGGCCGCTCAAGTCCGCCCGTGGCCGCGAGGGAGCCGCCGAGGCCGGCGCCGAGGCCGATGAGGACCGCCTCCCGTCCGTCGAGGACGAGGAGGAGGACGATCGGCGAGCGGATCGACGAGTCCGAGAGCGAGGCGGCCCCCGCCGCCATCGACTGACCAGCCAAGGCCGGAGGTACGGCATGTCGCTCTGCAAGGTCATGATCATCGGCAACCTCGGGCGCGATCCCGAGATGCGCTACACCCCCAGCGGCCAGGCGGTCACCCAGTTCACGGTCGCGGTCAACCAGGAACCGGAAGGACCCGAATGGCGAATGGAAAGAAGAGACCGAGTGGTTCCGCGTCATCGTCTGGGGCCAGCAGGCCGAGCGAGCCGCGGAGCACCTCCGCAAGGGCAACAAGGTCTACATCGAAGGCCGTCTGCAGACCCGTCAGTGGGAGGACCAGACCGGCGCCAAGCGGTACACGACCGAGCTCGTCGCCAACCAGGTGACGAATCTCGAGCGACGCAGCCGCGACGAGGGAGCCGAGGAGGGCGCCCCTGCCCCCACCTCCCGTCCGGTGCGCCCCGCCCCCTCCGCCGACGCCGGCGGTGGTGAGAAGCTCGACGACGGGAACAACTTCGACGATCTGCCCTTCTGAAGGGGCATGCTCCGATCGAGAGCCAACCGCCGGAGGTCGTGGGCCGAGAGCCCGCCGCCGACCGGCCAGTACGGGAGTCCTGAACCAAGATGCCGCCTGCAGCCAAGCCCAAGAAGCGCGACGACCTCTACCGCGACCGCCGACGCCGGAAGGTCTGCGCCTTCTGCGCGGACCACACGGTCCTGATCGACTACAAGGAGGTCAACCGCCTCCGCCGCTACCTCTCGGAGCGGGCCAAGATCGAGCCGCGGCGCAAGACCGGCACGTGCGCCGGCCATCAGCGCGAGCTGTCGGTCGCCCTCAAGCGCGCTCGCCACGTCGCCCTTCTGCCGTTCGCGCCGCAGCACCTCCGACCCTAGTCGAGGGATGCGTCCCGGATCGGGCGGGTCGGCTGCTCCGGGGCTGATCCCCGGCTCGCACTGCGGCGTTCGCTGAGGTGGCGGCCGGCCTTCTGATGATCGCGGGCGGGTTCGCCGCCGGCGTCTTCGGCTCGCTCCTCGGGCTGGGGGGCGGGATCCTCATCGTGCCGCTCCTGACCCTCGGCTTCGGCCTTCCGCTCCGGGAGGCTGTCGGGGTGAGCCTCGTCTCGGTGATCGTGACGAGCAGCGCGTCGGCCAGCGTCTATCTCGAGCGCCACGTGGCGAACCTCCGGCTGGGGATGACCCTCGAGCTGTTCACCGCGATCGGCGCGCTGGTCGGCGGTCTGGTGGCGTTCCTCATCTCCGAGCAGCTCCTCACCGGGCTGTTCACCGTGCTCCTCGTCTACACAGCGGTCAGCATGGCCCGCCGGCGCGAGGTCGCCACCGCTCCGGCCGGTGGACCCGCCGCGGACGACGCCGCGAACGGCGGAGCGACCGCCAACGGCGCCCTGGCCGCAGACGGCGGGGCGCCGCCAGCCGGCGCAGTGTCCCCGCCGCCACCGCCGTACGTGGTCCATCACCTTGGCCGGGGGGTCGGCGGGAGCCTGTTCGCCGGCGTCGTGTCCGCACTGCTGGGGGTGGGCGGCGGCCTGATCAAGGTGCCGGTCATGCATCTCGTCATGGGTGTCCCGCTGCGGGTCGCAACGGCGACGAGCAACCTTATGATCGGGATCACCGCTTCGGCCAGCGCGATCATCTACCTCGTCCGCGGCGAGATCGATCCGCTCGTCGCCGGCCCGACCGCGCTCGGCGTCTTCCTCGGGGCGTCGCTCGGTTCGCGCTCCGTCCACCGCGTCGACGTCCGGGTCCTCCGGGCACTGTTCATCGTCGTCCTGCTGGTCACCGCCTGGCAGATGGCCGGTCGGGCGCTCCGATGACGGACCTTCGACCCGGCACGCCCGGGCGCCCGCCGGGACTCGACCTGGATCGAACGATCGCCCGGCTGCTGACGACCGGGACCTACCTGAGCGTCGCCCTCCTCGCCGTGGGCGTGGCCCTGATGGCCGCGACGGGGGTCTCTCCGCTGGACGGGACCGCCCCCTCGCTCGATCTCGGGCGGATGGCGGCTGACGTCCGTGCGCTCCGACCACCGGGATTCCTGTGGCTGGGCCTCCTCGCGGCGATCGCCACGCCGCTCGCCCGGGTCGCCGCCTCGCTCGCCGGATACGTCCGCGGCGGGGAGGTCCGGATGGCCCTGACTGCCACGGCGATCCTCGCCGTCGTCGCGACCGCCGTCGTCCTCGGCCTCGCCGCGGGGCACTGACCGTGGACCTGGTCCTGCTCGTCGTCGCCTTTGCCGTCATCCTCACCGGCGCCGAGCTGTTCACCAACGGGATCGAGTGGTTCGGACACAAGCTCGGCCTGGCCGAGGGAGCCGTGGGGTCCGTCCTCGCCGCGGTCGGGACGGCCCTGCCGGAGACGATGATCCCGATCATCGCCATCCTGTTCAGCGCCAACCACAACTCGGACGAGGTCGGGATCGGGGCGATCCTGGGCGCGCCGTTCATGCTCGCGACGCTGGCCATGTTCGTGACCGGCGCCGCGGTCGTCCTCAGGCGACGGAGCCGGGCGACCGGCGAGACCATGGCCGTGAGCGGAAGCGTGCTGGTGCACGACATGCGGGTCTTCGCGGTCGCCTACGCCGTGGCGATCGGCGTCGCGTTCCTCCCTGCCGATCTGCACTGGCCACGCTGGGTGGCAGCCGTGGGACTGCTCGGCATGTACGCGTTCTACGTCCGGGAGCACCTCCAGGCGGAGGCGGGCGAGGAGGATCCCGAGCTCGCGCCCCTCCGGATGCATCGATTGGACCGGGGCGCCCCGGTCCATCCCGAGCACCCGCGCCTCCGGATCGTCGGGGTGCAGGTCGGGTTCGCCCTGGGCTGCATCGTCGCCGGCGCGTACCTGTTCGTCGGGGCGGTCTCGCGGCTGGCCCTGTCGATCGGCGCCGACGAGGCCCTCCTGGCGCTGATCATCGCGCCGATCGCGACCGAGCTGCCCGAGAAGTTCAACAGCGTCATCTGGATCCGTGCGGGCAAGGACACCCTGGCGATGGGCAACATCACCGGGGCGATGGTCTTCCAGAGCGCGATTCCGACCTCCGTCGCCCTCATCTTCGCCTCGTCGAGCTGGGCGATCACGAGCGGGTCGCTGCTCGCGTTCGCCTCGGCGGGGATCGCGTTCGCGTCGACGGCGGTGATCTTCCTGCCGCTCGCTCGGGGTCGACCGCTCCGGGGTCGGACGCTGCTCGTCGGGGGCGCGTTCTACCTCGTCTACGTGGGCCTCGTGGTCGCGAAGCTCGGCGGGTTCATCGGATAGGCGCCAGGGCACGGCGCGGCGCCGCCATTCGCCCGAGCCACCCACGAGCCGCCGTTGCGCTGTCGGCAACAGATCGCGGTGGCGACCGTCAGGGACGTCGCCGGCGGGCTCCTCGACCCTGGTTCGTTGCCGGGTGGGCAACAAGACGGTCGAGACCGGCAGGATCGATGAGCTGCACCCCGGATCGGTTGTCCTGGGTGCAACGCCGCGTGTGCAGCGCCACCGAGTCGCGGTCGGGCCGCCGCCGCGCCGCCGCCGGGTCGCCGGGCCGCCGCGCCGCCGGGCCGCCGCCGCGCCGTCGGGCAGAGACGCGAACCGGTCGGGCGATGGCTCGCTGCTATACTCGCTCGACGCCCGACGCGGGCCGCGCGTGCCCGTCCCGGCGTCATCCGAACCGGAGCCGACGACGCCATGCTGACCGAGAACCCGTCCGACCAGGCCGCCCCCGCCACGACTGACGCCAGGGGCCCCGTGGACCTCGACAGCCTCATCTGCTACTTCGAGGGCGCGTTCGTGCCGATGCGCGAGGCACGGGTCGGGATCATGACCCATGCGTTCATGTACGGGACGGCCGTCTTCGAAGGGATCCGGGCGTACTGGAACGCGGAGCAGGGCCAGCTCTACGGACTCAAGGTGCGGGAGCACGCCGTGCGGATCCGGCTGAACGCCCGGATGCTCCTGATGGAGCCGGTCCCGTCGGTCGACGAGCTGACCCGGCTGATCGTGGAGACGATCCGCAGGAACGATTTCCGCGAGGACGCCTACATCCGGCCGTCGTTCTACAAGTCGTCGCGGCTCATCGGCGTGCGCCTCCACCACCTCGAGCACGAGCTGTACATCTTCGCCCTGCCGTTCGGCGACTACATCGACACCAACGTCGGCGTGCGGGTGATGTCGTCCTCCTGGCGGCGGAACGCGGACGAGGCGATCCCGGCCCGGGGCAAGATCGTCGGCGGCTACGTGAACATGGCCTTCCAGAAGTCGGAGGCCGAGTTGAACGGCTTCGATGAGGCGATCGTGATGACCCCCGATGGCCACGCCTCGGAGGGCTCGGCCGCGAACCTCTTCATCGTGCGCGACGGGGTCATGATCACCCCGCCGGTCACGGACGACATCCTCGAGGGCGTCACCCGCAAGGCGATCCTCGAGATCGCCCGGAACGAAGGGATGGCGGCCGAGGTCCGCTCGATCGACCGTTCGGAGCTGTATGTCGCCGACGAGATGTTCCTGTGCGGGACCGGCGTGCAGGTCTCGCCGGTCATCGAGGTCGACCACCGAAAGGTTGGCTCGGGCGAGGTCGGCCCGCTGACCACGATCATCCGGGGGCGCTACTTCGACGCGGTCCGCGGCCGCCTGCCGGAGTACCGCCACTGGCTGACGCCGATCCACGAGGGTGGCTGAAGTCCTGACGGCGATCCACCCGGACTCGTCGGTCCCGCCCGATTCGTCGGCGTCGCGACCGACCGGCCCGGCGACCGACGCGGGCGACCCGGCCCGCGCCCACCACGCCCAGCGCCTCCTGGAGGTCGTTCCCGGCCTCGTCAGCTGGACGCTCATCCTCAGCCCGTTCCTGCTGTCGCTGCGCTGGCCGGAGGTCGTCGCCTGGTTCGTCCTGAGCTTCGACTTCTACTGGCTGTACAAGGCGGTCGTGCTCACGACCAGCGTCTGCATCACCTTTGTGCGGATCCGGCGGACGATGGCCGCCGACTGGCGGACGCGCGCGTTCGCCCTGGCCGATCCGGCCGCCCGGTTGGTCGAGATCGACGGGCTCGCCTCTCTCGTGCAGGCGCGGATCGTGGAGCTGGGCCGCGCCGGCGAGCGCCTTGCGGCCGCTGGCGGCCGGCGCCAGCTCGACCGGCTCGATGGGGAGCGGCGCGACCTCGCCCGCCTCCTTGCCCGGCGCGGTCAGCCGATCCCGGATCCGGGCAGCCTGTTCCACGTCGCGCTCATCCCGACCTACACGGAGCCGTTCGAGAAGCTCTACGAGACGGTTCGCGCCCTGGCCGAGGCGGATTACCCGCGCGAGTTGCGCATGGTCGCGATCATCACCCGTGAGACGGACCTCGGCGGCCGCGAGAACGTCGCTCGCCTCCGCGAGCTGTTTGAAGACCGGTTCCTCCACTTCTTCCACATCCTGGATCCGCTCGAGCCGGGGATCGTCGTCGGGAAGAGTTCGGCGATGGCCTACGGCGGACGCTGGCTCTACCGGGAGCTCGTCCGGCTCGGGTTCGACCCGAGGAACGTCGTCGTCACCGACCTCGACTCGGACTACCGCGTGCATCCCCAGTACTTCGGCTACCTGACCTACACGTTCCTGACGGACCCGGACCGTTATCGGCGGCTCTACCAGCCGGTCCCGATGTTCCACAACAACCTGTGGGAGGCGCCCCTTCCGGTCCGGCTCGTCGCGGTCGGGGCGACTCACGTCCAGATGTGGCGGTCGCTCACGCCCGAGAAGCTCGTCAGCTTCAGCTCGTACGCGATCAGCCTGCAGACCGTCCACGAGGTGGACTACTGGGCGACGGACGCGATCCCGGAGGACAGCCGGTTCTACTGGAAGAGCTTCTTTCGCTACTCGGGCGAATTCCGCGCCGTGCCGCTGTTCATCCCGATGTACGGGGATGCGGTCCGCGCCCGGTCCTACCCCAGGACGCTCGTCGAGCAGTACACCCAGATGCGGCGCTGGGCATGGGGCATCACGGACATCCCGTACTACATCCGGAACGCGTTCGCCCACAGCGAGATTCCGCGTGGCCTCCGGATCCGGCGGCTCATGGACCTCTGGCTCGACCACATCAACTGGGCGATCGCGCCGTTCGTGATCATCTTCGGATCGAACGTACCGCTCCTGCTCAACCCGCGCTTCGCCGAGACGACGCTCGGCCAGAACCTGCCCCTGTACGCCGCCTGGCTCCTGACCGGCGCGCTCTGCTGCCTGCTCATCCTGATCTTCGTCGAGGAGCGGATCGCGCCGCGGAGACCAGCCGGGTGGGGCGCAGCGCGGCGCCTGGGGTCGTACCTGCAGTGGCTCGCCCTGCCGATCGTGGGGCTCGTCTTCAGCAACCTGCCGGCGCTCGATGCCCAGACCCGGCTGATGGCCGGCCGGTATCTCGAGTACCGCGTCACGGAGAAGGCGTAGCCGCGGTCAGGGTCCCGGCGGTGGGGTGAGGTTCGGCGTGCGGCTCCCGGTCGTGACGATGATGTCGACCCGGACCGACGGGTCGGCGCTGAATTGGGCCTTCACGTCGAAGACGTTCTCGAGCAGCGCGATCGTCGCGGGCAGCACCGACTCGCGGCCGTTGTAGACCCGGATCCGGGTCGTGGTGACGGTCTTGTCCGGGCGCTGGGTCTGGGCGCTCGCGGTCAGGCCGAGGTACTCGAGGTAGCTCGCGATCTGGCTCGCCTGGCCGACCTGGCCGGAGCCGTTGACGACCCACACGACGCCGTCCTCGCCGGCGACCTTCTCGCGCTGCGCCTCGAGCTTCGCGTCGACCTTGAAGGCGGTCGCGACCGCCCGGCGGATCTGGGCGACGTTGGGCTGGATGATGTAGCCGCGTCCGTCCGAGCCCTCGGTCGCGTAGCGCGGCGGGGTGAACACGAACGACCGGATCTTCGTCGAGTCGATCTGGCTCGACAACCCGATGAGCTGGGGGAGCTTCCCCTGCGGGATGTCCGTCTTGAACGACTTCTTGAGGTCCGTGAGGAGCTCCTGGAGATGGGCCAGGATGGCCGCCGGGTCCGCCTGGTCGCGGATCGACAGGATGATCCGCTGCTGGCGCTGGGCGCGGTCGAAGTCGCTCGAGGTGTGCCTGGAGCGGGCATAGATGAGCGCCCGAGAGCCGTCCATGTGCTGGACCCCGGCAGGGATGTACACGCGGATCGTGCCCCGATCACCGGGGTAGCGGTCGTCGAGGACCGGGTTCTGGACGTTGACGGCCACGCCGCCGAGCGTGTCCACGATGTCGCGGAAGCCATCGAAGTTGACTTCGATGTAGTACTGGATGTCGAGGCCGTAGAGTTCGCCGAGCACGGATTTCAGGGCGTTGAACCCGCGGGTCCGGTCGTTGCCGGGGAAGGCGTCGGCGCGGTTGCGGGCGTTCGTCCAGAGGCTGTTGATCTTGCCCCGGTAGGCGGTCCCGAAGACGGACCGGGCGGGGCCGGGCGGGATCGGCACGTCGACGGTGTCGCGCGGCAGGCTGAACATGGCCACCTGCTTCGAGACCGGATCGATCGACACGACGATGAGCGTGTCCGTGTTGAACGTCCCCTCCGTCGGTCGCTGGTCGGAGCCGATGAGCAGGATGTTCAGGCGGTCCGTGCCGTTCCAGGCCGGGATCGTCGACGCCGGGATCGGCGTGCCGACCGGGCCCGTGGAGGTGGGGGCCGTGGCGGTGGGCGTCGAGTCGGGGCTTGGGGCATCGCTCCCGCCAGCCGCGTCGGTCGCGTCGGCAGCGCCGCCCCCGCCGTCGTCGCAGGCGGCCGTCCCGGTCGGGTCGAAGACGCAGCTGAGCGTGTCCTGGGCCTGGCCGCCGTAGTAGGCCACGACCCCGTGACCGCCGGCCATCACCAGGCAGACGGACAGGAGCCCGGCCAGCGAGACCGGGCTGAGCCTGAGGCTCGGTGGGCCGAACCGCCCGCCCCCGGACGCCTCCACGGCGTTCAGGTAGGCAGCCACCCGATAGGCGTCGACCGCGGCGACGACCCGGTAGGCCAGGAGCAGGAGGTTGGCCACGAGGATGAGCGGCAGGTTGGCGATCAGCTCCGCCCCGAAGACCTGGATGCCCATGCTCAGGGCGAGCCCCGTGACGAGGGCCGCGCCGAGCACGGGGACGGCCGCGAAGCCGAGCGCCCGACCCGGGGCGCCCGAATAGGCGTGGCCGAGGCCCGGGAAGACCAGGGACAGGAAGGCCGCCGCGAAGGCGGAACGGTGTCGGGGTCGCGCTTCCTGCGGCGGCTGCTGCATCGCGGGTAGGATACTTGGAACCCCGGTGCGGCGCGCCCGTGGGGCTCCGACGGCAACCGGCGCCAGGAAATGACGCCGGCCGTCGCGCCAGGTCCATCCCCAGCCGAGGTCCGATGTTCCGCCCCGTCAGCCCCAAGCCCGATCTCGTCGCCCAGGAGCACGAGATCCTCGCTCGCTGGGCGGAGCGCCGGACGTTCGCTCGCCTGCGCGCGCAGAACGCGGGGCGGGAGCGCTGGAGCTTCCTCGACGGCCCGATCACCGCGAACAACCCGATGGGCGTCCATCACGCCTGGGGGCGGACGTACAAGGACCTCTTCCAGCGCTTCCGGGCGATGCTCGGCTACGACCAGCGCTTCCAGAACGGGTTCGACTGCCAGGGCCTGTGGGTCGAGGTCAACGTCGAGAAGGACCTCGGGTTCACTAGCAAGCGCGACATCGAGGCGTTCGGGATCGCCGAGTTCGTCAGCCTGTGCAAGCAGCGGGTCCTGACCTTCGCCGCCCGCCAGAGCGAGCAGTCGATCCGGCTCGGGATGTGGATGGACTGGAACGAGCCCGACGAGCTCCGCCGGCTGCGCGACCTGCTCGCGGCCGATCCGGCGATGGTCACCACGAGCCCCGGTCCGGACGGTCCGGTGACCGACAGCGTCGAGATGCTCGTCGGCCGTCTCGGATCGCCCGAGCTGGGGGGCAGCTACTTCACGTTCAGCGACGAGAACAACGACCTCATCTGGGGGTTCCTGGCCGAGTGTCATCGGCGCGGCTGGCTGTACAAGGGCCACGACACGATGCCGTGGTGCGCCCGGTGCGGGACGGGGATGAGCCAGCACGAGATGACCGAGGGCTACCGCGACCGCGAGGATCCCGGGTTGACCGTCCGCCTGCCGCTCGTCGACCGGCCGGGTGAAGCGCTGCTCGTCTGGACAACCACTCCCTGGACGCTCACGTCCAACGTCGCCGCCGCGGTCGGGCCGAACCTGCGCTACGTGCTGGTCCGCCAGGGCGAGGACCTGCTGTGGCTCGGCAAGGGAACGCTGAAGCACGCGCTCCGGGGTCCCTTCCAGGTGGTCGAGGAGCGGGCTGGGAGCGAGCTCGCCGGGTGGACCTACGAGGGCCCGTTCGACGACCTGCCCGCGGTCCGCGAGGCGTTCGCGGCCGGGACCCGAGACGAGCCGGGGACGCCCTACCGGCACCGGGTCGTGGCCTGGAGCGAGGTCGGGGACGTGGAGGGGACCGGGATCGTCCACATCGCGCCGGGATGCGGTGCGGAGGACTTCGCGCTGGGCAGGGCCCTCGGGTTGCCGGTGGTCGCCCCGCTCGACGAGTCGGGCATCTTCGTCGAAGGCTTCGGACCGTACTCCGGGCGGGACGTCCGGGATGTCGCCGAGCCGATCGTCGAGCGGCTGAAACATCACGACCGGTTCTACCGGCTCGAGACGATCACCCACCGCTACCCGCACTGCTGGCGCTGTGGCACGCCGCTCGTCTTCCGGCTCGTGGACGAGTGGTTCATCAGCATGGGCGAGGTCTACGACCGGCCGCGTGAGCAGCTCACCCGGGACGAGGTCGAGCGGAGCCTGCGCTACCAGATCATGGATGTCGTCGACGACATCCGCTGGATCCCCGGGTTCGGCTACGGGCGCGAGCTCGACTGGCTCACCAACATGCACGACTGGATGATCAGCAAGAAGCGCTACTACGGGCTGGCGCTGCCGATCTACGACTGCGCGGCGTGTGGCACCTTCGACGTCGTGGGCGGGCGCGCAGAGCTGCGCGAACGGGCGGTGGAGGGCTGGCAGGCGTTCGACGGCCACAGCCCGCACCGGCCGTTCGTCGACGCGGTCAAGATCGCCTGTCGCGGCTGCGGGGCCCCGGTCGAGCGGATCAGGGACGTGGGCAACCCGTGGCTCGACGCCGGGATCGTGCCGTTCTCGACGATCCACTACCGCGAGGCGCCCGAGTACTGGGCGCACTGGTTCCCCGCCGACTTCATCACGGAGAGCTTCCCGGGCCAGTTCCGCAACTGGTTCTACGCCATGCTGGCGATGAGCACCGTCCTGCGCGGCGAGGCTCCGTTCAAGACGATCTTCGGCTATGCCACGCTGTTCGCCGAAGACGGCCGGCCGATGCACAAGAGCTCGGGCAACGCCATCGAGTTCGACGAGGCCGCCGAGCGGATGGGCGTCGACGTGATGCGCTGGATGTACGCGAGCGCCCGGCCGGACGACAACATCCTGTTCGGCTGGCACGCCGCGGACGAGGCCCGCCGCGGCCTGCTCATCCTGTGGAACGTGTATGCGTTCTTCGTGACCTACGCTCGGCTCGCCGGCTGGACCTCCGCCGGCTCGTCCGCACCCGCTCCGGCGGACCGAGCGCCGCTCGACCGCTGGATCCTGTCGCGGATGGCCGGCCTGGCCCTCCGCGTCGAGGAGCGGCTGCGGGACTACGACGCCGAAGCCGCCAGCAGGTCGATCGGCGAGGCGATCGAGGATCTCTCGACGTGGTACCTGCGCCGGTCGCGGAAGCGCTTCTCGCGCTCGGATGACCCGGCGGACCGGGATGCCGCGTTCGCCACGCTCCACGCGGCGCTGGTGGTCCTCGCCCGGGTCATGGCCCCGATCCTGCCGTTCCTGACCGAGGCGATCTACGACAATCTCGTCGCCGCCGAGGACCCGACCGCACCGGACAGCGTCCACCTCACGGCCTGGCCGACTGGCGAGCTTGCGCCGAACCGCGACGAGCCGCTCGAGGCGGCGATGGACACCGCGCGACGCGCCGTGGAGCTCGTCCGCACCCTCCGAGGCCAGGCCGGGTTGAAGACCCGCCAGCCACTGGCTCGGCTGTGGCTCGCCCTCCCGGGCGGCGCCCTGGCCGAGCGTGACGCCCTCCTCGCGCTCATCGCCGACGAGGTGAACGTCAAGGCGATCGAGCTGATCGGTGACGAGTCCGCGCTCGTCGAGCGGCGGGTGAAGCCGCTCCTGCCGAAGATCGGCAAGCGGCTCGGACCGGCGATCCCGGCGGTGATGGCCGCCGCGCGCGAGGGCGCGTTCGCAATCGGTCCGGATGGCAGCGTCACGCTCGGGGGCGTGACCCTCGCGGCGGACGAGGTCGAGATCCTGGCCACGCCGCGACCGGGAACGGCCGTCGCCCACGACGACGGGCTCGTGGTGGTGATCGACACGGAGCTGACGCCGGACCTGCGGGCCGAGGGCGACGCCCGTGAGCTCCAGCGTGCGATCCAGGATCTCCGGCGCGAGGCCGAGCTCGAGCTCGACGACCGCATCGAGGCGTGGGTCGAGCCGCTCCCGGAGGCCGTCCGGCCGTTCCTCGGCGCGGTCGCCACGGAGACGCTCGCTGACGTCATCTCGGCGGGCACGCCACCGAGCGGAGTCTCGACCGCTTCGGTCGAGCTCGACTCCGCGACCGTCCGCGTCGCCTTGCGCCGGAGCGCCGGCGACCCTAGGCTGTGACCGACCCGCAGCGCGACGACGGAGGCACCGAGCTGGACCAGGCCAACCCGCCCGCCGCGCCGGCGATCCCCGACGCCCGACCGATGGCGGAGTCGCCCGCGGACGCCCCGGTCCGCCGCCCGGCATGGGGCATCTTCGTCGGCCTCGCGGCGTCGATCCTCGTCATCGACCAGCTGACGAAGGCATGGGTCGTCGCGGCGATCGAGCCCGGAACGGCGATCCGGCTGGCGGGCGACTACCTCCGGCTCATCAACTCGGAGAACGATGGCGCGCTGTTCGGGCTGTTCGGCAGCGCCGCGCCGGTCATGGCGGTCGTCAGCCTCGCGGTCATCGGGCTCATCGTCAGCTACCACGCGCGCTCGAGCCGGAACCTCATCCTGTCGACGGCGCTCGGGCTCCTCCTCGGCGGCGCGGTCGGCAACCTGGTCGACCGGATCCGGTTCGGCTTCGTCATCGACTGGGTGGACATGGGGATCGGCGGCCTGCGGTTCTGGACGTACAACGTCGGCGACGCGGCGATCACCGTCGCGATCCTGCTGCTCATCCTCCTCGCGCTCCGGCCCGGGCTGGGTTCGCCGGCGGCCCATGACTGACGAGTCGGTCGCGACCCGCCGGGTCTTCGTCGTCCCGGAGGACGGCGGCCCGCGCCGTGTGGACCGGTTCGTTGCGGACGTCTCGGGCCTGTCGCGGAGCTACGTCCAGAAGCTGATCTCCGACGGTCGCCTCACGCTCGCCGGCGCGCCCCTCAAGGCGAACGCGGCTGTCGGCCCGGGGGCCCGGCTCGAGCTCGAGGTGCCGGCCGCCATCCCGCTCGAGGTCCTCGGCGAGGCCATCCCGCTGACCGTCGTCTACGAGGACGCGGACCTGCTCATCGTGGACAAGCCCGCCGGCCTCGTCGTCCATCCGGCTCCGGGCCACGCCAGCGGGACGCTCGTGAACGCGTTGCTCGGCCGTTCCGGCGGCAGCGAGTACGGGGGCATCGCCGGCGTCCAGCGCCCGGGGATCGTCCATCGCCTGGACCGCGACACGAGCGGCCTGATCATGGTCGCCAAGGGCGACGCGGCGCAGGCGAGCCTGATGGCCCAGCTGAAGGCGCGCCGCGTGAAGAAGACCTACCTCGCGCTCGTCCAGGGTGGCGTCGTCGCGAACGTCGGCCGGATCGAGGCGCCGATCGGGCGCGACCCGAAGCACCGGACGCGGATGGCGGTCGTGCCCGACGGGCGGCCCTCGGTGACCGGCTATCGGGTCCGCGAGCGGCTCCCCGGCTGGACGCTCCTCGAGCTCGATCTCGTCACGGGTCGCACCCACCAGATCCGGGTCCACCTGTTCGCGATCGGCCACCCGGTCGCGGGCGATTCCGTGTACGGCACGGGCACGTCGCGTCGAGGTCCCGAAGGGCTCGCCCGCCTCTTCCTCCACGCCTGGCGGCTGGAGCTCGCGTCACCGTCCGATGGCCGGCTCATCCGGGCGAGGGCGCCGCTCCCCGCCGAACTCGAGGCGGTCCTCGAACGCCTCCGCGCAGGGGACCGGCCGGGGCCCCTGCCGACGGCCCCCGAGGAGGATCAATGACCCGGGTCGGGGGCGCCCCGGGGGCCATGCTGATCATCATCTCCGGGCCGTCGGGCGTCGGCAAGGACACGATCATCGACGCCCTGCGTGGACGGCCACGGAACCCCGACTACCACTACGTGGTGACCTGCACGACCCGCGCCCGACGGCCGGGCGAGGTCAACGGGGTGAACTACCACTTCCTCGATCGCGAACGGTTCAGCGCCCTGCGCGACGCCGGTGAGCTGCTCGAGGCGAACGAGGTCCACGGCAACTGGTACGGGACGCCCCGGGCGCAGGTCCGCGAGGCGCTGGCCGCCGGCCACGACGTGATCCTGAAGATCGACGTCCAGGGTGCCCAGGTGGTCAAGGAGAACGTCCCCGAGGCCGTCCTCATCTTCATCGTCCCGCCGTCGCTCGAGACGCTCTTCCGACGGCTGAAATCGCGGGCGACCGAGACCGCCGACCAGCTCGAGCTCCGCCAGCGCAACGCGGCGATCGAGCTCGCCCGCCAGGAGGACTACGACTACATCGTCGAGAACCGGGACGGGGAGGTCGAGTCGACCGCGGCCCGGATCGACGAGATCATCGCCGAGGAGCGGACGAGGCACCCCGACCGCCGCGTCCGGGTCTGAGGTCGCCGGCCGGACGTCGGGCCGGCGACCCGCGGACGGCGTCGTGACGGCCAAGCTGACGCAGCGTCCCTGCCAGAATGGGCCTCGATGACGATACCTGGCGCGGATGGGCGGGCTGACGAGCTCGGCCTCGAGTTCGGGAGGGACGCCGAGCCGCCGGACGACCACGCCGGGGCCGGCGACCGATGGCTCGAGGTGGCGGTCGACGCGCCGGGCGCCGGGGGTTCGCGGACCTACACCTACGCGGTCCCGCCCCGGCTCGCCGACCTCCAGCCGGGCGAGGCCGTCCTGGTCGAGTTCGGCCGGCGCCAGGCCCTCGGGATCGTCCTCGGGCCAGCCGCCGGGTCGCCCGGCATCGTGCCCAAGCCGATCATCGACCGGATCCGCGCGGACGGGCCGCTGCTCCCGCCGCTCGCCCTCGCCCTTGCCCGGTGGATCGCCACCACGTACCTCGCCCCGCCGGCGCTCGTCATCCGGGCGATGCTGCCGCCCGGGCTCCTCGAGCGGCTCGAGCTCGTCGCCGAACGGCGCCCCGACGGGCCTGCCGAGGCGGGTGTCGGCCGAGGCCGTGAGACCGGGCCGGAGGATCTCGCGGCGCAGGACCGAGCCCTGCTCGACCAGCTCGACGGTGGGCCGCTCGCCGTCCGCGACCTCGGCTCGCCGGAGGGTCGGGCCGGTCTCCTGCGTCGGCTCCGGGCGCTGGCGGCTCGCGGGCTGGTCGATCTCGACTGGACCCTGACCGCGGCCTCGGGCGGCCCGCGCTACGAGCGCTGGGCGGCCGCGACGGATGAGGGTCGGGTAGCCGCGGCCGTGCTCCGCTCGGGAGCTCGCCTGTCCGGCCGGCCGCTCGGGCCACGCCAGGTCGCGCTCCTCGGGGAGCTCGCGGACGCTGATCCGGGCGGGCAGCCCGCCGCGGTGCTGGCGGGCCGGCACGGGACTTCGGCGCTGGCCGGGCTCGTCCGCCGCGGGTTCGCCGGGACGGATGTCCGCGAGCGGCCCCGCCGGCCCCTCGCCCACCGGCCATCCGGGGGCCGCGGCGCCCGCCCGCCGAGCTCCTCGCTCACGGGTCCCCAGGCGGAGGCGGTCGCCCTCGCCCACGCCGCCATCGCCGGGCGCGACCCGACGCCGCTCCTCCTCGACGGGGTCACGGGCGGGGGCAAGACGGCGGTCTACCAGGAGGCGATCGCGGCGTGCCTGGAGGCGGGCAGGCCGGTGCTCGTCCTCGTCCCCGAGATCGCCCTGGCGATCCCGCTGGTGGACCGGCTGCGGGCGGATCTCGACGCTCGCGTGGCGCTGCTCCACTCCGCCGTCGGGGCGGGGGAGCGGGCGGACGAGTGGCGTCGGATCCGGGCGGGCGCCGTCGATATCGTCGTGGGGACCAGGCTTGCGGTCCTCGCCCCGCTCGTCGATGTCGGCCTCGTGATCGTCGACGAGGAGCACGAGGCGACCTACAAGAGCGACCGGACCCCGCGGTTCCAGGCACGCGACACCGCGCTCGAGCTTGCCCGGATTGCCGGCGCTGCGGCCATCCTCGGCAGCGCGACGCCGGCGGTCGACACGATCGGTCGGGCCCGGGCCGGCGTCTATCGGCGGGTCGGCCTGCCGAGCCGTCCGTCGGGCGTCCCGCCAGAGATCGAGGTCGTCGACCTGCGGGCGGAGCTGGCGGCCGGCAACCGCGGGCTCCTGTCGGGCCGGCTCGCCGCGGAGCTTGCGGCGCTCGACGCCGCCGCGGGCGAGCGGGCGATCCTCGTGATCAACCGGCGCGGGACCGCGTCGGTCGTCCTGTGCCGCGACTGCGGGCACGTCCAGGCCTGTCCCGAGTGCGAGCGGCCGCTCGTCTACCACGAGGCGGGCGGGTCCCTGCGCTGCCACCACTGCGGGACGGCCGCGCCGATGGCAACCCGCTGCCCGGCCTGCGCCTCGCCGCGGATCCGCTACCTCGGCGGCGGGACGGAACGGGTCGAGCGCGAGGTCCGCGAGCGGTTCCCGCGGCTCCGGGTCGGCCGCCTGGACCGGGACGTCGTGGAGCGCAAGGGCGCCGCCGAGCGGGTGATCGATGCCTTCACCGACGGCCGGCTCGACGTCCTCGTGGGAACGAGCCTGGTGACGAAGGGGCTCGACATCCCCGAGGTGACCCTCGTCGGGGTGGTCAGCGCGGATGTTGCGCTCAACCTCCCGGACGAGCGAGCGGCCGAGCGGACGTACCAACTCCTGGCCCAGGCGGTCGGGCGGGCGGGACGCGGCGAACGACCCGGCCGGGCGATCATCCAGAGCTACCAGCCGGACCACCCGGCCGTCCAGGCGGTGGCGACCGGGGACGCGGCAGCCTTCTATGACGCCGAGCTCGCGGTCCGCGAGCGGTTCGGGTCGCCGCCGTTCGGCCGGCTGGTGAAGCTGACGGTGGCGCTGCCGGACGCGGAGGCGGCGGAGCGCGAGGCGACGGCGATGGCCGAGCGGCTCCGGGCCCGGGCGGCGGAACGGGCCGCTCGGGTCGCCATCATCGGCCCGGCACCCGCCTTCATCCGGCGGCGAGCCGGCCGCTGGCGCTGGAACCTCGTCCTCCGCGGAGGCGCGCCGGCGGACCTCCTGGACGGCGGCGTCGCCGCGCCCTGGTCCGTCGACGTCGATCCGGAGTCGCTCCTGTGACCCTGATCCGGTCCGACAGCACGCTGGCTGGGTCTCGACGTCCCGCACCGGCTGCGCGGCGCCGTCCACTGCCCGGTCGTGGTGGTGACCGAGGGCCGCGACCAGGGCGCCGGGCGCCGAAGCCCGCTGAGGCTCGCACGCGGGGAAGCCGCGGGGAAGCCGCGGGGAAGCCGGCCGGTCTCCTTCGGTATACTCGCGCCATGAGCGTGAAGCCGATCGTCCTCCTCGGCGACCCCCGCCTGCGCCTGAAGGGCGAGCCCGTCGACAGCTTCGGGAAGTACCTCCACGAGCTCCTCGACGACCTGGCCCACACGATGCGCCACGCGCCCGGCGTCGGCCTGGCCGCGCCGCAGCTCGGCGAGGCGATGCGGGCCTGCGTCATCGAGGTCGAGAACCAGCTCTACGAGCTCGTGAACCCGAAGATCGTCCGGACCGATCGGCGACGACCGCGACCTCGAGGGCTGCCTGTCGATCCCGGGCTACGTCGCCTACGTCACCCGCCGCGAGAAGGTCTGGGTCGTGGCCCAGAACCGGCATGGGCAAGAAGATCAAGGTCGCCGGGTCGGGACTCCTCGGCCGGGCCCTCCAGCACGAGCTCGACCACCTCGACGGCAAGCTCTACATCGACTACCTCGAGTCGATGGACGAGCTCATCCCGGTCGGCGCGGGCGACGACGAGGACGGCGACGCCGCCGATCCGCGAGGCGACACACGCCCTCGCGTGAGCCGGGCGTCGCGCCGCCCGCGAGTGCCCCATCCGGGCCTGCCCGGCTCGTCTTCCTCGGCAGCGGCGCGTTCGCGGTCCCGATCCTCGAGGCGCTGGCCGGCGCGCCGGAGGTCGACCTCGTCGCGGTCGTCACGCGCTCCCGACCGCCCTGCCGGCCGGCACGGCGAGCTCACCCCGACGCCGGTCGCGCGGCGCGCCGGCGAGCTCGGGATCGCGCTCCTCCAGCCAGCCCGGATGCGGGACCCCGAGGCGATCGCGGCGATCGCGGCGCTGCATCCCGACGCTGGGCGTCCTCGCCGACTACGGCCAGATCGTGCCGCAGGCCGTCCTGGACATCCCGCCCCACGGGATCCTCAACCTCCACCCGTCGCTCCTCCCGCGCCACCGGGGGGCCTCGCCGATCCCGGCCGCGATCCTCGCCGGCGACCGCGAGACCGGAGTGACCGTGATCCGGATGGACGCCGGCCTCGACACCGGGCCGATCGTCGCGGTCGAGGCGTGGCCGCTGGACGGGACGGAGACCGCGCCCGAGCTCGAGGCGCGGGCGGCGGTAGCGGGCGCGGCCCTCGTTCGGCGATCGCTGGCCGGCTGGCTCGCGGGCGAGCTCCCCGCCGGTCCGCAGGACGAGGCTGGTGCCACGCTCACCCGGACCGCTCCGGCGGGACGACGGCCGACTCGATCCCGCCCGACCGGCTCGCGAGCTCGAGCGGGCCGTCCGGGCCTACCGGCCGTGGCCCGGCTCCTTCCTCGAGACCGCGGGTCGGCCGGCTCGCGGTCCTCGCCGCCGCGGTCGAGAGCCCGAGCGCGGGGACGTGCCCGGCGGGCTGGCCGCTGACGGGCGCGGGCTCGTCCTCATGACGGCTGACGGCCGTCTCCGCCTGCTCGAGGTCCAGCCCGCCGGTGGCCGCCCCATGTCTTCGGTCGAGTTCCTCCGCGGCCGTGGCCGCGCGCTCGCTGGCGGACCGACCGGAGACTGAGCGGCCCCGTCCTCGGCCCCCGTCCGCGGCCTCGGCCGGTCCCGGTCTCCGTGCGACAATGCGGCCGTGACCGATGCCTCCTCCAGCGGCGCCCCGGCGAGCACGCCGGAGCCGACCGCCGGCCCGCTGCGCGACCCCCGACCGGGCCTGTCCGGCCTCGACCCGGAGGCGCTGGCCGCCTGGTTCGCCGCAGCGCGGCGCAGCCGGCCTACCGCGCCCGCCAGGTCGCCGACGCGCTGTGGGACGGCCATGCCGCGCGATGCCCGCGCGATCCGGACCCTGCCCGCCGGCCGCTCCGCGCCGAGCTCGACGCCGCGTTCCGCTTCGACACCGTCGCCGACACGGAGCTCCGTCTCGTCGGACGGCGGCCTGACCGAGAAGGCGCTCCATCGGCTGTCCGACGGCGCGCTCGATCGAATCGGTCCTGATGCACTACCCGGCCCGGGCCGGCCAGCGCGAGCGGCACACGCTGTGCATCTCGAGCCAGGCCGGCTGCGCGGTCGGCTGCCCGTTCTGCGCGACCGGCGAGCTCGGCTTCGGCCGCGACCTCGAGACCGCCGAGATCGTCGACCAGGTCCGCCACGCGGCGCGCCGCCTCGCGGCCGACGGGCAAGCGCCTGACCAACGTCGTGTTCATGGGCATGGGCGAGCCGCTGCTCAACCTCGACCGCGTGCTCGAGGCGGTCGACGCGCTCAACGACCCGACGCCGGTTCGGCCTCGGCGCGCGCCACATCACGTCTCCACGTCGGGCGTCGTGCCGGGCATCCGCCGGCTGACCGCGCTCGGGCCGCAGTTCACGCTGGCGGTCTCCCTCCACGCCGCGCGCGATCCGCTCCGCGACGTGCTCGTCCCGCTCAACCGGCGCTGGCCGGTCGCCGAGGTCGTCGCGGCGGCCCGCGACCACGCCGGCGCGACCGGCCGGCGGATCACCTACGAGGTCACGATGATCGGCGGCGTGAACGACACCGACGGCCGATGCCGACGCGATGGCCGAGCTCCTCCGCGGCGACCACGCCCACGTCAACCTCATCCCGATGAACCCGGTCGCCCACACGCCGTGGACGGCGAGCCCGATGCCGGTCATCGAGCGGTTCGCGGCGACGCCTCCGCGACGGCCGGGATCGCGACGACGATCCGCCGCAACCGCGGCCAGGAGATCGGCGCGGCCTGCGGCCAGCTCGCCGCCGAGCGCGCCGGGGAGCCGCCGGCGCCGGCGGTCGCCCGTCGCCGCGAGCTGACTCGTCGCGCGAGAGCGCAGCCGCGCTGCGCGGCGAGCGCAGCCACGAGCCGGCCGGCCGCGTTGACCGCGGAGTCGCCGCGGCGAGGGCGGTGGAGTAGCCGTGGGCACGGGTCGGGCGCGGGTCGCCGCGAGCATCCTCGACGCCGACCTCGTCGAACCTGGCCTACGCCGTCCGGCGCGTCCAGAACGGCGGGCGCCGACCGGATCCACCTCGACGTCATGGACGGCCACTTCGTCCCGAACCTGACCTTCGGGCCGAAGACGATCAAGGCGCCTCCGGCCGCGGACCGAGCTGCCCGCTCGACGCCCACCTGATGATCAGCGAGCCCGGCCGCTACGTCGACGAGTTCCTCGACGCCGGCTGCGACTCGATCACGTTCCACGTCGAGGTCGACGAGCCGATCGAGCCGACCCTGCGCAGGATCCGGGCGGCGGGACGGGCGGCCGGGCCTGGCGGTCAAGCCGGCGACCCCGCTGCGCGGCGCTGCGAGCCGTACCGCGAGCTCCTCGACATCGTCCTGGTCATGACCGTCGAGCCCGGCTTCGGCGGCCAGTCGTTCATGAAGCGACGTCGCGCCAGGAAAGCTCCTCGCGGCGCGCGAGACCTGCTCGCCACAAGGCCGCTCGGCGGCGAGGTCCACGTCGACGGCGGGATCAACCGCGAGACGGCCGAGTTCGTCGGCGGGCTCGGGGTCGACATCCTCGTCGTCGGGTCGGCGCTGTTCGATCAAGGGCCACGACATGGGCCGCGAGATCCGGCTGGTCCAGGCGCTCGCCGACGAGGGCTACCAGTACCAGCTCAACGACGGCGCAGCCGCCGATCCCGCGCGACGAGTGGTGCACGCTTCGCCAGCCTCCCGATGCAGCTCGCGCACGAAGCTGCATGCGCGAGATCGAGGCGGGCGGCGATCCCGGTGATCATGCTCCGCGGCGGACGGCCGGATGAACCCGGACGGGGTGCGCGACTACGACCTCCTCGTGCCGCGCACGGTGGAGGCGCTCGCGCTCGCGCGCTACGCGGCCGAGCGGGAGCAGGCGTACGCAGAGGCCGAAGCCTGGCGGGCATCCTTCGACGCGGCGACCGGCGAGACCGGCGAGGCCGCGGCCGGCCCGGCCTCGGGCGAGGCGACGCCGACCGTCGAATTCGTCGCGGGCGTCACCGGCGTGACCGAAGAGGCCGCCGTCGCGGAGCTCCCGATCGACGGCCCTCCGAACGCCGCCGTGCCGGTCGAGACCACCAGGCTCGGGCGACGCAACGACCGGATCCTGCTGTGGGCCGTCGGCGGCTATATCGTCCTGCTGTCCGCCCTGATGCTGGTCAGGGGCGTCTCGATCACGCCCGACGTCCTGCTCGTCGCGTTGGGCCTGGCGGCCGTGCTGCTCGGTCGCGGCCGGCTCTTCCTGCGCGACTGGATCCCGTTCATCGGGCTGTTCTTCGCCTACGAGCTGATGCGCGGCTACGCCGACGACTTCGGGGCGGCGATCCACGTCACGGACGTCATCGCGCTGGAGCGGACGCTCTTCCTCGGTCGGCTGCCGACCGAGGTCCTCCAGGACCTGCTCCATCCGGCGGCTGGCACGGACGTCCTGGCTTCCGTGGCGACGATCTTCTACTTCCTCCATTTCCCGCTCCCGATCGCCGTCGGGTTCTTCCTCTGGCTCCGGCGGCGGCGGGTCTACTACGACTTCGTGGCGGCGCTCATCGTCCTGGCCATGGCGGGCTTCGCCACCTACCTCGTCCTCCCGGTCGCGCCGCCGTGGTGGGCTGCCGAGCACGGCCAGCTGCCCGGCCCGGACGGCCGGCCGGCGATCCTGTACCTCAAGGAGCTCGGCTTCGACCAGCTCGCCCGGGCGTTCGGATTCGAGGGCAGATACCTCTACAGCTACACGATCTACGACATCAACCCCAACCAGGTCGCGGCGTTCCCGTCCCTCCATGCGGGCTTCCCGTTCCTCGCGTTCCTGTTCGCCCGGCGGGCGTTCGGTCGGGCGGGCGCGGTCATGCTGGGTTACACGCTGTGCGTCTGGTTCTCGGTGGTCTACCTGGCCGACCACTACGTCGTCGACATCCTCGGCGGGGTCGCCTACGCGAGCGCGGCGTACTGGGCGGTCATCCACGCCCCGCGCTGGTTCCGCCGGGCGATCGACGACGTGGCGGACGTTGAGCTCGAGGCGGGCGTCGAGGCCGCCGACGCGGGCGACGCCGGGGCGCTCCGGCGGCTGGGCCGGCGCGTCCGCTGGGCGGTCGTCGGGCAGGGTCTCGTGGCCGCCGCGGTCGGCGGGATCGGGGCGGCCTGGCTGGCCCGGACCGGAGCGCTCGGCGGTGCGTCGACGCCGCTCTACCTCGTCCCCTGGCTGGCGATCCTCGGCGGGCTGTGGCGGGCCGCCGCGGGCCTTCTCAGCCGGTAGGGTCGGGACGGGCCCTCCAGCGATGCGCGCCGTCCTCCAGCGTGTCAGCCGGGCGGAGGTCCGGGTGGACGGGACGCCGATCGCCCGGATCGGACCGGGCCTGGCGATCCTCCTGGGGATCGGCCCGGCGGACGATGCTGCCGTGGCCGGCACCCTCGCCCGGAAGGTGGCCGAGCTTCGGATCTTCTCCGACGATGAGGGGCGGACGAACCGCTCGCTGCTCGACGTTGGCGGGGCGGCCCTCGTCGTCAGCCAGTTCACGCTGTTCGCCGACACGCGGCGCGGCCGGCGGCCCGGCTTCACTGGCGCCGCGGCACCCGAGCTGGCGCTGGCGCTCTACGAGCGGTTCGCCGCGGCGCTCGAGGGCCTCGGCGTCACGGTGGCTCGCGGGCGGTTCGGAGCGGAGATGGCCGTGGAGCTCGTCAATGAAGGTCCGTTCACCATCTGGCTCGACACGGCCGAGCCTGCCTGAGATGTGCCGAACCCCCGCGCCATCGGCATCGGGGGTTCGTGGAGGCGGCGGCCCGGCCCGGTTGGCCGGTCGAAGGCGACCCGCCTAGCGGCTCGCCTTCGACATCGTCCGGCGGCAGCGCGTGCAGACCATCTGCTTCTTCTGCTCGCCGGTGGCGGTCGCGATGATCAGCGGCTGGAGGTTCGGCTCGACGCGGCGATGGGCGCGAACGCGGTTCATCCCCGACGACTGGGCGTTGAAGCTGCCCATCGATCCTTTGCCGCATACGGCGCATGCACGGGCCATGTCGGTCCTCTGGAGGTGGTTCGGGTCATGGTGCGCGAGCCGCGACGGGCTCGGGCAGGCGGTACGATAGCACATCGACCCTGGGTCCCCCCGGCAGCCGCCTTCCCGGCCGCCCCGCAGCGGAGGTCACCCGCGCATGCCAGAGCGCTCCGTAAAAGGCCGCTCGCTCATCAGCCGCCGTGCCATCGTCGAGATCGTCCGCGCCGCCGTCCTCGGCAGCTACGGCGTGACCGGATTCGTCGACGACGGGTTGATCGGATGGCTGCGCACGTCCCTCCGGCTCGCCGAGCCCGGGATCCGGGTCACGACGAGCGATCGGTTCGTCGTCGACCTCCGCCTCACGGTCGCCCACGGACTGCCCGTGGCAGAGGTCGCCCGCCAGGTCGATTCGGCGGTCCGCTACGCCATCCGGCGCGCTCTCGACCGGGAGCTCGACGGGCTCACGATCCACGTCGGGGGCCTGCGCTACCAGCCGGCCTCCGCGCCGCCGCCGGTCGAGCCGGCGCCCGGCGGGACGTCTCGTCCGCAGGTGTCGGAGCTCCTGGCCAGCCCCGACGACGCGGCCGATCCCCGACCTGGCGGCGACGCGACCGAGGGCGGCCGGTGGCCCGTCGGAGCTGCGACGGCGCCGGCCTCCTCGACGCGTTCCGGGCGGCCGTCGCCAACCTCGAGGCCCACGTCGACGAGATCAACGCCCTCAACGTCTTCCCGGTCCCGGACGGCGACACCGGCTCGAACATGCTCGCCACGGTCCGGGCGGCCCTCGAGGAGGCCGAGGGAGTCGCCGGGCAGCCGGCCGAGCGGATCGCGGCGGCGATCAGCTTCGGGGCGCTCATGGGCGCCCGCGGCAACTCCGGGCGTCATCACCAGCCAGATCTTCCGCGGGCATGGCCGAGGGCCTCGGCGGCAAGCGCCGGTTCAACGGCCTCGACCTCGCGCACGCCCTGGCGCTCGGGGCGCGAGACCGCCTACGGCGCGGTCGCGAAGCCGGTCGAGGGCACGATCCTGACGGTCATCCGCGAGGCGGCCGCGGCGGCGCGAAGGTCGCCGCCGAGCGCGACGACGACATCGAGACGGTCCTCGCCGCGACGGTCGACGCCGCCGAGAAGTCCGTGGCGAAGACGCCCACGCTGCTCCCCATCCTGCGCGAGGCGGGCGTCGTCGACTCGGGCGGACAGGGCCTCTACCGGCTGTTCCAGGGCGCGCTGCTGTTCCTCGTCGGCCAGGCGCCGGTGGGTTCCGTGGCGGCGCGACGGCGGCGAGGGCCCCAAGCCCTCGGCCCTGGTGGCCCACGCCGACGAGGGGTTCGGCTACGAGACGATGTTCCTCCTCCAGCCCGGGCCAGGGCGCGACCTCGACGTCGACGCGCATCCGGACCCACCTCGAGACGATCGGCGAGTCGGTCGCTCGTCGCCGGCGACGCCCAGGCGATCAAGGTCCACGTCCACAACGAGCGGCCGGACGTGGTCATCGGCTACGGCCTGGGCCTGGGGACGCTCAGCCGGATCAGCGTCGAGAACCTCGACAGCCAGGCGCGCGACGTCCGCGAGAGCGCGGGCCGCCGAGTTCACCGGCGGGACGGGGCAGCGAGCCGCCGGCGAGCCGCCTCTCGAGGCTCGCGCCAAGGGGACCCCGGGCGAGCTGGCGGGACCCGTCGTCGCGGGTGCGGGCCGGACGACGTTCGCGGCCGGCGCGCTCGACGGGGCCCGGAGGCCGCTGGCGGTCGTCGCCGTCGCGGCGGGCGAGGGGCTGGCCGCGATCTTCAGCGACTTCGGGGTCGCGGCGGTCGTGCACGGCGGCCAGGCGGCCAACCCGAGCACCGGCGAGCTGCTGGCCGCGATCGAGGCGCTCGACGCGCGCGAGGTCCTGCTCCTGCCCAACAACCCGAACGTCATCCTCGCCGCGCGCCAGGTCGCCGCGATGGCCGACCGCCCGGTCGCCGTCGTGCCCGACCCGCAACGCCGCCGAGGGCTTCGCCGCGCTGCTCGCCCTCGACCCGACGAGAGCGCCGCGGCGAACGTCGGCCCGATGACCGAGGCCGGCCGCGGGCCGATCCAGACGCTCCAGGTCACCGAGGCCGTCCGCGACGCGACGATCGGCGGCCGGAAGGTCAAGCAGGGCCAGACGATCGCCCTCGACCCGGACGACGGGCTCGTCGCGGTCGACGGCGACCGCAGACGGGCGGTCCTCGCGGCGGTCGAGACCCTCCCGGCCGGGGTTCGAGCTGGTGACGCTGTTCTACGGCGACGGCGCAGACCTCGCCGAGGCCGAGGCGACTGGCGCGCGGATCGCCGACGCGCGGCCCGGGGTCGAGGTCGAGGTCCGCCACGGCGGCCAGCCGCACTACCGGTACCTGATCTCGGCCGAGTAGGCGCGTGGCCGGCGCCGTGACGCCGCCGGCGCCGAGCCGCCGGGCCCGCTCCGAGCCGATCCGGTCGAGCTGCTCTCCGCGCCGCTCGGCGCGCAGCCGGCCTGTCCGGCGCGGCCGCGATCCGGCGGGCCGGATCGCGGCTGGGCTTCGGCACGGTCCGCGACCTCCTGTTCCACCTGCCGCGGCGCTACGACGACCTGCGCGAGATGCGCAACCTCGGCGACCTCTCGCTGGGTGCCCGATGGCGAGCACGGTCGTGCCAGCGCGCAGGTCCGGTCGTCGACGTCCGGGTCGAGCCGACCGTTCCGCCGCCGGCTCCAGCGGACGATCGCGCGTCCTCGAGGACGAGACCGGCACGGCGAGGCGACCTGGTTCGGCCGGCGGTTCATCGAGCGGCGGCTCGCGGCCGGGCGACCGGATCGTGGTGTCGCGGCAAGCTGAAGCACTTCGGCTTCGCGGCTGACCTTCGACAACCCCGAGTTCCAGCCCGACGGACGGCGACGGCGAGCTGCTCCACGTCGGCCGGATCGTGCCCGTCTACCGGCTGACCGCCGGGCTGACCGCGCCGCGGCTGCGCCTGGCGATCCGCGAGGCGCTCGACCGGGCCGGGGATCGCCTACCCCGAGTACCTGCCCGGCGACCTGCTCCGCGCCGAAGGGCTGGTCGGGATCGCCCGGGCGCTCGAGGAGGCCCACTACCCGGACGATCTTCGAGGCGCGCGACGCCGCGCTGCGCCGCCTCGCCTTCGACGAGCTGCTCGCGCTCCAGCTCGGGATGGTCGGCCGGCGCCGCCAGCGCGGGCGCGACGCGCGCGCCGCCGCTCATCGTGGACGACACGCGCGGACGCGCGCGCGTCCGGGACGCGCTCGTCGACCGCGCTCGAGCCGCAGGCTCGGTCGGCGCGGTCGACGCTGACCGCCGACCAGGCCGCCGCGATCGACGCGATCCGGGCGACCTCGCGCGCCCGACGCCGATGCTCCGGCTCCTCCAGGGCGACGTCGGCTCGGGCAAGACCGCGGTCGCCGCCTAGGCGCTCGCGGCCGCGGCGCGGGCCGGGCTCCAGGGCGCCCTCCTCGCGCCGACGGACCTCCTCGCCCGCCAGCACGCGCGTCACGCTCGGCGACCTCCTCGAGCCGCTCGGGCATCGCCGGTCGAGCTCCTGACCGGCTCGCTGACGGCGGCCGGCACGGCGCAGGGCGCTCGAGGCGCATCGCAGTCGCGGCCAGGCGCCGGTCGTCGTCGGGACCCACGCCCTGATCCAGGAGCGCGGTCGCGTTCGCGCGACCTCGGCCTCGTCGTCATCGACGAGCAGCACCGCTTCGGCGTCGAGCAGCGCGGCCAGCTCGAGGCGAAGGCCGGCGGGCCGCGCGCCGCACGTCCTGCTGATGACCGCGACGCCGATCCCGCGGACGCTCGGCCAGGTCCTCTACGCCGACCTCGACGTCTCCGACCTGCGGACGCCGCCGGAGGGCCGGATCCCGATCCGGACCGGGATCCGGCGCCCGGACCGAGCTCGACGGGACGTGGGCAGCAGGGTCCGCGAGGAGGCCGCCGCCGGCCACCGGACGTTCGTCGTCGTGCCCGCATCGATCGAGGAGGGCGACGACGACGACGGGCGACGGTCCGCGCCGGTCGCGGCCGAGAGCGGAGGCCGTCCGGCTGCGCGAGCTCCTCGCGCCGCTCCGGGTCGGGCTGGTCCACGGCCGGATGAAGGCGGCCGACCGCGACGCCGAGATGGCCCGCTTCCGCGACGGCGAGCCTCGACGTCCTCGTCGGGACGACGGTCGTCGAGGTCGGCGTCGACGTGCCGGAGGCGACGATGATGATCATCGAGGGCGCCGACCGGTTCGGCCTCGCCCAGCTCCACCAGCTGCGCGGGCGGGTCGGCCGCGGGACGGCGGAGTCGTTCTGCGTGCTCGTCTCGGACTCGACGGACGAGACGGCCCAGGCCCGCCTCAAGGCCGTCGACGGAGACCAGCGACGGGTTCGAGCTGGCCGAGACGCGACTTCGAGCTGCGCCGCGAGGGCGACGTGCTGGGCCTCGCCCAGAGCGGCCTGCCGCGCCTGCGGGTCGCCTCGCTCCAGCGCCGGGACCATCGCGACCTCGCGACCGATGCGCCGCGCGCCACGCCGAGGCGCTCCTCGACGATCGGCGGCGAGCTGCGCGGGCCGGGCCTCGAGCCGCTCCGCCGCGAGCTCGACCGCGGGCTGGCTCGAGCGGGATCGCGGCGGGCGAGCCGGCGAGCGGCGCGTGATCCGCCGGGGCCGTCCCGTGCCTGACGCCGGCCGGGTCATCGCCGGGAGCGCCCGGGGCGTCCGCCTCGGCGCCCCGGGCGAGGGGACCCGGCCGCTCGCCGACCGGGTGAAGCAGACCCTCTTCGCGATCCTCGAGCCGGATCTGCCCGGGGCCGCGCGTCCTGGACCTGTTCGCCGGGCAGCGGCGCGGCCGGGATCGAGGCGCTCTCGCGCGGGGCGGCCCGCGCGGTCTTCGTGGAGCGGGACCCGGGCGCCGTCGCGTCATCGAGGCGAACCTGCGCGCGGACCAGCCTGGCGGGACCGGCCGCGCCGGTCGTCCGGGCGGACGCCGTCGGCCTGGCTGGCCGGCCCGGGCCCGGCGGACGGTCCCTTCGACCTCGTCCTCGTCGACCCGCCGTACGCCGACACGGCGCTCCTGGCGCGGCTCCTGGCGCTCCTCGGCGCCGACCCGAGGGCGCCTGCTCGCGCCCGGTGCCCGGGTCGTCGCCAAGCACTTCTGGCGCGACCGGCCGCCGGCGACCGTCGGGCTGCTAGCATCCGAGCGCGACCGGCGCTTCGGCGAGACGGCGCTGACCTTCTACCGCCGGACGGACGGGCGAGGAGGACGGATGAGCGCGTCGCGGTCTATCCCGGGCTCGTTCGACCCGATCACGAACGGCCATCTCGACGTCGTCGCGCCGCGCCGCGGCGGTCTTCGACCGGGTCGTCGTCGCCGTCCTCGCCAACCCGCGCAAGACGCCGCTGCTCGACGCCGACGAGCGGGTCGGCGGTCATCCGCGCGGCGCTCGCGCCGACGCCGCCGACCTCGCCGGAGCGGGTCGAGGTCGCGACGTTCGACGGCCTGACCGTCGACTTCTGCCGCGCGCGTCGGGGCCGGCTTCATCGTCCGCGGCCTGCGGGCGATCAGCGACTTCGAGACCGAGATGCAGCTCGCCCACAACAACCGGATCCTCGCGCCGGACGTCGACACGGTCTTCTTCATGACCTCGCTCGAGCACGGCTACGTCAGCTCCAGCCTGGTCAAGGAGATCGCCGCGTTCGGCGGCGACGTCTCGCGGATGGTCCCGCCGGCCGGCCGAGGCCGCGCTGCGCGGCGCTCGGCCGGTCGCTGACGCGCGCGCCGCACCGCGTGCGATAATCCCGGCAGCCGGGCCGCCAACGGCGCCGGTCGCAGCCGAGGAGGGCCCGTCCGATCGACATCATCTTCCTCGTCGAGCGCCTCGAGTCGCTGATCGCCAACGGCAAGAAGCTGCCCCTGACGAGCAACGTCGTCATCGACCAGGACGCGGCCCTCGGCCTCATCGACGAGCTGCGCGTCGCCGTCCCGGAGGAGGTCCGCGCCGCCAAGCGGATCAACTCCGAGGGCGAGCGGATCATCGAGAAGGCCCAGGAGGAGGCCGAGCGGATCGTCGCCCGGGCCCAGGAGCAGGCCGCCTTCCTGATCGACGAGCGCGGCCTCACCGCAGGCCGCCGAGGCCGAGAGCCGGCGGATCATCGCCGAGGCGCAGGACGAGGCCGCCGAGGTCCGGCGCGGCGCCGACGAGTACGCGGCATGCGTCCTGGTCGGCCTCGAGGGCGAGGTTGTCCGAGACGCTCCAGAGCATCAAGAAGGGGATCGCCCTCCTCGACGAGCGGCGCCACGTCGCATCGGCGTCGGACGATGACCGAGGTCGTCGGCCGACGGCGACAGCCGGAGCGACGAGGACGAGGACGAGGAGGACCGCGCGACCCGGCGCGTCCGCGCGTGACCCGCGCGCCGTCCCCCGACGAGCCGCTCACCTGGTCAACGTCGCCGCCCTGCTCGGCGAGCCGCCCGGCTCGGTCCGCGACTACGCGTTCACGGGTCTCGCGGTCGATCTCGGGACCGACCTGCTGCTCGCCCGGCCGATCGATGGCCCGGTTCCACCTGGCCCGGACGAACCGCGGCCTGCTCGTGGGCGGCGACGCCCGGACGGCGCTCGCCGAGATCTGCAGCCGCTGCCTGCGCGCCGATCGAGGTCCCGATCGACATCCGGATCGACGAGGAGGTCCTGCCGAGCATCGACCTGACGACCGGCGCGCCCGATCGACGACCGAGCGCCGAGCCGGACGTCGCCCGCCTGACCGACCACCACGAGCTCGAGCTCGAGCCGCTCGTCCGCGAGGCGATCCAGCTGGCCGAGCCGATCGCGCCGCTGTGCCGCCCGGACTGCCCGGGCCTGTGCCCGTCTGCGGCGAGCGCCTCGACGAGCGGCGCCCACGACCACGGCGACGACGACGATCGACCCCCGGCTCGAGGCGCTCCGGGCGTTCCGGGTCGACGGCGAGGCCGAGACCGGGTAGACATCGATCGTCGGCACCCGCTTCGCGCCCGCGGCCTCGCCGCGACCGGCAGCCGGCCCCGCGATGCCGACGATGACCGGACGCCGCGGCGCGGCCGCGCGGCGCACGGATCCGACAAGGAGCCACGACGCACCATGGGTGTTCCCAAGCGACGCGTCTCGCATGCCCGCCAGGGCGAGCGCCGCGCGCACCTCGCGCTCAGCCTGCCGCAGCTCGAGGAGTGCCCGCACTGCCACGAGACGAAGCTGCCGCACCACGTCTGCCCGAACTGCGGCTGCTACAAGCGGCCGCCAGGCGATCGAGCTCAAGCCGAGCCGGCGGCCGACGACGCCGCCTGCGCTGACCGCGGTGACCGAGCCTCGCGTCCGCGCCGCGACCGGCGGCGACGCGCCGCGGCGTCCGCGTCGCCGTCGACGCGATGGGCGGCGACCACGGCCCGTCCGAGGTCGTCCCGGGCGCGCTCGACCTACGCCGCGCGCGCACCCCGAGGACGACGTCATCCTCGTCGGCGACGAGGCGACCGCATCCGCGCGATCGCCGGCGACGCTGCCCGCCGAACGTCTCGATCGTCCACGCCAGCCAGGTCATCGAGATGGACGAGCACCCGGCGCTCGCGCTGCGCGAGAAGAAGGACGCGTCGATCCTCGTCGCCACGCGACCTCGTCCGGCGCGGCGAGGCCGACGCGGTCGTCACCGCCGGCCACACCGGCGCCGGGATGGCCGCCGCCGTCCTCCGCCTCGGGCGGCTGCCCGGGCGTCGACCGCCCGGCCCTCGCCGTCCAGATGATCACGCGACGGGCCGGCCGCTCGTCCTCCTCGACATCGGCGCCAACCCCGACTCGACCGCCGAGAACCTCGCCCAGTACGCCCGGATGGGCGCGATCTTCGCCGAGCGCGTCCTCGGCGTCGCCGACCCGCGGGTCGCGCTCCTGTCGATCGGCGAGGAGAAGGGCAAGGGCGACGCCCGGATCCAGCGCGCGACCGAGCTGCTCGACGCGACCGGACCTGCAACTTCGTCGGCAACGTCGAGGGCAAGGACCTCACCAGGCACCTGGCCGACGTCGTCGTCTGCGACGCGGTCGCTCGGCAACGTCGTCATCAAGTTCTTCGAGGGCCTGTCGACTTCATCTTCGACCTGTTCGCGGGCCGAGTTCCGGCGGCTCGCTCGCGCGGCCGGCTCGCGTACCTGCTCGATGCGGCCCGGGCATCGGCCGGATCCGCGACGTCTTCGACTACGAGAAGGTCGGCGGCTCGCCGCTGCTCGGCGTGAAGGGGACGGTGATCATCACCCACGGCCGGGCGAAGCGGCGGATGATCGGCTACGCGCTGCGGCGTCGGCGCGGCACGACGGCCCGGACGCGGGTCCCGGAGCTGATCGCCGAGGCGCTCCGGCGCGAGCCGGCGGCCGCGACGGCCGCCGACCGCGACGGCGCGACGCGCCGACGCCGCCGAGCCGCCGAGGCCACGACGCCGGACCGACGGAGGCGGCGTCGTGACCGGCCCGAGCTGACCGTCGGGCGCGGCGTCATCGCCGAGATCGTCCGCCTCGCCGCGCTCGAGGTCCCGGGCGTCGTCGCGCGTCGGCCGCGGCGGGCCCGCCTGGCGCGCGCTCGCTCGCCGGCCCGCCGGTCGCGCGTCCGCGTCCGCGACGAGCGGCGTCCGCGTCCGGGTCTGGATCGTCGCCCGGCCCGGCCAGCGCGCTCGTGCCGCTCGACCGCGCCAGGTCCGGGCGGCCGTCGGCCGCGACCGTCGAGCGCCTGCTCGGCCTGCGAGCTCGGCGCGGTCACCGTCCTGGTCGATGGCGTCGGGGCCTGACGCGGCCGGCCGCGGCGCGGCGACCGGATCCGGGCGCGCCGGCCGGTCGCCGCTCGCGCTCGCGGCGGTCTTCGAGGCCGAGTTCGGCCAGCGCACCGCCGACGGCGATCCTCGAGCGCCACCTCGCCGAGACCGAGGGCGACCCGGACGCCGCCGACGCTCGCCCGCGAGCTGGTCGCCGCGGTCGTCGCGCATCGCGACGCGATCGACGCCCAGATCGACCGGCGTGGCGCCCCAGTATCCGGTCGTCCAGCTGGCCCGGATGGACCGCGCGCTGCTCCGTTGCGGCCATCGGCGAGGTGCTACACTCGCCGACGCCGGCCCGGGTGGCGATCGCCGAGTGGGTCGAGCTGGCACGGACCTACAGTGGAGACCCGATGCGACGCCTCATGAACGGCGTCCTCGGGCGCATCGCCGCGGAGACCAGCGGCGACCCGGCCGTCGGCACACCCCAGCTCCGAGGAGGGAGTCAGTGGCCACGCACGTACGAGCGGCTCAAGAAGATCGTCGTCGAGCAGCTCGGCGTCGACGAGGACGAGGTCAAGCCCGAGGCGTCGTTCGTCGACGACCTGAACGCCGACTCGCTCGACCTCGTCGAGCTCATCATGAGCCTCGAAGAGGAGTTCGGGACCGAGATCTCGCGACGAGGACGCGGAGAAGATCCGGACCGTCCAGGACGCCGTCGACTACATCGACGAGCGCTCCTCCTAGGCGCGGCTCGGCCGCCGGCGCGCCGATGCGACCCGGCCGACGCGCTCGTCGGAGCGCCTCGGGCTTCCCGTCCGCGACCGTCGACCTGCTCGAGCAGGCGCTCGTCCACAGCAGCTGGCTCCACGAGCATCCGCGACGCCGGCGCGCGGCCACAACGAGCGCCTCGAGTTCCTCGGCGACGCCGTCGTCAACCTCGCCATCTCCGAGGCGCTCTTCCGCCGCCATCCCGACGACGACGAGGGCGTGCTCTCGGCCCGCCGCGCCGCGATCGTGAGCGACCACCGGGCCTCGCCCGCCTCGCCGCGCCGGATCGACCTCGGCGACGTACCTCCTGCCTCGGCGAGGGCGAGGCCCAGCGCGGCGGCCGGCGCCGGCCGTCGCTCCTCGCCTCGGCGCTTCGAGGCGCTCGCCGGCGCCGCTCTACCTCGACCTCGGCTGGGACGCCGCCCGGGACTGGCTCGTCGCGCTGGCCGGCGCCGGAGCTCGCGGCCGACGCGCCGGTCGGCGCACGCTCAAGAGCCCCAAGAGCCGGCTCCAGGAGCACACCCAGCGGCGGACCGGCGAGCGGCCCGGCCTACCGGCTCGTCGAGGCGACCGGCCCGGACCACGAGAAGCTCGTTCCGGATCGAGGTCCTGGTCGACGGCGCGCGTCGCTCGGGCGTGGGCGAGGGTCCGTCGCGCCGGATCGCCGAGACCGCCGCCGCGGCGCAGGCGGCCCTGCGGCATCCGGGCGGCGGCCGAGGCGCGCCGGCCGCGGCAGCGGCGGACGAGCTGCGACGGCGGCGGACCGATCGGCGCGGCCGCGCCGCGGCGCCGCGGCCGTGACGCGCGCCCGCCCGGCTCCTGGCCCTCCGGCTCCAGGGCTTCAAGTCGTTCGCCGAGCGGACGATCGTCGAGTTCGGTGCCGGGATCAGCGCGGTCGTCGGGCCGAACGGCTCGGGCAAGAGCAACCTCGCCGACGCCCTGCGCTGGGCGCTCGGCGAGCAGGGCCGGGCGCTCCGCAGCCGCAAGGCCGAGGACGTCATCTGGGCCGGCTCGGAGAAGCGGGCCGCCCTCGGGCATGGCCGACGTCACCCTCGTCCTCGACAACGCCGACGGGCTGCTGCCGGTCGAGTACAGCGTGCTCGAGCTCGGCCGGCGGCTCTACCGCTCGGGCGAGAACGACTACCTGCTCAACAAGCAGCGGGTCCGGCTGCGCGACCTCGTCGACCTGCTCGACGCGCGCGCACCTCGCCGACAACGCGTTCCTGTTCATCGGCCAGGGCATGGTCGACCAGGCGCTCGCCCTCCGGCCGGAGGAGCGCCGGCCGCTGTTCGAGGAGGTCGCCGGCGTCCGCCGCCACGAGCGCCGCCGGCGCAAGGCGGAGGAGCAGCTCGCCGAGTCCGAGGCGAACCTCGCCCGGGTCGAGGACATCCTCGCCGAGCTCCGGCCGCAGGCCCGCCGGCTCGCCGCCCAGGCCGAGCAGCAGGCGACCCGCGCCACCGCCGGCGAGGAGCTCGCGGCCGCGCTCGCTCGTCGCGGCCCACGCCCGCTGGCACGAGGCGGCCGGGCGGCTCGCCGCGGCCGCCGAGCGGCTCGCCGGGGCGCGGGCGGAGGTCGGACCGCGCGATGGCGGCGCTGGCCGACAGCGGAGGGCGCCGCGGCGGCGATCGCCGCGGAGCTCGGGGCCCGCGCGGACGCTCGAGCGCGAGCGGCGCGAGGCCCACGAAGCGCGCACGTGCGGCGCTGACCGAGCTCCAGCTGCGCGAGGCGCGGCTCGCCGTCGGACCTGGAGGCGATCGGCCGCGACCGGGCGCGGCTCGCCGAGGAGCGAGCGAGCCGCCGAGGCGGACCTCGCCGTCCAGCGTCGGGCGCTGGCCGACGCCGCTGCCCGACGCGCGACCTCGAGCTCGAGGCCGCCGTCGGCGAGGCCGATCGGGCGCTCGCCGATGCCCTCGGGGAGCTCGGTGCGCTGCGGGCGGCGTCGCCAGGCCCAGGGCGACGAGCTGGCCGCGCTCCGGCGCGCCGAGGCCGCCCGCACCGGCGGAGCTCGAGACCGCCCGTCGACGGCTGGCCGAGGCGGAGCGTCGTCACGCCGACCGCGCGGGCAACGGCGGACGCCGCAGCGACCCGCCGGGCGGCGCTCGAGGAGCGCCTGGCCGGCGTGTCGTGCGGCGATGGCAGAGGCCGCTGCCGCGGAGCGCGCTGCCGCCGCCGCACGAGAGGCCGCCAGGATCGCCGCGGACGAGGCTGAGGGCGCTCGCCGAGCCGCCGCCGAGCGTGCGTCGGCGGTCGGCTCCAGCGGCCGCGGCCCTGAGCGGTCGGGTCGACGCCGCGGGCGCCCGCTTCGCCGAGGAGGAGGCCCGTGGGATCGCCCGTGCCGCGCGGAAGCTGCGGCGGTCGCCGCGTCGACGAGGAACTCGCAGGTGGATCCGGCGTTTCGGGCGGCGGTCGAAGCCGCGCTCGGTGACGTCGCCCGGGCGTACCTGGTCGGGCGGCGATGCCGTCGCGCAACTCGCCGGCGAGCGCGGGATCGTCGTCGTGGAGTGGCCCGCGACCGCTCCGGTCGCAGCGGCCACGGGTGGCGATCCACGAGAGCGGACGTTCCGCGACCGTCTCGCCGCCGCTCGGCGGGGGCGTCCTGGTGGACGCCGTCCGGCGCGACCCGGTCGGTGCGGCGCGACCGGCTCCTTGCCCGGGCCGGATGGGTTGCCGGATCTCGCCGCGGCCCTCGAGCTGCAGCCGGCCATCCCCGATGGCTGGGTGGTCGTCAGCCGGGACGGATCGGTCGTCGCGACACCGCTGGCGATCGTCCTGGGCAGGGGGGACACGCCGCTGGAGCGCCGTGCCGAGCTGGAGCGGCTCAAGTCCGAGCTGGAGCGCCTCGAGTCGGAGCGGGCCGAGAGCGAGCGCGCCGGCGCGGCCGCCGCCGAGCGTGCCGCGGCGACTCGCGCGACGCAGGAGATCGCGCGCGCGGAGGAGTCGCGGGTCGCCGCCGCGCGCCGGGCGCGCGGAGGAGGAGGAGCGGATCGCCGGCCGGGAGGCGGAGGGCACCGCCCGAGAGGCCGGCTGGCACGCCGCCCAGGCCGAGCGCGCCGCGGCGGAGGTCGAGCGGCTCCGAGCAGCGCTGGCCGGGCTCGAGGCGGCCGCCGCGCAGCGTGCCTCCCGCGCGGCCGTCGCTCCCGACGGGGCACCCGACGCCGCCGCGCTCGAGACCTGGGAGAGCCGCGCGGCGGAGCTGCGCACGCGGCGCGACCGCCTGGCCGACCACCTCGCGGAGGCGGACCGGGCCCGCCGGGACGCGGAGGCGATCGTCGCCCGAGCGTCCGCCGCGGCCACGCTACGACGAGGAGCGGATCGCCCGCGCCGATGCCGATGCGCGGTCGTTCGCCGAGCGGGAGGCGGGGCTTTTCGCCGAGCGCGAGGCGGTCGGCGATCGATGCTGGCCGCCTCGCGCCGCACGCGAGGAGCGGGCGCGGGCCGTCCTCGACGAGCTCCGCTCCGCCGACGTGGTCGATCGCGATCGGCTGCTCGCGGCCGAGACGGCGTCGTCCACCGCCCGCGAGCGCCTGCGTGCCGCCGAGGAGCGCGCCGCGTGCCGCCGAGGTCGCTGACCTGGAGGCCCGTCTCGGCCTGGACGCGCTCCGCGAACAGGTCCTCGTCGAGCTGGCCGGGATCGGCGAGGTGGGCATCGGCGCCCTTCGCGCGGCCGCGGTTGGCCTGCCGTCGACGCTGCCGACCCGGGGACCGGCCGCCCTCACGGCTTCGGTCGCCGCAGTTATCGGTCCGGCGGACTCCGATGGCCCACCCGACGGGTCCGCTGAGACCGCCGAGCTGGAAGGCGTCCTCCGGTTCGTCTTGCCGGCCTGGGAGGCCGCCGCGCCCGCCGTCGATCCGCCGACCCCGGGCCGGCTCGCCGCCCTGCGCCGTCGCTTCCACGAGCTCGGCGCCGCGAACCCGTTCGCGGTCGACGAGTACGCGGAGGTGCAGCGCCCGCCTCGAGACGCTCGAGACCCAGCAGGCGGACCTGCGGTCCGCGATCGCCCGGACCCGCGAGCTCATCGCCGAGCTGACACGATGATCGCCGACCAGTTCCGGACGACGTTCGCGGCGCTCGAGACGGCGTTCGACGCACGCTTCCGAGCAGCTCTTCGGCGGCGGCTTCGCGCGGCTCGTCGCTGACCGACCCGACGGACCTCGTCGGCGACCGGCATCGAGATCGTCGCCCGGCCGCCCGGCAAGAAGGCCGCAGGCCCTGGCGATGCTGTCCGGCGGCGAGCGGGCGCTGACCGCGGTCGCCCTGCTGTTCGCGATGCTCGAGGTCCGGCCGGTCCCGTTCTGCGTCCTCGACGAGGTCGACGCGGCGCTCGACGAGGCGAACGTCGGCCGCTTCGCCGAGGCGCTCCGCAGCCTCGCCGACCGGACCCAGTTCATCGTCATCACCCACAACCGCGGCACGATCGAGGCGGCCGACGCGCTCTACGGCGTGACCGTCGGCGACGACTCGGTCAGCCGGGTGATCAGCCTCCGGCTCGACGAGGCGCAGGCGATCGCCGACCGCGCGACCGCGAGGCGATCGGCCGCGGCCGCGCTCGACCCGTGTCTGGCGACGCGACCGAGGAGCGACGACACCGCCCCGGTCTGAGCCGACGTCGAAGCCAACGCCGGCGACGAGCGAGCCCGACGACCGCACCCGACCGACGCCCGCGACGCGCCCGCAGGCCCGCCGACCGCGCACCGCCCGAACGCCGCCGGCGAGCCGGCGACCGGACCCGGCCGGCCGAGCCGGCGATCGCCGCCGCTCCGCGCCGACCGAGGTCGGCCCGCCCGAGCGTCCGGACCTCGACGCCGGCCTCGCAGCGGACGCCGCGGCGGGTTCATGCCCGCCTGCGCGGCTTCCTCGGCGGCGGACCGACGGTCCGGCGTGGGACGAGGTCGAGGAGACGCTCATCGCCGGCGACGTCGGGGCCTCCCTCGCGATCGACGTCGTCGAGCGCGCCCGCAGGCGTCGCGATCCGGACGGCCCCGAGGCGGCCGTCCGGGCCGAGCTCGCCGCCCTGCTCGTCCAGCGCGACCTCGACTGGGCGCCCGCGGCCGGCGGTCGCCGGCGGCCCGGCGGTCGTCCTCGTCGTCGGCGTCAACGGGACCGGCAAGACGACGACGATCGGCAAGCTCGCCAGCCGCTACGCCGCCGAGGGCCGGTCGCGTCCTCCTCGCCGCCGCCGACACGTTCCGCGCCGCCGCGATCGACCAGCTCCGGATCTGGGCCGACCGGGCCGGGGTCCCGGTCGTCGCCCACGCCCCCGGCGCGGACCCCGGCGCCGTCGTCTACGACGCCCTCGATGCGGCCGTCGCCCGTGGCGCGGACCTCGTCATCGCCGACACGGCCGGGCCGCCTCCACACGAAGTCGAACCTGATGGACGAGCTGGCGAAGATCCGCCGGATCATCGACAAGCGGCTGCCCGGGCGCCAGTCCCGAGACGCTCTTCGTCCTCGACGCGACGACCGGCCAGAACGGCCTCGCCCAGGCCAAGGCCTTCCACGAGGCGGTCGGGCTGACCGGGATCGTCCTGACCAAGCTCGATTCGACCGCCAAGGGCGGGATCGTCTTCGCCATCGAGGACGGCCTCGGGGTCCCCGTCCGCTTCGTCGGGGTGGGCGAGAGGCGTCGGCGACCTCCTCCCCTTCGACCCGGACGCGTTCGTGGCGGCGCTGTTCGCCTAGACGTGGCGGGCCGGGGGCGGCGACGGAGCCGGGATCCGGGCGCTACTCGGTCGAGCGGCAGCGGCTCGCCGGGCAGGAGCGCGTCGCTCGTGGGTGGCGGGACTGTGGTCATCGCGCGGATCGGCGAGAACCAGATGAAGGCGATCGCCGACGACCCCGCCGAGCGCGCCGACGGCCATCGCGGCCGGAGCCGAGCGACTCGGCGAGGAGGCCAGCGGCGAGCGTGGCGGCGAGCTGGACGAGGACGGCGAAGAACCGGAACGTGCCGTTCACCCGGCCGAGCGACGGTCCTCGACGAGCGTCTGCCGGACCGAGACCTCGAGTCACGTCGTAGATCGTGCCGGCGCTGTCGGCGACGAGCTGCTGGGCGATGAGGCAGGCAGCCCCGAGGACGACCGCGCCCGCCGGCGCGAGCGGGATGAAGGCGTTGCCGACGGCGAACCCGAGCATCGCCAGCAGGAGCGTCCGACCAAGCCCGAGGCGACGCGCCGTCCGCTCGGCCACCAGCGCGCCGACGAGCGAGCCGGCGCCGCCGACACCCGCGATCACGCCGATCGCCGCCGGCCCGAGCCCGAGCTCGCGCGTGGCGAAGAGCAGGTAGGTCGGTCCGAAGACACCCCACAGGACGCGGCGGCGGCATCTGGCGCCGGCGAACGCACGCAGGACGGGGTCGCGGGCCACGAGCCGCAGCCCCTCGCGGATCTCGTCGCAGGACCGGCTCGCGGTCCGCGGCCGGTGGCGCGCGGCGGTTCGGGCCGGCGGATCGTGCCGAGCAGGACGGCCGAGACCACGAACGAGACGGCGTCGACCGCGATCGCGACCGGCGCGCGTGAGCAGCTGGACGAGGAAGCCGCTGATCCCGAACGCCGTGAACTCGGCCGCGGAGGCACTGGCCGCCAGGGCCCTGTTCGCGGCCACCAGCTGCCGCTTGTCGACGAGGGTCGGCAGGTAGGCGTGTCGGCCGAGGTCGAAGAACGTGGTGAGGACCGCCGCGAGGACCGCCACGACGAACAGCTGCCAGATCGCCAGGATGCCGAGCGACGGCGGCGACGGGAATGGAGCCGAGGAGCAGCGCCCGCCCGAGGTCGGCGCCAGATCATGACCGGCCGGCGTCGCAGGCGATCCACCCACGCGCCGGCGACGAGGCCGAACGACGAGCGCCGCGACCAGCTCGAGCGCGCGCAGGACGGCGACCTCGATCGGCCCGGCGCCCAGCACGAGGATCGCCGCGAACGGCAGCGCGATCCGGGTGATCGAGCGACCCGAAGATCGAGATCGTCGCGGCCGCCCAGACGCCGGACGAAGTCGCCGGTTGCCGCCAGAGCGGGGACGCGAACGGCGTGCGCACGATGGCGAGCCGGTACGACGGCCCCGCGAGCTACCGCGACCTCGGCGTCGCGACGGACCATCGTCCGGAGAGCTCGCCCGACGCTGCGCGTACACTCCGCACGCCTCGGTGCGTCAGAACCCGCGCACCACCCGGCCGTCGGCCGCGACCGTCGCGCCGCCGAGCCGGTCAGACCACCTGCACGGAGTCCGACCCGGACCATGTTCGACAGCCTCAGCGAGCGCCTGCGCAAGACCCTCGGCACCCTGACCGGCCGCGGCCGGATCAGCGAGGCCGACGTGGATGCCGCGATGCGCGAGATCCGCCTGCGCCTGCTCGAGGCGGACGTCAACTTCAAGGTCGTCAAGGACTTCGTCGGCGCGCGTCCGCGAGCGGGCCGTCGGCGCGGAGATCCTCGCGAGCCTGACCGCCGGGCAGCAGGTCGTGAAGATCGTCCACGACGAGCTGATCGACGCTCCTGTCCGCCGGCGACCGGACGTTCCACCTGCAGGGCAACCCGGCGGTCGATCGCTCGTCGTCGGCCTGCAGGGCTCGGGCAAGACGACCAGCTCCGCGAAGCTCGCCCGCCACGTCGTCAAGCTCGGTCGCCGGCCGCTGCTCGTCGCGGCGGACCCGTACCGTCCGGCCGCCGCGGACCAGCTCGAGACGCTCGGCCGGGCCCTCGACATCCCGGTCCACCGGGCGCCCGCCGGCACGCAGCGTCGTCGACATCGCCCGCGGCGGCGTCGAGGCGGCCCGCCGCCAGGTCCGCGACGTCGTCATCCTCGACACCGCCGGCCGCCTCACGATCGACGAGGCGCTCATGGCCGAGATCGCCGCCGTCGCCGGCGCCGTGAAGCCGGTCGAGACCCTGCTCGTCGTGGACGCGATGACCGGCCAGGAGGCCGTCGCGGTGGCCCAGGCGTTCGCGCCGGCCGTGCCGCGTGACCGGCCTGGTCCTGACCAAGATCGACGGCGACGCCCGCGGCGGCGCGGCCCTCTCCATCAGCGCCGTCACCGGCCTCCCGGTGAAGTTCCTGGGCACCGGCGAGAAGACCGACGCCCTGGAGGTCTTCCACCCGGACCGCCTGGCCGGCCGGATCCTCGGGATGGGCGACATCCTGACCCTCGTCGAGCGCGCCCAGGAGGCCTTCGACCAGAAGCAGGCCGCGAAGATGGAGGAGAAGCTCCGCAAGGGCGAGCTTCACCCTCGACGACATGCTCGACCAGCTCCAGCAGATCCAGAAGATGGGCCCGCTCGGCCAGATCATGGGCGATGATCCCCGGGATGGGCGGCATGGCCGAAGGAAGCCCAGGCGGCCGTCGACCGCGGCGACCTCAAGCGGACCGAGGCGATCATCCGCTCGATGACCCCGCGCGAGCGTCGCGACCCGACGATCCTCAACGCCTCCCGTCGCCGCCGGATCGCGGCCGGTTCGGCGACCGACCCTGCCCGACGTCAACCGCCTCGTCAAGCAGTTCGGCGAGATGCAGAAGCTCATGAAGCAGCTCTCGGGCTCCGGCGGCACGCCGTGCGGCGGCCGGCCTGCTCGGGCGCCGCTAGGCAGGGGAGGACGACGATGACCGACGAACCGAGCCGCCGACACCGGGCGTCGAACCGACAGGCCAGCCAGAGCTGGTGGCCGAGCCGCCACCGGCAGCCGAGCCCGCGCCGATCACGCCGAACCGTCGTCCGAGCCGGACGCACCCGGGGCCCGTCCACGGCCGCCGCCGGGACGCCGCCGCCGGCCGCGCCTCGCGCCCGGACGCGATGGGTCGTCGCCGGCATCGTCGGTCTGCTCGTAGTGGCGATCACGGCGGTCGGGCTGTTCACCCTCATCGGCGGCTCGACGAGCGCCGTCGCCGCCGGCTGGACGTCCCTCGGACGCTCTCGCCTATCTCGAGGTCCGCCTCGACCTTCCCGGCGACCAGCGCCAGAACCTCGGCCGCTTCCTCGCCAACTTCCCGGGGTTCGCGGACCAGGCCGCCCTCGACACCAAGATCGACGAGACCCTTGACCGGCTCATCGTCAAGATCGGCGACGGAAGTCACGACTGGACGAACGGACATCAAGCCGTGGTTCGACGGCGAGCTCGGCGTTCACCATCGTCGCGCCTTCGCCACCGTCCGCAACCGACCCCGCCAAGGTGCGCGATGCTCCTCGTCGCGACCCAGAAGGACCCGAGCCGGGCGACGACCTGGTTCAGCTCGCTGTCCCGGGTCAAGGCCGAGACCGAGACCTACAAGGGCGCTACGCTGTCGACGTATCCCTCGACGAGTGGACCGACGGCGGCGATGCCCGCGACCGGCGGCGTCCTGCTCGTCGGCGATCTCGCCTCGGTCAAGGCCGCGATCGACCGGAACGGCGCGAACGGCCTGGCCGCGAACCCCGCCTTCCGCGACGCGGTGGCCGGTATCGACGGCGACCAGGTCTCGCGGACCTATCTCGACCTGAAGCGCTACCTGGACGCCGCCATGTCGGTGGGCGGAGGGGACGCGCTGTCGGTCGCCGGCATCGGCAAGTCGGTGCTCGACCGGCTGCCCGGCTGGATCGCCGCCGCCGGCCAGATCGAGGAGGACGCGCTCATCGGTCGGTCGGTCATGCCACACGTCGCGACCGTCGTGAAGATGGACAACCGGGCCGGCACGATCGCCGGGAAGCTCCCCGCCTCGACCATCGCGCTCATCGAGACGCACGACGTCGGGACGGGCCTCAAGGCGTCCTTCGACGAGCTCAAGAAGAGCCCCGGCCTCGGCTCGCCGTTCGCCCAGATCGAGCAGGCCGCCGGCGTGCTCGGCGGCCTCGACAAGCTCGTCGGCTGGATGGGCGACGTGGGGATCGTCGTCACCGCCGCCGGCGCCACACCGTCCGGCGGGCTGGTCATCGTCCCGACCGACGCCGCGGGGGCGGACCAGATCTTCACCCAGCTCAAGAACCTCGTCTCGCTCGCCGGCAGCCTGGCCGGCGTGACGGTCCGCGACGACCCGTACGCCGACGGGACGATCACGACGATCGACCTCGGCGACGCTCGCCAACTGCTCGGCACGGCGACCGGGGGCAGCGCCGGCCCGCTCCCGATCGACGGTCGCGTCCAGATCGCCTTCACGGTCCAGCGTGGCCTCGCGATCGTCGGCGCCGGGGACGCGTTCGTGAAGTCCGTCCTCGACGTGAAGGCCGGATCGAGCCTGGGCGACCAGGCCCGTTACAAGGCGGTCATGGACCGCGTCGGGACGAAGAACGTCTCGAGCGTGTTCGTCGACCTCGCGGCGATTCGGAAGCTCGCCGAGCCACTTGCCTCGTCGCTCCCGGACGCCGGGACCTACGCCACCGAGCTCAAGCCCTATCTCGAGCCGTTCGACGTCCTCGCGTCCGCCGGCCTGACCGGCGACAAGGTCGACACCGCCACGTTCATCCTCACCGTCACCAAGCCGTAGCCCAGCAGGAGGTTCAGCCCAGATGGCCGTCCGTATCCGCCTCACCCGAGTCGGCGCAACGAAGCAGCCGACCTACCGGGTCGTCGTCGCCGACGCCCGCAACGCCCGCGATGGGCGGTCGATCGAGACGATCGGCCACTACAACCCCCGGACCGAGCCGGTCGAAATCGTGATCGACGCCGAGAAGGCGAAGAAGTGGCTCGCCCAGGGCGCCCAGCCGTCGGAGACGGTCGCGCGCCTGTTCCGCAGCGCGGGCATCCTGCCCGCGGCCAAGTAGGGGTCGCCGAGATGCCCGCCAAGGAACTCGTCGAGTACGTCGCCAAATCCCTCGTCGACGATCCGGACGCCGTCCACGTCGAGCTCACGCGAGACCGGGACGGGGTCGTTCTCGAGCTCCACGTGGCCGAGGACGACATGGGCAAGGTCATCGGGCGGAACGGCAGCGTCGCCAAGGCGCTCCGGACCCTGCTCAAGGTGACGGCCGCCCGCGAGGGCGAGCCGGTCTCGCTCGAGATCGTCTGACCATCGGCACGCGGCTCGTGGTCGGCCTCGTGCGAGGCGTCCACGGACTCAACGGCGCGCTCCGGGTGGAGGTCCTGACCGACCGCCCGGAGTCGCGGTTCGCCCGCGGGGCGACGCTCTTCCCCGAGGGGAGCGAGACTGCGCTCACGATCGTCGACGCGGTGGCGATCCCGGACGGTCCCGGCTGGCGGCTGCGCTTCGCCGAGGTGCAGGACCGGAACGCCGCCGAGGCCTACCGGGGGATCTACCTCGAGACGGACGTCACGCCAGCCGAAGAGCCGGGACGCGGCGCCTTCTACTGGCACGAGGTGATCGGCGTCCCGGTCCGCGGCATCGACGGTGAGGAACTCGGCACGGTCGTCGATGTCTACCGGGTCGCTGACAACGACGTCTACGTCGTCCGGGGCGGGCCGCGCGGCGAATTCGATGTGCCCGCCGTCCGCGACTTCATCCGCATCTTCGCGCCACGACGGGGGGAGATCGTGGTCGACGCCGAGGCACTCGACCTGGGGCCGATCAAGCCGCCGAAGCCGCCGCGGCCGCCTCGCCCGCGCAAGGGCGAGCTGCGCCCGACGCGGCCGGCCACCAACGCACAGGCCCAGATGACGACCGACACTTCCACCGCGGAGCCGGCGGTCGAGCCGGCTGTCCAGCCGACGGAAGCAGCCGAGCCGGGACCGGCATGACCCTCGAGATCGACGTCCTGACCCTCTTTCCGGCGATGCTGGAGGGCCCTCTGGCCGCGAGCATCCCGGGTCGGATCCAGGAGCGCGGTCTCGCGACGATCCGCATCCACGACCTGCGCCGGTGGGGGATCGGCCGGCATCGCTCGGTGGACGACTACCCCTACGGCGGGGGCGCCGGGATGGTCCTCCGCCCGGAACCGGTCGCCGACGCGCTCG
>CAWJIC010000021.1:0-17416 GCA_963842755.1 uncultured Chloroflexia bacterium | reverse complement strand
GTACGAAGCAACAACTACAGTACCACCATTCACCTTCGATATCGAAGTGGAAGGGACGGCGAACTTCATCGCCAACGGGATCTTCGCCCACAACAGCCGGCTCACGATGAAGTATCCGGCAATGTATCTTCGCGGCGAAAATGCCACCGCGGACATCATCTCGGTCGCAGTCGCCGGGCCGGACAGCACCAGGACACCGGGCGAAGGCCGTCCACCTGGCGCCGAACACGCGCAGCCGGATCGTCTCGAAGTCCGTCTCCAAGGACGGCGGCCGGGCCACCTACCGCGGCCAGCTGAAGGTCGGCCCGGCGCCACGAACGTCGTGGCCAGCGTCCGCTGCGACGCGCTGATGCTCGACGACATCAGCCGGAGCGACACGTACCCCTACATCGACATCCAGGAAGACGACACGACGATGACCCACGAGGCCGTCGTCGGGAAGATCAGCGCGGACCAGATCTTCTACCTGATGAGCCGCGGGCTGACCGAGAACGAGGCGAGAACCTGATCGTCCAGGGCTTCCTCGAGGTGTTCACCAAGGAGCTCCCGATGGAGTACGCGATCGAGTTCAACCGCCTGGTCAAGCTCGAGATGGAGGGGTCGCTCGGATGACGACCCCGTCCACCGAGGCCTCGACGACCGACGAGGCCGCTCCGGCGGCCCCGGCCCGGCCGGCCCGGCGAGGACCGGCCGATCTCCCGTTCGCGTTCGCGGATCTCGGCCTCGCCAAGGCGCTCGCCGACGAGCGCTCGGAGCCGGACTGGCTGGCCGCCGAGCGGCTCGCCGCGCTCGCGTCGCACGACGCCCTCCCGGTCGAGGCCAACCGCCTCTACACCCCATATGTCGATCTGCGCGCCGCGGACCTGTTCGGCGTCCGGCCGTACGTCCGGACCGCGGCCGCGCCGGCCCCCGAGGCGATCGATGCCCGGGCGGAGGTCCCGGCGGACACCGCCGGGCTGATCGAGCTGCGCGAGGACGGCGTCGTCGCCCTGGCCCTGGCGCCCGACGTCACGGCTGCCGGCGTGACCCTCGAGACGTTCGCTGCGGGCGATGCGAATTCAGCCACCGATTTCGCGCAAGGGGGGTCAGAGCCCGCAAAGGCGCGTGGTAGAGCAGCCGCCGGCAACACCGTGTTCGCATCGTGAGGGGCTTCCCGTTGCCGCGGTACGGAACGAGCTGGCCTTGGGAAGCAGTGACCGCACCTGACGCGCACGAGTAAGCTGGCAGATGCGCATCCACACGGGCGCCACGTGAGGCCAGGCGTGGCGGACGTCGTTGGGACCGCGTCACCGGCGCTCGCTCGCGGTGACAGGATGAGCACCCCAGTACCACCGGTCGCCGTTTCGTGGCGGGAGACAGCGCGGGGAGCGGTCGGGGATCGAGTACTCCAGGGAGAGGACTCGAATGACCTACGTCATCGCCGAGCCCTGCGTCGACGTGCTCGACCTGTCGTGCGTCTCGGTCTGCCCGGTCGACTGCATCCACTACGAGGAAGGCGTCGACCGCAAGCTGTTCATCGATCCCAACGAGTGCATCGACTGCGGCGCCTGCGAGCCGGAGTGCCCGGTGAACGCGATCTTCCCCGAGGAGTCGCTGCCGGCCGAGTGGGCCGACCTACACCCCGATCGACGCGGTCTGGTTCACCGACAAGGCCGCCGCCCGCGCCCAGGTCGAGGTGCTCAAGCCGGCCTGACCGACCGACGGGCCGTCTGGCCCCGCCGGGCTAGACTCCGGGCATTCGGATCGTCTCGCTCCTGCCCTCGGCGACCGAGATCGTGTTCGCCCTCGGGCTGGGCGACGAGCTCGTCGGGGTGACCCACGAGTGCGACTGGCCGGCCGAGGCGGCGAACATCCCGGTGGTCACCCGGAGACGGCCATCAAGTGGGTGAAGTCGGATCCGCTGGTGATGAACGGCGAGCCGTTCTGCTACGGCAGCCGGATGACCGTGCGGCAACTCCTCGAGGAGCGCCGGAACGGGTACGACCTCACCCGGATCCTCACCGACCACCCCGAGCTCAGGACGCTCGGCGTCGCGACCGCCTGGGCCTACGCCGCCGACCACCGCGGGCGGTACGCCGAGTTCGTCGGACCGGATGGGTCGCTCGTTGGGCCGGGTTTGTCGCCCGAGGAGGCCGCGATCCTGCCCGAACACCTCCGGATCCCGGGCGTGGTCGTGAAGGGGTCGCCGGTCTCGGCCTGAGCCTGCGGCGGGCCGTCGCAAGCCTCCGTTCGATCGGATCGAGGACGCCCTGCCCGAGCCTCGCCGGCCCGTTGCGGCCATTCCCGACCTCGATGGTAGGATTTCGCCATGAGCGCCGACGCGATCCCGACGACCTCCCTCCCCGCGACCCCTCCGCCCGCGCCCGCGCCGCCCTTCGACGCCGAGCGCCGGGCGACCGAGCTGGCGATCCTCGACGCCCTTCGGGCGGTGGTCGACCCCGAGATCGGGATGAACGTCGTCGAGCTGGCGCTGATCAAGCAGATCATCCTCGGCCCCGACTCGACCGAGGTCAAGATGATCCTGACCACGCCCTTCTGCCCGTACGCCGGATCGATGATCGCAGCAGGTCAAGGAGCAGGCCGAGATCGGTCGTCGAGCACGACGTCAAGGTCACCCTGCTCGCCGAGCGCTGGGATCCGCGCGACGCGGGCCTGATGTGGTGAACCGGGACGAGTCCGCTGCCGCCCGCCCGACCCGATGACCGACGACGCTCCAGCCGCCCCAATTCCTCCATCTCTCTGGTGATCTGAAGGGTAGCTCCTGGGTGGCCGGCACCTGACAGAGAAAGCGTTTAGTCAGACTGCTACCCCTTTACCCCCCCCCCCCGGCCGCGTTGACGCCCTGGCGCAGTCCCGCGTACACTCAATCCCGACGGATTCACTCGGAATTCGAGTGCGTCCGGGATACCCGGCGATCCGGGCTGAGACCACCCCTGCGAGGACCCCGACCCTGAGCACCCGGACCCAGTTCCATGGCAGCGGCGCCATCTCGTTCAGCACGAAGGGCGAGTACGGCGTCCGGCTGATGGTCCAGCTCGGCCGCCACCACGGCGCGGGGCCGGCCAGCCTGGCCGAGATCGCCGCCGAAGAGGAGCTTCCCCGACCGTACCTCGAGCAGCTCGTGACGAGCCTGCGCGACGTCGGCCTGGTGGTCAGCACGCGGGGCGCCCGGGGCGGGTACGAGCTGGGCCGCCCACCGACCGAGATCCGGATGTCGGACGTCCTGCGCGCCCTGGAGGGCCCGTTCGCCCCGATGATCTGCGCCACGGATGAGCCGGAGCACGGCCCGCACGAGCCGGCCTGCGATCGGACGGCCCGCTGCTCGGTCAACTTGATGTGGGTCCGGGTCCGCGACGCGATCAGCAGGGCGCTCGAGGCGATGACCCTCGCCGATCTCGTCCCGCCGCCGGCCGTGCCGGCCGACCCGCAGCCCGTCATCCAGGCCATCCCGGGCTGAAGTGCGCGATGCTCAGCCTCGACACCCTCGGGCAGGCGATCGCCGAGTTCGACGACGCGACGCCGGTCGGCGCCGGCGTTCCTTCCGCTCCGACGGAGGAGCCCGCATGACCGCGCCCCTGGGCCGCTGCAGGTGTAGCGCGCCGGCCTGACGCCGGCACCCCATCGTCCCCTCGCCCTGTCGCGACCCTGCGGCAGCCCGTCGATCCCCGGAGTCATCCCGATCCCATGCCGAAGTCCTACGCCGACCTCCTGCGCGAGGCTCGCTCGCAGATCCGCGAGCTGAATCCCGCCGAGGTCGCCCTCATCCGCGAGCGCGGCGATGCCGTCCTCGTCGACGTCCGCGAAGCCAGCGAATGGGAGCAGGGCCACCTGCCCGGCGCCGTTCACATCAGTAAGAGCTACCTCGAGCAGCAGATCGAGGCCGAGGTCCCGCAGCACGACCGGCCGGTCGTGCTCTACTGCGCCGGCGGCGTCCGCTCCCTGTTCGCGGCCCAGACCCTGCGCGACATGGGCTACGCCGACGTCGCGTCCATGTCGGGCGGCTTCCAGGAGTGGAAGACGCGCGGCCTGCCGTGGACCAAGCCGCCCACCCTCTCGGCCGAGCAGAAGCAGCGCTACAGCCGCCACCTGCTGATCCCCGAGGTCGGGCTCGATGGCCAGGCCAGGCTGCTCGACTCGAAGGTCCTGTTCATCGGCGCGGGCGGGCTCGGTGCGCCGGCCATGCTCTACCTGGCCGCGGCCGGCGTCGGCACGATCGGGATCGTCGACTTCGATGTCGTCGACCTGTCCAACCTGCAGCGCCAGGTCATCCACGCCAACGACCGGATCGGCGAGAAGAAGGTCGACTCTGCGCGGCGGACGATCCAGGCCCTCAACCCGGACGTGACGGTCGTGGGCCATGAGGAGATGCTCGTCGCGGACAACGTCGAGCGGCTCATCGCCGGCTACGAGGTCATCGTCGACGGGACCGACACGTTCGAGACGCGCTACCTGCTCAACGACGCGGCGGTCGCGGCCGGCATCCCGGTCGTCCACGCCAGCGTGTTCCGGTTCGAGGGCCAGTTGACGGTCTTCACGCCGTACCAGGGCCCCTGCTACCGCTGCCTCTACCCGACGCCGCCGCCGCCCGAGCTCGCGCCCGGCTGCTCGGTGGCCGGCGTCCTCGGCGTCGTGCCCGGGATCATGGGCCTGCTCCAGGCGAACGAGGCGCTCAAGCTCCTGCTCGGGATCGGCAACACGCTCGCCGGGCGGCTGCTCCTGTTCGATGCGCTCGACGCCACGTTCAGCGAGCTCAGACTCCGGCGCGACCCGGCTTGCCCGGTCTGCTCGGATGCCGCGGTCGAAGCGCGCCGGGCGGGACGGCCCCTGGCCGTCGCGTCGGTCGCCGACGGCGGCACGTTCACCCTCGGGGGCGCCTCATGAGCGCCGTCCGGATCCCGCCGGTGCTGCGGTCCTCGGTCGCCGGGGCCAAACAGGTCGAGGTCGCGCGAGCGGTTCCGATCCCGCCGCTTCGCCGGCCACTCCCCGCGACTGCCTCCGCACTCGGTCGCGTCGTCCGCGTTTCGAAGGATACCTCCATGTCTGTTCGTCCCGTCTCCCCCGTCCGCCTCATCGACCCGCGCGGCCACCGTGGCGCCAGGCGCGCTGGCGTACTTTTGCCCTTAGTCTCGCTCCGCGACGCCCGCCGACTCGAAGGTCGCCATTTCGTCGCGCACCCGACAGGCGGCGTCTACCAAGGCCATCGCCAGCGCGGCGCCGGTCCCCTCGCCCAGCCGCAGGCCGAGATCGAGGAGTGGCCTGAGGCCGAGGCACTCGAGGAGCACGGCGTGCCCAGGCTCGACCGAGCGATGGCCGGCGATGAGGCGTGCCGAGATGGCCGGGCAGAGACGCGCGGCGACGAGCGCCGCGGCGCCGGTGATGAAGCCGTCGAGGATCACTGGGATGCCTTCGGCGGATGCCCCGAGCGCGAGGCCGGTCAGTGCGGCGATCTCCAATCCGCCAACGGTCGCGAGGACGCCGACCGGATCGGCGGGGTCTGGACGATTCACCTCCAGGCCACGCTCGATGAGGGCGACCTTGCGTGCCCAGATCGCGTCGTCCACGCCGGTTCCCCGGCCCGTAACCTCGCGCACCGGTCTCCCGGTCAGGGCAGCGACGACCGCGCTCGCGGCCGTCGTGTTGCCGATCCCCATCTCGCCGATCCCGAGGAGGCTCACGCCCTCCTCGGCCAGTCGTGTCGCGATCCCGAGTCCGACCTCGATCGCCGCCAGGGCTTCTGTCCGGGACATCGCCGACCCGACCGAGAGGTCGGCCGTGCCCCGTCGGATCGGCCGTGAGAGCAGGCGCCCACCCGCGCGGTCGACCATGGCCGGCCCGGGCGACTCGAGCGGCGATGTGACGCCGACGTCGACGGCCAGGACCTCCGCGTGAGCGATCCGCGCAAGGACGTTGATCGCCGCCCCGCCGGCGACGAAGTTGACGACCATCTGAGCGGTCACCTCAGGCGGGTAGGCCGAGACGCCGCGAGCGGCGATGCCGTGGTCGGCGGCTGCGACGACGATCGCTCTCCGGTCGAACGTTGGCGAGGGTGACCCGGTAATGCCGGCCACCTGGACCGCCAGCTCCTCGAGGCGGCCGAGGCTGCCGCGTGGCTTCGTCAGCTGGTCCAGACGCTCCTTCGCAGCGGCCATCGCGGGTGCGTCGAGCGGACCGATCGCCTCGATGGCCGTCTCGAGCCTATTCAAAGCGATCCTCCTTGGCGGCCTCGCTGGTCGACGCGATCGCCCAGCCGACGCCGGTCCGGGCGAGCTCGATGACCAAGGCCGGCGCGATCAAGGCCGGGGCCGGACTCGCGACAGGACCAGCCAGGAGCGACCGGATGATGCCGCCGTGGCTCACGAGCACGACCGATCGGTCGCCTGCGGAGACGCGGCGCCACATGGCCTCCGTCCTTTGGCGGAACGCCTGGGCGGTCTCCCCATCGGGCCAGTCGATCTCCGTCTTGCTCACCGCGAGCGCGGCCGCCAGAGCCGGCAGGCGCCGCCGCAGCTCGTCCCACGTGCAGCCCTCAGCCCGCCCGAAGTCGACCTCGCGGAGCGCGTCGTCGACCTCCACCTGGAGCCCCGTCGCCTGGGCGATCGGGGCGGCGGTCTCGCGCGCTCGCAGCGCCGGGGAGCTGACGAGCCTGACCGTCGTCGGGAGCACGACGGCAAGGCGCGAGGCGAGCAGATCGGCCTCGGCCCTGCCCGCCGCCGAGAGAGGCAGGTCGGTGCGCCCGCACCACCGCTGGCCCGACCACGCGGTCGAGGCGTGCCTCACGAGCCAGACGCGGTCCGTCATCGATTGACGAGCGTGAGGGGCAGCCCGGCGACCATCAGATGAACCTCGTCCGCCTCGCCAGCAAACCGCTGGTGGACGATCCCGAGGAGGTCACGGAAACCCCGGGCCGCCGGATCCATCGGCACCATCCCTAGTCCGATCTCGTCGCTCACCACGACGACAGGACCGGGCCGTTCCCGGATCGCGTCGAGGGCGCGAGAAACGGGCCCGCCGACAATGCCGTCGACGTCCGCCCACCCGTTTCCGGTGATCGCGCTCACCCAGAGGGTCAGTCCATCGAGGAGGATCGGCATGGTCGGCTCCACCGAGCGGATCGTCGCCGCGAGATCCGCGCCCACCTCGACCGTTGGCCAGGACGCGGAACGCTCGCGTCGGTGGCCCTCGATCCGGCGATCGAGCTCTGGATCGCCGGGGCGGGCGGTCGCCAAGTAGGCGACCAACCTCGAGCCGGCCAGGGCGCGTGCCCGCTCCAGCCCGAACCGGCTCTTCCCGCTCCGTGTTCCGCCGAGGACGAGAACCAGGCGCTCACTCACGATACGAGGACCGTCATCAGGAGGATCGCGGCAAAGGCGACTTCGACGAGCGCTCCGAGGCCGTCGCCGTCGAGGCCGCTCCGGGCGCGGGCCAACCCGCCGGCGACGACCGTCGCGAGCGCGACCCCGCCCACGGCCCCGCCGACAAGGGCCGGTCGAGCCGATACCTCCATGGCCAGGAGCGCGATCGCGAGCGCCGATCCCACCGCGAGGAGCGCGGACCTTCGGCCCGTTCCGGCGGCGAACCAGGCGCCGAGACCCTGGCCTGCGGGCTGCCCGACGGGCAGCGAGACCACCAATACTGGCACGACCCGCGAGCCCGCCGCCGCGACGATACAGGCGAGAGCGGCGACCGCCGGTCCGGGACCGGCGGCGAGAGCGGCGAGCAGGCCGGCGTCTACGAGCACGATGATCGCAATCGCGGCAGCCCCGGCCGGTCCAACCGCCGGATCCTTGCGCGCCCTGGTCGACGCCTCGAGGTTCGGCGCGGCCAGCGCGTCGGCGGTGTCGGCCAGACCGTCGAGGTGGAGCGCGCCCGACACGACCGCGATCGCCCCGACGGCGAGCCCGCTGGCCGCGAGCGGCGCCGTACCCGCGAGAACGAGGATCGGGAGGGCCCCGACGACGCCGATGGCGGCGCCGACGAGCCCGAATGCCGGCGCCCCGGTCGACGCCGGATCGGCCGGCCCGACGGGAACCCGGGTCAGGAATGCGACCCCGGCGCGGACCTCGACGACGGTCCGCCGTCGCCCGGCGGCCGTCTGAACGCTGATCGGCGCGGGCGGCGTCATGGCAGGGTGGCTTCCGGGTGGATCGCGAGGATGAGCGACCGAAGACCTTGCCCGAGACGGGGACCTGGTCGCGTGATGAGCGTGTCATCGGCGACCCGAACGGCGCCGGTCCGCACGGCCGTCATCCCGCTCCAACCGGGTCGCTTCGCGACCTGATCCGCCGCGACGCCGTGCGCCGCGTCGCCCAGGACGATGACCTCGGCATCCGCCGCGATTAGCCGCTCGAGCGGGATCTGGAAGTTGTCGGGCGATCCGCTCGTGATCGGGGCGCCGCCGGCGAGGCCGACCATCTCGGCCAGGAAAGAGTGGTCGGCCGGTCCGTAGATCTCCTTCGAGGCGTCGATCTCGTAGAAGGTGCGCAGCTTTGCGAGGTCCCGAACGGCACCGCCGAGCGCGTCGACCTCGGTGCGCATCGAGCCAGCGAGTTCGGCAGCTTGGGCCGGCCGCCCGACCGCACGGCCGACGAGCTCCACATCGTCCGCCACGCCGTCGACCGAGGCGGCATAGACCACGAGCACGGGGATCCCAAGCGAGCGCAGCTGGGCCACGCCATCGGGCGGGGTGTAGCCGTTCCCGCCGGCGATCACGAGATCGGCGCGGATTCCGACGATCTTCTCGGCATCGACGCTGCCGAAGGCGGCGACGTCCGGCAGCGGGACGGCCGCAGGCGGGTAGTCGCTCGCGCTATCGGTGGCCACGACCCGGTCGCCGATCCCGAGCGCAAACAGGATCTCGGTCGTGCCTGGCGTCAGCGAGACGATCTGGCGCGGCTCGGCGGGGATCGAGACACGCGTACCCTCGTCATCGCTCAGCTGAAGAGGGAACCAGGCCTTCGCCGATGGGCCGGTCGCGGCGGTCGGAGCGGAGGTCGGGACGGGCGAGCTGCCGACCGTCGAAGAGCCAGCGGGCTGGGCCGATGATGAGCACGCCGCCAGGAGAACAACCATCGCGATGACTGGGGTGAACGCCCTCACCTGTCGCCCGCGAGAGACCTGGGCGTGGCCGAGGGTGTGGCTGCCAGGGAATCGACGACCCCTCGCTTCGATGACGAAGGAGGGGCCCCAGCTGGTCGGACGCATCGTGCCTACCCTTTCTCTCGAAGGTTCGAGCAACCTCCGCAGGGTCGGCGACCGGACTTCCGACGCTCGAGAGCGTCGGTCACCGTAGCGGGACTGTGCCGGACTTGCACCGGCTTCGCGGCCCAGCGGCGTTTATCTGAAGTTGTGGAGCACAGGGTATCAGGTCGGTGTTCGGCCGGGCGTCGATAATCGCCGCCATGAGGCTCGAGGTTCGGGTCGCCCATCTACTCGGAGCGGCCGCGATCGAGCTCATCCCCCAACGTCTGGACGGCAACAGAGCCCGCCACCTCGGCGGTCGCGCGATCGGCCTGTTCGATGAGATAGTCGGCGCGAAGACCGAGGAGGACTACCTCGCGGGTGTCCGCGCCGCCGGCGAGTGGGTCGTGCCGACCGGGCCCGCTGTCGACGTGTACGCCGCCTGGTGCGGTTGCTCCCGTCGCACGGCTGGTGCAGACTCGGGCCGTGACATCGAAGCGACCAGACCTCCGCCTGCTGCCTGATCCCGAGTTCCCTCTTCTCGGTGGTGCAGACGACTGGATCTACAACGCGGCGGCGGCTCCGGGAGCGGGCGACTGGGAGCCGATGGCCGACGGCTACCACCAGGCCGCCGAGATCGTGGCGGAGCACCTGGCCGAGCGCCCGGGCTTCCGGGGCTACCTCGACGAGCCCGCTCCTGTTCCTGTGCCGCCACTCCCTCGAACTGCGGATCAAGGGGATCATCGCCAACAGCGCGGACCTGCTCGACGCACCGGTCGATCTGATCCACGACCACGAACTCCGGGCGCTGTGGCGGCGCGCGCGACCGACCCTCGACGAGGTGTTCCCGAAGACCGAGGAGGCGGCCCAGGATGCTGGGCTCGTCGATCGCTTCGTCCAGGAGCTCGGCGACATCGACCCTCGCAGCATGCGCTTCCGCTATCCCGACGGAGCCGGTGCGCCCGAAGGGAGCATCGTGAACCTACGTCGGTTCTGGGATCGCTACCTCCGAGCCGCGGAAGTGCTCGAGGGCGCTGGCTTCGGGATCCTGAACATCGAACGCGGACCCGAGGAGCCATAGCGACGTTCCGTCGGGGAGGCCGCCGGCGACTGCGACGGCGCGCCGTTCCGCCTACGCGGCCTTGTCGCCTCGCGTCTCGATCAGCCGACATCGAGCCCCCTGATCTCACCCTCGACGCGCTCCGCGCCCGAGCCCGGAGGGAAGCCCCAGCTCTGGCTTCACGGCCCGGTCGAGGAGGCCCGGGCCGCGACGCTCGACGTCCTCGGGGACACCGGGGGCGCCACCTCGATCGTGGCGCGACGGCTGCGAGCCGCTACCGAAGCCCAGGCGGACGAACCGCAGGTCCCCTGATCAAACGAGTGGACCGAACTCGGCTGGATGACGCATGGCGAGCGCCGTCGCGAGCGCGCCCGGGTCGAGGGACCGGGCGATCGGGAAGGGGCTGAGGGCCTAGATACGAAACCGAGGTGACCGCTCGATGGCACTGGGCGCGGGAGGACAATGAGACGGTCCTCGTCTGAGGTGGGCTGGGCAGCACGGTGATGGCGATGTTCCTCGCGCGTTCGAGCGATCGGTGGTTCTGGTCAGAGGACGCGCTTCCGCCCCTCGCCTTCTGCGTCCATGCCCTGGTCCACGATGGCCTCCAGGTTCCCCCGTTGGATCGGCATCCCGAAGGAGACGGGGGCCTGCGTGGACGCGGGCTGGATGCCGAAACATGGCGCACGTGGGTCTCCGCCGTCGTCGCCGCGCAAGGCCGGCTCAGCGCGCGCGTGCGCGAGCCCGATTGGCTCGCCGACCGTGCCGCGCTCGCGACGCTCGCAGCAGCGGCCTCGGCGCCCGCCGCGCTGTGTCCCGGGACGCCCGAGCTGCGGGCGCGCCTCGAGGACTTGTGGGTGACCTATCAGCCCGAGGGTGAGCGTTGGAAGTGGCGTATGACAACGGGCCCGAGAGGCGTCCGCAATCGGCTGACTCCGCACGAGCAGCGGTGGCTCTGGAAGGCGCTCCTGCCGTTTCACGACCGTCTCCCGACGATCTCGGTCTTCCTGGTCGACTACTCCACCCCGGTCGATATGGCGGTGCCGCCGACGACATGCCTCATCGCCCCCGGCAGCGCCTCCGCGGACTACGTCCGTCAGGTCCTCGCCGCCGCCGAGCAGCTTGCGGCAGCGGGGTAAGCGCGGTGGCCCGTCAGAGACACCCGAGCAGGTGGCCGAACGAGGCGACCTCGAGCCAGGCCGTCGCGCTCGCAGTTCTGCGCGGCTGCGACCGGGGCCGTTCGAGTCCCACACCATGAACCCATCGTGGTCAGCATGTCAGACTCTTCCCGCCCGATGACCAACGCCGACAGCGACGCGGATCCCGTTCCCGAGCTATACGACTTCGGGTACGACGACGGCCAACTTCACCAGGGCCTCCCGCCGATTGTCGGCAGCGATGGGGGCAGCGCATGGTTCGCGCGCGGCGGGCACGTTGCGGTGCCGACCATGCCGCTCGGTCCGGAGGCCAGCGAAGGTGTGTTCATCGGCTTCGATGTACAGCCCGACACGCTGGGAGAGCAGGTCGTTCTCGGTTCGGCGAAGCGTGGTGCCTCCACCGTGAAGGTGGTCGTAAACGAGGCCGACGTACCGGGGCGCGTCTGCCTTGTTCTTCAGGATGAGGACGGGAAATCGCTGGTGGCTCGCGCCGACGCGTCTCGCTCCACCGCCCGCCGCCTGCTGCTGACGGCGAACCCCACAGCGAACTCGGTGGCGATATTCGAGCTCCAGCCCTGGGCCCACAATCCCGGTCAACGGCTGATGATCGATCTTGAGCTCGCCGAGCGCCCAAGCCGGTTCGTATTCGATCAGCCCCTGACCTTTGCCGGGTGCTTGGAGGACGGCAGCCTGGTTGGAACCTTTGCCGGGCGGCTCAGCGAGGTATTCATCGGGACTCGCTTCCTGCCGGACTCCGAGGCGGCGGAGCTGGCCGACGCGTCCGACAATCCGACGGCCCTTACGCATCGCGACCTCCAGTCGCCCAGTCCGGAGCTGCGCGGGCTGTTCCTGCGCGACATGGATCGGCTTCGACATTGGTATCGCGCACCGCGGCTCAGCCTCGACGATATGGACGATGCGTCGCTGCTGCTATTCCGCTGGCTGTTTTCAAGACACCCCGTTCTGCCGGTGCTGTGTCGAAAGCTCGGCGTTCAGCTATGGCTTCCCGGGGATACAGATCGCGGACGTGCGTTCCATGAGCTAACGCGGACGCTGGGCCCAGTGATCCACTTTGCCGGCCAGCGCGGGCCCGACCGTGCGTTCGGGTTTGACTGGAGGACCTTGGAGGAATGGCGAACGGAGCCGGTCTTCACCTTGGGCAAGCAAGCCGTGTCGCGCGAGATGTTCGTCAAGTTCGTCAGGAACAAGCTCGGACCCGGCCACTTTGACGAGGAGGATCGTTCAAAGTGGCAGCGAGACCTCGAAGCCGTCGCGGGCGCAATCCGGATGTCCGATCAGGACTCCTTCGCTTACCAGATGCACGGACTCGTCCGCGAATTGATACTCGGAGTAGCGGCATCTCGCCTGGAGCCGCTTATCCGCGGCCCCGCGCCACTGGGCAAGGTCGAGTGATGGGACGGACGCCGTAACCCACAGACGCGATGAACGGATCGTGCCGGCCGTTCCGCGCGGAAAGATGCCGGCCTCAACAGGACCAAGCGGATGGTTCCATCGTCGGCGTCCCATCTTGTCTGCCCCACTCTCCAGATGCGCGTCACCCGGTCGCTTCCGCGGTCGAGGACGACGCACTCATCGTTGATCACCAAGGTGCCTTGACCGATGAGGGCCTGGCCACCGCCCGCCGGCAGGTCCCGACGGCGGCGAGATCTCCCGTCGGAGCGGCGATCGCGCCGAAGTCGGCGGGGGCAGGGTCGTGCTGAAACCGGAGCCCTCCCCCAGTTCCTCCAGGCGCCGGCCGCAACATGCCCCACGGAACTCGCACTGGTGTCATCCGTCCGGCTGATCCCAGCTGAACAGGCCGCCAACAGGTCGATGTGCTCACAGGGGTCGGCGCACCCTCAGTAGTAGGACTGTGGCGGTTACTGCCAAGACGGCCAGAAGGGCCGTGATCGCGGACTCACGGCTCATCCACGTCCAATACGTTGACGCACGTAGGAACAGGAAGCCTTCCTTGAAATCGGCCGGTAGTCGGTCTACATGCCGGTCCGTGGTAACAGTCCCGTCCGGCAGGATGGCGACCTGTCCCAGATAGAGGCCACCGAGCAGGTCTGGATCCATCCGCACTGCGGACTCGCTTTCGACGACCGTCGCCTCAGTAGCACGCCACGCGTCGAGTCCCGCGCCCAGACCGAACGTCAACATTGCGGCGAGTGCAGCGGCAGTCAGCAGAGCCGGCAGAATGCGGCCGATCCACGCGCCGACAAGGGCTGCAATCGAGAGCAGCATGATGCCTCGCAGAACGACCAACGGACCGCGGTCGGCGAAGCTCAGGAACCCCGGATCATCGAGTCCGAGGCGACCGCGCGCGAGGAGCTCGCCGCCGGTGGCGTAAACGGACAGCGCCAGAACGGTGCCCAGCACCACGGGTACAGCCCGCCAGGCGAACCAGCGAGCGCGGCTCAACGACAGCGACCACGCAATCTGTGCGGTGCCTTGCTCAATCTCGCGCGCCACGATCGGGATTCCCAAAACGAGCCCCACCAGAAACGGCCCCAGAAATCCGATCGCCAGCAGCGCCTGTGCCGCCTGCTCCCATGGCGCAAACACGTCCTGAATGGCCGGACAATGCGGCCCCGAGGGGATGTGGCCGAAGCACTCGGGATTGGCACTCGTGATCTGGCTCATCTGCCATACCAAGAAGGCGGCACCGATCGCCCAGCCGGCCGTGAACACGGCGACCGCCAGGAACTCAAATCGTTGCATCCGAAACACGATCCGCAGCCACCTGATCATGCCGCTGACTCCGCATTGACATCGCCCAGTTGTTTGGCCGAGGCGAGATAGCCCATCACGATCTCCTCCAACGTGGCCGCCCGCGCTCCGTGACGTGTTTCGGGGGACGTGGGTTTGATCAGCCTCAATCGCTCGCCTTCCTGCCCAGCAAACGATGCGATCAGGCTGCCCTCAGCGGCAGCCGCATCGGAGATGCCATGGGTGGCTAGGAGGTCAGCGATGGGGGCATGCACCAGGACCCGACCGGCTCCGAGCACGATCAGGGCATCGCACGCCTGCTCGATGTCGGTGACGATGTGCGACGAGAGCACCACTGTGGTGCCGTGATCGTGCGCTGCCTCGCGCACCAATTGCAGGAATTCGCGACGTGCGAGCGGGTCAAGGTCGGCAAGTGGCTCATCCAGCAGCAGGATGTCGGCCCTCGTGCCCAACGCCAGGGTCAGCGCCACCTGGGCTTGCTGTCCACCGGACAGTTCCCGTCCGCGCGCCCCGGACCGAATGCCGAGCCGCGCCAGCCGAGCGGCGGCAAAGGCCCGGTCGAAATTGGGCCGCAGCTGCGTCGCAAGATCAAGATGCTCGTCGACCGATAGCGCCTCGTACAGCGATGGCGATTGCGGCACGTATCCGGTGTGCGCCAGCACTGCCGATCGCTGCCTCCACGGATCGACACCCATCACACTGACACGTCCCTGCGACGGTCGCTCGAAACCGGCCCAACAGCGGATCAGGGTGGACTTCCCGGCGCCATTGGGGCCGACCAGGGCAGTAATCCCGCGCGGCGCGATGGTGAGATCTACGCCTTCTAGTGCCCGGACAGAGCCGCGGTAGCGCTTCCCGAGCCCCTGTGCCTCAAGGACGTGATCGGGGCCACTCATGGATGATCCGCTGTGGTCTTCATTGACACGAGCCCGCATTGCATTTGATCTCCATGGGCCGATCGTGGACCCGCACTGATGTGGTCGCCATGGACTCTCTGGCCGCTGCCGATTGCGCATGTCCGCCTAACGACGACCACAACGGGCTCTGGTACCGTCGATGCATGGGCCTGCGGCGTCGCGACATGGCGAGCCTTGCCTTGGTCGCGGTCACCGCGTTCTGGGGCGCTGCGGCATGGTGGGGTGGCGACGTTGCGCTCGGCGTCAATCTCACCAGCGGTGATGACCGACAGGTGCGTCTGGGCTACATCACCCCCGAGTCGATCGCTTGGCGAGAAGGCCTTTGGCCGGGAGCGATCGTCACCGCGCTGGAGTTGCGTGACGGCACCGTCGTGGTGGGGCCGCAGCCTCCCGCCGGCGATCTTCCTCAAGCCGAGATGATCCGAACCACGCTCATGGATGCGCGTATCTCGTTCATCGAGGCGGTTGCTGGTCCGACCCAGGATGTCGACCTCTCAGGCGGGACGCTCCACGTGAACCGCGACACCTGGGAGGCGCGTCTGAATGGCGCGGCATGGCTGATGCTGTTCGGAGCGCTGCTCGGCATCGCAGTCGGCCTGCTCGTTTTTCGCGACGTGCTCGGTGCAACGTGGGCCCGCGCCGCAATCCCCATCGGGACCGCCGTTGCCATCCCGCTGTTGGCGCTGCCCATCCAGTACACCGGGACCGGGTACGGGATCGCCTTTGGGGGCTACCTGCTGCCGGCCCTCGGTGCACTGCCGATCGCCCATGCATTGGCCGAGCGTCGGACGCCGGGACGCGGACGCGTCGCAGTGCTGAGCGCCGCCCTCGCGATCGTTGCCTTGCTGACGGTCTGGACTGTGAGTCGCTTCAGCGGTAACTGGAACTACGTGGACGATCGGCTGCTGCGCTACTTGCTCGTGGCCGCGATCCCGCTCGTTCCGGCCGTCCTTGCCGCCCTCGACAATGGGCGTTCGACCTTGGAACGACTGGAGATCCTGGCGGTCGGGGTGACCCCTGCGGCGGCGATGACGGTCCTACCACGCGCCTACGCCGACCTCTGGCCCCTGTTGGCCTGGCTGGCTCTCGTCGTCATCTGGCGCCGCTTCAGCATCGCCCCTCTGTTGGGGCTCGCCGAGCGTACCCAGCGTCAGCGGGACCTGGCTGTTGCGGCAGCCGAAGCGGAGCGCGCTCGACTCGCCTCCGACCTTCACGACGACGCCCTCCAAGAGTTGACCCTGATCATGCGGCGCTTCGACGAAGCCGGCGATGCCATCGGGGCCGATATGGCCCGGGGAGTGGCTGAGCGGCTTCGGTCGATCTGCTCCGACCTGCGGCTGCCGCTCCTCAAGACGATGGGCGCCGGAGCAGCCCTTGAATGGCTGGTGGACCGCGTGCAGCCCTTCGCCGATGGCTCCGTGGCGCTGGACCGGCAGGACAACAGCCGCCCTCCGGAGTCGGTCGAACTGGCGGTCTTTCGTGTTGCCCAGGAGGCGTTGGCGAATGCCGTGCGGCACGGGCGCACGCCGATCAACGTGCTCTACGCGCCGATGCCAACGAGGTCTCACTGACCGTCACCGATAACGGGTTGGGGATCCCGCGGGGAGCGGCCGAAGCCGCGCTTGCTGCCGGGCACTTCGGATTGGCGGCGATGCAACAACGGGCAGAACAGGTCGGGGCGGTGCTCGACATTCGGTCCCGGCCGGGCGACGGAACAGTGGTTGCACTCAACTGGCGGGTCTCATGAGTCACGAAGCGGCGGCCATCAGGGTCGCGGTCATCGACGATCACCCGGTTGTCCGGGAGGGCACGGCTGCCATCGTGTCCCGTCAACCGGACATGTCGGTCGTCGCCTCCGCGGCGTCGCTGGACGAGTTCGAGGCTTTGCAGGCAGCGGCAGATGTCGTCTTGCTCGATCTGCACCTCGGCGAGGAAGAGACTGGTTTCCGCCTCCTCGAGCAGTATCGAGAACGCTCCCACGATTTGCACACGCCTGCCGTCGTCGTCTTGAGCGCCTTCGACTACCCACAGTACGTCGAGGCCGCGCTCAGGCTCGGCGCCGCCGGTTACGTTCTAAAGATGGCACCGATCGAACAACTGATCGATGCCATCAGACGAGCGGCGGACGGGGGCATGACATTCAGCGTTCGAGGCGTCGGTGGCGCGGTAGCGTTGAGTCCGCGAGAGCGCGAGGTCATTGCTGCGGTCGTCGAGGGACTCACCAACGACGAGATCGGCACGCGCCTGGGCATCTCCCCGCGTACCGTCGCCTCCCACCTGCGACGACTGTACGAGCGCCTCGGAGTTGCGTCTCGCGCCGAGATCACCGCACGAGCGATCCGCGAAGGCTGGCTGAACGTCCCGCCCACCCGCAG
>CAWJIC010000020.1:0-3189 GCA_963842755.1 uncultured Chloroflexia bacterium | reverse complement strand
GGCGCGCTCCCGGATATCGCGGTCGGTGGAAAGGAGAAACGGCAAGAGCTGGGTGGGGGTCTTCTCTTCGCCGTCCCACTGGACGGTCATCGCGCCATTGATCTTGGCCCACTGCGTCCCCAGCTCTGAGATCTCCGCGAACAGAGGCACGTTGGCCTCGTTGAAGATCTCCACCTGGTTGCGAAACCTCTGGATCATCGTTTCGAGGCCGGGACGTACGTAGTCGAGCTCCACGAGCCTTGCCTGGAGCCGTACTCGCTGCTCATGCGCGCGGGGCGTGATCTGAGTCCCGAATCGCAGCTGGGCGGCCTCTCGGTCGTATCGGCGGTGTCGCAGCTGTAGGCAAAGTTGGCCAGCGCCGCGGCCTCCGACAGCAGCGACTCGAATCGCGACCAGTCGGCCAGCCATTCCTCGACGTTGGCGACCTCCAGCGGGCGTGTGGCCAGGTCCTCGTAGTAAGGCAGGATGTCCTGCCAGGACGCGTTCTTGAACGCGTCAGGAGTATCCGGAAGCACTTTCGCGGCCATCACGCACCCTCCACACCCATCGAGCCCACGCTTGACTGCACACGGGCTCCACACTTCATCGTATAGAAGTGATGGAGCGTAAGTCGTCATCGTCCATGCGGCTTCCTCCCGCCGTCCGCGCGGCCGCGCTGTCCGCGGTGGGCGGCACCAGCCTGCAAAAGGAGTTCGCGTGGATGAGCTGGGCCGGGACGGTCTGGCGACTCGAAGGCCAGAACGGCGCCGTCTACGTCAAGCGGGCCGGGGATTTGAAGGGGGAGCGCGACCGCACGGTGTGGCTGGCCGGGCGGCTGCCGGTGCCCGAGGTGCTGGGCCTGTTCCGCGGCTTCGGCGACGACTGGCTCCTGACCGCGCGCCGCCCGCGGCACGCCATCTCGGATCCCTCGCTCGGATGGGAGCCGTCACGCGTTGCTCGACAGCTTGGGGGAGATCCTTCGCGACATCCATGCGGTCGACACGGCGGGCTGCCCCTTCGGCGAGCCCAGACCTGGCCACGTGCTCATCCATGGCGACTACTGCCTGCCCAACGTGCTGGTGGAGGACGGCCGCCTGAGCGCTCTCATCGACCTCGGCCTCGCGGGCCTCGGCGATCCGCAGGACGACCTGGCGGCCGGGGTGTGGACGCTGCAGTACAACTTCGGGCCCGGCCATGCGCGCGAGTTCCTGGACGCGTATGGCTGGCCGCCGATGAGCGATCGAGCGATCGAGCGCCTGCGGCGTCGATACAGCCGCTAGCTGCTTACGGACGTTTCCGCGCTTTTGGCGCCAGCGGGGCCCTACCTGGGTTGGAATCTCGCCGTTTTGGCGCCAACGGGGCCTTTTGCGTTCGGCTTGACCGGCAGGACCGTATCGACGACGCGCCAGCAGTACCACGCGGCGATGGTCCGGTAGGGACGGAATTTCTCTCCCTCGGCTTGAAGATCGCGCGGCTTGATCGTGTCCTTGAGCCGGTGTGCGGTCGACCAGCCTTTGCGCACGCCGTAGTCCTCGACCGGCCACACGTCGAGCCGGCGGAAGCTGGAACATCAGGAACATCTGCGCGGTCCAGGGACCGATGCCGCGCACCTGCACCAGGCGCGCGATCAGGTCGTCATCGGAAAGCGAGTCGGCATCCGCGAGCGGGACGGTTCCGTCCTCGACCTTCCGCGCCAGGTCGGTGACGGCGGCCGCCTTGGAGCCGCTCAAGCCGGCCGTTCGCATCGCCCCTATCGGGTAGAGCCAGGACGCCCGCCGGCGAAAGGCCGTCCGCGAACAGCTTGAGGAATCGGCCGTGGATCGCATTGGCCGCGGCACCCGCCAGCTGCTGATACATGATCGAGCGCACGAGGGCGGCAAATGGATCCTCCGACGGCCCGCGCAGCGACACAGGGCCGACTGACTTGATCAGCCGCGCCATCGCCGGGTCGCGCCTAGCGACGAGTCTGCGTGCCGCGTCGCCAGCTCGGCTTGGGTGGACGGCGCGGTCGATGTTGCCCGTCAGGCGAATTCGGACATGAACTGGGCGAACTCGTCCCGCGTGAGCCGCAGCTGGTCCTCGCCCAGGTCCACCAGCGGGCTCTCTGGGATCCGCTCGGTGGTGGCGAAGTCGACCGACGCCGGGTCGAGGTAGAGCAGCCCGGTCACCAGGTGGCCGGCCGCGCGGCCCTCCTCGATCACCTTCATCGCGGCGCGGCGGTCGGTGGGGTCGTGGTCCTCGCCGAGCTTCTTGAGCAGGATGTGCGACCCGTCGTGCAGCTCCACGTCGCGCACGGTCCCCGGCTCGTAATCGACGTGGACCTCTTCGAAGAACGGGATGAACGAGACGTCCGCGATCGACTCTTCGTGGTCCTTGACCCAGCTGTAGCTCTTGGTCGAGCCGTCGTGGTCGTTGAAGGTCACGCACGGCGAGATGATGTCGAGGACCGCGGTGCCGCGGTGGCGCGATCGCCGCCTTGATCAGCGGCACCACCTGCTTGCCGTCGCCGCAGAATGAGCGCGCCACGAACGATGCGCCGAGCGTCAGCGCCACGCGCGCACGGGTCGATGGGCTGGAAGGTGTTGACCTCGCCCTTCTTCTGAACTCGAGCCGAGGTCGGCGGTGGCCGAGAACTGGCCCTTGGTCAGGCCGTACACGCCGTTGTTTTCGATGATGTAGATGCAGTTGACGTTGCGGCGGATCATGTGCACGAACTGGCCGAGGCCGATCGAGGCGGTGTCGCCGTCGCCGGACACGCCGAGCATGATCAAGTTGCCGGTTGGCGAGCTGGCGCCCGTGGCCACCGACGGCATGCGGCCGTGCACGCCGTTGAAGCCGTGGGCGGTCTCGACGAAATAGGCGGGCGTCTTCGACGAGCAGCCGATGCCCGACATCTTGGCGAGGCGGTGCGGCTCGACGCCGAGCTCGTAGAGCGCCTTGATCATGTGGCGGTGATCGAGTTGTGGCCGCACCCGGCGCATAGCGTGGTGGCCGCGCCCTTGTAGCGTCGCGGGGCAGGCCGATTCGGTTGATGGTTGCGCTCATGCTGGGACGGCCTCCGATTCGAGAAGGGGTTCCGTGATGGCGTCGGCCGGGATGGGCTGGCCGTCGTAGTGGCGGATGGAGCGCAGGCGCTGACGAGCGCCGGGGGCAGGGCCAGCCGAAGGAGGTCGTAGACCTGGCCGTCGCGGTTCTGCTCGATTACATACA
>CAWJIC010000019.1:0-13787 GCA_963842755.1 uncultured Chloroflexia bacterium | reverse complement strand
GCCTCCGGGTCGCGGCCCATCCCCCAGTTCGTGACCATCGCGGTCGCGATCTGGTTGGCCGCCTCGAAGTCGTTCGACGCGCCGCCGGTGACCTCGTGGAACAGGAGCTCCTCGGCGGCCCGGCCGCCCATCAGCGCGACGAGCCGGGCCCGCAGGTCGGATCTCGGACGGGAGGTCGTTGTCCTCCTGGCTGCTGACCGTGACGCCGAGCGCCTCGCCGTGGGCGAAGAGGCGAGATCTCCTCGACCCGGCGCTTGTCGCCGTGGACCTTGCCGCAGATCGCGTGGCCGACCTCGTGGGCGGCGATGATCGAGCGCTCCCGCTCGTCCATCGAGCGCCGGCGCGACGTCCCGACCGCGACCTTCAGCCAGCCGCGCGTGGATGTCCTCGGGGTCGATCGCCGTCGCCGCCGCGTCGGGCGGCCAGGATCGCCGCCTCGTTGAGGAGGTCGGCGAGCATCGCCCCGGAGAAGCCGTACGTCTTGCGGGCGATGTCCTCGAGGTCGATCGTCGGCGGCGAGCGGCTTGTTCCGGGCGTGGACCTCGAGGATCTCGCGGCGGCCCTTCACGTCCGGCAGCCCGACGTGGATCTTGCGGTTGAAGCGGCCCGGCCGGAGGACGGCCGAGTCGAGCGTGTCGAGCCGGTTCGTCGCCGCGATGACGATCGACGTCGTCGGTCGTCCCGAAGCCGTCGAGCTCGACGAGGAGCTGGTTGAGCGTCTGCTCGCGCTCCTCGTGGCTGTTCGGGCCGCCGCGGGACTTGCCGATCGCGTCGAACTCGTCGAAGAAGATCACGCCGCGGCCGAGCTTGCGGGCCTGGGCGAACAGGTCGCGGATCCGCTTCGCGCCGACGCCGACGTACTTCTCCACGAACTCCGAGCCCGACGCGTAGTGGAACGGGACGCCGGCCTCGGCGGCGACCGCCCGGGCGAGCATCGTCTTGCCGGTGCCGGGCGGGCCGTACAGCATGATCGCCGCGCGGGATCCGGGCGCCGAGCTGGCGGAACCGCTCGGGCGTCGCGCAGGAACTCGATCGTCTCGGTCAGCTCGAGCTTCGCCTCGTCGCACGCCGGCGACGTCGGCGAGGGCGATCCGGACGACGGGCCGGGCGGCTGCCGTCCGACGGCGCGGCCTGGTCGGCGGCGGTGCGCGCCGGGTCGCGGCGGCATGATCGTCATGAACTTCGAGCCGCTGTCGCGCCGGCGGCCGGCGTCCGCCGCGAGATCCGGACGACCACGACCATGGCGACGGCGCCAGCAGCAGCGAGGGGGATCAGGACGGCGAGGGCGTGCCTCCGTGGTCGCGGCCGCGGCAGCGCCGCGCGACGCCGATCGCCTCGGTCGTCAGGAGGTTGCCGTAGCCGAGGGACGTCAGCGCCGCGACCGCGTCCGGCGCGCCGACCGTCGAGGTCGATCGCGACGACCTGGCCGGTCGCGGGTCCGGGCGAGCAGCTGGCCGGCCGGGGCTCGACGGCGCCGCCGGGGCGGCGGTGATCGCATCGACGTCGCCGGCCTCGATATGGCGCTCGAGCTCGGCGAGGGTCCAGCCGCCGCGGACCGTGAAGGCCGGCGCGTCATTCGCGAGGCCGGACGCGGCGGGCGGGGCCGTGCTGATCAGGGCCAGACCGACGGCTCCGCTCAGGGCGATCAGCGCGACGAGCAACCCGGCGGCGGTCCGCGGACGGCGGCGGATCACGGCGCGCACGAAGCCGGCGCCGCGGTGACGGGCGGCGGCGGACAGGCGGCGAATGTGTTCATGACATCCGGGGCATCGGACGGGTCGACTTCCCCTTGATCCGGGGACTCGCTGATGCTCGCGAATCGGGCTCGGGGTCACATCCTCCGAATGCGTGAGATTCGAGCCAGCCCGAGGTCCGGGGTCACGTGCGGCGCGAGATGATCGGCGGGCGACGAGACGGCGGTTCAGGAGGTGCGAGTCGGGCTCGTTGCCTCGGGATCGCGTCCCAATTCTCCTTCCGGCTCGACGGCGCGGCGGCCCGCCGCGAGAACATCCGGCGGGACGGCGTCGCCCCAGGCGAGGTCGCGCGCCGTCCGCCAGGCCTGCCCGTCGCGGCGGCTCACCGTCCGCGTCTCGATCCGGCCATCGCGGCACACCCGCAGCTCGACCACGCCGGGTCGCTGGCGCGGTCGGCCGAGGACCACGCGCGGCGCTGCCTCCGCGGGGACGCGGCTCACGGCCACGTAGCTGAACGGCTCGTCCTCCCACGATCGAGCCGCTCTCTTCGATGTGCGCTGGAGCGGGCTGCGGTCGAGCCGGGTCAGGAAGTGGCACCACGCCGGGTCCACGATCGGACAGGCGTCGTTTCCGGGGCACGGAGCGACGACGCTGCCGCCGGCCGCGATCAGCGCCGTCCGAGCCGCCCGGATGCGCCCGAAGCCCGCCCGGCTGCCGGGCTCGACGAGGACGAGGAGCCCGTCGGCCGCCGCCCACAGACGGGTGACGAGGTCTGCCTGCGCGTCGTCGTCCATCTCACCAAGGACATAGGCGGCGATGACGAGGTCGGCCTGCCGTGACAGGCCCGTCGTCGCGTCGGCCTCGAGCCAGGTGGCGCCGGCCATCGCACCGTCCGACGGCGCGGCCGCGAGCCGCCGGCCGAGCGCGATCGCGGTGGGCTCCCGCTCGACGAGGGTCAGCTCATCCAGGCTCGGCCAGACCGAGGTCGCCGCCCATGACGCGGCACCGGTGCCGGCCCCGACGTCGAGCAGGGTGGCCGGCCGGAAGCCGGGGATCAGATCCGCCGTCGCGCTCATCGCGGCGACACAGGCGGCGAATGTCGCCGGCATCCGGGCGGCAGCGTAGGCGTCGGCCGTCGCGCGGTCGTGGAGGTGGCCGCGCGGGTCTGTCGGCGCGGCGCCGGAACGGTAGGCCGCGGACAAGGCGGCCGCGTCTGCGATCAGCGCCGGCTCGGCGCGGATCGTTCGAGCGAGGCTCTGGCGGAGTTGGAGGGATCGCGCCGCGATGGCCGCCCGGCGCTCGGACGTGGTCGGGCCAGGAGCGGACGAGGGGTCTGCCAGGGAGGAGATGGAGCGGGAGACGAGGTTCGAACTCGCGACATGCAGCTTGGAAGGCTGCCGCTCTGCCAACTGAGCTACTCCCGCCCGAGGTGCGGCGAATGGGACCGCTGATTGGGGTTGACGATTAGCCAACCCCGCTGAGGTTCCCTCAGCCAACGGCGACAGAGGACCCAGACAGGTCAGCCGAGGCACTCGGAGCCTCGACATGGACACGCCCGCGGATCCCGCGACACCGTTCGACGAAGTCTATCAGGCGTTGTTCGACGACCTGACCTCTCAGCCCGCGTCGGGGGCGGAGTCGGCCAGCTGACTCGCCGGTTGCCCGGCGGAACTCCACGCGCCGCACCTGAATGCTCGTACTTCCTCCGTATGGCGCTGGGTCAACCCTGGGACTACCGTCGGTCACATGAACCGCGAGCAGCCATTGAACCTCGTGAACATCTGGCCAACCTTGCTGGCGGCCGCGGAAGAAGCGCGGCGTACCCGACACCCTCATATCGGATCCGAGCATCTGGCGCTTCTTGCCCTGGGCGGGCCCGACGGAATCGAGGCGATGGCGATCGAAGGCGGTCTTGACGCCACGAAGATCCGTGCTGCCATCGAGGCCTGCTGCGACGCCACGCCGATCGACGGTGAGCCTGCCGTCACCCCGCGAACCGCCCGCATGTTGGCCTTCGCCGCGCAAGTCGCGCTTGTCGAGCACGCTCCCGGAATCCGGCCCGTCGACCTCATCTCGGTCTTCCTGAATGACCCCGGCGCCATCGCCTGGCGAGGCCTGATGACCGCCGGGGTCGGCCCAGACATCCTTGCGTCGGGACTTTCCCGACGCCGCGGTGCCGACCTGCGCGCGTCACGGCGCAGCGACGCATGACCCGCGGGATCTGACCCGCGCGGCGACCAAGGGTTCAGGCGGCCCAGCACCGTTCGACCAAGCAGTTCGTAGCCGAGGGACCGCCCAGTAGCCGTGGCCGGCGAAATGGGCGGCCTGAATGCGCGAGCGTCCTGACTGCGCGGCGAGCGACTTCACACGCTCGCGAGAACTCGGAACAGCTCTACCCCATCGACCTTCATGAATGGTGGGCGAGGCGCCGTCCTCGCGGCCTCGAGCGCGGCGCGCGCATCGGCCTCGGACGCGAATGCGAGCACGTTCAATGTCGCGCCGGATCCGTCGCTCATCCACATCGCTGACACGAAGCCCGGAGCCTGAAGGACGCGGGGCGCCACTCTCGCGCGGACAAGATCGCCACTCTGGTCGATCTGCTCGGCATCGCCGGACTCGCGGACCACCACGGCAAACATGTTCGTCCTCCCTCCTGCTCGCTATGATCGCCGGAACGGGACTGATTTGATACAACGCAGACTGACACGAAATGACTGACAGCGTCAAGGGCCGTCGCCGCTACGAGTCGAAACGCCGCGCCGAGCAGGCAGCTCAGACGCGGCGGGACATCGTGACCGTCGCGGGCAGGCGGTTCCGCGAGGGCGGCTACGGAGTCGCCATGACCGCGATCGCCGGCGAGGCGGGGGTTGCCGTGGAGACCGTCTACCGGATCTTCGGCAGCAAGGCGGCTCTTTTCACCGCCGTCGTCGAGGCACTCCTCGCGGGCGGCGCCAGCCGCGCCGGTGTGCCCGTGGAAGAGCGCCCGGCCATCCGCGCCGTCATCGACGAGCCCGATCCCCGCCGGCAGGTCGCGCTCTACGCGGCGACCCAGCCGGGGATCCACCGGCGGGCGGGTCCGCTGCTGCGCGCGCTGCGCGACGCGAAGGCGACCGACCCCGAGCTGACGCGCCTGTGGGCTGACCTCGAGGCGTGGCGCCTCGAGGGACAGGGACGGTTCGTCGCGAGGCTTGCCGAACGCGGTGTCCTCCGGCCGGACCTTCTTGTGCAGGAAGCCAGCGACGTCGTCTGGACCCTCTGCTCCCTGGCCGTCCATGACCTGCTCGTCCTCGAGCGCGGTTGGACGGTGGAGCGATACGAGGCGTGGTTGATGGAAGTGCTGACCGAGCAGCTCCTCGGCGATCACTGACGTCGGTGCGCGGCCGCCTGCCGGGTCGCCCGGCACGCTCCGTTGAGACCGCTAATTGCCTCGTCGAAGCTTGTCCTTCTCGCCCCGGCGCCGCAGTTCCGCCTCCAGCTCGTCGACTTCGGACTCGGACATCTCGTCGATGTTGATGAGCCGATCGCGGGCGCCCTGGACTGCCCGGATGAGCTCGTCATGGATGACCTTGGATTCCTTGGCGGCGCGATTGGCTTCGAACAGGATCAGGATCCCGAGAAGAAAGGTCACGATCGTCGTCGTCGTATTGATGACGAGCTGCCACGTGTCGCTGAACTTGAAGAGCGGGCCGGACGCCGCCCAGATGAGAATTGCGAGCAGAGCCACGACGAAGACCTGCCACGAACCGACGATCAGGACGATGCGGTGGGCTGCCTGACGGAAGAATTCTCCCAACGGGATCTCCGATCCGGCGAGCTACGAGGTTGGTTCCGCGAGATGCGCTCGCGAACCCGAGGATTGGCGCCGACGCCTGCGCACGCACTCGGCCAAGCTCAATGGCCGTTGCATCGGATGTGAAGTGCGTTTCAGACCGGCGCCTGAGCCCGTCACCGGTGGGCTAGTAGCTCTCGCCGAGACCGGGCGCGAGCGGCACAACTCGTTGCCCAGCTGCCGCTTGCGACCGGCCTCTCTGCCTCAGGCCACGGATCGTCGTCCGGCGACCATGCGGTACAGGGCGACCACGATGACAGCCCCGATGACCGCCACCACGATGCTCTGCACGTTGACCCCCGTCACGTCGGCGACATTGAGAACCGTTCCGGCAATGTAACCGCCCACGACGGCCCCGACGATGCCCAGGAGGATGGTGGCGATCACGCCTTCCTTGCCACCCATGATCATGTTGGTGATCCAGCCGGCGATGGCGCCCAGAACGATCCACGCGATGATGCCCACGACCTACCTCCAAGCGACAAATTGGGCCATCAGGCCAACGCACCGTCAGGCACGGTCCCGTCGCTTGGAGAATGACCAACATCGCATTGCAGATTTACGCAGTGTCGCCATGGCTGGATTGCAACCGCGACGAGTCTGTGAACGGCAGTCGTGGCGCGACAGCTCTTGTGTCGCCGGCTGGGTTCGCGTCGCCGAGCCTCGGACGAGGCGACCGGACGTCAGTAGCCGTATTTGCCGGATGAGCTCGACGAGGGCGCAGCCATGGGGGCGCTCGCAGCGGGTGCAGCCCCACCGACCGTCGCGACCGAGAAGCCATTCACGCCGTTGCCGGTCACGTCGCCGGCCTTCGTGTCGCCCTGCCAGTAGTAGAGCGGCAGGCCGGCGTAGGTGACCTGCGTCGTGCCGTCCGCGCGCGTCAGCGTGCCGAGCTGGCCGGTCACCCCGGTCCCGGCCGCCGGCTGGCCTGTCGTTGCGAGGGGCGGCCACGCGGTGGCGCATTGGCCGGTGCAGGTCGAGGAGGTCGCGCTGTCACCGGCGTGGGTGTAGAGGGTCATCCCGTTCGGCCCGGTCAGGACGGTCCCGAAATTCGCTGAGGCGGCCGACCCGACGATGACGCCGGCGGCGGCGGAGGCACCGCCCGAGCTCGGGGCGGGGTTGGCGCCGCCCGACGTGCACGCTGCAACGATGAAGATGACGGTGGCGAAGGAGCCGAGGATCGCACGGGTGGCGCGCATTGGGTTACTCCAGAACGAGGGTCAGAGCGGTGGTAGCCGCTGTGTGACGGTACGCCGACGGCTGGAGTCACGGTTTCGGCGCGGCCGCGACGACGGGTCGCGCTTGCCCTCAGCAGTGGGTAGGCACCCTACCGCCCCGCCGCCTTCCGCAGGTTGGCCACGGTCATCGGCGGCGACGATGGGCCGAAGGCGCGCCGCAGGAGGAAATACTCGGTGATCGGGTGGTCGTCCGTGATCAAGGGACTTGAGCCTGCGAACGCGGCGACCTCCGCTCCGCCGAGCCAGAGCGTCGTCGGGATGAAAGCCTTCCATTGGTCCAGGGTGCTGACACGCGCGTCGATGGCCTCGTCGAGGTCGGTCACGACGCCGGGCCGCCCGAGGACCGACGCGACCGCGGCCGGATCCATCGCGACCGAGCCGGTCGACCCCAGCATGAAGACACCGTGGGTGCCGGGCCCGAACGCGAGCTGGACATTCGGGAAGACGCTTTCAAACGTCCGGACGTGGGCGCGGAACTCGTCCACCGTCTGGCCCTCGGCATCCACTCCATCATCACGCCGCCGGCGGTCAGCCGTGCCGCCGCCGCCCGGTAGTACTCCTGCGAATACAGGACCGCCGTCCCCGAGCTCTCGATCGGCGGTGGTGGGTCGACGACCACGATGTCGTACGTCTGGCTCGACAGCTCCACGTAGTTGCGGCCGTCGGCGACGATCACCCGGCCGTGCGGGTCGGCGAGGACTGCGGCGCATCCGGGTAGAAGTTCGAGAACATTTCGGGGACCGACGGCACGAGCTCCACCCCGTCGACTTCGAGCCCGGACCGAGCGCCATCCGGAATGCCGAGCCCATCCCGAAGCCGATGACGAGCATCCGGCTGGCCTGCGGCCGGAGGATGATCGGCAGCAGCGGCATCAGCTTCGCGTCGACCGTGAGCGCGGTCATCCCGTTCCCGCCGACCCACAGCCGGGCCCCGCGGATGTTGCCGGCCTGGACCGAGGCGATCTCGTCCTCGGTCGTCGCGAAGACCGTTCCGCCGCGAGCCATCCGGTTCACGCCCGGATCCCGACGATCCCGTTCGGGACGACGAAGCCGAGGGTCGCGACGAGCGCGACGGCGATGCCGACGACGACGGCCTCCGCCGGATCCGCGGGGCGAGCTCGAGTCGCGCACGATCAGGGCGATCCCGAGCAGCGCGTTGACCAGCGCGAGCAGGACGAGCGACCGCGGCGATCCGATGATCGGGATCGCGACGAACGGGATGAGGAACGTGCCGCAGATCGCGCCGAGCGTGTTGGAGCCGAGCAGGATCCCGGCATCCTTGCCGACCCGGTCGTGGCCCGGCGCGATCAGGCTCGACGCCAGCGGCAGCGTCACCCCGAGCACCAGCGCACCGGGCAGCACGACGGCGACGATCCGGAACACGAGCGACCAGCCCGCGAGGACGTCGGCCGCCAGGATCGGCATGCCGGCCAGCGCGATGATCGCGACGGCGACCTGCGCGGCGCCGAGCCGGGCGAGCAACCGCGGCGCCTTCGCCGTCCGGGCGGTCACATACGCGGCCCCGAGGGCGAGCCCGACGAGGAACGTCGCCGAGGATCAGCGTGAAGACGTACGTCCGGTTGCCGGAGCCCGACGCGAGCAGCCGCGTCCACAGCACCTGGTAGCCGAGCGAGGTCAGGCCCGAGACGAAGGCGACGACCAGGGCGAGTCCGCGGACGTCGCGCCGGGCGCCGATCGGGACGGCGGCAGACGGGCCATTCGCCGGACTCGGGACGGCGCGGACCTCCGGCTGGGGGGTGGCGGCCGTTTGTGTCGATCGCATCGGTCGCTCGTCCACGGCGATCGAGGAGCAGCGCGCCGATCCCGGCCGTGGCCGAACCGGCGGCCCCGATGACCAGCGTGCCGCCGAGGCCGACCACCTCGATCAGGATGAGCCCCGCGATCAGGGTTCCGACCATGGCACCGATCGTGTTGACGGCATACAGGCGGCCGAAGGAGCCGCCGAACTCGGCAGCCGAGCGGGTCAGGTGGCGGGACAGCGTCGGCAGCGTGGCGCCCATCAGCACGGTGGCCGGGGCGAGGGCGACGAGGGCGAGGGCGTACGGACGAGCGCCGACGCTGGGGCGTGGCTCTCCAGCGTGGCGTAGCAGCCCCGGTAGATCTCGTGCAGGCCGCGGAACAGGTCAGCGGCGTGATCAGCACCACGACGACGAGGCGAGCTCGAGGATGCCGTACATCCGGAGCGGCGACCGCGCCCGGTCCGCGAGGCGCCCGCCGACGACGGCGCCGATCGCGAGGCCCCCGAAAAGCCGGCCAGGATCGCCGAGACCGCCTGGGTCGTGTTCCCGAAGACGAGGACGAGCTGGCGCGACCAGACGATCTCGTAGATCAGCCCGGCCGCGCCCGACAAGAGGAAGATCGCGAGGACGACCGAGCGGCGATCCAGGCTCGGGACCGACGCGGCGATCGAGCGGCGGTCGATCGGCCGGCCCGCGAGCGCCAGCTCGAGCAGCATCGGCACGGCGCCGAGCACGGCGACGAGGGCGACGGCGCCGGCGGCATCGATCGGGCGTCTGGGGAGGGCCGCAATCTCGATCCCCCACCCGGCCCGCGACCCGACGATGACGAATGCGACGGTCCAGGCCCCCGACCAGGGCGACTGCGAAGATCCCGATCGCCCGCTGCCGGAGCGGGCCGGCGACGCGTGCGAGGAAGGCCGGCAGAACCGCGGTGGATAGCCCGACGGTCGCGAGGATCAAGGCGATCCGTGTCGGGAGCGTCCCGCCGATGAACGCGATGTCCGGGACGATGGTGACTGCGCCGATGAACGCGACGGCCGCGAGCCCCGCCCGGACGATCCCGCTCACCATGCGCCTGCCTCCAGTTTTGACTGCGCCTCGGCCATTGCCTAGAATCCGGTCCGGTGGTTCGTCCGTCACGCGGTCGGCCACTCGGCGGTAGTCCGTATCCGGGGCTTTGTATGCTAACCGCAGCTCGATCCGCGCAGGCCCACGGGAGCGTCGACATCCGCACGGAGCTGTTGCCGTTTCGGGGTAGTTTCGGGCGGCCAGCGCCGCCGAGCAGAGACGCAGGGAGCCGTGGGCCGAGGGTCCGCGGCTTTCGTGATTTCCGCCCGACTTGGTGGTGAGACTCCGAACCCGCTGGTCAGCCGCCGGTCCCTGGACGATCGTCCCGCGCGCCCGCTCCCCTGTCGCCTGAGGACCGTCCCGTGGAATCCGCCCTGATCATGCCCGCGATCGCCGACCGTTCACGTCCCGCTCGCACGCGGCCGGAGCGGCGATCCAACCCCCGGCGCTGCTCGTCGAGCACGTCACCAAGCCGTTCATCGTCGGGCGGCGCAAGCGCCCGTCGACGCGATCACGGACGTGTCGATGCGCCTCGAGCGCGGCGACATCCACGGGATCCTCGGCGCCAACGGCTCGGGCAAGTCGACGCTCATCCGGCTCATCTCGGGTCTCCTGACCCTCGACGAGGGCCGGGTCGAGGTCTTCGGCCACGACATCGAGCGCGAGGAGATGGCGGTCAAGCGGCTGATCAACCGGGTCAGCGTCGACGCCGCCTTCTTCAAGAAGCTCAGCCCGATGGAGAACCTCCTGTTCGCCGCCCGGCTCTACGGCCTGGACGCGGCGACGGCCAGGCGCGAGCGCGTGTCGAGATCCTCGGCCGGCTCGGCATCGGCGAGAAGCGGGTCGGCCGGCCGATCGAGCAGATGAGCCGGGGCATGCAGCAGAAGGTCGCGATCGCGCGAGCCCTGCTGACGAGCCCGACGCTCCTCCTCCTCGACGAGCCGACGACCGGCCTCGATCCGCGCTCGAAGCTCGACGTCCAGACGTTCATCGAGGAGCTCCGGGAGACCCACGACGCGACGATCGTCCTGACGACCCACGACCTGGCCGAGGCCGAACGCCTGTGCGGCGCGATCACGATCCTCGACGGCGGCCGGGTCGTCGCCGAGGACACGCCCGAGGGCCTGATCGCGCCGGCGTCGACGACCGGCTCGGGCGCCCGGCAACGCTCCACGACGTGTTCATGACCTACACCGGCCGCTCGCTCGACGACGACGTCGAGGAGGACGGCGAAGAGGACTTGTCATGACGCTGATCGGCGCGGAGCTGAAGGCCTCGTACGCCTTCATCGAGCGCAACTTCTTCCTGACCCGCCGCTACTGGGGCTGGGAGGTCGCCTTCCTGGTCTATTCCGTCGCGGGCGCGCTCGTCGATCTCGCTCATCGGTGCCGACCAGGGCAGCCCGCGCTGCTCCTGCCCCTGATGGTCGGGGCGATCTTCTGGAACTACCTGTCGGTCGTGTTCAGCTGGATCGCCGAGACGATCTCGGTCGAGCGCTGGGAAGGCACCCTCGAGTACACGATGATGGCCCCGATCCGGCGCTGGTCGCAGCTGCTCGGGTCGGTCGCTCTACGCGATGGTCTACGGCCTGGTCCACACGGCCGTCATCCTCGTCGCGCTCGTCCTGTTCTTCCCGCAGCTCGACCTCGTCGGGCGCGAACCCGGCGACGGTCGTCGCGTTCATGCTGCTCGGCTCGTTCAGCTTCGTCGGGATCGGGATGATCGCCGCGATCCTGCCGCTGCTGTACGTCGAGCGCGGCGCGCAGATGACGTTCGTGCTGCAGTCGTGCCTGCTGCTCGTCAGCGGCGTGTACTACTCGGTCGACATCCTGCCGGGCTGGATGCAGGTGCTGTCGCACCTGTCGCCGGCGACCTACGTCCTCGACGGCGTCCGCGCCGGGCTGATCGACGGCACGCCGGTCGACGGAGCTCGCTCGGCGACATCTGGCCGCTGATCGTGATGGGCGCCGTCCTCATCCCGTTCGGGCTGTGGGCGTTCGGCCGGGCCGAGCGCTACGCCAAGCGGACCGGCAAGCTCAAGCGGGTCGGCTGAGGTCAGCCCGGGCCGTCTCGTGCGAGTCAGTCGAGGAGACCGTCCAGGGCCGCGCGCTCCACCAGCTCCCCGACCAGCGAATTCGCCCAGGCGAACCACGGTCGCGTGTACTGCGTTGGATCGTCCGGATCGAAGGACTCGTGCGCCAGGTATGTGCCCGCGTGCGATGAACCGAGGAGCCGGACCGCGGCCAGACGCTCCTGGGCCGAGGTCGCCGTCAGGCCGCGCATCGCGACGGCGATGGGCCAGATCCGCCCGGGGCCGGTGTGGGGGGAGCCGATCCCGTCGCCGAGCCTTCCCCCGAACATCCACGGATCCGCCGGGGACAGCACCCAGCGGCGGGTGGCGACGTACAGCGGGTCCATGCGCTGGCACGCCCCGAGATAGGGCAGGGAGAGGAGGCTCGGCACGTTCGCGTCGTCCATCAACACCCGCCCACCGAGTCCATCGATCTCGTATGCCCAGATCGTCTCTCGTCCCTGTCGGACGGTCCCGTCGCGCGCGACGCCGGCGCGGATGTCCGCCGCCAGGGAACGAGCCTCGGGTGCCAGCGCGGTCGTCGATCGCCATTGCCAGGGTCGCGACCGCGTCGACTGCGGCCGCGAGCGCCAGGTTGATCGGGACGCTCAACGGCAGGTCGGACGCGTCATCGGATGGACGGAACGCGCCGTGCACCATTCCGTTCGGGTGGGCGGCGGCGCCGAGCCCGTCTGTTCGGCACGTCGTCGGTCGGGTCTCCATCGGGCGATGGAATCGATACGGGCTGGAGCCGTCGACGCGCTGCTCGGTCCGCAGGGTCCGCAGCACCGATTCCAGGGCGCCGCGCCACGGCTTGTCGAACGGTCGGAGCGAATGAGTAGCGCTCCAATAGCCGACCGACAGGCGCATGAACGCGAAGAGCGAGTCCGGCTCCCACTTCCGCTCGTGCACCCCGGGCCGCATGTCGGTCTCGTCAGCGGCCCATTCGCCCGACCGGGCGTCGGGATAGAACGCGTTCGCGTACGGGTCGAGCAGGATCTGGTCGCTCTGGCGGTGGATGACCCCCCGGATGAGCCGGTCGAGTCCAGCGTCGTCCGGACCGAAGCGAGGTACGGCCAGACCTGGGCGGTCGAGTCGCGAAGCCACATGGCATCGATGTCGCCGGTCACCACGAACGTATCCGGGCGGTCATCCGTGCCACCGGCGACGATCGTCGTGTCCAGGGTGTTCGGGAGCGTCCCCTCGAGCAGGCGGCGCAGCCCGCCGTCGGAGATCCGGGCATGCCGCGTCCCGATTCGCTGCTCGATCGCCTCGCTGCGCGCGGCTCGGTCGGCCGGCGCGGCCGCTCCCATGGCTCCGTCCCCTCGGTTGGAACGCTGCCTGGACGCCATGTCAGCGAGCGACCTCGACGACGTGGCGGCCCCAGCTGAGCGTCAGGCGGCGCTCCGTCGCCGACGATCTGGCGCGGACGACGGCCCCGCCACCCGATCTGGCGCGGCGGCCGTCGACGGAGAGGGCACGGCCCGTCCTCGGAACGACGACATCGGCGAAGGTGTTGGGCGGAACCTCGACCGTGACCTCGAGGCGTCGGCGGTCCGCGCTCCACTCGACCGAGTGGAACCCGTTCGGCGACTCGTGGGACGCTCGAGCCCACTCGATCCCGGCGGCCGGTCGAGGTCGCACGAGCATCGTCCGATAGCCGGGCGTCCCGGGCGCGAGGCCCGCGAGGTGCTCGATGGAGCCAGTCGGCGACGGAGCCCAGTGCCGCGTGGTTGAGCGAGTTCATCCCCGGATCGGCGAACCCGTCCTCCTGGGTCCACGAGTTCCAGCGCTCCCAGATCGTCGTCGCCCCCATGCGCACCTCGTAGCCCCAGCTCGGGTAGGTGTCCTGGCGAGCGAGTCGCGTCGCCAGCTCGTGGTGGCCGTGGTCCGACAGCGCGGACAGGACCGGCCCGGTGCCCAGGAACCCGGTCAGGAGGTGGTCGTCGGCCGCCTCGATCAGGTGCGCCAGACGGCCTGCGGCCCCGGACCTGGCGCGACGCGGCAGCAGATCGAACCCGAGGGCCAGGGCGTAGCCCGTCTGGGTCTCCTCGCCGAGCGTCCCCGAGCCGTGTGAACCGACGCCGGAAGCGGCCGCTCGCCCGGACGGCCAGTCGAGCGAGCTCAT
>CAWJIC010000018.1:0-6735 GCA_963842755.1 uncultured Chloroflexia bacterium | reverse complement strand
GCAGGACCGCGAGAACCGCCGGCTCGCACGCCACCTCAAGGCCGCCCGTCTCCGCAGTGACGCGGTCATCGAGGATCTCGACCTGCGTGGCCCCCGGGGGCTCGACCGGGCGACCGTCCTGGGCCTCGCCGAGGGCCACTGGGTGACCGCCCATCGCAACGTGCTCGTGACCGGACCGACCGGGGTGGGCAAGACGTTCCTCGCCTGCGCGCTCGCCCACGCGGCCATCCGCCGGGGTCACACCGCGCTCTACCTGCGAGTGCCGCGCCTGCTCGACGAGCTGGTGCTCGCGCGGGCGGACGGCCGCCTGCCGCGGCTCATGGCCGCCTGGGCGAAGGTGGACGTCCTGGTCCTCGATGACCTCGGGCTGCAGCCGGTGCCTCCTGCCCGGGCGGCCGACCTGCTGGAGGTGATCGAGGATCGCCACGGCCTCCGCTCGACCATCGTCACGAGCCAGCTGCCGGTCGGCCACTGGCACGAGGCGCTCGGCGAGCCCACCATCGCCGACGCGATCCTGGACCGCCTGGTCCACACCGCCTATCGGCTGGAGCTCAAGGGCGACTCGCGCCGCCGGGCGGCGAGGGCTGCTGATGACCCGTCCGAGGTCGCACCGGCCCCGGACGCGGCGATCACGTCGGATCCGCCCACCACAGACGGCCCAGGACGGCCGCGTCCGCACCGGGGAGGCATGGATGACCCTCCCGGATCCGCACCGACGCCGACCACCGGCGGCGTGCCAGACTATCCGCAGACCACCGGGAGGAGGTGACTATCAGGGGGTGAACCAGCCCTCGCGTCGGCCGCTCCGCGGCCTCCGATCGAGGGTGATCGAAAACCCCGGAATGGGCGATCGGATTCAGCGGAATACGCAGCGAGTCCTCAAAGCCCCGAAGGCGACGACCCTCGACGAAGCAGTGTGGGACCGCTGGCTCGACGTCCAGACCGCCATGGCCAGCCTGTCGCCGCTCGAGCGCACGGCCCTCGTCCTGACGGCAGTCGAGGGCATCCCCTACGCCGATGCCGCGGCGATGCTCGGGACGTCGGCGGGAGCGCTGCGGGCCGCGGTCAGCCGAGCCCGCGACAAGCTGGAGGTTGCGTGATGGACCGCTCGCGTACTGATCGGATCATTGCCGACTGGGACAGGGTCTCTCGCCAGGCGCGCCGTCCGGCCCTGCCGCGACGGACGGCCGTCACGATCGCGCTGCCTGGATCCACGATCGCGGGCATCGCGGTCCTCGTCGTCGCGATCGCGGCCGCCGGCGTCTGGCTTAGCCTGCCGCGGGGAGACGGCTCGCCGGGAGCCAGCGCTGCGGCGTCACCCACGGGAGCCTCTGTCGCGGAGGGCTCGATCCCTCGCTGCGAGGCCCTCCCGCGCATCAGTGCCCCCGCCGAGCGGTACCGCGATTTGCCGATCTACGTCGCCAACGAGCAGCCGACGGAGGAGATCCGGGCCTGGGCCGCTGGCAAGCCTGGCTTCGAGGAGCTCTGGATCGACCGGGAGCACCTGGGCTGGATCACCGTCGCCTTCAGCGTGGATGCCCAGGCGCGCCAGGCCGAGCTCAAGGAGCTGTTCCCCGACGTGGGGGTGGTTGCGGTCGGGGTCGACTGGACCATGGCCGAGCTCGAAACACTCCAGCAGCGGGTCAGCGACGAGATCGGTCCGCTCTTCCCGGTCAGCTCGTGGACCTCGGTTACCCAGGGTGTCGTCGGCATCGGGGTCGGGGTCCTCAGGGAAGAGCGCATCGCCGCCATCGAGCAGCGCTTCGAGGGTGAGCCGATCTGCATCGAGGGTGCGGATCCGGCGGACGTGCCGGCAGCAGGACCCCAACCTCAGCAGGGTGACGGATGGCGCCTGCTGGCCGATGAGCAGGGCGCCGGTCGCCCCTATCGCACCGGGATCGCCACCGACCAGGCTTCCTACGAGAGGCTCTGGACCGATATCGGTCTATCCGGCGAGCCCCCGCCCGTAGACTTCGAGGCCGAGGCCGTCATCTGGTTCGGCGCGGTCTACGGCTCAGGCTGTGCGAATCTCCGGCTCGATGACGTGGTGGTCGATCGGGAGCAGGCGCTCGTCCACGCGGAGATCGTGCTGGTCGATTTTCCCGCGGCCTGCAATGACGATGCCAACCCGCACGCCTACCTCGTGGCTCTGGAACGCGCCAAGCTGCCGTCGGGGCCGTTCGCCATCCAGCTAGGCGCGGACGACCCACCCGCGGGCGTCCCGGAGGAGCGGACCCTGGTGGACGTGGACCTCTCGCGGCCCGGAGCGGTCGTCGGACCTGGTGACGTGCATCCAGATCCGGCGCTGCCCGAGCCGTTCGTGCTCGAGCCCGGGTCGATCATCGAGCCGGAGGTCGAGTATCCGTATCGGCTGTTCGTCCACTGCGGCATCGAGTGGCTCGGGCGTTTCAACGACGTGGCTTGGCGGGCCGATGTCCCCGACGGCGTCCTCGACTTCATTCCGCCCGAGTGGCAGACCGCGGTCGATGCGAGCCAGACCATCGAGCTGTCGATCGTCCTGCGGACCGATCCCGAGCCCGTGATCATGGCCACCGCGAGCGGCTACACAGTGACGTACCGGCCGACCACCGAGGAACTGAAGAACTGCCGGTAAGCGCGCGGGTCTCGGTACGGATCTAACCTTGCTGGAACACCGCTTGCATGGGGAAGACAGGCATGTGCTCTATCGGAGTTATGTGCTCTTGGATCGACCTCCGATAGAGCCTATAAGTCACCCGATTCGTGCGTGGGTCCCACTCAGGAAAGCACAGCGGATCGAAGAACTGACTTATGATCCCCTGCTCTATCTTTGCTGGTAGGTCGCCGTCGACCAACAGGCGGCCCGTCCGCGATGGTCCCACCACCGCAGCCTACGGGCCTGGAGGGCTTGGGCTCGGTCGCGGGGGCGGCGTTCGGCCGGGGCTGGCGGGCGGGGTCGGCAGAGCGGGCGGCGTCGGAACAGCCACGGGAGGCGTGGGCAGCTGAGTCGGCGTCGACGCGGGCGGCGGCGTCGACGCGGGCGGCGGCGTCGACGCGGGCGTGCCGGTCGGCCGGACCGTCGGCCCGGGCGTCGGTCCGATCGGCGCTACCGGTGTCGGGCCCCCGGCGCCCGGTGTCGCTCCGGACTCTGCCGACGAACCGGGGGCTGTCGAGGCCGACGAAGACGGGGAGGCCGATGGCGTCGGTTCGGGATTCGACGAGGGCAGCGTCCCCACGATCGGGCCGCGCAGCGGTCCCGCGGGCACGTCGGGGAAGGGCAGCTCGGCCACAGGCGCCCGCCCGCTCTCGGACGCGATCACCACAACAAGCGCGAGCGACGCCGCGACCGCCCCGGCGAGCCCGGCCCGGGCGGGTCTCGAGCGTGCGACCCGGCCGATCCGCGGAGCGACCTCGAGCACCATCTTCTGACGGAGGCCGGCGCCGATCGGGGCACGGGTCGGGTCACCGAGGGCGAAGCCGACCGCCGAACCGTAGATGAGGAGGACCCAGGCCAGAAGGCCGGCCAGAACGAGGCCGACGGGCCGCGAAGCCCGCCCGACCGAGGACGAGGACGAGCAGGACCCCAGCCGCCGCGCCGAGCGCGGACTCGACCCACACGAGCCGGAGCTCGCGAACCGCTGCCGAACCACGGAACTTCGGCGTCCGGAGAAGACGCCGCGCTCCTGCGTGAGCCCGCGCAGCGCACGCAAGGGCGATGACCCACGACAGCCACAGGTTCACCCGCAGCGCGGCGAGCGCGAGCGCCGGACTCGCCCCCGTCGTCGCGCGAAGGGCCCACAGATAGCGGACAAGGTTGAGGCCGATGAAGACGATCGGCAGGACCAGCCCGAGCGCGGTCAGGCGCTGGACCACGAACGGCCGGCCGGCGATTGCGCCGACGGCCGCCGCCGCGACGAAGAGCGTGAACCCGAGGGTCAGCGCGTCGTTGAACCACCACAGCCCGCCGATGAGGTGGTCGTAGCGCTGGCCGAGGCTGAACCCGGAGCGGCGGCCGAGGATCGTTCGCCAGTGGCGACGGAGGATCTGCATCCCGCCGAACGCCCAGCGGAAACGCTGCTTGCGCAGGCTCTCGTAGGTGAGCGGCATGATCCCTCGCCCGTAGGCGTGCGGAACGTAGACGGACCGGTAGCCGCGCGGCGAGGACCCGCAGGCTGATCTCCGCGTCCTCGGTGATGATCCGCTCGTCCCAGCCGCCGACCTCGTCGAGGACGGAACGGCGGATGAGGCCCATCGTGCCGGCGAAGATGATCGCGTTCCGGTTCGCTCGGCTGACCATCCCGACCCGGAAGAAGTAGGCGAAGCCCACGTAGCAGGCCCGATAGAAGGCCGATGTTTCCCAGGCCCGGTAGTCCTGCGGCGTCTGGACGAAGGCGACCGCCGGGTCGGTGAAGTGGGGCACGGTTTCGCGCAGCCAGTCTGGTGCGACGACGTAGTCGGCGTCGACGACGCCGACGATCTCGACGTCGGCGTCAAGATGCTCGCGGCCCCAGTTCAGAGCGCCCGCTTTGAAGCCCGGCCACTCGGGCAGGTGGACGAAGTCGACCGCGTGGCTCGCCTCGCGGAGCCGTTCGCACTCCGCTTCGAGCGGCCGCCAGAGCGCCTCGTCGGTCGTGTTGTTGTCGATGACCTGGACCCGCAACGCCGGGTAGTCAAGAGCGACGAGTGAGCGAATCGTCTCGATGACGAGCTCGGGCGGCTCGTTGTATGTCGGCACCTGGAGACAGACGACCGGCCAGCGATCGGGTGGCGGTGGCAGCGCCGCGTCGTCGGGTGGAGCGCAGAGCGCATCGACCATCTCGAAGGCGCTGCCGAGGATGAGGCCCATCGCCCCAAGCTCGAGTGCCAGGAGTACGAGTCCGAGCGCCAGGGAGAGCGGATCGCCCGCGAGCAGGAGCGTCGCCCTGACGAGATAGAGGGCATAGGAGGCGGTCGCGACGAGGAGGGCGGCGAAGAAGGTCGCCCCGATCGCATACCAGCGGCGAGGCTCGACGATCGAGACGAACGCGATCGCAGTCCCGACCGCGAGAGGCACGGGCGACGCGGCCGCGAGCGATCCAAGGCCGGTCGCGATGATGACGCCGAGGGGGGCAAGAGTCCGCCACCTCCGGCCCGCGAGTGGGTGCCGCCCACCGACGAGCAGGAGCGCGGTGGTTGCTGCCAGTGCAGCGCCCGACGAGACCAGTGTGAGTTCGAGCATTCCAGAGCCACAAACGACGAGGGCCGGAGCTCGTGATCGTGAGCTCCGATCCCGGATGATTCCCCCGGCGGTCCCGCCGGCCGTGTCAGCATAGCCGCCCGCTCGCGTTCGGTCCTTCGATGAGGTGACCGGATGCACCGTAAGTTCGCGAGTCTCGCAGGCTTTCGCCGTAGTCGGCTTGGTTTTAACGCCTCTGGTCGCTAGGATGACGGCACTCGGTCGAAGCCACGGCCTGCTGGGAGGTACTTCGTGATCCGCTTCATTCGTGCATTGGTTCCCCTTCTGCTTGCTTTCCTCCTGGCCGCGCCCGTAGCCGGAGCCGGCTCCAGCGCGGTCGGCCGCTACATCGTGGTGCTCCGTGACGGCGCCAATTCGGCCGCCGTTGCCCAGGATCACGCTGCTCGGTTCGGGGCCTCGGTAAGCCATGTCTATCGCTTCGCGCTGCGCGGCTACGCGGCCTCGATCCCGGACGCTCGCCTTGCAGCGGTCCGAGCCGACGCGCGCGTCGCCTTCGTCTCGGCCGACCGAGAAGTCCACGCGATCGCCCAGACGCTCCCCACCGGGATCGATCGGATTCAGGGTGACGCCAGCAGCCAGGCCTGTCCGGCAATGGCTCGGGCAGCGTGTCCGGCCCGGCAGTCGCGGTCATCGACACCGGGTCCGGCCCACACGCCGATCTGAACATCGTGGGTGGCAAGAACTGCTCGACCGGCAAGCCCACGAACTACAACGACGGCAACGGCCACGGAACGCACGTGGCGGGCACGATCGGTGCCAGGGACGACAGCAGCGGTGTCGTGGGCGTTGCGCCCGGCGTGCCGATCTACTCGGTCCGGGTCCTTAATAACGCGGGATCGGGCACCTGGTCGTCGGTCGCCTGCGGCATCGATTGGGTCACCGCGAACGCGGCGTTGAAGGGCATCAAGGTCGCCAACATGAGCCTCGGAGGCTCAGGCTCGGACGACGGCAACTGCGGCAACTCCAACAACGACGCCCTTCACAAGGCGATCTGCGGCTCGGTCGCCGCGGGCGTCACCTACGTCGTCGCTGCCGGTAACTCGAACGCCGACTTCGCCGGCTTCGTCCCAGCCGCCTACAACGAGGTCTTGACGGTCGCGGCCGAGGCTGATTTCAACGGCCAGCCAGGCGGTGGGGCTGCCGCAACCTGCCGGACCGACGTCGACGAGACGCCCGCCGACTTCAGCAACTTCACGACGGTAGGCAGCTCCGATGTCGGCCACACGATCGCCGCGCCCGGCGTGTGCATCCTGTCGACCTGGAAGGGCGGCGGGTACAACACGATCTCGGGCACGTCGATGGCGTCGCCGCATGTCGCCGGGACGGCGGCCCTGTGCATCGCCTCGGGCGGCTGCAGCGGCAGTCCGTCCGCTGTCATCACCAAGTTGCGCAACGACGCGGCCGCTCGACCCGCGAGCTATGGCTTCGTCGGCGACCCGAACTCACCGAACGGCAACCGCTATTACGGCTATCTCGTCTACGCCGGCGGGTATTAGGCGATCTCGGAGCTGGGCGAAACT
>CAWJIC010000017.1:0-11821 GCA_963842755.1 uncultured Chloroflexia bacterium | reverse complement strand
CGTTCCGCAATCCGCCGGCTCGCCGGGACCCATGGTTTCGAACCGGCTGTTGCGCCGTTCGTCCGACCGGGCCTGATGATCCAGCCCGTGGCGGTTTTCCACACGAGCCCTCCGACGTACGGCTACCTGATCCAGGCGGCCGGCAAACGGATCGGTGTGGGCGCCCGAGTTCATGGTGTTTCCACGCTGGGCGGCGGGTGCCGATCTCATGTTCGCCGAGGCAGCCGCCTGGGTCCGCCCCATCCGCTTTGCCAGAGGCGCCGGCGGCCACGCGCCGGCCCGGGAGGCTAGCCGCCTCGCTCGCGACGCCGGCATCCGACGTCTCGTCTTTGCCCACATCGGCCGCCCGACCATCCGGGCATTCGACGGTACCATGTGACAGTGACGAGGAGTCCAACCGGTCCCGATTCCACGAAACAGGCCCGCCACGAGATGGTGGAGCGCCAGGTGGTCGCTCGCGGCATCAGGCACGAGGCGGTCCTCCAGGCCATGCGCGACGTTCCGCGCGAGGCATTCATCGCGGCCGATCTGGCCGAGTTCGCCTACGTGGACGCGCCGCTGCCGATCGCCGAGGGCCAGACGATCTCGCAACCCTACATCGTGGCGCTCATGGCGGAGGCGCTCGAGCTGAAACCCGGCGACCGCGTGCTCAAGGTCGGTGCGGGATCCGGATATGCGGCCGCCATCCTCGGGAAGGTGGCGAAGCGAGTCATCACCGTGGAGCGCCACCGCGCCCTCGCGGAAAGCGCAGCCGCGGCGCTGCGTGGCCTCGGCTACGACAACGTCGACGTCCATCACGCCGATGGGTCGCTCGGCTGGGTGGATTGGCTCCGTACGAGGCCATCCTCGTCACCGCGGCGCCATCCCGGATCCCGCAACCGCTGCTCGACCAACTCGCGATCGGTGGTCGGCTTGTCGTGCCGGTCGGTGGAGGTGGGCGAGCTCCAGACGCTTCATCGCATTCGACGCACCGGTCCGGACACGCTCGAGGCGGAGGACCTTGGCCCAGTGCAGTTCGTGCCGTTTCTCGCCGGATTGGGCGAACGGGCGGCGATCAGCGCGCCGGCGAAGGCGGCCACGCTGCCGGAGCGCATCGCGGCCCAAGCCGAGGCCTTCGACGGGGTTGACTCCGCGGACATTGAGGCTCTGATCGAGCGCATCGGCTCGGCGAGGCTTGTCCTCATCGGCGAGGCGTCACATGGCACCAGCGAGTTCTATCGGATGCGCCAGCGGATCAGCCGTGAGCTCCTCGAGCGCCACGGCTTCAGCTTCGTCGCGGCCGAGGCGGACTGGCCCGATGCCGCGGCCGTGGACGCCTACGTCCGACGGGGACCCGACGGCGCCGGGCGCCCGCAGCAAATCTTCGGCCGCTTCCCGACGTGGATGTGGCGCAATCTGGAGTTCCTCGAGTTCGTGGAGTGGCTTCGCAATCGGAACGACGACGCCAAGGCGACGGGCAGCGCGGCCGTCGGCTTCTACGGGCTGGATCTTTACAGCCTGTACGAGTCGATCACTGGCGTCCTCGACTACCTCGACGAGGTCGATCCGGACGCGGCTCGCATCGCGCGGCAGCGCTACGGCTGCCTGAGCCCGTTCGAGTCCGACCCGGCCAGCTATGGCCTTGCCGCGCTCAGTCGCCGGTACGAGGAGTGCGAGGCGGACGTCCTCGCCATGCTCGACGACCTGCGCGCCCGGCGCGGTGAGTACCTCACCGGGACGGGGGAGCGCTTCCTGGACGCCGAACAGAACGCGCGCGTGGCGGTCAACGCTGCGCGCTATTACCGTGCCATGTACTACGGCGGCGCCGAGTCCTGGAACCTACGCGACCGGCACATGTTCGAGACGCTCGAGGCGCTCCTCGCCTTCCATGGCCCGGACGCCAAGGGGATCGTGTGGGCGCACAACTCGCATCTCGGCGACGCACGGCATACCGAGTTCGCAATCCGGGGCGAGCTGAATGTAGGCCAGCTGGTCAAGGAGCGGTTCGCCGACCAGGCACGCGCCATCGGCTTCGGCACCGATTCCGGCACGGTCGCCGCCGCGCCGACCTGGGGCGCCGAGATGGAGGTGATGAGAGTGCGTCGTCGCACGCCGATTCGGATCAGCGGTTGTGCCATGACGCCGGCGTGAGCTCCTTCGTACTGCCTCTGCGGCCAGACGAGGTCCGGGATCCCGAGCTGCATCGCGAGCTGACCGAGTCGCGGCTGGAGCGTGCCATCGGCGTGGTCTACCGGCCCGAAACCGAGCGCGCCAGCCACTACTTCGCCGCACGGGTCTCGCCGCAGTTCGATGAGTACATCTGGTTCGACGAGACGACGGCGACGACCCCGCTCGTGGCGGGCGCGCACGCGCCTGGGCTCGCGGAGGGCCATCCCTTTGCCACCGTCGATATGTGAGCAATGCCGGGTCGACGTCGAGCTTCGTTCCGCAATCCGCCGGCTCGCCGGGACCCATGGTTTCGAACCGGCTGTTGCGCCGTTCGTCCGACCGGGCCTGATGATCCAGCCCGTGGCGGTTTTCCACACGAGCCCTCCGACGATCGGCTACCTGATCCAGGCGGCCGGCAAACGGATCGTGTGGGCGCCCGAGTTCATGGTGTTTCCACGCTGGGCGGCGGGTGCCGATCTCATGCTCGGCCGAAGGCAGCCGCCTGGGTCTGCCGCATCCGCTTTGCCAGAGGCGCCGGCGGCCACTGGCGCCGGCCCTGGAGGTTAGCCGCCTCGCTCGCGACGCCGGCATCCGACGTCTGCTTCTTGCCACATCTGGCCGCCCGACCATCCGGGCATTCGACGGTACCATGTGACAGTGACGAGGAGTCGCAACCGGTCCCGATTGCACCAAACAGGCCCGCCACGAGATGGTGGAGCGCCAGGTGGTCGCTCGCGGCATCAGTCACGAGGCGGTCCTCCAGGCCATGCGCGACGTTCCGCGCGAGGCATTCATCGCGGCCGATCTGGCCGAGTTCGCCGACGTGGACGCGCGCCGCTGCCGATCGCCGAGGGCCAGACGATCTCGCAACCCTACATCGTGGCGCTGATGGCGGAGGCGCTTGAGCCGAACCCGGCGACCGCGTGCTCCAGGCCGGCGCGGGATCGGGATATGCGGCCGCCATCCTCGGGAAGGTGGCGAAGCGAGTCATCACCGTGGAGCGCCACCGCGCCCTCGCGGAAAGCGCAGCCGCGGCGTTGCGCCTCGGCTACGACAACGCGACGTCCATCACGCCGATGGGTCGCTCGGCCGGCTGGATTCGGCTCCGGACGAGGCCATCCTCGTCACCGCGGCGCCATCCCGGATCCCGCAACCGCTGCTCGACCAACTCGCGATCGGTGGTCGGCTTGTCCGCCGGTCGGTGAGGAGGGCGAGCTCCAGACGCTTCATCGCATTCGACGCATCCGGTCGGACATCTCGAGGCGGACTACCTTGGCCCAGCGCAGTTGGTGCCGTTTCTCGCCGGATTCGGCGAACCGGCGGCGATCAGCGCGCCGGCCAGGCGACCACGCTGCCGGAGCGCATCGCGGCCCAGCCGAGGCCTTCGACGGGGTTGACTCCGCGGACATTGAGGCTTTGATCGAGCGCATCGGCTCGGCGAGGCTTGTCCTCATCGGCGAGGCGTCACATGGCACCAGCGAGTTCATCGGATGCGCCAGCGGATCAGCCGTGAGCTCCTCGAGCGCCACGGCTTCAGCTTCGTCGCGGCCGAGGCGGACTGGCCCGATGCCGCGGCCGTGGACGCCTACGTCCGACGGGGACCCGACGCCGCCGAGCGCCCGCGGCAGATCTTCGGCCGCTTCCCGACCTGGATGTGGCGCAATCCGGAGTTCCTCGAGTTCGTGGAGTGGCTTCGCAATCGGAACGACGACGCCAAGGCGACGGGCAGCGCGGCCGTCGGCTTCTACGGGCTGGATCTTTACAGCCTGTACGAGTCGATCACTGGTGTCCTCGACCACCTCGACGAGGTCGATCCGGACGCGGCTCGCATCGCGCGGCAGCGCTACGGCTGCCTGAGCCCGTTCGAGTCCGACCCGGCCAGCTATGGCCTTGCCGCGCTCAGTCGCCGGTACGAGGAGTGCGAGGCGGATGTCCTCGCCATGCTCGACGACCTGCGCGCCCGGCGCGGCGAGTACCTCACCGGGACGGGGGAGCGCTTCCTGGACGCCGAACAGAACGCGCGCGTGGCGGTCAACGCTGCGCGCTATTACCGTGCCATGTACTACGGCGGCGCCGAGTCCTGGAACCTGCGCGACCGGCACATGTTCGAGACGCTCGAGGCGCTCCTCGCCTTCCATGGCCCGGATGCCAAGGGGATCGTGTGGGCGCACAACTCGCATCTCGGCGACGCACGGCATACCGAGTTCGCAATCCGGGGCGAGCTGAATGTAGGCCAGCTGGTGAAGGAGCGGTTCGCCGACCAGGCACGCGCCATCGGCTTCGGCACCGATTCCGGCACGGTCGCCGCCGCGCCGACCTGGGGCGCCGAGATGGAGGTGATGAGAGTGCGTCCGTCGCACGCCGATTCGCATGAGCGGTTGTGCCATGACGCCGGCGTGAGCTCCTTCGTACTGCCTCTGCGGCCAGACGAGGTCCGGGATCCCGAGCTGCATCGCGAGCTGACCGAGTCGCGGCTGGAGCGTGCCATCGGCGTGGTCTACCGGCCCGAAACCGAGCGCGCCAGCCACTACTTCGCCGCACGGGTCTCGCCGCAGTTCGATGAGTACATCTGGTTCGACGAGACGACGGCGACGACCCCGCTCGTGGCGGGCGCGCACGCGCCTGGGCTCGCGGAGGGCCATCCCTTTGCCACCGTCGATATGTGAGCAATGCCGGGTCGATGGAGGCAGGCGAGACCAAGGACCAGAAGAAAATGAAGAGGAGGCGGAGGGCCACCGCGAAGGCCGCGACCGACGACACCGTGCGCGAGGCAGAACCGCTGAACTCCGCGGCGAGCCGCTACGGGACGACGCCCGCGCTACGGGACGATGCCGCAATCCGCCTGTCATCGAAGCATGAGCGTCAGTCAAGACAAGGAGGGGCTTCTCGAGCGGGAACGAAGGAGGACAAGGCCGGAGACGGGCTCGCACCGTGAACAAGGAGCGGGCCCGGTCGGCGAGGCCAGGACCGTACGCGTGAGTGGCGCCGACAACGCGGCAGCACGATCACTTCCTCTCAACGTCTCGGCGAGACAAGTCGCTGGGCCGCACGAGAAGAGTCAGTCACCACCCAGACTGACAAAGCGCTCACCGCGTCGACGCAGCCGTCACGTCACCGCAACCGAGCAGCGTCTCGCCAATCACAGTCAGCGAGCGCGTCGCGCCCGTCCGCGGGATCCGCAAGATCTCGGAGCGGCCGGCGACGGCGGCTACGCGAGCGCGGCTACGAGCGAGAGCGCGCGAGAGTCTCGGCGACGGCGCGCAAGCGGCCGCGAGGCGCAGGTCCTCCGCCCCAGGTCGAAGCCGTCACGCTCCGACGCTCACGCCGCAGCGCGAAGCTACGAGCCGCCCAAGATCCGCAAGAGCCGCGAGATCGCGGCTCCTCGATCCGCCAGCAATCCGAGCGGGACGCACTCGTCGTCGCCGCCGCCAGACGACTACCGCACGCTCCTCGCGGCTGGCGTCGATCCACTGAACACGTCGCGCACCCAAGCAACGCGCGGTCTAGCGCGGCGTGGCCAGCGGCGCTCGACAACCAGCGGTCCTCATCGGCGAGGACGAACGTCCCGCCGGGAGGAGCCATGACCCGATGGAGGCAGGCGAGACCAAGGACCAGAAGAAGAGCTGATAGACGGGAGGATCCAGCCATGGACCCAGACACCACCATGACGACTCGTCAGAACGTGGTGGGCGACGAAGAGCACGAGCATTCGCACCCGGCCAACGTTCACACCCACGATCACTACCACGTGTCCCACCACCACACCGGCGGTCCCCTGGGCGAGTTCGAGCATCGAGCCCATTACCATCAGCATGAGCACAATCACGCGCCTCTGATCCACGCCCACGAGAAGTATGGCGAGGACGAAGAGCGCGCCGATCATGACGGCACCGCTCACGTCCATGACCATGAGGCTCCGCTGGGCAGGGGAGCATGACGAGCGGATACGAACTCGGTCCCGCTGTCCTCGAGGGCCCGCCGGATCGTCGTCCGTCTGTGGTGTAGGGCTCGGGCGTGCTCGCGGATGCTCGTCCCTTCCCGGAAGTGGGCGTACCGGATACGCTCGATGTCGACGATCTTGATCAACCTTTCCTCCAGCGCGGCTGCGGCTTCGATCACCGGCACCGTACTGATGGCTGGGGGGTCAAGGTGGTCCTGCATTAACCGATCATTCCGCCCCTGGGTGGGTCCATTTCAGACCAGCGTTCGCATCAGTTGCACATGCCGCCACTCGGTGGGCCATGGCAACTTTGCGAGCACGCCCACGACCGCAAGCTCGTCTGCCGCCAGGTGTTCGTATACGACGTCGCGGAGGTCAAGCAACGAGGTCCACGTCCTCAGGCTGGATACTGCGGCGCGAGTAAAGCCGAGCCATTGTCGGTCGATTGGAAGGCCAAGGGAGTCGCCGCTGAGCCGCCCGGTGGATCTCGCGTGGTAGTAGAGTGAATCTATGTCTGAGAGTAATGGCGATACCCGCTACGGTCACCGCTCCGGATCGGGTGCCAACGAACCGAAGCGGCACGAGAAGAAGGAACACGCTCCCGACTGGCGTCCTCGCCAGGGCGGCGACCAGACCGGCAGCGGCCCGGAGAAGCAACGCGAACTCGAGGAGCAGCGCGAGGCGACCCTGCGTCCGGAGGCCGAAGCCGCGGATTCGGGCCGACGCCGATGAGCAAGAAGGCCAAGCTTGGACGCGGCCAGCTCCACAGCCGAAGCGAGCGATCGTGGCGCGACGGGACCAACCCGAACGGGACGACCGCTGCGCCTGACCAGTTCGCGCCCACCACCGACACCGGCGTCGAACCCGCGCGCGCTGGGCGGCAGGGCATCGAGGCGTCGGATGAGGGCCCGATCGATCAGACGACCTCGACCGACGGGCCTGGCGGCGGTGGGGCGACCGAGTGGTCGGGCCGAGCCAAGCATCACGAAGGCCTGCACGGCGGCCCGACCCGCAGGAAGTAGGCGCAAGAGGAGCCGAGTCATGCCGGCAAAGAGCAAGAAACAGCGCAAGTTCATGGGTGCCGAGTTGGCCCGCAAGCGGGCAGGCAAGAAGACGAAGACGGGTACCCACGATCACGACTCGCCGACCGGAGGAATCCAGAATGGCTGATCTCGACACCAAGGATCGCGATCGTCTGCGCGACTCCCAGTTCGCCTACGTGGACAAGCAGGGGGAGGGCCACCTGCCGATCAATGACGCCTCGCATGTCCGCAACGCCGTCGCCCGCTTCAACCAGACCGAGTTCGAGAGCATGGCCGCCAAGGAGCGCGCACGCCGAACGATCCTGACCGCGGCGGAGAAGCACGGCATCGAGATCGACGAGGGCGACAACCTCCGCAAGTCGACCCGCTCGTTGCGAGCGGCCTCGACCAAGCGCGGCCCTCGCGGTGGCCGCAAGGAGCACTGAGCCATGGCTGAACGACGGCAAAAGCCGGCCGGCACGCCTGGTACTGGCACGTCGCACGGTAGCGGTGACCCGCACGCGGGTCGCGAGGCGCGTGATCCGGGCGGCTTCATCGGACGGAAGCCCGAGCGCGTCGCGGAGACCATCCCTGGCGGGCTCCGGCGCAAGGACGAGCCTGCCTCGGCCGTGGCGATCGAATCGGATCCGCCGACGGAAGAGGAGACCCCGGTGGGCCACCGCGAAGGCCAGCCCGCGACCGACGACACCGTGCGCGAGGCCGGTCAGAACCGCTGAACTCCGCGGCGAGCCGCCGCGATCCTGGGGACGACGCCCGCGCTACGGGGACGACGCCCGCGCTACGCGTCCTCGAAAATCGATCTGCCGCGACTGGATCTCCCCGATCGTCTGTTCCCGCGCCGCTCATTTCACGACCCGCCGCGCGAACACCGCCGCCGCCGAGAGCGCAATCACGACCGCGCCCGCGAGGTACACCGGCAGCTTGAATTGCGTCGCGAGCAGGAGCGTGATCGCGATGCCCAGCGCGGGCAGCACCGGGATGCCGCCCACCGAAAGCGGCACGCGGAACGGCCGTTCGCGCGTCGGCTCGCGGCGCCGCAGCACGATGAGCGCGAGATTCACCGCGGCGAAACCGAGCAGCGCGGCGAACGACGATACGCCGGCCAGCGCCGCGATCCCGCCGAGCGGCAGCGCCGCGACCGCGAGCCCGGCGACCGCGAGCGTTGCGACCCACGGCGTCTTGCGCCGCGAGACCGCGCCGAGCGCGCGCGGCAGATCGCCCTCGCGCGCCATGCCGTAGAGCATGCGGCTGGCGGCGAGCAGCGTGATGAGTGCGGTGTTCGCCGTCGCAAAAAGCGCGATGCCTCCGAGCGCGCTCGCCACGACCGGCGATCGTCCCTTCGCAGCCTCGGCAAGCGGCGACTCGCTTTGCGCCAGCTCCTCCGGCGCGACGAGCGCCACCGCGGGCGAGACCGACCAGCACGTAGAGCGTGGTCGTCACCGCCACGCTGATCAGGATCGCCCGCGGCAGAACACGTCCCGGCTCACGCGTTTCCTCCGCGAGATTTGCGATGTCCTCGAAACCGAGGTAGGCGAAAAAGACCAGCGCGGCGCCGCTCATCACGCCGAAGTGCGGCGGCGTCGCCAGCGCCGCACCAAAGCCCGGCGCGCCCGCGCCGACCGCGACGAAGAGCATGAGTCCGCCGGCCTCGATGAGCGTGAAGACGATGTTCACCCACGTCGATTCGCGCAACCCGAAGACGCAAAGCGCCGTCGCCGCGGCGAGCAGCGCCACGGCCGCCAGCCACACCGGCACTTTCGCAAAATCCGAAAGGTAACTGCCGAACGCGACCGCGACCGTTGCGGCCGTGGCCGCCGCGCCCGCGACCAGCACGAGACCGACCAACGTCGCGAGCCAGCGCCCGCGCGGAAACGCCGCACCGATGTAAACGAACTCCGCGCCGGCCTTTGGGTAAGCCGTCGCCAGCTCCGCGTAAGACAGTCCAGTGAGCAGCGCGGCGAGCGAGCCGAGCGCAAAGCTCTGCCACACCGCCGCGCCGGCCTCCGCCGTCGCCACGCCGATGACCGAATAAACGCCTGCGCCCAACATGAGCCCGATGCCATAAAAGCTGAGCGACGCGAGCCCGAGCGTCCGGCGCAACTCGCTGCATCGCGGCGCGCGGGGCGTCTCCGGCGGCCGCGGATGTTCGCCGCGCGCGGCGTCCGCCGGCGGCGCGGTGCGGATGTGCACATCACGTGGCTCCAGTTGGTGATCGTGTCCTCGATGAACTTTGCGCGCGGCGCTGGCATCGGCGGCCCGCGAGGCGGATTCGATCTCTCTCGAACATGGCATGGTGCGGTCAGCCGGAGCCATGAGGTACCGCGAGCGACTGGGCCAGATCGATGAGGGTCCCGACGACCACTGCGGCCCCGGCGTCGCGCAGGGCACGCTCGTCGACCCCCGCGCCCGCGGTCACCCCGATCGGGATCATCCCGGCGGCGACGGCCGCGACCATATCCCACGTCGAATCGCCGACGTACCAGCACCTCGCCGGCTCGACCTCGAGCTGATGGGCGGCCAGGAGCAGGAGATCGGGCTCGGGCTTGGCGTGCTCGACGTGGCTCGCGTCGACGATCGTCGGTTCCGTATCCAGCGCGAGTGCGGCGACGGACGTCACGACCTGGGCCATTCGGCTCGATGTGGCGATCGCCCAACGGATCCGCCGCGCCTCGATCGCGGCGACGAGCTCGCGGACCCCGGGGAGCGGGCGGGGAGCGTGGTTCAGCCGCTCGAACATCTCGCCGGACCGCCGGTCGATCGCCTCGGCGCGAGCCTCGTCCAGTGCGACCCCGGCAAGCGTGGCGATCTCACGGGCGAGCCGCTTGCCATCCACGCCGATGAGCGGTGCAAGACGCTCGCGGGTCGCCGGCAGTCCTGCTTCCTCAAGCGCTTCCACCCAGGACGAGATCCGGATCTCGACGGTATCGACCAGCGTCCCATCGAGATCGAACAGCACGGCATCGGGGAGCGGCAGTCGGGCCAGGGCGTCGGGCATCCGACCTACGGTCCCGCCGCCGGTCAAAGGTCCCGGCGCAGGAGGACCTCGCCCCAACGGATCTCGCCGGTCCGGTGGAAAGCCGATCGGTCCGCGTCCGTGACGATGTCGCGCAGCTCGACGTGCCCGCTGGTCATGTCCCGCAGCTTAATCGACGCAAGAGCCGAGTCGCTCGACGAGGGGTCTACCTCCGGACCAGTCGCCGGATTCCTCACGCGACGGCCGCAAGGAGCGTAGCGAGGCCGGCGATCCATAGCGCGTACTGGGCGAGATAGAACGGAACCTCGACGGGCTCCGGCGGTCGGTCGCCCGCGGGTGTCGACGCATCGCGGCGGATCCGCCAGAGGGTCCCCGTCCCCGCCTGGATGTGGATACCCCCCTTCTCGGGCGCGATATCGATCTCGCCGAAGTCCGTGACATACAGCGCATCGTCGGGCCCGAAGGCGCAATGTGACGGTCGCTCGAACCCTTCGTCAGCCTGCTGACGGACATCTTCGAGCGAGATGCTCGTCTACCTGATCCCGCTGTTCCTTGCCAATGTCCTGGCGGTATCGCCTTCGGTGATCGGCCTCATCGAGGGCATCGCGGAAAGCGTGGCATCCCTCCTGCGCCTGGTGAGCGGGGCCTTGTCCGACCGCGTCGGGCGGCGCAAGTTGCTCGTCGGGATCGGTACCATGTGACAGTGACGAGGAGTCCCAACTGGTCCCGATCCCACGAAACAGGCCCGCCACGAGATGGTGGAGCGCCGTGGCGCTCATGGCGGAGGAGCTCGAACTGAAGCCCGGCGACCGCGTGCTCGAGGTCGGTGCGGGATCCGGATATGCGGCCGCCATCCTCGGGAGGGTGGCGACTGGCTCCTGTGCCACCTGGGTCCGCAAGGATGCCGCCATGTCGCGGTTCTGCCGGATCATAACGTTGGACCTGTCGAGACTATGAGTCGCATGCCGATACCGGCGAGTGTGGTGTCGGGCGGTCGCCGAACCCACTCTCGGTGCGGGCCATCTGCCTTTCTCTGACGCTTCGTGGTCGCTGACGGACTCCTCCTTGCGACCACGGCGCGTTTCTTTCCGACGAGCTGAGGCTGGGAACAGGTCGACGCCGCGACGTCAGGCGCCGGGGTCGACCGCCGCGGGCTCCGATCCGACGGCGCGCACCTCGATCCCGGGGCTCGCGAGTTCCTCGCCCGCGGTCGCGCTCCCGAGCGGAGAACTCAACTCATCGATCCATTCGAGCCTGTTCGGGACGAAGATCAGGTGGGCCTGCTGTTCGCGGGCATATTGGGCCAGGGCCCCAGCTCCGTGGTCCTTGGGAAGCCAGGCGAAGGTCGGCACGCCGGATGCTCGGCCCTCGATGACTTGGGCCTGGACGTCGGAACGGCCAAGAGCCTCGAGGTCGTCCGGCCCGAGCCGAGAGCCGAATCGATCGCCCTCTCCCTGGGAGCCCCATTGGTTCGGCATCGGTTCCGACCACACGGACGCGGCATCGGCGACGAATAGGATGAGCGAGCATCCGTGCGCCCGGGCATGCTCCTCGGCCGCCCGACGGACGTCGGCATGCGCGTCGTCTCCGGTGACGTAGGCGACGACCACGGATCGGGGCGGCGCCTGAGCGTCGAGCTGTGGGCCGCTAGGTACGTCCGCCAGCTCGACGCGGTCAGCCGGCTGCTCCTGACCCACGGCCTGGGCGGCGGGCGCC
>CAWJIC010000016.1:0-5446 GCA_963842755.1 uncultured Chloroflexia bacterium | reverse complement strand
GGTTCTTGGTCTCGCCTGCCTCCATCGACCCGGCATTGCTCACATATCGACGGTGGCAAACGGATGGCCCTCCGCGAGCCCAGGCGCGTGCGCGCCCGCCACGAGCGGGGTCGTCGCCGTCGTCTCGTCGAACCAGATGTACTCATCGAACTGCGGCGAGACCCGTGCGGCGAAGTAGTGGCTGGCGCGCTCGGTTTCGGGCCGGTAGACCACGCCGATGGCACGCTCCAGCCGCGACTCGGTCAGCTCGCGATGTAGCTCGGGATCCCCGGACCTCGTCCGCCCGCAGAGGGAGTACGAAGGAGCTCACGCCGGCGTCGATGGCACAACCGCTCATGCGAATTGGCGTGCGACGGACGAACTCTCATCACCTCCATCTCGGCGCCCCAGGTCGGCGCGGCGGCGACCGTGCCGGAATCGGTGCCGAAGCCCATGGCGCGTGCCTGGTCGGCGAACCGCTCCTTCACCAGGCCCTACATTCAGCTCGCCCCGGATTGCGAACTCGGTATACCGTGCGTCGCCGAGATGCGAGTTGTGCGCCCACACGATCCCCTTGGCATCCGGGCCATGGAAGGCGAGGAGCGCCTCGAGCGTCTCGAACATGTGCCGATCGCGCAGGTTCCAGGACTCGGCGCCGCCGTAGTACATGGCACGGTAATAGCGCTCGGCGTTGACCGCCACGCGCGCGTTCTGTTCGGCGCCCAGGAAGCGCTCCCCCGTCCCGATGAGGTACTCACCGCGCCGGGCGCGCAGGTCGTCGAGGATGGCGAGGACGTCCGCCTCGCACTCCTCGTACCGGCGACTGAGCGCGGCCAGGCCATAGCTGGCCGGGTCGGACTCGAACGGGCTCAGGCAGCCGTAGCGCTGCCGCGCGATGCGAGCCGCGTCCGGATCGACCTGATCGAGGTAGTCGAGGACGCCAGTGATCGACTCGTACATGCTGTAAAGATCCAGCCCGTAGAAGCCGACGGCCGCGCTGCCCGTCGCCTTGGCGTTGTCGTTCCGATTGCGAAGCCACTCCACGAACTCGAGGAACTCCAGATTGCGCCACATCCAGGTCGGGAAGCGGCCGAAGATCTGCCGCGGGCGCTCGGCGGCGTCGGGTCCCGTCGGACGTAGGCGTCCACGGCCGCGGCATCGGGCCAGTCCGCCTCGGCCGCGACGAAGCTGAAGCCGTGGCGCTCGAGGAGCTCACGGCTGATCCGCTGGCGCATCCGATAGAACTCGCGGGTGCCATGTGACGCCTCGCCGATGAGGACCAGCCCGCCGACCGATGTGCTTGATCAGAGCCTCAATGTCCGCGGAGTCAACCCCGTCGAAGGCCTCGGCTTGGGCCGCAATGCGCTCCGGCAGCGTCGCCGCCTTCGCCGGCGCGCTGACCGCCACCCGTTCGCCCAATCCGGGAGAAACGGCACGAACTGCACTGGGCCAAGGTCGTCCGCCTCGAGCGTGTCCGGACCGGTGCGTCGAATGCGATGAAGCGTCTGGAGCTCGCCCACCTCCCCGACCGGCACGACAAGCCGACCACCGATCGCGAGTTGGTCGAGCAGCGGTTGCGGGATCCGGGATGGCGCCGCGGTGACGAGGATGGCCTCGTACGGAGCCGAATTCACCCAGCCGAGCGACCCATCGGCGTGATGGACGTCGACGTTGTCGTAGCCGAGGCCATGCAGCGTCGCGGCTGCGCTTTCCGCGAGGGCGCGGTGGCGCTCCACGGTAATGACTCGCTTCGCCACCCTCCCGAGGATGGCGGCCGCATATCCGGATCCCGCACCGACCTCGAGCACGCGGTCGCCGGGCTTCAGCTCGAGCGCCTCCGCCATGAGCGCCACGATGTAGGGTTGCGAGATCGTCTGGCCCTCGGCGATCGGCAGCGGCGCGTCCACGTAGGCGAACTCCGCCAGATCGGCCGCGATGAATGCCTCGCGCGGAACGTCGCGCATGGCTTGGAGGACCGCCTCGTGACTGATGCCGCGAGCGACCACCTGGCGCTCCACCATCTCATGGCGGGCCTGTTTCGTGGAATCGGGACCGGTTGGACTCCTCGTCACTGTCACATGGTACCGTCGAATGCCCGGATCGTCGGGCGGCCGATGCGGGCAAAGACGAAGCGTCGGACGCCGGCGTCGCGAGCGAGGCGGCTTACCTCCAGGGCCGGCGCGTGGACGCCGGCGCCTCTGGCAAAGCGGATGGGGCGGGCCCAGGCGGCTGCCTCGGCGAACATGAGATCGGCACCCGCCGCCCAGCGTGGAAACACCGAACTCGGGCGCCCACACGATCCGTTTGCCGGCCGCCTGGAGAGTAGCGGTACGTCGGATGGGCCCGTGTGGAAAACCGCCCCGGGCTCGATCATCAGTCGCGGTCGGCCGAACGGCGCAAGAGCCGGTTCGAAGCCATGGGTCCCGCCGAGCCGGCGGATTGCGGAACGAAGCTCGACGAGGGCATCGCTGACCAGCCGTCGACGGCCCCTGGTGGCTCGGCACCGGGCCAGCCATAGAGCATCACCCGCCGTCGTCCGGACGTGACGAGCAACCCGACAGGTCGAAAGCAGGGGAAGCCATGGCACCGATGCCGAGCAGGGTGCAGCGCATCACATCACCAGCCGACGCCTCGCGGGCCTGCCAGGGGTCCAGACGTCGCTAATGAGCGGGCCATTCGGCCCTACCGCTCGCAGGCGGCCCGGGGCAACGTGGTTGTTGACCCGGAGAGGTCCAGAGCTGAACCATCCAGAGATCGCATCAACGGATGGAGCGTCCAGAGATCGCATCAACGGACGGCACGTCAGAGATTGCATCAACGACAGATGGCAAAGATCCCTCCGGGTTGTTCGCTGTTCCGCGCGTCTCCCACCCCGGAACGCCAACGACCCACGAGACGATCGGAATCTCGACTCCGACGTGCCGGCTCACCACCGGGACCGGGCATGTCCGCGCACGATCCCCGGCGTCCGCCACGGCGGCGGTGGGCCGCATCGTGCCGCCATGCGCACTGACGATCCCGCGGCAGGCGTAGAGGCTAGGAGTGTGTGTCCGCCCGGGCCGCTCCGATGGTCTCTGCGCGACCAGCGACATGAGGCTGCCGGCCGATGACGAGCGCCCACATCACGCCGCTGGATGCGGCCAGCCCGGGACCGCGGCCACTGGTGGGACGTAGCTTGCGACGAATGGCGACCGGAGGCGGCGGTGGCGACGACTGACCAGGACACGATCGAATGGCTGCTGGCGCGTGACGGACGCACGTTCGCCGAGGAGTTGGGCATCGACGTCGAGGCGAACACGCCGGCCCCGCTATTCCGGCTGCTGGTGATGTCGCTGCTCCTCTCGGCGCGGATCAGCCACGAGATCGGGATGCGCACCGCGCGAGCCATGTTCGACGGAGGCTGGACGACCGCCGAGAAGCTCGCACGCTCCACGTGGGAGGAGCGTGTCAAGGTCATCAACGCCGCAGGCTACGCCCGGTACGACGAACGGACCTCCCGGATGCTCGGTGACGACGCCCACCTCCTGCTCGACCGCTACGGCGGAGACCTCCGGAGGCTTCGGGATTCTGCCGAGAAGGATCCGGCCCGCGAGCGGAGCCTGCTCAAGGAGATCAAGGGGATCGGCGATGTCGGCTGCGACATCTTCTTCCGCGAGGTGCAGCTCGCGTGGAACGAGCTGTATCCATTCGCCGATGAGCGAGCCCTGCATGGGGCACATCGGTTGGGCCTGCCTGCGACGCCGGAGGCGCTGGCCGAAACGGTGCCGCGCCATACCTTCCCTCGGCTCGTATCGGCCCTTGTTCGGGCGGAGCTGACCGGGGAAACCCGGACGTCGTAGCCCGTCAACGGGTGGTCTGGACCTTGAACACCCCGGCCGCTGTCACGAACCACCTCACGTCGTCGCATACTGACGAGGTGAGAGCCTTGATCGGGACCCACGGCTCCACGGAAGCCGGCGTCGCGGACCTCATCATGATCGGCTCACACGGCCGGACCGGGTTGATGCGCCCGCTGCCCGGGAGTGTCGCCCGCAACGCCCTGACTCATGCGCCGTCGTCCGTGCTCGTGGCGCGTGGCGCGAGATCCCGGGATCCTGGGATCCTGGGATGTGAAGCGTGGGGACGCGCGACGGATCAAGGAGGTGACCATGCTGTCTTCCTCGACCATCAAACGACTGGCAGATGATGGCCCGGGCCTCCGGGTCTCCCTCTATCTGCCGACGCATCGGGCTGGGTCTGAGACGGCCCAGGATCCCATCCGGCTGAAGAACCTGCTCACCCGCGCGGCCGCCGAGCTCGAGGAGGTGGGAGCGCGGTCAACCGAGATCGACGCCATGCTCAAGCCCGCTCGCGCGCTCCTGGACGATGTCGAGTTCTGGGCGCATCAAGCAGACGGGCTGGCGGTCTTGTTGGCTGGCGGCGACCTCGAGGCGCTCCGCCTGCCGTTGACCGTCGATGAGCTCGCCGTCGTAGCGGACCGCTTTCACCTGAAGCCGCTGCTCCCGCTTCTGAGCGGCGATGGTCGGTTCCACGTGCTGGCCCTCAGCCAGAACCAGGTCCGGCTCTTCGAAGGCAGCCGGGAGGCCATACGCGAAGTTGACTTGCGTGACATCCCCCAGAGCCTGCGCGATGTCGTCGGCTACGACTGGGACGAGTCGTCTCTCCAGTTCCACACCGGCACTTCGCGCGGCATGGGCGGGCGGCCCGCGGCGATGTTCCATGGGGATGGCTCGCCTAAGGATGAAGCAAAGCCGGAGATCGCCGCGTTCCTGCGCGTGGTCGACGACGGCATCACCCACCTTCTCGGTCCGGTCGACGTGCCGGTCGTCCTCGCGGCCGTCGAATACGTGGCGTCGATCTACCGCCAGATCACGAAGCTGCCTCGTGTCATGGCCGAGGTGGTCGAGGGCAGTCCGGATCGCGTCCCGCTCACTGAGTTGCACGCTCGCGCATGGGGGATCGTGGCCCCGGGCTTCTCGGCCGAGCGCGACGCTGCCGCCGAGCGGTTCCGGTCGCTGACATCGACGGACCTGGCCACCACCGATCTGGCATCGACGGTCGCCCGGGCGATGGAGGGCCGGATCGACACGCTCTTCATAGCTGTCGGCGTCCGCGCGTGGGGCAGGCCGCGCACGGCGCACCGTGACCTCGAGATCCACCCCGAACGACAGCCTGGGGATCGAGACCTATTCGACGTGGCGGCGGTCCACGCGCTCCTGACCGACGCGCGCGTCTACGCGGTCAGCCCGGAACTGATGCCCGTCGCGGACGAGGCGATCGCCGCCATCCTCCGGTATTGACCCATGCCATCCCCTTCCCCGGATCGGAGCCACCCTCCTTGGCCAGACCGTACGTCTCGCAGATCGTCGAGTCGAGATCGATCGTGAGCGGACCGGCGCCGGGACCGGCGCCCGCCGCCCAGGCCGTGGGTCAGGAGCAGCCGGCTGACCGCGTCGAGCTGGCGGAC
>CAWJIC010000015.1:0-6589 GCA_963842755.1 uncultured Chloroflexia bacterium | reverse complement strand
GGGATTGAAGGTTCGAATCCTTCCTCGCCAGCCAACAATCTGAACGCGAAATGATCCCCGGCGGGAAGTCCGTCGGGGGCCATCCTTTCCCTCGACCACAATTCCGACCGCAGTTGCGGGCTGGTTCGGAAACCCGTGGCAACCGGTCGTCCCGGGTGCGGCGCCTACATCGACGGGTCCGGGCTCGCGGTTCCGGCTCGGTCGACGCCCGGCATCGAGACATGCGGCGTCGGGCCAGTTCCCGCCCTATCTCGTCCCGAGGTCAATCCGCGCCGGCCACGGCCCGGGACCCCGGCCGTCCTGTGGCCGCCCGAGCAGGTAGCCCTGGCCGTACGCGACTCCGAGCGAGCGCAGCGTCTCGAGCTCAGCCTCCGTCTCGATCCCCTCGGCGACCAGTCGCACCTTGCGCTTCACCGCGAAGTAGCCCATCCCGGCGATGAGCGCCTGGCGGGCGGGATCGGCATCGATCCCCCGGACGAGACCGATGTCGAGCTTCACGAGGTCGGGGGCAAGTTCGAGGATGTGGCGGAGGCTGGCGTAGCCGGCGCCCGCGTCGTCGACCGCGAGGCGGATGCTCGGCCCGAGCGCTTCGAGCCCGCGCCGGAGTTCGACATAGTCGTCAACCACGACGTGCTCGGTGATCTCCACGACGACCGGGCGGCCCAGATCCGCCAGGAGTGGCCGAAGAACCGTCGAGTGGATGAGCTCGGGCGAGATGTTCACGCTGAGATACGCATCCGGCGGGAGGACACTCGCGGCATCGAGCGCCGCCCGCAGCGTCGCCGTCTCGAGCTCCACCCCGAGACCGACCCGGGCGGCCATCGCGAACACGACGTCAGGCCGGGACCCGTCGCTGAAGCGGGTGAGGGCCTCGTACCCGACGATGGAGCCGTCGCGCAGCTCGACGATCGGCTGGAAGAACGGAGCGAACACCTGCGCATCGAGGATCCCCTGGATGCGCGCCCGGGTGTCCGCCTCGCGGTGGCGCGCCTCGATCCCCGGGGCAACGAGCGCCCCGATGATCGAACCGAACGTCGCCAGGGCCGGCAGGCGCTCGACGATCCCCTCGGCCTTCACCGGATCGTGGACCCCGAAGCTGATGACCCCGACGACGCCGTGGGCGCCCTTGAGGGGCACATGGACCACGGTGTGGAGGCCGGTCGCGGTGATCCCGTCGCCGTACGCGCCGTCTTCGGGACGAGGACGCCAGGCCTCGGTCCAGGGCCCGGCCGATGCGCGCTCGAGCAGACGGCGCGCGTGAGGCTCGGGCAGAGGGCGACCCGTGGACAGGACGATCCCGATGAGCCCGGTGGCCGCCAGGATCCGCCCATGGTCGACGCCGAGCCCGATCGCCCACGCGGAGTCGATCTCCGGCAGCTGCACGATCTCAGCGCAGGCGGCGGCGGCGATCGCCTCGGGCGACGCGGTCGGGTCGATCCGCTCGAGGGCGGCCTCGATCGTCTCGCGCTCGCGGGCGTCGCGGGCCAGGTCACTCTCGAGCTGGCGTTCGCGGGTGACGTCCCGATCGATCTGGACGTAGTTGAGGAGCCGGTCGTGGACGTCACGGACGGGCGTGATCACGGACTCGACCTCGAAGAGCGAGCCGTCCCGGCGGCGGTTGGTGAGCGTCCCACTCCACGTCCGGCCGGCGGCGAGCGTCGCCCACAGGCTGCGGAAGAACTCCGGGCCGTGATGACCACTCTGGAAGATCCGCGGGTTCTGGCCGAGGAGCTCCTCCGCGCGGTACCCGGAGAGGCGCTCGAATGCCGCGTTCACGTACGAGATCGTCCCCTGCGGATCGGTCATGACAATGGCATCGGACGCCTGCGCCACGGCGGCGCCCAGGCGGGCGAGCTCCTCTTCCGCGGCCCCGCGCAGTTCGAGCATCTGATTGAACCGCTCGGCGAGCGCCTTGGTCTCGGCGAACCCTCCTGCGGCAACCCTGGTCGTCAGGTCACCGTGGGCCACCACTCCGGTGGCAATCGCAAGCGCACGAACCGGATGGGCGATCAACCGGCTGGCGCCCAACGCGAGCACCAATGCGAGCGCCAATGCAAGGACAGCAAGGGCAGCGCCGATGGAGAGGTCCTGGCTGAGGTGTGCGAATGCCACTGCCGTCGGGATCCCGGTGTACACATGCCAGTCGCTACCCGATACCGTCGTGTAGCCAACGAGGCGCTCTACCCCGTCGAGCCCGACCTCCCGGGCCGTGCCCTCCCTTCCGCCAAGGACGGTGCCGACGATCCCGGTCTGTAGGATGTTCTGCCCCACCCACCGGCTCGCATCCGGCACCCGGGTCAGGACGGTACCCATCGCGTCGATGAGCACGACGGTCTCGTCCGAGGCGGCCGGGACGTCGATGACCGCAGACGCGAAGTTGACCAGGTCCGCGGGCGCCCCGATGACTCCGACGATCCGTCCGGAACTGTCGCGGACAGGTTGGGCAAGGACGGCAACCCACCGGCCGGTGATTCGCCCGAGCTGGGCCCTTCCGATGGTGAACGCGCCCGTCCGAAGCGCCTCCTGGAAATAGGGTCGGTCCGCCACGGAGACGGGGCCGGCCGCCTGGGGCACCGCCGAGCAGACGACCTGGCCCGACGAGTCGGCCAGGAAGAGGTTGGCGTAGCCGGCGCCGATCACGGTGTCCGGGGTGAAGAGCGGATCGCATCGCGAGGGGTCGACTGCGCCGACGAGCGGCCGCCTCGCCAGGGACTCCAGGAACGTTCGCGTCCTGGCGAGGAACCGCTCGGCATCGGACGCGACGGTCCGCGCTCGGTCCAGGGCGGCCAATTCGGTCGCCCGCATATCGTGTTCGACCCGGTCGGCCGTCTGCCAGACCAGCAGACCGATGAACGGCGCGGTCAGCAGCAGGGCACCCAGGAGGATGCCCGTCCGGATGCTCGGTCGTGGCCGCTTCACGTGAGGATCACCGTCAAGGATTATGCGACAACCAGGCAGGCGCCGTCCGAACGCGTGAGACCAGCCTCAGGGACCCGTCGCTGCGATGTCGTCTCGGTTCGCGCCGACGATCCGCGCCGTGGAAGGAAGGCCGACCGCGGTCTCCCGCCCGCCGCGGAGTCCAGCCGACCGTACCAGAGCGCACCTGACCATCGCGTCATGGCCTGCCCTGTCGATGGCCCCGATGCTGGCTCCAGGCGACTCCTCGCCTGTTCCACCCGGGAGCCTCAGGGATGCCGCGCCTCACCAGCCGAGTCTTCACCGATCTCGCCATCTGGATGACCGGATTCGGGCTCTTGATCGGGATCGTGTTCGTTCCCTTCTGTCTGCTCCTCGGGATCCCCGCCGATTACGTCCTCACGCCACGCTTCTATGCCTCGACCCTGCTGGCCGGATTGCTCGTCGGGGCGGTGAACCACGGCCTGGCCCGGCTTGTCGTCGGCCAGCGGCTTCGGGTTCTCGCCGAGCACATGGGGACCGTCGAGGACCGCCTGGCGAGGGCCGTCTTCAACCACGACTGGAGTGTGTGCGATTCGGAGAGCTGCGCGCTGCCGGTCGACTCGGACGATGAAGTGGGAGCCAGCGCCGCGGCCTTCAACCGGCTGGTCGGAACGCTCTCGCGGAGCCAGCGCATCGAGAACGCGATGCGGACGTTCAGCGCGGTCCTCTCGAGCCGGTTCGAGCTCGAGGGATTGGGCAACGCGGCGCTCGATGAGCTCCTGCGCTCGACCGGTGCCAAGGCCGGCGCGATCCTCGTCGCGCACGAAGATATGCTCGCGCCGATCGCCAGCCACGGGCTGAGCAGGGTCGACGGCCTCGCCGACAGCGACCACGTGCGGCGGGCGCTCCGGACCGGGGAGATCGAGCAGCTGGCTATCGACGCGCCTGACATCGTCGTCGACTCGGTCCTCCTGGGCCAGCCAGCTCGCGAGATCCTCGTTGCGCCGGTGACCTTCAAGAGCATGCCGCTCGGCGCGATCGTTCTCGCCACGCCGGGACAGTTCGATCCCGATGCCGCCAAGCTGCTCGAACAGTTCCGCGCCGATCTCGGGCTGGCCGTCAACAACGCGCTGGCCCACGACCGGCTCGAGCGGCTCGCTGCGGTCGACCCGCTGACCGATGCGTACAACCGACGGTTCGGGCTCGGCCGTCTGCGCGAGGAGTTCTCTCGGGCCATCAGGGCGGAGAACCCGCTCGGGGTCCTCATGTTCGATCTCGACCGCTTCAAGCAGGTCAACGACACGTACGGCCACCTCGTCGGGGACCGCGTGCTGCGGGCGGTCGCTCGGGCATGCCGGCGGGTGATCCGCGACGGGGACGTACTCATCCGGTACGGCGGCGAGGAGTTCCTCGTCGTGCTGCCCGGCGCCGGGCGCGATGATGTCACCCAGGTCGGCGAGCGCATCCGGCGGGCTGTCGCCGAGACCGCGGTGGACGAAGGCGATCAGCGCATCGCGATCACGGTGAGCCTCGGAGGCTCGGTCTACCAGGAGACGGACGGCTCGCCCGACGAACTCATCGCCAAGGCGGACGCGGCTCTCTACGAGGCCAAGGAGTCCGGCCGCAACCGGCTGCTGCTCGCCTGAGACGGGCCCCTCGGGAGAAGACGCCCGGTCGACGATCCAGTGGCGCCGTCGTGAACGGCGCTCGCCCCGGCCGGGCCAAGGTGGGGACGTGAGACGAAATCGCCCCTCTCGTCAGTCGAAGGGGGGCGAGGTGATCATCGGTTGGTCGGGCCGAGAGGAGTCGAACCACCATGAGTGACCGAATCCAGACGGTGCGGTCCGGTTGGGACAGAGCCGCTCGTGCCGAGACGATGACGATCTGATGCGCAGCTCCGCTCGGGTGGCTCGGCCGCCCGTCAGCCCCTACGCCCCCGGCTCACGGCCGCAGCCGGGTGTTAGCCACACGGGCCGATGGAGCCGGTGCTTGCCTCGGAGGAAGTCCTCCGGGACTCGCCTAGACCACCAGATGTTGCGGTTCTGAGCTCGATCAGCGGTCGCGCCGAGGAGGCTCAGCCATGCGTAGTTCGCCTGACTCTTTGGGCCCATCCGGCGGTTCGCTTGATTTTCCCTGGGCCCGATTCCGATCGGGCCTCGACGCCGCGGCCGACCTGTTCTTCGCCGCCAAGGCGGCCGAGCTGCGGGCCTGGCTCCTCGAGTTGCGCGAGCGGCTCGCGCCCGAGTCGATCGCCGGCTACGTCCGGGGCCTCAAGGCGTTCGGCAACTGGTGCGCGGCCGAGGAGGTCGCCGCGGCGGGTGGCTTCCGAGGGCTTCGCCGGCCGAAGGTGCCGCGCCGACTCATCGCCCCCTTCTCTGATCCGGAGCTGCGCAGCCTCCTCGCCCTCGCCGACGAGCGCGAGCGGGCACTTGCCCTCGTCCTCCTCGACACCGGACTCCGACTGTCCGAGCTCGCCTCGCTGCGGGTCGGCGACGTCCGTCCCGACGGGACGCTTCATGTCATGGGCAAGGGCGCCAAGGAGCGGATCGTGCCGATCGGCGCGAGCGCCCGGCGGGCGCTCGTCCGCTATCTCGCGACCCGGCCGGCCGTCGCTCCGGGCGACCCGCTCTTCTGCGGGCGATGGGGGCCGGCGCTAGTTCGGTCCCCGACCAAACTGCACCCGAGACAGCTGGCTGGCAGGGACCGGGCCTTGCTGGCCCTCGTGAGCATCCGCCACGCGTCGTACCTGACCCGGGTACGGATGGCCGGCGAACCTCGTCGAACGGTTCATGGCGCTCGCAGTTCGCGGCGGTGAGCATGCCCGCCATGCACCGGACCCAGGCGGCCACCCCGTGCTCAGGTCGCGATCGCGCTCTGCTCCGTCCCGCGGGTCGCGACCGCCGGTGCGGTGCAGATGCATCTTCCGTATGCGTTCAACGTGACCCTATAGTCGTATGCCATCCGGACCCACACCGATGACCAGCGCGGAGCCGAGAGAACTGGACCTGCTTGCCCGCGGGATCGCCAGCCAAGTTTGTCAGTCTTCCGAGCCGTCCTTCATCGCCGCAGTCGATGGCGAGGTGGTGACATGGAACCCAGCCATCGGAACGCTGACGGGCATTCGCGAGGTCGACGCGCTGGGGCAGAGATGCTGGGAGGTCCTGGGGGCCATGGCTGCGGATGGCTCACAGGTGTGCAGTCCCTCCTGTGCAATCCTGGCGGGGGCCAGGGACGGCCGCTCCGCGGGGCCGGTCGAGGCCATCGTGCGAACAGAGGCCCGGCAGGCACGGTCCAGCGAGCCCGGTCGGTTGCCGGTCGTGATGCACCACGTGACTCTCCGAGACGTGGCCGGAACGCCGCGGGTTGTCCTGCACGTGATCGAGGAGGCGCAGGGACATCGGCAACACGATCGCGCGCAAGGCCAACCCACGGTCGCCAGAGGGCCCAATCCCGTTCGTCCGGATCTGGTGCCCCGGGAGCACGAGATCCTGGAATTACTGGCTGCCGGACTCACCACCCGGGACCTCGCGGCGCAGCTGGGAATCCCCCACGCGACCGCACGCAATGCCGTCCAGCACCTGCTGACCAAGCTGGACGCACCGAACCGGGCGGCCGCGATCTCCAAGGTCCTGGCACTCGCCATCGCCGCCTGCAGGGCGGCGGAACAGCGGCTGGCGGCCCACTCGGCAGA
>CAWJIC010000014.1:0-103615 GCA_963842755.1 uncultured Chloroflexia bacterium | reverse complement strand
CCGACCAGTCCCATCACTCGTTGCGGCAGCAACCGCTGCTCTCGCGCGGCTACGAGCCCGAGCAGCCATGCGTTCTCGTTCGGCTGCGGATGAACGGCGATGATCTCCGCTCCGTCGACGTCGAAGCGCCCGAAGATCTCGCGGAGCGCCTCCTCCCGAAGCCGGTCAGGAACGTCCGGGTTCCGCCAGAGCGTCCCGAACTCCGACAGCAACTGACCGGCGCGCCGGAGGCGCATCTCGTCCGGTCGATTCCCGGCCACTTGCCTCGGGCGCTCCAGTCCGCGCCAGGCCCGGCTGAACGTCTCGATCGTGATCTCGCCGCCGTTGAGCTGGCGCTGGAGCCGTTCTCGGGCAATCCCTAGCTCGGACGGGTCTGGCTCAGCGGGGGGCACCGTCTGGGATCGCATCGCGCCCAAGACCTGGCGGAGATCCGACTCGTCAAGGGTGACGCGATCGAAGAGCTTCGCGATCTGCTCCTCGTAGCGCTCGGCGCGATAGGTGGCCGATGGGCCGCAGGCGGGGCGACGGGCGTGCCGGATACGGCGGTAACCGTTGCCGGCATCACCGTGGAAGGTGCTCTCGCAGTGGATGCAGCGCATGAGCCGGACGAGCGGGTACGAGCGTCGCAGCATCGTCATCCCCGGATGGCGGGTCCGCCGTTCGGCCCGGATCGCCTGGACGCGATCGAACAGGGCAGGCTCGACCGGGGCGGCGAAGCGTGCTGGGCGCTCCTCCTCGTCAGGGCGGCCCTTGTGGCGGATCGCGCGGCCGGCATAGAGCGGATTCACCAGGATCTCGGCCAGTCTCGCCTCGCTGAGTCCGACCTCATCGGCGAGGGTCGTGTCGCTCCAGCTGCCTGAGGCGTACAGGTCGAACGCTCGGCGGGCCCGATCGAGGTCGGGGCCCTCCACAGGTTCGAGCAGCTGGCGCTCGCCTGTCCGGGCAAAGCCGAGCGGGGCATGGCCGCCCGGATCGCTGAAGAGGCGCCACTTCTGTTCGTAGCCGCGCCCGACGTTGCGCGAGAGCCTCCGGATGTAAGCGGCGTCGGCGACCGTCTTGAGGCCCTCGAGCTCGTAGGTGTCGACGTTGCCGGCGATGAGGTTGTCGGCGCAGAACACGATCGTCACGCCAGCCGCGGCGAGGCGTCGGCGGTACGTGTAGGCGTCCTCGATGTTGCGGGCGAACCGGCTCGTGTCGTACACGAGCAAGACCTCGAACGCGCCCGCCTCGGCATCGCGGACCATGCGCGCGAAGTCCGACCGGCGCAGGGTGTCCTTGCCCGACACGAGGTCGAGGTACTCCTGCCCGGTCGCTACGAGGCCGTGTCGCTCCCCGAACCGGGACTGCTCGGTGCGCTGGATCTCCGGCCCATAGCGGTCGGCCTGGCCACGGGTGGACTCGCGGACGTAGCCTGCCCAGGTGCGCCCGACCAGGTCTTCGGGTCGGAGGTCGACCGATCGGGCAAGGTTCATCATCGTCCTCCAAGCGGCCCCATGGCGGCCCCTGGGTCGCGTTGCCGGCAGCGAGTCGTGGGGACCTTACCTCTGATCGCGCTCGAACCCGAGGCGTCGGCGTCAAGGACGGCGTCGACCATCGCGGCGATGATCTCCGCCAGCCGCGGCGTCAGGGCCGGAGCTCCGCCGCGATCCGCCCTTTGTGCGGGTGGCCGTGGGTGCAGCGGCTGAAGCGTCGGTCTGGGCCCCGCCGTCTCGATTGCTGCGGCCGGTTTGTGGCCGGGAGCGTTGGGCATCCGCCGACGGTCGCTCTCACCCGGCCAGATCTCTGCCGCCTGATCTTCGCCGCACTCGAACAACGCCAGCTGGTTGACCGGCGGGCGAGTCCGCTGCGCCGTCGCGGGTTCGCTCATGCCGCCACCGAGTCCGATGCCGACGTGACGGCTGCAATGGCCGTGGACGCGTCATCCACCGCCGGGGTGGTCCGGTGGATCAGCGGCGACCCGTTCGCCCGCTCTCTGCAGGCGCGCGTCACGGGTGATGCCATCACGTGGCCGCCCTAACCGATACACCGGCAGCCTGGACGGCTGCGAGGGCGTGGACGGTGGCTGCCGCGCAGGGGGCGCAGCGGTACCGGTCAGCGGGCCGCGGATCGCCACACGAGCAGCACGACCCGGGTGAGAACCGGATCCCTGGTCGAGCGAGGAGGAGCGGGATGGCGCCGGTCCGCGGCACCTGAGCGGCCATGACGGCGGCCCGCCAGCCGACGGGATCGGCGTCGAACAGCGCCAGGATCGCGTCACGGTGGCGCTCCAGGACCGCGCGCTCGGCCTCGGACAGTGCCTCCCGCGGGCGATAGCGCAGGCGACCGTCGCCCGACGGCACGACGAGGATGCCGCGCTGGCGGAGCGATCCGACCAGCTCGGCTCGGCGTCATCCGATGGTCCCCCACTCATCCGACGCGGCGAGGTCCGGCTCGTGGATCGGACCGGCGAACCAGTCGCGCAGTTCAGCCGGCTCGAGGGGAGCCGCGGTCCCGTGCGCGGCGGTACCGAACCCGTCGAAATCCATGGACAGAATGGACGGAAGGTCGTCGGGGTCGGGACTCGTCGCGAGTTCTGGCCATTTTGTCCATGCTTCGAGGAAGATCGCCGGATTGGTCTCGTAGCGACTCGACGGTCGGCCGGGACCTCGCTCGGGCGCGAGCTGGCGAACCCAGCCGTGCTCGTCGAGGGCGGCAAGTCCGACGGTGAGCCGCTCGATGGTCGGGAACATCGCCTGCCCCCGGAGGGCCCGGAACGCCTCGCGTTTGGTGAACCTCGCCTGATGGGTGGCCACGATCCACCGCCCGATCCGACGAGCTGCCTCGAGGCGAGGGTCGGCGCCCATGTAGTCGAACACGGCGAGGGCGTGGGCGACGAGGTACCGCCCGATCTTGACGGCCGCCTGCATCGTGTCGGCCTCGATCCAGGCCGTCCCCAGCCGTCCGCTACGTGGTCGGCAAGATGGAGCAGACCGGCCACCCGGACCGTCGCCCCATCGAGCTTGGCCGCCCATCCTGAATGTGGCCGAGATCAGCGTCGGGGCGCCGCCGCGGTTCGAGCTCTGCTGACCAGGCCGACAGCAGGACCGCAGTGGCCTCCGGGGTGAAGCGAAGCGTGAATGACCCGTCGCATCCGTCGAGCGAGGCGGCGAGGGTTCGCACCATCGCGGCGTAGGCCTCCCGGATGGCATCGGGAACCGGTGGCAGATCCATGTCGCGGAAGCCGACGTTCGGCGGCGGCAGCGCGTAGAGGAAGCGGTCGAGCAGGCCCCGGCCGCTCATTATTGGGAACCCGTGCGGCCCTGCTCAGCACGGCCGGTTGGACGGCGACCCCGATGGTCAGGGCGGGGCGCTCGACGTACTCGGTCGGTCGGCCCTTCCGGTCGACCCGGAGCAGGTCCCCGGCGTGTCCTGAGAGGAACACGTCGAGGTTGGGGACGCCGTTGCTGTACCGGCCGGCCATCAACTCGAAGAATGCCGCCCTCGGCCGAGAGGACGGCCATCCTACCGTTATGGGCGAAGAGCAGCGACGCCAGGGCTTCCGGTGTCGCGTGGGCCGTGAACAGGCGCGGTTCTGTCGGAACGGTCAGCTCATCAAGTGCCACGGCCGCATCGCAGCGATCCTGTTCCACGCTGGTCCGGGTCTCGGGCCCAGCACCTGCGACGGCCTTCTCCAGACGGGCGAGCGTGGCTTCGGCAACGCGACGGCGTGATGCGGCGTCGGCGAGCTCCGGCCTCGCGGCAGCGGCCAGGTCGCGCTCGTAGTCAAGGAGTGGCGCCGTCATGTCGCGGTGGACGGCCGACTTGCGTGAGCCGGGCTCTATCGCTACGGCGCCGAACAGGTTGACTCCTTCCAGCCAGCCCGGCGACGTTCGACGGTGACCCTCCCGCCGGCCACCGTGGCCAATGCCGTGAGCCCGAACATCGCGGCCATATCCGGCGGGGTCTGGGTCGCCACGGCTTCGGCCTCGACGTAGGCGGCAAGCGACGGGGGGAGCGCCTGGACCGGGAACGTCGGCAGGTCGGCCCTTCGGTCCAGCGGCAGCGGCGGCTCCCACGGCTCCGACCCGGCAGGGGCGGGTCCGGGGCTGCTGACGGCCGGCGGCATCGGGAGCGCACCCTAGACGAGTCGTCCACGTCCTCCCGGGTCCCGCCAGCGGCGAGCAAGTCCACCGCATCGCCATGCTCGGGGGCGTCGGGCCAGTTGATGATCGACACAGCCGCGGCGGTGCCGACCAACGCACCGCCGACGCGCTGCATGTGCTTGGCACCGACGTCATCGTTTTCTGGCCACACATAGACGCGCCGCCCGGTCAGCTCGGCCAGGGGGCTGGCGCTCGGGGTCCCGCTGGCTCCGGTGACGGTGCCGATGGCCTGGATGCCGGCCGCGAGCAGCGCCTCTGCTGCCTTCTCGCCCTCGACCAGGATCACGGTGGCCGAACCGTTCCGGCCCCAGCTCGATCCCGTAGAACGGCAGGACATCGGCGGTGGATACCCCACCGAGCCCAGGCGTGCCGTCCGGCTGCTCCCACCACATGCGCTTGCCGTCCGGTCCGTCCTGCCGGCAGTGGATGGCCGCGGGCGCCCCGGTTGCCTCGCGAATCCGGTAGCGCGTGGCTTGCTGTTCTTGACCGGCCGGCAAGGGGTTGGACGGGCTGCTCATCGCCGCTCTCTCGGCCGCAAGCGCTCGCAGGCGGATCGATCCGCGGCCATCATGCCTCAGCCTCGCGGGCCACACCCGCCATAGCGTCGAGGGCGGCTCGATACCGCGCGGCGGCCTCGGCTGTGACCAGTCGCTGTGCCTCCAGGTTAGAGATGCGCTGGGGCGTGACAGCCAAGACTCGGGCAATCTCGGTCTGAGACGTGCCTCGTCGCTCACCTATCATCCGAAGGCTCAAACCGCTCGGGCGTTCGCCTCTCTTCATGGAACGTACAATTGGCCCCATGGAGCCGCAGCGGGACCAGCCCGCCGAAAATGCGACAAAGGCCCGCGGGTGGCCCTGCGGCGAGCCGCCCACCTCGGGCTACCCGGGCGACAAGTGCTTGCGGGATGCCCTCGAGCAATTGCGACCGTGGTCGGACGAGTGCGCCGTCACGGCCGCGCTTCAGGTGTGGTGGGATGACCACTACGCTCGGCCGATCAGGGGTGACCTGGCAGACGTTGCGGCCGACCTGAAGACCATCGGCACCGCCACCGAGCTGCCTGACGCCGAGTCAGCAGCCGGTATGACGGCGTTCATGATGGTGAACGTCTTCAAGGGCCGGAAAACTCGCGACTACGACATGCTTCGGGAGGCCATCAAGGGAATCCCCGCGAGCACCGCCCGCGACTACCGCCGACGGTACGGAGACGCAGCCCTCTCGGAATTCCTGCGTCACATCCAGTACGAGCAGGATCTTGGTGGCGCTGATGCGCGCCGGCCGGAAGCTACCTGCGGCGCGGCGCTACCTGGAGCGGCAGCCTCGCACGCCAGCAATGACGACCTACCCGGCTCCTCCGGCCCGTCGTCCTCGCTTAGATCCGCCACCCGACCGCCCTACGGTGCGGGTCGAAAGAGGTCAGTCCACGACCGACTGACCCAAAGAGGATGCCCCCACGCGACGGCGCAGCAGCGGAGCGGTCACCGGGGCCACCCTGTCGAAGGTCGGCGTTTCGGGCAACTGGTCGCTGGGGCTGCGACTCCCGATCGTTGAGGCCGACTTTCCTACACCCCGATCGCGACCGCCACCTCCGGCCACGTCCGATCCGCCTCGCCCTCGAGGCGTCGGAGGTAGACGCTCGTCACGGCGAGGCTCGAGTGGTCGAGGAAGCTGCTCCACCGCCTCGATCGACGCCCCGGCATCACGCCTCAGTTTCGCCGCGCTGTGGCGAAGGATGTGGAGCCCGCTCGGGGGGAGTCCAGCAAGCCGGAGATACCGGCGGAACCGGGCGTAGAACGTCGAGCTCGTCACGCCCCGAGTGCCGGCCCCCGCCTGCCAGAGCGACGCGCTCGGGTCCATCTCCGCCAATGACAGCCCAGCATCGCCCAGCGTGGCGCACAGCGCCTCGTAGGCGGGCCGGGGCAGCTCTCGCCGGCCGCGCTTGCCGCCCTTGCCGCGGTAGCTGTAGAAGGCCGTCTCGCCCTCGAGGCTGATGTCGCCCGCGGTGAGGCTGATCACCTCGGCTCGTCGTCGACCGGTGAGGACGAACGTCAAGGAGGAGCGCCCGGTCCCGCCGACCGGCGACGGTGTCGGGGACGACCGCGAGCAGCCGGCGGACCTCGTCGGCGCTCAGGCCCCGGGCGACCGACTGGACGGTCCGCGGCCGCTCGAGGGCGTCGCACGGGTTGGCGGTCGTGATGTTCATCCGGATGAGGAACCGGTAGTAGCGGACAGGCAAGCGATCCGGGCGCCGACCGTCGCCGACGAGGGCTCCCGGCCCGAGGCGCCGATCCCGTGGGCCCAGGCGAGGACGTGGGCCGGGGTCACCCGATCCGGCGAGCCGACCCGATCGAAGAACGGCCAGAGCATCCGGGCGTATCCCTCGACGGTTCGCGTCGAGCCGGAGCGGCGCTCCTTCTCGGCGAGGAAGGCGACGACCGTCTGAGCCCACGCCGGGACGTCATCGCGGAGTTGGGCAGGCAGGAGCTGGGGGTTCATCGGTGACACCTCGGGCTGTGGGAGTGAACGCCCCATCCATCACTCAGGTGGCCGGAGAAAGCAACACGATGCCGGGATCGTGGCGGAGCCAGACGAGAAGTGAGACGGCTTGCGGCGATCTACTGTGGGACGTGCTCCCGCACCCATTGGTCGATCGCGTTGCACCGGGTTCCGATACCACGCAGCGTGTCGCGTGTTCTCTGGCAGCGGGTCCGATGCCGCCTTCGGCTTCTCCAAGAGGCCAGGGACGTAAGCCCACGTGGCCGACCAAGAAAATTTGATACAGGCGGGCCGAGGTAGCTCCACGACGGGGCAGCCGCGAATCCGGCGCGGTGGCTCGCCCGGCAGTACTTTGAAGAGTTCCGACCCTACCTGTCGGACGTCGCGGCCGACGAGACGAACGCCGTCAACGATCAACACGGCCGGTGATCAATCATTGACAGCCGCCTTGGCCCGGGCGACCCTTGCCCTCCCCCGGACTTAAAGGGCCGGGGGCGAGCATGGAGCTGGGGGAAGGAACCCACTTCGCGTCAGCCGCCAGATCGAGGCGCTTATCGGAGCTACCTGCTGGCAGACGTTCGCGCTGCGGTGAAGGCCCGGACCGCCTTCGAGGAAGCTCTTGGCTCTGCCCGAGCTGACCGCTGACCCGCGGCCCGTTCCTCCAGGCGATGCCGCCGTCGAACCCGCTCCAACGCTCGCTGCTCATCTTGTCGCCGATGGCACGCTGTCCGCTGATCCCGCCCGAATTCCTCGGCGGCGGTCTTCTCCGGCTGATCGCCCCTCGACTTGGTACCAGGAACAGGCGATCCGCAAGGCGCTCTCGGGCGGAACATCCTGATCGCGACGGGTACGGGCTCGGGCAAGACGAGGTAAGCCTACGTCTTCCCGACGATCGAGCTCCTCATGCGCGAAGCCGCCGCCGGAACGCTCGCGGAGCCGGGCGTCCGGGCGTCCTCCTCTACCCGATGAACGCGCTCGCGAACGACCAGGTCCGCCGGCTCCGGCTGCTCCTCTCCCGCGTTCCCTGAAATCACGTTCGGGCGCTACGTCGGGCCGACGAAGAAGGGTCGGCGCGAGGCCCTCGACCGCTTCCACGAGGTGACCCGGGCGAGGAACGACCGCCCGAACGAGCCGCTCTCGCGCTAGGAGATGCAGGCTCGGCCGCCGCACATCCTCATCACGAACTACTCGATGCTCGAGTTCCTCCTCCGCGCCCGGCTCGACTCAGCCTTCTTCGATGGACCAACCGGGCGGCACTGGAAGCTCCTCGCGCTCGACGAGGCCCACGTCTACGACGGCGCCGACGGGGCCGAGATCGCCCTCCTGCTCCGCCGGGTCCGCGACCGGGTCGTCCGTTCGGAGCCGGGCAGGCTGCGCTGCCTCGCGACGTCGGCGACCCTTGGCGGGCCCGACGACTACCCGACCCTTGCCGCCTTCGGCCGTGACCTGTTCGGCGAACGGTTCGAGTGGGAGCCCGACGACCTCGCGCGCCAGGACGTCATCGGCTCGCACCGCCTATCGCTCGTCCGGGCCGACGGTGCCTATGAGCTGCCGGCGGCCACGTATGGCCGGCTGGCGCCCCTCCTTGCGGGCTCCGACGGAGCAGCCATGAGCGCGCTGACGCGGTCCTCGCCACGGACTGCCCGCCGGCCGCCGCGCGGCTCGACCGGGCTCGTGCCATCGGCCCGGCACTCGAAGCCGTCCTCTCCGCGGACGCCCGAGTCGCGAGGCTCCAGGAGCACCTCGAAGCGGCTCCGCTCGAGCTTTCAGATGCGACGAGCCGCCTTCGGCGATCCGAGCCGACGGAAGTGCTCGTCGACCTGTCGAGCTCGGGGTCGCCGCCCGGCGCGACGAGGCTGACGCGTCGCTGATCCCGGCCCGGTACCACTTCTTCCTGCGTGGCCTCGAGGGCGCCTTCGTCTGCCTGGCCCGCGACCATCCGGTCGACGCCTCCTCGCTCCGTCTCTCGCCGTTTGAGCGCTGCCCGGATTGCGAGGCGGTCGGGCGGGCCTCGGTCATGTTCGAGCTCGGCGCTGCCGCGCTGCCGCGCGGAATACTCATCGGCAGCGGTGACGATCCGGTTCGCCGGACGCCGGTCGGCGTGGCACCGACGACGTTCCTCCTCCTCTCAGACGCGATCGACGCGTTCGACGAGGATGAGGAGGAGGTGGTAGTCGACGAGGCGACGACCCTCGGCTTCTACGCGGCGTTCCTGTGCCCGGGCTGCGGGCCATCGTCGAGGGCGCCGCCGGCGGCTCGTGCGCGAAACCGCCTGCCCGGTACCCCGTGACTCGCGTCATCCCAGCCGAGGAGGGCGAGGCCCTCCGGCGCTGCGCGGCGTGCGGATCCTCGGCCCATGGAGGAGAGATCGTCGAGCGCTCCTCACGGACGTGAACGGCCGGCCGCGGTCGTCGCCACTGCGCTCTACGGCGACCTGCGAGTCGACAGCCCGCGTCAAGCGCAAGCTCGGCTCGGGCCGCAAGCTTCTCGCGTTCGCCGACTCCCCGCCAGGACGCGGCGTTCTTCGCGCCCCTCCTGAGCGAACCCACCGAGCGGCGCTGCGGCGCGCCCTCATCCTCGGGCGATCCGCGAGACCGACCCGCGTATCCCGCTCCGACTCGACGACATCGTGCCCGCGCTCGCCAAGATCGCGACCCGCGAGGGCGTGCTCAGCGCCGGCGATTCCGCGATCGGCCGGCGACGGACGGTCCGGACTGGCTCATGACCGAGCTCCTCGCGATCGATCGGCGCCAGGCGCTCGACGGCGTCGCCTCGTCCGCCTCGGCTACGCCCTGCCGGCCGATGCGCCGCTGCCCACCTCACTCGCGCCGCTCGAGGTCACCGACGACGAGGCCCGCGCCCTCCTCGCCCTCCTCCTCGACACCCTCCGCGCCTCGGCCGTCCTCACGTTCCCGCCGAGGTCGCCCGCGACCAGCCCGACTTTGCGCCCCGCAACCGCGACATCGTCGTCCGGGGCCGTCGCGGACGGCGGGGCAGGGATCGTCTCCTGGCGCCCGGAACGCGGCAGCAACCGGCGGAATCACTCGTGTCCGACTCATCCGCCGGCGCGGCCTGGGGTCACCCGGCCCATTTCTCGATACGCTCTGGGACGAGATCACCGTTCGCGATTGCCGGGCGCAGCTCCTGCCGGCGACGATCGACCCGCGCCGTGGCGGCCCGGCCCGCCGCCTCGCCCACGGCCGGGTCGAGTTCACCGGTGCAGAGGGTGCAGAGGGCCCCTGGCGCTGCGACACGTGCCGGACGCTCGCCTGGTTCATGGTTGCCGACGTCTGCCCGACGTACCAGTGCCGGGGCACCATCCGGCCGGTCCAAGCCGGGCGGACCGCGGCCACTACGCCGCGCTGTACGAGTCCTACGTCCTCGTCCCGATGACGACGGAAGAGCACACGGCGCAGTGGGCGATGGACAAGGGGACGGAGATCCAGACCCGCTTCGTGACGGGCGATATCAACGTCCTGAGCTGTTCGACGACGTTCGAGCTCGGGGTCGACGTCGGCGAGGTCGAGGCGGTCCTCCTGCGCAACGTCCCGCCGAGCCCCGCGAACTACGTCCAACGCGCGGGCCGGGCCGGCCGCCGGACCGGGGCCGCCGCGATGGTCGTCACCCTCGCCCAGCGCCGGAACCACGATCTCGCCTGGTTCGCCCGGCCCGAGGCGATGGTATCGGGCGTCGTCGCGCCGCCGCGGATCATCCTCGACAACCCGATCCTCGCGCGTCGTCACGCCCACTCGGTCGCCTTCGCCGCCTACCAGCGCCGCGCCGAGTCGCGGACGGCCGGCGACTTCTTCCTGCCCGACGCGTCGGGTGGGACGCGCGACGCCGACTTCCTCGAGTGGCTCCACACCCATCCGTCCGACCTCGGCGAGGCGCTCGTCCGGATCACGCCGGATGGCGCCGCGGCGCTGATCGATCTCGCCGGATGGGGCTGGGTTGACGCGCTCGTCGCGGACGATCCGCGCGACCCAACCTTCGGCTGGCTCCGGCGTGCCGGAGACGAGGTCCGCGGCGACGCGGGGCGCCTGGCGGAGCTCATCGACGACGCAGCGGGGCGCCAGGAGTTCAAGGCTGCCGAGCGGCTCAAGTGGCAGCGCCGGACGCTCGTCGGCGCGAACATCGTGAACACGCTCGCGCGCCGCAACGTCCTGCCCAAGTACGGCTTTCCGGTCGACGTCGTGCCGCTCGACCTGACCGGCGCGACCGGGGCCGACGGGATCGAACTCGACCGCGACCTGCGCCTCGCGATCGGCGAGTACGCGCCGGGCTCGGAGGTCGTCGCGGCGAAGATCGTGTGGCGCTCGATGGGGTTGCGCCGACAGCCCGAACGCGGCTGGCCGCAGACCGAGTGGGCGGTGTGCGCGACTTGCGACGCGTATCGCGGCGGACTCATCCGCCCGATGACGTGCGAGGTGTGCGGTAGCCCCGACACGCGCCACGCGGGCACGTGGATCGCGCCCGTCTTCGGCTTCCGCGGCGTCCGCTCCCAGACGGTGATCGGCGAGACGCCGGTCCTGCGACGGAGCTCGATCCGGAGCTGGTTCGGCGAATACGGACGGAGTGCGGCGAACACGCCACTCGTCGTGCCGGCCGGGATCCGGGAGGGCAGTGCGCTCGTCCGGAGGAGCAGCCAGGGCCGGGTCGTCGTCCTCAATCTCGGCCCGGGCCAACGCGGCTTCCGGATTTGCGAGTCCTGCGGCTACGGCGAGCCGACGCCCCTGCGCGGGGCGAGGGCGGCCGGCGGCGGGAGCGCACCCATCGCGATCCGATGAGCAACCGCGAGTGCCGCGGGACCCTCCTGTTGCGCCAGCTCGGTCACGACTTCCTCACCGACGTCGTCGAGGTCCGGCTCCCCGCGCCGCACGATATCGCCGCATTGCGGAGCGCCCTGTACGCGCTGCTCGAGGGCGCGGCGATCCTCGGGATCAACCGGAGCGAGCTCGACGGGACGCTCCACCCGTACGAGCCGGCCTCGCCGCCGGCGCTCGTCCTCTACGACACGGTCCCGGGCGGCGCCGGCCATGCCCAGCGGATCGCCGACGGCTTCGAGGACGTCGCCCGCGCCGCGCATGCCCGAGCCGATGTCTGTGAGTGCGGGCGCGAGACCTCGTGCTACGCCTGCCTGCGCAGCTACGGCAATCAGTTCTGGCACGAGGAGCTCCGGCGCGGCGATGCGGCGGCGGTCCTCGTGCCGCTTCTGCGGTAGCCGGCGATGACCGATCCGATCGACGGCAGCGACTCGATCCACGAGTTCCTCGGCATCGGTCGGACGTTCGTCGCCAAGGAGGCCGAGAAGGCCGGAGTGCGGAGCCCGACGAGGTCGAAAACGAGGTCAGCGGCCGCCTCGCCGGCCACGGTGGGCTCATCGGCGAGCGCGACTGGGACGAGACCTTCGCCGCCGATCTCGCGGCCTCGCTCGCCTGGGCGGTCTCGACCTGGGGCATCCGCACGGCGGTCGAGCGCTACCCGGTGAGTCTCGCCGTCCACCTCGTTCTCGTCGCGAACCGCCACTACGAGGACCGCGACTCTGGTCGGCGATCCCGTTCGTCCACGGTGCTGGCGACGCGGTCGTCGCCGGTCAGGCGTTCAGCGAGCGCTCACGCTCCGCGGGCTCGAAGGCTTCCGCCAGTTCCGGGCTGAGGGCGCTCATCGGTATGTAGCGCCGATCCTGGCCGACGGCGGGTTTCCGGTGAGCTGTTCCCCATTCTTCCGCGACCTGCTCCTACCGGGCCTTGCCCGCGGGACAGGCTCCAGCGCGGAGGAGCTCATCGGCCACTGGCGATCGAGCGAGCCCACGGGCATCGGGCGCCCGCTCCTCCGCTTCCTCCGCTACGGCGGCGCGCCAGCGTCGACTTCGTCGATCGCCGCATCGACTCCCGACTCTACGGGCATCCCTCGCAGCCGACCCTCGATCGCCGGGCTGCCGACTTCGGCCGGCGCGGCCTTCCTCGCCGTTCCGGTGGCCGAGGTCGTCCCGCCATCGCGCTCGGCGCGGCCGGCGATCACGATCATCCGTGGGACGACATCGGTCCGAACTCCGGCTGCCGGCCGTCGGCAAGGACCGGGCGGCCGGCCTGCGCTGGGAGATCCAGCGGGTCGGGCCGGCGCGAGATCGCCGGGTCCGCCCACACGGAGCGGGTCATCCCGCTCGGGCCAACGCCAACGAGCTGGCTCATCGTCTCGCGCGAGCCCGACCGGACGCGCCGCTTCGTCTATGACGCGACCGGGGAGAACGCGATCGTCTGCTTCGACGCCGACACGCTCGCTTACGTCCGCGACGAGCGCGGCATCCGGGCCGACCACCTCTGGGATCCTCGCCGGCGCCGACGCCGAGCTCGGTGCGCTCGAGGCCGACGAAACGTACCGGCCGCTCGTGCCGGCGGAGGAGGGGGCGCCGCTCGCGGGTTCGTGGTCGGCTATCGGGTCGCCCGGTTCGACCTCGCCGGGGTCAACCTGCTGGGCGTGCGCCGCGGCGAGGAGGTCATCGCGCGGATTCCGGTTGCCGGCCGGTGAGGCGGCCGAGCTCGTCGGCGCTCCGGTCCGCGACGTCAGCTCGGTCGACGGCCTGCCGGTCCACGCCGCGCTGCCCGGGCTCTCGCTCCCAGCCTTCGGCACCTGGCAGGTGAGTCTCGCCGGACCCGGTCGGACGCTCTCGTTCATCGAGCACGTGACGGCCGTGCGCCGGACGGTCGACCTCGCCGCCCGCTGGGGTGCCGTCGGTCTCGGTTCCTACGAGCTCGTCGCCCGCGCGATGCTCGGGCGCGACCTGCGGGTCGCGTTCGCCGTCGTGCCGGGGCTGCACGTGCGCACGCCCGACGCCGTCCTCGCGCCGGACGCCGGGGCGATCACGGTCCCCGTGGGCACCACGGCTCCAGTCGATCTGCCCGGCACCGGCAACCCGCCGACGGTGACGGTCGAGGCCGGCGACGTGGCGGTCGAGACTGGGCCTGGGAGCACCGGGACGCGAAGCTCGGGCTCCTCGTCCGCGTGCCCCGCCTCCGCTGGGCGATCCGGCGCGGCGACGGCGAACTCGAGCTCCGCCCGGACGTGCTCCCGCTCGAACCCGACGAAATCGGCACGACGGCCCGGGCGCTCGTCGTCGCGACCGGCCGCCCCGGGGCATCGGTTCGGGTCGTCCTCGCCGAAGGCCGTGGCCCGGTCCAGGAGGCCCGCTCGCGGCCGACCGGGCCCGAGGGGACGGTGGCGATCGAGATCGCGGCCTTCCGTGATGCCGCCCGGGCCGCCACCGATGGCTTCACTCTGCGCGTCGAGGTCGGCGACATCCGGACGGTCGCCGCTGAGCACCGGGTCGCTCGCCGGGTCGCCGTGCGCGCGGACCTCCCGCGACAGGGCGCGTCGGTCCGCGTCCGGGTCGTCTCGGTGACGTCCGGCGCGCTCGGCGTCAAGGGCGACGGCTGGGGCGGCGTCATCCACGCCGACCGAATGGCTGACGCGCCGCGCGACCATGCCGTCGGCGAGGAACTCGATGCCTGGATCGTCCGGGTCGACGACCCGGCGAGGATCCGCCTCGATACCCGGCCGTTCGACCCGCGGCTTTCCCGCACGGCCGGGTCGTCGAGGGCATCGTCCACGGTTCGACGCCCAACGGCGTGTGGCTCGTTGCCGCGGGCGTCCAGGCCTTCGCGCCCGCCGAGCGACTGCCCCGCCCACCGGACACGTACCACGAGGGCGACCTCGTAGCGGGCCGGGTCGTCGACGCCTCGCCACTGACCCGCTCGATCAAGATCGCCGTCCGGCCGTTCGCGCCGGGCGCCTCGCGACCGGACGACGGTCGCTGGGCACACGATCCGCGCCGCCAGGGACGGGCTTTGGGTCGACCTTGGCGAGGCACTGGGCCACGTCCGACCAGCCGAGCTGCCAGCCGGACGGGGATCTACCAGCTATCGTCGCGGTGACACGATCGACGGCCAAGTGATCGGCATCGATCAGTCGCGCGAGATCGTCGAACTCAGCCTGCGGGCGTGGCTGCCGGGCGTTGCGACGGGCGACGTCGTCGAGGGCCGGATCGAGCGGGTCCTCGCGTGGAACGTGCTGGTCCGCCTCCCGTCCGGCGCGATCGGCGGCATCGCCCTACCTGCGCTGCCGCCGCACATCGCGGAGGCCCCCGCTAGGCACCTGTTGCCCGGGGTGCCGATCCGGGTCCGGGTGCTTTGGATCAACCCGGCCGAGCGCAGGATCGGACTCTCCGCCCGGGACGTCGGCGAGGACTACCGCTTCGGGGTCCCCCAGGATCCGGAGTCGCCGTTGGGCGTCTTGCGCGAGCTCACGGAGCGCGACCAGGGCTGATGGGGTCTCGTGACGATGCGCGGATCGTGGACGATCCCGGATCTGCCGGTCCTTTCCTTGCGCCGTCGGTCTACGCGTAGACTGCGGAACGCGCGGACTCCGTCTACGCCTACGACTCAGCACATCATGTTGCCCACGCGCGCTAACGCCCAGTCCTTTGAGGAGATCGACGATCCGGGCGCCTTGGACTTCTCTAGCTACACGGTGCCCGTGAGCGAGGGCGAGATCGCCATCTTCCGAAACGCGACGGGCTACGTCCTCGTGCGGATCCAAAAGGTACATGCCGGGCTGATCGCGGAGCGGATCATTTTGAGCTTCAGTTCGAATACGAAGTTCGCGCCGGGGGCGTGGCGTAGGGCCGATCAGGGACAAGAGGGGCGCGGCGCGATGCGAAGGGATGGTGCTCCGACGGCCCGGAGTCGCGCCTACCGCTTGGCTACCTCAGCGATCTCGGCGGCGATCTGCTCCACGCTGAACTCCGCCGTGCTCCGAGCGACCTTGGCTGCGAGCGACGGGCTGTGCTTCATCACGTCGTCGCGAGACACGTTGTGCCAGACCGGAAGGATGAGCTGCTGGTCGCTGCCAACCTCCTTCGTCACCAGGCCGTCGAGTTCGTACTGTTTCGAGCCGCCGGCGAAGAACGAGGGTGACAGGACGACCACGCCGAAGCGGCTCCGTACCAGGCCGTCGTCGATCTTGCGCGGAGATTGTCACCGATCCTCAACGCGAACTCGTCGTACCAGACAGCGAGGTTTTCTTCCAGAAGGGCGTGAGCAAGCGGCCTGACGATCTCGTCCTTGTCGGCAAAGGCGTGACAGACGAAGACGTCGTAGGGCTTGTCGTCCGGCTCCGGCGCGTTCTCGCCGGCGGCCTCGGTGTACTCGTCGGCCGCCTGGCGGATGGACATAGTGGCGACCGCAGGGTGCTGGTTCGGCAGGCGGGAGCGGGCCTCGGAGGAGCTCGATCCAAACGTTTGTATTCCCGCGCAGCCCGGTCATGTCGGCGACGACATACCAGTGGCCGGAGTCTGGCACGACGAGGTCGATCGGCGACCGAGTGACGAGGCCGCCCTGGTATCGGGTGCGACGGCCGGCCTTGTAGTTGCTCAGATTCGAGCTGTCGAGCAGGAGGACGTTAGCGGCATTGCCGCGCAGCGTGACGCGCACGACCTGCCCGCGCTGCTGATGACCGAGATCCCACTGCCGACCTGCCATCTTCTCCCGCCGCGCGCTTCGAACGCCCGCCGAGCAGCCGGCTAGCTTTCTGACCGGTGCCGCTTCCCGTAGAAGTGTGCCACTCAACGAGTCACTCGACCCTCTCGCATGCGGGAGTCCTCGGGCTCTGGTTTGAGGGCTCGACAGCACTCACTGGCAGCCTGTGGTGGGGGTCGGCCCGGGCGATTGATGCCGCCATCGCGGTGCCACCGTCAGAACCGCAACGGTGTGGCCCCTTCGTACAGGAGCGCTGCCCTGCACCATGTCCGCATAGGGTGTTTGGACGTATCGGCGCCGTTCCGACAGGGCAGCCCAACGGCCGCATGCCGTCCGTGCGCAGACCACTCCCGCGCTTGAGCCGTCCCGAAACGAGGTCCTTGTGGCGCAGCGAATGCCACGGCCGCTACCTGTCTCGCCCCCGACCCCAAACGGACACGCCCCGAGCGCACACTGATCCTGTACTGTGCTATTCCATGGAGCGATCGGGGAGCCGACCACTGGCACCGCGGACCGACCGTACCCCTCGGCCGACATCGGCCGACGGATCCCGACTGACTACAACGACGCTGCGGATGAGCCCCCCGTTTCGCTGGCCAGGCGGCAAGCGCTGGCTTGTCGATCGGCTTCTCGAACTCGTCCCTGCGGACGGCGGCCGATACTTTGAGCCCTTTTTCGGCGGCGGGGCTCTCTTCTGGGCCCTACGCCCTCAGATCGCCACGATCTCAGACAGCAATCTGGCGCTCTGGCGTCTTCGTGGCTATCCGGGACCATCATCGCGAAGTCTCTGCGCGACTTCGCGAGCTGACACAGGATCGAGCCACGTATTACCGCCTGCGATCCGAGAGACCAACAGACGAGATATCCCGAGCAGCCCGCGTCATCTATCTCACGACCCTTGCATTCAACGGATCCATCGAGTCAACAAGGCAGGCGACTTCAACGTCCCGTACAGCGGCAGGACGTATGCCCGACTTCGGGACGAGTCGTTTCTCAGCGCGTATGCGGATGCGCTGCAATCCGCCGAGATCCTGTCCGTCGACTTTGAGGAGGCAGTCGCATCAGCGGCCGCTGGAGACGTCATCTACCTAGATCCGCCCTACACCGTCAAGCACGGCAACAACGGCTTTGTGAAATACAACGACCGGATCTTCTCCTGGGGTGACCAGAAGCGCTTGGCGCGGGTCGTACGGAATTTAGCGAGCCGCGGTTGTCACGTCATCGTCAGCAACGCAGACCATGACTCGATCCGAGAGTTGTACGACGGCTTCATCGAGAGCATCGAGACGCGGACCTCCGCGATGGCGGCCGAAACGAAGCATCGTGGTGACACACAGGAGATCGTCCTCACGAATGTGGGATAGGACGAACCTCGCCAATGTCGATGATCGGGCCGATCTTCGGGGCCAAGCGATCATGCGCGCGCGCGCAAACGACGAGGAAACCATTCGCCGCTCGAACTCACCTCTCGCCTAGAAGACGGTTGGACCGTCGTGCGGAGGGAAAGACGAGTGTTCGTGTCGCTCGTCCGAAGTCCCCAAGCGTGCAGCTAGAGGATCGAGTCTGGTCTTTGATGTGGTCGTTGGGTTTTCCTCACCTGTCTGGGCCAGGAGGCGCGATCCTGACTGTGTCGTCGGACGGGCCAACCCGCGTCACCACCCAAATTGACGTCGTCGCAATCGACGACGAAGCGTGCATCGCCATCGAGTGCAAATCACGCCAAACGTTGGGCCGGCGCGATGGCCTTCAACAGGAGATGGCCAAACACTCGTTGATCAGGGAGAGGTTGGCCAATTCCGTCACGGGCCGTCGACGACCCAAAGATCCGTCGCTCTCGGTTTCTGGACATCCAACGCCATCATCTCCGACAGCGACCGAGAACGGGCGAAGGCACAGAACGTGGCACTCCTGACGGATGCCGATCTCGCCTACTACGAGGAGCTAGCGAAGCAGATCGGTCCTGCCGCGCGATATCAACTGCTCGCCGACTTTCTGCCTGGTCGACCCGTGCCAGGTCTCGCAATCCGGGTTCCCGGCCTCGGCAAAGATGGGCGGCTTCAGGGCGTTGACCTTCACGGCCTCGCCGGAGTGGCTGTTGAAGGTGGCATACGTTTCCCATCGTGCACGCGGGAAGTCGTCCGATTCCGCACCTACCAGCGGATGATCAAGAAGCGTCGCCTCGCCGAGATCCGCGCGTTCTTGGCGGAGCCGAACGCGATCTTTCCGACGAATTTCGTGATCAGCCTTGAGCCAGGTAAGCACGGCAGCGGCGCGCAGTTCGAAGAGGCAAGCAGGATCCATGGCGGAAGGTGCGTTCTGGGCGGCTGACAGTGAAGCCGACCTGCAGTCCGGCCTGGGTAATTGACGGCCAGCATCGGCTGTACGCTTACTCGGGGCACCCGCCCGCAAGTCGCGATCACCTGACCGTTCTGGCGTTTGCAGGATTTCCCGGCAGCATCGACAACAGCTCTTCATCGACATCAACTCGAAACAGAAGAGCGTCAAGCCGAGCCTCCTTCAGGAGCTCTATGCGGACATCAATCGTGACTCCGAGGACCCTCGCAAGGTCACGCAGGCTCTGATCTCGGAGTCCGTTCAGGACATGGACGCCGACCCCGAGTCGCCGCTGTATGGCCGAGTCTTGCTTTCAGACGAAAGCCGTACGGCAACCCGGTGCATCTCCCTGACATCGTTGTTCTCGGCGCTAGAAAAGCCAGGGCTCTATTACCGCACCGTGCAGCAGAACCGTGTCGTCGTTGATCCGGGGCCGTTCTGGTCTCCCACCGAGGCCGAGAGCATCAGCGGACGACGGTGATCGTTGGTTCTTGGCTCCAGGAGGTCCGCGACCAGGCCGCGGAGTGGTGGGATGCGGGTGCTGGCCCGGGCGGTGGCCTTGCCATGAACGATGGCGTCGGAGTGTGTATTAACGTGCTCCGCAGTGTCGCCGAGCATCTAGATGCTGTGAAGCCCCGACTGAGCGATGGCCCAGCGAAGGAAGCCGTCGCCCGCCTCCGGCCATATGCAGAAGCGCTGGGCGACCACTTTTCTAACAGAACGGGGACGAGCGTCGCGCCTTCCGAGGGCTCCGGGGAAACCAGGGTCAGGCAGCCGGGACACGACACGCGCAGAAGGCTCTCCAGGATCGGTTCCCTTCTTTCCAGGCGCCCGGTCTATCCGAGTTCCTCGAACTAGAGCGGGAGCGCACGAACGACAGGGCGATGACCCTCGTCAATCGGATCGACCGGCTGCTCAACCGAACTGTGGTTTCAATTCTGAAGGACAACCTCAGCACCGCCGATAGCCCGGACGCATGGTGGTACGAAGCTGTCCCGCTGTCGATCCGGACCGTCGTGACGCAATCTCAGGAGGATGACAAGAATCAACGCGGCTCCAGAGAGGCCTACTTCAACCTGATCCACTACCGAGACATCATCGAGAACAGATGGCTGCTCCTCGGCCCCGTCTTCGGGAGGGGCAAGAAGACCGATCGCAAATCCGTCCAAACCGCGTGGCTGGTCAGGACAAACGAAATCCGGAAGATCGCGGCCCATGGTTCTAGTGGCGCTACGGTGTCGCTTGAACAACTGAACGAGCTTCAGGACTACCACGACTGGTTACATGCGCGCGCGACCGAGGAAGCTGAAGAGGTGGCCAAGACGAAGACCCGGATGCCGACGGAGACGCGCCCTACACCTAGTCGATGGAGAGCCGCGTTTGGAAACCGCGGCTGTCGCGGCCTGATGCGTCCGAAAGGACCTCGTTTCGAGACGGCTCAAGCGCGGGAGTGTCTGCGCACGGACGGCATGCGGCCGTTGGGCTGCGCTTTCGGAACGTCGCCCACGTGTTCCAGACACACGATGGAAGCATCGTGACGTGGTCTTCACCCTCGCCGTTCTGGGCCAACTCATGAGCGCGGAGGTTGGGAAGATGGGGTCGGCCATAGCATTGCCCGAGTTGGCTTGGTCGTCCGCCTCGCGAGCCGGCGCCCTGAGGGAGGCAGCGGCGTGACAACATGGTCCGGCTGAGCGCTGTGCGGCCGACGCTCGAAGTGCCTGTGTCGTTGGGTGGGACCTAGTTGGACATCGCCCTGCTGCTCCGGCTACACGGATCAGCCCAGGTCCACCGATGCCCTGAGGCCAGGACGGCCGCGCAGTTGAGGACGAGAATGGCGACGACGTCCTCCGTTTCGGGGGTGACCCCTGTGGCGATGAATGACCGATCGCGACATCCGAGACACGCTCCGGGAGCGACCGATCACCCTCCCGCAGGTCTTCACGCCGACCGAGCGGCTCCATCTCCTCTGTCCGCCCGGTACGAACGCCGGGACTTACGAGCGGGCAAAGGTCGCATTCGGGCCGTTCGGCAAGCGTACTGAGCGGCTTCGTTTGGGTAACGGTGCCTGCACGAATTAACGAGGCCCAGATATGGGACGTCGTGATGCGCGATGCGATGCCCGGCGATGAGCAACGCGAGCCAGGAGGCGAGCCCCTTCCGACAATCAGGACCGCCACGCTCGGGTGGCGGCTGGTCGCGCTACTTGGCGGCGCGATGAGCCACTCGCGTCAGCCACCTCGGCCGTTCGGTCTTGGCGGGAAGAGGGTCAGCCCACAGGTCTCGACTGCGAGCTCGGAACGGCCCTACTCACCTTCCAGTCGCGAGGAGCAGAGAACACCGCAGACCTGCTTGTTCGCTTCGCACGGCCGGCTGACGCGAACGACCTGATGGGTTACCCATCCGAAGCGGTCCTGACCGGTACGTAGACGCGGAGGACGCTGCCTTGATCCGTGCTCGGTGCGACCGATCAGCCGCCCTGATCGCGGACATCTTCTCTGTAACGGCCTCCGTGGTCGCCGATCCCTTCTGGCGCACGTTCATGAAGTGGAAACATGGAGCGATCGGAACGTCGCCTTGTGCCGGGCCGCTTTGGCTTAACGATGCGCCCGATCTCGATACACCTGCGGTCGAGGAGCGACTCCAGACAGGGATTGTTGTCTTCGACGCGCAGGGGGGTCCGCACCTCTACGTGTGGCCGGCCCAGCGCGTAGATCTTGTGGCGTATTCGCAAATGGCGATGCAGGCCCTGGAAGTCGCTGAGCTCATCGTAGAGTCGGCGCTGAAATACGCCCAGCCCGACGATGTATGGCCGATCGCGCTCTACGGGATTCAGCAAGACCGTGTTCCAAGTGCCGCTGAGACCGACGCCTTCGACCGTGTTGCGAGATCGGCATACCCGGTGGCCGCCCTCGCGGGCTTGTGGCGCGACGCGACTCGTTAGTGGGTCGCAGTGTGAACAATGCTCACCTCTCTCCAGTCGGTGCCGCCAGCCGAGCAGCGGCCCAGAGGATCGAAGACACCCGCAACTCGGGGCTCCATGAGTGCTCGGAAACCACGAGCTGTAAGCACTCGACGGCGACGCCCCGATCGCAGATCGGACAAACAGCATGGAAATCCATGTGGATGCTCCCTGGGTCGCGGCCGACGTGGCGGCTTCGGGAGAGGCGGCGGGCGCTCCCATGGTGGGCAGACTATGAGCAGATAGTGTTGGCTTTTCGGCAGGTGGCACGTCGGCGGGCAGCTACGCCGCGCGTAGAGGGCGCTACGATCTTGGCGAACTGACGCACCATGGACGGGAGTCTAGCGTTGAGTGAAAGTCGACCGCGACGCAGCGAATACAAGCTCCTGAAGCTTCTCGGCGAGGGCGGCTATGCGCAGGTTTGGCGGGCCGAGCGACGCGACTCTCGCGGATCCTTCGTAGCCTACAAGCGCCCCAAGGAAGTGCCGCTCGCCAGAGAGCGGATGGCTCGAGAGATCGAAGTTCAGCGCCTCCTCGACCACCGGCACGTAATGCCGATTCTTGACGCTGCTGATGACGGGTCGTGGTTCACCATGCCCGTCGCGGAAGGAAACCTTGAGGACCTGCTGGCGCGGAGCGCTCTTGGTGCCGACCGCGAGAGTCTCGCAGTCGTGATCCTGCGCGCGATCAGCCTTGGTCTCGGGTACGCACACGAGGAGGGCTTCGTCCACCGCGATGTGACTCCGCGAAACATCCTGGCCTTTTCGGCCGAGACTTCGGATAGTCGAACGTGGGTTATCGGCGACTGGGGTCTCGTAAAGCGGGCGCCGGGAGAGACGACCGACCGTCTCACGGATCCAGGTGTAGGCCTCGGGACCGAGGGATTTGCCGCTCCCGAAACATGGGACGACGCCCACCATTCCGATGCTCGCGCGGATGTCTACGGCCTCGGCCGCGTGGCGGCATGGCTCGTCACCGGGCAGTGGCCCGCGCCGAACCGTCCGCTGCTCCCAGAGGGCCCATTGCGAGGGCTCATTTTCGAGTGCACGGAGTCCGACCCAGATCGCCGGCCGGGATCCATGGATGAGTTACGGGCGCGCCTCGACACGCTGATTGCCCAGCCGACCTTCTCGGCGCGCGGGGAGGTCCAAGCCCTGGTCGAGCGTGCCATCAGCGAAAACGCTCCAGTCGAAGCCGAGATTGCGCGGGTCGCAAGGGCGCACCGCGACAACGAGGAGCTCTTCCTCGATGAGCTAGCTCGGCTCCCACTCGAACACGTCGAGCGGCTTGTCCACGACATGCCGGATGTCGCAGACTGAACTCGCCAAGACGATGGTTGAGCACCTCGTCTCGGCGGACTGGGGAACGCGCGACTTCAACTACGCAAACGCGCCGCTCGGCTGGGCTTTCGAGGTCCTCCGGGTGCTCACGGAGGAGGGACACGCTGGCCCTGCCGAGGACCTCGGTGTGGCGTTCTTCCGAGCCGACGAGCAGTGGAACCGCTTCAAGCAGCATGGCATCACGCTCCGTTGGCTGAGATCGCTGCGGGAAGAAGAGGGAGCGATCATCACCCGCGCCCTTCGACGCGCGGGTGTCCACGACTACTATCGGCGCGGCTTGGCTGAGGCCCGATTGGGCAGCCGGTCACTGGCGGCCGAGTTCGAACAATGACCTTCGGTGTCCGGGTGGTACCGTCCACCGCGTCGGCGGCCGAAAAGGGGGCCCCCTGATCGAGGCCGGGGAGCCAGGGGCCGGGCTAGGTTCCGAAGTTGCCCGCCGGGCCCAGGCTGAGGCCACACCGACACGATCTTGCCGTCGTGCCTGCTCGGTCTCGGGCGACGTTTCGCTCTCGCGGCGGGTCCAAGGAACGTCAGATGGGGATGTGACCTTGGTGGCGCCCGTAGGCAGCGCCGGTATCGTTCGGGCTGCGGCGGTCGGATCGACCGTATCGCGCGCCGCCAAGCGGTTCGACGAAGCGCTAGCCGACCCGCGTCGCGTCGCGCCCGGCTGACTCCTGTGGCCGCCAGGCAGGCAGGGCTGCATGATGTCGCGACGGGTGGTGATCTCGGGCCTCGCCCTGGTCGGGCTGCTCCTGGTGCTGGCAGGCGCGGCATTCGTCACGGGTGTCGTCGGCCCGGCCGCAGCCCCTCCGACGGCGACGGGCGAGACCATCGCGTCGGGGGACCCGCACGCCCTGACGGTCGCCAACGTCACGCGCTCGTTGCGCGACAACGCCGGGTTCATGCCGCTCGCGACGCTCGACAACCTGCGCGTGACGGTCCCGCCGAGCGCCGACGAGGTCGACGCCTATTGCCCTCGGAGGCCCCCCATGCGACCGTAGACTCCGGACGAGTCCCGCGAAGGCCATGCCAAGGACGATGATTAGGGGAGGAAGGATGAAATGGGCATCATCAGCTGGATCGTGCTCGGCGCCATTGCGGGGTTTCTCGCGAACATGATCGTGGGCGGACGCGAAGGGCTGATCGGCACGATCATCCTGGGCATCGTCGGGGCGGTCGTGGGCGGGTACCTCGCCGCGTCGGTCTTCCACAAGGGCGATGTGACCGGGGTCAATATCGAGAGCATCGTCATCGCCGTGGTCGGGGCGATCATCGTCCTGTTCGTCTGGCGTGCCCTCACCAGGAACCGGGCTTCCTGATCGTGCGAAGCGGCCGTTGAGGTCCCCCGGCGCGATTGGACCCCACACACCGGCCAGCGGCCGGCGGTCCACGCCGCCCGATCCGTCGTTCTCGCCGATACCGACACGGCCCATCCCGAACGGTTCGTCCGCCAGATCCCACAGTCTCCGGCCCTGCCGACCGCCTTGTGGATGAAACAAGCCCGAGGACAAATGAGGTGCCGCCTCAGTAATCCGATGAACGACGTGTTCCACCCAGGTTGACAGGTTCCGTCTCGAGGAGTGACCGATGGCCAAGAACCAGACTCACAAGGTCGATGCTGACGACCTTGTCGACGACCTTCCGGATCGGGCCGCCATGAGCGCGCTCGCCGATACCCTCGTTGACCGCGGCCGCGCGGTCCTCGATCAGTTCCCGGCCGTGGCGGACAGCGCCCGCGACGTGCTGACCGGTGCCCAGGATCAGGTCAACGGATTGTCCGACATGGGCATCGTTGCAGCGTCCGGATTCGCGCTCGGCGTCAGCAGCGGGTTGCTGCTGGCAGGCGCGCCCCGGGCGATCCTCATCCTGTCGATGATCCCGGTCGCGCTCACCTTGCGGTCAGCATTCGCACGCGGGATGCGACCGGCGCGCCTCCTCAACTGATCTCGGGCCTCGGCCGAGGCCCGGCGACATCGTCGCGACTTCGGCCCCGGCTAGTCCGTTCCGCCAACCGGCAGTGGTGCGGTATCTAGGGCATCCCGCTCGGCGGGATAAGCCAGATCGCTCGTCTCGTCGGCCGGTGACATCGCCGGCGTCGCGTTGCCCATGACGCCATCTGGTCTGCTCGACGCTCGACGCGACGCTTTCCATCGCCGGAAAGCGGGGGTCAGGAGCACGAGGCCGAGGATGGTCGTGCCCAGGATGGCGCCGGCGACCCACGGCCATCGACTGGCCCGCCGGCGGCGGGTCCACCCATCGGGCAGCGCGTCGCGAGCGGACGTGAGTGCCGACCTCGAGGCGCCAACGAGATCCGCGTCGGAAAGGCGCTGCCGCTGCGCCTCCAGGGCGGACATCACCTCCCCGACCGACGGAAGCTGTTCGACGTGCATCTGGACCTCCTGACGTGTGGTGTCACGGATCGGACGGCCGCGGTTGTCCCGCGGCCGCTGGTGAATCCCTCAGTCGGTCACGAGTCGACGGCGCGAGTTCACCTCACGTGCCACGACATGCCTTGAGCAAGGCCATCGTACGCGCGACCAAAGGCTCCTCGACGACGGCGGTCGGGGCGGACGTCACCGCTACGATCCCAACAATATGAACGCGAGATCTCCCATTGCGAGCGACGCGGCTCACCGACTCGAGGTGGTCGCACTGTTGGCGCCGGAAGAGTCGACCGCTCTCGATGGATCGGGTTGTCCGCTGCGCGGTGGAGGAGCTGGCTCATGCCTGTCACGCTCCTGTCGCCGACGTCGCCACGGGGCCCGGAGATGCGACCTCGAGGCCGACACGACCGCGCATGCCGCGGACGTGCTCCAGGGCGGTCAGCCACATGAGCGTCGACTCGGCACCCTGGTTGTGGTTCACGCCGACCGGGGTCAGGCCATCGCGGCAGCCTCCTTCCAGTGGATCGGCGATCGCGAGGCCCAAGTCGTTCAAGCCCAGGAACCAGGCGTAGGCGGCTTCCACGGCTCGGCGGTAGCGATCCGCATGCGTGGCTTCCCAGGCGACCTCGGCCGCGAGCAGTAGCGCCGTCGCCTCGATGGGTTGCTGATCGAAGCGAGCTCGCACCCCGTCTCGGGGCCACCATCCCATGTTGCCGATGGTCGTCAGGTGTCCGTCGGACGCCGTCTGGACCTCGATCAGCCAATCGAGCACGCGGCAGCCGAGGCGCACCATCTCCGCTGCGCCCAGGCGCGTCCCGCCCGTGATCATGGCTCGCGCCACGATGGCATTCTCATAGGTGAGCACGGATTCCGGCCAGGGCCACTCGGCAGTCAGGGCCTGTGCCTCGAACGCCTCGCCCAGGCCCACGGCCAGTCTCCGGTACGCCGGCACGATCTGGCCCGTGCCGCCCGCGTGCAGGGCGGCATCGCATGCCAGCAGAGCCGATGATCGGGGTCGTAACGCCCGCAACTCGAGCGTCGCCGGGAGTGCCCGCGCGAACAGGGCGGAGGCGGCTTCGCGAAACCTCCCGTCGGGTGCATCCACCATCGACTCGGCGAGCGCCAGCACGGCTCGCGCGTGTGCGTCCTCCGACCCAGGCGAGTCGAGCCAGGTGCCGTCGATGGCCCGGACGTTCCGAAAGCGGCCGGTGGAGGTCTCGAACGCATCCACGAGGAACCGGTATGAGCGCCACGCGCTGGCGCTGACGGCTGCCCAGCCCAGCTCGCGCCGGTGGAGCAAGTCGACGGTGAGGGAGCGGGACACGTCGTCCGTGCAGTACCCATACTCCGGGTTCGGCCGACGCCCCACCGCATGCTGCATGATCCCGGTGGCGTCGGTGAGCGTCTCGAGATGCCGCCGACTGACGGGGTACAGCGGCTCGAGGTCAGACACGGATCGGGGGCATCGAGACCAGGGCGGTCGCGGCAACAGGCGCCGCTCTCGCGACTCGCGCGAACACGCGCGCGTACGCCGCCCCGACCTCTCGCCAGACCATGGGACGGCTGTACTCGTAGGCCCGACGGCCCACGGCCGCTCGCAGCCCCGGATCCCGAAGGAGGTTGGCGACGGCATCGGCCAGCGCCCCGGGTGAGCCCGGCGGGACGAGTACGCCGCGTCCGTTCGCCAGCAGCTCGGCCGCATAGGCATACGGCGTCGACACCACGGCCCTGCCGGCGCCCATCGCGTAGGACAGCGTGCCGGACACGATCTGGTCGAGGTTCGGGTACGGCGTAACGAAGACGTCCGCCGCCTGGAGCCAGCGCCCGAGCTCCCGCTGGCTCACGAAGCGATCGACAAACCGCACGTGGTCGGCCATCCCGAGCGCATTCGTCCGCTCGACGAGGCTCCGCCGATAGGCCTCCCCTTCCCGTCGAAGCAGATCCGGGTGCGTCGCCCCAAGCACCACGTAGGACACGTCGGGCACGTCGCGCACGATGGCGGGCAGGGCCTCGATCGCCAGCTCATACCCTTTGCTCGGACCCAGCAGCCCGAAGCTCAGCAGGACCCGCCGCCCGGCGAGGCCCAGGGCCGGTTTGGCGGTACTCGAGTCGACGAGGTCCAGGTCCGGGACGCCATGGGGCACGACCTCGAGCTGGCTCGGGCCGACGTCGTAGACCTTGGTCAGGAGCGACGCGGCGGACCCCGACATCACCACCGTCGTCGCCACCCCTCGCACCAGTTGCGAGAGGATGCGTCGCTGGGATGCGGTCGGGTGTCGCAGGACCGTGTGGAGCGTGGCGACGACCGGCTTGCCGAGCGCGCGGACGAAGTCGAGGACCTTGGCGCCATCTTCGCCGCCCCAGATGCCGTACTCGTGCTGAATGGAGACGACATCCACGGCGCAGTCACGGAGTGCGCGGGCCGCCCGTCCGTAGTCGGCGTCCACATCCCGCCGGATGCGATGGTGGACCTCCATCGGGTAGGGCTCCACCTGGTCGGCCGGCTGCAGCGCGACAACCTCGTGCGCCCCGGCGACGGAGGCGAGGTCACGGGTGAACGTTGCGATCCCGCAGTGCCGGGGTGGATAGGTCGAGACGAAGGCCGTCCGAATACTCATGCGGCGCTCCTCTCGGGACGCAGATGCCGAGCAGCGCGAACGGAGAGCTCGACTGGACGACGGCGTGCGGATTCCGGTGACCTGATCGTGCGCTCGACCTGCCGGCAACCGCATCTGGCTGACACCGCGAACCGGTTGGGGAGAGCACGAACGAGACGCCCCCTGACGTGAGCGTCTCGTTCGTGCGGTTGCGAATTGATCAGGCCGACGGGCTGGCCGCCGGGCTGACTTCGGGACTCAGCTCAGGACTGGTCCCCGGGCTCGTCACCGTGGACGGGACCGGGTTCAGCGTCGGCACGGCGCTCTCGCTGGGGTTCGTGTTGCACGCGCCGACGAACAGAGCGGCCGCGAGGATGAGCAAGGCGAGCAATGGCTTCATGGAGCGTCCTCCTGGGGGTCCCCCGGCACCTTAGCCCGATCCCACCGCCGTGAAGACACCTCGCGTATCTCGTCTGGGCGGTGCCGGGTTCCCCGCGGCCCACGGAGGCTGGCGCGCGAGGCACAGCGCGACCGACGCTGATGCGGGCTCTGGCGGAATCGTCGAGCAACCCGAAACCTACCTCAGTTTCCTACGCCGGCAAGGTCAAAGTTCACATACGCGCCGGAGTTCACCCGCGGTACGATCGGCGGGACGCAAAGAGGAGCTCCATGGGCGCGATCGAATCGGTTGGTTTCCATGTCGCAGGGCAACTGCCGGGCGCCGACGCCAGCACGCTGCGTCGCCTGGAGCGTGCGGCCCAGCAACAGACCTTTCGCCGCCACGACCTGTTGCACGCGAAGGGGATCGCACCGAGCGTCTGCAGAGCTGTGGGGAAGCGTCCACATCGTCGAGTGAGGCTCGCTCTTCTGGCTGGTCGCCGCCGGAGGAAACCGCCGCAGGTGGCTGTCGGGCTTGCCCGAGGACGCGGAGGGTCAGCGGCAACGCTGCGACGCCACCACGGGGCGACGCGGCGCCCGCCGAAACCGAATCGCAGCACGCCTACACTCAGGGTGTGAGTGGCGGCTCCAATAGCGCCGAACCGAACGACGAATTGGAGGAGCGGGTGATGGGCAAGAAGAAAGACAAGAAGACCAAGAAGGCCAAGAAGGCCAAACCCGCGCAGGACGCCCCGAGCGCAGCTGAGACGGCCATCGCTCCGTCCGCAAGTCCGCGACGCAAGAAGAGCTAGCCGGTCGCTTCGCCCGCGTCGGGGACGCTCGGTGGGAGCCGAGCCCTCCGAAGGAAACGTGGGCTCGTCGCGGGTGGCCTGCTTGAGACCGAGTACCGGCGCCGCGGTGGCCGTAGCGGGCCAGGTCTCATGCGGACTCGCCGGAGCTGAAGCGAGAAGGAAGGAGCTACCGACATGACCGATGAGCACGTCAAAGGCGCCATCAGCAAGGCCCTGGGCAAGGTCGAGGAAGGGCTCGGCAAGTTGACCGGGAACAAGAAATGGCAAGCCCAAGGCAAGGTCAGGCAGGTCCAGGGCGACGCCCAGAAGGGCCTGGGCGACATCCAGGACGCCATCCGGGGACCCAAGGCCAAGCCCTGACCCGCTGACGGCGGCATGACCGGGCTGGCGTGCCGCTCACCGCTGAGTCAGCCTCGGAGTCCAGGGGCGTATCGACGGTTCCACGCTCAGGTTCATGTTTTCGGGCCAAGGCAGGTCGGATCCACGACCTTGTGGGCCAGAAACGCGCCGACGTTCGCCGTCGGCACCGGCTGCAGTGCCTGGTGGACGGCCATGACCGCGGCGATCGCCCCGTCGATCTTGCGGCTCGAGTTGCGGGTGATCTTGCGCAGGCGCCAGCCGTGGTCGTCGAGCGGCAGGGCAGCCACGTTGCGCAGGCGCCCAGAGAGGGTCGGGTCGCCGTCGTGGGCGATCCGCCGATCGAGGACAGCGTCATAGAAGGCCCGCGTCGCTGGACCAGCACGATCGTTCCGTCGTGATCCCCAGCGACGGTTGGGCCCGCGTTGGGCCGGTTAGATTGAGGGTTCAGCCTCCCAAGAAGGTCAGCTGGACCGTTCGCTGCTCCCGGTCGACGTTCGTGTCGAGGAGCACGATCGACTGCCATGCCCCGAGCTGGAGGCGCCCGGCGACGACGGGGACGGTCAGCGACGGAGGAGCCAGGAGCGGGAGGACGTGGTCTGCGCCGTGTCCCGGTGAGCCGTGCCGGTGGCGCCAACGGTCGTCGCGCGGGAGGAGGCGCTCGATCGTCGCGAGGAGATCCTCCTCAGATCCGGCGCCGAGCTCCATGACCACCACGCCGGCAGTCGCGTGCGCGACGAAGACGACGAGCAGGCCATCTCGCTCACCCGCAACGAAGGCCTCGCACACGGACGTGAGGTCGAACACGCCGCGGCGGCTGCCGGTCTGAACGCTGATCTGGCTCGTCTTCACGGCGCGAGCCCCTTCTGGCCATTGGCGGCGTAGAACGATGAGATCGCTCTGGTGTGCGCGTGTCCGACGCGAGGTCGGCGGAACGGCACGCGCAGCCGGCCGAGGCGTGCTGCCAGGCGTCGCGCGTGCTCAGGCAGGTCCCCGTGATCGTCCCGGAGCGTCACGACGTGATCCTACCCGGCGACAGCTGTGCCCGGCGAGCCCGAGCCGTCGGGCACGACTCACGCCTGCCCAGGTGCCTTCCGAGGCCCCGCGGCTGGGCCACTAACCCGCACGATCAAGTCATCGTGTCGAGCACCATGTCGTCCGTCGAAGCCTCGCGTCCCGGCGGAGACGGTGACACCGTCACGGTGTATCCGCCGCGAGGCTCGGAGTGGCCGCCTCGACCCTCCGCCACCAGGTCCAGGCTGACCGTCTGCAGGCGACCCTCTTCGGTAAGACCGACGTCATCACCGAGCGCAGCTCGACCGCTACCGGGCCGAGTCGCTCGGGCGTCCCGGCCGACGCCATCACGCGTGACGATGACGGTCGCCGTGGCCACGAGGCGCGACGCACGCGTCCCGCCGTGTTCGTGGCGGAAGCTGGCTCGTCGACAGTCGCGGCCTACGTGGCGGTCGCCAACCGCTGATCCACGACGCGAGGCGTCACAGCTGAGCGGTCCGGATCGCCGACCCGCCCGAGGCTTGCTCCGCGGGATGGGTTCGCATGTGCCGATGGCGGGACGTAGGCTTGTCCTCGAAGTGACGGCCGGCGCGGCCGATTGTCCACAGAGGAGGGCGGGGGATGAGCGACGGGTTGCTCGGTGCCCTCATCGGCGCTGTTGCCGCGATCGCGGCAACGGTGGTCACGCAGGTCAGCTTGCACCTGGTCGAGCGCGGTCGCCGGAGCCGCGAGGACAGGACCAGGCGGGCGGAGGCATTCCGGGATGAGCGGCGCCGCGCCTACCTTCGCCTGCTCGAAGTCAGCGGCCGAGCTGCGGTGGCGTGGCCCCGTCCCCCGGGCGAGATCATGCCGGTTGCAGAGGCACAGCGAATCCTCGATTGGTACCTCTCGGCGGCCATGGAGCTGTTCTCGGCCTACTCCGAGATCCGGCTGATTGCCCCGCAGATGGACGGGGTGGCGCAATCCGTTTGGGCGGCCGGAAGCGCTCACTGGTCGGAGTTCGGACGGCCTGAAGACGAGCAGAAGGCCGTGCACGGCGACCGCGCGAAGGCATACCGCGACGCAATCGAGGCCTTCGTCAAGGCTGCGCAGCGTGATCTTGAGCCATCCTGAGCCACCCATCGCCGCCGGGTCATGGTCGAGTTCACCCCACACGCCCTCGAGCTGATCGGGGCGACCTGGGGGCCGATCGCGCAGGGGGGTAAAGCACAGCTCGCCGAGTTCAGGGAGGATGAGCTCGCGCTCTTCCGGGACTTCTTGCGACGAGGGCGCGAACTCCAGGAGACGCATGCGGGCGGGTTCGCGCGATGGCGGCGGGTGCAGAGTCACCGAGGGCAAACGCGCTCGACGGTCAAGGTAGAGAGCCGTCGGGTGACGATCCGTTCATAGTGTGGGGGTGGCCGCGCACGTGAGGCGGGTTCCACCCCCGCCCGCGTTCGGCTAGGCTCGACACCTCACACGGAGGGGCGAGGGCGTCGTGATCTGCTCGAACTGCGGGACCGAGAACCCGGCTGGCACGAAATTCTGCAAGGAATGCGGGACCCGACTCGGTCTGGCGTGCGCAGCCTGTGGGATCGCGCTACTGCCGGACGCCAAGTTCTGCGGGGAATGCGGCAGTCCCATTTCGGCGGCGGCGACCTTGCGCCCGACCACGGCTCGTGCTGCGTCCGTCGCGATCCCACACCCCGTCGCGGAGCGCCGCCTCGTCTCGGTCCTCTTCGCCGATCTCGTGGGCTTCACCCCATTCGCCGAGGAGCGTGACGCGGAGGACGTCCGCGACACCCTGACCCGCTACTTCGACATCGCCACCGACGTCATCGCCCGCTACGGGGGCACGGTCGAGAAGTTCATCGGCGATGCGGTCATGGCCGTCTGGGGCGCCCCCGTCGCCCGCGAGGACGACGCCGAGCGAGCCGTCCGCGCCGGCCTCGATCTGGTCGATGCCGTCCGCTCGCTCGGGCCCGGCATCGGGGCCCGGGCCGGCGTCCTGACCGGCGAGGCCGCCGTCACTCTCGGCGCCACGAACCAGGGGATGGTGGCCGGCGACCTCGTCAACACCGCCGCCCGCCTCCAGTCCGTCGCCCAGCCCGGCAGCGTCCTCGTCGGCGAATCGACGATGCGCGCCGCCAGCGCCGCCATCGCCTTCGAGGCGGCCGGCGAACAGACCCTGAAGGGCAAGACCGCCCCGGTCCCGGCCTGGCGGGCCCTGCGGGTCGTCGCCCAGCGCGGCGGCGGAGGTCGCTCGGACCTGCCCGAGCCCCCCTTCGTCGGCCGCGACGAGGAGCTCCGCCTCCTCAAGGACCTGATCGCCACGACCGGGCGGGATCGACGGACCCGGCTCGTCTCGATCACCGGGCCCGGTGGGATCGGCAAGAGTCGCCTCGCCTGGGAGCTCGAGAAGTACATCGACGGGATCAGCGAGACGATCTACTGGCACCGAGGCCGGTCCCCGGCCTATGGCGAGGGGATCACGTTCTGGGCGCTCGGCGAGATGATCCGCCGCCGGGCCGGCCTGGTCGAGACCGACGGCGAGGACACCACCCGCGAGCGGATCGCGGCGACGGTGGCCGAGCACGTCCCCACCGACGACGACCGGCGCTGGGTGGAGCCGGCCCTCCTGACCCTGCTGGGGATCGAGCCGGCGCCCGCCGGTGGCCGCGACGTCCTGTTCGCCGCCTGGCGGATCTTCTTCGAACGGATCGCCAGCCGGGGCCGGGATAGTCGGCCGCCGCGGCCGGTCAGGCGGGCCGGACGCGTCGTGGGACGGATCCGACTGGCTCCGTCGAGCCGCTCCCGTCCGGCGCGTCGGTGTGCTTCGCCATGAGGCGATCGAGCCGCTCGACGACCGGCGTGGCTCCGAGCTCGACGAGGGTCTCGCGTGCCTCCGCTGCCGTCGCCCGGACGGCCGACTGGCCCGGGCCGATGAGCGCGGCCATGTCCAGCCCGGTCATCGCGACGTCGAACCGGAGCCCCATCTCGCGATAGACGGTCAGCGCCGTCCGGTAGCCGGCCAGGGCTTCGTCGACGCGCCCCTCGAGCGCCGCCAGGCCGGCCCGCAGGGCCGCGACGTCGCCGTCGCAGGCGCCGCCGACGCTCGGCTCGATCGTCGCCGCCACCCGTTCGGCCGCCGCCCGGTCGCCGTGGTGGAGGGCCACCCGGCCGGCCCAGAACCGGATGTTCGGACCGGCGAACTCGTGCTCCAGGAGCCGGCGACCGAACGCATCCGCGACAGCGAAGTCCTCCTGCGCGAACGACTCCTCGAGGCACCACTGGCAGCCGTTCACGAGCGCCTGCGGGTCGCCGTCGGCCTCGGCCTCCCGGACCATCGCCTGGGGTCGCCCGCCAACGTCGCCACCCCGCCAGACCTCCTGCCAGAGGAGCACGTCCCGGATCCAGCGGACGCCGCTGGGGTCGGCGTGCGACTCCAGGAGCTCGGCGATCGCGTCCTGGATCCAGGCCCACTCGCCGGTCCGGGCGGCGGCGCCGGTGTTGCTCGCGTGGTACGTGTCGAACCCGGTCAGGCCGAGCCGGCGGGCGAGCGCCATGCCGTTGCGCGTCCACTGGAGGGACAGGCGCGGGTCGATGTCGGCCAGGCTCGCGGCCAGGTTGACCCCGGCCCGCAGCGCCGCGACGTGGAGGCCGTGCGCGCTCGCGTCGAGGTAGGCGCCGTTGAGCAGCGCCATGCCCTCGCGTCCCCGGTCCACGTAGATCAGGCTCGTGCCCTTGGTGGTGAGCGCCATGGCCACGACGAAGTCGAGCCGGAGCGGCTCCGCCAGCGCGAGTGCGCGATCGGCCCACGGGATCGCGTCGGCGTAGCGCTCCGACCGAAAGGCGGCCCGCGCCCGGACCTCGGCGTACGAGGCGAGGGCCAGGCCGGCGGTCGGATCGTCGTGCAGCGCCTCGGCGTCCTGGGCCGCGCCCTCGACGAGGGCCACGCCCTGGGCGATGTGGCCCTGGGCCAGGTGGAACGATACTCGCGTCGCGGTCGCGTCCAGCGCCGCCGCCCGATCGCCGAGGCTCCTCGCCACCTCCTCGGCGGCAAGGAGGTCCCGCTCCGCCTCCTCGTAGCGGGCGGCCGCCCCCTCGAGGACCGCGACGCGTGTGAGGAGCGCGGGGTGCTCGCCCCGGTCCGGCGTCACCTCGATCGCCGCGCGGAGCGAGTCGATCGCCTGCCCCAGGGCTCCCAGGGCCTCCGCCCGGTCCGCCGCGGCCCGCAGGGCGATCCGTGCCTGGGCGGCGGCCGCCTCGCCCTCGGGCCCCTCGGGCGCCGCGCGGTACGCCGCGATGTAGTGGGTGGCGAGCGCGCCGGCCAGCTCGTCGTCGTCGAGCGACTCGAAATGGCGGGCCGCCGCGAGGTGCCGGGTCCGGCGATCGCGCTTGGACAGCGTCGCGTAGGCGACCTCGCGAATGAGCGACTGGATGAACGCATGCTGGCCGCGGCTCGGGGCGCGGGGGTCCGTCTCGACCACGAGGAGCTCCCGTCGGACGAGGCCGGACAGCCGGGTGGTGAGCGCCGCCGGGTCGTCGCCGCTCACCGCGGCGAGGGCCGGCAGCGTAAACGACTGGCCCAGGACCGCCGCGTCCTGGAGCAGCGCCCGGTCCGCCGGCGGCAGGGCATCGAGGCGCGCCGCGACGAGGGCGTGAAGCGTTGGCGGGACGTCGATGTCGCCCAGGTCCCCGCGCAGCTCGAAGCGCCCATCGGCCCCGGCGGCCAGCCGCCCGTCGGCGAGGAACATCCGGATCGTCTCGACGGCGTACAGCGGGATGCCGTCGGCCCGGGCGAGGATGCGCGCGACCGCCCGCTCGGGCAGGCCCGGCGCGATGCCGGCCAGGAGCTCGCGCATGGACGAATCGGTCAACGGGTCGAGCCGCATCGCGACCGCCCCGCGGCGGTCCGTGCCCCAGCCGGGTCGTCGCTCGAGCAGCTCGGGTCGGGCGAGCGTGACGACGAAGATCGGGTGGCTCCGGCTCCAGTCGAGGAGATGCTCGATGAAGTCGAGCAGGCCGTCGTCGGACCACTGGAGGTCCTCGAACACGAGGGCGACGGTGCCCGTCGCCGCGATCCGCTCGAAGAAGGTCCGCCACGCGGCGAAGAGCTCCTCGCGTCCACCCGACGGCGTGTCCCCGACGCCGAGCAGGGTGAGGAGACGCGGCTCGATCCAGCGTCGTTCCTCGAGCTCGGGTACGTGGCGGGCGAGGACTGCCGCGACCCCGGCGCGGGTCGTCTCCTCATCGTCGCCCTCCGCCAGCCCGGCTCGCCGGCGGACCATCTCGCCGAGCGCCCAGAACGTGACGCCCTCGCCGTACGCCGGCGAGCGACCGCGATGCCACCAGACCGTCTCGACGACCCCGTCGAGGTACTTCTCGAGCTCCCAGGCGAGGCGGCTCTTGCCGATCCCGGCCTGCCCGACGAGTGAGACGACCCGGGCGCGACGCTCGCGACCCGCCCCGTGGAACTGCTCCTTGAGGAAGCGCAGCTCGTCCGTCCGACCGACGAACGGCGGCTCGAGCACATCGGCTCGATGGAGCCCGCCCCGATCGGCGATGACCCGCAGCGCCCGGAATGCCGGCACGGGGCTGGCCTTGCCCTTGAGCAGCGTGTCGCCGGCGGGCTCGAAGGCGATGGCCGAGGCAGCCGCGCGGCTGGTGGCCTCGCCGACGAGCACCGTGCCCGGGGGAGCGACGGACTGGAGCCGGCTCGCGGTGTTCACGAGATCGCCGGCGACCATGCCCTGGCCAGTCGCGCCGAGGGTCACCGCGGCCTCGCCGGTGAGGATGCCGGCCCGGGCCCGGAGGTCGACCCCGACCCGCGCGCCGAGCGGCGGGATCGCGTCGACGATATCGAGGGCGGCGCGCACGGCGCGTTCCGCATCGTCCTCGAACGCGGCCGGGGCGCCCCACATCGCCATGACGGCGTCGCCGATGAACTTCTCGACCGTGCCTCCGTAGCGGCCGACGATCTCGCCGGCGGTCTCGAAGTAGCGGCTCAGCAGGTCGCGGACGGCTTCCGGGTCGCGATCCTCGGCGAGGGTCGTGAAGCCGACCAGGTCGACGAACAGGACGGTCACGACCCGTCGCTCGGCGATCGCGGCCGAGGCCGCGGCGGGTCCGGACGCCCCGACGGACGCCGAGCCGGTCGGCGCGCCGTCGCCGAGCCGGGTCCCGCACGAGCCGCAGAACTTCGCGGCCGCCTCGTTCGGGGCGCCGCACGACGGACAGCCCGCGCTCAGCGGGGCCCCGCACTCCCGGCAGAACCGGCGACCGGCGACGTTCGACGTGCCGCATTCGGAGCAGTTCACCGCGCCTCGCTCCACCGCGAGGTCGCGACGGCTCCGTGACCGGGACGGGCGGGTCCGAGGCGCATCATCCAAGGATACGGGCATCCGTGCTCGTCCGACACTCCCAACCTGGCTCATTGGGAGGGCGGCGAATCGTGGATCGGGCGGCTGCCGACAGTGGCGAGGGCGATCTCGATGAGACCAGACCGGCCGTTGGTTCAGAGGTCTCATTGACGACCGAAAGTTCGTGGGCGTAGGGTGGTAGCCATGGCTCCCCTGGAGGCCGCCGCGGTCGCGGGCCTCTCGCGAGCCGGCGAGCGGGCCGACCGGTTCCGCGTCACGTCCGAGGGGCTCTCGCGGCTGATCCAGGCGGGCATCCCCCGGCTGGCGCGCTACCGGCGCCTGACCGCGCGCGGCCTGGGCCTGCTCTCGGGCCAGCCACTGGAGGACATGGCCCGGATCCAGGAGCTCCACGACCTCTACGCCTTCTTCGACCAGGCCTATCCGGCGCTCGTCGACGAGCGGGAGCGCCGCCGCACGGAGTACCCCCCATGACCACGATCATCGAGACCGAGAAGCTGACCAAGTGGTACGGGGCGCACCGAGGCATCGTCGATGTCGACCTCGTCATCGAGACCGGCGAGATCTTCGGGTTCCTCGGCCCCAACGGGGCCGGCAAGACGACGACGATCCGCCTGCTGCTCGATCTCATCCGGCCCACGAGCGGGCGTGCCGCCGTGTTCGGCATCGACAGCGCCGCCGACCCGGTCGCGATCCACCGCCGGATCGGCTACGTGCCGGGCGAGTTCACCCTCTACGACCGCCTGACGGGAGCGCAGACGCTCGAGTACTTCGGGAACCTGCGCGGCGGCGTCGACCGGGCATACCAGGCGCAGCTCATCGAACGGTTCGATCTCGATCCCTCGCGCCGGTTCAAGGAGTACTCGAAGGGCAACAAGCAGAAGGTCGGGCTCGTCATCGCCCTTCAGCATCGCCCCGAGCTGCTCATCCTCGACGAGCCCACGGCGGGGCTCGACCCGCTCGTCCAGCAGACGTTCTTCGGGACCCTCCGCGAGGCGATCGGCGACGGAGGGACGGTGTTCCTCTCGAGCCACATCCTCAGTGAGGTCGAGAAGACGTGCGACCGGGTCGCGATCATCCGCGAGGGACGGCTGGTGAAGGTCGACACCGTCGACGCCCTGCGCGATCTGGCCCACCACCAGGTGGAGCTCCGGTTTGCCGGGCCCGTCCCCACAGCCGAATTCGAGCATCTCCCCGGCGTGAGTGAGGTCACGGCCGACGACCACGTCCTGCGCCTGCGGGTCTCGGGTGCGATCACGCCCGTCGTCCGGGCTGCAGCCCGCTATGAGCTCCTCGACTTCGTCAGCCGCGAGCCGAGCCTCGAGGAGACGTTCCTAGCGCAGTACGGCCAGACGGCCGACGAGGTGACCAGTCATGGCAGCTAGTGCCGGCACGCCGCCGCTGGCGACGCCGCTTCCACGCGTTCCGCTGCTGAGCCGCTTCTACGGCTTCGGCAGCATCTACGGCAAGACGATCCGCGACTCGCGGCTTGCCTTCATCATCGCGGCCGGCCTCCTGGGCGGGATGGCGCTCGTCATGGGTGTCGCCGTGTCGAGCGTCTTCCCGACGTCGGCGGCGCGCCTCGAGGTGGACAAGCTGGTAGGGAGCATCCCCGCCTCGATGGTCAACCTCTTCGGGAAGCCCGTGAAGCTTGGCACCCTCGGTGGCTATATGACCTTCAAGTACGGCGCGATCTTCGCCCTCGGCACCGCGCTGTGGTCGATCCTGGCCCTCTCCTCGACCCTCGCCGGCGAGGCTCGCCGCGGCAGCCTCGACTTCGTGGCCGCGGCGCCGTTCGGCAAGCGCCGGATCGCGCTGGAGAAGCTGGCCGCCCACCTGACGATGCTGTGGCTCGCCATGGCGATCCTCGCCGTCGCCACCACGGCCAGCTCGATGCTGTTCGGCGATGCTTCGCTGGGCGACACGATCCCGCCGCTGTCGTCCATCGGCTTTGCCCTGTGGGCCGGCTTCATCGCGCTCTTCTTCGGCGGCCTGGCGTTTGCCCTGGCGCCGAGCCTCGGCCGCGCCGGTTCGGCGGGCGTCGCCGCTCTCGCCATGGTCGTCCTGTGGGTCGCCAACGGCCTCGACGTCGGCGGCCCCATCGTGCTCCTGAGCCCGTTCCGCTGGACGGCCGACCACGTCGCTCTCGTCGGCCAGTACGACTGGGCGCCGCTGGCGCTCGTGGGGGTCGTCGGCGTCGTCTTCCTCGCGATCGGGGTCGAGCTGTTCATGCGCCGTGACCTCGGGGTCACCGCCGGGCTCTCCCTCCCGGGTCTGCCCGCGGCGGCCCTCGGCGTCCACGGGCCGGTCAGCCGGGCGTTCGGCGACGAGCTGCCGCGGGCGCTCTCCTGGGGGATCGGCCTCGGCCTCATGGGCGCGCTCGTCGCCTCGCTCGTCAGGCCGATGGCGGACCAGCTCGGGAACGATCCCAACCTCATTGCCACCTTCTCCGCGATCTTCCCGGGCTTCGACCTCTCGTCGGCCGGGGGCTGGCTCCAGATGTACGCGCAGCTGCTCTTCATCGCGGCCGGGTTCGCCGCGGCCACGTTCGTCTCGAAGTGGGCATCGGACGAGACCGACGGCCGCCTCGAGATGGTCCTGACGACGCCGCTGGCGCGCGCTCGATGGGTGATCGCCGGCGGCATCGGGGCGATCATGGCGATCGCGGTGATGACCGTCCTGTTCGCGGCAGGGGTCGGCCTCGGCGCGGCGTCGGGGGGCGTGGCCGCCGGTGAACCCATGGTCGGCTCGATCGCCCTCGGCCTCTACGCGGCCGCGATCGTCGGGGTGGGGGTCGCGGTCGGGGGCCTGTGGCGGACATCCGTCGCCGCCGATATCGCCGCGCTCGTCGTCGTGGCGACGTATCTCATCGACCTCATCGCCCCGCCGCTCAAGCTGCCGGACTGGGTGCACCAGCTGGCGCTGACCGCCCACATCGGCCAGCCGATGGTCGGCGCCTGGGACCCGGTCGGGATCATCGCCTGCCTGGTCCTCGCGGCGGGCGGGGTGGCTCTGGGGGCGTGGGGGACTGCCCGTCGCGACATCGGGCGCTGACCGCCGGCGTCGCCCGTCGCGGCGCCGTGCGCCCGGGCGGGCGGGGCGTTCCGTCGCGCTCCGGACGGCCGTTCCGTGATTCCCCGGATGCCGGACGGCCCGCCCGCTCTGGTACGGTCCCGCCATGAACGCACGCCCGGGCACCCTGCTCGCGGTCGCCGTGGCGGCCACCAGCCTGACATTCGGCATGGTTGCCATGGTGATCGGTCGCGTGGACATGGGCGTCCAGCTCGCGCAGGACGGCGCCTACGTCCGGATCGTCTCGGTGGCCGACGACAGCCCGGCGCAGCTCGAGGGCTTCGTTCCCGGCATGGTCGTCGTCAGCATCAACGACGCGACCCTGCTGCGCCTGCCGCAGTACGTCTACCCCGAGGAGTACGTCTACCCGGACGTTATTCCCACGCCGATACCTTCCCCTGCCACGCCCTCGGCGCCATCCGCGGAGCCGCCTCCCGAAGGGTCCCCGTCGACCTCGGGTGCCCCCTCGGCAGCGGGCGCCGCCTCACCCGGGGCGTCGCCGTCGCCGGTGACGTCCGCGTCGCCAGCCGCCTCTCAGTCAGCCCAGGCCTCGCCGGAGCCGACACCCACGCCGGAGGCTGCCGGCGGCGACCTCGATCGCCTGCGCGAGCTCGGTGCCGACGGCGACGGCGACGGCGTGGCGGAGGGTCCGACCCCGATCCTGGACCCGCCGGTGCCGACCCCGGTCGAGATCGATCCCGCCACGTTCCACAACCTCCTGGCCCAGAACCTCTACCGGCTCGAGGCGGTCACCCCGTACAACCTCGAGCACTGGTCCGCGGACACCTGGGCCGTCACGTACCTCGGCCGCGACTACGTCCACGAGCTCACCTGGCTCAGCTTCGTGCTCCTCACGGGGGGCTGCCTGATCCTCGGCGCCGGCGCCTGGCTGCTCGCGCGCGGGCGAGCCGGCGCGTCCGTCCGGCCGCTGGCCGTGCCGCTGGCAGTTGCCACCGCGACGCCGTTCCTTACTTGGCCGCTCCTCGCCACGTGGTTCGGCCCCGCCGTCGCCGTTGCCGGCGTGCTCCTGCCGCTGGGCATGGTCCCCCTGGCGGACGCGCTCACGGAGCGCATTCGCGAGACCGACCTCCGCCACGCGGTGCGCATCGTCACGGCCGCCACCGCGACCGGCGCCGTCGTCATCGGCTTCATGCGCCTCGGGCTGGATGCGTCCAATTTCATGGCCGATGGGGCCCGGTACCTGCTGGTGGGCGCGATCCCGCTCGTGCCCGGCGTGGCGGCGGCCCTCCCGATCGACCGTACCGCGAGCCTGGAACCGGGCTCCGGTGCCGGCCCCGTCCGATCCGCGGAGCTGGCCGTCGCCGGGGCGACCCCGGTCCTCTCGCTCGCGACGATGATCTTCCCCAACCCGCTGCTCCTGCCCCTCTCGGCGTGGCTGGCGGCGATCGCCATGGCCGGCCGCTTCACCGTCCGCCCGCTGGCCCGCCTCCTGAGCCGCGCCCAGCTCCAGCGTGACCTGGTGGTCGCCGCGACCGAGGCCGAGCGGGCCCGCGTGGCGGCCGACATCCACGACGACGCGCTCCAGGAGCTGACCCTCCTCGTTCGGCGGCTCGACGGCGCGGGCGACGTCGAGGGCGCGGCGATGGGCCGCGGCGTCATCGAGCGCCTGCGGGCGATCTGCGGCGACCTCCGCCTGCCGCTCCTGGACGACCTCGGGGTCGGCCCCGCCCTCGACTGGCTGGTCCAGCGGATCGAGACGCTCGCCGGCGGCGAGGTTCGTCTCGAGCGGAGCGACGGGGTCCGGCCGCCGCCGGACGTGGAGCTGGCCTTCTTCCGGGTGGCCCAGGAGGCGCTGGCGAACGCGGCCCGGCACGGGAAGCCGCCGATCGTCGTGCGCTACCACGCGACCGAGGACGGTGCCGTGCTGTCCGTTGACGACGCCGGCCCGGGCATCGCGCCGGGCGCGGCGGACCTCGCCGAGCACGCCGGCCGGTTCGGCCTGCTGAACATGCGCCAGCGCGCCGAGCAGATCGACGCCATCCTCGACGTGCGGCCGTGGCCCGGCGGCGGCACCCACGTCGGGCTCCAATGGCGACCGCACTGAACCGCCGATGACGACGGCCGGGATCCGCATCGCGATCGTCGAGGACCACCCCGTGGTCCGGGAGGGAACCGCCGCGATCCTTGCGGTCCAGCCCGGGATCACGGTCGAGGGCACGGCCGGGTCGCTCGCCGAAGCCCGCGCGCTCCTCGCCCGCGTCGAGGTGGACGTCGTCCTGCTCGACATCCGGCTCGGGGGAGAGAGCGGCCTGGGCCTGCTCGCCTCGACCGACCGGCCGGCCGCCGACTCGCGGCCAGTCAACCGACCGGCGATCGTGGTCCTGACCGCCTACGACTACCCGCAGTACGCGGACGCGGCCCTGCGCATGGGCGCGGCGGGCTTCGTGCTCAAGACCGCGCCGCTCGGGGAGCTCGTCGCCGCGATCCGGCTGGCGGCCGACGGGGGCCTCGCCTTCCGGGTTCGGCCGCCCGGGCCGGGGGCCGAGCGGCCGACCGCCCGCGAGCTCGACGTCGTGCGCCTCGTCGTCGACGGGTACAGCAACGACGAGATCGGGGCCGGGCTGAGGATCGGCGCCCGCACGGTCGAGACCCACCTGCGCCGGCTCTTCGAGCGCTTTGACGTCGCGTCGCGCACGGAGCTGGCGACCCGGGCGCTCCGCGAAGGCTGGCTCGAGATCCCCCCGTCCTGAGCGGAGCCGGAGCCGACCCACGGCAGACCGAGCTCGACCCCGGCTTGACATCCAGGTGAGCCGCCGTAGGATGGTGTGGCGACACATGTCGATACATCGAGGCGAGTCCAGCCGAGGCGAGACGACGATGGCATTGGCTCTGCGCCACTCGGGAATCCAGGAGCTTCGAGCCACGCTCGGGTTCTCGAGAGAGTCACTCGCGCGCGTCCTCGATGTGAGTTCACGCACCGTCGAACGCTGGGAAGCGGGCGCGACCACGGACAACGCCGATGCGCTCCGGCGGATCGACGAGCTTGCGCAGATCGCGGCCCTCGGACGCGAGATCTACGGCCCCGACCTGCGCCGGTTCCTCGCCACGCCCCGACGGAGCCTCGGCGATCGCTCGCCGGCAGCAGCGCTGATGCGCGGGGATCTCGCCGACGTGCTCGGCGTGCTCGCCCAGGCGCATGAAGGCCAGTGGGGCTGACCTCGAGCGGTGAGCCTTGCGGATCTGCTGCACCCCTGGGTGGGCGTCGGCCTTCGGCATATCCCGGCCGGTACGACTCGCTCCGTGCTCGATGCCAGGTACGCCGGGGTCTCGCCGAACAACCGCTGGAATGAGGCCGGTGCGCCGACGTTCTACTTCGGCAGCGACATCGCCGTGGTCGTGGCGGAGTTCGCGCGCCACATCAATACGGAGCTCTCGGGCGGGGCGCCGGAGCGTCAGGCCCGCCGCATCTACCGGGTGCCCATCAAGCTCGACCGGGTGATCGACCTCACCGATGCACGGGCGACCGAGACGCTCGGCATCGATCCGATCCGTGGCTGGATCGGCGACCTCTCCACGACCCAGGCGACGGTACGGTTCCTCCGCCATCACCTCGATGTGCAGGGCCTGATCGTGCCGTCGGTGCCCTTCCTGGACGTGCCCGGCAAGTGGAATGTCATCGTCTTCCTTGACCGGATCGACGCGCGGACCGCGTTCGGGTCACCCGAGTTCGTCCGTCGGTTGGTCCTCGAGGCGATCGGCGAACGCTGAGGTCTGCACCCGCACGTCGGCGCTGCCTGTCGAGTGGGCCCGCGGTCCCAGGTCTAGCGCTCGAGCGTCGCGAGGTGGTCGTCGTCGTGGTCGGCGGCGACGGTGAGCAGGCCGGCGACGTCGAGGACGCCGTACGTCGCGTGGGTGCCGGTCCGGGCCCAGCCGACCTCGTCGAGGGCGTCAAGGTGGGCGAGCGTCTCGGCCCGGCGGAGGCGGAACACGTCGAGCGCGCTCTCGAGCGTCGGCGCGACGAACCCGTCGCCGAAGCGCGGCTCGGTCCAGTCCCAGTGCGGGTCGCGCTCCTCCGCCAGCTGGCGCAGGCGCCGATGGAAGACCTCCTCCTCCACGGCGGCGAGGTGGAGCACGATCTCGTACGCCGACCACTCGCCGTCCGCGACGGGCCGGGGCTCCGCGGCCCGGGCGGCCAGGGCCACGCGCTCGGGCGCGACAGCCAGCCGGGCCCGGAGAGCGGCACGGGCCTCGGCGCGGGCCAGGCCGTCGTCGCCGGTCATGCCGAGCGCTCGACCTGGAGCGCGTCGACGTAGGCTCGGCGCCAGGCCTCGGTCGGCTCGACGCTGTTGAACGTGTAGAGGTGGACGTCGCGCGCGTCGGCCGAGGGGTCGGCGAAGAGGTCCGCGAGGCTCTCGATCAGCTCGTCCGGCCGGTAGAAGCCGCCGGACCGGACCATCCGCGCGACGAACCGGGTGTTCTTGACGAGGAACCGCCGGGTGTCCTTCACGCCGATCCGGGCGCTGATCGCGAGCAACCGGCGGGGCTCGGCCGCCCCGGGCATGCCCACGTGGACCGGCAGGGCGATCCCGTCTGCCCGCCGGCCCGCGATGAAGGTCCGGATGGCCCGCTGGTCGAAGCACAGCTGGGTGGTCATGTAGCTGGCAAACGACGCCTTCGCGGCCAGGGCCTCGAGGAGCCGCTCGTCCGAGATGAATGCATGGCCCTGCGGGTAGCACGGGATCCCGATCTCGGCGAGCGGATGGCCGATCTCCGCCATCTCGCGCAGGAGCGACAGCCCGTCGGGGAAGGCGCCCGGCTCCTCCGAGTCGCCGCCGACGACGAACGCCCGGTCGACCCCGGCGCCCTCCAGCCAGCCGATCAACTCGCGCAGGTGGGCGCGGTCGCGGACCATCCGGGCGGCCAGGTGGGGGACGGCCCGAAACCCGGCGGCCTGGAGCTGCTCGCACAGCGCGACGGTCGCCTCCAGGCCCTTGGCCGGCGAGGCGGTCACGGAGACGGTCGCGCCGGGCGGCAGGAAGGCGGCCTGGGCCATCGCGTTCCTCAGCGGCACGAGCTCGAACGTGGGCGCGGCGAGGACCCCGGACAGGGCAGCCCGTTGGGCGGGGGACAGTGCGGCGGGTCCGGATCGGTGGCGGAGGAGCACCCCTAGACGTCGGAGTCCGGGAACGCCGCCTTGCGCCGGGCGATGAAGTCGCGGAGCGCCTCGTCCACGCTCGGATCGAGCGGCGGCTGCTCGTACTCGGCCAGCATCTTCTTCCAGATCCGGTTCGCCCGCTGCGGTGCGTCCAGGGAGCCGTCCTCCTGCCACTGCTCGAAGCTGTTGTTGTCGGCCACCTCCGAGCGATAGAAGGCGGTCTCGAAGTTGGCCAGCGTGTGGGCCGAGCCCAGGAAATGCAGCCCCGGCCCGTTGGCCCGGATCGCGTCCAGCGCCTGGCCGTTCTCGGACAGGTCGATCCCGTTCGCGAGCACGCCCATCATCCCGCACTGGTCGGCGTCCATGATGAACTTCTCGTAGCCGACGGTCAGGCCGCCCTCCAGCCAGCCGGCGGCGTGGAGCACGAAGTTGACCCCGGCCAGGATCGTCGGCTGGAGGGTATTGGCCGACTCGTAGGCGGCCTGGGCGTCGGCCACCTTCGAGGCGCACAGGCTGCCGCCGGAGCGGAACGGGACGCCCAGCCGGCGGGCCAGCGCCGCCATCGCGTAGAGCACGAGCGCGGGCTCCGGGGTGCCGAAGGTCGGCGCGCCGGACTGCATGGACATCGAGCTGGCGAACGAGCCCAGGACGACCGGCGCCCCCGGCCGGACGAGCTGGACGAAGGTCATCCCGCCGAGCGATTCGGCCAGGGTCTGGGCGCACACCGCGGCGGCCGTCACCGGGGCCATCGCGCCGGCGAGGATGAACGGGGTGATGATCGTGGCCTGGTTGTTCTGCGCGTAGGCGCGCGCCGCCCCGAGCATCGTCGAGTCCCACACGAGCGGCGAGTTCGCGTTGATCAGGCTGATGACGACCGCGTTTTCCTGGATGAACGCGTCGCCGAACAGGATCTTCGCCATCTCCACGGTGTCGCGGGCACGCTCGGGGTGGGTGACCGAGCCCATGAACGGCTTGTCCGAGTAGCGGATGTGGGCGTCCACCATGTCCAGGTGGCGCTTGTTCACCGGCAGGTCCACCGGCTCGCAGACCGTCCCGCCCGAGTGGTGGAGGTTGGGGCTGGCGTAGGCGAGCTTCACGAAGTTGCGAAAGTCCTCGATCGTCCCGTAGCGCCGGCCGCCGTCCAGGTCGCGCACGAACGGCGAGCCGTAGTTGGGCGCGAAGACGGTGTGGTTGCCGCCGATCCGGACGCTCCGCGCCGGGTTGCGGGCGTGCTGGGTGAACTCCTCCGGGGCGCTGGCCTGGACGATCCGGCGGCACATCCCACGGGGGAAGCGAACCCGCTCGCCCTGGACGTCCGCGCCGGCAGCGGCCAGCAGCGCGAGCGCATCCGGGTCCCCCCGGAACTCGAGCCCGACCTCCTCGAGGATCGTGTCCGCGTTGTGCTCCAGGAGCGCCAGGCCCTCCTCGTTGAGAACCTCGTAGGGCGCCAGCTTCCGGGTCAGGAACGGCTGGCTCTGGATGGCGGCGTGGGCGCGGGCGGCCTGCCGGGCGGCCCGGCCTCCGGTTCGGCGCCGGGTCGTGTCGTCGGTCATCGGTCGTCCTCCACGGTCGTGACGGCGGTGCGCCGCCGGCGGCGTTCGGCTCGTTCAGCGGTCCCGGATCGGCCGGCCGGCGGGCGCTCGGGGATGGCCACCGCGCGGGCCAGGTTGGGGAAGGGGGCGTTCCGGTGGGGGATGGCCAGGGCCTCCACGAAGTGCTCCTGGAAGCGTGGCTCGACCGCCGTCTCGATCTTCTCCACCCGGCGGACGACCTCCTCGATCTCGCGGCGCGCGGTGCCCGACAGCAGGGCGATGAGGGCGCCGGTCCCGGCCGCGTTGCCGATCGAGGCCACCCGGGCCAGGTCGCAGTCCGGGATGAGCCCCAGGATCATCGCGTGGCGGACGTCGATGTGGCTGCCGAACGCGCCGGCCAGGTGGACCTGGTCCACGGTCTCCACCCCGAGGTGGTCCATGAGCAGGCGGGCACCGGCGTACAGCGCCGCCTTCGCCAGCTGGATCGCGCGGACGTCGTTCTGGGTCACGGTCAGGCGCGGGACGCCGTCGTGGAGGACGTAGCTGAAGGTCCGCCCCTCGGCGACGATCCGCGAAGACCGCTCGGCCAGCCGGCCGTCGACGATCCCGTCCGCGGTGATCACCCCGGCCAGGAACAGCTCGGCGATCGCCTCGATGATCCCCGACCCGCAGATCCCGGTGATCCCGAGCTCCCGGGCGACCTCGTCGAAGCCGGGCTCGTCGGACCACAGGTCCGAGCCGATGACCTTGAACCGCGCCTCGAGCGTCTCCGGGTGGATCCGCACCCGCTCCACGGCGCCGGGGGCCGCCCGCTGCCCGCAGCTGATCTGGGCGCCCTCGAAGGCGGGGCCGGTGGGGCTCGACGCGGCGAGCAGCCGGTGCCGGTTGCCCAGCACGAGCTCCGCGTTCGTGCCCACGTCCACGACGAGCCGCACGAGTTCCGCCCGGTGGGGCATGTCGGCCAGGATCACGCCCGCCGTATCCGCCCCGACGTGCCCGGCGATGCACGGCAGCACGTAGACCCGGGCGCCGGGACGGATCGCCAGGCCGATCTCCGCCGCGGTCGTCCGGACGGCCCGCTCGACGGCGAGGGCGAACGGTGCCGAACCGAGCGGCACCGGGTCGATCCCCAGCACGAGGTGGTGCATGATCGGGTTGCCCACGATCGCCAGCTCGAGGATCTCGTCGAGGCCGATCCCGGCCTGGGCCGCCAGCCCGGCCAGCAGCCCGTCGAGGGCGCCCCGGACGGCGCGGGTCATCTCCGCGGCGCCGTCGGCGTGCATCATCGCGTAGGAGACCCGGCTCATGAGGTCCTCGCCGAAGCGGATCTGGGGGTTCATCACCCCGCTCGAGGCGAGGACGGATCCGTCGGCGAGGTCGGCGACGTGGCCCGCGATCGTCGTGGAGCCCACGTCGATCGCCACCCCGTAGGCCTTCTCCCGGAACCCCGGCCAGACGGCGATCACGTCGCGGCGCTCGTGGACCGCCACGGTCACCTTCCACTCGCCCTCGCGGAGGGCGGGCTGGAGGGCGCGCACGACGTCGAGGTCCACGGCCAGGCCGGCCAGCGACCATTCGGCCTCGAGGGCTTCGAGCAGCCGGGTCAGGTCCCCGGTGGGGGAGGCGAGGTCCGGCGGCACGACCTCCACGTGGTAGAGGTGGATCAGCGGGTCTACCGTGAACGAGCGGACCTCCATTCCCTTGCGCACGACCTGGCGGTGGACCTGGCTCTCGGCCGGGACGTCGATGACCGCGTCGCCCAGGAGGGCGGCCGTGCAGCTCAGCCGCCGGTCGTCGGCGAGCCCCTTCCGGCGGCGGTAGGCGGCCTCCTTCTCCCCGAACGGCGAGAGGTGCTCGGGCCGCGACGTGACGCCGTGCTTGGGGAATGCTCCGACGCTCTGCCGGACCTGGCAGCGCCCGCAGATCCCGCGCGTCCCGCACACCGAGTCGATGTCCACCCCGAGCGCCCGTGCGGCGTCGAGCACGGTCGTGCCCACGGGCACGTGCCCGCGCCGTCCCGATGGGGTGAAGATGACCAGGGCGTCGGGCTGGGTCATCCGAGCATCACCTGCGGGTCACCTGCGGGTCACCGGGCGGCTCAGCGTTCGGCCGGCGCGTCGGCGCCACCGCCGCGACGACGGTTGACCCGGCGACCGTGCTCGCCCTCGGCGGGGGCGACCCGGAAGGCGCGGATCCAGCGGCTCGCGTCCCGGTCGTTGCCCATGAGCACGTCCGCGGCCATGACCGCGTGCCGGACGCCCTCGGCGATCGGGTTGGTGATCGCCGAGGTCAGGCCGCTGGCGATCGCCATGGCCAGGAAGGCGCCGTTGATCCCCTCCCGGTGAGGCAGGCCGAAGCTGACGTTCGAGGCGCCGCAGGTGCGTGTTGACGCCGAGCTCGTCGCGCAGCCGGCCCAGGATGCGGAAGACCTGCCGGCCGGCGGTCGGCAGCGCGCCGATCGGCATGAGCAGCGGGTCCACGATGACGTCCTCGCGCGGGATCCCGTGGTCGAGCGGCGCGCTCCACGATCCGCTTCGCCACCCCGAACCGGACGTCGGGGTCCTCGCGAGATCCCGGTCTCGTCGTTGGAGATGGCCACGACGGCCGCGCCGTACTTCCTGACCAGCGGCAGGACGCGCTCGAGGCGCTCCTCCTCGCCGGTCACGCGAGTTGACCAGGGCCTTGCCCCGGTAGGCGGCCAGCCCGGCCTCGAGCGCCTCGACGATCGAGGAATCGATCGACAGCGGGAGGTCGGTCAGCGACTGGACGAGCTGGATCGTCCGGGCCAGGATCGCGGGCTCGTCGGCGAGCGGGATCCCGGCGTTCACGTCGAGCATGTGGGCGCCGGCCTCGACCTGGGCGAGGACGTCGCGCTCCACCCGGCTGAAGTCGCCGTTGCGCATCTCCTCGGCGAGGAGCTTCCGGCCGGTCGGGTTGATCCGCTCGCCGATGATCACGAACGGGCGGTCGTCGCCGATGACGACCTCGCGGCGTGGCCGAGCTGACGATGGTGTGGGTCATCCGGGTTCCTCTCCGGTGGCAGGTTCGGGTCGACCGTCATCGGTCGGCTGAGCCAGGCCGTGGGTCGCCACGAGGCGGTGGAGGCGCTCCGCCGGGTATTCGGCTTCCAGGCGGGCCGCCTCTGCGGCGGCCTCGGCCGAGAGGTCGTCAGCGCAATCGCGGGTGACCCGGCGCCACTCGGCCAGGTAGGCGTCCTCGCCCTCCAGGCCGGCCCGGGCGGCGGTCCGGTCGATCGCCACCTGGAAGCGCTCCGGGAGCGCGATCCGGTGGGCACCGCCGCCCCTTGCCGGCGATCACCTGGGCGGGGATGTCCCGCCACCAGATGACGGTCAGCGTGCTCGCCATGTCAGGCCGTCCCTGCGCGAGTGCCAGGACGGCGGTCCCGAGCTCGCCGAACCCCGTGGGCTGATGGTCGAACGCGAGGCCCAGCCGTTCCGCCGCGGCCCGGGCCGCCGCGAGCACCGCCGGGTCGTCGGCCTGGGACAGGTAGACGATCCGGCGGTAGTTGCCGAAGTAGCTGGGCAGGAGCTCGGGATGCCGGTCCAGGCCGAGCCCGCGGATGACCAGCCGCTCGAAGTGGCGGGCCAGGAAGTCGGTCAGGTAGAACGTGCCGGGCTCCTCTTCGGCGAGCTGGCCGAAGGCCGGCGCTCCGGCATAGAACTCGTAGCAATGGGCGCCGGGGATCCGCTCGATGCCCTGCCCTCGAGGACCGCGTCCAGCCGGCCCGCCCGTGCCGCAGTCGGCATAGGCGATGAAGACCCGCTCGTAGCCGGCGCCCGCGCTCGCGGATCCGCCGCTCGACGGCCGCCGGGATCTCCGAGGGGCGGTTGTGGAGCGAGGCGGGCAGGCAGGTCACGTCGATCCCGTCGAAGCCGCTGTGCCGGGTGAGCGTCGACCAGCTCGCGCGCGAGCGCGCCGCAGCCGATGACCAGGATCCGGCCGGGCGTCCGCGCCGGCGCCGACCGTTCCGGCCGTGCTGGCGCCGAGGTGTCAGGCGGCGCTGGCACGGCGCTCGTCGATGCAGGCGTCGGGCCGTCTCGGCGGCGACCCCCGCGTCGCGGCAGTAGGCGTCCGCGCCGACGGCCAGGCCGAACTCCTCGTTGAGCGGCGCGCCGCCGACGAGGACGATGTAGTCGTCGCGGATCCCCCGCTCCTTGAGGGCGTCTGGATGACGACCTTCATGTACGGCATCGTCGTGGTCAGCAGGGCGGACATCCCCAGGATGTCCGGCTTGTGCAGCTCGAGGGCGGCGATGAACTTCTCGGCGTCCGTGTTGATCCCGAGGTCGACGACCTCGAAGCCGGCGCCCTCGAGCATCATCCCGACGAGGTTCTTGCCGATGTCGTGGATGTCGCCCTTGACCGTCCCGATGACGACCTTGCCGACCGGCTCGGCGCCGGTCTCGGCGAGGAGCGGGCGCAGGATCGCCATGCCGGCCTTCATCGCGTTGGCGGCGAGGAGGACCTCGGGGACGAACAGGATCCCGTCGCGGAAGTCGATGCCGACGATGCTTCATGCCCGCCACGAGCGCGTCGTCGAGGACCCGCGTCGGCGGACCAGCCGCGCCCCAGCAGGATGTTCGTGCCCTCGACGATCTCGGCGACCATGCCGTCGTAGAGGTCGTTGTGCATCTGCTCGACGAGCTCGTCGTCGGACAGCGCGGCGAGGTCGATGTCCTGGGCGTCGTCCTGCGTCATCGTCGGTGCTCCTGCTGTGCGGCGGGCCGGGCGAGCCGGCACTCCGGTCGTGTATCTTCCCAGGTGTTGCGTATGGAGAAACACGGTGACGGATACGCAACAGAGTGTCCAGCCCTCGCGCTCTGCTCGTCAAGGGGATAGTGCCCCGATGGGAAACGACCGGGAAGCGTCGGGCACCGGGACCGCGAGTGGCCCCGGGACCGGCAACGGCACCGCGCTGGTCCAGTCGGTCGATCGTGCGATCGGCGTCCTCGAGATCCTCGCGCGCGGCGGCCCCGCGACCGTGACCGAGATCGCCGGCGAGATCGGCGTCCACCGGTCGACGGCCTTCCGCCTGCTCGCCGTGCTGGAGAGCCGCGGCCTCGTGGAGCAGCTCGAGGAGCGCGGCCGGTACCAGCTCGGGTTCGGGATCATCCGGCTCGCCGGCGCCACGACCGCCCGGCTCGACCTCGTCCGGGAGAGCCGCCCGGTCTGCGAGCGTCTCGCGGCCGAGCTCGGCGAGACCGTCAACGTGGCCATCCTCGACGGGGATGCCGCGGTGAACGTGGACCAGGTCCGCGGCCCGGCATCGGTCACGAGCTACAACTGGGTGGGCCAGCGCACGCCGCTCCACGCCACCTCGAGCGGCAAGGTCCTCCTCGCCCACCAGCCGCCGATCCGCCAGGCGCAACTGCTGGGAGGTTCCCTCGAGCGCTTCACCCCGAACACCTTGACCGACCCTGCGCAGCTCCGGGCCCAGCTGACCGAGGCGGCAAAGCGAGGCTACGCCTTCACCGTCGAGGAGCTCGAGCTCGGGCTGAACGCCGTCGCCGCGCCGATCCGCCTGTACGACGGGTCCGTGGTCGGCGCGCTCAGCGCCTCGGGCCCGTCCTACCGGCTCACGCCGGAGCGCGTCCCGGAGGCCGCCGCCGCCGTCGTCCGCGCGGCCGCGGAGATCAGCGACCGGCTGGGCCCCCCGGGCCCGGGACCGGTGGCACGATGACGCCGCGTGCCCCCGCCGCACGACCCGCGGGACGCCGCCCCCGCGCCCCAGGCTTCCCCGTGATATCGCGGTCCGCGATGCCATCGCGGCTTCCACGCGGATTCCGGCTCCTGAGCGTGGAGATTCCACGCTCAGCGAATCACGCCCGACCCGGTCCGAGGGCCCGGCAACGCCGATACCATCGCGGTGGGCGATGAGACGTGGGCAGAGGGCGGACCAGCGTCGATACCATCGCGGTGGGCGATGAGACGTGGGCACGGGGCGGTCACAGGCACGGAATCGCGTGACAGCCGTTCGCACACGGGTCATCCACAGGGCGCCGGTTGGGGTCTTGACTCCGGTCGGGGTCTTGACTCCGGTCGGGCCAGCCGCAATCCTGTTGCGAGCCAAACACCGGGTTTCGCGCTCCGCAACGCGGCAACGCCCATCGCAACGCCCATCGCCGACCGCGGCTGGAACGAGGGTGCCGTGCCGAGCCTGTTCATCGAGGGGGAATGGGTTTCCTCCGCGCTCGGTGCCGCGAGCCCGGTGGCGTGACAAGCCGCCCCTCGATGCGCCCCGCCGCTGGTGAGGGAGCCGTCCCGGGGACGAAGCCGACGATCTCCGTCCGCGGCCTGTGGAAGATCTTCGGTCCCGCCGAGCACCGCATCGTGGGCACGCCGGACGAGGCTCTCGACAGCGACGAGCTGCGTCGGAAGACCGGCTCCAAGGTCGCGGTCCGGGACGTCTCGTTCGATGTCTGGCCGGGCGAGGTCTTCGTCGTGATGGGCCTGTCGGGCAGTGGCAAGTCGACCCTCATCCGTTGCCTCACGAGGCTGATCGAGCCGACCGCCGGCGAGGTCCTCCTCGACGGCGAGGACATCCGCAAGGCGGACGCGAAGCGCCTGCGCGAGCTGCGCCGGCGCCGCTTCTCGATGGTCTTCCAGCACTTCGGCCTGCTGCCCCACCGGCGGGTCATCGACAACATCGCCTATCGGCCTGGAGATCCGCGGCGCCGGCAAGGCCGAGCGGCACGCCCGGGCCAGGGAGATGGTCGAGCTGGTCGGCCTGTCCGGCTGCGAAAGCTGGTATCCGGACCAGCTCTCGGGCGGCATGCAGCAGCGCGTCGGGCTGGCCCGGGCGCTGGCCGTCGACCCCGAGGTGATGCTCTTCGACGAGCCGTTCAGCGCGCTCGACCCGCTCATCCGGCGGGATATGCAGAACGAGGTCATCCGTCTCCACCACGAAGTCGGCAAGACGATGATCTTCGTCACCCACGACCTGGCCGAGGCGCTCAAGCTGGGCGACCACATCGTGATCATGCGCAACGGCCAGATCGTGCAGGCCGGCCGGCCCGAGGACCTCGTCGGGGCGCCCGCGGACGACTACGTCGCCAACTTCGTGCGGGACGTCCCGAAGTCGCACGTCCTGACCCTCCGCTGGGTCATGCGCGATCCGCGCCCGGACGATCCGGCGGACGGTCCGGAGTTCCCGTCGGCCACGGTGATCCGAACCGTCGTCCACGCGGCGGCCGCCACGGACAAGCCGATCAGGGTCGTCGACGACGGACGCCTCCTGGGGGTCGTCGATCGGGTCCAGATCCTCACCGCGATCGCCGGACCGGAGGGTGAGGCGTGACCGCCGCCTCGATCTCGATCCCGTGGCCCGGCGCGCCGCGGGTCTCGCGCGGCTGGCAGCTCGCGATCCTGTTCGCCGCCGCCGGCGTCCTCTACCTGGTCTTCCGTGGCCAGTGGCTGCTCCCGTTCAACAACGACAACCCGGTCTTCAGGTCCCTCAACGACGTTCGTGACTGGTTCGAGGCGAACCGGGACAGCGGCCCGATCTTCGTCTACTTCTTCGATCCGATCCGCTACGGGATCGGATCGCTCGTCGACGTCTTCACGCTCGTGCTCCAGGGCGCGAGCTGGATCGGCATCACGGCCGTTGCCGGCGCGCTGGGTCTCGTCTTCGTCAGCTGGCGCACGGCCCTCCTGATGGTCGGGCTGTTCCTCACCTTCGGGATCCTCGGCCTGTGGACAGCGACCATCCTGACCCTGGCGCTGACCCTCGCCGCCGTCGCCCTGTCGCTGGCGATGGGCATCCCGCTCGGGATCCTCGCCGGCCGCAGCGACCGGTTCATGCGCCTGGTCTCGCCGGTCCTCGATGTCATGCAGATCATGCCGACGTTCGCGTACCTTGCGCCGCTCGCGCTCATCTTTCGCATCGGCCCGGCGACCGCGGTCATCGCGACGATGATCTACTCGATCCCGCCCGCGATCCGGATCACCGCTCTCGGGATCCGCGGGGTGCCCTCCGAGACGGTCGAGGCGGCCGAGTCTCTCGGCTCGACGAGCCTGCAGATCCTGCGCAAGGTCCAGCTGCCGATGGCTCGCCGCACGATCGGGCTGGCCGTCAACCAGACGATCATGATGGCGCTCTCGATGATCGTGATCACCGCGCTCATCGCCGCTCCGGGCCTCGGCCAGAAGATCATCCGGGCGGTCACCCTCCAGGACGCGGGCGCGGGGTTCGACGCGGGTGTGGCGATCGTCCTCCTGGCCATGGTCCTGGACCGGCTCACGGCGAGCGCCAGCCAGGTGGCCGACCGGCGGCACCTGGGCCTGGGGACCGCTTCGCCAGTCCGGCATCGCGGGGTGGTCGGCGGCGCGGCCGCCGTTGCCATCGCGGCCGCCGCGCTGGGTCAGTTGCTGCCGATCGGCCGCAAGTTCCCGACGGACTGGGCGTTCTCCTTCCAGGCACCCGTCAACACGGGTACGGCCTGGATCGAGAAGAACCTCTATCCGGTCACCGACGCGCTGAAGAATGCGACGACGAGCCTCTTCCTCAACCCGCTCCAGGCGGTCCTCACCAGCGCTCCGTGGTGGCTGGTCCTGGCCGCCGTGGCCGGGATCGCCTTCGTCGTGAGCGGCCGGCGGGCGGCCAGCGTGGTGATCGCCTGCCTCCTCGCGATCGCCGGTTTGCAGCTCTGGGAGCACTCCATGGAGACGCTCGCCCTCGTCCTCGTCGCGGTCTCGCTCACGATGGTCATCGGGATCGCGCTCGGCGTCGGCGGGGCCCGCAGCGACCGGTTCTCGCGGGTGCTGCGCCCGATCAACGACGCCGCCCAGACGATGCCTTCGTTCGTCTACCTCCTGCCGGCGCTCGCGCTCTTCGGCACGACACGGTTCACCGCGATCCTGGCGGCCGTGATCTACGGCATCCCGGCCGTCATCCGGCTGGTCGAGGACGGCATCCGGGGCGTGCCCCCGACCGTGATCGAGGCGGCCACGGCTGCCGGTTCGAGCCGCCTGCAGATGATCTGGAAGGTCCAGCTGCCGGTCGCCCGGCGCTCCCTCCTCGTCGCGGCGAACCAGGGCGTCGTCCTGGTCCTGGCCATGGTCGTCATCGGCGGCCTGGTCGGGGCCGGCGCGCTCGGCTACGACGTCGTTGCCGGGTTCGCCCAGGGGCCGGACTTCGGCAAGGGGATGGCGGCCGCGATCTGCATCGTCCTTCTCGGGGTCCTCCTCGACCGGGTGACGCAGGGGGCCGGGGGGCGCCGCGCGCAGACAGCCGACGAGGCATGAGGTGTCCATGAGGAAGCACGCGTGAACGCCCGGGCGCTCTTCGGTTTCGGCTCTGGGGACCGACCGAGGGGTGTATCTTCACCAACCATCCGTCACGGAGGACGTGGCGGTCGATCGAGAAAGGGGTACGGGTGAACCTGCAGGGAACAACCACCGGGCGACTCGCCATCGGGGCGGCGCTCTTCGCCATCGTCCTGTCCGCATGCACGTCGTCGGGCACGCCGGCTGCCAGCCCGAGCGCCGCCGCGCCGGCCAGCGCCCCGGCAGCGAGCGCCCCGGCAGCCAGCGCCGTGCCGTGCGGCACGGTCAACATCGCCCAGCAGGCGTGGGCCGGGTACTACGCGGATGTCGCCGTCGTGAGCTATGTCCTCACGCACGAGCTCGGCTGCAACGTCGTGGTCAAGGACATCGTCGAGCAGATCGCGTGGCAGGGCTTCCCGACCGGCGAGGTCGATGCCATCCTCGAGAACTGGGGCCACGAGGACCTCGCCAAGAAGTACATCACCGAAGACAAGACCGCCGTCGACCTGGGATCCCAGGGCAACGTCGGGATCATCGGCTGGTACGTCCCGAAGTTCTTCGCCGACGAGCACCCGGACATCCTCACCGCCGACAAGGATCCCAAGGTCCTCAACAAGTACGCCGACCTGTTCAAGACGTCCGAATCGGGCGACAAGGGCCAGCTGCTCGACGGTGATCCGAGCTACGTCACGAACGACGAGGCGCTCGTCGCCAACCTTGGCCTGAACTTCAAGGTCATCTACTCCGGCAGCGAGGCCGCCTCGGACAAGGCGATCCAGACGGCCATCGACCAGCAGAAGCCGATCCTCGCCTACTACTGGGATCCGAACTGGTTCTCAGCGAAGGTCGACATGGTCCAGATCAAGCTCCCCCCGTACACCCCGGGCTGCGACGCGGACCCCAAGAAGGTCGCCTGCGACTATCCGCCCTACGCGCTGAACAAGGTCGTCTCCGCCTCGTTCGCGCAGAGCGGCAGCCCCGCGTTCACCGTGATCAAGAATTTCACCTGGACGAACCAGGACCAGAACACGGTCGCCTACGACATCGCCGAGAACAAGCTCTCGTACGATGACGCGGCGAAGAAGTGGCTGGACGCGCATCCTGACGCCTGGAAGGCCTGGCTTCCCTGACCGCTTGACTCGGAGATCCCTGGACGTCGCCCGGCGAATGACGCCGGGCGACGTCATTTCCGGATCGCCGCACGGCGACAAGGACACCAACGACCATTTCCCAGGCGGCTGACTCCGCCCTACGGCCCGGCGCGGCGGGTCATCAGGAAGCACGCCTGATGGGACTCGGGCTCCGGACGCGGCAGCCGTTCGATCGTGAACGCATCGCCGAACAGCTCGACCTCCTCGCGCGCTGTCCCGGCGTCGCCGTTGAGGCGTGCGCAACAGAATGGCCTGGCCGAGCCGTATGGCGACGGGCCGACCCTCGTCTGTTGCCCCGGGTGCAACGGAGCCTGCCCGTCGCGTCGCTGCGGCCGGATACACCCGCATTCTGTTGGCGGAGGCGCAACCGACCCGACAAGGCGAGGTCTCGCGCGCCGTGTGCCGCGTGTCGCGAGCTCGAGACCTGATCCGCGGCGAGCTCGAGACCTGATCCGCGGCGAGCTCGAGACCTGATCCGCGGCGAGCTCGAGACCTGATCCACAGGGCGCTCGAGACCTGATCCGCGGCGAGCTCGAGACCTGATCCGCGGCGAGTCGTGCCTCAACCCGATACTCGTGCGTATCAGGTGACGGGAGCGCGATTGACCGCAGTCGGTCGGGCTGCGGTCGAGCAGCACCGCGAAGAGCGACTCTACGACTGTGAGACGCCGTCGAGGCCTCGCGGGCCGCAGCGGCCTGGTCGGCCGTGAAAGCCCGTCCTGCTATCGTGGCGACGTGGAGTCTCTGGTCGAAACCCGGGTCGAGGCGATCGAAGGGCGTCGCGCGCCGCTCGACGTCCGCTGGCTGGGGCGGATCGATTACCGCGAGGCGTGGGCGCTCCAGAAGCGGCTCGTCGACGCGCGGGTCGCGGACGAGATCCCGGACACGCTCCTGCTGCTCGAGCATCCACCGGTCCTGACGCTCGGCCGCGGCGCCGACGAGGCCCACGTCCGGGCCACCCCCGCGGAGCTCGCGGCCCGCGGCATCGAGGTCATCCGGGTGGAGCGCGGCGGCGAGGTCACCTACCACGGCCCGGGCCAGCTCGTCGCCTACCCGATCCTCGCCCTGGGCCGCCGCGGGCTCCTCCTCCGGCCGCTCGTCCGGGCCCTCGAGGCGGCACTGGTCGGACGACCTGCGCGAGCGCACGGCGTCGAGGCGGGCCGGCGCGACGGCCACCCCGGCTGCTGGGTGCGACCCCGATGGCCCGAACCCGCGCAAGATCGGCGCGCTCGGCCTCCGCGTCGAGCGCGGCGTCAGCTACCACGGGATCGCCCTGAACGTGACCGTCGACCTCGCGCGACTTCGAGCTGATCGACCCGTGCGGCATGCCGGGCGTCGACGTCGACCTCGATCGCCGCGCGAGATCGCCCGCGGGCTCGATCGCGGGCTCGGCCGCCCGGACGAGCCGCCCGCGACCGCGAGCGTCGAGCGCGCGGCCGGGATCTTCGCCGCGCGCGCTTCGCCGGCCGGCCGCTCGCCGGGCCGCCTCGACGGCGGCTCGCTGACCCGGATGGCGGCCGGCCTGTTCGAGCTGCGCAAGGACGCGATCACCGGCTGGTGGGTCGCCACGATCGTCGACCGGACGTTCCACCGCGACCGGTTCGCGCGGTCGCCGCGGCGCCGGTCGACGACGGCGGCGACTGCCAGAACTGCCGGCAGCCCGCCGGCGACGGCGTCCGCCTCCGGACCCTCAAGGACTTCGCGTTCCACGTCGTCGGCACCGAGGAGGAGGCTCGCGAGCTCGACGGGACGCTCGCCCAGGTCGCGCATCGCGAAGGCGCGCGCGGCGGGCAGCTGGCGGACCGTCGTCGCGCCGCCGCGGCGAGCACCGGCCGCTCCACGCCGTCGGCAGCGCGATCGATCGAGCGAGCTGCTGCGGGCGCTGCCGGGACGCGATCGCCGACGCGCGGACGGCCGGCCAGACCGACTACCTCCAGGTCGTCCAGAACTGGGGCGCCCAGGCCGGCGCCCGGACGAACCACCTGTGCCTCGACCTCTACGACCTGCCCCAGATCCCGCACCGGATCGCCGAGGAGCTCGGCGGCGCCGCCCGGTTCGTCATCCGCGAGGGCGAGTGCCCGTTCTGCCGGCTCGTCCGCGACGAGCCCGCCGGCCCGGAGCGGCTCGTCTGGGAGGACGACGACACCGTCGCCTTCGCGCCGTACGCCTCGCGCTCGCCGTTCGAGGTCTGGATCGTCCCGCGCCGTCACGAGGCGGACTTCGGCGACGCGACCGACGCGGACCTCGCGGCCACCGCCGAGGCGCTCCGCCAGGTCCTCGGCCGGCTGGCCGCGGCCTCGACGGCCCGCCCTACAACCTCGTCCTCCACACGGCGCCGCTGCGCGAGCAGGTCGACGCGACGTACCACTGGCACTGGGAGATCCACCCTCGCCTGCGCGAGATCGCCGGCCTCGAGCTCGGGACCGGGCTGCCGGTCAACCCGGTCTCGCCGGAGGACGCCGTCGAGGAGCTCCTGCGGACGCGCCGGCGGCCGACGATCGGCGGCCCGGGCTGATGGGCACGCCGGGGTGGACGGCGTCACACGGGCGGGCCGGCACGCCGTCTCCGGGCCGGAGCGCGTCGCATCCCGACCCGCGCTCGACGCATCAGCGGAGCCTCATGGTCCGCGCGCTCACCGCGACTTGGCACGGCCGGACCGCCCGCTGGGCGATGCCGTGAGCGGCGCGCTGGGACGGCGACGCAGGCGCCGCTTCGTCGAGGAGCTGTTCGCCACGCACCACGGCGAGATCTACGCCTACCTCTATCGGATGCTCCGCGACCCGGAGCTCGCCGCCGACCTGACCCAGGACGCGTTCATCAAGGCCTACCGCTCCTACGACTCGCTCGAGAAGCCCGAGAACGCCCGGGCGTGGCTCTACCAGATCGCCCACCGGGTGGCGCTCGACGAGTTCCGCCGCCGGAAGATCGTCCGGTTCCTGCCGTGGACCGGCGAGTCGCACGGCTCGGCCCCGTCGGCCGAGCACCTGGTCATGGACGCCCGGCTGTCCGGCCCGCTCCAGCGGGCGCTCGCCCGGATCCCCGAGCGCCAGCGGGCGGCGCTCCTCCTCGCCGAGCTCCACGACCTGACCGGCCTCGAGCTTGCGGCGGCCCTCGGCGTCAGCCACGTCGCGGCCCGGGCCGCTCCTCACCCGGGCCCGCGAGAGCCTCCGCCAGGCGCTCGCCGCCGAGCGTGCCGCCGAGGAGGCCGCCGAGGCCGGGACGGACGCGGGGCGCCGGACCGGCGCGGACGACCCGAGCGGCCGATCGGGCACGGGGACCGCCCGATGACGATCCGTCGCCACAACGATCCCCAGTCCCCGCACGAGCGGGCTCGGACACTCGCGTCGGACCGTCTCGACGCGCCGCTCGGCCCGACCGACGCCGGATGGCTCGACGAGCACCTTGCCGGCTGCGACGCCTGCCGGGTGATCGCCGAGGGCTATGCCGAGGACCGCGCGCTCCTGCGGGTCCTGCCAATGCAGGAGCCACCGCGCGACCTCTGGGCACGGACGTCGGCCGCGCTCGACCGCGAACGGGCGCAGCGGGTCGGCCTCGGGCCCGGGACCGCCGGTCGGCCGACGCGGATCCGCTGGGATGCGCTCGCCGGGCTGGCGGCGGTGCTCGTCGTGGGGCTCCTCGTCGGGCGCTCGCTGCTGCCGTCGGGCGGCGTCCCGGCGACGGGGCAGGCCTCGACCGGACCCTCGGCCGTGCCCGGCGTCACGCTCGGGCCGGCTGCCACGCCGCTCGCCGTTCCGCCCGGCGACATCGCCTGGGTGGCCCGGTCGGCAGACGGCAGGTATGCCGTGAACGTCGCGAGCGTCGCCTCGGTCTGCTCGCCGGACGCCGCGCCAGACTGCGCCACGCTCGACAGCGGGGCTCGCCAGGTCATCTCGCTCGATCAGCAGCCGGACTCGGTCGTGTTCGCGCCGACCCTCGGCCAGGCGGTCGTCGTCGAGTCGTCCGCCACGGGCTCGGGTGGATCGATCCTCGTCGTCCCGTTCGATCGACCGACGCCGACGCCGACGCCGACGCCGAGCCTCCCGCCGAGCCCGGAGCCCGCGGCCACCGCCGAGCTGACCGCGTCCGTCGAGCCTTCGGCCTCCGCCGCGCCGACCCCCGTGCCGCCGGCGACGGCCGCTCCGAGCCCGAGCCCCTCGGCCAGCCCCGAGCCAACCGCCGAGCCGACCCCCTCGGCGCCGGTTAAGTCGGGCTCGCCCGAACCGACGGGCTCGGCGTCCGCTTCGGCGCCCGCCTCGCCGAGCCCGACCGACACGCCGGCCCCGACGGCCGTGGCCACCCTCGCGATCATCAGTGGCGTCATCGTCGTGGGCGAGGCGGCCTACTCGCCGGACGGCGCCTGGCTCGCCTTCTCCGCCCGTCCGGCGGATGGCACGGACGGTCCGGATATCTACGTCTGGCACGCCGGCGACCCAGCCGCCCGAGCGCTGACCTCGAGCCACGGCGCGATCTTCTCGTCGTGGGTCGGCGACCGGATCCTGGGGAGCGCCCCGGCGCTCTGGGTTCTCGATGCCGCCTCGCCGGCCCCCAACCGGAGCGTCCCGTCGTCCTTCCTGGTCGACCCGGCGACCGGCGAGGAAACGCCGCTCGGTGGCTTCTTCGCCTGGCGCCCGGTCGTCGACCCGAGTGGCCGCTGGGTGGCCTACTGGGCCGGGACCCTCCGGTTCGACCCGGACGTCCGGGCGTGGGTCCCGGACGAGGGCCGCCTCCTGATCGACGCCTGGTCCGCCGTCACCGCCGAGGACCCGGCCGCCAGCCAGGATCCCCGGCCGCTGCTCGATCCGAAGGCGGGCGAGTCGCTCCGCACCTGGGATCTGCGCTGGGACCCGGCCGGCCGCCACGTCGCGGTATGGGTCGCCGACCCGCTCGTCGACGGGCTCGGCCGGATCAGCCTCCTGGCGATCGACCCGCAGACCGGTCGGGTCGATCCGGCCGGCCGCCCCGTCCTCCGCGACGCTCCGTCCCTGGCCGGGTTCGCGATCGGCGACGGGCGGCTGGCCTGGGCCTCGCCACCGGGCCAGGATGGCGCTGGGAGCCGCCTCCAGGTCCTCGCCTGGAAGGGCCCCGACGCGGGCCGGACGACGACCGATCCGGCCGCCCCGGAAGAGGACATCATCGTCGTCCGCTAGGCATCCGCGGTTCGGCCTCGCTGGGCCTCCGATATGCGCCTGCTGCATGAGGGCGCGGTCCGGCACGCTCGGCCACGGTCCAGAATCGACGAAACGGCAGGTTGGCCACGCTCACTCAGTCGCCGATCCATGCATGAGCCGCATGGCCTTCCTGCGGAGGCCCCGCGGCGGAGGGCGGACCGATTGATTCGGTGCACCGACGCACCACCGGTGGGTGGCAAGGGGCGGCCTGATGCGGTCGGTTCCCCACCCGGGGTACTGGCGCGATCCACCCGGATGGGCTATCGTCCCTCCTCGTGCGACCCAGGACGATCGTCGCGGGCGCGGTGCTCACTGCCGCCCTCGCACTGGTCGCCGCTCCCGGTATCGCGGGATCCCGGACGCCGGCACTCTACGAGCCGGTCCCGGCAGCGGCGTTCCAGGCACTGAACATCGACGCGAACGCACGGTCGACGGCCTCGATCGCCCGGTACGACCCTGCCTTCGACTCGGCCGGCCGCCTGACCGCCGACGCCGTCTTCACCGAGCCGGGCGCCCCCGGGGCGGCCGCCGTGCCCGTCCTCAGACGCTCGGTGAGCCAGCCGGATCCGGGCGCCCAGCCGATCATCAAGCCGGCCAGGTACTCCCTCAGCGGCAAGGCGACCTTCTATAGCGCAGGCTACACGGCGATGCGCCTGCCGCGCGGCACGGTCATCCGGGTGTGCGGCGACGCGGGCTGCCTGGAGCGGGTGATCACCGACTACGGCCCGATGGCGGGCACGAATTGCATCATCGACCTCTACAAGCCGGACTTCTTCGCGATCTGCGGCTGCGCCTGGTGGTCCGGCGTGACCGACGTCACCGTCCACGTCTACTGACGCGCCGGACCCTCCGGTCGTCGACCCCCGGCGGGGTCGTCTGCGGTAGACTCGGCGCGACCCTTTAAGGACCGGTCCGGGAGGCCGGGAAGGAGCGGGCGTGCAGCGAGTGGACGGCGAGACCCGATGACCGGGCGCCAGATCATGACGGCGGACGAGATCCGCCGGGCGACGGTCCGGATCTCCCATGAGATCGTCGAGAAGCAGGCCGGGACGACCGGTCTCGCCCTTGTCGGGATCCAGCGCCGCGGCGTACCCCTGGCGCGGCGGATCGCCGACGCGATCGAGGAGCACGAGGGCGTCAGTCTTCCCGTCGGTGCGCTGGACATCACGTTCTACCGGGACGACCTCTCGCTCGTCGCCCAGCAGCCCGTGGTCAAGGGCACGGATCTCCCGTTCGACCTGAACGGCGCCACGGTCGTCCTCGTGGACGACGTCCTCTACACGGGCCGGACGATCCGGGCCGCGATGGACGCCCTGGTCGACTTCGGGCGGCCCCAGGCGATCCGGCTCGCCGTCCTCATCGACCGTGGCCACCGCGAGCTCCCGATCCGGGCCGACCATGTCGGCAAGAACGTGCCGACCTCGCGCGAGGAGACGGTCAAGGTCCACCTGCTCGAGACGGACGGCCAGGACGGCGTGGACATCGAGCGGATGATCCCGGCGGTCGCGGAGCCCGTCGTCGGATGAGCCTGGCGGCGCCGGACGGGACGGGCATCGACCTCCCCGCCGTCGAATTCGCCGCCGACCGCGGCCGGGGCGCCGGCGCGCTGGGGCCATCGCCACCTCCTGGACCTCGACGTCGTGTCGTGGCCGGAGATCGAGCTGGTCATGCGCACGACGGACGCGATGCGCGAGGTCCTCGGTCGGCCGATCGCCAAGGTGCCGGCGCTGCGCGGGACCGGCGTGACGATCCTCTTCTACGAGGCCTCGACGAGGACCCGGGTGAGCTTCGAGGTCGCCGCGAAGAACCTCTCGGCGGACGTCGTGAACATCGCCGCGGCCAGTTCGTCGGTCACCAAGGGCGAGTCGCTGGTCGATACGATCCGGACGGTGGAGGCGCTTGGGGCGGACATGATCGTGATGCGCCACGGGACGTCGGGGGCTCCGTACCTCGCCGCGGAGCACTTCGCGGGGAGCATCCTCAACGGCGGGGACGGCTGGCATGCCCACCCCTCCCAGGCGCTCCTGGACCTGTACACGATCCGCGAGCGGCTGGCCGGCGGGCCGGACCTGCGCGGCCGCAAGGTCGTCATCCTCGGCGACGTCCTCCACTCGCGGGTCGCCCGCTCGAACATCTGGTCGCTGACCGCGGCCGGCGCGGACCTCTGGCTGTGCGGCCCGGCGACGCTCCTGCGCGGCTTCGAGCGCTGGGCGGCGGCGAGCGGGTCGGCGCCCGGGCACGGCCGGTTCCAGGTCACCTCGGACGTGACGGCCGCCCTCCGGGACGCCGATGTTGTCATGGCCCTCCGGATCCAGCGCGAACGGATGGCCGGCGGCCTGCTGCCCTCGCTCCGGGAGTACGCCGCGCGGTTCGGGTTGACGCTCGACCGGCTGGCGCTGGCCAGGCCGGACGCGCTGGTCATGCACCCCGGGCCGATGAACGAGGGCGTCGAGATCTCCCCGGAGGTCGCCGTCCACCCGCGCTCGGTCATCACCGACCAGGTCACCAACGGGGTCGCGGTCCGGATGGCGCTGCTCTACCTCCTTGCCGGCGCGGCCGGGCGGACGAAGGAGGCGAGCGGTGGCTGACGGCGTCGGCGTCGGCGTCGGCTCGGGCGTCGGGCTCGGCTCGGGCGTCGGGCTCGTGGCCGCCGACCTCGAGATCAGCCGAGCCTGGCTGGTCGACCCGGCGAGCGGGCGGGAGGGGCCGGGCGAGCTCGTCGTCCGGGACGGGATCCTCGAGGCGGTCACCTGGCTGTCGGGCGCCGAGGCGGAGGGCGTGGACTCCCGCGGGGTCGTCGTCGCGCCGGGCTTCATCGACCTCCATGCCCACTTCCGGGAGCCGGGCTTCGAGGACGCCGAGACGATCGCGACCGGGTCCGCGGCGGCCGCCCACGGCGGGTTCACCACCGTCTGCCTCATGCCCAACACGTCGCCGGCGATCGACGAGGCGAGCGTCCTCGCCCGGGTCCGCGATGCGGCGGCGCGCTCCGGCTCGCCGGTCGAGGTGCTGGCCTACGGCGCCGTGACGGTCGGGCGGCAGGGCGAGACGCTGGCCGCGCTCGGCGAGCTGGCCGACGGTGGGGTCATCGGGTTCAGCGACGACGGCGCGCCGGTCCGTTCGCCCTCGATCCTGCGCAACGCGCTGCTCTACGCCGCGATGCTCGGGCGGCCCGTCGTGGACCATGCCGAGGACCCGGTCCTGACCGACGGCGCGGAGGCGAACGAGGGGCTCATCGCGACGATCCTCGGGCTGAAGGGCTGGCCGATCGCGGCCGAGGCCGGGGCGGTCGCCCGCGACCTGGCCGTCCTGGCCGACGTGCTCGCCGACGAGCCGCGAGCCCGGCTCCACCTGACCCACCTGTCCACCGCCGAGGCGCTGGACCTGGTCCGCCGGGCGAGGGCGGCCGGACTGCCCGTCACCTGCGACGTCACCCCGCACCATCTCGGGCTCACCGACGAGTGGGTCGCCGGGGCGCGGCGCTGGGCCTGGGAGGCGCTCGGGGCGGACGGGCGGGCGCGCGACCCGTGGGCGGACGGAGCGCTCGTCGCCTCGCCGTACGACCCCGCGCTCCGGGTCAACCCGCCGCTCCGGTCGCCGTCCGATGCGGCGGCCGTGCTGGCGGCGCTGGCCGACGGGACCGCCGATGCCGTCGCGACGGACCACGCGCCCCACACCCGGGTGGACAAGGAAGTCGAGTTCGGCCTGGCGGCCAACGGGATCTCGGGGATCGAGACCGCGATCGGCGTGCTCCTCGCCGCCGTCGACGCGGGGCGGCTGCCGCTCTCCCGGGCGATCGCGGCGCTGACGACCGGGCCGGCGGCCGTGCTCGGGCGCGCGGGCTGGGCAGGCTCGCGGGGGCTGGTCGAGGGCGCGCCGGCGGACCTCGTCGTCTTCGATCGGTCGGCGTCGTGGGCGGTGTCGGCCGCGGCGCTCCGGTCGCGCGGCAAGAACTCGCCGTTCCTGGGCCGGGAGCTCCCCGGCCGCGTCCTGCTCACCGTCGCTGGCGGGCGCATCGCCTTCGAGGACGCCGGTTGACCCTCGAGCAGGACCCGCGGGCCTGGCTCGACGAGCACGTGGCGCGCCTGGGCGTCCCGTACGAGCTGTTCCCGTGCGACCCGGCCCTGGCCGACACCGCCGCCTTCTGCGCCGCCTACGGGTTTGCGCCGGAGGACTCCGCCAACACGATCGTGGTCATCGGCAAGTCGACGCCGCCGGTCTATGCCGCGTGCGTCGTGCTGGCCACGACCAGGCTCGACGTGAACCGGACGGTGCGCGACCGCCTCGGGACGCGCAAGGCGTCGTTCGCCGCGGCCGAGGAGACGCAGGCGCTGACCGGGATGACCATCGGCGGGGTCACGGTGTTCGGCCTGCCGTCCGACCTGCCGGTCCTCGTCGACGCTCGGGTGATGGCCCGTGAGCGGATCGTCCTCGGCGGCGGCAGCCGCTCCTGGAAGGTGATCGCTGGGCCGGAGATCCTGCGCGCCCTGCCGAACGTCGCCGTCGTCGAGGGGCTGGCCAACGAGCCGCCGATGCCCACGGGGCAGCTCGCCGGCTGATCTCACCCGGCCCGATGCCCGACCGGCGGCTACGGGTCGGGGGACGTCCAGGTCGTGTCGATGATCGTGCCGCTCGCGTCGTTGACCACGATCGAGCCCCAGCCGGGGAGCCCGTCGCTGCCGGCCAGCGGGTTCGCGCCGACCAACCGGATGACCCACACGATCGGGTCGCCACCTAGTCCGGCGATCAGATACCCCATCTCCCTCGCGTGCCAGGTGCTGACGGAGATCGCCCAGGTCCGGCCCGTCCTGAGACCGCCGGCGATGACGAGGGCGGACTGCGCGTCACGGGCCGGCTGGATGCCCGGCTCGATCCAGGTCGCCGCCGGCTGGTCCGCGCCGTCGAGCCAGGCCACCTGGTCGAGGACGAGGTCCCGGGGCCCGACCGGGTCGCCAGGGCCGTTCCGGTCGGCGCGCGGGTCGCCGGCGTGGACGATGAAGATCGCCCGGCGCGGCGAACCGTCTGCGTTCCCGGTTGGCGGAGTCGCTCCGATCGGCAGGATCGCCGGGTTGAGGACCGGTCCGTCGGCCGGTGTCGTCGTCGAGAAGCCGCTCGCGTCGTAGGTGACGAGCTGCCGGTCGGTGCCTGCCAGGACGACGGTGTCGCGCTCGCAGCTCCCGTTGTCCGGCGACGGACACGGATGGATCGGCAGCTTGGTGAACCAGCCCGCGACCGCGATCGGAGTCTCGGGGAGCCCCGGCGGTCGGTTGCCGTTGACGACGTCGGTGACGGTTCGGACCGGGAGTCCCTCGATCGTCGTCGGGAAGCCGTCGGGCAGCGGCGCGAATGGGAACGGTGTCTCCGGCGCCGGCACGCCCTGAGCGAGCGTGCCCGTGATCGTCCCGGTCTCATCGTCGATCGCGAGCGAGCCGGCGACGGGCGTGCCCGGCGCCCGCGGGTCGGTCCCGTCGTCCAGCAGTGTGCGATAGCCGCGGACGAACCAGGTCAGCCGCCGCGCGCCGCCCAGGGACGCAGGAAGCCACGGCGGGTTGGCGGTGTTGAACAGCCCGATACTGAGCACCGTCGCATAGCCGGCGACGCGGTCGCGAGCAGCCTGGAGGGCCTCCTCCGGGGCGAGGCGGGCGGACGCCAGATCGCCGAGGAATGAGCTCGACTGATCGAGGAGAACCCCGGCCGAGGTCGTCACGAGGTCGGCCACGAAGGTCCGCTCGCAGGCGGCAGCTTCGTCGGCCGAACAGCTGCGCGCCGCCTCGTCGTGGATGTGTCCGACGATGACGACGGCGAGCGGTCTCGTGGTCGGCTCGCCGGCGGGCAGGGAGGGCATGACCGGTCGGTCGACGGGCGGCAGGAACCGCGGCTCGATCATCGGGTCCGGTGTCGTGATTCGGACCTCCGTGCCGACGACGCTGGCCACCGGCCTGTCGGAGGCGCTCAGCCAGGAACCGTCGCAAGGACCTCGGAGCAGGGGCGGCTTCAGGGGCCTCGCCGCGCAGCGAGGCATCAAGGACAGCGTCGAATACCAGCCGGCGACTGCAATCTCGGTGTCGCCCAGGTCGGGGCGCTCGAACAGCGCCAGCGTATCGGCTACGGATCGCACCGGGAGGCCCGCAACCACGGCCGGGAAGCCCGCCACCGCCGGGCTCGGCTCGATCGACTCGTGCGGCGTTTCGACGGGACGCGAGGTCGCGGCCGGCGGCGTGAGGTTGTCTGCCCGGAAGGTCTGGACCATGGTCTCGACCTGGGCCAGGAGCCGGTCCGTCCCGGGTCCGCGGATCTCGACGTCGATCGAATAGGCGTTCGTACCCGCCTCGTCGAACGGGATGAGGTAGGTCAGCGTCGCATCAGACCGGTAGTAGTAATCGGGCTGGACCTGGAACCTCGCCAGCACGGCGGGATATCCGCCGACCGTCACCTGCTCGACGGTCGCGTTGTCCGGCGCCCAGGTCGCGACCGAGCCGCCCCGGAACCCTCGTGAGCCGACGACGACCGACACCGTCGACGGGTCCAATCGGCGTTCGTAATAGCAGTTGATGTCGACGTGGGAGTCGCCGCAGGCCGGATCGACCGGGAGCGTCCCGGCGACGGCGATGGCGGAACCTCCGCTGGAGGGTGCACCGGGCATCGCGTCATGGACCGCCCAGCCGGACGGCACGGTGAACGAGATCCCGTGCGCCTTGAACGTTCGGTCTCCGGTCGCGGGTCCGGTCCCCGGCAACGTGCGGAGCGCTCCCGGCAGGACGAAGGCGCCGACGAGGGCGAGGACGACCAGCGCCGTCGACCAGGCGAGGGCCGACCTGCCGAACTCTGGCCACCAGCGGGGTCGGCGTCGCGTCTCGCGAACACGCTCGAGGATCGTCGGGGTCAACTCGCCCGGCGCCGGGCGGTCGTAGCGGTCGACGAAGGCCGTGGCCAGTCGCCCATCGTCCCAGGCGTCGGGCTCAACGGTCGGCCGTTTGGTCGTCATCGGTCGGCCTCGGCGGCGAGAGCGGCGGCGAGGGCGCGCCGGGCGGTGAACAGCCGGGACTTCGCTGTCCCGACCGGGATCCCGAGGGTTGCCGCGATCTCGTCGAGCCCATGACCCTCGAGGTGGTGGAGGGCGAGGATCGTTCGCTGGTCGAGCGAGAGGCGTCCCATCGCCCGGCCGAGTCGGTCGCCGTCGGAGGCGCGGTCGCCGGCCGCCTCGATGCCGTCGAGCCCGGCGGAACGCTCAGCGGGGGTCGCCGCCGCCAGGCGCACGACGTCGTCGCTGGGGATCTCGCGGACGAGCCGGCGGCGCCGGCCGCGGAGCGCCATCCGGGCGGCGTTCACGGCGATCCGCTGGAGCCAGGCATCGAACCGGTCGAGGTCCCGCACGGACCCGATCCGGCGCCAGGCGGCCACGAACGTCTCCTGGGTGGCGTCGCGGGCGTCGGCCTCGTCGCCGAGGATCGCGAAACTGAGTCGGTACACGGCATCGATCCGGCTGCGGACGATCGTCTCGAAAGCGTCGATGTCGCCCCGCCGGGCCTGCTCGACGAGCGCGCGGTCCAAGCGGCGGGAGCCCTCCCTGACGACCGGGTTCATCGAGTTGATGCCGCTCGCGGCCCGATGGTTCATTCGGCGCCCCCAGGGGCACGGCCCGTCTGCGGACGAGCGGTCAGACGAGGTCGAACAGGCCTCGGCCCAACATGGACCTTCGGGGCCAGCGGGAGGTGCCGTCGCCGGGCGGTCATGCGGTCGGTGGCGTCGCGTCGGCCCGGGTCGCGTCGTCGTCGGCCGGGGGCGGGGCCTCGTCGGCTGGGGGCACCACGGGTTCCGTGCTCGGATGCGCGGCGAGCCAGGCGTCGCGGAGCGGCTCGTCCGCGCCGAGCCAGGGCCGGGTCGAGCCCCGTCCGCGGCCGTCCTTCGCCCGGCCGAAGCGCTGGTCGACGTGGAACTCGGCGTTCGGCACGACGCTGCGCGCGTCCACCGGCCGCGGTCGGTGGCAGCCGTAGCAGGCCTCCCGCTCCGGCTCGTTGAACGAGTGGCAGGCGTCGCACAACCACAACCGGTCCGGAAGCGGGTTCGGCTTGCGCGCTCGGCGCGCCCCGACGCTCCAGCCCGCCCACGCGCCGAACCCGAGGACGAGCCCGCCGATGACGAGGAACAGGATCGGGCTGTCCGGCACGGAACGAGGCTCAGGCCACGGGAGGGCCGTCGGCCGCCAGGCGGCGGAGGTCGTCGAGGATCCTCTCGACGTCGGCCTCCGTCGAGAGGTAGTTGACGATCCCGGCCCGGAGCCAGGTCGCGTTGCGGAGGCGGGTCGTCCCGAGCCAGCCGTCGCCCGATGCCTCGAGGGCGGCCTGGAGCGCGTCCTGGTGGGCGTCGAGCGCGGCCTCGCTCATCTCCGCCGCCGCGGCCCGCCCGCCCGGAAGGTGCCGGAAACAGACGACCGACAGCTCGGGCTCGGGCGGCAGCGCCTCGAAGTCGTCCGACTCGGCGACCCGCCGCGCGAGGTACGCGGCGAGGTCGTCGTTGGCCTCGACGAGGCGGCCGAGCCCGTCGGTGCCGAGGTGCTTCCAGCTCATCCACAGCTTGAGCGCGCGCCAGCGGCGGGTGCCCTCCATCGAGTGCTGGTAGAAGTTCAGCTGCTCGCCGTGGTCCTGGTCGGCGTTGGCGTCGGCGTCGGCGTTGGCGTCGGTCTCGGCTTCGGCGTCCGCGGCCTGCGTTTCGCCGCCGCGGTAGTACTCGGGGCTGCGGTGGAACGTCTCGAGCAGATCCGCGCCGCGCCGGACGACGAGCGCGCCGATGTCGTAGGCCTGGAAGAACCACTTGTGGGGGTCGATCGTGACGCTGTCGGCCCGCTCCAGGTCGGGAACGCGCCCTCCGTCCCGTTGCGACAGGCGCGCCGCGCCGCCGTAGGCCGCGTCGACGTGGAGCCACAGGGCCTCGCGCCCGGCGATGTCGGCGAGCTCGCCGGTCAGGTCGACCGAGCCGGTGTTCGTGGAGCCGGCCACGGCCGAGATCGCCCAGGGCGTCAGGCCGGCGGCCTGGTCCCGCGCGATCGCCGCTGCCACCGGCGCCCCACGGAGCCGGAACCGCTCGTCGGCCGGGACGAGATGGAGCGTCTCCGGGGGGAAGCCGAGCTCGTCGAGGGCGCGCGCGATCGAGAAGTGGGTCTGGTCCGAGGCGTAGACGCGAACGCCCTCGAGGTGTCGGCCGCGCGGGGGGCGGTCGAGGCCGAGGAGGCGCGCGAGGTGGACGTCCCGGGCCACCGTCAGCGCCATGAAGTTGGCCATCACCCCGCCCGAGGTGAGGACCGCGAAGCTCTCCGGCCCGTAGCCAACGAGGTCGCACAGCCAGCGCCCGACCTCCTCCTCGACGAACGCCCCGCTCGGGCCGGCGTGCCACACGTCCACGCCCTGGTTGGTGAACTGGGCGAGCAGCTCGCCGACGATCGAGAGCATGAGCGGCGGCGGCGTGAAGTAGCTCAGCGCCCGCGGATGGTACGCGTTCAGCTGGTGCGGCGCGAGCCGGGTCCGGAACTCCTCGAGCAGCGCGGCGGAGGTGGTCGGGCCCCTGGGCGCCGGGGACGGGCCGAGTCTCGGCGCGGAGGTGGCCTCGGTGCCGGCCGCAGGTTCGGTGCCGGCCGTGGGCTCGGTGCCGGCCGCTCCGTCCGCACTGGCCGTGCCATCAGGGGTCCAGCCGAAGAACGTCCGGCGCAGCTCGGCGTAGCCGGTCGGCTCGCCCATTGCCCGGCGGAGCGCCTCGTCGAAGAGGTAGTCGAGGCCCGCCCCCCAGGCCTGCCGCCCGAGCTGCTCGAGGGCCGCGCGCGCGGCCGGCGCGTCGTCGATCCCGATCAGCGCAGGTTCCGGGTGCCACGGAAAGCGTGCCTCGGCCGATGGCCGCGGGTCGGGCGCGTCGAGGGTCGGCCGCTGAGCCGCGTCCCGTGGGCTGGCGGCAGGATCCGGATCGGGTCGGTGGGCCACCGACCGATGGTAGCAAGGGGCCGCGACCTGGGTCGCCCGGTTCCCCTGCCGTGATGAAGACCACTCATCGTTCCAGGCACGAGCAAGCGTGACCGGATGACCGAATCGGCACGTTTGGCCACCCGGTCGTGCGCGTTCACCAGCTGGGCGATGAGTGGTACTGATACCCAGGCCGAGGGGTCCGCCCAAGGCCGGGGCGCCCGCCGCCGCAGGGCCGCTGATTCTCGTCACGCGCATGAACGTGACCTGGAGCGCCGCCGGATGGTCCGATCCTTGCGGCTGGCGTGCAGGGATGGTGACCGTTTCTGTGTCTGGCGCAAGGATCCGGCAAATTCCCTGCACAGCGCGTCACGTTCATGTGGCACACGCAAACGCGGGAGGTCCCGGCCACGGCGCCTTTGGGCCGGGTCCCGTATCGTTGCGCCTCGTGACCGACACGACCCCCCCGCCGACCCCCACGCCGAACGCCACGCCGAACGCCGATCCCGAGCCGCCGGCTGCGGCGCCCCATCGCCCAACCGGGGCGGTCAACCAGGGCCCCGTCCAGTACAGGGGCGAGCCGCTCGAGGCCGAGCGCGGACCGGGTCTGGGCTGCTTCCGGTTCCAGCTCATCGCGCTGGCGATCCTCATCGTGGGGACGCCGCTCAGCGTGGGGCGGGTCCCCGACACGGTGACCGCGATCCTGCTGTTCGCCTTGCTCGGGCTCCTCCTCGTCAGCGGCCAGACGATCATCTTCCTGCTGCGGCTCGTGGCCGCCGGCCGGCGCGGTCGCCGCGCGCCGCTCGCCGCTCGAACGCCGACGGTCGGCCAGCTCGAGGATGCCGAGCCGACGCCCGCCGAGCCGACCGCCCGCCGAGGACGGGGGACCGCCACCCGGGCTGACGGATGAGCGTGCGACAATAGCGCCGACCGTCGACGCAGGAGGAGGACCGCCGCCGTGCCCGTGCTCGCGACCTACTTCTCCGTCCGCCGCGGCCGCGACCCGTTCTTCAAGTTCTTCATGCGCACGATCTTCCCGCGGCAGGTGAAGGAGTACGAGGAGAAGTTCGGGATCCGCTTCATCGGCTGGTACAACGTCGCCCACGGCTGGGACTTCGACAACGTCATCCTGCTGGACCTGCCCGACTACGCCACGCTCGACAAGCTCGAAGCCGACGAAGCCACCCGCGCCCTCGGCCACCGGGCCGGCGAGTGGATCTTCGAGCGCCACCACTCGATGTTCCTCCGCGAGCGGATGGGCACCGACCTCGAATACCACCCGTAGGGAGGGCCGATCTCATGGATGCCAGCCGCAACGACCTGCTCGGGGAGCCTCGCCGCGGACGCCGCCCTCGAGCGGACCGACTTCCTCGTGCAGGCGACGGAGCAGCTGCAGCGCTTCCTCGACGGCCAACGCAGGCCGGATCGCCGACCTCGGCGGGCTGACCCTCATCGACGAGGACCCCGACTACCTGTCGATCGCGCCCGACCTGACGTTCCGCAGCCGCAGCCGCTACCTCGACGAGGAGACCGGCGAGTGGGTCAGCGAGACGGAGGTCATCGAGACCGCCGCAGAGCTCGTCGAGCTGTACAACCCGGCCGACATCTACGCCGCCTTCGCCGAGGCCGCCCGCGAGGCCGCCGGCCTGCCGCCGGAGCCGACCGGCACGGAGGACCTCCTCGACGCCGTCGGGGATCCAGCCGACGGACACCGTCGGGCTGGACGAGACGCCTATGCCGCCGCGGCCGACCAGTGGGCCGCCGGAGCCGGCACGCCAGCCGAGGCGGACGACGACGAGTCGGCCGCCCAGCGGCTCTACGACCTGGCCCTCGACGTTCCAGGAGCGGAGCCAGCGCACCGAGGCGCGCCTGCTCGACGACTTCGCCGACGTGGCCGCCCGGCTCACCGCGAAGCTCGGGGACGTGATCGTCGTCGACGACGACGATGAGCGGCTCACCCTGCAGGCCGGCCACGGCTTCCGGGCCGAGGTCGCTCCCGGAGGACTCCGACGGCGAGTGGCGGAACCTGGCCAGCTCCGACGAGATCGTCGAGTTCTACGACCCCACGGACGTCTTCGGCGACCTGGCCGATGCGCTCGCCGAGGCCTTCCCGGCCGTCGCGCCCGAGTACGACGCCGGCGAGGGCGAGCGAGGGCGAAGAGGGCGAGGGCGAAGACGAGGGCGACGACGACGGAGCGACGAGGGCGAGGGCGAAGAGGGCGAGGGCGAAGAGGGCGGCGAAGAGGGCGAGGGCGTCGAGGGTGACGACGGCGCGAGCCGGGACGGGACCGGGGACCCGGCCGCGCGTGACGCATGCGGCTGGTCGCGGCGGAGCTCGTCGACAGCCGGGAGATCCTCCCGCGGCAATGGCTCCAGGCGTACCACGCACCCGCGCTGGCGAGCGGGTCGCGCGCCGGCCAGTTCGTCCACGTCCGGCCCGGTGACTACTCGGGGCTGATCCTCCGCCGGCCGTTCTCGTTCAACACGGTGGACCCGCAGACGGGAATCGTCACGATCCACTTCCGGACGGTCGGCCGGGGGACGCGCTGGTTCACCCACCTGCGACCCGGCGACACCGTCGACATGCTCGGGCCGCTGGGACGGCCGTTCGAGGTCGACCCGCGGAGCCGGCACCTCCTGCTCATCGCGGGTGGTCTCGGGATCGCCGGGGTCCGGATGCTCGCCGACGAGGCGATCCGCGACGGCCGCCAGGTCGTCCTCCTGTTCGGCGCGGCGAGCGCGGCGGAGGTCTACCCGTCGAACCTCCTGCCCGACGAGGTCGAGTACGTCGTGGCGACCGACGACGGCTCGCTCGGCCACCAGGGCTACGTCACCGACCTCGTCCCCGACTACGAGGCGTGGGCGGACCAGGCGTTCGCCTGCGGGCCGTCGCCGCATGCTGGCCGCCCTCGCGCGACAGGCCGCCGGCCGCCGCGAGCGGCTCGGCGTCGCGAAGCTCGGCCGGAAGCGCGGCGGCGGGAAGCGGGATCCGCTCGGCTCACCCGCGGCGCGGCGCAAGGCGTTCCTCCAGGTGTCGATGGAGCAGAACATGGGCTGCGCGGTGGGGGCCTGCCTCGGCTGCGTCGTCATGGGCGTCGGCGGTCAGCCCCAGCGGGTCTGCCGCGAGGGACCGGTCTTCGCCGCCGAGGAGCTCGACTGGGAGGCCGGCTGGTGAAGGCGAAGCGGCGGGTCGTGACCAGCGGAAACGCCGGGCCGGTGAAGGCGTCGAAGGCGTCGAGGTCGATCCCGGGGTCCGGTCCGAAGCGCCCGGCGAGCGTTCGGCCGGGCGGCGGGTTCGGCGGCGGGCTCGGCAGCGGCAGGAGGCTCGGGGCGGGGAAGCCGGCGGTCGTCGGGCAGGCCGGTCGGTCGGCGACCTCCACCCGGATCGAACCGATCGAGCCGGCCGTCTCCTCCGCCCCGCGCCCGGTCGACCTGTCGGTCGATCTCGGCCGCGGGCTCCGGCTGCCGAACCCGATCCTGGTCGCCTCGGGGACGTTCGGCTACGGCGTGGAGTACGGCGACGTCGTCGACGTCGACCGGCTGGGCGCTATCTGCTGCAAGGGGACGACGCTCAGGCCGCGGATCGGCAACCCGACGCCCCGGGTGACCGAGACGCCGGCCGGGATGCTCAACTCGATCGGGCTCCAGAACCCGGGCGTCGACGCGGTCATCGAGAAGTACGCCTCGACCTGGCAGGGCTGGCAGGTCCCGGTCATCGTCAACGTGGCCGGCGAGTCCGTCGCGGACTACGTCGAGGTCGCCCGCCGGCTCGACGGCGTGCCCGGGGTCGCCGGGATCGAGCTGAACATCAGCTGCCCGAACGTGGGCAGGGGCGGGCTCCAGTTCGCGATCGACGCCGGGGCCGCCGGCGAGGTCACCGCCGCGGTCCGGCGCGCCACCGACCTGCCGCTCCTCGTGAAGCTGTCGCCCAACGTGGCCGACATCCGCCCGATCGCCCGGGCGATCGCCGAGCGCGGGCGCCGACGCGATCACCGCGATCAACACGCTCTCGGGGATCGCCGTCCGGCCGGACCGGACGCGGCCGCTCCTCGGCAACGTCTACGGTGGCCTGTCCGGCCCGGCGATCAAGCCGGTGGCGCTGCGGATCGTGTACGAGGTCGCCCAGGTCGTCGACATCCCGATCGTCGCGATCGGCGGCGTGGCGGAGCTCGGCGGACGTGCTCGACTTCCTGGCCGTCGGCGCGGTGGCCGTGCAGGTCGGCACGGCGCATCTTCGCCGACCCGACGCTGCCGGTCCGGCTCGTCGACGAGCTCGCCGGGGAGTGCCGTCGGCACGGCCTCGACTCGTACCGGCCGCTCATCGGGACGGCCCTGCCGCGGAGGCCCGGCGCGCCGTCCGTCAAGGGCGTCGAGTACCGGCCGTGATCGGCGCCTCGGGTGCGCGCGCTAAACTGCACGCTGACATGACGACGATCCGTTCCGCCATCGATGAGGCGACGCGCGCGGCGGTCGCCCGCCGGACCGAGGAGCTGTTCCGGCGCTCGGGCGCGCTCCGGGACGGGCACTTCCTGCTGAAGAGCGGGCGCCACTCGGACGCGTACCTGGAGAAGTTCCAGGTCCTCCAGGACCCCGCGGCCACGAGCGAGCTGTGCGGCTTCTGGGCGGCCCGCCATCGGGACCAGGACGGCCGCGCGATGGTCGACCTCGTGGCCGGGCCGACGACCGGCGGCGTGATCCTCGCCTTCGAGACCGGCCGCCAGCTGGGGACCCGGGCGATCTTCGCCGAGGAGGTCCGCGGCGGACGACGGGATCGCCCGCCGCGAGTTCCGGCGCGGCTTCTCGATCGCGCCCGGCGAGCGGGTCCTCCTCGTCGACGACATCCTCACCACCGGCGGCTCGCTGCTGGCGATGATCCCGGCGGTCGAGGCGGCCGGCGGCGAGATCGTCGACTGCCACGTGCTCGTCGACCGGTCCGGCGGGCTGTCGACCCTCACCTCGCCGACGACCGGCCGGGTCTACCCGCTCAACGCGCTGTGGGTCCTGGACCTGCCGACGTACGAGCCGGGCGCCGGCACGTGCCCGCGCTGCGCGGCGGGGGAGCCGGTCCACGCCCCCGGGAGCACCGGCGCGGCGAGCACCATCGGAGGTCCGTCGTGAAGGGGCCGGCGGGGACGACGACGGTCGCGGCATTCGCCATGGCCGTGGCCCTCGCCCTCGTTCTCGCGGGGTGCGGCGGCGCGAGCGAGACGCCGCCCCTGAGCAAGATCACCGCCGGCACCGCCGTCGACGGCTGCCCCGGGCGCCTCGGCGAGCGTCGAGGTCCCGGGCTCGCCGATCGCCGGGGTCATCGGCTCGATCGACTCGACCGGGCTCGACCAGGTCCACGGCTTCACGCTGCGCGCCTCGAACGGCCAGACGTTCACGTTCGTCATCGGCGTCCTGGAGAACGGCGCCGAGTTCCCGCCCGGCCACCTCGCCGAGCACCTGGCCGCCGCCGACCCGATCCTCGTCTTCTTCAGGGTCGAGGACGGCAAGCTCGTCGTCTACCGCCTCGAGGACGCCGGCTAGGCCGAAGGCCGGGCCCGGCCTACCTCACGGCGTCGATCGCGGCCTTCAGCTCGTCGGGCGAGAGCACGCCTTCGAACGAGTCGCGGACGATCCCGTCACGGTCCACGACGAAGACCCACGGCTCGGACACGATCCCCCAGGCGGTCACCGCGTCGACGACCTGGAGCTGGCCGTTGGCGTCGAGGACCGGCTGGAGCCGGCCGTCGGCGAAGGCGAGCCGGTACGGCTCGACGTTGATGAACGTGACGCCGGGCTCGCCCCTGGCGACCGCCTTCACCCCGTTCAGCGTGGGCCCGCACTGGGCGCTCGTGCAGAAGGCCGGCGTGGCGAAGACCAGGACGAACGGTTCGTGGCTCGCCAGCGCCGTATCGACCGAGGTGGCGTAGAACGCCGGGTCCGGGCTCGGGTCGGTCGACAGCTGCTTCACGTCGTCGCCGACGTCGGCCAGGGTCGGGGTCTTCACCGCCGGGGCCCGGCCGCCGATCGGGATCGCCGAGCCCTCCTGGTGAACCTGGAACCGGGTCTCGACGGTGCCGGGGGTGATGCCGCCGCCGGTCGCCGACACGGCCGCCGCCCAGTCGCCCGCGTTGGGGAAGTCGACGTCGACGACGTACATCCCGCGCTCGCCCTCGATCGCCCAGACGAACCGGGCGGGCGTGGCCGGGATCGTCGGGGGCGGCACGCTCCTCGCCAGGTCCGTGAAGGCGACCTGGAGCGCGATCTGCGGTACGCCGATCGGCTTCATCCCCGACGCGTCGAGGAGGCCGATCAGGAACCGATTCTCCCCGACCACCGCCTGGGACGTGACGACCTGCGGAATGAACGGGGGTGGCGTGGCCCTCGAGGGCGACGGCGAGACGACCGCCGGCGGGGCGACCGCCGAGCCGCAGGCGGCCACGAGCAGACCGAGCGCGACCAGCGCGCCGAGGGTTCCGGGGAGGCGCATGTCGGCATCGTACCCGGGGCCGCTCACCTGCGCCTTCCCGGGCTAGAATGCCCCGGTGACCCGGTTTCAGAAGCTCGCCGCGGCAACCCTGGCGACGACCCTCCTGCTCGTGACGATCGGCGTGGTCGTCCGGGCGACGGCGTCCGGGATGGCCTGCCCGCACTGGCCGGGCTGTTTCGAGGGCCAGTTCCTGCCGACGCTCGACGCCGGCTACCAGGTCTGGCTCGAGTGGATCCACCGGACGGTCGCTGCCCTGATCGGCCTGCTCATCCTGGGGATGGCCGCCGTCGCGCTGCGCGACCATCGCGATCGATCGTCCATCCTCTGGCCGTCCGTCGCCGCCGTGGGGCTGGTCGGCTTCCAGGCCTGGCTCGGGCGCGAGACGGTCCGGCTCGGGAACTCGGGGGAGTCGGTGACAGCCCATCTCGCCGCGGCGATGGCGCTCGTCGGTCTCCTGGTGTACCTCCTCGTCCGGTCGCTCTACCCGGCCCGGATCGGGGGGCGCGGCGCGAGCCAGCGGTTCACCCTTCTCGCGTCGTTCGTGGCCGCCGCGACGTTCGCGCTCCTCCTGTTCGGATCGCAGGTGACCGCGACGGACGCCGCGCTCATCTTCCCGGACTGGCCGCTGATGGGCGGCGCGCTCTTCCCGCCGCTGACCGAGCTCACCTCGGCGCACGTGCTCCACCGCTGGGTGGCGGTCGTCGTCGGGCTGATCGTCGCCGCCGTGGCGGTCGCGGCCTGGCGGACGCAGCGGGAGCGCAGGGTCCTCGTGCGGCTGGCGATCTGGGCCGCTGCGCTGTTCATCGTCCAGACGGCCGTCGGAGGGCTCCAGGTCCTGACCCGGCTCGAGGAGTGGACCCGGACGCTGCACGTCGCCCTGGGGGCGCTCGTCTGGGCGCTGATGGTGGGCCTGGCGGTGGCCTCGTACTACGCGGCGCGAACGGCGCCGGCCGTCGGCGTCGGGGCGGGGTCATGGGGCGGGGCGGCCGGCGGCGGCGCGGGCGGACCGGGCGGAGGCGGCACCGAGGCGGCGGCCGGGCGGCCGACGGGCGTCCGCGACACGATCCGGGCGTACGTCGCGCTGACAAAGCCGCGGATCGTCGAGCTGCTCCTCGTCACGACGGTCCCGGCGATGGTCCTCGCCGCGCGCGAGGTGCCGGGCATCGCCATCGGGGACTGGTCATGGCTCGTCGTCTGGACGATGATCGGCGGGTCGCTTGCCGCCGGCAGCGCGAACGCGATCAACTGCTACCTCGACCGGGACATCGACGAGCTGATGGCCCGGACCCGGCGTCGGCCGCTGCCCTCGCACCAGGTCGACCCGGACAGGGCGGTCGTCTTCGGGATCGTGCTCGGGATCATCTCGATCGTCCTGATGGCCTGGTTCGTCAACCTCCTCGCGGCGTTCCTGACGCTCCTCGCGATCGCGTTCTACGTGGTCGTCTACACGATGATGCTCAAGCGGACGACGCCCCAGAACATCGTCATCGGGGGCGCGGCCGGGGCCCTGCCGCCAGTCATCGGCTGGGCGGCGGTCACCGGCTCGGTGACCCTGCCGGCGCTCATCCTGTTCGCGCTCGTCTTCTACTGGACGCCGCCCCACTTCTGGGCGCTGTCGCTGCGGATCCGCAAGGACTACGCCGCCGCCGGTGTCCCGATGCTGCCCGTCGTGCGGGGCATCCCCGAGACGACCCGCCAGATCGGGCTGTACACGATCCTGCTCGTGGCGATCTCGTTCGTGCTCTTCGCGGTCGCCCGGATGGGGCTGATCTACCTGGGCGCGGCGACCCTGCTCGGGGCGATCTTCCTGTGGCAGGCCTACCGGCTGTGGCGCGCCGGCAGCTCCGAGGAGCACTCGACCGCCGGCGCCATCCGGCTCTACCGCTACTCGATCACCTACCTCAGCCTGCTCTTCCTCGCCGTCGCGATCGACGCCTTGGTGGTGATCCCGGCCGTCTAGTACGCCGCGAGCCCGGCCCGCGCCTCGTCGCGCGGCCCCGCTTTGCGTGTGACGTGCGAACCGGACGCTCCGGGCGGCAATCGTGTCGATTCCTTGCGCGACGCGCAGGAACCGACACGATTCTTGCGCCACGCGAAGGAATCCGACGAATCGGGTGCTCGGGTGGTCGCGTTCATGTGTTGACGCAAACCTGCGCAGGAGGGTCGAGGAGCAATCGGAGAGTGCCGCCCCGGGTGGCGGGATCCGAGCCGGCCCCTGAGGCGCGATGACCCGACGGGGCAGGGGCGCTCGGACGCCGCGCTACTCCGCCCCGGTCGCGTCGGCCTCGAGGGTGCGGGCGCGGCGGCGGGCGACGCGGCCGGTCGGGTCGAAGATGCCGAGGAAGACCTGGACCACCGGCCCGATCCCGAGCGCGAACACCACCGTCCCCAGCCCGATCGTCCCGCCGAGCAGGAAGCCCGCCACGAGGACGGTGAGCTCCACGGCCGTCCTCGCCCGGCGGATCGACCAGCGAAAGCGATGGTGGAGCCCGGTCATCAGCCCGTCGCGCGGCCCGGCGCCGAGATCCGCCGCGAGGTACAGCCCGGACGCGAGCCCGATCACCACGACCCCGCTGAACATGAACGCGAGCTGCAGCGGCACCACGCCGGGCGAGGGCAGGACCGCCATGGCGACGTTCGTCGCGGTGCCGATGATGACGACGTTGAGCAGCGTCCCGATCCCCGGTCGCTCTCGAAGGGGCCACCACAGCGCGAGGATCGGGATTCCCACGACGATGCTGACCGTCCCGAGCGGGACCCCGGTCAGGCGCGAGATCCCCTGGTGGAACGCCTCCCACGGGCCGAGCCCGAGACCCGCGTTGGCCATGAGCGCGATCCCGAGCCCGAACAGGAGAAGGCCGAGGATCAGCCCGGGCAGCCGGCGGAGGACCTCCCGGGAGAACCAGCGTTCGCGCATCCGGGGATGGTAGCCGGGATGGAGCATCGGCCGACGGAAGGCCGCCGGAGCGCCGCCGGAAGGCCGCCGGAAGGCCGCCGGAGCGCCGCCGGAAGCGTCGCCGGAATCGCCCGGCCGGGTCGATGGTGGCACACTCCGCGGCATGGACCTCCAGTTCCTCGGGGCCGCCACGACGGTGACCGGCTCGCAGTTCCTCCTGACCACGGACCGCGCCAGGGTCCTCATCGACTGCGGGATGTTCCAGGGCAGCCCGAATGAGTCGATCCGAAACCGGATCCCGCTGGCCTACGACCCCAGTGAGCTCGACGCGATCCTGCTCACCCATGCCCATCTCGATCACTGCGGGCTCATCCCGCACGTCGTCGAGCAGGGCTATCGCGGCCCCGTCTGGGCGACGAAGGGGACGGTCGAGCTGGCGGGACTCGTCCTGCTCGACTCGGGCAAGCTCCAGGAGGAGTTCGCCAAGCGCGGCGAGCGCTGGGAGAAGCGCAACCCGGACAAGGCGGCCGCCGAGGAGCGTCGGGACCTGGCCGCCTACGAGGCGGCGGTCGAGCTGGCCGAGGGCGGCGAGAGCGAGGAGGCCTCCGGGCGGCATCCCGAGGGGCTCGCCCGCCAGGGTCCGGCCGATGACGGTCCCGACCGTCGACTGGCGGCGGAGCCGCATCCCGCCCCGGCGCGCTTCGGACGGCGACGCCACGACGTCGCGTTCATGATCCGGCCGCCGCACCCGGCCGCGGCCGCGGCGCCGCCGTTCTCGATCGCCCCGGACCCGGAGGTGGCCCTCGTCGGCCAGCCGGCGATCGTCGACGTCGATCTCGACGAGCCGCTGTACACGGAGCGCGAGGCCCGCCGGGCGCTCGAGCACTTCCGCGGGATCGACTACGGGGTCGAGCACGAGGTCGCCCCGGGAGTCCACGCCACGTTCGTCGACGCGGGCCACATCCTGGGCTCGGCGATCATCGCCCTGCGCGTCGCCGATCGCGAGGGTGGGCCGGAGCGCCGGATCGTCTTCTCGGGCGACCTCGGCCGGACCGGCACGCCGATCCTGCGCGACCCGACGGTGATGACGGACGCCGAGTACGTCCTGATCGAATCGACCTACGGCGGCCGCGAGCACGAACCGGAGCAGGAGTCGACGCGAATCCTGGCCGAGACGGTCCGGCTGGTCGCCGACCACGACGGCGTCCTGCTCGTCCCTTCGTTCGCCATCGGGCGGACCCAGGAGGTGGTCTGGGAGCTCGACCGGCTCATCGCCGCGGGGAAGATCCCGCTCCTCCCGCTCTACCTCGACTCACCGATGGCCTCCAAGGCCTCCGAGATCTACCGCGCCCACCCCGGCTACTACGACGACGAGACCCGCCAGCTCCTCGCCGGCCGGGAGTCCCCGCTCGACTACCCGAACCAGATCGTCACCAACGACGTCCGCGATTCCCAGGCGATCGCCCATGCGAAGCGGCCGTACATGATCGTCGCCTCGAACGGGATGCTCACCGGCGGGCGCGTCGTCGGCCACCTGCGGAACCTCATCGACGACCCGACCGCGGTCATCCTGTTCGTCGGCTACCAGGGGGTCGGCACGCTCGGCGACCACCTCCAGTCCGGCGCGAAGACGGTGACGATCGATGGTGCGGTCCGGCAGGTCCGCTGCCAGGTCCGCTCGATCAGCGGCTTCTCGGCCCACGCCGACGAGTCGGAGCTGCTCGACTGGCTGGGCAACTTCTCGCGCGGCAAGCGACCAGGCGATCCGGGGTTCCCGCGCCGGGTCTTCCTCGTGCACGGCGATCCGGAGGCGCAGGCCGCCCTCCTGCCCAGGGTCCGGGCGCTCGGCTTCGACGCCCACATCCCGGCCTGGCGCGAGCGGGTGACGCTGGACTGACCGGCGGGTCCGCGCCCAGGGCGGTCGGTCCGGTGCGGGAAGACCCCCGGCGCGGAGGTACCACCCCGCCCGTCGAGGGCTGGTAACCACGGGGTATCGCGAGGGGCGATGGTGCGTCAGGTCGGGCATCGGATCGGGGACGTCGGACGCCGCAATTCATCCCGCACCGCGCTCATGGCGCCACGAATCTGGCCGGCGAGCTGATCAGGGAGGCCGGCCGAAGGCGGATACGATCGCTGCAGGCGATATCCAGCGGGGATCTCGCCCGGGCGGCATCGTGCGAGTGCTGCGAGACGATCCGCCAGGAGACGGACCGGCTGCTCGCCCGATCAGCCGCCCCTGACCTCCCGGACGGCGGCGTCGGCTGCCGCGAGCATGAACCCGTAGTCGGCGCCGATGGTGGCCCAGCGATAGCCCTGGGCGTGACGCCGGCGGGCCTCGGTGGGGGAGGCGGTCCAGATCCCGGCCGGGATCCCGTGCGCCCGGGCGCGCTCGACCACCCGCGCGATCGCCGCCTCGACATCGGGATGGCCCAGGTCCCCGGTGTGCCCGATCGACGCGGCGAGATCGTTCGGGCCGACGAGGATCGTGTCGATGCCCGGCACGGCCAGGATCGCGTCGAGGTCCCGGAGCGCCTCGCCCGTCTCGACCTGGACGCAGCAGGTCACCAGCTCGCCCGCCCCGGCGAGGTAGGCCGCCGTGGCCCGTCCATAGCCGGAGGCCCGCCGCGGGGCGACGCCGCGCAGCCCGACCGGCGGGTAGCGGCACCAGGCGACGGCTCGCTCCACGTCCGCGACGGTCCGGACCTGGGGGATGACCACGCCGGACGCGCCGCTGTCGAGCGCGTGCATGATCCGGACCGGCTCGTTGGCGGCGATCCGGTAGAGCAGCGGGACCCCGGCCGCACGCGTCGCGATGAGCATTGCCACGAGGTCCGCCGTCGCCACCGGGCCGTGCTCCCCGTCCGCGATGAGGAGGTCGAAGCCGGACCCGGCCAGCAGCTCGGGCACGACCGGGTCGAGGATCGTCAGCCAGGTCCCGAGCAGGAAGTCGTCGGAGCGGAGGCGGGCGCGCAGGTCGGGGACCATCGGAGCGTGGATGTCGGTCATGTCGTTCAGTGTACGAGGCAGACGACCACACGACAGGGGCATAATCGGCCCGGAGGACGTCCCGTGCCTCGGTCGGGAGGGAGCCGACGATGACGACAGGCGGTCAGGCGCCCGGCTCGGCCGGTGGATCGGCCGGTGGATCGGCCGGTGCGCCCGCGGTGGAGACGGTCGCCGTGCGCAAGTCGTTCGGCGCGATCCACGCCGTCGACGGGGTCGACGTCGCCCTGTCGCCGGGCCGGGTCTATGGCCTGCTCGGCCCCAACGGGTCGGGCAAGACGACCCTCATCCGGCTGATGATGGGCCTGACCCGGGCGACGAGCGGGGAGGTCCGGGTGCTGGGCCAGCGGATGCCGTCGCGCGGGACGCTCTCCAGGATCGGCTACATGACCCAGGCCGACGGGATCTACCCGGAGCTCTCGGTCTGGGAGAACATCCGCTTCTTCGCCGCCCTGTTCGGGACGGACGACCGGGCGGCACTCCTCCGCTCGCTGGAGCTGGTCGAGCTCGCGGATCGGCTGTCCACGCCGGCGATCGAGCTGTCGGGCGGTTTGCGCCGCCGGCTGTCGCTCGCCTGCGCGCTCGTCCACTCGCCATCCGTCCTGTTCCTGGACGAGCCGACCGTGGGCATCGATCCAGCGCTGCGGGTGCAGTTCTGGAGCCACTTCCGCTCGCTCGCCGCCACCGGCGCGACGATCCTCGTGTCCAGCCACGTGATGGACGAGGCCAGCCGCTGCGACGAGCTGCTGTTCATGCGGGCCGGCCGGGTCATCGCCCAGGGTGACCTGCACGAGCTCCGCGCCCGGGCCGGCACGGACGACCTCGAGACGGCCTTCCTCCGCCTCGCCGGCGAGGCGACCGGTCCGGCTGGAGAACCGTCGTGAGCCCGCGACGCGTGGCTGCGCTCACCCGCCGGATCGTCGACCAGTTCCGGCGCGACCCGAGGACGCTGGCGCTCCTGTTCGTCGTCCCGGTCGCGGTCACCGCGCTCCTCGGCTGGGTCCTGCGCGACCAGCAGCACCCCGCGACGCGGGCCGCCGTCGTCAACCTGGACGGGCCGTCGGGCGGGCGCGTCGCCGATGCGCTGACGGGCGCCGCCCGGGACGGGGGGATCGAGATCGTGGTGGGCGCCCCGGACGAGGCGTCCGCCCGCACCCTCCTGGCCGACGACGACGCCGACCTCGCGATCGTCATCCCGGCCGGCCTGACCGCCGACCTGGCCGCCGGCCGCCAGCCGACGCTGCTCGTCATCAGCCAGGGCCTCAACCCCGCCGAGGATGGCGCCCACCTCGGTGCTCTCCAGCGCGTGCTGGCGGATGCGATCGGCCGGCTCGCCCCGCCGGGCGCTGCGGCCGTCCGGATCCCGAAGCTCGAGCACGCCACGGTGTTCGGCTCGCCGTCCGCCGACGCCCTCGACAACCTGGCGCCGGTCTTCCTGGGCTACTTCGCCTACTTCTTCGTGTTCATCCTCACCGGCGTGAGCTTCCTGCGCGAGCGGATCGGCGGGACGCTCGAGCGTCTCCTCGCGACGCCGATCACGAAGGCGGAGATCGTCCTGGGCTACAGCCTGGGTTTCGGCCTGTTCGCGACGCTCCAGGTCGCCGTCCTGCTCACGTTCTCGTTGATGGACCTGACCGTCCCGGCGATCGGGCCGCTGCCGGACTTCCACCTGGGTCTCGGGATCCCGACGCTCGGCAACCCGTTCCTGGCGTTCGCCATCGCCCTGGTCCTGGCGCTCGGCGCCGTCAGCCTGGGGATCTTCCTGTCGACGTTCGCCCGGACGGAGCTGCAGATCCTCCAGTTCATCCCGGTCGTGATCGTCCCGCAGGGCCTCCTCGCGGGCATCTTCTGGCCGGTCGAGACGCTCCCGGCGGTCCTCCAGCCGATCGCCCACCTGCTCCCCCTGACGTACGCGGTGGATGGCCTGAGGAAGGTGATCATCGCCGGCGCCGACCTGGCGTCCTCGGCGGTCCAGCTCGACCTGGTCGTCCTCGCCGGGATCGCCGCCTTCTTCGTCGTGCTGGCCGCCACGACGATCCGCCGGGAGGTCGCCTAGCCGGTCATCCGAAGCGTCGCCTCGTCTGTAGAGACGTTTGACAGCGTGGGGGATCCACCCCACGACCCCGATGTTCCCGTTCGAGCTCCTCGCCGTCTCCGGCACCACCCGGAGAAACCGAGCCGCGTCAGGCCGCCGCGTTTCCTTCGAGGACTGAACTCGCTCCCGTCGGCACCGATGGGCGCTGCCCGGTGCGGCCGCAATGGGGCGGACTCAAGTAGACGGAGTGTCTCGACAGATCCGCGGAACCACCAAGGTTGCTCGGCGCCGCGGGACGAACCGCGCCGCTCGTTCGTTGTTGAGATGTGGACCTCGTGATGCCGGCTCGAATGCCCGCCACTGACTCAGCCCCGAGAGGGCGAGTTGTGGTGCCCGTTCAGGCTGCGACCCCCGCCAGCGTGCGAGAGTTCGAGCGCGTGTATGCCCTCCACTACCGCGACGTCCATCGCTACCTGCTCGGGCTGACGCGTTCGTTGGACGACGCCGACGAAATCGCGTCCGAGACGTTCGAGCGGGCATTCCGAGCTTGGAGGAGCAGGCGCATTCCTGAGCCGCCGCTTCCGTGGCTGCTGCTGACGGCGCGACGCGTGGCGACCGATCGCTGGCGACGGGCGCGGCGACTTGCGCAGATCGCGCTCGGGACCCGAAGCGAGGCACGCGCCGCCGCGGGAGAGCGGCAGACCGAGTTCTGGCTCTGGTTCGACGCTCTCGCTGGCGCGTTGACCGAACGACAGCGCGAGGTCCTCCTGCTCCGCTACCAGCGCGATCTCACGGACGCCGACATCGGCTCGATCATGGGCATCTCCGAGTCCGGCGTTCGTTCCCTCGTCGCCCGCGCTCTCGATGTCCTGCGATCGCACCCGGAGCTCCTGGCATGAACGAACGCGACACGGAGACCTTCGCGCGCTTCGCCCAGCGCTTCGCCCAGATCGAGGCCGAGTGAAGGATCCGCCGCCCTTCGACGCCACGCGCCGCGGCGCCACCGTTCGTCTGCGACCCAGCCGGCGCTCGATCTCGCCCGCGATCGCCGTCCTCGCCTTGGTCGTCGTGGTCGCCGCCCTCGCTCCGCTCATCGCGGGCGGGCCGACCGCGCCCCCGACGTCGAGCTTCCCGGTTGTCGTCGGAGGCTCGTCCGCCCCGCCGCTCTCGACGCCATCTCCGGCGCCCACCGAGGTGGCTCTCGTGCCGCTCGACCCCGCCTCGCCGCCCGAGGAGCCGACCGGCCCCTGCACGAGCGTCGTGGTGACCACCGACCGAAGCGCACGGACCATCGAACAGGACGCCGCACACTCGTGGCGGTCGTGATCGGCACCGTCACCGGGGTCGGCAAGGCGCAATGGAATACGCCAGGCGGGCGTGCGCCGAACGGACCGAACGTCGGGCCCTCGCTGGTCATGCGCCTGCTTCGCGTCGACGTCGAGACGGTCGTCATGGGATCGACGCCCACCGTCATCACGGTCTGGATTCAGGGTGGCGTCATCGGCTGCCGCGGCTTCTACGTTGGCGGGTTCGGAGATCCCCAGGTCGGGTCCCGCTACGTCCTGTTCCTCGACGGCAGCGCGCCGCGGACGAAGCTCGCAGGCGTCGTGGGCGCCTGGCAGATGTGGTCCGTCGAGGGCGACCGCGTCGTGACGAACTCGTTCGAAGGCCGAGTGCCGCTCGTCACGTTCATCGAGCGCGCCGCCAGCTCTCGGTAGCAGCGGCCGTCGATAGCGCCGGCGTTCGCAGCGGTCACCAGGAACGATGGCGTCGGCCGGCCGCGCCCGACGCGTCAACAGGACCAGAACACCCAGGCCCCGCGGACCGCGTCGCGTCACGCGGAACGGCGGGGCCCATCAGGCGGGACGGGCGATCCGGACGGTGAACCCCGTCCGTAGAGTGCCGCCCATGGCTGAGACATGGGATGCGATCGTCGTCGGTGGCGGGCACAACGGGCTGACCTGCGCGGCCTACCTGGCCCGGGCCGGCCTCAGGCCGCTCGTGCTCGAGAAGCGCTCCCTGGTCGGCGGCGCGGCGGTCACCGAGGAGCCATGGCCGGGCTACAAGGTCAGCACCCTGTCCTACGTCCAGAGCCTGATGCCGCCGCGGATCATCCGGGAGCTGGAGCTCCCCAAGCGCGGCTACAAGGTCTACCCGATGGGGCCGTACTTCATGGGCTTTCCGGACGGCTCCGGGGTCGTGATGTACGAGGACCGCGACCGGCGCCACGCCGAGATGGCGAAGTTCAGCCGGCACGACGCGGACCGCTACGAGGACTACGTGGCCTGGAAGGACGGCCTGGCCGCGGTCGTCCGGCACCTCCTCTGGATGACCCCGCCGAAGCTGGGCAGCCACGCGCTGCCGGACCTGCTGGACCAGCTCAGGTTCGCCTGGAAGCTGCGCGGCCTCGGCTGGCGCGGGACCGCGGACCTGACCCGGATCATGACCATGAGCGCGGCGGACCTCCTCGACGACTGGTTCGAGTCGGACCGGATCAAGGCCGGCCTGTGCATCGACGGGATCATCGGGACGTGGGCCGGGCCGTACGAGCCGGGGACCGCCTACGTCCTCCTCCACCACGAGATCGGCACGGTCGACGAGGACGAGGAGACCGCCCCGATCGGCGGCTGGGGCTTCGTCGAGGGCGGCATGGGCGCGCTCAGCCGGAACCTCGCCGAGGCGGTCGTGGAGTACGGCGGAACGGTCCGCACGGACGCCGCGGTCGAGCGGATCCTGGTCGAGGGCGACCGGGCGGTCGGGGTCGTCCTGGCGTCGGGCGAGGAGATCCGGGCGGGCTCGTCATCTCGAACGCCCACCCCCAGGTCACCTTCCTGCGCCTGCTCGAGGAGCAGCAGCTCCCGGCGCAGTTCGTGACCGACGTGCGCAACTACGACACCCGATCCGGGACGGTCAAGGTGAACCTGGCCATCAGCGAGCTGCCGGACTTCCGCTCCCACCCGGGGAAGAACCTGCAGCCCCACCACACCGGGGCGATCGAGCTGGCCCACTCGATGGACTACGTCCAGCGCGCGTTCGACGACGCTCGCCAGGGCCGCGGCTCGGAGCACCCCTACTGCGACGGCGTGATCGCGTCGACGATGGACTCGACCCTCGCTCCCGAGGGGATGCACATCTTCTCGATGTTCGCCCAGTGGGTGCCCGAGACGTGGCGGGACGCGCCCCACCGCGAGGAGGTCGAGGCCTTCGCCGACCGGCTGATCGACGGCTACACGGAGCTGGCCCCCAACCTGCGGGACGCGATCGTCCACCGCCAGGTCATCGGCCCGTACGAGATGGAGCAGGAGTACGGGCTCATCGGCGGGAACATCTTCCACGGCGAGCTGACCCTCAACCAGCTCTTCCACATGCGCCCGGTCGCAGGCTACGCGGACTACCGCACGCCGCTGCGGGGGCTCTACCAGTGCGGCTCGAGCACGCATCCCGGCGGGGGCGTGACGGGACTCCCGGGCCGGAACGCGGCCCGCGAGATCCTGCGCGACCGGCGCCGGGGGATGCCCGGCGAGTCGGGCGGTGGCGTCCCGGACGAGCTTCCGTGGGGGGCTGTCGGGGGCCGGTTGTCGGGGGCCGGCGCACGCGGGCGCGCTAGACTCCCGGTCAACCCGGTTCGCTGATGGAGGCCGCTCCGTGACCGCTCCGGTTCCCGCGCCGAGCCCGTCGCCGTTCACCCCCGAGGAGATCGAGGCCGTTCGCCGTCCCTTCCGCGGCGCGAGGCTCCTGCCCGGTCGGGCCTACCACGATCCCGCGGTCCTCGAGTTCGAGACCCGGGAGTGGTTCTTCCGCGACTGGATGTGCGTCGGCCGGGCGGAGGAGGCGCCGGAGCCGGGGACCTACTTCCTCGCCGACTTCCTGGGCGAGAGCGTCGTCGTCGTCCGGGGCCGGGACGGCGAGCTGCGCGCGTTCTACAACGTCTGCCGCCACCGGGGCACCCCCGTGATCGAGGAGCCGTGCGGCAAGGTCGTCCGGTTCCAGTGCCCGTACCACGCCTGGGTCTACGACCTCGACGGCACGCTCATCCGGGCCAAGCACACCGAGGACCTCGAGGACTTCAGCTTCGAGGGCTACGGCCTCACGCCGGTCCGGCTGGAGGCCTGGGGCGGCTTCGTCTTCCTGTGCTTCTCGGACGAGACGCCCGGCCTGCAGGCCTACATGGGCGACTGGTACGACCACCACGCGAGCTTCGGGCGGGACTTCTCGCGCCTCCGCCGGGCGGCTCGCCTGACCGTACGACGTCGCGGCCAACTGGAAGATCGTCGCCGAGAACTACAGCGAGTGCTACCACTGCCCGGCGGTCCACCCGCTGCTCAACAAGCTCACCCCGTACGACCTGGGCGAGGACTTCTTCCCGAGCGGCCCGTGGAAGGGCGGCTGGATGCCGTTCACCGAGGGCTGCGAGACGATGTCGATGGACGGCCTCCGCCACGGCCGCCCGCTGCTCTACGCCCGCGACGAGACCGAGGCCCGTCGGGTCTACTACTACATCCTCTGGCCGAACCTGATCATCAGCGTCCATCCGGACTACGTCCTGACCCACCAGGCCTGGCCGGACGGCCCCGACCGCACCAAGGTCCTGTGCGACCTGTACGTCGACGCGGACGCGCTCGGCACGGTCGACGTCCAGGGCGCGGTCGACTTCTGGGACCTCACGAACAGGCAGGACTACCACGTCGTCGAGCTGCAGCAGCAGGGGACCCGCTCGCGCAGCTGGGTGGCCGGGCGTTACTCGAACCAGGAGGCCGCGGTCCACGCCTTCGACCTGATGGTCATGGACCGCTATGCGATGGACGGCCGGCGGACGGGCCGCGAGGAGCGGACCCACGCCGAGAAGGGCCGCCTGGCGGCGCGGGCAGCGGCGCGCGCGTAGGGCAGCCCCCGCCGCGTCGGCGGACGGCCCGCTCGCTCAGCGACGGGCGGCCAGGGCCCGCAGGCGGTCCAGCGCGGCCGCGTCGCCCGGAGACGTCGGCCAGAAGGCGGCCCTCGCCAGGAGCCGCGCCGCGATCTCGTGCCCCGTCGGCTTCCGCCTCGAGCTGGCCGACCAGCCGCTCGACGGCGTCGGCCTCCATCCAGATCGTCCCGGCGCCGACCGCGAGCGTGGCGTGGTCGACCGTGTAGACATCGGCGGTCATCGCCGCCGACCCGGACGGGAAGCTCCAGTGGCCCGCGTGGACGATCCCGGGGGTGTGATCGAGGAAGCCGACCATGGACGGGGTCGATGTCGCGATCCCGGTCACGTAGACGATCGCGACCGGCCGCTTCGCCGCAAGGAACGCGGCGACCTCATCCGCGGTGAACACCAGGTAGGAGTTCTGCCGGGGGTGGAGGTCGACCGCGACCCAGTCCTCGCGGGACGGGCGCCCGTGGTAGGCCAGCCCGAGTGGAGCGGTCGGGTCGAACACGGCGGTCCGCTGCGACAGGTGGACCAGCCGGTAGCGGTCTCCCAGGCCGAGCGCCGTCTCGTGGCTCTGGACGGAGCCGAAGGCGACCGTCGAGCCCGCCGGCACGGTCCGCAGCAGCCAGTCCGTCACCGCGGCCGAGACCTGGGCGCGGGCGATCGGCCGGGCGCTGTCGCGGTGGGCGACTGCGGCCCGGTAGCCCGTCGTCGCCACCGACCAGCCGATGAGCGCGATGCAGCCGATGCCCAGGATCGTGGCCGGAGCCGGCACGAGGCGACGTCCGCGGGCCGTCAGGCCGACGACCGCGGCCCCGAGCAGCCCGACGACCGCTCCGGCGCCGAGCGAGCCGACCAGCCCGAACCGCGGGCTCAGCCGGTCCGCCCCGATCCCGACGTAGGCGCCTGCCAGGAGCCCGACGACGACGACCGCCAGCGCCCGGCCCGGGGGCGGGAGGTCCGCCCAGCGCCTGACGGCGACCGACCAGCCCGCGGCGCCCAGCGCGACGAGGAGGGCCAGCTCGGCGATGTAGTTGCGGGGCGGCTCGCCGACGGACGCCACGAACAACGACCAGGCGAAACCGGTGATCAGGGCGATGAGCAGCGGCGCGAACCGCCTGTCGCCCTTGATGAGCGCGACGATCGCGATGAAGCCGCCGGCGCCGAACAGGACGAGCCCGCCGATGTCGTCCCCCCACGCGGTGTAGTAGCGGGCGAGCTGGTAGGGGTCGACGATCGAGTTGCCGGCCAGGACCGCGGTCCGCGAGAAGCCCAGGCCGAGGGCCGCGAGCCAGCCGGTGGCGAGCAGGAACCCAGACGCCAGGCGAACGGTCGGACGGGCGGAGATCGCTCCGAACCGGGCGTCGAGCCACCGGCCGGGCCGGCTCCGCGCGATGACCCCGGCGCCGAGCGCGACGGCGACCAGCGCCAGGACGGCCAGGACCAGCGGCGCCATCGAGCGGTCGGGGATCTCCAGGCGGTAGATCCGACCGGTCCGGGCGGCGTACCAGGCGAACCACCAGGCCGTCGACAGGGCGAGCGCGAGCAGCGTCGCGCCCCCGGTCCTGAGCACGGGCACGAGCGGACGCCGAAGGGCCAGGCCGATGAGGAAGGGCGCCGGGGCGAACGCCAGGGACGACTCCTTGACGAGGAAGCCGATCCCCAGGACGAGGCCGGCGAGGACGGCCCGGCGCAGCGAGCCGCGCTCCACCGCGCTCAGCGCGATCGCCAGATAGGCCAGGCACAGGGCGGCCTGCGGGACGTCGAGGCGAGCCGTCCGGGTCAGGTCGAACAGCCCGAGCCAGGCGCCCAGCACGGCGGCCGTGAGCGGCGCCGCCCAGCGGTCCACGCGCCAGGCGAACCGCGCCGCGAGGGCGATCGTGGCGACCCCCGCGCCGAGGTTCAGGAAATGGCCCCACGCCAGCCCGTCGATCCCGAGCCAGTGCTGCGGGGCGGCCATGACCATGGGGTAGAGCGGCGAGTGCGGCAGGAACGTCTCGCCGAACGCGGTCAGCGGCCCGAGGCCCTGCAGCGAGTGGATGCCGATCGCCAGGTACTTCGCCTCGTCGAACGAGGGGTACTGCGCGCCGGCGAACACCAGGAGCAGCGTCCAGGCCGCGATCGGCAGCGCGGTCAGGAGGAGCGGCCAGCGCTCGTCCCGTTCGATCCGGCCGCCGAGGTAGCCGGCCAGCCGCCCCGTGGGGACGACGTCGCTCACCCGGCCAGGTCCACCCAGACCGGGGCGTGATCGGACGGGAGCTTGCCCTTCCGCGCGTCGCGATCGCGCTCGGCGCCGGCGGCACGGGCGGCGACCGATCGGGTCGCGTAGAGGTGGTCGATCCGCATCCCGAGGTTCTTGTGGAAGTTGCCGGCCCGGTAGTCCCACCAGGTGTAGAACCCGGGCTCCGGGTGGAACGGCCGGACCACGTCCTCGAGACCCCACGCCCGCAGGCGGGCCATGGCCGCCCGCTCGGGCGCCGACGTGTGGGTCGTCCCCACGAAGTCGGCGGGGTCGTAGACGTCGAGGTCCACCGGGGCGACGTTGAAGTCGCCGCCGAGCAGGAGCTCCGCCGCCGGGTCCCGGGTCTCCGCGAGCCAGCGCGAGAGCCGCTCGAACCAGGCCAGCTTGCCGGCGTAGAACGGCGTGCCCAGCGCGCGGCCGTTGGGGGCGTACAGGCTGACGACCCGGATCCCGCCGCAGACGGCGCTCACCATGCGGGCCTCATCGAGGGGGTCGAAGTCCTCCTCGGCGGTCTGGCTCAGGCCCGAGCCCGGGCCGCTGTCCCGGACCGGACGGTCGCCGAAGTTCGTGACGACGTCCGCGATGCCGACCCGGCTGGCGATCGCCACCCCGTTCCAGCGGCCCTCGCCGTGGTGGAGCAGCTCGTAGCCCGCCATCCCGAAGGCCATCAGCGGCGCCGCGTCGTCCGCGAGCTTCGTCTCCTGGAGCAGGAGGACGTCCGGCGCCGCGCAGCTCGAGCCACTCGAGGACCCGGTCCTGGCGGGCCTTCAGCGAGTTGACGTTCCAGGTCGCGATGCGCATCGCTGCCGCGTCAGTACCGCTTGCCGCGCTGGCGCGAGAGGTCGAAGGTGGCCGTGTCGGCGATCGCCATGACCGCCATCGTGCCGGCCTGGACCGGGTCCGAGACGACCAGGTCGACCGCTTCCGTGATCGAGCCGGCCATGTTCAGGGCGATGACCGGGATCCCCTGGGCGCGCAGCTCGCGGACGGCCCTGGTGATGTCGCCGCCCATGATCGAGCCGGCGAGGACGAGGAGGCGGGCGCGCGGGAGGTCCGCCACGGCCCGCACCGCGGAGGCGATGTTCTCCTCCCCGACGAGGGCGATCGTGTCGACCGAGATCCGCTCGCCGCGCAGGTTGTGGCGATCCGCCTCGCTGACCGCGCCGAGGGCGACCTGGGCGACCTGCGCCCCGCCGCCGATGACGATGATCCGCTTCCCGAAGACCCGCTCCAGGCTCTTCGTCAGGCGCTGGGCGCGGAGGCCGGGGACGCCGTGGATCGCCCGGATGAGGCGCTCCTCATCGATGCCCTCGACCTCGATCTCGAGCTCCGCACCGGGCAGGGCGTCAGCGGCCGGCTCGATCCGCCGGACGGTGCTCAGGGTGCGCAGGGTGCCGCCCGCGTCGCCGATCCGGCCGAGCAGGGCCGGGATGGTGCCGGGCGTGTCGTCGATGCCGACGCGGATCGCGACGGTGGCGGCGGGGTTGGCGGTTCCGCGGCGGGGCACGGATCAGGCGCCGGAGCCGGTGCCGGTGCCGGCGTCGCCGGACCCGCTGCCGGACATGTCCGCGACGGTCAGGCGGTCCGGCTCGATGCCACCCATCGGGTCGTGCTCCTCGAAGGCAAGCCCGAGCGAGCCGAAGACCTGGCGGGTGGTCGCCGCATCGCTCGTGGTGAGCATGAGCGCGCCGTCCGTGTCCTCGGCGACGCCGACGATCCCGGTGATGTTCACCCCCCGGTCGCCGAGCGCCGCCGCCACGCGGGCCAGCGAGCCGGGCCGATCCTCCAGCCGCACCGTGAACCAGACCGTCACCGCGTCACCTCCTCCGGGGATGGTAGCCGCCCATGCGCTTCGCCGCGCGAGCCCGTACCCTCGGTTCGTGCCACAGCCGCCGAACAGCAGCGCGCCGCATGTCCAGGTCTTCGGGCTGGAGGGCGACCAGTCGACCCGGGCCGCGCTGCGCTTCTTCAAGGAGCGCCGGATCTCGGTCCACTTCGTCGACCTGCGCCGCAAGCCGATGGCGCCCGGCGAGCTGCGCCGGTTCGTCGAGCGGCTGGGCGCGGCGGCACTCCTCGATCCGGAGAGCCGCCCGTATCGGGAGGCGGGCCTGGCCTACCTCCGGATGGACGAGTTCGAGATGGCCGCCCGGATCCTGGCCGACCAGCGCCTGCTCCGCCTGCCGCTGGTCCGGCGCGGCAACGACGTCAGCGCCGGCCGCGCCGAGGCCGAATGGAAGGCCTGGATCGCCCCGCGCGGCTGCTGACGGCATGAGTGCCGCTCATGCGAACCGGCCGAACCGTGCTCGGTCACCCTTCGACTCCGCGCGGCGTCAGCATGAACCACCGTCGCGGGCGTCCGAGCCGACCATGACCTGAGGTCGCTCCCGTGTAGGGACGGGCTCATGAGAGCCGCGCTCCGCGCCGACGAGACCTCAGCGGTAGCTGAACATCTCGATCACGGCGCCTGATGCCGCGTCGATCACGACGTTGAGCTCAGTTGCCACGACCCCGGGATCCACGGCCTGGCCATCCTGCCCCATTGGTCCATAGATCGGTTGAGGCGTGCCGGTGAAGCGGACGATCCAGGCTGGCCGATCGTGAACGGCAGGCTGCTCGACTCCGTCGGCATCAACATTCGCATGGCCGCTCGTGTAGAGCACGAGCTGGACCGAAAGTGGATTCGTGGAGGTTGCGAGATGACCCGCAGCCTTGGCAGCATTGGCGACGGCCGTGTTCGCGTCGATGTACTGGCTCGTAATGAGTCCCGACGGGAACGAATTCAGGCTGGCTCCTACCTCATCGATCTTGGTAGGAAGATCGTAGCCTGGGACCAGTCGGTAGGCTGTGGAATTGGCACCGCGGGCAAGTGCGACGCCGCCCGCTATCGCGATGACGGAGAATGCGGCGGCCACAATCCGGCCTCTGGTCACGCTTACCATCGTCGTAGGCTTCCTGTCACTTCGTCCAGATGTCGAAGGTCCCAGATCCCAAGGTCAACTGGGCGTACCGGGTTGAACAATTGACGGTCTTTTGGGGACTCGAAGGGGTCACCCAGCTCGACCCTGAGAGAAGCTTGACAAACGCCAACCCTTCGTGGTCTCCGGCCGTTCCTGGCATGTCGGATTGGCAGTGGCCGGTCTCGCCCGAGTACTGGCTCGACCAGGGTTGCCCGCCCCAGTAGAGGTTCGGGTCGAAGTTTGTGATCGAGTACTTGGTTGTGTTGACGTACATGTCGATTCGCTGGGTGGCGGAGTTGTATTGGGTCTTGTACGTATACCGGACGCCACCTCCGGACGCCCAATAGCCTGTCACGGGTGCTGTTGCAGTGTTCCTCTTGTATTGGGTAAGGAAGTAGGTCGATGAGCTGACAGCAGTGTCCTTGACGTATCCGACTTGCGCCCAACCCGTAGTCGCCTGCGGGGCGAGCATCGCCCAAGCCGTTGAGAAGCTCGTCTGCCCTGTGCAGACGAGCAGAGTCTGCGTCTCTACCTGAGCCTGCGAACCTGTTGTGTTTTGAGCGAATGTCGCCCAGCCGTCGAAGTAGTTCGATCGTGATCCGGAGCAACTCGTGGCAGCCGACGAGACGTTCGGGATGCCGAGCGACAGAGTCAGCGCAAGAGCAAGTGCAAGGCCCGCCTCATCAGGTACTCCCAGACTGCTGTAGATCAGGGCTTCTTCGAAGTCCACGCGCTTGATACTCACAGATTGACCCGTCGATCGTCCGGCATCAAGCCTTTGTCAACATGCGTGGAACCCTCGGAAGGTATTGACCCGGTAGAACGTGCGGTATCTCGGCGCCCAATACCGCCGCCTGGCGGCGAGACGGGGTGCCAAGCGCGCCTTCGTGGCGGTCGGCCACGCGATCCTCGGATCATCTACGCGGTCCTGACCAGCCGCCAGCCCTTCCGCGATCTCAGCGCCGGCCCGCGGCACTCAGCGTCGGCGGACGGCGTCCCACGCGAGGAACCCGCCGACGGCCACCGCCACCACGCCGGCCCCCGCCCAGAACCGGTCGCCGGTCATGAAGCTGCCGGGGATGAACCCCAGCCCCTGGCCCACCCAGACGAACCCGATCGCGACGAACAGCACGGCCACAGCCACGCGAACCCGGTGCATCGACACCTCCCGGGTGGCATCCTACGCGGGTGACCGACCGAACGCCGCCCCACCCCGACCATCGGCGCTTCCGGAGCGGCCGCGTGACGATGCGCCCGAAGGCGGCCGAGCATCTCACCCCGGACTCCACCCGGACCGAGGACGAGAAGCTCTTCGCCCGGACGGTCCGGCCGGCCTTCCTGCAGGAGGATCCGTGGCGGGTCCTGCGGATCATGTCCGAGTTCGTCGACGGGTTCGACGCGCTGGCGGCAGTCGGACACGCGGTCACCATCTTCGGCTCGGCCCGGGTGGGCGAGGGCTCGCCCCTCTACGAGCAGGCGCGAGAGATCGCCCGGATGCTGGCGCAGGACGGCTGGGCGATCATCACCGGCGGCGGTCCGGGGGTGATGGAGGCGGCCAACCGCGGCGCCCAGGAGGGCGGCGGACTGTCGATCGGCTGCAACATCGAGCTGCCCCACGAGCAGGCGCTCAACCCGTACGTGGACCTCGGGATCGAGTTCCGCTACTTCTTCGCCCGCAAGACGATGTTCGTGAAGTACGCCGACGCGTTCGTGATCATGCCCGGCGGCTTCGGCACGCTCGACGAGCTGTTCGAGGCGCTGACCCTGATCCAGACCGGCAAGATCCGCTCCTTCCCGGTGGTCCTCGTCGGGACGGCCTACTGGCAGGGCCTCATCGACTGGGCGCGCGGCACGCTCATGCCGGCGGGGGCGATCACCGAGGACGACCTCGCCCTGCTGACGATCACCGACGACCCCGCCGAGGTCTGCCGGGTGGCGCGCGCCTTCGTCCGGGCGAACACCCTCAAGCCCGGGGTCGAACCGGCCTGAGCGCATCGCCGGGCGGCGACTCGTCCGGGCCGGGCGTCTACTCGGCCAGCGACTCGGCCGGGAGCGCGACCTCGATCCAGCCGTCGACGATGCGGACCGGGTAGTAGCGGAACCGGCGGACGCGGGTCAGGCGGCGCGCCTCGGCCTTCTTCCCGGGCGGGTCCGTCTTCGGCGCGCTGCCGGCGGGGGACCACGTCGGGTGGTAGCGGCCGTCCGGATCGAGGCCGCCGGTCGTCGGCATCTGGACGGGCTCGCCCGAGCGCAGGTCGAACCGGCCCTTGTGGAGCGGGCAGTCGACGACGCACCCGTCGAGCGATCCGAGCGACAGCGGCGCCGCCATGTGCGGGCAGCGATCGTCGACCGCGAAGACGCCCTCCGGCGTCTGGGCGAGCAGGACGTCGAGGTCGCCCCGACTCACCCGGCGCATGGCCGCCGGGCGGCAGCTCGGCGAGCGCGAGCAGCCGCTCGAACGGAGCTGCCTCGGTACCCTGCGCCCGGAGCCCGGGGCGGAACGGCGCTGGCCGATCGTCGGACGCGGGCCGGTCGTGCCACGTCAGTCGGCCGCGTCGACCCGAACCCGAACGGCGTCGGCCACGTCGTCGGCGACCGACTGGATCGAGGCTCCGCCGACCGGCTCCGGCCCGTGCGCCTTGTGGGGCGCGAAGCGTCGTTGCGGAGCGGGTGCTCGTGCATCGACGCCGCGGCGAGGCCCGCGACGACAGCCGCCCCGACGCCGATGAAGAACGTCTGGGCGACGCCCAGGCTGAACGCCCGGTGGATCCCGTCGACGATGTTCGGGATGAGCGGCCTGACGGTGTCCTGGAACTGCGCCGGGACCAGGCTGAGGATCGCCTGGCCCACGTCCTCCCCGACGCCGGCGAGCTTGTTGAAGTCGAGCGCGCCGCCGCCCGCTCGCCAGCTTGAACCCGTCGACGACCGGCTGCGGCACGCCGCCGCAGCGATCTGCGGGAAGAGCTGCTCCTTGAAGCGTCGTGCCGAAGATCGTGCCGGCGATCGCCAGGGCGACCGAACCGCCGATCTGGCGGAAGAACGTCAGGTTCGCCGTCGCCACGCCGAGCATCTCGAACGGCACGGCGTTCTGGACGATGATCGTGAACACCGCCAAGGTGGGGCCGATGCCCAGGCCGGTGAGGAACATCCAGAACCACAGGACCGGCAGCGACGTGTCCGCGCGGAGCTGGGTCATCAGCGCCAGGCCGACGGCCATGATCGCGATGGACCCGACCGATCAGCCACTTGTACCGCCCGGTCCGCGAGACGATCAGGCCCGACACGATCGAGCTGACGATCAGGCCGACGAGCAGCGGCAGCGTCGCGTAGCCCGGACTCGGTCGCGCTGAAGCCGTGCGACGAACTGGAACCAGCGCGGCAGGAAGATGATCGCCCCGAAGAACCCGAAGCTCGCGAAGAAGGTCGAGACCATCGAGCTGGAGTAGGTCCGGTTGCGGAACAGGTCGAGCGGGACGATCGGCTCCTTGGCCCGCGACTCGGCCAGGATGAACAGGACGATCCCGACGAGCGCCGACGAGGATGAACCCGCCGACGGTCGGGTCGGTCCAGTCGCCGGCCTGCTTGTTCGTCAGGCCGACGAGCAGGAAGCCGATGGCGACCGTGAAGATGCCGCGCCGCCGAGGAAGTCGAAGTTGCGCGAGGCGTTCGCCCGCTTGACCGTCGGCAGCAGCCGCCAGATGACGAACGAGCGCGACGATCCCGATCGGGATGTTGACGTAGAAGATCCAGTGCCAGCTGAGGTGCTCGGTCAGGAAGCCGCCGATCGAGCGGGCCGACGAGCGAACGCGATGCCGAAGACGGCGCCGAACAGGCCCTGGTACTTGCCGCGCTCGGCCGGGCGTGAACAGGTCGCCGATGACCGCGAGCGCGATCGGGAAGAGCGCGCCGGCGCCGATGCCCTGGATGCCGCGGAACAGGATCAGCTGCCCATGTTCTGGCTCAGGCCGGACAGGGCCGAGCCGACCAGGAAGATGCACGATGCCGATCATGAACATCGGCTTGCGGCCGTAGAGGTCGGACAGCTTGCCCCAGAACGGGACGGTGATCGTGCTGGTCAGCAGGTAGATCGTGACGACCCAGATGTAGCAGGTCGTTGCCCGCGAGCTGGGTCACGATCGTGGGCAGCGCCGGCCCGACGATCGTCTGGTCGAGGGCGCCGAGGAACAGCCCGAGCATGACGGCGAAGAGGATCTCCATCTTCGCGCGCTGGCGCAGCCCGAGGGCCGGGTCCTCCGCGAGTGTCGGGACGTGCACGCTCGTCGGTGGCGTCGAAGCGGCCTTCCTGCATCGTGGGTCGTGCTCCCTATGATCCGGGTGTTGCTGGCTCGGGTGGCGGTGGTGGGCCTCGAAGAGATCGGCGTTCGCGTCGGCCTCGGCCCGGATCGCCGTTCGGAGGTCGTGGAGCGCGGCGTGGAGTCGCTCCAGCTGCGCCGTCGTCGAGCCGGCCGAGGATCGCTCGCATGAGGTCCTCGCGCAGCGATCTCGATCGTCCGCGAGCGCCGCCTGGCCCGCCGCGGTCAGCCGGACGAGGACGACCCGCCGGTCGTCCGGGACGCGGACGCGCTCGACGAGCCCGCGCTCCTCCATCCGGTCGACGAGGCCGGTCGCGTTCGAGAGCGAGACGTCCAGCAGCTCGGCCAGCCGGCTCATCGGGCAGCTCGCCGTGCTGCTCGAGCAGCCACAGGACGTGGAGCTGGGTCATGCTGATGCCGTGCCTGGACGAGCCGCCCGGTCGCCGGCGCAGCGCAGCTGCCGCATCGACCCGTGGAGCTCGTCGATGATGCGGTCATCGGGTCGGTCGTCGGCCGTGAGCGGTCGCGGCGGCGGTCGCTCGGTCGCGGTGGTTGCGGCGATAGTTCGCATCACGTGAACTAATCTATCGACGTGAATAATCGCTGTCAACGCGACGATCGTCGGTCGAACATGGAGGATCGAACCGGATGCGCTTCGCGCTGATGATCGAGCCCCAGCAGGGGCTGTCCTACGCCGACCAGCTGGCGATCGCCCAGCGGGCCGAGGCGGCCGGGTTCGAGGCGTTCTTCCGGTCCGACCACTACGAGAGCTTCCCGGGCCGAGCCGGCCAGCCGACGACCGACGCCTGGGCGGTCCTCGCCGGGCTCGCCCGCGAGACGTCGACGATCGGGCTCGGGCGTGCTCGTCTCGCCGGTCACGTTCCGCCTTCCGGGCAGCTTCGCGAAGGTCGTCACGACGGTCGACGAGATGAGCGGCGGCCGGATCGAGGTCGGCGCTCGGGGCCGGCTGGAACGAGGCTGAGCATCGCCGCTACGGCTTCCCGTTCCCGCCGATCGAGGAGCGGGCGGACATGCTCGAGGAGCAGCTCGAGATCCTCCACGGCCTGTGGGAGCGAGCCGGACGGCTGGTCGTTCGACGGCCAGCACGTCACCGATCGAGGACGCCGCTGTTCCATCCCAAGCCGGTCGCCGGGCCGGGCCGGCCGACCGGCCGAGCGGGCGGTCGCGGCCGCGGATCATCGTCGGCGGCGAGGGGTCGCCGCGCGGCGTTCCGGATCGCGGCACGCTACGCGGACGAGTTCAACCTCATCTCATCCGACGCCGGACGGGCCGCGGACGAAGTTCGCGCGGCTCGACGAGGCGTGCCGGGCGATCGGGCGGGACCCGGCGACGCTGGCCCGCTCGGCGATGGTCGGGACGCTCATCGGCGCGACGAGGCCGAGCTCGCGGCGCGCAAGCGGGCGCTCCTCGCGGCGTTCGGCGACGACGAGCAGGGCGAGGATGGTTCGCCGCGCGCGGAGCCGCGCTGGATCCTCGGGACGCCGGACCGAGGCCCGCGCGAAGGTCGCGCAGTTCGCCGCCGCCGGCGTCGAGCGGATCATGCTCCAGGACTTCCTGCCGCGCGACCTCGACATGATCGACCTCCTCGGCCGCGAGCTGATCGGCCGCGGCTGACGGCACGCGGCCCCGCACGCAACGCTCCCACCCGGCCGCCCCGAGGCGGTCATGCGGCCGGTGCATGGATCAGCGACCTACCGAGCGTGGCCATCGTGACGTTCTGTCGGTTCTGCGTCGTGGCCGAGCGCGGCCGACTGCGATCCTATGCAGCACCTGCATGACCCAGGACCTCCCCGGCTTCCGCGGCCGCCCGATCCGTTCGCCCGCCAGGCGCGCATGCCCCGCACGTAACGGCGCCACTTGCCCCGCTCGCCCGCCAGGCGCGCATGCCCCGCACGTTCGGGGGTGATCCGTCACCCGTCCACCGGTTCGGTGGGCGGTCGGACAGGCGATCCACGCTCTCTATGAAGAAGGGCCGGCTCCGGGCTCGCGCCGGACGACGGAACCGTGGCGGAACCCCGGCTAACGTGCGCACCATGCGTGCCTGACGGTTAGCGAGCCGATCCGGGCCGATCCGGGCCGATAACGTGCGCACCATGCGCGCCTGACGGTTGGCGCCTGACGGTTGGCGGTGGCTCATCGTGTCGAGCGTCACCAAACCCCTGCCGGAGTCTCGCGCTACGCTCTCTGGGTGGACGATGTCATCTGGGCCGTACCGGAGGCCGAACTGACGACGACCGGACGAACGAGTGGGCTGCCGCGGACGATCGAGATCTGGTTCGCCGTCCGGAAGGGCACGGCCTACCTCCTCGCCGGCGACGGCGAGCACGCCCACTGGGTCCGGAACATCGTCGTGAACCCGCTGGTCCGGCTTCGTGTCGGCGGGCTCGACTTCGCCGGGCGTGGTCGGATCGTCAGCGATCTCGCCGAGGCCGAGCGCGCGCGTGACGCTCTCGTGGCCAAGTACCAACCGGGGTACCCGGAGGATCTCTCCGGCTGGCGGACCAGCGCGCTCCCGATCGCGATCGATCTCCACGCTGAGCCGCAGCTGAACCCAGGCTGACTTGCCCGTGCCCGACGAGAGGCTCGCGATCCTGACGGCGGCCGAGCGACGCTTCCTCGGCGCTGCCCGCCGCGCGACGCTGGCGACAACCGACGGCGCCGGACGACCCCGACTCGTCCCGGCATGTTTCGTCCTGGCCGACGACGACGAGGTCGGACGACCGCTGCTCTACTCCCCGCTCGACCCGAAGCCGAAGCGACATGAGCAAGACCCAACTGAACCAAGGGGCACCAGA
>CAWJIC010000013.1:0-46188 GCA_963842755.1 uncultured Chloroflexia bacterium | reverse complement strand
CGCCTCGCCGCCGCCACGTGGCCACGTGGCTCATTTGTTGCTCGCCACCCATCGCCGCCCGCCGCCGCCAAACCCCGCACCAGATCCACGCGACCTCGCCGCCGCCCATCACCGCCGCCGCCCGCCGCCGCGCGCCGCCGCACACACACACACCACCACCAATCCACGTCCACCGACAGGTCCACCCGTCCGCCCGCCCGCGCCGTCGCGCGGCGGCGCCGCGGCACTGCCGACAGCTCTCCAAGGCGATGATCGCCGCCGTCATCTGTTTCTTCCCGGTGATGATCAACACCGTCGCGGGTTGACCAGCGTGGACGCCGCCACGCTCGAGCTGATGCGCTCGTGTGCGGCGAGCGACGCCCAGGTCTTCCGCTGGGTCCGGGTCCCGACGGCCCTGCCGTTCCTGTTCATCGCCCTGCGGGTCGCGACGACCCTGGCCACGATCGGGGCGGTCGTCGGCGAGTACTTCGGGGCGCCCCACTCGAGCCTGGGTCAGTACATCGTGCGGTACTCGTCATTCCTCAACTTCGAGCGTTCATGGGCCGCGATCGTGTTCGCCTGCGCGATCGGGATCGGGCTCTATCTCGCGGTCGTCGCGCTCGAGCGGCTGATGATGCCGTGGCACGGGTCGCTGCGCCAACGGGAGTCCTGAGCGCTCGCCGTGCGGCTAGACTGACGCACGGCGCGGATCGATCGCGCGGAGGATCCCGGCCGGGAACCGGGACATCGAAGTCAATCCGATCGGAGGAGGCGGAACCCCCGGGATCCGGTGGGCCGCGAAGGTAATGGAGAGGTGCGATGAAGTTCACCCGTAGGCTCATGGTCCTGGCGGCAGCGGTCGTCATCGTCGCGGCGGCCTGCTCGACCACCGCCAGCCCCGCGGCGCTGACGAAGATCCGGCTCCAGCTCCAGTGGTTCCCGCAAGCCCAGTTCGCGGGCTACTTCGCCGCGGTCGACCAGGGCTTCTACAAGGCGGAAGGCCTCGACGTCTCGATCCTCCCGGGCGGCGTCGACATCGTTCCGGCCACGGTCGTCCAGGGCGGCAACGCCGAGTTCGGGATCTCATGGGTTCCGAAGATGCTCGCCCCGCGCGAGTCGGGCGCGGACGTCCAGGTCATCGCCCAGGTCTTCCAGCGGTCGGGCACGCTCCAGGTCGCGTTCAAGGCCAAGAACATCACCAAGCCCGAGGACCGGAAGGGCAAGAAGGTCGGCGACATGGGGCTTCGGCAACGAGGCCGAGCTGTACGCGGGCGATGCAGAAGGCGGGCCTCGACCCGGCCAATCCCGCGGACGTCACGATCGTCCCGCAGCAGTTCGACATGGCCGCCTTCCGCAGCGGCGAGATCGACGCCGCCCAGGCGATGATCTACAACGAGTACGCCCAGGTCCTCGAGGCGAAGAACCCGGCGACCGGCGAGCTCTACAGCGCCGAAGACCTCAACGTCATCTCGACTGGAACGGCACGGCACGGCCATGCTCCAGGACGCGATCTTCGCGTCCGCAGGCATGGCTGGCGAAGGCGGGCAACGAGGACATCGCGGTGAAGTTCCTGCGCGCCTCGTTCCAGGGCTGGATCTACTGCCGCGATAACGCCGCGGAGTGCGTCGACATCGTCCTCAAGTCCGACGCCAAGCTGCCGAAGGGCCACCAGACCTGGCAGATCAACGAGATCAACGGCCTGATCTGGCCCAGCCCACGGCATTGGGATCATGGACCAGGCCGCCTACGACCGGACCGTCCAGGTCGCGATCGAGGGCAAGGTCCTGACCAGGCGCCGACCGACGGCTTCCGCAACGACCTGGCCGAGAAGGCGCTCGAGGACCTCGGTGGCGACACCAAGGGCACCTGGGCCGAAGGCGCGGTCGTCCTGACCGAGGGCGGCAAGTAGCCATGTCCGGCGGACTTCGCAGATCCGCGAATGCCGGCCTGCTGCTGGCCGGCATTCTGATTTGGGCGAGCCGTCGGCACGTCCGCTTGCAGTCCAGTGGCCGGTCCCGAACTGGCGGTCGCCGGCGTCGCCGAGGCCGGGCATGATGTAGCCCTTCTCGTTGAGCTGGCGGTCGAGCGCCGCGCAGTAGATCTCGACGTCCGGGTGGGCCGTGTGACCGCCTCCACGCCCTCGGGCGCGGCGATCAGGTTGACCAGCTTGATCCGGCACGGCGCCCCACTTCTTGAGGACCTCGATCGCGGCCGTCGCCGAGCCGCCGGTCGCGAGCATCGGGTCGAGGATCAGGCACAGGTCGACGGTCGCCGAGTCGGGCAGCTTGTTGTAGTACTCGACCGGCCGGAGCGTCCGCTCGTCGCGGAACAGGCCCGAGGTGCCAGACCTGGGCCGTCGGCATCAGCTCGAGCATCGCGTCGACCATGCCCGAGGCCGGCCCGCAGGATCGGGATGAGGCCGATCCGGTCGCCCAGCTCGCTGGCCCCGCATCGCCTCCATCGGCGTCCGGATCGTCGACCGGCCGGACGCCGGGCGTCCGCGAGCGCCTCGTAGCCCAGCAGCCACGACAGCTCGCGGACGACCTCGCGGAACTTCTTGGGCTCGGTCGCTCGTCGCGCAGGATCGCCAGCTTGTGGAGGACGGCCGGGTGGTTCGAGACGTGGAGGTTCGGCCAGTCTGCCACGGCGGCGCTCAGGCTGGCGGATGGCTCGGGCACGGGTTCCTCCGGGCGAGCGGGTCGGCGGTTCGGCGGGTCGGCGGGTCGGTCGCATCCTAGCATCGGCCCCGGGGCTCGGTCCGGGACAGGCGGCGGGTCGTCAGGTGTCGATGGCCAGTGACTCTGTCCGCTCAGGCGGCGCGGCCCTTGGGGACGTCGCCGGGGTCGGCTCGGCTTGGCGTGGCGTCGCCACGGATGGTCCGGGACGGGTCGCCCGGCGCTCGATCGAGGGACCGACGCCGCGTGCCCCCGCCATCGCTCCCGCCCGCGACATCGACCACGTCGATAGGTTCCAGGGGGTTCAAGGCTCGCCCAGAGGGCCGCGGCCGGCAAAGGCGTTCTCACCATCGACCCCGTCGTAATTACGCCGCCGGGGCAATCGACGGGGTCGATGGTGAGAACGCCTTTGCCGGCCGCGGCCCTCTGGGCGAGCCTTGAACCCCCTGGAACCTATCGACGTGGTCGATGTCGCGGGCGGGAGCGATGGCGGGGGCACGCGGCGTCGGTCCCTCGATCGAGCGCCGGGCGACCCGTCCCGGACCATCCGTGGCGACGCCACGCCAAGCCGAGCCGACCCCGGCGACGTCCCCAAGGGCCGCGCCGCCTGAGCGGACAGAGTCGCTGGCCATCGACACCTGACGACCCGCCGCCTGTCCCGGACCGAGCCCCGGGGCCGATGCTAGGATGCGACCGACCCGCCGACCCGCCGAACCGCCGACCCGCTCGCCCGGAGGAACCCGTGCCCGAGCCATCCGCCAGCCTGAGCGCCGCCGCGGCGGCCTGGCCGAGCCTCCACGTCTCGACCCACCCGGCCGTCCTCCACAAGCTGGCGATCCTGCGCAGCACGACGACCGAACCCAAGAAGTTCCGCGAGATCGTCCGGGAGCTGTCGTGGCTGCTGGGGCACGAGGCGCTCGCCGACGCCCGGGTCCGACCGATCACGATCGAGACGCCGATGGAGACGACCGGGGCCTTCGAGCTGGCGGACCGGATCGGGCTCGTGCCGATCCTGCGGGCCGGCCTGGGCATGGTCGACGCGATGCTCGAGCTGATGCCGACGGCCCAGGTCTGGCATCTCGGGCTGTTCCGCGACGAGAAGACGCTCCGGCCGGTCGAGTACTACAACAAGCTGCCGGACTCCGCGACCGTGGACCTCTGCCTCATCCTCGACCCGATGCTCGCGACCGGCGGCTCGGCGACCGCGGCGATCGAGGTCCTCAAGCGCTGGGGCGCGAGCCGGATCAAGCTCATCAACCTGATCGCCGCGCCCGAGGGCGTGGGCGCCGTCACGAGGGCGCATCCGGACGTGGAGATCTACTGCGCGGCGCTCGACCGCCAGCTCAACGAGAAGGGCTACATCATGCCCGGCCTGGGCGACGCCGGCGACCGCCAGTTCGGGACCGGCCACTAGACTTCAAGCGGCCGTGCCGCCGGCTCGCCCGAATCGGAATGCCGGCCCGCGCGGGCCGGCATTCGCGGATCTGCGAGGGAACCCGGGCGTCGGCTACTTGCCGCCCTCGGTCAGGACGACCGTCGCCTTGGCCCATGCGGTGCCCTTGGTGTCGCCACCCGAGGTCCTTGAGGGCCTTCTCGGCCAGGTCGTTGCGGAAGCCGTCGGTCGGCGCCTTGGTCAGGATCTTGCCGTCGATCGCGACCTGGACGGTCCGGTCGTAGGCGGCCTGGTCCATGATGCCAATCCCGTTCGGGCTCGGCCAGATCAAGCCGCTGATCTCGTTGAGCTGCCAGGTCTGGTGGCCCTTGGGCAGCTTGGCGTCTGACTTCAGGACGATGTCGACGCAGGCCGCCGCATTATCCCGGCAGTAGATCCAGCCCTTGAACGAGGCGCGCAGGAACTTCACCGCGATGTCCTCGTTGCCCGCCTTCGCCAGCCAGGCCTGGGACGCGAAGATCGCGTCCTGGAGCATGGCCGTGCCGGCCGACTCCATCGAGACGACGTCCAGGTCATCGGCGGTCCACAGCTTGCCGGTAGCCGGGTTGAGCGCCTCGAGGACCTGGGCGTACTCGTTGTAGATCATCGCCTGGGCGGCGTCGATCTCGCCCTGCTGGAAGGCGACCATGTCGAACTGCTGCGGGACGATCGTGACGTCCGCCGGATTGGCCGGGTCGATCCCGACCTTCTGCATCGCGGCGTACAGCTCGGCCTCGTTGCCGAAGCCCCACGTCCCGACCTTCTTGCCCTTCCAGTCCTCGGGCTTGGTGATGTTCTTGGCCTTGAACGCCACCTGGAGCGTGCCCGACCGCTGGAAGACCTGGCCGATGACCTGGACGTCCGAGCCCGACTCGCGAGCGGCGAGCATCTTCGGAACCCATGAGATCCCGAACTCGGCGTTGCCGCCCTGGACGACCGTGGCCGGAACGATGTCGACGCCGCCCGGCAGGATCGTGACATCGAGGCCTTCCGCCTTGTAGAAGCCCTGGTCGACCGCGGCGAAGTAGCCCGCGAACTGGGCCTGCGGGAACCACTGGAGCTGGAGCCGGATCGGCGTCAGCGCCGCGGGGCTCGGCGCCGTGCGTCGAGCAGGCCGCCGCGACGATGCACGACCGCCGCCGCCAGCGACCACGAGCCTACGCGGTGAACTTCATCGACCTCTCCATTACCTTCGCGGCCCACCGGATCCCGGGGTCCGCCTCCTCCGATCGGATTGTCTTCGATGTCCCGGTTCCCGGCCGGCGACCTCCGCGCGGTCGATCCGCGCCGCGCGTCAGTCTAGCCGCGCGGCGAGCGCTCAGGACTCCCGTTGGCGCAGCGACCCGTGCCACGGCATCATCAGCCGCTCGAGCGCGACGACCGCGAGATAGAGCCCGATCCCGATCGCGCAGGCGAACACGATCGCGGCCCATGAACGCTCGAAGTTGAGGAATGACGAGTACCGCACGATGTACTGACCCAGGCTCGAGTGGGGCGCCCCGAAGTACTCGCCGACGACCGCCCCGATCGTGGCCAGGGTCGTCGCGACCCGCAGGGCGATGAACAGGAACGGCAGGGCCGTCGGGACCCGGACCCAGCGGAAGACCTGGGCGTCGCTCGCCGCATACGAGCGCATCAGCTCGAGCGCGGCGGCGTCCACGCTGGTCAACCCGCGGACGGTGTTGATCATCACCGGGAAGAAGCAGATGACGGCGGCGATCATCGCCTTGGAGAGCTGCTGGTCGATGCCGAACCAGTTGTTCATGATCGGCGCGAAGGCGATGATCGGGATCGAGTTGGCGGCGATCGCGAAGGGCAGCAGCGATTCGCGGACCGTCACGAACCGGGCGGTCGCGATCCCGGCCGCGATGCCGGCCACCGAGCCGAGGGCCAGCCCGGCGATGATCTCCCAGAACGTGTACGACGCCGCTGCCCACAGCTCGGGCAGGTAGGTCAGCCAGGCGTGGGCGATCGCCAGCGGCGCCGGCAGGATGAACTGCTTGATCCCGAAGACGAGGATCAGGACCTGCCACAGGGTGAGCGCGCCGAAGAAGACGATCGCCGGCGGCGCCCAGCTGCGGAGCCGGTCGCCGATCGCACCGCCCGCCCGGCGACCGAGCCCGGGAGGAGCGACGGCCGGGGAGGTCACGCCGACAGCCCCTCCGCCCGCACCCGCGCCCCGGCCGCCTCGGACGCCTCGCCGACATCGCCCTCGCCGGCCCGGAGGCTCTCGCGGACCGCCGTGACCAGCTCGAAGTAGCGCTCGAGCTCGCGCGTCTCGACGTTCCGCTCCCGCGGCAGGTCGATCGGAATGACGTTCGTGATCCGGCCGGGCCGGGCCGACATCACCACGACCCGGGTGGACAGGAAGACCGCCTCGGGAATCGAGTGGGTGACGAAGATCACGGTCGTGCCGGTCCGATCCCAGATCCGGAGGAGCTCGAGGTTCATCCGCTCGCGGGTCATCTCGTCGAGCGCGCCGAATGGCTCATCCATGAGCAGGATCGCCGGGTCCAGGGCGAGCGCCCTGGCGATCGCGACCCGCTGCTGCATCCCGCCCGAGAGCTGCCACGGCTGGTGGTCCATGAAGCCTTCGAGCTCGACGAGCTGGAGCATCTCGCGCGCCTTCGCCTCGCGCTCGGCGGGCGGGCGGCCGATCACCTCGAGAGGCAGCTCGACGTTCTTCCTGACGGTCCGCCAGTCGAACAGGACCGGCGCCTGGAAGACCATCCCGTAGTCCCGGTCGAGGCGTGCCCGGGCGGCCGGCTTGCCGTTCACGCTGACCGTGCCCGAGGTCGCCGAGGTGAGGTCGCCGACGATCCGCAGGAGGGTCGACTTGCCGCAGCCCGACGGCCCGATGAGCGAGACGAACTCGCCCCGCTCGATCGACAGGCCGACCCCGGTCAGGGCCTCGACGCGGCCACCGCCGGCCTTCTGGCCACCGAAGACCTTCGAGACGCCGTCCAGCTCGACGACGACGGCGGACGGTCTTGGTGCGGTCATCAGGCGACTCCCGGTTCGGTCGGTCGATAGCTCCGCAGCGCCCATCGCTCGGCGAGGACGACCAAGAGGAAGCAGACGATCCCGAGCCCGGCCGCGACGGCGATCGCCGCCCACAGCCGCTCGGGCTGGATCGAGTAGTACTGCATCGCGGTCAGGAGCGTCCCGCCCAGGCCGTCGCGAATCCCCGACGGCAGCTCGCCGACGATCGCCCCGACGACCGAGGCGGTCGCCGAGATCTTGAACGCGGTGAACAGGTAGGGCGCCGAGGCCGGCAGGCGGAGCTTGCGCAGGACCGTCCGATCGCTTGCGGCGTAGGAGCGCATCAGCTCGAAGGCGCGGGGGTCCGCCGAGCGCAGGCCGCGGATCGCCGCGATCGAGACCGGGAAGAAGGTGAGGTAGCTCGCCACGATCGCGATCCCCAGCCAGCCCGCCTTCAGTCCGACGACGACGACCGGGGCGATGGCCACGATCGGAACGGTCTGGCTGGCGACCAGGAGCGGGACGAGGGACCGCTCGAGGATCCGGGAATGGACCAGCAGAACCGCCAGCGACAGCCCGACGACCGCCCCGATGGCGAAGCCGAGGGCGGCCCCGCGGAACGTGAAGAAGGCCGCCCCGAGGAGGCTCTGGAGGAGCGACTCGCCCCGGGCATCGACCTCCACGAACGAGCCCAGGATGTCCCAGAAGTGGGGCAGGTTGAGGTCGCTGGCAAACCGCCAGCTCATCGGCGGGAAGTGCTGGATCCGGATCCCCGTGCCGAGGAACGAGTCGAACCGCCATGGGTCGCCGCCGAGCCACTTCGCCAGCTCCCAGAGCACGGCGAGGCTTGCGACGATGATGACGAAGCCGAGGACCGGGCGCTTCCGGCCGCTCATCGGGGCACCCTCATCGGCGGACCACCCCGACGGCTCCGGCGGTCGCCGACGGCCGCTTCAGGCGACCGCCTCGTCGGCGAGGTCGAGGGCGGCGTCGATGATCGCGAAGCCCTCGGCGAGCTGGTCCTCCGTGATCGACAGCGGCGGGTTGGTGTGTATCGAGTTGTTGGCGATCATGGTGTACAGGCCGTGGTCGCGGAGGTACTTCCCGATCGCCTTCATCTCGTCGCTCGTGCCGTTGAACGGGGTCAGCGGGGTGAACGGATCGCGGCTGCGAACGAGGTCGACGACCCCGAACAGGCCCAGGTTGCGGTGGGCGCCGACCGAGGGATGCCTGGCGTAGAGCCGCTCGTGGTGGGCCCGCATGACGGGCCCCAGGCGGGCGGCGTTCTCGATCAGCCGATCCTCCTCGTAGACGCGGATCGTGGCGAGGGCGGCCGCCAGGCTGACCGGGTGGCTGCTGTAGGTCAGCCCGCCGTAGAACATCGTGGTGTCGAACTTCTCGGCGATCTTGCGGCGCATCGCGACCGCGCCCAGGGGCAGATACGAGCTGGTCAGGCCCTTGGCCATCGTCATCAGGTCGGGGACGACGTCCCAGTGGTCGACCGCGAACCACTTCCCGGTTCGCCCGAAGCCGGCCATGACCTCGTCGGCGACCATCAGGATGTCGTGGCGGTCGCAGATCTCGCGGACGCCCTGGAGGTAGCCGTCCGGCGGGATGAGGATGCCGTTGGTGCCGACGATCGTCTCGAGGAAGACCGCCGCGATCGTATGGGGGCCCTCGTAGCGGATGACGTCCTCGAGGCCCTGCAGGGACTCGGCGACGGGCCGCGGCTCCTTCTCGCCCCAGCGGTGGGTGTCCGGGTAGCGGACGACGCCCCAGATCCCGGGCTCGTTCGCCCAGCGCCGCGGGTCGCCGGTCAGGGTCATCGCCCCGAGGGTCGCCCCGTGGTAGGCGCGGTAGCGGGCGAGGACCTTGTGCCGCCCGGTGTAGTGGCGGGCGAGCTTGATCGCGTTCTCGATCGCCTCGGCGCCGCCGAGCGTGAAGAACACCTTGTCCAGGTCGCCCGGCATGATCTCGGCGAGCTTGGCGCCGAGCCGCGCCCGAGGCTCCGTCGCGAAGGCCGGCTGGACGTACTGGAGCTTGAGCGCCTGCTCGGTGATCGCGTCGATCACCCGGCGGTCGCCATGGCCGATGTTCACGCTCATCAGCTGGCTGTTGAAGTCGATGATCCGCCGACCGTCGGGGGTGTAGAGGTAGATCCCCTCCGCTCGATCGATGGCGATCGGGTCGATGGCGCCCTGGACGGACCACGAGAAGAAGGTGTGCTCGCGCGAGAGCGCCACGATCTCCTCGGCCGTCATCTGGCCGGGGGCTGTGCTGGTCGACATGGGGGCCACCTCGAGTGTGTCGATCCGGGCGGGCCGGAAGCCCGCGCAACTTCGTCTGCGGAGGCTGCGCGCGGCCCGGAACGCCCCGCGAGCGGCGGCCGTTCCGGGGCGCCTCGCCCCGCTTCGGCGGCGCCATTACATCACAACCGGGCCCGTCCCGAGCCGAGCCCCGGGCATGGAGCGGCCCCGGCCGTTGGAACGGGCCGGGGCCGCTGCTGTGGGAGCCGGTGGGCCGGCCGCGGGTCAGGGCTCGAGGTGCCAGACGACCCGCTCGCAGGAGCTGTCCGCGATGTCGCCGCGGCCGAGGTAGGCGACGTCCCAGCCGGGGCCGCAATGGACGGCGTCGACCGTCCGGTCGCCGCCGACCCGGATGACGTCGTTGCCGTTCCCGCCGTAGACGATGTCGCGGCCGGTCCCGCCCCAGATCAGGTCGCCCTGGTCGCCGCCCCACAGGGTGTCTCGCCCGGCGCCGCCGTAGATCAGGTCATGACCGGTGCCGCCGAAGATCACGTCGTTCCCGTCGCCGCCCCGGATCACGTCCGCTCCGGAACCGCCGCGGATCATGTCCGGGCCCTCGTTGCCGGCCAGGATGTCGTTGCCCCCGCCGCCGTAGATCAGGTCGTGGTCGGCGCCGCCGCTGATCGTGTCCGGGCCGGCCAGGCCCTCGAGGACGTCGTCGCCGGCCAGCCCGCTGATCGTGTCGGCGTCGGGCGTGCCCACGAGGTGGTCAGGGCCGGTCGTCCCGACCAGGTCCGCCGCCAGCGCGGCCGCCGGAAGGGCGAGGGCCACCACGAGTGCGAACCCGGCCACCGCCCGCCGGGGGACGCGCCTCGTCCGTCGATCGAACATCTTTCGAACCTCCGACGTGTCGTCGAGCAGCCGCCCTGGGTCGGGCGATCGGCCTCGAAGGTAGGCGCCGTGCCGCCGCGGCGTCCCCTGGATCGTGACTCTCGACTGTAAACGCCCCGTAAAGCGGGAAGCCGCCGTTGCCCTCCCCGCCCGTGATCACCACCACTCATCGAATTGCGCACAGCCGAGCGTGACCGGTAGGCCGAATCGGCATGCTTGGCCACCCGGTCACGCTCACTCATCCCGGAACCGATGAGTGGTACTGATCGGGCGACCGCCGAACCGGCCCGTCCCCACGGGTCCCGCCGGCGGGTGTACCCTCACGACTTCTTCCTGCCACACACCTTCCGTGAGGGTCGAGATGCCGCGAATCGTTCGAGGAGCGCTCCTCCAGGCCAGCTGGACCGGCGACAAGGAATCGATGATCCAGAAGCACGAGGCCCGCGCCCACGAGGCCGCGAAGCAGGGCGCCCAGGTGATGCTCTTCCAGGAGCTGTTCTACGGGCCCTACTTCTGCCAGGTCCAGGACGCCCAGTACTACAGCTACACCGAGCTGATCCCGGACGGCCCGACCACGAAGCGGATGCAGGACCTCGCCAAGCAGACCGGGATGGTCCTCGTCGTGCCGATGTACGAGGAGGACGAGAAGGCGTCGGGGATCTACTACAACACCGCCGCGGTCATCGACGCCGACGGGAAGTACCTCGGCAAGTACCGCAAGACCCACATCCCGCACGTCAAGGGCTTCTGGGAGAAGTTCTACTTCCGCCCCGGGAACCTGGGCTACCCGGTCTTCGAGACCGCCGTCGGCAAGGTCGGCGTCTACATCTGCTACGACCGCCACTTCCCGGAGGGCGCCCGCGCGCTCGGCCTCAACGGCGCCGAGATGGTCTTCATCCCGAGCGCCACGTCGCCGCGGCCTGAGCGAGTACCTGTGGCGGATCGAGCAGGTCAGCCACGCCGTCGCCAACGGCTACTTCGTCGGGCACGATCAACCGGGTCGGCATCGAGGCGGACCTCGGCGACGACGACTTCTACGGCCAGAGCTACTTCGTGAACCCGCGCGGCCAGTTCATCGGCGACGTCGGCAGCGCCCACGACGAGGAGCTGCTGGTCCGGGACATGGACCTGGACCTGATCACCGAGGTCCGCCAGACCTGGCAGTTCTACCGCGACCGCCGGCCCGACGCAGTACGGCGACCTCGTCCGACCGTAGCCCGAACCCCGAACGCCGGACCCCGATCGGAGGCCAGCCCCCGTGCAGTTCGGATTCACGCTCAAGCCCGACCACTCGTTCGAGCGGACGCTCGCGCTGACCCGCCAGGCGGAGGCCGCCGGCTTCGAGTACGGCTGGCTGTTCGACTCCCACGTCCTATGGCGCGAGCCCTACCCCCTGCTGACGCTGATGGCCGGGGCCACGGAGCGGCTGCGCCTCGGCACGTGCGTCACCAACCCGGCCACCCGCGAGCCGAGCGTCACGGCCTCCGCCCTGGCCACGCTCGACGAGATCAGCGGCGGGCGGATGGACCTCGGGATCGGCCGGGGCGACTCGGCCCGCCGCGTCCTGGGCAAGCCGCCGACGACGATGGCCACCCTCGAGGAGGCGATCCTCGTCATCCGGGCCTGGTCGAGGGCCGGACCGTGACCTACGAGGGCACGGAGCTCCAGCTTCCCGTGGACCGGGCGCTGGAAGCTGCCGGTCTGGGTCGCCGGCTACGGGCCGATGGCCCTGGCGATGACCGGCCGGGTCGCCGACGGGGTGATCCTCCAGCTCGCCGACCCGGACCTCATCCGCTGGTTCGTCGGCCAGGTCCGCGAGGCGGAGGCCGCCGCGGGGCGGCCGGCCGGCTCGGTCAGGGTCCAGGCCGCGGCGCCGGCCCACGTCGGTCCGCTCGACGACTGCCGCGAGCGGACCCGCTGGTTCCCGGCGCTCGTCTCCAACCACGTCGTCGACCTGGTCAACAAGTACCCGCGCGAGCAGCTCCCCGAGACGCTCACCGGCTACGTCCGCGACCGCGAGGGCTACGACTACCTCCATCACGCCGAGGTCGGCTCGTCGAACGCCGGCTTCGTCGGCGACGAGGTGACCGACCGGTTCTGCGTCCTCGGCTCAGTCGACGACCACATCAGCAAGCTCCACGAACTGGCCGCCGCCGGCGTGGACCAGTTCAACATCTACCTGATGAACGGCGACGAGGAGCAGGTCCTCGAGATCTACGGCCGCGAGATCGTCCCGGTCATGCGGGACGTCGCTGCGGCGACACCGTAGGAGGGGCAGACCGCCATGCGCACCCTGATCACGAACGGCACCATCGTCACGGCCGATGGCTCGACCGCCGCGGACGTCCTCATCGACGGCGAGACGATCGCCCAGATCGGGCGGGACCTGGCCGGCGCCGGGGTGACCGCGGACGAGACGATCGACGCCGCCGGGAAGTACGTCATCCCGGGCGCGATCGACGTCCACACCCACATGGAGCTGCCGTTCGGCGGGACGTTCGCCAAGGACACCTTCGAGACGGGCACCCGGGCGGCGGCCTTCGGCGGGACGACCTCGATCGTCGACTTCGCCGTCCAGTCGAGGGGCAGGACCCTGCGCGAGGGACTCGACACCTGGCTGGCCAAGGCCGAGGGCAACGCCGTCACGGACTACGGCTTCCACATGATCATGAGCGACGTCAACGACGAATCGCTCCGCGAGATGGACCTGCTCGTCGGCGAGGGGATCCCGGACTTCAAGCTGTTCACCGCCTACCCGGGCGTGTTCTACAGCGACGACGGGGCGATCTTCCGGGCGATGCAGCAGACCCGCCGGAACGGCGGGCTGATCATGATGCACGCCGAGAACGGGATGGCGATCGACGTGGTTGCGGCGGACGAGATCGCAGCCGGCCACACCGACCCGTACTACCACGGCATCGCCCGCTACCCGGTCTTCGAGGGCGAGGCGACGAACCGGGTCATCCGCCTGGCCGAGGCCGCCGGCGTGCCCGTCTACATCGTCCACCTCTCCGCGCGGGACGCGCTCGACGAGGTCCGCGCACGCGCGCGACCGCGGCACGAAGGCGTTCGCCGAGACCTGCCCGCAGTACCTGTTCCTGTCGCTCGACGACATGGGCAACGGGTTCGAGGGCGCGAAGTTCGTCTGCTCGCCGCCGCTCCGGACCGGCCGACCACCAGGACGAGCTGTGGACCGGGCTCGTCAAGGACGACCTCCAGCTCGTCGCGACCGACCACTGCCCGTTCGACTTCCACGGCCAGAAGGAGCTCGGCCGGGGCGACTTCCGGAAGGTCCCCAACGGCCTGCCCGGGCGTCGAGGACCGGGTCGACCTGCTCCACGACGGCGGCGTCGTCGGCGGCCGGATCAGCCGCGAGCGCTGGGTCGAGATCGATCTCGACGGCGCCGGCCAAGCTGTTCGGGATGTACCCGCGCAAGGGCGCGGTCGCGGTCGGCTCGGACGCGGACCTCGTCGATCTACGACCCGAACGCGAAGCGGACGATCAGCGCCGCGACCCACCACATGGACGTCGACTACTCGTGCTACGAGGGCCGGGTCGTGCAGGGCCGCTCCGACGTCGTCCTGTCGCGCGGCTCGGTCATCGTCCGCGACGGCGAGTTCACCGGCCGAAAGGGCCACGGCCGATTCATCAAGCGCGCACCCGCGGACTTCGCCCGCCAGAACTGACGCATCGCCTCCAGCGCCGGCGGCGATGCCGACGGGGACTTACCGGTTGCGCGGGAAGCCCAGGTCCACCTTGGACGTGCCCGGGTCCGGCCAGCGCGACGTGACCACCTTGGTCCGGGTGTAGAACTGGATCCCGTCCGGACCGTACATGTGGAGGTCGCCGAAGAGGGATGCCTTCCAGCCGCCGAACGAGTAGTAGGCGACCGGTACGGGGATCGGCACGTTCACGCCCACCATCCCGGCATTGACCTCGAACTGGAACTGGCGTGCCGCGCCCCCGTCCCGGGTGAAGATCGCGGTCCCGTTCCCGTACGGGTTGTCGTTGATGAGGCGGAGCGCCTCCTCGTACGTCTTCACCCGCACGACGGTGAGCACCGGCCCGAAGATCTCGTCGCGGTAGCAGTCCATCTCGGGCGTGACGTCGTCGATGAGCGAGACACCGAGGAAGAAGCCCGGTGAGCGGTAGGCCGGGTCATCGCGCCCGTCCACGACCACCGTCGCGCCCTGGGCGCGCCCGGAGTCCAGGTACGAGGCCACCTTGTCGCGGTGCTCGCGGGTGACCAGCGGCCCCATCTCGGACGCGGGGTCAGACCCGTCGCCCACCCGGATCTTGGGCAGCCGGGCCCGGATCGCCTCGACGAGCGGCTCGGCCACGCCACCGACCGCCACCAGGGCGGAGATCGCCATGCAGCGCTCCCCCGCCGAGCCGTAGGCGGCCGAGACCACGGCATCCGCGGCCATGTCGATGTCCGCGTCCGGCAGCACGATCATGTGGTTCTTCGCCCCGCCGAGCGCCTGGACGCGCTTGCCGTTGCGGGTGCCCGTCTCGTAGATGTAGCGCGCGATCGGCGTGGACCCCACGAACGAGACCGCCGCGATATCCGGGTGGCTGAGGATCGCGTCGACCGCGACCTTGTCCCCGTTGACCACGTTGAACACGCCGTCCGGCAGGCCCGCCTGGCGGAGCAGCTCGGCGACGAGCATCGAGGCGCCGGGGTCCTTCTCGGACGGCTTGAGGACGAACGTGTTCCCGGTGGCGATCGCGTTGGCGAACATCCACATCGGGACCATCGCCGGGAAGTTGAACGGGGTGATCCCGGCCACGACGCCGAGCGGCTGGCGGATCGAGTAGACGTCGACCCCGGTCGAGACCTGCTCGCTGAAGCCGCCCTTCATGAGGTTCGGGATGCCGCAGGCGAACTCGACGTTCTCGATCCCACGGGCGACCTCACCGAGCGCGTCCGAGGTCACTTTCCCGTGCTGGGCGGTGAGCAGCGCCGCGAGCTCGCCGCGGTGCTCGTCGAGGAGCTGGCGCGTCCGGAAGAGGATCTCCGAGCGCTTCGCGAGCGAGGTCGCGCGCCAGGCCGGGAAGGCCGCCTTGGCGGTCGCGACCGCGCTCGTCATCTCCTCCGTGCTGGCGAAGTCGACGGCGTGGGTCTGGACGCCCATCGCCGGGTTGAAGACCGGGCCCTGCCGGCCGGACGTGCCGGCGACGATCCGCCCGCCGATCCAGTGGCTGATCCGGCCCGGAGCATCCGGCGCGCCAGCGCCCGCCCCCTCCCCCGCCCGCGGCTGTGCGACCTGCGTCATGGGTGTCCTCTCGTCGTGCTCGTCGTGCTCGTCGTGGGTCGTCCGTGAAGACGCCCACGATACCGCGTCGAGCCCGAACGGGATCAGAACGGGGCTGGCCGATCCGGGTCCGGCCAGCTGAGTCCCGAGCCCTGGGACCCGGCCGCCGACTCCGCCGCCGACTCCGCCTCTGCCGCGCGCTGAGCCGCGCGCCGGGCCGCCACTGCCGTCCGTCGCACGATGATGAGGTAGACGAGCACCGCGAGGACGGCGATCCCGAGGTCGATCAACTGTTCCGCGTTGAACGGGCCCCAGGCGAGCGGGTCCCGCCACGTCCCGGCGACCGCGAGCCGGACCGCCGCCCAGCCACCCAGTGCCAGCGCGAACGCCCGACCGTCCGCCGCCCGGAACGCGTCGGCCACCCAGAGCATGACGATGAGGAAGAGGACGATCCCGACGCCGGCCGCCTCGTACGCCTGGGCAGGGTGCGACGAGATCTCCGGGCCCAGGCTGCCCCAGGGCCCCGGGCCGAGATAGCGGGTCGCCCAGTCCGCGCCCGACGGCAACCCCTGGCCGGTCCCACCCACGACGAGCGCCGCCTTGCCGAGCCCGAGGACGAGGAGCAGCGGCACGGCCGCGACGTTGAACCAGCGGCCGATCGGGGCATCGAACAGGCGGGCCACGAGGGCGCCCGTCAGCATCCCGACGACCACGACGCCCGACAGCCCGAGCCCTCCGCTCGCCGGATCGAGGATCGCCGCGCGGTTCGCGCCGTAGAAGTCCCAGTGGAACGCAACGTAGGCGAGCCGGCCGCCGACGACCGCTCCCGGCACGATCCCGAGCACGACGAACAGGAGGTCGTCGCGCCGGAGGTGTCCGTTGGCCCCGGGCGAGTCGTCCTCGTGCGGCGGGACCCTGGTCCGTCCCGCGAGCAGCGCGGCGACCACGAGCGCGACGAGGACCGCCCCGCCGACCGCGACCGTCTCCCAGCGGACGAGCCGATCGCCGAGGTGAAGGAACGGGTCGAACTGGAGGGTGATCACGGCGGTCGGCACGGTTCCTGAAGTGTAGCGGGCGCCGCTTGCCGTCCGGTTCGCGCGGCGGCAGTGAGAGCGGATCACGCGGCTCGCCCCTCGCTGTCGGCTGGCCGACAGGTCGGCTGTCGGGTGCTCCCTGCCCCGGGGGTCGCCCGAAGTCGCATAGTCCGGTTACGTCGTGGACTCGGGAGTCGCCTGGCGGGGGGAGGCTCCTGCGTTCCGTCCACGACGTGTACGACCCGCGGGGCGTGTCGGGCGTGGGGACCCGTGCGAACGGTCGGCGAGCGCTGCCGGTGACCGATGCTCGGTCCCTGAGGGGGGGAGGCCGGGTGTCGGTCCGGCGGCCATCTGGGGGTGCTGGGGTGGAACGGTCCTCGGGTCCGATTCGCGTTGTGTCGGCGATCGCCGGCACGGTCGCCGCGATCGCGCCGCTCGACGTCCGGCTGCTCGGCCGGGTGGAGCTGACCATCGACGGCCGCGAGATCCGGCTTGGCTCGCGGGGCGCCCAGGCGCTGGTCGCGGTCCTCGCCCTCAAACCGCGCATGCGGACCCGCGAGGCGGTCGCCGCGGAGATCTGGCCGGACGGCGACGGAGGCGGCAATTCCGCCTCGCTCCGCCAGGCGCTGTGGGTCGTCCGCTCGGCCTTCGCCTCGGCCGGTATCCACTCGACACCTACCTGGAGATCGACCAGGAGGTCATCGGCCTGCGCGCCGTCCGCCCGCCCGACCATTGATGTCGTCCGTTTCGAGGCCTGCCTGCGCGAGCATCCATCTCGTCCGGAGGACGCCATCGAGCTCTACCGGGGCGACCTGGTCGAGTGCCTCTCGCTCGAGTGCTTCGCGTTCGAGCGAGAGCGCCTCTCCGACGCCTACGAAGACGCCCTGGCGCTCGTCGCCGAGCGTCGCTTCCTTGCCGGGGACGCCGAAGGAGCGCGGGACGCAGCCGAGACCCTCCTCGCCCGCGATCCCCTCCGCGAGGAGGCCCACGCGGCCCTCCTCCGCGTTCACGGCCGGATCGGGTCACGGGCCCAGGTCGTGCGCCAGTTCCGCCGGCTCACCGAGCTGCTCGATCGCGAGCTCGGCGTCGAGCCGCTGCCCGAAACCGCGGCCGCCTACCGCGCCGCCCTCGACGAGACGGTCGAGCGCTCGCGCCGCCGGGCCGGCGGGCCCGCCTTCGCCAGCGCTGTCGCCGGCGCTGGCTCCGGGACCGGCTCCGCCCCCGTGATCAAGATCGCCGCCCACGGCTGAGGCTCGATCGCCGCCGGAGTGGCGGCCGCGCGGGTGGGGCGGCCCCGGACGTGCCGAGGCCCCGGCGCAGGACCGGGACCTCGACGATGCGGATCGGCCGGACGAGCCGGCCGGCGCAGCTACTTCACGAGGGCGTAGACGGCGGCGTGCGCGATGGGCGAGCCGCCGCTGCTCACGGTGAGCCATGCCTGGCGGCCACCGAACCCGGCCGACTTGGCCGCGGTCATCGTCACGTTGACCGTGGTCGACACCCCCGCGGCGAGGATGACCGCGCTCGGACCGACCGAGAACGCCACGCCGCTGCCGGTCGTCCCGGTGATCGCGAGCGTCCACGAGGCGGCCGCGCCCGACAGGTTCGTCAGGCGGACCGCGACCGTCTTCGTCTGGCCGGCACCCGAAGGGATCGCCCCGAAGCTGACGCTGACCGGCTCGATCGCGACCTTCGCGTTGACGGCCGCCAGCAGGTTCTCCCGGCCGGCACCCTGGATGTTCACATCGGTCACGATCGTCGTGCCGTCGGCGAACGCCTTGAGGACGCCGCGCTCGGCGGTGTTGACGATCGCGGACCGGACCTGGGCAGCCGTCCATGACGGATGCTGGCTCCGGACCACGGCGGCGGACCCCGCGAGATGCGGCGTCGCCATCGAGGTGCCCTGGAAGAATGCCCAGCTCCCGTCGCCGCCACATCCGGGCAGGACAGTGCCATTCGTGTCGCGCGGGCACGGGATCGAGCTGAGCACGTTGACGCCGGGGGCGACGACGTCCGGCTTCACCCGGAAGTCGACGTCGGTCGGGCCCCGGCTGCTGAAGCCGGCCATGATGTCCTGGTTCGTCGTCAGGAAGTAGTCCATGATGAAGCTGATCGTCGTGTCGCTCCCATCGAACGTCTCCAGCAAGGTCCCATCGTCGCGGCCGGCCATGTAGGCGGGAGCCTCCGGCTGGCCGGGCGTCCCATCGGACCCCATCGCAACCGGGTCGCCGGCGACGTTGTTGACGACGAGCACCGCGACCGCGCCGGCATTCGCAGCGTTGCGGATCTTCGTCGAGAAGCTGCAGGTTCCGCGGCTGATGAGGGCGATCTTGCCGTTCAGGCTGTCCGCCGAGAGCGCGGAGCAGGCCTTGCTCAACGCCGCGACGCCGGGTCGATCGGATCGACGACCGCCGAGCGGCGCCGTCAGGTCGGACGCGACCGTCTTGAACTCACCGGCCGCCGCGCCGTATCGAGCCGCCACCCGCGCGTCACGCGGCGCACCGACGAAATGGCCGACCGTGCTCGCGCCCGCCGTCAGCGCGCGCGCCGCGGAGCCCGGCGACTCGACGGTGAAGTCGCCGGGGCCGCTGTTGCCGGCCGCGACCGCGACGACCATGTTGGCCCGGTCGAGGTTGTCGACGGCCATCGTCGAGCAGGTCCTGGATCGCCGTTGCGCGCCGCCGCCGAGGCTCATGTTCGCGACGTCCATGCCGTCGGCGTAGGCCGCGTCGAGCGCGTTGAGGATGTCCTCGGAGCGGGCGTTCACGACGTCGCCCGGGAAGACGTTGTAGTTGCCGAGCAGCGCGCGCGGCGCGACGCCCGACAGGTCGTACGGGATGTCGACGCCGTTGACGGTCGGCCGGCGTGTGGGCGTTGCAGGCGACCGTGCCGGCGACGTGGGTGCCGTGCTCCTGGACGGCCTCGGCGGTGTAGCCGCGCTCGACGGCCTTGTTGTTGAAGACCTTGGCGCGACGATCACCTTGTTGTTCGTGAGCGAGGTGGTCGCCGAGCTGGGTCTGGGTCGCGTAGCCGGTGTCGTCGAAGCACGGATGGGTCTGTCGATGCCGGTGTCGACGATGGCGACCTTCACGCCCAGCGCCGGCGGTTGCAGCGCCGCCGCCGTTGGCGGACCAGGCGGCCACGGCCTGGATGATCCCGAGGTCCGGGTCGTCCACGGTCGGGTAGTAGAGGCCCTGGTATTCGGCGCGAGCGACCAGTGCGGCGGTCCGCAGCTTGGCCAGGGTCGTGCCATTGAGGCGGACCGACACGGCGTTGAGGCTGATGTCCCAGCCGCCGGTGACCCGCGCCTTGGGGGCGTTCACGCTGAGCCACTTCTTGAAGTCGTTGCGCAGGGCGGCGAGCTGGGCCCGGTAGGCCTTCGTGGTCGAGCTCGCGAGGTCGATCTTCTTGCCCGGCGCGGGCTTCGTCTTGGCGTACGTGGCCAGGGGCTCGCCCTTGAGCTGGACGAGGGCCATCGAGCTATCGACCGTGGGTCGAGTGGCGGTCGAGTCGGTCGAGGCCGCGCTGCGCCGGACCGGGCCGGCCGCGCCGACCGGCACTGACATGACCAGTGCGGCGACCGCGGCGAGCGCAATCGCGGTTCTCAGACGTCTCACGATGAAGACTCCTCCCTTAGTGCTCTAGCACGGATATTCGGTGATGTATTCATGCTGCCTCATGGAGCGGGTCGGTGCTCCTCAGCGCCAGGCGTTCGAGGAACGTGGCGAGATCGGCCCGGGTGAACTTCCACTCGAACGGTGCGGCGAGGACCTCGTAGCGGGTCTGGAAGGCGAGGATCCGGGCGGCGAGCTCCTCGAGCGAGATGGCATCGGCCGGCGTGAGGACCTTACGTTGCAGGATGCTGAAGTAGATCTCGACCTGGTTGAGCCAACTGGCGTGGACCGGGAGATGGACGGGCACGAGCCGAGGGTAGGCCGCCACGAGACGCGCGATGGCGGCCCGGCCGCGATGCGAGCTGCCGTTATCGAGCACCCAGAAGACGCGCCGCGCCGAGCGGTACGGCTCGGCCGTCATGACCTGCTCGACGAGCCGGCCGAACGGTTCGATGCCGGTTCGGGGCTCACAGCGGCCGAAGAGCTTGGCCCGGTGGACGTCCCAGGCGGCAAGGTACTGGAGCGCCCCGCCGCGCTCGTACTCGAACTCGACGAGCATCGCATGCCGCGCGTTGGCAGGGATCGTCGGGTGGCAGCGGATGCGCGCCTGGATGCTCGTCTTCTCGTCGGCGCTGATGACGAACTCGTCGCTCTTGAGCGGGCGACCCTCCCACTCGCCGGCGTACAGGTCGAGGGCGCGGGCCGCCTTGGGCCCAAAGTCAGGATCGCGCGGAAAGATCCAGCTGCGGTGGGTCCACGGTTTGATCGCGTCTTCGGTGAGCCAGCGCCAGATCGTCGTCTCGGAGATCGAGGCCGCCAGGCCGCGCCGGATCACCTCGGCTCGAATGTCGGGCACGTGGAGGCGGCTGAGGGGCAGGCCGAGCCGGACCGGCAGCTCACAGGCGATCGCCTTGACCGCGACGACGAGCGCTGGGGGAAAAAGCCGGCCGACGGCCGGTTCGGGAGCGCTCCGCCAGGCCCGCCAGCCGCTCCTCGAAGAAGCGCTTCCGCCACTTGGATACGATCTGTACCGGCATGTCGAGCCGGCGGGCGATCTCGTTGTTCTCCAGGCCCTCGGTGGCCAGGAGCACGATCCGGGCCCGGACGACATCACGATACGGTGCTGAATAACGACGGCTCGTGAACTCCAGGACAGCTCGCTCGGCAGACGACGGCTCGATGATGAATGGGCTCTTCTCGGCATGTGCTCCTCCCATGGCGGACGCGAGGAGCATACTCCTGAGGCGGGCAAGATACATCATCGTATATGCGTTAAAGAGTACTTAGGTTGGTGGCCGGCCCCCACTCGGACGCGCCCGACCCCAGGGACGTGTCCGTCTTGCGGACTCTAGTACGAACGGACCAGCGCGTCACGGGGCCGCGTCCGTCGTCCGGTGCACCGTGGCACCGCGGCCCTCGGCGACCTCAGCCCAGCTTGGCGACCAGCTCGCGGACGGCGGCGGCGGAGCGGTCGAAGGCGGCCTGCTCGTCGGCGGTCAGCTCGATCTCGAAGACCCGCTCCATGCCGCCCGCGCCCAGGACGCACGGGCACGCCGACGAACAGGCCGTCGGTCCCGAACTCGCCCTGGAGCAGGACGGCGCACGGCAGGACGCGCTTCCGGTCGCGCAGGATCGCCTCGACCATCTCGAACGTGCGACGCGGCCGGGGCGTAGAAGGCCGAGCCGGTCTTGAGCAGGGCCACGACCTCGGCGCCGCCGTTCGCGGTCCGCTCCTCGAGGGCCTTGACCCGCTCGGGCGACAGCAGCTCCGTGATCGGCACGCCGGCGACCGTCGAGTAGCGCGGCAGCGGGACCATCGTGTCGCCGTGGCCGCCGAGGACGAACGCGTGGGTGTCCTCGACGCGACACGCCGAGCTCCTGGGCGATGAACGTCCGGAAGCGGGCCGAGTCGAGGACGCCGGCCATGCCGAGGACGCGCTCGCGCGGGAAGCCCGGACGCCTGCATCGCGACGTGGCACATCGCGTCGAGCGGGTTCGTGACGATGATCAGGATCGCGTCCGGCGAGTGCTTCGCCGCCTGCTCGACGACCGCCCGGACGATCCCGGCGTTCTTCGCCAGCAGGTCGTCGCGGCTCATCCCCGGCTGGCGGGCGAGGCCGCGAGGTGACGACGACGATGTCCGAGCCCGCCGTGTCGGCGTAGTCGTTCGTGCCGGTGATCCGCGCGTCGTGGCCGACGACCGGGGCCGCCTCGGCGAGGTCGAGCCCCTTGCCCTGGGGCAGCCCCTCGACGATGTCGACGAGGACGACGTCGGCGAGTCCGGCCTCGGCGATCCGCTGGGCGGTGGTGGCGCCGACGTTGCCGGCGCCGATGACGGTGACCTTGTTGCGAGACATGGGCGAGATGCTCCTTGTGACTTCTCGGGCGGGCTCGGGGGGATTGGGTTCCGTCGAGTGGGGGCCTGGTCATTGTAGCCGGGGAACTTCAGCGGGCCTGCCGCGATTGCCACCACAGTCGGGTGGGCCCGAGGGCCCGGCGGGCCCCGGCGGACAAGGGGCTCGCCGGTAATGCGCATCGGCCCATCGTGAAGATTGCGGAGGGCCCGGCGGGCCCCGGCGGACAAGGGGCTCGCCGGTGATGCGCATCGGCCCATCGTGAAGGTTGCGGAGGGCCCGGCGGGCCCGGGCGGACCCGGGCAGACCCGGGCGGGCCCCGAGCGCAGGCGGCGAGACGGAAAGAGGGACGGAAGGTTGCGTCGATGATGGCCCGACTGTCATCACGGACGGGAGGTTGCCTCCCCGGGTCGATCTGGCCAGGCGAGCGCAGGCCGGCGGAATGCGGGCCCACCCGCCGGCTGGGAGCCGGTACGAGGCGACGGGCTTCCGGAGCCGCGTCCATGGTGCGATGCTCGGCGACGTCCCGGCCGCCATGGCAGAGGAGAACCCGTCGTGAGCGCTCCGTCTTCGACCGACCCCCGCCCCGACCGATCCGCGCTTCTCGCGTTCCTCGGAGTCGTCCTGTTCGGAGGCGTGAACGCCGTCGGCGTCCGCCAGACGGTCCACGAGCTCGCCCCGTTCTGGGGCGCGACGGTCCGCTTCGCTGCGGCCGGGCTGATCATGGCGGTGATCGTCGTGGCGCTCGGCCGGCCGTTCCCGCGGGGGCGCAGCCTGGCCGGGGCGGTCTTGTACGGCGCCATCGGCTTCGCGGCGAGCTACGGGTTCGCCTATACGGGCCTGCGCCACACACCGGCCGGCACGGCCCAAGTCCTCATCGCGCTGACGCCCCTGCTGACCTTCGGCCTGGCGATCGTCCAGCGCCAGGAGCGGTTCCGGGCCCAGGGGTTGCTCGGCGCGCTCATCGCCCTCGGCGGAGTGGCGGTCGTATTCGCCGACCAGGTGAGCGCGGACGTGCCGGTCGGCTCGCTCGTCCTCATCCTGCTCGGCGCGGTGGCGATCGCCGAGACGGGGGTCGTCGTGAAGTGGATCCCCCGGAGCGACCCGTTCGGCACGAACGCGGTGGCGATGCTGACCGGGGCCGCCCTGCTCCTGGGCCTGTCGCTCGTCACAGGAGAGGCGCGGGTCGTACCAGTCCAGGCCGCGACGTGGGCCGCGATCGGTTACCTGGTCGTGTTCGGCTCCGTCGTGATGTTCTCGCTGTTCGTGTTCGCGCTCGAGCGCTGGACCGCGTCGGCTGTGTCGTACACGACGTTGCTGCTGCCGCTCGTGACCGTGTCGGCGGCGGCCTTGCTGACCGGGGAGTCGATCACCCCGGCGTTCGCGATCGGCGGAGCGGTCATCCTCGCGGGCGTCTACGTCGGCGCATTCGCGAAGGTACTCCCGGGCCGGGCGCCCGCCTCGAGCCTGCCGGAGTGCTGCGCGGCCGAAGTCTCCGCCCAGGTGGCGCGGGCCGGGTAGGGGGCGGCGGAGCCGGGGCCGAGGGTCGCCAGATCGGGGCGGGGCGACTCGGCCGGCAAACACACTGACCCGTCCGCAAGGGGGATGGGAGCCTGCCTGCGATGCACGCCAGGGCACCGGGGCTCCCTGTGAAGCCGGGGCTACTCGACGGCAGGGCCGGAGGAGCGGATGCCATCCGACACGCCGTCGGCGTACTTGACGAAGTTCTCGGCGAACATCGTGGCGAGGGCCTTCGCCTGACGGTCGTAGGCGGCGTGGTCCGCCAGGTCGTTGCGCGGCTGGAGGAACGCCGAAGGCACGTCCGGGCAGGCGACCGGCACCTCGACCCGGAAGATCGGGTCCGTCCACGTACTCGACCTCGTCGAGGGCGCCGTTCAGGGCCGCCCGGACCATCGCCCGGGTGTGGTCGATGTTCATCCGCTCGCCGGTGCCGTACGGGCCGCCGGTCCAGCCGGTGTTCACGAGCCAGACCGGGACGTCCCACTGCGCCGAGGCGCTCGGCGAGCATCGCCGCGTACTCGCCCGGGTGGCGCGGCATGAACGGCGCCCCGAAGCAGGCCGAGAACGTGGCCTTCGGCTCCTTGACCCCGATCTCGGTGCCGGCCAGCTTGGCGGTGTAGCCGCTGATGAAGTGGTAGGCCGCCTGGTCGTGGGTCAGCCGGCTGATCGGCGGCAGGACGCCGAACGCGTCGGCCGTGAGCAGGACGACGTTTCGTCGGCTGGCCGGCGATCCCGGTCGGGTCCGCGTTGCCGATGAAGTGGAGCGGGTAGGCGCCGCGGGTGTTCTCGGTGAAGCGGTCCGAGTCGAGGTCGAGCTCGCGCGTCCGCGGATCGCAGGTCGACGTTCTCGAGGATCGTCCCGAAGCGCCGTGTCGTCTGGAAGATGTCCGGCTCGTACATCGGGGAGAGGCGGATCGTCTTGGCGTAGCAGCCGCCCTCGAAGTTGAACACGCCGGCGTCGCCCCAGCCGTGCTCGTCGTCGCCGATCAGGCTCCGCAGCGGATCGGCGGACAGCGTCGTCTTGCCCGTGCCGCTGAGCCCGAAGAAGATCGACCGAGTCGCCCGCCGCGCCGACGTTCACCGCCGAGTGCATCGGCAGGACGCCCTCGTCGGGCATCAGGTAGTTCATGACCGTGAAGGCCGACTTCTTGATCTCGCCAGCGTATTCCGTGCCGACGATGATCACCTCCATCCGCCGGAGGTGGACCAGGATCGCCGTCTCGGTTCGAGTCCCCTCGGTCGCCGGGTCCGCCTTGAACGAGGGCACGTTGATGATCGTGAAGTTCGGGACGAACCCCTCGAGCTCCTCCAGCGACGGCCGGCGGAAGAGGTTCTCGGCGAAGATGCTCGCCCAGGCGGTCTCGGTGTAGACCCGCAGCGAGCGGCGATGCTCCAGCGCGGCGCCGATGAAGCAGTCCTGCGCGTAGAGCGCCCTGTCCGCCACGTAGTCGACCAGGCGGGCGCGCAGCCGATCGTAGTGCTCCTCGCTGATCGGGCGGTTGACCGGGCCCCACCAGATCTTGTCCCGGCTCGACGGCTCGTCGACGATGAACTTGTCCTCGGGGCTCCGACCGGTGTGCCTGCCCGTGCGGACGACCATCGGTCCCTCGGCCGCGATGATCCCCTCCCCCGCGCGGATGGCATCCTCGAACAACTCGGCGGTGGAGAGGTTCGTGCGTACTAGGCGCCCGAGCGTCGGGGCGGTCGCGGTGGTCGGCGTGGTGCGGGTCGCGGTCACGATCATCGCTCCCTGGTGGTCGGGCGCAGGCCGGGTCGATCCTCTCCCGATGGCATGGCACATCGGCTCGATCGACCGGCCGCGCGTGCCTCGTGCCGTGCCGCGTGGCCCGGCGGAGGGAGTCGGCTTCCGCAGTCGCGCGGATTGTACGCCGCTCCGTCACGGATTGCAGCAGGGTTGCGACGCGGTTGCGGCCGTGTCCGCGATTTGCCTCGGCTGACCGACCGTCCGCGCCGCGACCTACGCGGCGCCGTCCGAATCGGGGCGCAGGTCCAGGCCCAGCTGGTGCAGAAGGGCCTCGCGGACGGCAGCGCGGATCGCCGGACCCGTCACGCGCTGCACCCGTCCGCCGATCTCAAGCGCAGTGATCCGGGTCAGATCGAGTGTCCGCAGCTGGTGACAGAGGATCAGGCTGTTCATCGTCTGCCCGGCGTGCCCGGCGGGAATTGCGACCTCGCCAGGGTACTTGGGCTCTCGGGTCGTGATCGGGCAGACCGACGCCATGCCGGATCGGTGGAAGGCCTCGTAGGAGACGACGAGGGCCCGCCGGACCCCGCGCTGCTCGTGACCGACTGCGGGGTCGAAGTCGACGAGGACGACTGTCCAGCGGAGCGGCGTGGACAGCGCGGCGGCGCCTATGCCGGCCACGCGTCAGGATCGTCCAGGTCTCGGGCGACGCCCGTCATCTCCGCGCGGAACTCCGGGTCGGCGGCGGCCGAGGCCCAGGCCCTCGCTTCCTCCTCCACTCGGACCTGTTCGTAGAGGCGTTCCACAGCCGCCTCCACCACGGCGTCCTGGCTCGACCCGACGAGCCCGCCGGCGGCGAGCTCCCGGACTCGGCGGACCGTGCCTTCGGGCAGGTTGTAGGTGCGCTTCGTGCGGATCGACATGGACGTAGATTACGGGTCCATGGACGACGTGTCAAGGCGGCGTGCCCAAGCCGCGCGCACCCGTCGAATCCGACCGATCCGCGTCCCGGACGTCACGTTCGTGCGTGTGACGCAGAGGCCGCCGGGCGGACGCTCAGCGCGCCCGGCTCGGGCACATCGGGGCGTAGTCGCACCAGCGGCAGGTGGTGCCGGACGGGGTCGCCGCGAAGTCGCCGGAGCGGATCCGGGCGACCCGGGCGAGGATGTCCGCCCGGACGGCATCGAGCTGCTCGTCGGTGCGGACAGTGCTCATCCGGGTGGCGGACTCGGTGAAGTAGAGGGTGACCCGCTCCGGCGTCCCCAACCCCAGCGCGTCGCGACAGGCGAGGGCGTAGATCGAGAGCTGGAGGCTCTCGTCGACGCCCTTCTGGGAGCCGATCCGGCCGGTCTTGTAGTCGACGATCTCGATGCCGCCGGACGGCAGGCGGTCGATCCGGTCGATCGAGCCGCCGATGATGACGGGCGGACTGCCGTCGTCGGGGAGGAGGGCCAGGTCGAACCGAGCTCCTCGTGGATCGCCTGGCCGACGGTCGCGAGCTCGCCCTGCCCAGAAGTTGTCGAGCAGGGTCGGGATGCGACCCCGGTAGGTGTCCTCCGCGACCTTGTCGCCGAAGGTGCCGGGCTTCCACTCGGCGGCAAAGAGGCGGTCGAGCTCCGCCCGGTCCGGCGGCGGCCTCGCCCCGGGCCAGGCGCTCGCGGCGCTCCTTCGTGAACGCCTCGAACGCGGCGTGGGCGGTCGTGCCGAACGTGAAGGCGGCGACGGTCCGGCCGCTCGGGATCCGATAGACCTGCTGGAAGGCGTACTGGAGCGGGCAGCGCTCGTACGTGTCGAGCTGCGAGTAGCTGAACTTCGCGGGCAGTGGCGCGACGTCCAGGAGGTTCGCCCCGGCGGCGCTGTCCAGCGCGATCGAGCGGAACGTGAACGGGTCCAGCCCGAGCGTCCGGGCGCGGTCCGCCTGGAGCGCGGCGGCACGGCCGATTCCGGCGAGGTCCGCCTCGAACCGCTCGCGGGCGGGCTCGGCCTCGGGATCGTCGGGGTCCGTGCCTTCCATGAGGCCGATGAGCTCGGTGGCGCGCAGCCGGAGAGCGAGTCGCCGCTCGCGCTTCGTGGGGAGGGGCATCACCCGGCGGACGAGGGAGGCCGATTGGTCGAGGGTGTCGGCCAGGTCGTCGGTGTCATCGGCGTCGATGTCGACCTCGGCCTCGGCTCCGTCGGCCGCCCCGGGCGCGGCACCTGCCCCCGCGCCCTCGGCCGTGCGATCGACCACGCGGAGCTCCGGGCCGGCGCCCTCGAGCAGCTCCTGGACGAACGCTGAGGCGCGCTTCTCAGCCGCCGGCCCGCCGTGGGTCGTGATCGTGAGGCGATCCTTCGCCCGGGTCATCGCGACGTAGAGGAGGCGGCGCTCCTCCTCGGTGTGGATGTCCCCGGGGGGCACGATCTCGCGCAGGAGCTCCCTGGGGAAGTGACCGCTGCCCTGCTCGCGGGTCGGCCACTCCCCCTCCAGGACGTGCGGCACGAAGACGTAGCGGAACTCGAGGCCCTTGGCCTGGTGGACGGTCATCAGCCGGACGCCCTGGACGTCCTCGGTCAGCTCGACGCTCGTGGGCAGCTCGCCGCCGGCGCCCTGGAACGCGTCGAGGTAGTCGACGAAGCCGGCCAACGTGCCCTGGGGGTGGGCGGCCTGCCAGTCGTGGGTGAAGCGCAGGAAGCTCGCGATGTTGGTCACCATCCGCTGGGATTCGAGCGAGCCGACGGCGACGAGGTCGAGGACCTGGCCGGTCCGCTCGAGGAAGCGCTCGAGGATCGTGAACGGGCCCTCTCGCCAGGTGAGCGGGGCGAGCTCGTCGAGCGTGTCGAGCAGGCGGCGGAGCTTGGCCCTCGTCGCGGGGTCAACTGGGACGCGGTCCGTGTCGCGCTCGCGGGTGGTGGTTCGGCCGGCCGCGGGACCGGTGGCCGCACCGGCCGCGAGGTCGGCCATGAGGTCCGTGGTCGGGGGCTGGAGCGCGATGCCGGCACCACCACCCTCGCCGGGATCGGCATCCGTCGGCTCGGAGGCAGGGGCGCCGTCGCCGTCGCCGTTGGTTACGCGGTCCACCTCGACCTCGCCGAACTCGACGACCTGCTTGACCACGTCGACGAGGTGGCGCCGGTCGTACTTCGCCATGCGGGCAACCCGGAGGATCTCGAGCGCGTCGAGCCGCCACGGGCCGGCCGACATCATCCGCACGAGGGCCACGTCCTGGAGCGGGTCTGCGATCGTCCGGAGGCTCTGCTCGAGGTCCCGGATCTCGGCGGTCTCGAACAGCGACAGCCCACCGACGACCGTGTACGGGATGTCCTCCTCGCGCAGTCGAGCGACGATCGCCTCGCGGTGCTTGTGCTTGCGGTAGAGGATGGCGGCGTCCGACCAGGGGGGCTTCGCGCTGGCGCCGGCGTCAGGTGCGCCGCGCCGGCCGTGCGGGTCCACGAGCGACTTGATCGCGTCGACGATGACCACTGCCTCGTCCGCTGCGCCGGCGCACACGACGACCTGGACCGGCTCACCGGCCTCGCGCTCCGTGACGAGCCGCTTGTCCGGCTCGAACCGGCTCTGGTTGTGCGCGATGAGGCGGTTCGCGGCCAGCAGCACGTTGTCCACGGAGCGGAAGTTCTGCTCGATCCGGCGGTGGGGCGGGGGGCCGGGCGGGGTCGCCCCCGGGTCGTGCGCGGGCGAAAGGGCGAAGCGCCGATCGAACTCGGCAAAGGCAGCGTAGCTCGCCCCGCGGAAGCGGTAGATCGACTGGTCGTCATCGCCCACGACCATCACATTGTCCGGCCGGTCAGGCGTCCGGCCGAGGAGCTCGATGAGCTCGATCTGGGCGACGTTGGCGTCCTGGAACTCGTCGACGAGGAGGTAGCGGAACTGGCGCTGGTAGCGCCGCAGGATATTCGGGCGGAGCTTGAACAGCTGGATCGCGGCGGCGATCTGCTCGCCGAAGTCCAGGGCGCCGCGGGCGGTCAGCTCGGCCTGGTAGGCGTGGTAGACGAGGGCGAGCTCGGACAGGCGGAGGACCTCGAGCGCCGCACCATCGACGACGTAGGTATCCGCCAGGGCGTCGATCTCGGCGTGCTGCTCGGACGCGAACTCGCTCCGGCGCTGAGCCCTCCCGTTGCCGGCGATCGCGCGGCGGGCTTCGCGGTCGGCGACCTTCTCAACCTGGCCGGGGTCGGCTCCGGCGTTCTCGTCGCCGCGCTCCTCGGCGCGCTCGCGGCGGCGCAGGTCCGCGTAGGCGGCGCGGATCTCGCTCAGCGCGCGGAGGTTGCCCTGGGCCGCGAGGCGCTCGACAGCCCGGTCGTATGAACCGTGGCGGTCCTCGAAGACGCGGCGCTCCTCGGCGACGAACGCGTCGAAGTCGTGCGGCGTGACGAGCTCGTCCTTGGCACGGTTGATGAAGTCAACGAAACCGTTGAGGTAGAGGGTCGGGTTGCCGCCGCCCGAGTGATAGACGAGCGGGAGGCTCGGCCGGATGTCGCGCAGGAGGAGGACCTGGCCGATGCCGTCGAGGACGTCCGGGTTCGTCCTGAGGCCGGCATCCGAGGCCGACTCGGACAGGACCCGATGACAGAAGCTGTGGAAGTTGGCGACGTTGAGGCGCGAGCGCACCGCGGGCCCGACCGCCTTCTCCAGCCGCTCGCCCAGCTCGCGAGCCGCCTTGACGTTGTAGGTCAGGACCAGGATCTGCTCCGGCGTGAGGGGGCCCGCGAAGGGCTCGTCGCGGCGCGTGGGCTCGGTGGAGCTCGTCGGCTCCCCCGGGATCGGGTGGCCGCCGGCGTCGAGCATGCCCCGGCCCTTCGTCTCGAGCAGCCACCGGACGCGCTCGACGATGACCCTCGTCTTGCCCGTGCCGGCACCCGCGATCACCACGAGCGGCCCGTCGGGCGCCTCGACGATCCGCCGCTGCTCGTCGGTGAGCGGCGGCCGGGAGGTCAGTGCCGGTTCAGTCACGGGCCGATCCTCGCCCATCGTCGTGCCAGCTCAGGTGGCGCGACGCCGCCGCCGCAACCACCCCCTCCCCCTCAGGCACGGCGCGCAGCGGCCCCTCGGCGCGCCGTTCGAGGTCGTGCCCGCTGGTCCTGGCTCCCCCGGTCCTCACGCCGCGGACTCTAGCGGTTCGTGACGACGCAGGTCCGCAGTTCACGGAGCGGGCAATGGGACCCTTGGCGGCAGGCCGGGCCGGGTGCGCCGGGCCGCTGTAGCGCCTCGACCGTGGAAGCGCTTATAGTGCCGTCAGCCCGCCGGCCAAGCACCCCGAGAGAGAGGTAATTCGCCCAACGTGCCAGCCCCCAAGCGCAAGACCGTCTACCGCAAGCCCGCCCATGCAAAGGCGCCGATCCCGGGCGTCACGGCACCCGAGCCGTACGTGCGCCCGACCGTCGCCGAGATCAACACCGCCGCGATGATCGGCCGGACGGACCTCGCGGTCGGCGATCGCGTGCGGATCATTGGGACCGGGCTCTACAGCGGCGAGGTCGCGGTCATCGAGAAGTTCGCCGGCGCGGTCATCCCGACCGCCCACGTCCGGACCGAGGCCGGCCGCACCCGCCAGGTCCGCACGATCGACCTCGAACCGCTCGACTGACGACGCCGCTACACGGGGCTCGGTCAGGCGGGAGGTCCAAGGACGAGCCCTGCCGCTCTCGCCCCATCCGCCCAGCGGCGAGCGACCTGCCCCTCGAGCGGCCGCGAGGGTCCGAGTCTCGGGCTACGCCTCGTCGAGGGCGCGGCGGAGGTCGGCGATGAGGTCCGCGGCGGACTCGATGCCGACGGACAGGCGAATGAGCGCGTCCTCGACCTGGAGCGGCGAACCGGCGACCGAGGCGTGGGTCATGATCGCCGGCACCTCGATGAGCGACTCGACGCCGCCGAGCGACTCGGCCAGGGTGAAGATCCGGGTGGCCTCGCAGAGGGCAATCGCGCGGTCGCCGGCCGAACGCCCGTGGCGGCCGCCGGCGCGCGGGGCGAACGAGACCATCCCGCCGAACAGGCGCATCTGGCGCGCCGCGAGGGCCGCCTGCGGGTGGGCATGCGGGCCGTGCGCGAGCCCCGGGTAGCGGACCCACTCGACGTCGTCGCGCCCCGCGAGAAACGCGGCCACGGCGGCGGCGTTCGCGGCGTGGCGCTCCGTCCGGATCGCCAGGGTCCGCAGGCCACGCAGGACGAGGAAGCAGTCGAACGGTCCGGGCACGGCGCCCATGGCGTTCTGCAGGAAGCGGAGCCGCTCGTGGAGGTCCTCGCTGCGGGTCGCGACGACACCGTTCACGACGTCCGAATGCCCGGCGAGGTACTTGGTCGCCGAATGGAACACGATGTCCGCGCCCAGCGTCAGCGGGCGCTGGCCCGCCGGTGAGGCGAACGTGTTGTCGACGACGACGAGCGGACGGACGCCGCGCGCGCCGGCATGGTCGGCCACGGCGTCTGTCACGGCCCGGATATCGATGACCTTGAGGTGCGGGTTGGACGGGGTCTCGAACCAGACCAGGCGCGTCCGGTGGGTCAGGTTCGCGGCGAGCGCGCCGGCCGGATCGGTCGACAGGTCGACCCAGCGTGGCTCGACCCCCCGCGGCCGGGCGACCCTCTCGAGGTAGCGCCAAGTCCCGCCGTAGACGTCGTCGCCGGCGATGACCTCCTCGCCGGGCGCGACGAGCTCCGCGATCGCGGCCGTCGCCGCCGAGCCGCTGGCGAAGGCGATCCCGTGGGTCCCCTCCTCCAGCACCGCGACTGCCCGCTCGAGCCGCTCCCTGGTGGGATTCTGGCTCCGCGCGTACTCGTAGCCCCGGGTCGGCCTGCCGACCGCCTCCTGGCGGTACGTCGACGTCTGGTAGATCGGCGGCGCGACGGCCCCGGTCGTCTCGTCGGGCTCCTGGCCCGCGTGGACGGTCAGCGTCTCGAAGGACGGCGCGGGCTCGACGGCATGAGGCTCGTTCGGGTCGTACATGGCGGGCATCATCGCACCGCGGGGGCGTGGCCGCCGGTCTGGCTGATGCCGCCCCGAGCGGGCTCCTCCGCCGGCTGCGTGATGGGCCGACTCGCATCAAGCACGGGATCCGTCCCCGGCGCGGGCGGCGGGTGGCGCGTGGCGGGCGTGAGGACGCGCGTGGCGACGGCCGCGGTGGAGCCCCGGGTCAGGCGGGGTGGTGGGCGAGGTACTCGAGCAGGTCGAGCTTGGTGACGACGCCTGCCGGGCGCCCGGCACGGACCGCCAGGAGCGCGGAGGCAGCCCCGGAAAGAAGCCCGAACGCCTCGTCGAGGCTGGCGCCGACATCGATCATCGGCAGCGGCCGGTCCATCAGCTCGCCGACGGTGCGCTCGACGACCGATGGGTCGCGGTACGCCCGGTCGAGCAGCCCCTTCTCGGAGATCGCGCCGACGATCGACTCGATCGCCTCGCCGTCGGCCGCCTCGGAGACCGGCATCTGGCTGATCCCGTAGGCCTGGAGGGTCTCGATCGCCGTGCCGACCCGCTCGGTGGTCCGGGCGAGGACGACCGTCGGGCGCTCGGGCTCCCGGTGGCGGACGGCGAGCAGGTCGGCGACCCGGACGACCGCGCCGGGCGAGGCGAGCAGGCCGTTCGCCCGCATCCACTCGTCGTTGTAGAGCTTGGACAGATACGAGCGGCCGCCGTCCGGCAGGATGACGACGATCACCGCGTTCGGCGCGTCGGCGGGCGACGCCGCCATGATCCGGCGGGCCTCGTCGAGCACGGCCACGACGGCGGTCCCGCACGACTCCCCGGCGAGGATCCCCTCCTCGCGGGTCAGGCGGCGGGCCATCGCGAACGCGTCGCGGTCCGACACGCGGACCCAGCGGTCAACCACGGCAGGGTCGTGCGTACCCGGGAAGAAGTCCTCACCGACGCCCTCGGTCAGGTACGGGCGTGCCGTGTCGCCGGACAGGACGCTGCCCTCGGGGTCCGCGCCGATGACCCGGATCGCCGGGTTCTGCGCCTTGAGGTAGTGGGCGGTGCCGGAGATCGTGCCGCCCGTGCCGACGCTCGCGACGAAGTGGGTCAGGCGACCGTCCGTCTGGCGCCACAGCTCGGGGCCGGTGGTCCGCTCGTGGGCAAGCGTGTTCTCCATGTTCCAGTACTGGTCCGGCTTGAACGCCCCGCGGATGTCGCGGGCGAGCCGGGCGGCCACGGAGTAGTAGCTCTCCGGGCTGTCCGGGGCCACGTTCGTCGGGCACAGGACGACTTCCGCGCCGTAGGCCCGCAGGAGCTGCTGCTTCTCGGTCGACTGCTTGTCCGCCATGACGAAGATGCAGCGGTAGCCCTTGAGCGCGGCGGCGATCGCCAGGCCGTGGCCGGTGTTGCCGCTGGTCGGTTCGATGATCGTGCCGCCCGGCCGGAGCAGGCCGGCGCGCTCGGCCGCCTCGATCATCGGCAGGCCGATGCGGTCCTTGACCGAGCCGCCCGGGTTCATCGTCTCGAGCTTGGCCAGGACGAGCGGCTGGTGCTCCTGCGGCCCGAGCTCGCGGGTGACCCGGGTCAGCCGCACGAGCGGCGTGTTCCCCACGAGGTCGAGGATCGTCTCGGCGTAGTCCATCGCGGCCGAGTATGCCCGAACCTGCCGGCTGCCGTGCCGGGCCCCGCCTCAGGCCGCCGGCTCGTCGGGCCCAACGGGGATGTCACGGTCGAGCCGACCCCTGCGCAGGAGCAGCCAGGTCAGCGGCTCCCGGAACCGCCGAGGATGATCCGGCGGATCCACGGTGCCCGGATGGAGCTCCTCGACCACCGGCCCGAGCCGCTCTGCGAAGCGATCGGTCAGCTCGCGCGCCAGGTCCAGCTCGGCCCGTGAGCCCTCGGCGGGTAGCGCCCCGTCCGACGACTCCCCGAGGAGCTCGCGCACGGTTGTCGGCGGCAGGACGCGCGCGGCCATCCGGCGCCCGAGGTAGAGCTCCTCCGTACCGGCGATCGCCAGGAGGACGATCGGCGCCCCGGTGCGCAGCGCGATCAGCGCCGCCCCGATCCGGAACGGCCCGATCCGGCCGACCGGTCCGCTGACAGTCCCCTCGGGCATCTGGGCGAAGACGCCGCCGTTGCCGAGCACCGCGCGGGCAGCCCCGATGTGCTGCTCGACCCCGACCCCGCCTCGCCAGACCGGCAGGAGCCCGCCGAGCCTGCGGATGAGCGCCTCGCGCCAGCGCGGCCCGAACGCCGATGGCCCCGAGCCGAGGAACCAGACCCGCGGCTCGAGCGGGAGCGCGTGGAGCACGATGAGCGGGTCCATCCAGCCCCGATGGGCGGCGGCCACCACGGTGTATCCGCCGGTCCGCGGAAGGAGCTCGCGCCCCTCGACGGAGATCCGGAACCGGAACACCCCGAGCAGCAGGAAACGCGTGACGAGCATGACCAGCCGGACGAGGAGGCCAGCCTTGGCCTCGGGCGTGCGGCTGAGCCAGTCGAGCCCCTCCACCGCGCCGCCGCGCGCGGCGGCCATCGCCTCGGGGGAGATCCGGCCGGGCGGTCGACGGGGCCCCCGCTTCCGGGCGCGGCCGGTCCCGCTAGCGCCCGGGTCGGTCATCCGATGCCGGGGCTCGGCTCGACGCTCGGCTCGGGGCTCGGCTCAGCTGGCGCACCGGACTCGGCCTCGATCTCGGCGACGCTCGGGCCGGGCCGGGAATGCCGCACACCGAGGATCGCGACCGCCGCGACGATCGTGACCCCCGCGACGATCTGTGCCGTCGGGATGCCGCCGACCGTCCAGTTGTACCCGGATCGGAGGAACTCGAGCAGGAACCGCGTGACCGAGTACCAGACCAGGAACACGAGCAGGAGGTCCCCGGCCCGCAGCCGGTTGGCAAGCCGCCGCCCGAGCCAGAGCAGGACGACCAGCCCGACCGCCGCGGACAGCGATTCGTACAGGAACAGCGGGTGAAAGTGCTGCCCGAGCGTCGCGTTCGGGTCCGTGCCCGGCGCGCAGGCATAGGCCGCCACCCGGTTCTTGCACTGGATCGCGATCCCCCACGGCAGCGAGGTCTCCGGCCCGTACAGCTCCTGGTTGAAGAAGTTGCCCCAGCGGCCGACCGCCTGCATCGCGAACAGCGCCGGCGCGACGACGTCCGCCCAGCGCCAGAACGGCTGGCGCTTCCAGCGGATGAACAGCGCGGCCGCCACGATCCCGGTGAAGATCCCGCCGTAGACGCCGAGGCCGCTGAAGCCGGCGAAGGCGTACGACCCGTCGGCCTGGCGGGCGATCGGCAGGATCGCGGTGATGACGTCGTCCCTGTAGCGCGCCCACTGGTCGATGACGTGGTACGCCCGGCCCCCGATGAGTGCCGCGATCGCGACCCAGATCATCCCGTCCCCGATCAGCCCAACGTCCAAGCCGCGGCGGCGGGCCTGGCGGACCAGGACCTGGTACACGGCGAGCAGCCCGAGCGCGTAGCAGATGCCGTACCAGTAGATGGGCAGCGGGCCGAGCTGCAGGGCGTACGGACCGGGCGTGATGTCGATCATGGCCGGGCGAGTGTATCCGCTCGGGCGGAACGGCCCCGGCGCTCCCTATACTGGCCGGCGAATGCAGCCGACCATCGCCGACGCCCCTGGCCGCCCCCGATGAACGCCGAGTTCCAGTGGTGGCTGCTCATCCTCGGCATGGTCATCGGCGGGGCGCTCGTCTACCTCGTCCTGGCGGACCTGCGCGGCGACGGAGCCACGGCCGACGAGTCCCTGAGCGATGAGGCCGAGCCGACCGAGCCAGCCGCCGAACCGTAGGCGACCCGATGCTCCGCCTCAGTTCGTCGCGATGCTGCCGACGAGGACGTCGCCGCCGATCGAGGCCCCCGACGCGTCGACGCGGGTGACGCCGAACTGCGTCCCGGGCCCCGCGTCCGCCAGCTCGTCCGCCCAGCCGGCCCAGTAGGCGAGCCCGCCGGCGAACTCCATCCGGCCCATCCGGATCCGCGATCCATCCGGGGCGGTGATCCAGCACGAGAGTTCCTGCCCGGCCGGCGGCGGGATGAGGCCGGTGGCGCTGACCACGAGAGCCCGGGTCGTCGCCGAGAAGAGGAGCGTGCCGGCGATCGTCGGGTCGCTCCCGGCCAGCAGGACCCGGCGTACGTCCGGCTCGTCGGCCAGGCGGAGGGTGGCGTCATGGAGCACGGCGAGGGCCGCCGTCTCCGCCCGCTGGTCGCGCAGCTCCCGGCCGGTCAGGGCGCCGCCGAGCGCCCCGCCGAGGACGAGCGAGAGGACGACCGCCGCGGCAAGGGCGACCGGCCAGCCGAACTCCCGGCGCCGACGCGGGACGACCGCGATCGGGCTCGGGCCGACGGCCGGCAGCTCGACCGCTGCCGACTGCCCGGCCGTTCGCCCCGCGCCGCCGCGCGCGCGTCCGACCTCGCGGACGAGCGCCAGCGCGCTCCCGCGCAGAGCCTCGGGCGGGATCGAGCCGACGACCTCCCGGATCACCGGCCCCGCGGCGGCGAGTCGGCGCGCCTCGTCCATGCACGAGGGGCAGCCGGCCAGGTGCCCGGCGACCGCGGCCGCCTCGGCGGTGTCGCCCGCGGACAGGCGCTCGAGGCCATCCGGTTCGACGGCGGCCAGCTCGAGGAGCTCGCGGACAGCGTCGTGATCGATCATCGCTCGGCTCCGACGATCGGCGACTCGGCGGCCAGCGCCGCCACCTCGGCCTCCGTGCCGTGAGAGCCCGGAACCGGCCCTGGCGCGAACCCCGGCCCCAGGACCCCGCGCAGCTTGAGCAGCCCGCGCCGCGTGCGGGTCTTCACGGTGCCCAGCGGCAGGCCGAGCCGCTCGGCGATCTCGCTCTGGCTGAGCTCGTCGCGGTAGGCGAGCAGGAGGACCAGGCGCTCCGGCTCGGCAATCGCGGCGAACGCCCCGCGGAGGGCCTCTCGAAGCTCGGCGCTCGCCAGCTCGCCCTCGGGGCCGGGCCCCAGGTCCGCCCCGCCGATGACCTCGCCGTCCCGGGCCATTCGCTCGAGGGCTGCGGCGTCCGTCTCAGCTCCCTGCCGGGCGGCGGAGATCGGCACGATCATGGGGCGGCGGCCGGCGGCGCGCAGCCGATCCACCGTCCGATTCCGGGCGATCGTCAGCAGCCAGGCGGCCAGCGATCCGCGGGTCGGATCGAACTGTTCGGCTCGGTTCCACAAGGCAAGAAAGCTCTCCTGCACGACGTCCTCTGCAAGCTGGCGGTCCCCGGTCAGCCGGCAGGCCGCCCCGTAGACGGCGCCGGCGTGACGGTCGTACAGCGCGGCGAGGGCGTCCTCCGACCCGGTGACCACCTCGCTCACGAGGCGGGCGTCCTCAGCCGGATCGGTCCGCGATCCCGCCATCGGTTACGCCTCGCCGCTCTCACCGGTTTCACGGTCATCGAGGGGCGGGGGGACCCGTTCGAACGCGGTCGAGACGGCGAGGTCGCCAGCCTGCTCGCGCCAGGCCGCGTCGGCTGCCTGGGCATCCTCTCCCAGGGTGACCGACACGACCAGGAAGCCGATCCCGAAGACCGCCCCGGCGGCGACCGACGCATATCCCACCCAGCCAACCCAGAACCGGAAGAGCAGCCCGACGATGATGCCCACGATCACGGCGACGAGGAGCTTCGCGACCGACTTCATGCTCGGACCCCCTCCTACGCGATGCTGACGCCGATGAGCCGGCCGACGAGGAAGGTCACCGCGGCGGCCGCGGCTCCGATCCCGACCTGGCGGGCCCCGGAGTACAGCGCGCTCCGGCCGGTCAGCAGGCTGACCGCCACGCCCACCGCGAACATCGCCGCGATGCTCAGGCCGATGCTCAGGCCGATAGTCGCGTTGCCGGCCCCGAACAGGAACGGGATTACCGGGACGACCGCGCCGAGGGCGAACGCGACGAACGAGCCGAACGCGGCGCCCCACGGCGAGCCGAGTTGATCGGGGTCCAGCCCGAGCTCCTCGCGAATGAGCGTATCGAGGGCGTGCTCGGGGTCCTGGAACATGCGCTTCGCGACCGTGCGCGCCTCCTCGTCGGTGAAGCCCTTCGAGCGGTAGACGGCGGCGAGCTCGGCCTCCTCCTCCTCGGGCATCGCCTCGAGCTCCGCACGTTCGAGGGCGATCTGGCGCTCGTACAGCTCGCGCTGGGACTGCATCGAGATGTACTCGCCGGCGGCCATGCTGAACGCGCCGGCGAGCAGGCCGGCGATCCCCGCCAGGAGGATGAACCGCGGTTCGCCGGTCGCGGCACCGGCGATGCCCATGACCAGCGCCGTGTTGCTGACGAGCCCGTCGCTCACACCGAAGATGATCGCGCGGAGCGTCCCGGACTGGCCGGCCCGATGCCAGTGCTCGTCGCGACCGATCGAGTCGGGGCCTCGCTCGGCATGGGCGGCGCGGAGGGCCGCCGCGTCCGGGGTGAGCCCGCCTCCGATCCGGCCGGCCGGGGTCGGGGCGATCGTCGGGGCAGCCCGGGTCGGCTTCGTCGTCGGCTCGATGGCCGTGGTCGTGGTCGACTTGTTCATCGTCGGCTCGGTCGCCGCTGCCGTGCCGCCGAGGCGCTTCCAGATCTCCGCATGCTCGCGCTCGTCGGCGGCGATCGCGGCCACTTCCGGCGAGGCCTGCTCCGCGTAGACCGCCTCCTCGTCCCCCTCGAGAGCCTGGACGAGGTCCGACACCGCGTGCGTCCCGAACGCCCGGGCGAGCCAGATGATCGTTCGGACCCGGAGCCGGGGCCGGCCGATCGGCGGCACGTCGACGCCGAGCTCGCGCAGCTTCGTGGCCCAGATCTCGGCGTGGCGGCGCTCGTTGCCGGCAATCGTCCGAAATGCGGACGCTCGGCGCGGGTCCTTCTCGATCGACGCCAGCGCGTCGTACAGGACGATCGCGTCTCGCTCCAGCTTGAGGTTCTCGAGGCTCCGGGCCGTGTCGGTCATGGGCATGCCCTGATGGTAGCGGCTCGGGCGGTACGGGCCGCGTTCACGGGCGGGCAAGCCTCCGCGGGGTACCGGCGGTAGACTTCAGGCGTGACCCAGCCGACGCTCCTGTACCTGTCCGCCGCAGACGTCATGGCCGCGATGCCGCCGGTCGAGGAGCGGCTGCGGCTCGCCGAGCGGACGCTGGTGGCGCTCGCGGACGGCTCGGCGGAGCTCCCGTCGAAGATCGGGGTCCACCCACGCTCGCCGTCCAGCTTCGCGCACGCGATGCCCGCCTTCCTCCGCGGCGCCGACCCCGCCGGCCACGACGACCTCCTCGGCATGAAGTGGGTCGTCGGATACCCGGCGAACGGCGAGCGGGGCCTGACCACGATCGCGGCGACCGTGGTCATGAACGACCCGGCGACCGGCTTCCCGGTGGCCATCCTGGACGGCGGCCCGATCACGGCCGCCCGGACCGCCGCGGTCAGCGGCGTCGCCATCCACCGATTCGCGCCGGAGGTACGTGACCGCGCCATCCGGGTCGGCCTCATCGGTGCGGGTGTCCAGGGCCGGAGCCATCTGGAGGTGCTCGGGCACCTCCTGCCGGGCGCCGAGCTCGCGATCTTCGATCGCAGCCGCGAGCGGGCGGAGTCCCTCGTCCTCGCCGCGCGGACGACTCCCGGGATCGCCGCCGCACATCTCGCTCCGGGCGCCCGCGAAGCCGTCCTCGATGCGGACGTGGTGGTGACCGCCGCCGCGTTCGGGCCGGTCCGCCAGGTGATGACCGACGACTGGCTCGCCCCGGACGCGCTCGTCGTCCCGGTCGACTACGCCACGTACTGCGCGGCCGAGGTGGCCCGCAACGCCTCCCTCTTCCTGGTCGACGAGCTCGGCCAGTTCCTGGCCAACCGCGATGCCGGCCAGTTCGACGATTACCCCGATCCCACGACCACGCTCGGCGCCGCGATCCTCGACGCGGTCGAGCGCCCGTCGCGCGGACGGGTCGTCGCGACCCACCTGGGGACCGGCCTGGCGGACCTCGCCTTCGGCGACGCGATCGTCCGGGCCGCGATCGCGGCCGGCCTGGGGACACCGCTCCCCCGCTGACGGGACGGCCGAGGCCGACGAGCCGACGACGAGCCGCAGTCGCCGTCGAGGTCGCGAACTGCGGGCGCGGCGAGCGGCAACAGCCAGGTCGCGCCACACTGTCCGTCGGTCGGCGCCGGAGGTCGGGCGCCCGCAGGGAGGCCCAGGGTGCGCATCGTCCGTCGGCTGGTCGGGATCGTCGTCGTCCTTCTCCTCGTCGTCGTCGTCGCCGTCGTCGGGCTCGTGGGCTCGATCACCGGCCGGGCCCTGCCTCAGACCACCGGCATCGTCCGGGCGGCCGGCCTGACCGCCCCGGCGAGCGTGATTCGCGACGTCAACGGGATCGCCCAGATCGTCGCCGACAACCCCCACGACCTGTTCCTTGCCCAGGGCTACGTCCACGCCCAGGACCGCTTCTGGCAGATGGAGGTCTGGCGCCACATCGGGGCCGGTCGCCTCAGCGAGCTGTTCGGCGAGAGCACGCTGGACAAGGACCGCTTCATCCGGACCCTCGGCTGGCGGGCGGCCGCGCAGCGCGACCTCGACGCCGCCTCACCCGAGCTGCTCGCAATCCTGCAGGCCTACGCCGACGGGGTGAACGCCTGGCTGGCGACGAACCACGACCGGCTCGGCCTCGCGTTCGTGGTGACCGGCGCGAAGAGCGGCCTGGGCAACGGCCTGTCCGGATACGATCCGGAGCCTTGGACGCCGCTCGACTCGGCGACCTGGGCGAAGGTCCAGGCCTGGAACCTGGGTGGCAACTTCCGCTCGGAGATCCTCCGCCTGCTCGCCGACGCGCAGCTGGGCGACCCGGCGCGCACGGACCAGCTCTTCCCGGCCTACGCGTCCGACGCTCCCGTGATCGTCCCGACCGGGCTGCCCGGCTCGGGCGGCGCAGGCGCGAACGGGGGAACGGAGACGGCCAGCGGGGACGTCACGACCGGGGCACGCTCGCCGGGCTCGACAGGCGCGGCGGGCGCGCGAACTTCGGGCTCGGGCGCGGCCACGACGCCCTCCGCCGCGGCGCTGGCCGGTCTCCGCTCGATCGCCACGATCGGGGGCGATGTCTCGCGGATCGCCGGCCTCGACGCTGGCGGCGGGCTGGCCTCGAGCCACGGCATCGGCTCGAACAACTGGGTCGTCGGCGCCTCGAAGAGCGCCACCGGCCGGGCCCTCCTCGCGAACGACCCGCACCTGGGGGTCTCGATGCCCTCCGTCTGGTACATGAACGGGCTGCACTGCCGGGTGGTGGACGACGCCTGCCCGTACGACGTCGCCGGGGTTTCGTTCCCGGGTGCCCCGCTGGTCATCCTGGGCCACAACGCCCGGATCGCCTGGGGCGTCACGAACGTCGGCCCGGACGTCCAGGACCTGTTCGTCGAGAAGGTGGACCCCGCAGACCCGACCCACTACCTGTTCGAGGGCCGGTCCCTTCCGTTTGCCGTGCGGATCGAGACGATCGAGGTGGCCGGCGGCGACCCGGTCACGGTCCGGGTCCGCGAGACCGGCCACGGTCCGGTCCTCAACGACGTGAGTGACTCGCTCCGGGACCTGCCGGACCTCTACGCCCTGCGCTGGACGGCGACGGCCGAGCCGGACCACGCTCTCGAGGCGTTCCTCGGCCTGGACACGGCGCGGGACTACGACGACTTCCGGGCGGCGCTGCGCAGGTTCGGAGCGCCGGCCCAGAACTTCGTCTACGCGGACGTCGAGGGACACATCGGCTACCAGGCGCCGGGCTGGATCCCGATCCGGGCCGATCCGACCGACCGCGGCGATCGGCCGGTCCCAGGCTGGGACGGCAAGCACGAGTGGGTCGGGCGGATCGCGTTCGACGACCTGCCCCGCGTCTACGACCCACCGTCCGGGTTCATCGTCACCGCGAACAACGCGCTGGTCGACGAGCAGTACCCGTACTACGTGGCCTCCGAGTGGGATCCGGGCTACCGCGCCCGGCGGATCCTCGACCGGCTCGGCGCCGCGGCGACGGACGGCGGCGGAGTGACCGTCGCCGAGATGAGCGCGATCCAGGCCGACACGAAGGTCCTCAGGGCCGCCCGGATCGTGCCATCGCTGGACGCCCGGGTGGTGCCGGCCACCGCGGATGGGCGGACGGTCCTCGACCGGATCCGGGCCTGGGACGGGACGTGCGATGTCTCGAGCGAGGGCTGCGCCGCCTATCTCGCGTTCGAGGAGCAGGCCCTCCGCGGGCTGTTCGACGACGACCTCGGCGTGGTCTCCCGCGACTACGTCGGGAGCGAGGTGTCGTGGCAGTCGCTCATCGCCCTGCTGGCGACGCCCCACGACCAGTTCTGGGACGATGCCCGGACCGTCGATCGGGTCGAGTCCGCGCCGGACGTCCTGGCGGCGGCGCTCGACGGCGCCGGACGCGAACTCCGCTCCGCACTCGGCAGCGAGCGGCACTGGACCTGGGGCCGGCTCCACACCGCGACGTTCCGCGAGGCGACCCTGGGGGAGAGCGGGATCGGGCCGCTGGAGTGGTACTTCGACAGCGGGCCGCACCAGGTCCCGGGAGCCGCCGGTGCCGTCAACAACACGTACTACCGCTTCGACCGGGCCTACCCGGACCCGGGCGACCCGTCATACCGGCCGGTTGGCCTCCGCGGCGCGTTCGAGATGACGAACATGCCCAGCTACCGGCTCGACCTGAACATGGGCGACCTCGACGGCGCGCGCATCGTCCAGACGACGGGCCAGAGCGGGAATCCGTTCGACCGCCACTACGGGGACCTCATCGGCGCGTGGGTCGAGGGCCGGCAGGTGCCGCTCCCGTTCAGCGCGGACGCAGTCGGCCGGAGCGCGGCGGCGATCCTCACGCTCACCCCCTGACCGTAGCGGGCCGGGTCGGTTCATCGGCCGGCGGAAATGAGTGGCAGTCATGCGAGGCCGGGAACTCGTGCGCGAGTGCCCGCCGAAGCGGCGCGTCGCAAGGCATTCATGCGTGCTTCGGGCTGCCAGGATGAGTGGTACTCATGCGGGCCGGCGAGGTTGGTCTATCCGGCTCTTGCCGGAAGCCCGGGCCCGGCCGAGACTCGTGTGCGTTGCGCGGGAGGCGCCGACGCGCGGCCCCAACATTGGGTGTCGCGCGGCTGGCCCAGGGCCGCGAGGCCACCGAGAGCGCGGAGTCGGCGCCACTCGGTGATGTGGCTGCTGTACAGGCCCTCGCGGCGGAGGAGGGCGCCCGTCGCGCCGGGCGCGGACGCGTGGTCGAGCTCGTCGAGGATCGCGAGCTTGTACGCCGCGGTGAAGCGGCGGCGGGTGGGTCGCTCTCTGACCTCGGGATCGGGGATCGTGTCCATCGGCCAAGGATGCACGCCCGGTCGCGGGACTGTCGCGGTGATCGCCATGTCGGGGAACCTCCGTTCCCGCCCTCGTTCAGTAATCAGTGGAGGCGGGGCGTCTCACCCGATGTTGGCAGAGAGGGGGCACACAACGGCCATTAGGGATAACCCTCATCCTGTGCGCGGAGGAGAACCCTGGCTTCGCGGGGCCCCCGGTGGCACTGTGCGCTGGTCAGCCGGATCGCAGGACGTACAGGGGCTCGCCCAGGGCGGCGGACACGGCCGCCGGGAGCGACCCTGTAAGCGCGGCCAGCGTCACCAGGATCACGATCGCCCCGCTCAGGATCGGATCAGGAAGCGTTCCCGTTTGTGTGAGTACCGTCAGTTCGCCAAGAACCGCGCCACCGACCGCGCCGCTCGTCGCCAACAACGCCGTCTCAGCGACGACCAACGCGCCGATGTCCGATCGGGTCGCGCCCTGGGAGCGGCGCAATCCGAACTCGCGTCGGCGCTCACTGATCGCGCCGAACAGAATGGATGCGATCAGCAACGCGCTTGCGGTGAGTGATCCGATCAAGACGGCCGCGTTCAGATCGCCGACCTCGCGGGCCAGGGCATTCCGGAGGCTCAGAAGCTCCTCGGCCCGCTCGATCCCGATCGCCCGCCCATCCCCGGGAGCCAGCACGCCCGGCAACTGGGCGACCAGCGGCTCGACGTCATCGCCCGTCCTGACGAGGACGATGATCTCGCCGACCGGCCCTTCCCCGGGCGCGCCCCGGATCAGGACGTAGTGCCCGAGACTCGTCACCGCCGGTTCGACGGCGACGGTCTCGACGATCGGGAGCGTCCCCCGTTGCTCGTCGATCACCGGGCCCACCCGGTCCGCCAGCCCGAGAGTGCTCGCCGCGTCACTCCCTGCGGCCGCCTCGCCGATGCGCGGCGGACGGCCGGCAACGAAGTGCACCAGCGGGCTACCTTCGAGCTGGCCCCAGTACAGGCGGGTGCCGACGGCGTCCCGGCCGAAGCCTTCGACCGGCCCCCCGATGGCCGGGTTCTTGCCGAGTGGACCCGCAGGACTCAGGCCGACGACCCACTCGACGGAGCGCAGACCGGCGATCCGGGTCGTCACGTCAGGGCTGAGACCGGCCTGCCCGGTCCGGTCGACGATCCGGATGAGCCGGGCCGAGGGGTCCTCCAACCGAGCCAGCACGTTCATGCGGGCCGCAACGGTCCGACCGGTGGTGCCGACGACCGCCGCCACGGCGAGCCCGACGACCAGGGCAGTGACGATCGACCGCGATCGGTGTCGAGTGATGCCGTCGAGTGCGAGGCGGACCAGGACCGACGGCCTGACGCCAGCCAGTCGCGCGACATTGATCATGCCAGTCGGATGGCTCGATCACTGGCGTCGGCCACGCTTGCGGCGTGGGTGACGACGAGGACCGCAGCACCGTCATCCGCGGCAGCCCGGAGACCGGCCATGACGTGGGCCGCGTTATCGGGGTCGAGATTGCCGGTCGGCTCGTCCGCCAGGATGAGCGAGGGTCGGCGCATGAGGGCTCGACAGAGTGCTGCTCGCTGTGCCTCTCCGCCCGAGATCTCAGCCGGCCGATGACCGGAGATATGAGATAGCCGGTATACGTCGAGGAGTCCGCGCGCCCGGCGCAGGGCGCTCGGGAATGACTCGCCGGCGTAGATCGCGCCCTCCGCCACGTTCTCCTCGACGGTCCAGCCCGGATGCAGGGTCGGGTCCTGGAACACGAAGCCGATGTGGTGCGCTCGCAATCGACTTCGGTCTCGGTCGTCGAGCCGCGCGACATCGAGATCGTGGAGGATGACCTGGCCGGAGGTGGGCCGGAGAAAGAGACCCAGGAGGTACAGCAGGGTCGACTTGCCGCGTCCGGAGGGGCCTAGGACCGCGACGGTCTCGCCGCGGGCGACGGCCAGGTCGATGCCGTCGAGAACGGGCTGCGTCGCTCCCGGGTATCGGAAAGTCAGCCCGTGGACGTCGACGACGGAGGCACTCACGGAAGGACGACCTCCTGGCCCGACTCGATACCCTGAACGATCACCAGGCCGTCCGAGGCGACGACGACCTTGACCGGCTGTCGACGTCCGTCCGGCAGCTCGACGAAGGCCTGGCCCACGGCATCACTCTGCACAGCCGCGGCCGGCAACAACGGACCGGTCGTGCTGGGCACCAGCGTGAACTCGACGCTCACCGGCGTTATCCCGTCGGCGGGAACGAGGGCGAGGCACTCGGCCCCCG
>CAWJIC010000012.1:0-9433 GCA_963842755.1 uncultured Chloroflexia bacterium | reverse complement strand
GGATCGACCTCTGGCTCGAGCACCGGACGGCCGACGGGGCCGCCGCCGCGACGCGGGCCCTCGAGGCCGCTCGCGCGATGGCCGCAGCGACGGGCGGCCCCGCCGGGCTCTCCGGATCGGCGATCCGGGCCTACCTCGCCGCCCTCGAGGCCGCTAGCGACGCCGCGACCCAGGAGGCCCGGATGGCGGACCTGCTGCCACTCAGTCACGAGATCGAGGGGCTCGCCGGCCTCCTCGACGACGAGGCCGCCTACGTCGAGGCCGTGACCCGGGTCGGATCCGGGCTCCACCAGCTCGGCGGATCGCCGGACGCCGAGCGCCTCCTCCGGCGAGCCTGGACGCTGGCGAAGGAACGGATTCTGCCGACCGAGGCGGACGAGGCGGGGCACTGGCTCGCCCGGAGCCTCGAGGGCCGCGGCAGCCTGGCCGAGGCCCACTCAGTCGCCCAGGAAACGGCCGAGCTCGAGGCGCGGCTGGGCCACGGTTCTCGGCACTGGGGCCGGGCTGATCGACTCGTCCACGCCCTCGAACTGTCGCTCAGCGACCCGAAGACGGCCCTCGCCGCCCTCCGGGCCGACGCGGCGCACGAGTCCGATCGCCATCACGAGCTGGGAATCCGGCAGACGATCGCCGAGTGGCAGGCCCGGTTCAGCGGTGCCGCCGCGGCGCCTGACATCGATGCTCAGCTGGCCGAGGCACGCGCCGCCGCAGCGGAAGTCGCCTGCCCGCGCTGCGGTCACGAGCTCGCGATCGTCGATGCCGAGATCCAGGCCCGCCTTGGCCGCGTCGAGGAGGCCGAGCTGGGTCTCGCCCGCTGGCTGGCGGCCGACTCCCCACGGCAGTCGGCCCAGGACCGGTGGCGACATCGCGCCGAGACGGCGCTGGCCCTCGCGCGGCGCGACGGCCACGCGGCGGTGGCGGCGGCGATGAGCACGATCGCCGACGCGGAGCGCCTCGGCCGGGCCGGGCCCGAGCTGTGGGCCCGCATCGACCTCGGCCGGGCGCAGGAGCTCATCGACCGCGAGGCCGCGGTCCGAGCCTACGGCGAGGCGGCGGCAATGGCCGAGCGAATGGGCGCCCGGAGCGAGGGCCGGCTCGTGGCGGGCGCGCTCCGCCGGCTCGGCGTGCGGGCCTGGCGGCGGGGTCCAGACGCGACGGGCGGATCGGCGGGCGCGGCGCGCGACGGACCGGGCCCGACGCTCGACATCCTGAGCGCCCGCGAGCGGGAGATCGCCCGCTGGGTCGCGAACGGGGCGACGAACGCCGAGATCGCCGAGGCCCTCGTCATCTCGCCGAAGACGGTGGAGCGACACGTGACGAACGTCTTCGCCAAGCTCGGGCTCCGGAATCGGGCCGAGCTCGCATCGCGGGTACGGGGTTCCCCCGATGATCGGGGGCCGACCGCGGCCTAGGGTCGATCACGACGATCCCGAACGTCGAGGGATCGCGGAGGAGGCCCGATGGCGATCGTGTTGCTTGTCGCTGCCACCGACGCCGGCGAGCCGAACGTCGGCCCCAACGCCGCGGAGCGGCTGCGGCAGCTTGGGATCAGCCGGATCTCCCTCCTCCGCGACAGCTCGACGACTGGGGTCGTGCTCGAGGGCTGGGCATTCGACCCGGCCCAGGCAGACGAGGCGACCCGGGCCATCTTCCCGGGCAGCAGCGCCGCAATCCGGACCTTCCACGAGATCGAGCACGTGGCCGTGTCCGGACCGCGCGACGACAGGAGGGCCTGATGGCACACCTTCGCTCGATCCTTGGCCGCGGCATCGTCGGCGCCGCCCTCGCGGGCGCGTTGGCGGTCGGCGCGGCGGCGCCGGTCGCGGCGCACGCTCACCACGTCACCGTCCGCGACCCGGCGTCCGTGACGGGCTACCGTGAACAGGTGCTCGCCAACGACCAGCGCCACGCCCCATTCGTCAACGGCGTCAGTCTGCGGCGGCGATCCGGCCGCCTACGGCCTGGAGTCGGCGCACCACGGGCCCGATGCCGGCACCCCCGGCAAGGCCGACGGCTGCTACATGACGACCGGCGGCGTTGCGCCCGGTGACGACGAGACCAACCCGGTCATCCACTAGCTCGTTCGACTCGCGGAGGCCCGCGGCCTCCGTCGAGCTGGCGGCTCGGGGCCGACCGCGGCGCGGAAGGTCCCGAGCCGCCCCTCCCTCGATTGGCTTCAGCCGGCGCCTGCCGCAAAGAGCCCGAGCGCGACCTGCGCGTACAGGAGGCGCCGATTACCATCGGCGCCTCCTCGAAGACGACCCGGGCGGAGTGGTTGTCCGGGTAGGTCGCGGCGTCGGCGTCGCGCGGCCGGGCGCCCAGGGCGCAAGCCCGCCGCCTTGGGGTCACCGTTCGCCGTGACGGCGGGCGGCCCCAGGACCTTCTGGACGTGCCACGATGGGCGCCTTCGAAACCCACGAGAGGATCCAGGGTGCGGGTCTACGTGCGCCCGCGCGAACCCCGACGGCCCCACGATGTGGTCATAGCGTCGCCACCGGACGGGCTCAGGCATGCGACCGGAGCGCGCAGAGGCGCTCGACGAAGACTGAGATCGGATCGGTCGGGGCGACGTTGTAGCGGTCACCCGCCTCGTCGAGGAGATCATTGGCCCCGAGGAGCTCGGCGACTCGCCGCTCGAACGGCGCTGGGTCACCCGGCCGAGCATCGGCTCACCGTCGTGATCCCGATCACTACCCAGAGTCCTTCGTCAGGTCGGTCTGACAGAACGGACAAACGACCGCCTCGCGGTCGATCGGCTCGCGACAGGCCCAGCACGGCCCGAACCGCCCGCTCGCGCCTCGAGGCGCCACCCCAATGCCGAAGAGGCCAACCGGACCCAGCAGCGTCCCGAGAAGCAGCCAGGTAGTGCCGTTTCGTCCCTTCTCGTCGGCGAGCCATGCGGCCGTCAAGCCGAAGACAAGGAACGAGAGGGCCAGCGCGAGCGCCAGGCTTAAGACCGCCGCCTGGCCAAGCACGGCAGCGACTCCGGCAACACTCATGTACTCCCCTCCTCTGCGATCAGATCGTGTCCGACGCCAGCGTAAGCCGCTGCGCGAGCCTGCGTGCGGCTCCGGCTCGCGCCTCCCGGCGGCGGTGGCTCAGCTCCCTGGCCGGCCTGCGCCGGTGAACACCCGGGACATGGGCCAACGTCAGCGGCACCACGATCCCGGCATCGTGTCTTGCTATCCGCGGCCACCTGAGTGATGGATGGTGTCCACCCATCACTAGGAGACCCACCGATGGCGCCTCTATCGCTCCCCGCGCTCCAATCTGGTCAGCCCACCGCCTGGGAGGAGGCGGTCTATGCGTTCCTGGTCGAGAAGCGCAGTCGCTCGGGCTCGACCCGGACGGTCGAGAGCTATGCCCGGATGCTCTGGCCGTTCTTCCGGGTGACGACCCCGGATCGGGTCCGCTCTGCCGACGTCCTCGCCTACGCTCACGGCATCGGCCTGTCGGGCCGGGTGCCGTCGTCGACGACGGTCGGCGCCCGGATCGCCTGTCTCAGCTCCTTCTACCGCTTCACGATCCGGATGGGTCTCCTCACCGCCAACCCGTGTGATGCCCTCGAACGCCCGAGGACCGTCCCCTCGGTCGCCCGGGGGTACAGCGCCGACGAGGTGCGCCGGCTCCTCGCCGTCGTTCCCGACACGGTGCGTGGCCGGCGGGACCGGGCGATCCTGTTGGTCCTGGTCCTCACCGGCCGCCGACGGGCCGAGGTGATCGACCTCCGGGCGGGTGATCTCAGCCTCGAGGGTGAGACCGTCTTCTACAGCTACCGAGGCAAGGGCGGCAAGCGTGGCCGCCGGGAGCTGCCACGACCCGCCTACGAAGCGATCTGCCGGACCCTCGTCGATGTCGGCAAGGACCTCGCGACGATGGATCCGGATGCGTCGCTCTGGCAGGCTGAAGCCGGCCCGCGGGGCATCAGCAGCGGCACGTTCTACGCCCGCTTCAGGCGGTACCTCGCGGCGGCTGGTCTCGCCCCGACCGGGTTGCACGTCCTCCGGCACACGGCGGCGAAGCTCCGTCGCGATGCCGGGGCGTCGATCGAGGCGGTGTCGAGCTTCCTCGACCACTCGAGCCTGGCGGTCACGAGCGTCTACTTGCGGCGACTCGAGGGCGAAACGGACAGGACGTGGCCGGATGTCGCAGTGGCGATCGGCGTGTCGGCGGTCTGATCCATCACCGTCTGCTCGGCCGGCCGAGGCCGGGCTGCTTTCGACCCAGATCGCATCGCAGTCATCATTGGCGGATCTGAGCGATGGCGACGGGTAGGGGGCGCCGGATACGCTTTCATCGATGGCGTGCGAGGATGCCGCTCCAGATAGCGCCGGGCCGCGGGGAGCTTCCGGCCGGCGCGCATGAGCGCCACCAGATCCTGCTCGTACTGGATGTGGCGCAGGTACTCGGAGAGCGCCGCTTCGCCGTACAACCGACGGTAGTCGCGGGCGGTCGATGCGGGGATTCCCACAACGACCTGCCGGAGCAAGTCGTAGTCGCCGTGGGCCCGGCCGGCAGCGACGTTCGCCAACATGAAGGCCGCCAGACCCGTGACCGACTCGGCGTCGAGGTCTGGCTCGCTGTCGCCCCAGACCTTCAACTCGGCCGCGACGTCTGCCACGTCGCCCTTGATCGGCCGCCCGTAATGGCTGTCGTTCCAAGTCAAGAGCGCGGTCGCAACGGCACATTCGTCCGACCACGGCCGCAACTGCTCCAGGGCATCACGCAAGCACCGGTCGGCCGGGTACCCCAAGGTGGGCGGCTCGCCGCAGGGCCAGCCCCGAACCTTCGTCGCATTTTCGGCGGGCTGGTCCTGTCCGGGCTCCATAGGACCGATTGTAGTTCCTATGAAAAGGTGCGAACGCCCGAGCGGTTTCAGCCTTCGGACAATGCGCGAGCGACGAGGCCTGTCTCAGACCGACGTCGCCCGGATCTGGGCTGTCACGCCCCAGCGCATCTCGAACCTGGAGGCGCAGCGCCTGGTCACACCCGAGGCCGCCGCGCGGTATCGAGCCGCCCTGGAAGCCCTGGCGGCTGCAGCCCGCGAGGTTGAGGCATGACGGCCGTGGAACGAGCCGCCCGCGAGCGCCGGCGAGCAGCCCGTCGAACCCCTTACCCGCCGGTCAAGCAAACGTGACGCGCTACCAGATCCGTGACGCGAGCGGGGCGCTCGTGGCCATCCATTGCCGACAGGACGGGCCAGACGGCAAGCGAATGTGGTGGGAGCAGCCCGACGGCACGCCCGGGCTCGGGGGCTGTCGAGCGCCGATCTGCCCCTCTACGGGATCGAACGGCTGAACGGTTCGGCCACCGTGGTCCTGGTCGAGGGCGAGAAGGCGGCTGAGGCGCTCCTCGCGATCGGCGTCCAGGCCGTTGGCACCGTGACCGGGGCCAGCGGGACCCCGGGCGCCATCGCACTGGCCGAGCTGACCGGGCGGCTCGTCCGCGTCTGGCCGGACAACGACGGGGTGGGCCGGTCCCACATGGCGCGGATCGGTGCCGCGTTGGTCGGCATTGCCGCCGACGAGGTGTGCTGGATCACCTGGCCCGCCGCTCCGGCGCATGGCGACGCCGCCAACTTCGTCGTCGCTGGCGGGACTCGGGAGGACGTGGAAGCACTCGTCGACGGTGCCCGCCCGTTGCCGGATGTAGCGGGCCCCGGACGCGTCCCTGACGCAGCCGAGTCGTGGGAACCGCCGCTGTCGCTTGACAGGAGCTCCGACCTGCCGGCGTTCCCGGTCGAGGTGCTCCCCGCGTCGCTCGCCGCTTTCGTCGAGGCCGAGGCCGTGGCGACCCAGACCCCGCCGGATATGGCCGCGCTGTTCGGGCTCACCGCCTTGGCCACCGTGGCCGGCGGCCGGGTGACCGTCGAACCCCGCCCGGGCTGGGTGGAAGGTGTCAACCTGTTCGGCGCCGTGGCGATGGAGCCCGGCTCGCGCAAGTCGGCCGTCCAGCGCGACATGACGGCGCCGGTCCTCGAATACGAGCGCGACCTGGCCGTTGCCGCGAGACCGGACCTCGCCGATGCCGCATCGCGCCGCCGGGTTGCCGAAGCCTCGCTCGCCCGCTTGGAGAAGGCCGTCGCCGGCGCCGGACCCGAGACCCGGGCTGGCGTGGAACAGGAGCGCTCCGCTGCGGCCGTGGCGCTTGCTGAGCTGACCGTTCCGGTGGAACCGCGCCTGTTCACGGCCGACGCGACACCGGAAGCCCTGGCGTCGCTGCTGTTCGCCCATGGCGGTCGGATGGCCGTCCTGTCGGCCGAAGGCGGCATCTTCGAGCTGATGGCCGGCCGCTACAGCAATGGCGTCCCGAACCTCGACGTGTTCTTGTCAGGACACGCCGGGGACCTCCTCCGGGTCGACCGCAAGGGCCGCCCGACCGAGTACGTCGAGCGCCCTGCCCTAACGATCGGAGTCGCCGTCCAGCCGGCCGTGCTGCGCAAGGCCGGACGGGTTCCCGAGATGAGCGGCCGGGGTCTGCTTGACCGCTTCCTCTACGCGCTGCCGCCGCCGAACGTCGACTTCCGGAACATGGACCCGCCGCCGGTTCCCGACGCCATCCGGGATCGCTATGCCGCGACGGTGCGAACCCTCGCCGCCTCGCTCGACGGGTGCGCAGGGCCAGTCACCCTGCGGTTCACCCCGGACGCCGGTGCGGTCCTGGCGGCCTGGTCCACGGAACTCGAACCGCGGCGGCGGCCGGACGCCGATCTCGGCCACATCCAGGGATGGGCGGCCAAGCTCGACGGGGCGACGGTCCGGATTGCCGGTCTACTCCACCTTGCCGACCACGTGACGGACGGCTGGGGACGACCGATCGAGGCCGACACGATGCAGGCGGCCGTCGAGATCGGGCGGTACCTCGTCGCGCACGCGCTGGCCGTGTTCGACTACATGGGCGCCGATCCTCGCCTCGAGGCGGCTCGTCGGATCGGGCGCTGGATCGTGGCCACCCATCAGGCCACGTTCACGAAGCGCGAGGCCTTCCGAGCCCTGCGGGGGCAGGCGCTGTTCGCGACCATCGACCGCCTCACCGCCGGCCTGGCCGCCCTCGACGACCATGGCTGGGTCCGCCCGCTCGCGCCCGAGCGAGGCCCTGGCCGACCCACGGCCCGCTACGAGACGAATCCCGCGATCTTCGTGGACGCATGGACAAAATGGCCAGAACTCACCAGAAGCCCCGACCCCGACGACGTTCTGTCCATTTTGTCCATCGAATTCCAAGGGGATCCGGAACCGCCGGGCCCGAGCCCGACGGCACCACTCGTGAGTCCGGGCTATGGGTCCCCCAGCCCGTCGCTCCATCCGAGCTGGACGACTGGTTCGCCACCCCGCCACCCGAGCCCGATCGCATCGGGTCGGACGAGTGGGAGGCAATCTGATGACCCTGGCCGAGCTGCTCCGGTCACTCAGCCGTCGGGGCATCGTCCTCGTGCCATCCGGCGATGGTCGTCTCCGCTACCGGCCGCAGGAGGCGCTGTCCGAGGTCGAGCGCGTTGACTTGGTCTGCCATCGCGACGCAATCCTCGCCCACTTCGAGGCCGATCCGATCGGCTGGCGAACGGCGGTCATGGCCACTCAGGTGCGACGTGGCCACGCCCTTCCGCTCCTCCTCGCTCGGCCGGGCATCCGGTTCCCGCTCGGGTCGTGCTGCTCGTGCGGCGATCCGCTCGGCCCCGAGGATCGGTATCGCTGCGGTCCGTGTGTGGCGGCCGTGACCACGGTCCTCGAGACGGCCGCATGGTCCTGGCGGGCATGATCGAACCAGTCGGTCCCCCACCCGCTCGGCTCGCCCGCGAGCTGGCGTCGGGCCGATCCGGGGACGCCCAGAAAACAGAAAGCGGCGGCGCCGTCCTGCCCCGCCTCGCTCTTTGGCTGGCCGAGGTGTCGGCGGAGGCCGCGCTCGCGCCACTCCAGCCCCTCGAACGACCCGACGAATCGGCGAACTGGGAGCCGGCGCCGGAATGACACTTGCCTTGGCCGCCACTCAGAGCGTTCATGGACGGGTGGCCCAGCACCTCATCTATGTCCGCCGCTCGTACAAGGAGGCGACCGCCGCCGACGTGAGTGACGAGATGCAGGAGGCCGCCTGTCGGGCGCTCCTGCCGGTTGGGGCTTCGGTCCGGGTGATCTCCGACTCGGGTGGCCACCAGTCGGGCTCCACCGCGGCCCGGGACGGCTACCAGGCGCTCCTGCAGGCGGTAGCCGCAGGGGACGCGGCGGCGATCGTCGTGTACGACCTATCTCGCCTCGCCCGCAATGCGCGGTTGATGCTCAACCTGCACCACGAGCTCGAGCGCCAGCAGGTGCCGCTCCTGGTGGCCAACATGCCGGGTGCCCGCTTCGACGGGGCGACCGGGCGCTACCTCTTCGGCCAGCTCTGCCTCGCCGCGCAGCTCCAGCGCGATCTTGACTCGGAGCGGATGACCCGGATGCAGCACCAGCTCTTCGAGGAAGGTCGCCATCGTGGGCACGATCCGCTCGGCTACCGGAGCCGCCGGGATCCCTCTGGCAACCTCGTCCACCCCCGCGAGCTCGTGATCGTGCCCGACGAGGCGGCGATCGTCCGCCGGGTCTGGCACGAGCTGAACGCAGCACTCCCTGGCCGAGGTGGCCGAGCACCTGAACCGCGACGGCGTCCCCCACCGAGCCGATGGCGTCTGGACGCGCGAAGCCGTCAAGGACATCGCCCGTCGGGGTCGGATGTATCTCGGCTTCGTCGTCGAGAAGCGCGGCCGCGACGAACGACCCGGGCGCCACGAGCCGATCCTGACCGAGCCGGAGTATCAGCGGACGATCGCCGCGATTGCCGGGCGTCGACGGGTCGGCAACAAGCCAGCGCCGTTCCGCCACTACGTCCTGCGGGGCCTCCTCTATTGCGCCTGTGGGACCCGGATGCGCGGAGAGGCCCACCTCCAGCGCGGGACCGAACGCCGCTACTATCGCTGCCCGACGCTCGGCTGTCGCGCCCGACGCTCACCCGCCGATCTCGTCGAGGAGAGCGTCCTCGCGACGATCGCGCAAGCCGTGCTGCCTGGCTCGGTGATCGACTCGGCCCGGGCAGAGTTGCGCCGGCGGCTCGAGACCCCCGAGGTCGCGGTCGCTGGCCGGCAGCGGACGCGCCTGCTCACCCGCCTCGAACAGCTCAAGAAGCAGCACGGCTGGGGGGGGACTTGAGCGACGGGGACTACCAGGCCCAACGGGACGCGGTTCGGGTCGCCCTCGCAGCGTTGCCCGACGATGACCGGATCCGCTCGTTCGATGCCTACCGGGCCCGCTTGCTGGCCCTGCCCGAAGCGATCGCGGTGGCCTCCCCGGCCCGCCGCGAAGAGCTCTGTCGGATCCTGGTCGAGCGGGTCGTGGTGCGGGATCGCGAGGTCGCGGCGATCGATTGGACCCCTCCCGCCCGGCCGTTCTTCGAAAAACAGCGGGAG
>CAWJIC010000011.1:0-330681 GCA_963842755.1 uncultured Chloroflexia bacterium | reverse complement strand
TACAGCCGTTCCCAAGTTGCACGACGTAATGGCGGCAGTGCATGATTTCTCCGAGAGGAGGAGCCCATGTTGGAGACGGAGCCCGTATCGGATTGTGCAGACGCCCTGAGGAGCGGTCCGAGCTGGAGCGACGAGCGCGTCGCCAGACGGCCACCAGACGCGAGGTCTTCCGGGCCCAGATCGTGGTTCTTGCGGCGGATGGTCTGCGCAACGACGAGATCGCCGAGCGACTCGGGACGGTGCGGACGACCGTGAGCCGTTGGCGCAAGCGCTTCTTCGAGGATCGCGCCGCGGGCCTCGCCGATCGCCCGCGGTCTGGCCGGCCGCGGACCTTTTCCCCCTCGCGTGGTCGTCGAGATCAAGGCCCTCGCCTGCGAGCGGCCCGCTGATCTCGGGCTGCCGCTGTCGCGCCTCAGCCACGCCGAGATCGCGCGGGTCGCGGTCGCCCGGGACATTGTCGAGGCGATCAGCGTCACGACGGTCTGGCGCTGGCTCGGCGAGGACGCCTTGAAGCCGTGGCGCTATCGAAGCTGGATCTTCCCGCGCGATCCGGCCTTCGAGCGCAAGGCCGGGCTCGTTCTCGACCTGTATCGCGGTCGCTGGCAGGGCGAGCCACTGCGGCCCGACGAGCACGTCGTGTGCGCCGACGAGAAGACGAGCATCCAGGCCCGGGCCCGGATCCATCCCGGGAGCCCGCCGGCTCCCCGACGAGCGGTCCGCGTCGAGCACGAGTACGAGCGGCGCGGCGCGCTCGCCTATCTGGCCGCCTGGGACGTCCATCGAGCGCAGGTGTTCGGCCGCTGCGAGCCCCGGACCGGCATCGCGCCGTTCGGACGGCTCGTCGACCAGGTCATGAGCGAGGAGCCGTACGCCAGTGCCCGACGGGTCTTCTGGGTCGTCGACAACGGCAGCTCGCATCGCGGCCCCCGGACCGAGGCCCGGCTGCGCGAACGGTGGCCGCAGATCCGGGTCGTCCACACGCCGGTCCACGCGTCCTGGCTGAACCAGGTCGAGATCTACTTCAGCATCGTGCAGCGCAAGGTTCTCGAGCCCAACCAGTGGCGCTCGCTCGCCGAGCTCGAGGCCGCGCTCATTGCCTTCGGCGAGCAGTACAGCGCGATCGCCACGCCCTTCGAATGGCGCTTCACCCGGCTCGATCTCCATCGCGTCCTTGCTGCGCTCTCACCGGTCGCGCGGGCCGCGTGAGGCTATACGATGGAACCGCGGGCCGGTGCGTCTGCATCCCCCAGCCGAAGCGGGTGATGCCGTAGCCGGCGACGCACAGCACGTCGATGACGCTCGGCCGGGACCAGCGCAGCCGGGACACCGATGCGTCGGCGTTCCGGGCGGCTTCCGAGGGTATCGTGACCGTCTCGTTCATCGTAAGCCTCCGATGCTGCGCGCCACGAGGACACTCGTCGGCGGCTGCGTCACGAGGGCCGCGCTCGTGCTGCCAAGGAAGAAGCGCTGGATCGCCGACAGGCCCCGGGAGCCCACGACCAGGAGATCGGCGGTCAGCTCACTCGCGACGATCGCGAGCTGCTCGTGCGCGGGACCGCGCGCCGTCCGGTGGGGCGCCGCGACGCCGCGCTCGAGCAGTCGCTCACCCGCGCTCGCGGCCATCGCCTCCGCGGCCTCGCGCGCCCAGCGGAGGCTATCGCTGTAGGCGGCACGAACCTCGGCCACCATCGTCGGTGCCACGCCGGAACTGAACGGTCGCACGACGTCGTAGGCCGAGCAAACGGTCACCTGTGGGCCCCCGTGGAGTGGGAGTCGGGCAACGAGCTCGAGCGCTTCGTCCGCGTCGGGGGATGCGTCGTAGCCGAGGAGGACCGAGCGGATCGGGCCCGCCGTCCGGGCGACGAGGACCGAGGTCGGGGCATACCGCGCGACCTTGCCCGAGACGCTCCCGACGACCCGCCGGCGCAGCCCGCTGAGACCCTGGGTACCCAGCACGATCAGATCGGGCCGGTCGGCGATGGCATGGGTCACGATCGTCTCGGCGGGGTGACCCGCGCGGATGGTCTCGACCGCCTTGAACCCGGCGGCACGCAGGAGCTCCGCGGAAGCCTGGACATGTTGCTGCGCCGCGTCCCGGTGGTTCTGCTCGACGATGGCGTGCGGGGTCGCACCGGGTTCGGCCTCCGGCTCGCGAGGGACCCGGGGAACGACCGAGATGACCTCTACGGTCTCCACGCCGCCGGGCTCGAAGCTCGACGTCAGGAGCTGGAGCGCCTGCCCGGCCCCCGCCGATCCGGCGGTCGCGAAGAGGATGCGCAGGCCAACCATCGTCTCGACCCCCTGACTCGCTCGCATTCGCTCGATGGGCCACGACGAGCGTCGAGCACAGGGCTGCCTTGCTGATGGCCCGCGAGCCGCTGCCGAGTCATGCCCTGGATCCCCTCGGTTCAGGCTTAAGTGATCATGACTCGTATGTCATGTCAACGGACTCTGTAAGCTAGGCGCCGGTGTTCGAGTCTCAGGGTTGCAGAGGAGACCTATGGAAGACACCTCGGCGAGGACGAGCGGTTCGTGGACATTCCTGACGAACCATGCTCACGTCCTGGTCTGTCTGCGAATGGATCCCACGCTCCGCGTCCGCGACCTGGCCGATCGTGTGGGCATCACAGAGCGCGCGGCCCATCGGATCCTCACGGACTTGACCCGATCCGGTTACGTGGCGAAGGAGCGAGAGGGTCGGCGCAACAGATACCGCCTGAACCTCGACCATCCGATGCGCCACCCGCTCGAACGGTTCACGCCCGTGGGCGACCTCCTCGAAGCGCTGGCAACTGCGGACGGGACGGGCGGCTGGCCCGTGAGGCGCTGACGTGGACATCTAAATCGCCGGCGCCGTCTTCGTCGGCGCCTACGCCCTGATCGCCCTTGATCGGGTCGATCGCACCATCGTCGCGCTGCTCGCCGGCCTGAGCGTCGTCGCCCTCGAGATCATCGAGCTGTCGAGTCGGTCTTCCACGCCGGGATCGTCGGCCGGATCGCCGACCGGATCGTCCAGGCATCCGGGGGTGACATCGGAGTCGCCAGCGTCGGCATGCTGTGGTTCTCGGCCCTGGCGTCGGCGATCATTGATATCCCCTACACGGCCGCCCCCATCCCGGTCGTTGAGCGGCTCGTTGGGAGCGGCCTCCCCGCCGAGCCGCTGTGGTGGTCGCTCGTCCTCGGTGCCTGTCTCGGCGGCAACCTCACGATCGTCGGTGGGTCGGCGAACGTCGTCGTCGCCAACCTCGCCACCCGAGCCGGGCATCCGATCCAATTCATGGAGTTCTTTCGGTACGGCGCGCCGCTATCTCCGGACTATTCCCTTAGTACAGCCGTTCCCAAGTTGCACGACGTAATGGCGGCAGCTACAATTCCTCCGAGAGGAGGAGCCCATGTCGAGACGGAGCCCGTATCGGATTGTGCTGACGCCCGAGGAGCGGTCCGAGCTGGAGCGACGAGCGCGTCGCCAGACGGCCACCAGACGCGAGGTCTTCCGGGCCCAGATCGTGGTTCTTGCGGCGGATGGTCTGCGCAACGACGAGATCGCCGAGCGACTCGGGACGGTGCGGACGACCGTGAGCCGTTGGCGCAAGCGCTTCTTCGAGGATCGCGCCGCGGGCCTCGCCGATCGCCCGCGGTCTGGCCGGCCGCGGACCTTTTCCCCCTCGCGTGGTCGTCGAGATCAAGGCCCTCGCCTGCGAGCGGCCCGCTGATCTCGGGCTGCCGCTGTCGCGCCTCAGCCACGCCGAGATCGCGCGGGTCGCGGTCGCCCGGGACATTGTCGAGGCGATCAGCGTCACGACGGTCTGGCGCTGGCTCGGCGAGGACGCCTTGAAGCCGTGGCGCTATCGAAGCTGGATCTTCCCGCGCGATCCGGCCTTCGAGCGCAAGGCCGGGCTCGTTCTCGACCTGTATCGCGGTCGCTGGCAGGGCGAGCCACTGCGGCCCGACGAGCACGTCGTGTGCGCCGACGAGAAGACGAGCATCCAGGCCCGGGCCCGGATCCATCCCGGGAGCCCGCCGGCTCCCCGACGAGCGGTCCGCGTCGAGCACGAGTACGAGCGGCGCGGCGCGCTCGCCTATCTGGCCGCCTGGGACGTCCATCGAGCGCAGGTGTTCGGCCGCTGCGAGCCCCGGACCGGCATCGCGCCGTTCGGACGGCTCGTCGACCAGGTCATGAGCGAGGAGCCGTACGCCAGTGCCCGACGGGTCTTCTGGGTCGTCGACAACGGCAGCTCGCATCGCGGCCCCCGGACCGAGGCCCGGCTGCGCGAACGGTGGCCGCAGATCCGGGTCGTCCACACGCCGGTCCACGCGTCCTGGCTGAACCAGGTCGAGATCTACTTCAGCATCGTGCAGCGCAAGGTTCTCGAGCCCAACCAGTGGCGCTCGCTCGCCGAGCTCGAGGCCGCGCTCATTGCCTTCGGCGAGCAGTACAGCGCGATCGCCACGCCCTTCGAATGGCGCTTCACCCGGCTCGATCTCCATCGCGTCCTTGCTGCGCTCTCACCGGTCGCGCGGGCCGCGTGAGGCTATACGATGCGAGACTTGCGAATCGATGTACTTAGCGCCAACGACCGCGGTTCCCGTCGAGCCCGACCTACGCGCTGTTCCGCGCCGCGGCCCCCCAACTGTCGGCTCCCTCGATCGGAACCAGCTTGAATTCCGAGTGGGCATGCGCACGTCCGAATCCTGTCGGGCGCGCCACGAACACTTGTTCTATTCGGTCCCTCTCGCGGCCGACCCTGATCGCCGACCGATCGGTGCGATGAGGGCTCACAGCCGCCTCGCGACGGGCGACGTCGGATCCTGACGCTCCAGCCCGACTGCCTGTTGCAGCCGCTCCTGGTCGCGCGCCCGGAACGGCAATTTGTCACGCTCTGCGCAGGGCCACCATCGTCGCCTCGAGGGCGGCCGCGAAGATCGGGACCTCGGCCGCCGTGAACGCCAGCGGTGGTCGCACCTTGATCACGTTGCCGGCGGCGCCGCACGTGCCCACGAGCACACCGCGTTCGCGGAGTCCTTCCTTGATCGCGCCGGCCCTGGCCGGGTCCGGGATCTTGGCCGCCGGATCAGCGACCACCTCGATCCCGATCGCCAGGCCGACGCCACGCGTGTCGCCGAGGGCCGGGTGGCGCCCGGCCACCTCCCGAATGGCACCGCGAAGTTGTTCGCCTGCATCGCTGACCCGGTCGAGCACGCGCTCGTCCTCGAGAACGTCCAACACCGCGAGGGCGGCGGCGGCCGAGACCGGATTGCCGCCGAACGTGCTGAAGAAGACCGTCTCGGCAGCGAATCGCTCCGCGATTTCCCGGCGCGTGATGACCGCCCCGACCGGGTGCCCATTGCCCATGGGTTTACCCAGCGTCACGAAATCCGGAACGATCCCGAATCGCTGGAACGACCACATCGCCGAGCCGCTCCGGCCGTGACCGCCCTGGACCTCGTCGGCGATCCACAGCGCGCCTGCCGCGTGGGTGCGGCGCATGACCTCCGCGATGTAGGACGACTCGACCTCGGCGAAGCCATCGCTCGTCAGCACGCCGTCGAGGATGGTCACGGCCGGCTCGATGCCGCGTGCTGCGAGACGATCGATGGCCGCCGAGAAGCCGTCCGGTTGCTCATCGCGCCCGCGGTATCGGTCGGGCGCCGGCCACGTCTCGACATGCTCCGGCCGTGTGTGGCCCGGCCAGGTTTCCGGTGTCAGCGGTGCGATCGCATCGGAGATCCCGTGATAGGCGAAGGAAGTGCACAGGCCGCCCCGATGACCGGTGAAGGTCGTCGCCAGCCGCCAGGCGAGATCATTCGCCTCTGAACCCGAATTGACGAACATCACGGTGTCCAGACCGGGCGGGCACGTTGCAATCAGGCGCTCGGCGAGCTCGACGGCGGTCCCGTGGAGATAGCGCATGTTCGTGTTCACACGACGCGCCTGGCGGGCGATCGCCTCCGTAACCCGCGGGTGGGCGTGCCCGACAGAGGGGACGTTGTTGTAGGCATCGAGGTAGCGCCGGCCATCGGTGCCGGTCATCCAGGTGCCCGATGCCTCGGCCACGTGAATCGGGCACTCGTAGGTCAGTGGTTCCAGGGCCGGGCCCATGACTCGCGTCCGCCGGTCACGCAGCGTCCGGTCGGGCCCGGGCGTGGCGTCCGCTCCGAACTGGTGCGCCAGATCCTCCCAGCCGACATCGAGGATGGCCTCGATCGTTCGGGATGCCGAGGCGTTGAAGCGCTCCGCGAACGCCGCGTCCTCGAGGCCGTGTGACGAGCGCCACGACGAGATGGCGATGGTGACCGCCGCCCTGGCGGCGAGCAGCTCGCCGATGAGGCCGATCTCGACCGGCTCGAGCGGGGTGACTCGCTGGTAGCCGTCGATGACGAGGCGGGCAACCCGGAACGGGTCATCGCGCCCGGTGACGAGCGAATCGAGGGTGGAGACCAGGTCCACGACGAGCGCCGAGTGGCTCATGTCACCGAAGTCGACGACGCCGGTGATTCGACCGGCGGAATCGGCCAGAGCGTTGTCTGTGGTGAGGTCGCCGTGCACGACCTGGGCCCGCAGTGAAGGCCACGCAGGCTCCACCTTCGCTTCGAAGCGGTCCAGGACGCGGGTCACGAGCACGCGCTGATGTGTGTCCCGGATCGTGTCGACGAAGGCCCGCGTCCGGGTCGCGTGCTGGACGTCCCAGAGCATCGTCCGCTGCGCTCGCGGGTCGAAGAACCCGCGCAGCGCCCATCCAAGCCGGGCGGTGGTCGCGCCCCATCCCGCGAGAGCGGCGTCCGACAAGGTCAGCGGGTCGATCCGCTGGCGGCCCGGCAGGACGTCGTACAGGCGGACCTGGTGCTGCCCGTCGGGCCCGTCGATCGCGGCCCGACGCCCCGCCGGATCGTCCGGTCCACTCCGCGCCGGAACCCGCCAGGGAATTGCCAGGGGCAGGGCCGGGTCGACGCGGGCGGCGTGCAGGACGGCGCGTGCCTCCATGTCCAGGGTAGCCGGATTCTCGGCCACGTTCGAGACCTTGAGGACCGCGGCCGGGTGTGCGTCCGCGTCCAGAAGAAGGAAGCTCTGGTCGCGTTCACTGCCGAGATCTCGGGCGGCCACGGAGCGTAGTCCGAACGTTTGATGGGCGATGCGCACAGCATCGGCCGGGCCGAAGCGTGGTGGGGCCGACACGAGCACGGAGTCGATGTCGACGACGGCAGGCATGGCCGTGTAGGCTGGGTCGTGGTTCATGTCAGGGCGAACGTCGAGGCCCGGGTACCGGTCGGCTACGCGGCGCTGGACTCCGGGCGGCTCGGGGATGTCCCTCTGGCGGCCGCTGACGAAGGAGTGTTCCCACCGTGGTGGCAGGCACGCCCATGGTTCTCAACCCTTGACCCGGGCTCGGTCGGGATCGTAGAAGCGGACGAAGCGATGCTCGCGCCGGGTAGCGGGTCCCGCCGATGTCGATCTCGAACCGACCGCCCTGGATCGCGTCGGCGGGGATGCCCGCCTCCTCCTCGACCATCCCGAGGCCCACGGCGCCGCCGAGCGTGTGACCGTATGCGCCCGCTCGGATGTAGCCGCACCAGCGGCCGTCCCGGAGGATCGGCTCGCCCCCATGGAGCAGCGGCTCCGGGTCCTGCAGAAGGAACTGAGCGAGCCGCCGTGTCGGCAGGCCGGAGGTCTGCCCGGTGGCCCGCGCCTCGCGCTGCGCCAGCAGGGCGTCGCGCCCGATGAAGCCGCCCGGCTTGTCCCAGGCGACGGCGAAGCCGAGGCCCACGTCGAGCGGGGTGTCGGTGTTGTCGATGTCGAGGCCATAGTCGCGATAGGCCTTCTCAAGACGGAGGCTGTTCATCGCGCCAAGGCCGACATTGCGGTACCCGAGGTCCGGTCCGGCCTCCAGCAGCGCTTCGTACACGGTGAGCGAGAACTCGGCCGGAACGTGCAGCTCCCAGCCCAGCTCCCCGACGTACGTGACCCGCATCGCGAGCACCCGGGCGTAATGCAGGTCGATCTCCGCGGCGGTCAGGTAGGGGAACGCGTCGTTCGAGAGATCCGCGCTCGTCAGACGCTGGAGCAGCTCGCGGGATCGCGGGCCCTGGACGGTCATGAGGGTCGTTCCCGATGTTACGTCCGTGACCGCCACGTGAGCATCTGCGGGCATGTGCCGCTCGATCCACGGCTGGATCCGTCGACCGATGAAGTCCGTGACGATGACGAGGAAGCGCGACTCGCCGAGGCGGGTCACGGTGAGGTCGGCCTCGATGCCGCCCCGCTCGTTGAGCCATGGCGTGTAGACCAGCCGGCCGATCGGCACGGCCACGTCGTTGGCGCAGATCCGGTTCAGGACGGCCTCCGCGTCGCGACCCTGGACGAGGAACTTCGCCATCAGCGACATGTCGATCATGCCGACCGCCTCGCGGACGGCGCGGTGCTCGGCCGCCTGGAGCGGGAATGAGCCGTTGCGTCCCCAGCCGAGTTCGACCTCCGGCGGCGCGCCGTCGGTCGCGAACCACTCCGGGTACTCCCAGCCCGAGGAGACGGCGAAGTGGGCGCCCGCCGCGGCCAGCCGGTCGTGGATCACCGACCGGCGAACGTTGCGAGCGGTCCTCGGATGCCAGTTCGGCCAGGCGGCGTCGGCGAAGAGCACCCCGAGCTGCTCCACCGTCCGGTCCGCCCGGAAGCGGCGGCTCGTCTCGAACGGCTGGATCCGGTCGATGCCCAGGCCGGTCATGTCGACCGGCGCGACGCCGTCGACGATCCACTGGGCGATCAGGCTCCCCACGCCGCCGCTCAGGATGATGCCGAGCGAGTTCATCCCGGCCGCGACGAAGAAGCCGCCGAGCTCGGGTGCCTCGCCGAGCAGCGGGCCGGCGTCCGACGTGAAGCTCTCCGGTCCACAGAACATCGTCCGGACGCCGGCCTCGTGCAGCGCAGGAATGCGGTCCATCGCCCGGGACGAGGTAGGGCCCGACGCGGTCCCAGTCCGGCGGCAGGCTGGCGAACGCGACGTCGCCCGGGATGCCGTCCAGCGACCACGGTCCGGCCACGGGCTCGAACAGGCCGACGAGGATCCCGCCGCCCTCCTCGCGGTAGTAGCCGTGCCGGTCCGGCTCCTCGATGACCGGCAGGTCCGGGTTCGCCCACTCGACGGTGTCGGTGATCAGGTAGTAGTGCTCGGCCGCCTGGAGCGGCACGGAGACGCCGGCCATCGCGCCGACCTGCCGCGCCCACATGCCGGCGGCATTCACCACGTACTCCGCCCCGATCGTGCCCCGATCCGTGATCACGCCGGTGACGCGGCCGTTCGCCGTGGTGAAGCCGGTCGCGGTGACGCCCTCGACGATCCGCGCGCCGCCCATCCGGGCGCCCTTCGCATAGGCCATGGTGAGGTCGGCGGGGTTGACCCGGCCCTCGTCGGCAACGTAGAAGGCGGCGAGGACGTCGTCCGTCCTGGCCTCGGGCCACAGCTTGCCGAATTCACGCGCCGAGAGCTCCTGGTTGTCGACGCCGTAGCCGCGAACGAACGCCGCCTCTCGCCGGAGCGCCTCCAGCCGTCCGGGTGTCGTTGCCACGCTCAGGTGGCCGATGGGCCGGAAGCCCGTGGCCTGGCCGGTCTCGGCCTCCAGCGAGACGCACAGGTCGCGGGTGGAGCGGGCCATCCAGATGAGGCTCTCGGTGGCGCAGCCGGCCGACGTGATCAGGCCCGCGGCATGCCAGGTCGTCCCGGCGGTCAGCTGACGGCGTTCGAGCAGGACGACGTCGCGCCAGCCCAGCTTGGTGAGGTGGTAGGCGATGCTGGCGCCGATCACCCCGCCGCCGACGATGACGACCTGGGCGTGCTCAGGCAGCGTGCTGGGTGCCGGCCCTGTTCTGGCTACCTGGGTCATGTTAGTCCTCCGCTCACGACAAGCTCGCCACGGGTCTGTCAGTGGGCGGGTTCCCGGGTTCTCCACGGGCGTTGGTCGCGTGGGATGCCGAAATGACCTCCCGACCGAAGGCCGTGATCATCCCGTGCTCGGCCGGACCGGCGGCGACGTTGAGGTAGACCCGCTCCACGCCGACCGCCGCATACGCCGCGATCCGCGCGACCTGGGCATCGGGTGTTCCGGCAGGCCAGGGGATCATCGCCGAGCGAGTGATATCGCCGGGGTCGCGACCCACGGCCCGACACGCCTCGTCCAGCTTCGAGAAAATCGCCGGGCATGCCTCCGGCTCCGGGCTGTCCAGGTTGAATTCGTTCGCGTAGCTCGCGGCAAGAGCCAGCGTCCTGGGTTTGCCGTAGCCCCCCACGATGATCGGCGGGTGCGGCAGCTGGAGCGGCTTCGGCTCGCAGACGGCGTCGAGCACCTCGTAATGGTGGCCAGAGAAACTGAAGGCCGAGTCCGTCCACAGACCGCGGATGATCTGGATGACCTCGGCGAGACGATCGAAGCGCTCCGCGATCGGCGGGAACGGAATGCCGAATCGTTCGTGCTCGACGTCGGACCAGCCCGCCCCCAGGCCCAGCTCGACCCGACCGCCGCTCATCTGGTCCACGGTCGCCACGATCTTGGCGATGGCGATGGGCAACCGAAAGGTGATCGGCGAGACGAGGGTCCCGAGGCGGATGGAGCGCGTCTCACGCGCCAGGCCAGCAATCGTCGTCCAGGCGTCAGTTGCCGCGCGGTCCTCCACACCTTCGAGCGACAACCAGTGATCCGACCGGAAGAAGCCCTCGAAGCCGGCCACCTCAGCCTCCTGGGCCATCTCCAGGAGGGCGTCATATGACGTTCCCTCCTGGGCTTCGATCATCAATGCGAAGCGCATGGGGCTCCCATCGGTGCCGTGTGCGAACGTAGGCAGGACCACTTCGGAGATGGATACACGCACGACCTCCGGCTCTGCGAGGCCGTACTCGCGCATGCGTTCACGAACGGATGCGCGCGTTCGTCGGGTCGTACGGCGCCCGGAATGAGGCGCCGGCGGTGAACCGCTCGGTGGCGATCTCGACCGCGTACCTACCGGCGGCGAGCCACTCGGCAGTCACCGGGCCATCGTCGCGTCGCACGTAGCCGAGCCCGATCGATCGGGCGATCGTGTGGCCGAACATCGCCGAGGTGATCCGGCCCACGAGGATGCCGTCACGCCAAACCGGCTCGTTGTGATACATGAGCGGCTCCGGGTCGTCCAGGGTGAAGACCGCCAGGCGCCGCCGGAGCCCGGTCTCCCGCTGGCGCAGGAGCGCCTCGCGCCCGATGAAGCCCCCCGGCTTGCTCCACGCGGCCGTGAACCCGAGGCCCGCTTCAAGGAGCGTGTCCTCGTCGCTCATGTCATGGCCCCAGTGGCGGTACGCCTTCTCGATGCGGAGCGAATTGAGAGCGTGGTAGCCCGCATGTCGCAGGCCGAACGCGTCACCCGCGCCCACCAGCACGTCGTAGACGTGCGTCGCGAACTCGGTCGGGACGTAGAGCTCCCATCCCAACTCGCCCACGTAGGTGGTGCGTGCAGCACGTGCAAACGCCATGCCGAGGTCGATCTCACGCGCCGTGCCGAACGGAAACGCCGCGTTCGACAGGTCGGCGTCCGTGAGCGTCGAGAGGAACTCGCGCGACCGCGGCCCCATGATGCTGATGACCGCTTCGGCAGACGTGACATCGGTCACCGTGACATGGGCGTTGGTGGGGATCTGCCGCCGCAGCCAGTCCAGGTCGCGCATGGTGGACGTACCGGTCGTGACAACCAGGAAGCGGTCCGCCGTCAGGCGGGTCACAGTCACGTCGGACTCGGTCCCGCCGCGCTCGTTGAGCCACTGGGTATAGACGATGCGGCCCGGCTGGACCGCGATGTCGGCAGTGCAGATGCGCCCGAGGGTTCGCTCGGCGTCGCGACCCTGGACCAGGATCTTGCCGAACGACATCTGGTCGAATAGCCCGACGCCCTCGCGGACGGCCCGGTGCTCCTCGGCCGAGTAGGGGAACCAGTTCTGACGCCCGTAGGAATACTCGTAACGCGGCTCCACGCCGGGCGGCGCGTACCAGTTCGCCCGCTCCCAGCCGGCGACCTCGCCGAAGCACGCCCCACGGGCCGCCAGCCGGTCGTGGAGCGGCGTCCGCCGGATCCCGCGTGACGTCTCCGCCTGGCGGAACGGCCAGTGCATGTCGTACAGGAGACCGAGCGTCTCGGTCGTTCGCTCGTGGAGGTATCGACGGTTGTGCTGGAACGGCATGAACCGCCGAATGTCCACCTCCCAGAGGTCCATTGGGGCGTGCCCGTCCACCAGCCAGTCCGCGACGGCGCGGCCGGCACCGCCGCCACCCGCGAACCCCACCGAGTTGAACCCGGCTGCGACGAAGTACCCGCCCAGGCCGGGCGCCTCGCCCAGGATGTAGCGGTCGTCCGGGGTGAAGCTCTCCGGGCCGTTGAAATGAAGCGAGACCCCGATATCCTTGAGGATCGGCAGCCGACGCGAGATCAGCTCCCAGAACGGCGTGATGTGGTCCCAATCCTCTGGCAGCGTGATGAATTCGGCGTCCTCCGGGATGCCGTGCGTCGCCCAGGGTTTCGCCCCGGGCTCGAAGAAGCCGACCATGAGCTTCCCCGAGTCCACGCGGACATAGGCGGTGTCGTCCGGGCAGCGCAGGATCGGCAGGTCCGGGTCCAGGTCCGGGATCGGCTCCGTGATCAGGTAGAAGTGCTCGGCGGCGTGCAGGGGGATGCCAACGTCGTTCGCGGCGCCCAGTTCGCGCGCCCACATGCCCGTGCAGTTGACCACGTACTCCGCCGCGATCTCGCCTCGCTCCGTGGCCACGCCGGCGACCCGGCCATCCCGCTGGAGGATCCCCGTCACCTTGGTGTGCTCGAAGATGCGAGCGCCCCCCATCCGGGCGGCACGGGCGAGTGCCTGCGTCACGTCGGTCGGGTTGGCGACGCCGTCGCCCGGGATGAAGGCGGCGCCAATGACTCCGCTCGAATCCACGAGCGGCCACTTCTCGGCGACGCCCTGCCCGGACATCAGCTCCATGTCGATGCCGCACAGGCGGGCCATCGAGGTGCCTCGTCGAATCTCGTCCCAGCGGCTCTCCGTGGAGGCCACCAGGATGGAGCCCGTCTTCCGGAACCCGGTGCCCATACCCGTCCGGCGTTCGAGCTCCTCGAACAGCTCGGCGGCGTACTTTGCCAGCATAGTCATGTTGTAGGTCGCGCGGAGCTGGCCGACGAGGCCGGCCGCGTGCCAGGTGGTTCCGGAGGTGAGCTTCCTGCGCTCGAGCAGGACGACGTCGCGCCAGCCTCGCTCGGTCAGGTGGAAGGCGACGCTGGCGCCGACGATCCCGCCGCCGATGACGACGACTCGGGCCTGGCTGGGAAGTGCGTCGACACGCGCGCTCGCGGCTTCGGGAGCGGCTGAACCATCTGGCATCGGACCTGTCGCCTCCGTCACAGGATCAACACTCGGTGTCCTGTCTAGGTGCCTGGCGCTTCCACGCCGAGCACGGTGCGCGCCATCTCGACCTGGAGTCGGCGGAAGCCTTCCGGCGTCATGCCGTGGACTTCGAGCGCGACCGCCACCTCTGCGCCGTCGGCGAACACGATGAACAGCGCGACGATGTCATCGATCGGCCCCGTCGGATGGAAGATCCCGGCCGCGACCCCCTCCTCGATGATCGCCCGGAGCGGGGGCCGCCACGCGGCGTAGTAGCGGCCCAGCTTCTCGCGCAGCCCCTCGTCGCGCGCCATGGCGATGAACTCCACCCAGATCCGGCTGCGCCAGAGGAGGGGGTCGACGAGCGACGCATCGAGCATGGCGGTCAGCCGCGTCCATGGGTCGCCGGTGGTGGCTGCGGCCGACAGCCAGGCGTCCAGCCGACGCCCCGACGACCATTCGAAGAGCTCGGCGACGAGCCGATCCCGTGTGTCGAAGTAGTGCTGCACGGTGCCGACGGAGACGCCGGCCATTTCGGCGACATCCCGGAGGCGACTCCGCTCCACGCCGTGTGTGACCAGAAGCTGCTCGGCGGCGGTCAGAATTCGCTCTCGCTGCTGCGCCCGCCGAAGTTCGGCGGTGCTCGGTGCGCCCTCGAGGATCTCCATCGTCACCTCCACGCGTGCAGCCGGGCTGACCTTGCCGAAGTCGGTTCCAGACCCACGGGCCGCGCGCCCCGGTCGTGGTCCAGCAGCTCGCCGGAGGGGATTGACGAAGATGCCATCCATGGCATCATAACATCCTGTTATTGACGAACAAAGAGGCTCCGACCGGTGCTCAAAGGTAGTCCCGCCCGGCAGGCGGCATCTTGCCCATCGTCCTGGTGATGTCCTGCCCTGCAGGCGTGGCGGACCTCCTCACGGGCCTGGACGCGTGCCTCAGCCGTCACGTCTGGCAGTGGGCGCCGCACAATGATCACGAACGGGACACCGCGAAATGATCACGACCTGGGCGGATGCCGAAGCGCCGGAGATCGCAAGCGGTGTTCGTCGCCAGGATTGATACGCTTCCCGCCGCGACGACAGGTCCCGGCGAGGAATGCATGAACGTGTGGAGATGCTCGCGCCGACGACGGCGTGTGCCGTCGGGAGGTCTGGCATGAATATCCTGGTCTGCGTAAAACGGGTCCCACAGACAGGGGGCCGCATCATCCTGACTCCGGACGGGCAGGAGATCGATCGCAAGTACCTCGGCTTCACCGTGAGCCCGCACGAAGAGTGCGCCGTGGAGGAGGCCGTCCGGATCGTCGAGGCCGGGGGCGGCTCGAACGCCGTCCTGACGCTCGGTCCGACCGAGGCGGACGAGCAGCTCCGGGATGCACTGGCCCTCGGCATCGAGCGGGCCATCCTGCTCGAGACCGATGGCGGTGAATGGGATCCCGTCTCGACGGCCGCCGCGATCACGACGGCCATCCGCGACCAGGAGGCCGCGAACGGCCCGTTCGACCTCATCCTGTTCGGCAACGAGTCAGCCGACAGCGGGGGCTACCAGGTCGGGATCCGGGTCGCCGTCGCGCTCGATCGACCGGTCGTCAACGGGATCAAGGCGCTCGCCTTCCGCGACGGCACCGCGGTGGCTCGCCGTGAAGCACCAGCCGGCGGCTGGGAGACCTACGAGCTGCCGTTGCCGGCGGTCGTCGGCGTGAAGGAGGGAATCAACCTCCCGCGGTATCCGTCCGTACCAGGGCGGATTCGGGCGAAAAAGAAGGAGATCGAGCACGTCGCCGCCGTGGGCCCAGATGGCGGGTTGGTGCCGATCGGACCCAGGAAGGAGTTCCTCCGTCTCCCCGTTGAGCAGGAGGCGGCCGTGGAGATCCTCGGTCACGGGCCGGAGACGGCACCTGCGGTCGTGGACCTGCTCGAGCAGATGGGGGTGCTGTCATGAGCGGGCCGGTCATCGTCCTCGTCGAGGCGCCCGGCGGCGAGCCGGACCGTCTTTCGCTCGAGGCGCTCGCCATGGCCAGAGGGCTCGCCGACGCACTCCACGGCGGTACCGCCGTGGAGGCCATGGTGATGGGGGCCGGTGCGTCGGTCTCGACCGCGACCGCGGCCCTGGCCGGTCATTCGGTTGCCGTCGCGCACTACCCGTCCGACACCCGATTCGAGGCGTATGCGCCGGCCGCCTGGGCCGCGGCCCTCGGTGCCGCCATCGAAGCCCGAGGGGCCGTGGCGGCGATCAGCCCCGGCAGCGACCGTGGCAACGAGGTCCTCGCCCACGTGGCGGCACGGGCCGGCCTGCCAATGGCTGCGAACGTAGTCTCCGTGGAACCTGGAACCACCTGGCGCCTCACGCGGCAGCGCTGGGCGGGATCATTGCTGGAGCACGCGACCCTCGACGGGCCCGTTCGTCTCATGACGGCCGCACCGCACGCATTTCCTGTCGAGCCGATGCCCGTGGGTACACCACCAACCGCCGTTGCCCTGACTGTCCCCATTTCCGACCGCGATCTCGTGGTCCGGGTTGTTTCCCGGGAGACGCCTGCGGCGGGCACCACTACCCTGGCCGACGCGAAGATCGTCGTGGGCGGCGGCCGGGGCGTTGGTTCATCGGCCGGCTTCGCCGTGATCGAGGAGCTGGCGGGGTTGCTCGGGGCGGCGGTCGGCGTTTCGCGGGCGGTGACGAGCGCAGGTTGGCGGCCCCATGCGGAACAGGTCGGCCAGACCGGGACCAAGGTGGCGCCGGACATCTACATTGCCTGCGGCATCAGCGGCGCGATCCAGCACATTGTCGGTTGCAGGGCCGCCAAGCGGATTCTCGCGATCAACACGGACCCGGACTCGCCGATCATGCACGTTGCCAACTACGCGGTCATCGGGGATCTCAACGCGATCGTGCCGGCCATCTCGGCGGAGATCCGGCGCCGACGGGGGTAATCGTTCGCCCCGCCGATGTCGTGGAGGGGCCCGACGTTCGCCCGGCGACGTCGTCGACGGGCCTGACGATGGCCGTTCCGGCCGCGGCCGGGGTCATGCTCGCAGCCGCGCGTTCTCCGGATCGTAGACGGGCTCAGCAAGCACCGTAGCCGGACACCTGTCGCCGATCAGCTCGACCTCCAGCCTCGTGCCGGGGGTCTCGAACCCCGCGTCGACGTAGGCGAACGCCAGGCTCTTGCCCGTCGCATGCCCGTAGCCGCCCGAGGTGGTGACGCCGATCGCCTTCCCGCCGGCGAAAACCGGTTCCCCGCCGGCCGCATCCGAGTCCGTCGCCCCCACCACGAGGTAGACGAGGTGCGTGGCCACGCCCCGCTCCTTCGCGGCGCTCACGGCGGCGCGCCCGATGAAGTCGTGGTCGAGCTTCACGAAGCGGTCCAGCCCGGCCTCGACCGGCGTGATCTCGTTGGTCAGTTCGGCTCCCCAGCCGGCATAGGCCTTCTCCATCCGAAGGCTGTTCATGGCATACAGGCCGAAGTCGGCGATCCCGAGCTCCTCCCCGGCCGCCCACACGGCGTCGTACAGCGCCACGACCTGGGCCATCGGAACGTGCAGCTCCCAGCCCAGTTCACCGACGTAGTTGATGCGCAGGGCGCGTATCCGGATCCCCGCAACGTCGATCTCGCGGCCGGTCAGCCACGGGAACGCGGCATTGCCGAGGTCCGCCGCCGTCAGCTTCGCCAGTACGTCTCGCGAGCGCGGGCCGGCGAGGATCAGGACGTCGTGGTCCCCGGTCACGTCAGTGACGGTGACCTCCTCTCCATCTCGCCGCGAGAAACGAAGGAGATCCAGATCACGATCGTGCGCGAAGGCGCCGGAGAGGAGGTAGAAACGGTCGCCGGAGAGGCGCGTGATGGTGAACTCGGTGGAGATCCGACCACCTTCGGTCAGGGCGTGCGCCAGCACGATCCCGCCGTCCCGGCGCGGCATGCGGTTGGCACACAGCCGGTCGAGGAACGCCTCGGCGTCCGACCCGGACACTTCGAACTTCGCGAAGCTCGGCAGCTCGAACACGCCGACCCGCTCGCGCACCGCCCGGCACTCGTCCGCCACCACCTCGAACACGTTGTTGTGGCGGAAGCTGCACTCCTCCTCGCGCCCGTCGCGCGAGAACCACTTCGGCCGCTCCCAGCCGAAACCCTCCGTGAACACGCAGCCCTTGGCCTTGAGCTTCTCGTACAGCGGCGTGGCCTTCGCCGGGCGACCCTCCGGCCGCTCCTCGCCCGGCGGGATCAACCGGTACATGTCCCAGTACTCGCGGTGAGCCTTGGCGGAGGCATAGGCCTTGTCGGCGAACGAGCCGAGACGGCGCGGGTCCAGGCCCAGCATGTTGATCTCGGCCGCTCCGTGAATCATCCACTGGGCGAGGTACTTGCCGCACCCGGGCCCCTGGGCAATCCCGATACTGGTGCCGGTGGCCAGCCAGAAGTTGGGGACGCCGGCGGCCGGCCCCACCAGGGGATTGCTGTCCGATGTGTGCGAGATGGCGCCGTTCACGACCTTCTTGATGCCCACCTTGGAGAAGATCGGCATACGTTCCATCACCCGCTCCAGGTTGGGCATGATCCGGTCCCACTCAGGCTGGAACAGCTCGTTGGAGGAGTCCCACGGAGGGCCGTCGGTCTCCACCCAGGCCTCGCGGGTGTCGCTGCCCTCGTAGATCCCGATCAGGCCGGACGTCATCTCTTGCCGGTAGTAGGCGGACGCGTATGGATCACGCATGACAGGGAGCTCGACTTCCCGTTCAAGCAACTCGGGGACCGGCTCGGTCACGAGGTACTGGTGCTTCATGTTGGCGAAGGTGGTCTGGACCCCCAGCCAGGAGCTGACGCGGTCGGCGTAGCAACCGGCGGCGTTGACGACGTGCTCGCAGGTGATGTCGCCCTGCTCGGTCGCCACACTGAACTCGCCGCTCGGCAGGCGCTCGATCCCGGTGACCCGGTTGTGCCTGACGATGGTGGCGCCCATCTCCTTGGCTGCGAACGCCATGGCGTTGCAGGCACTCGACGGGTCGACATAGCCATCGTCCAGCGTCCAGGCCCCGGCCAGCACGCCGCGGGTTGTGATGAACGGGTTCAGGCGCCGGATCTCCTCCGGGCTGATCACCTGCATCCGGAAGCCGATGTTGGCAGCGACCCCCTCAACGCGCTTGAAGTAGTCCAGCTCCTCCCTGGTCGTCGCGAAGCGGATGCCGCCCGCGGCGTGCCAACCGGTGGGCTGGCCGGTCATCGACTCCAGGCGCGCATACAGGGCATTGCTGTAGGCGTGCACCTTGGCCATGTTGTAGTTGGCGATGAAGCTCGGACACTGCCCGGCCGCGTGCCACGTGGACCCGGACGTCAGCTCGGATTTCTCGATCAGGATGGCGTCGGCCCAGCCCGCCTCGGCCAGGTGGTACAGGAGACCGATGCCCATGACCCCGCCGCCGACGATCACCACGCGTGCTGTCGATCTCACGTCCGTTCCTCCCAGCCTCGAACTACCAACTACCAGTGCCAGGACGCATCGCTTCGCGTGGAGCGCGGGCGTCGAGGCCACGCAGGCGAGTCGGCTGGTATCAGTCATCATAATGCGCGAATATGACGCTCGCGGCCAGGGGGTTCGTACCCCGAGCGCGAAGACCGTCTATCAATGGCGCCTCAGCATTTCGGGCGCTTCGTCGTTCCTTTCCTGGAGCCGGGAGTATCGCGTGGTCCTGCCCATCGAGTTCCTGAAGTCGGGTCTCCCACCCACTGCGTCTCCAGATCACGCCGTGATCGCGTCCGCTGCCCCAACCGGTACCAACGCCCCCGACATCGAGATCCTCGATGTGACGAAGCGATTCGGTGCTGTCACCGCCGTCGATGCGATGACCCTGCGCATCGCCCGCGGCGCGTTCTACAGCTTCCTCGGGCTCGAATCCCGCAACACGACCGCGATCCCCGGCCCGGCGCCCGCCCGCTCTCCGTCCGCGGCAAGCTTCGGGCAGGCCATCGTCACGATCGCCGGCCGGCGCTGCAACGCGACCGTCGCGACGGCCAGCCCGCCGTAGGGCAGCCGCTCGGCGAGCAGCACGCCGTCGTCTCCCGCCGGAGCGCGAGGGCGTCCGTGACACACGGATGCGTCGAGGTACACGGCGAGCTGGGCCGCCACCTCGCGCCACCGGACGGTCGCCGGCAGGACGAGGAGCTCGACCGCGTGGCGGCCGCAGAACTCCCCGAGCGTCGCGGCGAGGGCCTCCGCCGACGCAGTATCCAGCGGACGCCACGGTGGACTGCTACAACGAATCCGAGGAATGCACGGGCCTCTTCGAGATGATCCACGAGCACCTCGACATCCCGTTCGTGACGAAGGTCCTGGGCGTCGCCGTCACGGTCGCCGCCGTCGACATCACCGACGACGACCGGATCGTCGCCATCTGTCGGCGCGGTCGCAACTGCTCCGGGTTGCGCTGCTCGAACTGCCGATGCCGGATCCGCGCCCGAGCGGCGCAGAGTGGGTCGACGCGTACCGCCACTGGGCGCGGCCACGCTGATCACAACACCGGACGGCCCATCGAGGCGCGGCGACCGTCGAGCCATGGAGCCGCCCTGAACCGGCGGTGCTCGGCCGAGGCATCGGGTTCTTCCGGCCTGCCGACGGGCGTCCGGCTCACCGCGAATGGCCGGCCGCCGGAGTGCCTCTCCGCGGCCCTACGCGCTCTCGCGCGCGGCCAAGCGCCATTCGTCAGCAGCCTCGATCGGGATCTGCCTGAATCCTGAGTGGGCATGCCCACGTCCGACTCCTGTCGGGCGCGCCAATGCCTTGTTTTTTCGGTCCAAGTCTCCGGCCCGCGCAGGCGGGCGGCGCCTCGGGCGGGTCAGGCCGCCCCTGCGACCCCGCCGCTGGCCAGGCGGCCATCCTGGTAGACGGCGCGGATCCGGTCGGAGAGGTCGGCGAAGGCGTACGGGTCGCCGTCCACGACGACCAGGTCGGCGCGCTTGCCGGGCTCGATCGTGCCGAGCTCGCCATCGAGGCCCAGGAGCTCGGCGGCATTGCGGGTCGTCGCGACGAGGACGTCGCTCGGGCTCATCCCGCCCTCCGCCATGAGCGCCAGCTCGCGCAGGTTCTGGCCGTGCGGGGTCACGCCGCTGTCCGTGCCCATCGCGATCCGGACCCCGGCGGCGACCGCCCGGCGGAACGCTTCTCGGTGGATGTCGATGACCTCGCGCGCCTTGCGCAGCGACGACTCGGGGATCGCCAGGCCGGCGTCGGCCGCGTCGAGGACGCCCCGCGGCGCCATCAGCGTGGGCACGAAGAACGTCCCGCGGGCGAGCATCATCTCGATCGCCTCGTCGTCGAGGTAGATCCCGTGCTCGATCGAGCGGAAGCCGGCGCGCACGGCGGCCTTGATCCCGGGGGCGCCCTGGGCGTGGGCGAGGCAGTGGATCCCGGCGGCAGTCGCCTCGGCCACGATCACGGCCAGCTCGTCGTCCCGGAAGTGGCCGTGGCGCGGGTCATCGCGGGGCGAGAGGACGCCGCCCGAGGTGAACACCTTGATGCAGTCGGCGCCGGCGCGGATCAGCTCGCGGACCTTGCGGCGGACCTCGTCGGAGCCGTCGGCCAGGCCGGACGGCATTCCCGGGTAGGCCGGGAACGTCGTCGAGTAGCCGGACGGGAGCCAGCCATCTCCATGACCGCCGGTCTGGCCGATCATGTTCACGCTGATCCGGAGGCGCGGCCCGGCGATGAGCCCCTGCTCGACCGCCTGCTTCACGCCGAGGTCAGCGAAGCCCGCGTCACGGACGGTGGTGATTCCCACGTCGAGCGTCCGGCGCAGGTTGCCGATCGCCTCGTAGAACGTCAGCGAGTGCGGGGTGTGCAGCTGGCGGAGCTGGTCGATGCTCGAGAACATCACGTGGGTGTGGCAGTCGAACAGCCCCGGCAGGAGCGTCCGGCCGGAGACGTCGACGACCTCGTCTCCGTCGAGCCCGGTCCCCACGGCCACGAACCGGCCGTCCTCCATGACGACGTCGGCCGGCGCGGGCGGGGCGCCGGAACCGTCGAAGAGCCGACCCCCGGTGAACAGCGTGCGTGTCATGGCGGCAGGATAGGCCGTCGGACGGACGGCGCGACGACCGATCGGCGCGCGAGGGGCGGTCAGCCGTCCGGGGAGCGACGGCGCCCGGACGAGGCTGGACGGCCGTCCTCGTCGTTGACGCGTTCAGAGCGCCGTGCGCCCGGAAGCGTCGGCATGACCGCCATCTGGTCGTCGAGGCGTCGGACCCAGGCCGGCTCCTCGGCGGCCGTCCGGGTCGGCCGACGCAGCCGCATCGTTGCCCCCCTGGGCGGTCGTCGAGCCGCCGCGGTGCCTGCCCAGCGAATCCGCCCCGAGCGCCGGGTAGCGGGCGGCGGTGTCCAGGATGCGCTGCTCCGGCAGCCGCCGGTCGAGCTCCTCCGGCGAGGCCTCGGGGTCGCCCCCGGAACGCCTGCGGCCGAGCTTGGCGATCCGGGCGATCCCGGCACTGATTCCGCGTCGGCGCGGGGTGTGGGCCATCGTCAGCCGGTCGTCCCGTCGCGCCAGCGGCCACGAACGGCCACCGCCTCGAGCACCGCCGTGGCCGCCGGTTCAAGCGCCGGGTCGTCATCGACGACGATCATGCCGCCGCCGACCGCGTCGGCCGGCTCGGCGGGCTCGGCGCCCAGCTCGGTCGGGACCGCCCTGCGGCGGCGGTCGTGGAGCTCGTCGTGGATCTGGGCGTGGGATCGCCCATCGGCGACATGTGGGTGGGCATGGGGATGGGCGCCGCCGTGGCCGAACTCGTCGGGCTCCCACGGCACGCCGTCGGCGAACAGGACGCTGAACAGCCGGACGAGCTCCGGGTCGAACTGCAGGCCAGCGTGGCGGTTGAGCTCGGCCAGGGCGCGCCGATGGTCGATCGCGGTCCGGTACGGCCGGCCGGCGATCATCGCCTCGTAGGCGTCCGCGATCGCGACGATCCGTGCTCCGATCGGGATCTCCTGGCCGGACAGCCCGTGCGGGTAGCCGCGCCCGTCGTACCACTCGTGGTGGTGGAGGACGATCGTGGCCGCATCTCGCAGGGCGCCGGCCTGCTCGAGGACGACCTGGCCGATCTTGGGGTGCTCGGAAACGACCCGCCACTCGGGATCGGTCAGCTCGCCCGGGTTGGCCAGGATCTCGTCCGGGATGGCCAGCTTGCCGAGATCGTGGAGGAGACTGGCGGTGCGCACCCGCTCGATCTCGCCGGTCGGCAGGTCGAGCGCCCGCGCCAGGCTGACGGCCATCTCGGCGATCATCGTCGACGGCTTGCCCGCCCACCCGGGGCGGGCCAGGAGGGCCTCGGTCAGGATCGCGGTGGCGGCGCCCATCGCCGCCCGACCGACCTCGGTCGCCCGCTCGCGCGCCTTGGGGCTGATCGCCGCCCGGCGGATGACGCCGCCTTCCTCGAGCTCGTGGAAGACATAGACCTGGTCGCGCCCGAGCGCCTTCGCCGAGTAGAGCGCGCCATCCGCGTCGCGAACGAGCCCGTCGAGCCGGAGGTGCTGGCCCAGCCCACCGGCGACTCCGGCGCTCATCGTGATCGTGAGGACGTGGCCGTCGTCGAGGCGGACCTCGCGGGAAGCGACCAGCCGGCGGAGCTTCTCCGCGCTCGAGGCTGCGGCGTCGGCGTCCGTCTCGGGCAGGACGATCATGAATTCCTCGCCGCCGTATCGGCCGACGATGTCCACCGCCCGGACGTTTGTCCGGAGGACGTCGGCGATCTCGCGCAGGACGCGGTCCCCGGCGGCGTGGCCGTGGGTGTCGTTGACCCGCTTGAAGTGGTCGAGGTCGACCAGGACGATCGAGCACGGCCGCTGGTAGCGAGCCGCCCGCTCGAGCTCCTCGTCGAGCCGGGCGAGGAGGGCCTGGCGGTTGAGGACGCCAGTCAGGAGGTCGACCGTGGCGAGGGTCCAGGCCTGGCCCATCCGCTCGGCGAGGCGGCCGAAGCCGGCCCGCAGGCGCGGGTCGTCCAGCCGGTCGGTGTCGACCGACGCGGTCAGGTCGGTGGCCGTGGCGAGGATCTCGGTCAGCTCGGCGAGCCGCCGGAGCTGGCCTCGACCGACCGTCGCGGCGTAGCCGGCGGTCCCGAGCAGCGCGCCGATGAGCGCGATGGCCAGCACGGCGAGCATCAGCCAGGTGTCGGCTGCGATGACCATCGACGTGGGCTACCCCGGCAGCTGGCGCGCGGCGCGCCCCGACGTCTCGGGCGCGGGATCGTTCGATCTCGCCGCTATCGTGCCGAGCCGCCCCTGCCGGTGGCCATAGAACGATGGTCACCGCCCGGGAGGGCGTCGGCTGGTACCGCTCCCGGTGCGGCGCACCGCGTCGGGCCGGGTCCCGGAACCGGGGATGACCATGGTCCGGGTCGCGGTGGGGGTGGGTGGCGTTTGGTGTGGTTCGCCGGTGACGAGCCGCACCGGAACGTCCCGGGCGGGTCCCGAGACCGGGTGCCCGGCCGCGCTCAGGGCTCGACGAGCGCCCCGAGGATCGCCGCGCCGGTGGTGGCATCGGCGATCCGGCAGGCCCAGCCGCCCTCGGCGGTGCGCCACGCGGTCACGTCGACGCGCTGGCCGGGCCCGGCGGCCGCGAGGTACTCGAGCCGGTAGCGGCGCGGGATCGCGGCCAGCTCGGGGGCCGCGGCCGGGTTTCGTTCCCCGGCGTCGAGGATCGCCTCCTCGACCCAGTCGAGGTAGACGGCGTTGTTGACGTGGGCCATCGGGTCGAGCTCCTGGGGCCGGACCGCGAGCGACAGCGTGAAGGCCTCGGGCGGCGCGGCGACCCGCACGCGGGTCGGCTCGAACGTCTCGTTCTCGACGCCGAAGGCCGTGCCGAAGTAGGCCGGGATGCGGGTCGGCTGACCGCTGGCCAGGATCAGCGCGTAGTCGACGAGCGCCACCGCGGCGAGCTCGCCGGACACGGCGTGGAAGGCGATCCGGCGCCTCGCCAGCACCCGCCGGACGGCCATGACCTCGGTCGTCCCGGTCAGCGCGTCGCCATCGCGGATCGGGCCGAGGACGCGCAGCTCCACACCGCGCACCAGCCACAGGAGCCCGCGCTCGGCGTACCACGCTCGCCCGAAGCCGATCCGCTCCGAGTGGATCCAGGCGAGGTCGGCGGCGTGGCGGAGGAGCGTCGACGGCCGGGCGATCCCGGACGGACCGGCCTCGTCGAAACGGATCCGGATCGCCGCGGAGACCCGGCGCTCCTGCTCGGCCAGGGCGCCCAGGCTGGTCGGGTCGTCGCGGTCCGGGATCCGGGGCGGGGGCGGGGGCGGCGTCATCGGGAGTTCGGTCGGGCGAGCTCGTCGAGCGTCTCGAGGGCGACCAGTCGGGTCCCGGCATGGGGCGCGGTCTGGCGGTCCAGGCGGACCCGGCAGGAGCGTTCCGCGTCGAAGACGACCAGCCCCACCGCCAGGCGCTCGTCCTCGTCGGCGGCGTGCGCTCGCGCGTCATCGAGCTGGTAGAGGACGTCCGCGCCGATCCCGCGCGCCCCCCACTTGCAGTCCCAGGCCTCCGGCCCGGCGGGGGCCTCCACGGTCACGTCGTACGGGTGGATCTCCGCCGGCACCCCGTCGAACAGGACCCGCCGCTCGCGCCGGACCGCGGTGGCCGGCACACGACGGGCCAGGAGCCGCGCGGTGAGCGCCTCGACGATCGCGCCGCGGACCTGGCTCCGGACCTGCTCGCCACGGTCGGCGACCGCGAGGGCGACCGTGAGGATCGCCTCCGAGCGCTCGCGGGCGCCCGGGTCGGCGGCCGGCCCGAACAGCGTCGGGAACATCCGGCGCCAGGTCGCGGGGTCCGTCCGCTCGCCGTTCATGACGGCCCGGGCGAGGATCCGGTCGCCGCGCTCGGCGACGGCCAGGAGTTCCGCGGCGCGGGCCACGACCGGCTCGGCCTGGATCGCCGCGTAGACGACGGCGCGGCCGTCTCGAGCAGCGTCCTGGAAGCGCATCCGCTCTCCCTGCCGGTCCCGATCAGGCCGGCTCGCCGAGGGCGAGCAGGACGACCTGGGGGAACGTCGAGAGCCAGTCGATGGCCCGGTGCGGGTCGGCGATCAGGCCGACCTCCTCGACCGCGGCATCGACGGCGTCGGCCAGCGCGGGGTCGGCCGGTTCGTGGCCCCGAGCGTCGACGACCTCCGTGAGTCGCTCCGCCCAGGCCGCCCGGACGTCGTTCACGTACGACCACTCGTCGTCGATCTCCTCGCCGAGGTCGGCCAGGGTTCCGTGCGCGTCCAGCACGCGCTCGACCAGGTCGCGGATGAGGACGGGCGACAAGTCGGCGGCCATGGGCTGCCAGCGTAGCCGACGCGAGCACCGCGAGCGCGGCAACGCGCCGGCGCGGGACGTGCCAGGTCGCCGACGGCCGATGCGGCCGGGCGGCGAGCGGGGCGACCGGTGCGCCCCGGTGCGCCCGGGCTCAGCCGATCGGCGAGGGGGCGGTGGCGGACAGCGGAACGGCGGGCGCCTCCCTGCCCGAGCCGGCGTGCGCGCGGCGGACCACGTCCTCGAGGGTTCGCCGACAGCGGTCGTCCCACGCCCGGCTGTAGGCCCGGCCGGCCATGACCCGGAGACGGGCAGCATCGGACCGTGCCCCGCATCGGGCGAGCTCGTCGACGGCGTCGAGCGCGACGCGATAGAGAACCGGCAGATACTCGGCGAGGACCGGATCCGTACCCATTGTCCGGCAACGATGCGCTCGGCGGGGCGAGGCGCCAATGAGCAACTCGTCCGGTCCGTTCGCAGCCGTTCGGGTCATCGCCGGAGCGAGGCGGGACCGCGGCACCGGGGGCGGCGCAGTTCCTCGCGGCCGAGCCATGCGGCGTGGCACCATTGCCGGACGATGACGACGCCCCGCAACCCACCCGACGCCGGCCTGCGCGGCACCTGGTACATCCTCCCGACCCCGTTCGACCCGGCCGGCGAGCTCGACACCGCGTCCCTGGCCAGGCTCGTGGACGGGGCGATCGCGTGGGGGGTCGACGGGCTCACCGCGATGGGCGTCATGGCCGAGCCCGGCAGCCTCACCGCCGCCGAGCGCGAGGCCGCCCTGGGCGCCATCGCCGACGCGGCGGCGGGTCGCGTCCCGGTCGCCGTCGGCTGCTCGGGCGCGACGGTCTCCGTGGTCCTCCAGAACGCCCGGCAGGCGCGCCGACTCGGCGCCGCCGCGGCGATGGTCGCCGCGCCCCAGCTCCTCCGCAACCTCGACCTGCTCCCCGGCTTCTTCCGCGCCGTGGCCGCCGGCGCCGGCCTCCCGCTCATCGTCCAGGACGAGCCGGCGGCGACCGGCGTCGTCATCCCGGTCAGCGTCCTCCTGGCCTGCCTCGCGGAGGCCGGCGCGCGGACCGTAAAGCTGGAGGACCCGCCCACGCCGCCGAAGATCGGCCGGCTCCTGGCGGCCGACCCGGGCCTCGCCGTCTTCGGCGGGCTCGGCGGGGTGGCCGCGCTGTGGGAGCTGGAGCGGGGCGCCTGCGGCACGATGACCGGCTTCGCCTACCCGGAGATCCTCCGGGCCGTCCGGCTCGCCCTCGAGTCGGGTGATCGCGACCGGGCCGGTCGGCTGTTCGACCGGTACCTGCCGCTCATCGCCTATGAGGCCCAGCCGATCGTCGGGATCGCGATCCGCAAGGAACTCCTCCGGCGGCGCGGCGCCCTCTCCCACGCCGGGACGCGCGGGCTCGGCGGACCGCTCGACCGGGCGACTGTCGACGCGCTCGACGCGATCCTCGACCGGCTCGGGATGGTCCCGGCGATCGAGCCGTTCGCGCCGACGACCTGACCCGGATCGGCCCTGACCCCGACCGAGCCCGACCCCGAGAACCCACGCAGCCAACGGAGGACGAGATGGACCTTGGACTGACCGGCCGGACCGCGCTCGTCGGAGGCGCGTCGTCGGGCCTCGGCCGGGCGTCGGCCACGGCGCTTGCCGCCGAGGGCTGTCGGCTGGCGATCTGGTCCCGCGGGACGGACGGCCTGGCCGCGGTCGCCGCCGAGCTGCGCGACCGCTTCGGCGCCGAGGTGACCGTCCTCGAGGGCGACGCCGGCGAGCCCGGCACCGGCACGAGGATCGCCGCGGAAGCCGAAGCCGCCCTCGGCAGCGTCGACATCGTCGTCCTCAACGCCGGCGGACCACCCCCGGTCGACCCGACCCGGACCGATGCCGCCGGGTGGAGCCGGGCATTCCAGCTCCTGGCCATCACCCCGATCGAGCTGGCGACCGCGCTCCTGCCGGGGATGCGCGAGCGTCGCTGGGGCCGCGTCGTCGCGATCCTCTCCTCCGGGGTCCGCCAACCCATCCCTGACCTCGTCTACTCGAATGCCGGCCGGGGCGCGCTGGCTGCCTGGCTGAAGACGACCGCCCGGGCGGTGGCCCTGGACGGGGTGACCGTCAACGGCGTGCTCCCGGGCCGGATCGAAACCCCCCGGATCGAGAGCCTCGACCGCGGCCGGGCGGAGCGGACCGGTGAGTCGGTCGAGGCGATCCGGGCGCAGCACATCGCGGCGATCCCGGCCGGGCGATATGGGCGACCCGAGGAGCTCGGCAGCCTCGTCGCGTACCTGTCCTCGGAACGGGCGAGCTATCAGACGGGCACGTTCACCGCGGTCGACGGGGGCCTCGTCGCCGGCCTCTGACCGGGCGGCGAGGCGAGGCCGACTCCAGCCGGGAAACGATCGCCTGGGCCCCGGTCCTCCGACCACCCGGTCCTACGTATATCAGCGTGACCGGTCGGCCGGGTCGGCGTTCCTGGCCACCCGGTCACGTTCGTTCATCCCGGAACCGATGAGTGGTGCTCATCAGGCGAGGTGGGGCGGGCGGGGCGGGCGGGTCCGGCCGCGCTCCGGCGCGCTGCCACGGGCGGCCGGGGCGGGGCGGAGGCGGGGCGGGGCGGAGGCCGGGTCCGGGCCGGGTCCGGGCGAGAGACGGGGGCACGCGACCGAGCAGCCGGGTGCGCCGCTGACGGGCTCCGCGGATCCCGGGGGGTCAGTCCCCGGTGTGCCAGCCGGAGCGGATCGCGAACCGGTCGGATCCGCCGACGGCCATGCTCCAGATCGCGTCGACCCTGTCGACCCAGGCGGCCGGCGGCCCGGCCGCGAGGTCCCGGAGGAACGCCTCGAGGACGTCGCGCGGACCCTCCGCGACGCATCGGACCGAGCCGTCCGGCTCGTTGGCGACCCACCCGACGAGCCCGCGCTCCGCGGCAACCCGCTCGACGAAGAAGCGAAAGCCGACGCCCTGGACCCGGCCGCGGACGACGGCCTCGACGCGGGCACGGGCGCCGCCGGGTGTCGACTCCGTGTCCATGGTCAGGCGACGGTGCGGCCGGTCGACGGCCAGGCGAGGACGAGGACGTCGAGGGCGAGCTCCGGGTTGGCGTTGCCCGCGACGAGCTCGGCGACCCGGTCGAGCCGGACGAGGAACCCGGCCGCCGCACCCGCCGAGAGCCCGGCAGCCGCCGCCTCGAGCTCCTCGAGGAGGGCCGGGTCGCGCAGCTCACGGCGGCCGCCGATCCCCACGATCGCCAGGTCGCGGGCGAGGACCCGCCAGATCTCGAGCAGCTGGCGAGCCGCCCGGCGGCGCTCGGCCGGGAGGAGCTTGCGGGCGTCGCCCGGAACGGTCGCCTCCTCCGCGACGGGTTCCGCGTCACCCTCGCCGCCGCCACCGGCGCCACGCCCTCAGCCGCGTCGGCCGCCTCGTTCGACTCGGCACGATCGGTCCGGGACGCGCCGGCCGGCGCGGGAGTCGCGCCGGCGGTGCCACGGCCACCCCGGGCGGCGGGCCCTCGACGGCCGCGGACCGGCGCCTCCTCGACGGGCTTCGGACCGGCGAGCGCCTCGACCAGCTCGCGCGCCCGGCCGAGCAGCTCCCGTCCGACCGCCAGGCGGCGGGCCCGGGTGGCCCCGAGCAGGTCGAGCAGGGTCCGGGCGATCTCGGCCCGGATGGCGACCGCTTCGGGCGCCCGGGCATAGGCGACGGCGACGCCCGGTCGACCCTCGGCAAGGCGAGCCAGCCGGGCCGCGCCGGCCGCGTCGGTGAGGCCGCGCTCTTCGAGGATGGTCTCGATCTCGCGCGGCCCGGTGGGCCCCAGCCGGAGCCGCGCGCAGCGGGACCGGACGGTCGGCAGCAGGAGGTCCTCCTGGTCGGCGCAGAGCACGATCGTGACCCGGGGGGGCGGCTCCTCGAGCGTCTTCAGGAGCGCGTTCTGGGCGTCCTCGTTCATCTGCGAGGCGCCCTCGACGATGGCCACCCGCGCACCGCCCTCCACCGGGAGGAAGGCCAGCCGGTGGAGGAGGTCGCGGACACCGGGCGGCTTCTTCGGATCGTCCGGATCGCCGATGACCACCTGGCCACCGGCCCCCTCCGGACCGAGCCGATGCAGGTCCGGGTGGTTCCCGGTCGCCACGAGCCGGCAGGCCCGGCAGGCCCGGCAGGGACGATCCGAACGGTCCGGCGCGATGCACAGGAGGCCGGCCGCGAGGTCCTCGGCGAGGGTTGTCTTGCCGACCGAGGCCGGCCCGACGAGGAGGACGGCGTGCGGCGCCCGACCGGCGACCATCCGGGCGACCGCGCCGAGCGCCACGGGCTGGCCGCGGGTCGCCCAGCGCGAACCGCCCCCGGGCGTGGATCCGGGGGCGGTCTCGGTGGTCACGATTGGGTCGGGCCGCGCCGGGGCTACGCCTCCGCCGGCTCGACCTTCTTCCGGGCCGTGGGCCGACGCTTCGGCGCGGCAACCTCGGTCGGAGCGACCTCAGCGGCTGGAGCCGCGGCCTTAGTCCGGGCCGGTGCCCGGCGCTTCGGCGTGGCGGCCTCGGTCGGAGCCGCGGTCGGAGCGACCTCAGCGGCTGGAGCCGCGGCCTTCGTCCGGGCCGGTGCCCGGCGCTTCGGCGTGGCGGCCTCGGTCGGAGCCGCGGTCGGAGCGACCTCAGCGGCTGGAGCCGCGGCCTTCGTCCGGGCCGGTGCCCGGCGCTTCGGCGCGGCGGCCTCGGCCGGAGCCGCGGTCGGAGCCTGGACCCGGGACACGGGCCTCGGCTCGCTCGGCCGTCCGTCGGTCTTCGATGCGAGCTGGGCTCGAAGCATCGCCTCGAGCTCGGGCGGCACCTCGCTCCACGGCTCGGTCGATCGAGCGGCGCTCGGCCGCTCGGCGGGACGATCGCTCAGCGGGGCCCGATCCGGACGACGATCGTCGCGCCGGGGCGCCTGACCGCCGCGGACCGCGCCGCCACCACCGCCACCGCCACCGCCGGCCGGCGGCCGACCCGAGACGTCCGGGTAGCGGTTGATCCCACCGCCGCCGCCTCCGCGGCCATAGCGCTCACGCTCGACCGCCGACGCATACGCGCCCGCACGGCCGCCGCGCGCGCCGCCGCCGCGCCCGGCCGGACCGCCGCGTGCCCCTGCGGCGCCCCGGCGCTGCTCGGCGATGAGGTACTCCGGGATCGCCGGCTCCTCCTCGTCCTCCTCGCCGACGAACGGCTGGAGGTCACCCGCCGGCGCCCGCGTCTGGCCGATCTGGGAGTCCCAGAACGAGCCGAACGCGGCCGGCTTCGGTCCGCGCGGAGCGCTGGCGACGATCTCCGGCTCCTCCTCTGTCTCGAATCCCCGCTCGAGCTGGTCGGCAGCGACCGCAGCGACCGCGGCGCCCTCGGGAGTCCCCTCCTCGAGCATCCCGGTCTCGTCCCGACCGCGTCCGCGACCGCGTCCGCGACCGCCGCGACGGCGGCGGCGGCGAACCGCCTCATCGCCCTCGGGACCACCCTCCGGCGCCCCGCCGCCCTCGGCGGCGACCCCCTCGGGCTCGATCGAGGCCACGGCTGCCGCGGCCTCGATGCGGGCCTGGGCGGCCTTCGACAGCTTCTCGCCGGGCAGGGCCACGAGCCCGATCACCGGCGCCCCGGCAACAGCCACGGCGAGCTCGGGCTCGGCCTCCACCCGTCGCGGCCGTCCGCCGCGCGAAGGAGTCCGCGCTGCTGCGGCGGCGACCGGCTCGCGCTCACGCTCGGCCTCGCCGATCCGGCCGCGGCCCCGGCCGCGGCCGATCCCGCGCCCGCGCCCGGTGCCCTCGGTCATCTTGTCCGGGACCTCGGTCATCGACAGGTCCTGCTCGTCGCCCGCGACGCGCCGGCCGCTGCGCGAGGTGCCCTTCTCGACCTTGGCGATCTGGATGATGTCGGTGAACTGGTCCGCGACGTCCATCAGGTCCGACGAGGTGTTCCCGCGGAAGCTGATGACCTCGCAGCGGACGCCCATCTCCTGGATCGCGCGGATCGCCGGGGCGAAGTCGCCGTCGCCCGACACGACGATCGCGACGTCAAGGTTGCGGGCCGTCTTCAGCATGTCGACCACGAGCTCGATGTCGAGGTTCGCCTTGACCTTCCCGTCGCCGTACTTGCGGATGTCCTTGCTCACGACTTTGTAGCCGACGCGGCGCAGGAAGTCGTGGAAGTTGCGCTGGTTCTCGTTGTCCGGATCGAGACCGGTGTACGCATAGGCGCGCACGAAATCCCGGCCCGCGATGGCCGACTTCAGCAGCGTGACGTAGTCGATGTCCACGCCGGCCGCCTTGGCCGCGTAGAAGATGTTCGCCACGTCCACGAAGACGGCGACATTCTTGCCCACGATGACTCCTTGATCTGGTGTCCGGTCGTCCGGCGCGCATCGGCGCGGTGCGGCGACCGATGGTTGTCAGGTGTGGCGGGCGGTGGCCCTCTCCGCCGCCACGGGTCGTTCGATGAGTGGACCGGCCGCGCGGAACCCCTGGCGATCCCAGCGGGCCAGCTCGATCGGGTCGTCCGGCAGCGCCGCCTCGACGACGGTGCAGCCCTTGTTCTTCGCCGAGCGAAGGATCTCCTCGATGAGCACGTCGGCGACCCGGTCGGCATCGTGCCGCGGATCGACGACGAGGAGGTCCACCGTCCCGACGTACCCGCCCGCCCGGACCGACGGCCGGAGGGCGAGCACCGCCGCTCCCACGACCGCTCGTCCCGCCTCCGCGACGAGCACGCTCGCCTGCGGAAGGTAGACCAGCTGTCGAAGGAGGTCTGGCGCCATGAGCGGGCCGCCTCGGCCCACCGACGAGGTCGACGTCGCGCCAAGCGCGACCAGCCGATCGATGTCGGTGATCCGTGCCGCCCGAACCAGGTAGTCCACGCTGACGGGTGCTTCCTCGCGAGGATGGCGCGATCGTTGCGAGCGTCGTGATCGGGGCCCGACCGGGATCGCCCGAGGTTCGTGAGCGCGCCTCTTCGGTGGCGAGCAGGAAGTCCACTCAAAGCCACACCGGGGGCGCTCGTCGACCGGTTGTTGCAATCGACGCGCCGAGGCCTAATATACGGCATCGCTTCGGCGGCCACCTGCGCGCCGCCCGAAGCCCGGCAGCCGTGCCGCCACCGCACCGCACCGACGCCCCCACCGCGAGCCCCATCCGCCGGACCCTGGAGGGTAGGACCGGCGCACGGGAGCGCACCGGGGGCGATGGGCACCGGGGGCGCGCCGACTCCGGGCTTTGGCCTGACGCACAGGGGATTCGACCGAGATCGTCCATCGATCCGACGGACGGGCAATGAGGAGGAGCAGTACATGAAGGTCACCAAGCTCGGCGCGATCGTCGCCAGCGCGGTGTTCGTCTTCGCCGCGTGCGACGGTGGTACCACCGGCGGCGGTGGAGCCGGGACGGTCGACATCTGGTCGTCCCTCCCGCGCCAGGGTTCGTCGAAGGGCCAGTCGGACACGGTCGTCAACGGCATCAAGCTCGCGCTCGAGAAGCGCGGCGGCAAGGTCGGCGGCTGGACGATCAACTACGTCGACCAGGACGACTCGACGGCCGAGGCCGGCAAGTGGACGCCGGAGAAGGAGACCGACAACGCGACGAAGGCCGTGGCCGATGCCAACCTCGTCGCCTATGTCGGCACCTTCAACTCGGGCGCCGCCAAGATCTCGATCCCGATCCTGTGCAAGGCGGGCATCCCGATGGTCAGCCCCGCCAACACCTACCCGGGCCTCACCAAGCCGGGCAAGGGCGAAGCGGGCGAGCCGGAAAAGTACTACCCGGACGGCTGCACCCACAACTACTTCCGCGTCGTTCCGGCGGACGACCTCCAGGGCAAGGTCGGCGCGGACTGGGCCAAGGAGCTCGGCGCGACCAAGGTCTACATCCTTGACGACACCGAGATCTACGGCAAGGGCGTCGCGGACGTCTTCGATGCCTCGGCCAAGACCATCGGCCTGACCGTCCTCGGCCACGACCAGGCCCCGGGCAAGTCGACCGACTACAAGGCCCTCGCGGCCAAGGTCAAGGCTGCCGGCCCGGACCTCGTCTACTACGGCGGCATCACCCAGAACAACGCCGGCCAGCTCTGGAAGGATCTCCGCGAGGCGATGCCGGACATCAAGCTGATGGGCCCTGACGGCATCTACGAGGATGCCTTCATCAAGGCGGCCGGCTCGGCTGCCGAGGGCACCTACCTGACCTTCGGCGGCACCACCGCCGACCAGTACACCGGTGACGCGGCCAAGTTCCGCGATGACTACAAGGCCAAGTTCGGCGGCGATCCCGAGGTCTACTCGATCTACGGGTACGAGGCGGCGAACATCACCTTCGACGCGATGGACCGCGCGATCAAGGGCGGCGCCAAGGACGCCAAGTCGATCCGCGCCGGCATCCTGGCCGAGCTCGCCAAGACGAAGGACTTCAAGGGCGTCCTCGGGACGTGGTCCTTTGACGCGAACGGCGACACCACCAACACCCTGTTCTCGGGCTCCACGGTCACCGGGGGCAAGTTCACCTTCACCAAGGTCCTCGGCCAGTAGCCGCAGACCAGTCGACGTGACCCGTTGATAGGGCCGGCCACCTTCCACGGTGGTCGGCCCTATCTCTCCCCCAGTCTTCGGTTCTGCGCAATCAGAGGACGACGCGGTGGAAATCAGCCAAGTCCCGGTCCTGGGGGCGATCCCGGTCCTGGCACCCTGCCTCTCGAATCTGGGACAGTGCGCCGACGCGCTGAAGATCGGCCTGTTCAACGGCCTGATCATCGCGCTCATCGCGATCGGCTACACCCTCGTCTACGGGATCCTGCAGCTGATCAACTTCGCCAACGGCGACGTATTCATGACCGGATCCATGATGACGTTCTTCGGCATCTCCGCCCTGGGGCTATCCGAGACGAGCTCGCCGCTGTTCATCGTCGTCGGGCTGGCGGGCCTGCTCCTCGTGATCATGCTGATCACGGCCGGCATGAACGCCTCGATCGAGCGGCTCGCCTACCGTCCGCTGCGCAACGCCCCGACGCTCGCCACGCTGATCTCGGCGATCGGGATGTCGTTCGTCCTCCAGAACGTCGGCCAGTTCCTGCTCGGCCCGTCGCCCAGGTCGATCGACAAGATCATCCCCACGACGACGCTGTTCTCGCTGGGCGACGTCCACGTCCGGTTCAACGAGGTGTTCGTCGCGGGGGTCACCCTGCCGCTCGTCATCGCCCTGGCCTGGTTCGTCAAGAACACGCGACAGGGCAAGGCCATGCGGGCGACCGCCCAGGACCGCGAGGCGGCGGGCCTCATGGGCATCAACGTCAACCGGACGATCACCCTGACCTTCCTCCTGGCCGGCGCCCTGGCCGGCGGAGCGGGCCTCGTCGTCGCCCTGTTCTACGGGCAGGCGTGGTGGTTCTTCGGCTTCCCGTTCGGTCTCCTCGCGTTCACCGCGGCCGTCCTCGGCGGGATCGGGAACCTGACCGGCGCCGCCCTCGGCGGGGTGATGCTCGGGCTGGTCCGGGCGCTCAACGAGCGCTACGTGGATCCCCGCTGGACGGATGTCGTCGTCTTCTCGATCCTGATCATCGTGCTCGTGTTCAGGCCGACGGGACTCCTCGGCGCGAAGCAGGCGGAGGGCAGCTGAGATGGCTGTCCAGACAGCCCCCGTCGGCGGCCGCCGGACCTTCCCCAACCCCCTGGCCGGGATGAGCGAGCAGCGCCAGACCCGCACGATCGTCGGGGCCCTGCTGATCGCGGCGATGGCCTACCCGTTCTTCTCGGCGCTCATTCCGAGCGCGCTCCCGGCGCCCACGGTCAACAACCTGATCGTGATGTGCTACTACGCGGTGCTCGCGCTCGGCCTGAACATCGTGGTCGGGTTCGCCGGCCTGCTGGACCTCGGCTACGTCGCGTTCTACGTCTTCGGGGCGTACACCACGGCATTCCTCGCCTCGCCCCAGTTCGGGATCCACGTGCCGTGGTTCCTCGTCGCGCCGCTGGCGGTCGTGGTGGCCGCGCTCGCCGGGATCCTCCTCGGCGCCCCGACGCTGCGGCTCCGCGGCGACTACCTCGCGATCGTCACCCTCGGCTTCGGCGAGATCGTCCCGCAGCTGGCGCGCAACCTGGACAAGGTCAACGTCAACATCCTCGGGACGACGATCGTCGGGCCGGACCAGAACCTGACCGGAGGCGCGCTCGGGATCAACCCGGTCGACGCGCTGAAGATCCCGCTCCCGCAGTTCCTCCAGGACCTCTGGAACGTGCCGGAGCTTGTCTTCAGCAACTCCAACCCGCACGCCTCGTTCTACCTCGTGCTGGGGATCCTCGTGCTCAGCTTCTTCGTCACCCGACGGCTCCGGGACAGCCGGCTGGGCCGGGCCTGGATGGCCATCCGCGAGGACGAGACGGCGGCGGCCAGCATGGGCATCAACACCGTCACGACGAAGCTCCTGGCGTTCGCCCTCGGGGCGAGCTTTTCGGGGTTCGTGGGGGCCTTCGTCGCCTCCTACCAGACCGCGGTCTTCCCCAAATCGTTCAACTTCTCGGTCTCGATCAGCATCCTGATCATGGTCATCCTCGGCGGGATGGGCAGCCTCCGGGGCGTCGTGGTCGGCGCGTTCGCCCTGACCTACGTGAGCCAGACGTTCCTGCCGTTCCTGGGCAAGTTCGTCGATCCGCCGATCCAGGCGCTGGGCAAGCAGATCGGCATCGGGCTCGTCGCGGACTTCACGCTGGTGAGCATGAACTACCTCATCTTCGGGCTCGTCCTCGTCCTGATGATGATCTTCCGGCCGGAGGGAATCCTCCCGTCGGCCGCCCGGAAGGCGGAGCTCCACGGCGAGGGGATCTCCGCCGAAGGCACGTTCGGAACGGCCAGCACGGTCGCCGCGGCCGCGGACGCCTACGGTGCGGAGACCGGCGAGCTGGCGATCGCCGACGCGATTGCCGCCGAGGAGGCGGCCGACCGCGCCGAGACCGCATCGGCCGCGGACGCCGACACGCCGGGAGGTGCCGCATGACCGCCACCGCGCCCATGCCACCGGCGCCGGCCGTGGGCGGTGGCGGAGACCTCCTGCTCCACGCGACGAAGGTCCGCAAGCAGTTCGGCGGCCTGGTCGCCGTCAGCGACGTCGATTTCGACATCCCGCGCGGGGCGATCGTGGGGCTGATCGGCCCGAACGGCGCCGGCAAGACGACGTTCTTCAACATGATCACCGGGCTCTACCGGCCGACCTCCGGGCAGATCGTCTTCGACGGTCGCGACATCACCGGGCGGAAGCCCCACGAGGTCGTCCATGCCGGCATCGGGCGGACGTTCCAGAACATCCGCCTGTTCGGCAACATGAGCGTGCTGGAGAACGTCCTGGTCGGCCTCCACCACACCCTCAGGGGCAGCTGGTGGAAGACCGTCCTGCAGACCCCCGACCTGCGGGCCGAGGAGCGGGAGGCGAACGAGCGGGCGCGGGCTCTCCTGGCGATGCCCGAGCTCAACCTGCTCAAGCGCGAGCACGACTACGCCCGGAACCTGCCGTACGGCGACCAGCGCCGGCTGGAGATTGCCCGGGCACTGGCGACGGGCTGCAAGCTCCTCCTCCTCGACGAGCCGACCGCCGGGATGAACCCGGAGGAGACCCGCGAGCTGACGGACTTCGTCCGGAGCCTGCGCGACCGCCTCGGGCTCACGATCCTCCTCATCGAGCACGACATGCGGGTGGTCATGCGCATCAGCGAACGGATCACCGTCCTCGACCACGGCGAGAAGATCGCCGAGGGCACCCCGGACGAGGTCCGTGCCGACGTTCGCGTCATCGAGGCGTACCTCGGACGCGGCGCGGCCGCGGAGGGCAAGTAGATGGCGCTCCTCGAGCTCAGGGACATCCACGCCTACTACGGCAACATCCAGGCCCTCAGGGGCGTCAGCCTGACCGTCGAGCCGGGCGAGATCGTCACGCTCATCGGCTCCAACGGCGCCGGAAAGTCGACGACCCTCAAGACGATCAGCGGCCTCCTCCGGCCGAGGGTCGGCGAGATCTGGTTCGATGGGGCGCGGATCGATGGGACCAACGCCGCGTCGATCGTCGGGCTCGGCATCTGCCAGGCACCCGAGGGCCGGCGGGTCTTCCCCCGGATGACCGTCCAGGAGAACCTCGAGATGGGGGCGTTCCTGCGCAGGAAGGGACCCGAGGTCGAGGCCGACTTCGAGCGGGTATTCACCCTCTTCCCGCGCCTCCGGGAGCGCCGCACCCAGCAGGGCGGGACGCTCTCTGGCGGCGAGCAGCAGATGCTGGCCATCGGACGGGCGCTCATGGCCAAGCCGCGCCTTCTCCTCCTCGACGAGCCGTCGATGGGCCTGGCGCCGATCCTCGTCGAGCAGATCTTCGAGATCATCAAGGACATCAACAGCCAGGGGACCACGGTCCTCCTGGTCGAGCAGAACGCCCTGATGGCCCTCGGGATCGCCCGGCGCGGCTACATCCTGGAGACCGGCGCGATCGTCCTGGAAGACGACGCGAAACGCCTCGCCCAGAACCCCGAGGTCAAGAAGGCCTACCTCGGCGGCTGAGGGACTGCCGGGCTCGCGTCCGGCCGCGCCTCAGACCCGCCGCTCACGGGCGATGTCGTAGGTCGCCCGCGCCAGGCCGAGCAGCCCGAGCCCGGCCAGCCACGCGCCGGGGGCGAGGTCCGGCCGCAGACCGGTCGGGTCGGCCAGGATGAAGTCGAGCACCTGCCAGGCGAAGGCGACGATCGCGACCACGGACGCGATGGCGTACGACAGGCTGCGGTCGAGGGCGACCGGCTTGTCTCCCGCGGCGTAGGGCAGGCTGACCAGCGCGAGCACGACCAGCGCGGCGATGAACACGACGATGCCCTTGTCCGTGAAGGCGTTGGTGGTGATCGGCGTGAGCCCGCTGTCGCCGCCGGCCGTGTACCACGGCAGGACGCAGCCGACGAGCAGGACGAGCGCCGAGATCGCCCCGAGGATGCGGCCCCGGCCGAGCGGTCGACGGTGCACGACGGCCGCCTAGCCGCCCTGGCCCGAGTAGACCTCGGGGCGCAGGACGCCCACGAAGCGCAGGTTCCGGTAGAGCTCGCCGTAGTCGAGGCCGTAGCCGACCACGAAGCGATCCTCGATCGTGAACCCGGTGTAGTCGACCGGGATCTCGACGAGGCGCCGGGCGGGCTTGTCGAGGAGGGTGCAGATCCGGAGCGAGGCGGGGTTCTTGCCGCGCAGGTAGCGGATCAGGTAGTTCAGGGTCAGGCCCGTGTCGATGATGTCCTCGACGAGCAGGACCTCCTCCCCGGAGATGCTCGTCGAGAGGTCCTTGAGGATCCGGACCAGCCCGGACGACTCGGTCGAGGTGCCTCCGTACGAGGAGACCTCCATGAGGTCGATCCTGACCGGGACGTCGATCGCCCGCATCAGGTCCGCCATGAACGGGAGTGAGCCCTTGAGCACGCTCACCAGGGTCAGGTTGCGGCCGCGGTAGTCGTCGCTGATCCGCCGGCCGAGCTCGGCGACGCGGGCCTGGATCGCCTCCTCGGAGACGAGGACCTCGGCGACGTCGGCCTGGAGATCGGTGGGGGTCCTCATCGGTCGGTCGCTCGAGCCTCAGCTGCGGTGGGTCGGTTGGCGGTTCGGAGGCGCTGCCGTCGCCGACGCGCGGCGGTCGCTGGCCGCGGCGATCCGGCCGTGCCGGGGTCGGAGGAGGTCGTCGCCCCCTGCCCGTCCATGGGCGTCGACGCGCCGGCCCCGAACGGGCCCGCGAGGAGCTCGTCCGCGGAGCTCTCCGGGGTGACCTGGCCGGGCGTGCCGGACAGCTCGTCGGCGAGGGCGACCCGGCCGTACTTGAGCATGAGCTGGCGGAAGTCCCTGGCATAGAACAGCTTGATCCGGAGCTCCGGGTACAGCTCGCGCAGCCGGCGGAGTTTGCGGTTCTTCTTGCGGACGAGCTTCTGCTTGAGCGTCGTCAGCTCGACGTAGAGCTCCATGTCCGGCAGGTAGAAGTCCGGCGAGAAGCTCTCGAGGACGTCCCCCTCGGTGTTCCACAGGATCGGGAAGACGTCCGGCTCGTACTCCCAGCGGACGCCGTAGAAGTCCAGGATCCGGCTGAGCTCCGCCTCGCTCGCGTGCGCGAAGGCCGGGACGGTGGCGCCGGCGGGGGACGGCTCCGGGCCCGACGTCGTCGGCCGCGCGTCGCTCACGCCTCGTGCCCGTGGCCGGACGAGGGCCGGTCGGCGTTGCCGGCACCGGCGCCGTCGAAAAGGGTTCGGACATCCCCGTGGAAGCCGGCCAGGAAAACCCGCATGGCGAGGACGTCGTCTGTCTCGACCGCACGGGCGTCGGCGAACCGCACCTCGTCCATCGGACCGAACTCGCCATACGCGGCGGCGTCCGTCCGGAGCGGGCGTTCCGGATCCTCCTCGGCGACCATCACGATCGCGAGCGCCTCCGAGCCGCAGGCGTCGCAGCCGACCCGGACGAACGCGAGCTCGTCGCGGCGGGCGAGGAGGCGGATCCGGTCGGGACGGGCCGGGGCGCCGCAGGCCGTGCAGCTCGACCCGGCCAATCGCGCGCGCAGACGATCGCGAGGATCCATCACCGGCAGTCTAGCCGACCGGAGCCCAACGGGTCGCGTTGCGATACCCGGGGGGAGTATGATTGGAGGAGCCACCGGCGACCGGTGCCCCGCGGGAGAGCCACCGTTACGATGACGACCAACGCACGATCGGGCCGACCGGCACCCGCCGCTGCCAACGCCCACGCGCATGCCCACGACGACTTCCGCCACAGCTACGCCAAGGACAGGGCGACCCTCGTCCGGCGCCTGAGCCGGATCGAGGGCCAGGTCCGCGGGATCGCCCGGATGATCGAGCGCGACGAGTACTGCGTGGACATCCTCCAGCAGACCGCCGCGCTGCGGGCCGCCGTGGACGCGGTCTCGATCATGATCCTCGAGGACCACGTCCGCGGGTGCGTCCGCACCGCCGCCGAGCGCGGTGAGTCCGACCAGTACGTCGAGGAGGTCATCGACGTCGTCCGGCGGACACTCGGCCGCCCGGTTCGCCCCGGTCGCGGAACCTGACCGACCCGAGTTCGGCCGCTCGGCGGAGCGCTGCATCTCGACGGAGCGTCCGGGCACCGGACCGAGTACGGCGGTGGATATCACGCCATCCGGGCGATGTTTCGAGCCACGGACCGCACCGGTAGGAGCAGGAGCCTCGCGGCAGGGCCCTCCCTACTCATCGTCGTGATATCACGGGGCAGAGCGCCAGCACCGGCCAATCGGTCGGGCGCCGAGCGGGGCGGGCGTCGGGGCGGAGCGGGTGCCAGGTGCCGGATGCCGTGGACTTATCCACGAAGGTGGACGGATCGGATCGGTTCGTGGATAACCGCGTTGACTTCGGCCGGCGGCTCCCCTACCGTCCGGCATCCGCACCGTAAACGGCGGAACGCAGGGGACCGTGGCTCGCGAGGGGCGCCGGGAGACCGGGGCCGGAACCGGACGAGCCGCGGAAGACCGAACGAACCGCGGTGCGCCAGACTGTCGACGCCGGGAGCGGCTCGCGAACGGTCCACGCCCCCAGGAACAGAGGAGGCCCGTGGATCGCGCCCGCGAACCGCTCCCGTCGCGCATCGACGGCCTCCCCGGGCTGCCCGACGCAGTCCGCGCGATCCTCGACGCCGGCCTCCCCGCCGTCGGCCTCGCCGACCTGCCGCCGCCGGCCCGGACCGCCCTCGAGGACCACCTTCGGCTCCTCTTCGCCTGGAACGCGGCGATCAACCTGACCGCGATCCGCGACCCGGAGGCGGCGGCCCGCCTCCACCTCCTCGACAGCCTTGCGGCCGTGCCGCTGCTCCGGGCGCGCGGCATCGACGCCCTGGTCGACCTCGGCAGCGGCGGCGGCTTCCCCGGCCTGCCGATCGCCATCGCCCTGCCCGCACGGCGCGCCCTCCTCGTCGACAGCGTCGCCAAGAAGGCGCGGTTCATCGCCACGGTCGCCTCCGCGCTGGGGCTCGAGGACCGGGTCGAGGCGTTCGCCGGACGGGTCGAGACGCTCGCTGCCGACCGTCACCACCGCGAGCGCTGGCCGGCGGTCGTCGCCCGGGCCGTCGGCGGGCTTGCCGACGCTCGCCGAGCTCGCCCTCCCGCTCCTCGCACCGGGCGGCGTCCTCGTGGCCTGGAAGCGCCGGCCGGCGGACGCCGAGATGGCCGCCGCCGGGACCGCCCTCGACGCGCTCGGCGGCGCTCGACCGGAGGTCGTGGATGTCGGCGTGCCCGGCCTCGAGGAGCACGTCCTGGTCGTCGTCGAGAAGGTGCGCCCGACGCCGGCAGGCTACCCGCGGGATCCCGCCGACCGGAAACGACGACCCTGGTGACCGGCCGAGCGGCCCCCTCCAAGTGTCGGACACTGGACCGATGCGGATCGCCGTCCTGTCGGACATCCACGCCAACCTGGTCGCCCTCGACGCCGTCCTGGCCGCGATCGGCAGCGTGGACGCCGCCTGGCACCTCGGCGACGTCGTCGGCTACGGGCCCGAGCCCGACGCGGTCGTCGGCCGGCTGCGAGAGATCGGGGCGATCGGAGTCCGCGGCAACCACGACGCGGCGGCCGTGGGCGGTCCGGAGATCGAGCACTTCAACGTCGACGCGCGGCGGGCGATGGAGTGGACCCGGAAGGCGATCTCCGCCGAGACGCGGCAGTGGCTCTCGGCCCTGCCGACCAGCGTCACCCACGGGGAGTTCAGCCTGGTCCACGGCAGCCCGCGCGACCCGATCTGGGAGTACGTCACGACCGCCCCGGTCGCCCGGTTGAACCTCGAGACGCTGACCACGCCGTACTGCCTCCACGGCCATACGCACATCCCGCTCGTCTTCCGCGACGAGGACGGGTTCGTCGAGACGATCACCCCTTCGGACAGCTCATCCCTCCGGCTCGACGGCCGCCGGCTGATGGCCAACCCCGGTAGCGTCGGCCAGCCGCGCGACGGGGATCCCCGGGCAAGCGCCCTCGTTCTTGACCTCGAGGCGGGTGAGCTCACCTGGCACCGCGTCGCCTACGACATCGCCGCGACCCAGGCGGCGATGCGGAAGCTCGGCCTGCCGCCGCGGCTCGTGGAGCGACTGGACGCTCGGCGTCTGACGTGAGCGGTCGCAGCGTGGCCATGGCGAGCCCGGAGCCGATCCGTTGATCGGCGGCCGGCGGCCGGTCACGGGCCGCAAGATCGGCGACAGGCGGGTCAGGGTCGAGCGCCCACACGCCCCCTACTTCCGCTGGACGGGACCCGGCCAGCTCACCGCCCGGGAGGCGGCGAACGCCCCGAGGACCCGGGTCGGCCGGCTCTGGGCCCGGGCCAAGGCCGGCCTCATCGGCCGGCCGCTCGCCTCCGAGGAGGAGATCGGCGAGCGACTGTCGAAGAAGAAGGCGCTGGCCATCTTCAGCTCCGACGCGATCAGCTCGAGCGCCTACGCGACCGAGGAGATCCTCCGGGTCCTCATCCTCGGCGGAGCCGTGGCCCTGGCCTACGGGCTGGAGATCAGCATCGCGATCGCCGTCCTGCTCGGCACCGTCGCGTTCAGCTACCGCCAGATCTGCGTCGCCTATCCCACGGGCGGCGGGTCGTATTCGGTCTCCAAGCGGAACTTCGGCAGACTCGCCTCGCTCGTGGCCGCATCGGCCCTGCTCATCGACTACACCCTGACCGTGGCCGTCTCGACAGCGTCCGCGGTCGAGCAGATCACCTCGGCGGTGCCGGGCCTGATCGACGCCCGGATCCTCATCGGCATACTGGCGATCGGCCTGATCACGCTGGGCAACCTGCGCGGGATCCGCGAGGCCGGCAGCATCTTCGCCATCCCGACCTACCTGTTCCTCGGCTCGGCCCTGCTCATGATCGGCGTCGGGGCCTACCGGATCCTGGTCCTCGGCGAGCACGCTGAGTACGCCCCGGATCTCATCGCCCAGACCGGCGAGACGGCCCAGTCGGTGGGCCTCCTGCTCCTCGTCCGGGCCTTCGCGGCCGGCGCGGTGGCCCTGACCGGCACCGAGGCGATCGCGACCGGCGTCCCGGCCTTCAAGCCGCCCGAGGCGAAGAACGCCTCGGCGACACTCGCCGCGATGGCCGTCCTCCTGGGGATCCTGTTCATCGGGATCACCTTCCTGGCGGTGAACTTCGGGGTCACCCACCTGGAGCTGCCCGAGAAGCAGACCGTGATCTCGCAGGTGGCGCGCCCGCGTCTACGGCGCCGGGTCGCTGCCGTTCTTCCTGTTCCAGGCGTTCACGGCGCTCCTCCTGTTCCTGGCCGCGAACACGAGCTTCAACGCCTTCCCCCGCCTCCTGGCGATCCTCGGCGAGGATGGCTTCATGCCCCACCAGTTCTCCGTTCCGGGGGGACCGGCTCGCGTTCAGCTACGGGATCCTGGTCCTGGGCATCGTGGCGGCCGGCCTCGTGGTCCTGTTCAAGGGCGAGACCCACCTGCTCATCCCGCTGTACGCCGTCGGCGTGTTCATCGACTTCACGATCAGCCAGTCCGGGATGATCCGGCACTGGAGCCGCGAGCGACCCCCCGGCTGGCAGCGGCGCCTCGCGATCAACGCCTTCGGGGCGAGCCTGACCGGAATCGTGGCCGTGGTCGTGACGTCGGTGAAGTTCTGGTCCGGGGCCTACCTCGTGATCCTCCTCATCCCGATCCTCGTCGCCCTGATGCTGTTCGTCCGGCGCCAGTACGACGGGCAGGCGACCGAGCTTCACGTCCACCCGGACATCGTCTTCGGCGGGCCGAGCCGGGAGCAGCGGGTGGTCATCCCGGTCAACGGGATCAACCGCGCCGTGGTCCAGGCGGTGACCTTCGGACGGACGATCGCCACGGACGTCCGGGCGGTCTTCGTCACGACCGACACCGACGAGAGCGACGCCCTCCGGGTCCGGTGGGAGCGCCAGTTCCCGGGCGTGCTGCTGGTCATCGTGGAGTCGCCGTACCGGGCCTTCGTCGGGCCGGTGGTCGCCTACCTCGACGTCCTCGACCTCGCCTGGCCCCCCGACAAGCCGGAACCGGTCACGATCGTCGTGCTGCCGGAGTACGTCGCCCGGCACTGGTGGGACCGTCTGCTGTATAACCAGACCGCGAAGCGCCTCAAGGCGGCCCTCCTCGGCCGCGAGCACACCGTGGTCGCCGACGTTCCCTACCGCCGCGGCGACCGGACGCCGGACGATCACGCCAATCCGAACGGAGCAGGATGATCGGAGGACGCCGTCCCCTGAAGGGACGGAAGCCCGCGGACCGGCGGGTCCGCGTGGAACGGCCCCACACTCCGTATTTCCGCTACACCGGTCCGGGCCAGCTGGTGGCGAAGAAGGCCGCCAGCCGGCCGCTGACGCCAGCGGGACGGCTCGTCGCACGGGCAAAGTCGATCGTCTTCGGTCGACCGCTGGCAAGCGAGGAGGAGATCGGCGAGCGCCTGTCGAAGAAGAAGGCGCTGGCCATCTTCAGCTCCGACGCGATCTCGCTCGTCGCGCGTACGCGACCGAGGAGATCCTGCGCGTCCTCGTCGTGGCCGGGGCCGGGGCGCTGCTGCTCTCGATCGAGGTGGCGGTCGCGATCGCCGTCCTGCTCGCCGTCGTGTCCCTGTCGTACCGCCAGGTCTGTCGGGCCTATCCGAACGGCGGCGGCGCCTACGTCGTCGCGCGGCGGAACCTCGCCCCGATCTTCGGGCTGATCGCGGCCGCGGCGCTGCTCATCGACTACGTGATGACCGTGGCCGTGTCGACGGCCTCGGCGATCACCCAGATACAGTCGGTCCTGCCGGTGGCCTACGACTACCGGATCGAGATCGCCTTCGTATCGATCGCGCTGATCACCGTCGCGAACCTGCGCGGCCTGCGCGAGTCCGGGAACATCTTCGCGGTCCCGACCTACCTGTTCGTCGGACTGGCCCTGCTCATCGTCGGGCTCGGGGGTTTCAGGATCGTGACCGGCGCGGCCGGAGCGGTCGCGCCCCAGCCGGACGCGGTCCCGTTCGGGTCCGAACTGCTCGGCGTCTTCCTCATCCTCAAGGCGTTCGCCGGCGGCTCCGTCGCGCTGACCGGCGTCGAGGCGATCGCCAACGGCGTCCCGGCGTTCAAGCCGCCCGAGGCGAAGCAACGCGGCGAACACGATGACCGCGATGGCGATCCTCCTCGGCGTCCTGTTCATCGGCCTGACCGTCGTCGCGGTCAACTTCGGGCTGCGCCCCACCGAGGCAGGGTGGGTCGTCGATCGTGGCCCTGGCGGCCGCCACGGTGTTCGGGGCGGACTCGCCGCTGTTCGTGGCGTTCGCAGGCAGCACGGCGCTGATCCTGTTCCTGGCCGCCAACACGAGCTTCAACGCCTTCCCTCGCCTGGCGGCGATCCTGGCCGAGGACGGCTACATGCCGCGCCAGTTCTCGTTCCGGGGCGATCGCCTCGCCTACTCATGGGGGATCGTCCTGCTCGCCGCGGTCGCGTTCGGACTCCTCTATCTGTTCGACGGCGATACTCACGCGCTCATCCCGCTCTACTCGGTCGGCGTGTTCGTCTGCTTCACCCTGTCGCAGGTCGGGATGGTCCGCCACTGGCATCGGGTCCAGGAGGCGGGCTGGCAGTGGCGCCTCGGGATCAACGCGATCGGGGCGTCGCTGACCGCTCGTCGTCCTCCTCGTCGTGGTGACCGAGAAGTTCGCCGACGGGGCGTGGCTGGTCGTGGTCCTCATCCCGCTCCTCGTCGCGATGATGCTGTTCATCAACCGCCAGTACGCGCGCGTCGGCGGCGCAGCTGGCGGTCCGGCCGGACTTCGTCGTCGCGGCGCCGCACCGCGAGGAGCGGGTCGTCGTCCCGGTCCCGGGCGTGAACCGGGCGGTCGTCCAGGCGATCAACGTCGCCCGCTCGATCAGCGACGACGTCCGAGCCGTCTTCATCTCGGCCGACGCCGACGAAACCACCCGGATGCGGGAACAGTGGGAGCACCAGGTCCCCGGCGTCCCGCTCGTCCTCGTCGAATCGCCATACCGGGCGCTCGTCGGCCCGATCCTCGCCTACCTCGACGTCCTCGACCAGGCCTGGCCGCCGGACAAGGAGCAGCCGATCACGTTCATCGTGATCCCGGAGTACGTCGCCCGGCACTGGTGGGAGCGGATCCTCTACAACCAGTCGGCGAAGCGACTCCGGGCGGCGCTCATCGGGCGGCCGCATACGGTCGTCGTGGGCGCCTCGTACCGGCGCGAGGACGCGTCCGCCTTCGAGCACCCCGCGCCCACCGGCGACGACCCGGCCTGATCCCCCTCCCCGCGCGCCCGGTGGTATCGTGACCGCCGTGCCCGAGCTCCTCCGACCATCCTTCCGCCGTGCCGTCGTCGCCGTGAACGGTGGCCCAAGCGACGAGCGGATCGTCCGTGTCGCCTGCGAGCTGGCCCGATCCGCGAAGGCGGAACTCGTCGCAGTCCACGTCGTGGAGATCGGCTGGAGCCTGCCGCTGGACGCCGACGTCGCCGGTCGGTCCGAGGACGCCCAGCGAGTCCTCGACCTGGCGGAGGCGACCGCCGAGGCCGAGCGCTTCACGATCGAGACGGTCCTGCTCCAGGCCCGCGACGTCGGGGCGGCGATCGTCGACGAGGCGAGCGAGCGCGGGGCGGACGTGCTCATCCTGGGACTCCCGTACCGGAAGCGGTTCGGCGGCGACTTCGCCATCGGTCGGACCGTGCCCTACGCGTTCAAGAACGCCCCGTGCGCCGTATGGGTCATCCGCGAACCGATGGCCGAGGAGTCAGCACCATGAGAGTCGTCATCGTCGGTTGCGGCCGCGTGGGCGCGGTCGTCGCCGGGAACCTCGACGGCGCCGGCCACGAGGTCGTCATCATCGACACCTCGACGAACGCCTTCGACCGCCTGCCCGCCGGCTTCCGCGGGGAAGCGATCCGCGCAGACGGAACGGACGAGGACTCGCTGCGCCGGGCCGGCGCCCAGAATGCCGACGTCTTCCTGGCCCTGACCGAGGGCGACAACCGGAACGTGATGGCCGCCCAGCTCGCGATCGAGGCACTCGGCGTGAAGCGGGTCGTGGCCAAGGTCAACGACCCGGTCCGAGCGGAGGCATATGCCGACCTCGGGATCGCCACCATCTGCCGGACGGACCTGATGACCCATGCCCTGCTCGGCTTCATCGGGCTGCGGACCGCCGAGCCCCCGGCCGTCCGTGCCGCCGGGATTCACGCCCACCAATCCGCCGACGAGGCTGCCGTGAGCGGCACCGGCGGGTCTACCACAGCGGCGGCCGGCCGGCTGCCGAGCCGGGAGGCCTGAGCCGTGTTCGTGCTCGTCATCGGCGGGGGGAAGGTCGGCTACTACCTCGCCAAGGAGCTCATCGGGTCCGGCCATGAGGTCGTGCTCATGGAGAAGGACCGCGCCCGGGCCGCCCAGATCGCCGATGAGATCGGGTCGGTCGTCATCGCCCACGACGGCTGCGAGGGGACCCACCTCGCCGAGGCCGGCTGCGAGCGAGCGGACGTGGTCGCGGCGGTCACCGGGGATGACGAGGACAACCTCGTCATCTGCCAGATGGCCAAGCACCATTTCGACGTTCCGAGGACGATCGCCCGGGTGAACAACCCCAAGAACGAGGCCCTCTTCCGGCACCTCGGCGTCGATGAGCTGATCAGCCCGACCCGGATGATCCTCGGCTCGATCGAGCAGGACATCCCGGTCCACGAGCTGCTCCACCTCGCCACGCTCGGGGGCGGCGAGCTCGAGCTCATCGAGGCCCAGCTCCGGGACGGCTCGCCGGCGGTCGGCCGGATCGCCCGCGAGGTGCCGATGCCCGAGGGCTGCGCGATCTTCGCCGTCATCCGCGAGGGCAAGGCGCTGCCGATCCGTCCCGACACGATCCTGGCCGAGGGGGACAAGGTCATCGCGATCGGCCGGGCCGAGTGCGAGGCGGCCCTCCACGGCGCGCTCATCGGCGACGGCGAGGGGCAGGAGGCGCCGGGCGCGTAGGCTCGGGCTGGACGGGAACCGCCGCCCACCTGACTCTTGACACCATTGTTGTCAGGGTTCTATCCTGCGATCATGTCCGAGAGACACGCTCGCGTCCGCACGGCGGCCGGCTGAGATGACGTACCACCGACTCGACCGGGATCCGTCGCATCCGGTGTACGTCATCAGCGTGGCCGCGAGCCTCGTGCGCGTCCATCCGCGGACACTGCGGATCTACGAGGATGAGGGCCTGATCTGTCCGGCGCGGACGCCCACGAACATCCGCCTCTACAGTGAAGATGACATCCGGCGGGTCCTCTGGATCCGCCACCTGACCCAGGACCTCGGGGTGAACCTGGCCGGCATCCGGATCCTGTTCGAGCTCGAGGAGCGCCTCGGGACCCGGATCCTCGAGACCCTCTTCGACGAAGCCAACGCCGGTGATCCCGCCGACCGCCATGAAGACCGATACCGTACCCAGCGCGGCCGCACCGCCGCCCGACAGGAGACCCTCTGATGTCTGATCGACCGTCGAGCCCGGACAAGGCGAAGGGCCCGGAATCGACCACCCGGCGAGCTGCCGCTCGTCGCGCTCCGGGAGACGGTCATCTTTCCCGAGATGATCGTCCCGCTCCAGGTCGGGCGCGAGAAGAGCGTCAACGCCCTGAACGCGGCCGTCGCCAGCGGCGGTCCGATCGCGCTCGTGACCCAGCGCTCCGCCGAGCAGGAGGACATCACCGACCCGTCCGAGCTGTACGCCATCGGGACGCTGGCCAAGATCGCCCAGGTCGTCCAGCTCCAGGACGGCACGGTCCGGGCGATCGTCCAGGGCCAGGGTCGGCTGCGGGTGAAGGGGTTCGCCTCGACCAGTCCGCACATCGTGGCCGTCATCGAGGAGATCGCGGACGAGTCGCCCGAGGGCGTCGAGATCCAGGCCCTCATGCGCACCGTCCAGGCCGGCATCGAGCAGTACGTTGCCAACGGCGCCCCGGTCCCGCCGGAGGCGGCCGTCGCCGCCCGCAACATCACCGAGCCGGGGCTCCTCGCCGACATGGTCGCGTACAGCCCGGACATGAGCACGGAGCAGCGCCAGGAGCTGCTCGAGACGATCGACGTCGTCGAGCGCCTGAAGCTCGTCCAGACGTTCCTCGCCCGCCAGGTCGAGATCCTCGAGCTCAAGGGCAAGATCCAGTCCGAGGTCAAGTCCGAGATGGACAAGACCCAGCGCGAGTACATCCTGCGCGAGCAGCTCAAGGCGATCCAGCGCGAGCTCGGCGAGGACGATCCGCAGCAGGCCGAGATCAACGAGCTGCGCGACAAGGTCGAGGCGGCCGGCATGCCCGACGAGATCAAGGCCCGGGCGATCAAGGAGATCGACCGGATGAGCCGGATCCCGTCCGCCTCGCCAGAGGTCGGCGTCGTCCGGACCTACGTGGACTGGCTCGTCGGGCTGCCGTGGAACACGTCCACGGACGACCGCCTCGACATCAGGGCGGCCGCGGTGATCCTCGACGAGGACCACTACGGGCTGGAGAAGGTCAAGGAGCGGATCCTCGAGTACCTCGCCGTCCGCGTGCTCGCCTCGAAGATCCGCAGCCCCATCCTCGCCCTGGTCGGGCCCCCCGGCGTGGGCAAGACCTCGCTGGGCAAGAGCGTCGCCCGGGCGATGGGCCGCAAGTTCGTCCGGATGAGCCTCGGCGGCATCCACGACGAGGCGGAGATCCGCGGCCACCGCCGGACCTACATCGGGGCTCTCCCCGGCCGGATCATCCAGAACATCAAGACGGCCGGCACGAACAACCCGGTGTTCATGCTCGACGAGGTTGACAAGATCGGGATGGACTTCCGGGGTGACCCGAGCTCGGCCCTCCTCGAGGTCCTCGACCCGGAGCAGAACAACAGCTTCCAGGACAACTACCTGGAGGTGCCGTTCGACCTCAGCAAGGTCCTGTTCATCACGACCGGCAACCTCATGGACCCGATCCCCGCGCCGCTCCGCGACCGGATGGAGATCATCCAGCTGCCCGGCTACACCCAGCTCGAGAAGGCCGAGATCGGCCGGCGCTTCCTGATCCCCAAGCAGATGGAGAACCACGGGCTGACGCCAAAGCTCATCGAGATCACCGAGGAGACCCTCACCCAGCTCGTGCAGGCCTATACCCACGAGGCCGGCGTGCGGAACCTCGAGCGCGAGATCGCCAACATCATGCGCAAGGTCGCCCGGACGGTCGCCGAGGGCCGCAAGCGCAGGACGGTGGTCGACCTGCGCAAGCTCGAGCAGTACCTCGGGCCGCCGCGCTTCGAGTACGGAGAGCTCGAGGCGGAGGACCAGACCGGCGCCGCGACCGGCCTGGTCGTGACCGAGGTCGGCGGGGACATCGTCGCCGTCGAGGTCACCCGGATGGAGGGCAAGGAGGACTTCATCCTCACCGGGCAGCTCGGCGAGGTCATGCGCGAGTCGGCCCGGGCCGCCCTGTCCTGGATCCGGGCGAACGCCGCGTCGCTCGGCATCGAGCGCGAGATCTTCGAGAAGAACACCCTCCACATCCACGTCCCGGCCGGGGCGATCCCCAAGGACGGCCCGTCGGCCGGGGTGACGATGGCGACCGCGATGGTCAGCGCGCTGACCGGGATCCCGGTCCGCAAGGACGTGGCGATGACCGGCGAGATCACCCTGCGCGGCCGGGTCCTGCCCGATCGGCGGGCTGAAGAGCAAGATCCTCGCCGCCCACCTGTCCGGCGCGAAGATGGTCATCCTGCCGAGGAAGAACGAGAAGGACCTGCGCGACGTCCCGGAGGAGATCCGGAAGCAGACGAAGCTCATCCTCGTCGACTCGATGGACCAGGTCCTGGAGGCGGCTCTCCGGCGCCGACCCAAGCCGCTCGCTCCGCGAGCCGCCGGCACGCCCGAGCGGGGCGGCGGGCGTCGAGCGCGGCTCGACGCCGACGGTTCGCCCGCCGACGTTCCCGCCCACGGACCAGCCGCCGGTCGTCGTCCAGCGCGCCGACGAGGCGCGCTGACCTGGGGGTGATCCCCAATGGATTACCGCGACTACTACAAGGTCCTCGGGGTCGGCCGTGAGGCAAGCCAGGCCGAGATCAAGCGCGCCTTCCGCAGGCTCGCCCGCGAGCACCACCCGGACCTGAAGCCCGGCGACAACGCCGCCGAGCGCCGGTTCAAGGAGGTCAACGAGGCCAACGAGGTCCTGTCCGACCCGGAGAAGCGCCGGAAGTACGACGCCCTCGGGGCGAACTGGGAGGCCTTCTCGCGCGCCGGCGGCGGTGGGGGCGGCGGAGACCCGTTCGCGGCCGGCGGCCCGTCCGCCGGTTTCGGCGGCGGGGGCGGCAACGTCCGCTACGAGTACCGCACGAGCGGAGAGGCCGGCGGCTTCAGCGACTTCTTCCGGATGTTCTTCGGCGGCGGCGCGACCGGAGCGGCGTCGACCGCCGGCGGGGGCGGGCGCCGGCGCAGCGGGACCGTTGGAGGCGCTGAGGCGAGCCCGTCGTTCGAGGAGATCCTGGCCGGGATGGGCCTCGGGGCGGCCGGCGCGGGCCCCGTCGGACCCGGCTCCGCGCAGGGCGGCCGTGCCGCGGCCAGGGCCCCGCGCTCGGTGGAGGCCGAGGTCGAGCTGAGCCTCGAGGAGGCCTTCCACGGCACGTCCCGGATCGTCGAGGTCGACGGCAAGCGCCTCGAGGTGACGGTTCCCCGCGGCGTGGAGACCGGCAGCCGGATCCGCCTGAAGGGCCGCGGCGGCGGCGGCCCCGCCCACCCGGCGGACCTCTACCTGGTCGCCCGCGTGCATCCCCACCCGACCTTCACCCGGGTCGGCACGGACCTCGACCCGCGAGCTCCCGATCACCCTCGGCGAGGCGCTCCTTGGCGGGGAGATCCCGGTGGCCACGCTGAAAAGCCGGGTCCTGCTCACGGTCCCGCCCGGGACCCAGGCCGGACGGACGTTCCGGCTCAAGGGCCAGGGCATGCCCCGGCTCAAGCCGAAGGCGGGCGAGCCCTCGAGCGGGGACCTGCTCGTGAAGATCCGGGTCGTCCTCCCCACGAAGCTCTCGGACGACGCGCTGGCCGCGGCCAGGCGGCTCGTCGAGCTCGCCGACCAGCCGGACCCCCGGACGACCACGACACCCACGGCAGCCTGATCGACCGAACCACGAGACCGACCGATGCAGCTCGACCGATTCACCCAGAAGGCCCAGGAGGCGATCGTCGCCGCGCAGGGGCTCGCCGAGAGACTCCACAGCCCGATCCTCGACGCCGAGCACCTCCTCGCCGCGCTCCTCGAGCCGGATGACGGGGTCCCGGCCGAGACGCTCCGGAAGCTGGGCGTGGACCTGCCGGCGTTCCGCGGCGAGCTCGCCGCGCTGCTCGCCCGGCGGGCCCGGATCGAGGGCGGCTCGCTCAGCCTCGATCCGCGCGCGAAGCGGACCATCGAGCGGGCGGAGGAGGAGGCCCGGCGGCTCGGCGACGAGTACGTCTCCACCGAGCACCTCCTGCTCGGCACGGCCGAGGCCGGCGGCGAGGGACAGGCGCTCCTCGAGCGGCACGGCGCCGGTCGCGAGGCGATCCTGACCGCGCTCCAGGGCGTCCGCGGCGGCCAGCGGGTCACCTCGCCCGAACCCGGAGAGCACGTACCGCGCCCTCGAGAAGTACGGCCGCGACCTGACCGCCGAGGCGCGCGCCGGCAAGCTCGACCCGGTCATCGGCCGGGACGACGAGATCCGCCGGGTCATCCAGGTCCTGAGCCGCCGAACGAAGAACAACCCGGTCCTCATCGGCGAGCCGGGCGTCGGCAAGACCGCGATCGCCGAGGGCCTCGCCCAGCGCATCGTCCGGGGGGACGTGCCCGAGGGGCTCAAGGACAAGCGGGTGGTCGGCCTCGACCTCGGCGCGCTCATCGCCGGGGCGAAGTTCCGGGGCGAGTTCGAGGAGCGCCTCAAGGCCGTCCTCAAGGAGATCAAGGACTCGGAGGGCAAGGTCGTCCTGTTCATCGACGAGCTCCACACCGTCGTCGGCGCCGGGGCGGCCGAGGGCGCCATGGACGCCTCCAACCTGCTCAAGCCGATGCTCGCGCGGGGCGAGCTCCACACGATCGGCGCGACGACCCTGGACGAGTACCGCCGGCACATCGAGAAGGACGCCGCCCTCGAGCGGCGCTTCCAGCCGGTGCTGGTCGACCAGCCCACGGTCGAGGAGACGATCTCGATCCTGCGCGGCCTGCGCGAGCGCTACGAGGTCCACCACGGCGTCCGGATCACCGACTCGGCGCTCGTCGCGGCGGCCACGATGTCCGACCGCTACATCACCGAGCGCTTCCTCCCGGACAAGGCGATCGACCTGGTCGACGAGGCGGCCAGCCGGCTCCGGATGGAGATCGACTCGATGCCCGTCGAGCTCGACGAGCTGGAGCGCCGGCGGATCCAGCTCGAGATCGAGCGGGAGGCCCTGCGCAAGGAGAGGGACGAGGCTTCGCGGGCGCGCCTCGAGGCCCTCGAGCGCGAGCACGCCGAGCTGGCCGAGGAGGCCGGCGGGATGAAGCAGCGCTGGGAGGCGGAGAAGGCCGCGATCGCCGCGATCCGATCGACGAAGTCCGAGCTCGAGGGGATGAGCCTCAAGATCGAGCGGGCCGAGCGCGAGGCGGACCTGGCCCGGGCCGCCGAGCTGAAGTACGGCCGGCTGCCCGAGCTCCAGGCCAGGCTGAAGGAGCAGGAGGGGGTCCTCGCCGCGCTCCAGGGCCCGGGCGCGCTGCTCAAGGAGGAGGTCGGCGCGGATGACGTCGCCGAGATCGTGGCGGCCTGGACGGGGATCCCGGTCACCAGGCTGCTCGAGGGCGAGACAGCCAAGCTGATCCACATGGAGGAACGCCTCCATGAGCGGATCATCGGCCAGGACGAGGCGATCGCCGCGGTCTCGGACGCCGTCCGCCGGGCCCGGGCCGGGCTGAAGGACCCGCGCCGGCCGATCGGCTCGTTCCTCTTCCTCGGCCCGACCGGCGTCGGCAAGACGGAGCTCGCCCGGGCGCTCGCCGCGTTCCTGTTCGACGACGAGGCGGCCATGGTCCGCATCGACATGAGCGAGTACATGGAGAAGTTCTCGGTGTCGCGGCTGGTCGGGGCACCCCCCGGCTACGTCGGCTACGAGGAGGGCGGCCAGCTGACCGAGGCCGTTCGGCGGCGCCCGTACCAGGTCGTCCTGCTCGACGAGATCGAGAAGGCCCACCCGGACGTGTTCGACGTCCTCCTCCAGGTCCTCGACGACGGCCGCCTGACCGACGGACAGGGGCGCACGGTCGATTTCAAGAACACCGTGGTGATCATGACCAGCAACGTCGGCAGCGGCGCGATCCAGGGCGTCGCCGGGCGGGGTGACTCCGGCTACGAGGCGATGAAGGCCCAACTCACCGAGGCGCTCCGGCTCCAGCTCCGGCCCGAGTTCCTCAACCGGATCGACGAGATCATCGTCTTCCACGCGCTCACGGACGCGGAGCTGTCGGCCATCGTCGACCTCCTCGTGGCGGACCTGGCCCGACGGCTGGCGAGCCAGGATCTCGTCCTCGAGCTGACGCCGGCCGCCCGCGCGCTCATCGGCCGCGAGGGCCACGACCCGGCGTTCGGAGCCCGGCCGCTGAAGCGGACGATCCAGCGACTCCTCGAGAACCCGCTCGCCCGGGCCCTGGTCGCGGGCCAGTTCAAGCCGGACGACCGGGTCGTCGCCGATGCCGACGTGGTCGGGGGGACGCTCGATCTTCTCGACCGGGAAGGCTTCGGTGGCGGTCGAGGCCGGCGACCGGCGCGACGCCCGGGCCGGGACGAGCGCCGGCCGAAAACGCGAGTCGTCGATCCTCGACCTGCCCGACACGGACGAGCCGAAGAAGGCCCGGGACGGCGGCGAGCGCGTGAACTGACGATGTGGCTCGACGTGGTCCTGGAGCGGCTGGCCGCCCTCCCGGACCGGCTGCCGCCCTCGCCGGCCGCGCTCATGCCGGTCCTCTCGGACGGCAGCTCGCGCCCGATGGCCGCCCGCGACCCGGCGACCGATCGGCCGGCGGCGGTGCTCGTCCTCATCGCGCCCGGCCGGGACGGTTCGGCCCGGGTGATCCTGACCGAGCGCCAGACGTACGACGGCCTCCATTCGGGCGACGTCAGCTTCCCGGGCGGGAAGGTCGAGGCGAGCGACGCGGACCCCGCCGCGACCGCCCTGCGCGAGGCCGAGGAGGAGGTCGGGCTCGACCCCCGGGCGGCCGGCGTCCGGGTGATCGGCCGGCTCGACGAGGTCTGGATCCCGGTCAGCCGGTTCGCCCTCGTGCCGATCCTCGCCGTGGCGCAGCGCCGGCCGCTGCTCGTTGCCCGGCCCGCCGAGGTGGCCCGCATCCTGGAGCCGCCGCTGGCCGCGTTCCTGCCCGATGCCCCGATCCGGATGGTCGAGCGGACCGTCCGCGACTGGCCGCTGCGCTACGGCGCCTACCCCGTCCGCGCCGACGACGGCGAGGAGCTCCTGGTGTGGGGCGCCACAGCCCGAATCCTCGGCCAGCTCGGCGCCCTCGTCGCGGGCCGCTGACGGTCGCGCCCGGCCCGTGCCGGCGACCGAGCCACGCCTAGGAGCGTGCGTCGGTAATCGCCGCCAGGACGGCAGCCCAGCGGGCTGACGACCGAAACGCAGCAATCGGAACGGCCGGGGGGTCGATCCGGGCCGGGACGCGCCCTCGGATGACCGCCTTCATGCTCCCACCCGCTGCAGGTCGAGCCTGGCTGTGCGGGTCGAGCCCACGACTTGGCCGGCCTGGCCACTGCGGAACAGCTTGGCGAGGTTGTGGACGGCGCAGACGAGGTGCCACTCGGCGGTCACCTTGACCCGACCTCGGAGGTGGAACCGTCTGAACCCTCGGGCTTCCTTGGTCTGGCCGAAGACCGGCTCGACGATCACCTTGCGCCGGCGGTACTCGGCCCGGCCCCGCTTCGTCACGAGCTTGCGAGCCATCCGCTCGCGCCGGGTGAGGCCGGCCGGGATCCGGCCCCGGGGAGCGCTCGGGGCCTTCGCACCATGGCGGTCGCGCTTCATGGCGACGTAGGCGTCGATGCCCCGTTCTTCGAGGTGGGCGAGGTTGTCGTCCGAGGCGTAGCCGGCGTCCGCGAGGAGCTTCTTCGGCCGGCGCCCGGTGTTCGTCTCGATCGCATCGACGAGCTCGGGCAGGGCGGCCGTGTCGGTCGCGCTGGCGGACAGGGTCGTGGCGACGATGACCTGGTGAGCGTCGTCGACCGCGATCTGGGGGTTGTAGCCGTAGATCCAGCCGTCGGGCTTGCTGAGCATGATCCGGCTGTCCGGATCGGTGAAGTTGCGCTGGGCCTTGGGCTCGGGGACGGCGGCGGGATCGCCGCTCCGCTCGCGGGCCTCGGCCTCGAGGGCCGCCTTCGCCGCGCGGATCCGGGCGAGGCGGGTCTCCCGGCGGCGCAGCTCGGGTGGCAGCTCGTCGCCGCGGGCGTCACCGAACCGCGCGTCCTCGGCCTGGTCGACCGCCTCGGCCTCGGCGAGGATGGTCTGTACCTCGGCCCGCAGCACGGCCTCGCGCTCGGTCATCCGGCCGTAGCTCATTGCCTTGTGCTTGGACGCATTCGCCTTGAGCTTCGTGCCGTCGATCGCGACCCGGCCGAGCTTCGCGAGTCCGGCGGCCTGGCACAGCCGGAGGGCGGCCAGGAAGAGGCCCTCGAAGGCGGCCAGGTGGCGCCGGCGGAACTCGGCGATCGTCTTGTGGTCGGGCCGGGCCTGGCCGGCGAGGAACATGAAGTTGACGTCGGCGCCGAGGCGTTCCTCGATCCGGCGCGAGCTGCGCACCCCGGTCGCGTAGCCGTACAGGAGGACCTTGAGCATGAGCCGGGGATGGTACGGCGGCATCCCCCGTGGCTCGTCGTGGGCGGCCAGGAAGGGCGCCAGGTCGAGTTCGTCGACGAGGTCGTTGAGGAACGCCGGCAGGCCCTCGGGGTCGACCCAGTCGTGGAGGCTGGGCGGCATCAGCAGGATCGTATCCTGGTCGTACGGGCGGAAGGTCTTGGTGCGCATACGAGATTCTCCCACCCTCCAGAGCGCCCTGCTGGCCAATACCGACACACGCTCCTAGAGCGGTTCGCCCTCGCGCGGGTCGTAGCCGGCCGGCGGGCGGCCATCAACCGCGAGCTCGCCGTCGCCCGGCCCCGCAGGGGTGGTCCCGACTGCCCCGGGGCCGACGCCCAGGGCGAGCGTCCCTCCCGTGAGGATCCCGCGCGCGGCCGCGTCGTCCGCGCCGCTGAGCTCCACGACGATCGCGCGCATCTCGGACAGCGCGGTCGTCGCGCCGTGGGGGACGCCGGCCGGCCAGAGGACGGCCTCGCCGGCGAAGACCCGCTCGGTCTCGTCGCCGACCTGGACGAACCCGCCGCCCTCGATCACGACGAACCAGGTCGTGTTCGGGTTCGTGTGCGGCTCGACGACGGCCTGCCGGGCGAAGGCGAGCTCCGTCACCGTGCCACGGGCGTCGCTGTGGATCACCGCCGCCCGGACGCCGCGGCTGCCGGCCGGCCCATCCGGGCGACGATGGCCGAAGCCGAAGCGGCGGATCTCCATCGGTCGTCCGGCTGGCGTCAGCGGCGGCGGCGGCGCTTCGTCGGCCGGGCGGCCTTCGAGCGGATGGTCGCCTCGGGCCGGGCGAACTTCGAGCGGGTGAAGTAGCGCTCGCGAGCCAGCTTGCGCTCGTAGACCTCGAAGACCGGCGGGAAGCGGACGAACCGGATCCAGGTGAAGACCGCCGCGCCGCCGATCATCGTAGTCAGCACGAACAGGAAGTCCAATACGAACAGGCTGAACGTCAGCAGCAGGCTGAACACGATCACCCCGGTCCACAGCAGCCACTCGTACATGTCGAGGTACGGCGCGTGGTGGTGCAGCGTGCGGGTCCGGACGTTGTACAGGATCACGAGCGCGACGAGCAGGGCCAGCGAGCTGATCCAGGTCGGGTTGAACAGGTCGGGGAAGTTCTCCCCGCTGAACGGGAGGAAGAGGTACTCCCAGGGCGGCAACGTCACCGCGGACTCCTGTCGCTGGCTTGGGCCTGGATCCGACCGGGGCGAGCTCGCGACGGACGTCGCGGACTCACCTCCGATGGCCGAGTATGCCATGCCGAGCGGTATACTCGGGCCGGGAAGCGATGCCGCGACCCGACGTCCTTGCCGCGGCCGCCCGACCCGTCCCGTCGTCGCGGTCAGAACTCACGTCTCGCGGCGCGCGTCTCGACCGGAGAATGGGAGGTGGTTCCGGGTGCGAGCCCTGCTCTCGGTGGCGAATCGCGACGGCATCTCCACCCTTGCCCGCGACCTGGCGCTGCTCGGGGTCGAGATGTACGCCACGGACGGGACGCGCGAACACCTCGCCTCCGACGGAATCGAGGTCGCCTCCGTCACCGAGTTGACCGCGGTGCCGCCCCTCATCGGCGGCCAGGTCAAGACGTTCCACCCGGCGGTCTACGCGGGCATCCTGGCACGACGCGACGTGCCCGCGCAGCTGGCCGAGCTCGCCGAGCACGGGATCGGCCTGCTCGACCTCGTCGTCGTCAACGTGAAGCCGTTCGCGCCGCTGGTCGGCGCGCGGACCGTTCCGCTCGACGAGGCGATCGAGATGATCGACGTCGGCGGGGCGGCCCTCCTCGGCGCAGCCGCCCGGAACTACGCCGGAGTGGCGGCCGTGGCGAACCCGGCCCACTACGGGCGGCTCGTCAGCGAGCTCAAGGAGCTCGGCTCGGTTTCCGCGGAGTTCCGCCAGCAGCTGGCGGCGGAGGCGTTCGGGATCGTCGCCGCGTATCACGCCGAGATCGCGGCCTACCTCAACCAGGTCTCCGGGACGACATTCCCGACCCGGCTGGCGATGGTCCTCGAGAAGGTCGAGGACCTGCGCTACGGCGAGAACCCCCACCAGCGCGCCGCCTTCTACCGCGAGACGACCCACCGCTCCGGCACGCTCGCCGACGCGAAGCAGGTCCAGGGCAGCCTGCCCAGCTTCAACAACCTGCTCGACCTCGACGCCGCCTACCGGATGGCCCGGGACTTCACCGGCCCCACGGTCGCGATCGTCAAGCACACGGATCCGGTCGGGATGGCCTCCAACGACGAGCTCGTCGAGGCGTACCGCAAGGCCCTCGAGACGGACTCCGTCGCCGCATTCGGCGGGATCGTCGGGGTCAACCGGGAGCTGGACGGGGCGACCGCCCGGGAGATCGCCGCGAACTCGTACGAGGCGGTCGTCGCGCCGGGCTACAGCGAGGCGGCGCTCGGGATCCTCCGCTCGAAGGCCAACCTGGAGATCCTCGTCGTCCCGGCCGACCCGTCGGAGGGGATGCGCGACTACGGGATCGCCAACCTCGACTTCAAGCGCGTCGGCGGTGGCCTTCTCGTCGAGACCCAGGATGCGCTCGGGATCGAGGCCGGTCACCTCCAGGTGGTCACCAAGCGCCGGCCGACGCTCGAGGAGCTGACCGACCTCCTGTTCGCATGGCGGACCGTCCGGCACGTCCGCTCGAACGCGATCGTGCTGGCCAAGAACGGTGCGACCGTCGGGATCGGCGCCGGCCAGGCCAGCCGCCAGGTCGCCGTGGAGATCGCCCTCCGGCGCGCCGGCGACCGGGCCCGGATGCGCGTCATGGCGAGCGACGCCTACTTCCCGTTCCCGGACGGGATCGCCGCTGGCCGCCCAGGCCGGCGTCACCGCGATCATCCAGCCGGGCGGCTCGATCCGCGACGAGATGGCCATCGAGGTGGCCGATCGCCACCACCTGGCGATGGTCTTCACCGGCCGGCGCCACTTCCGCCACTGATCGCGCTCCGCCGCAGCGCCCTCTGATTGAATACAATCGCATCTGACTTGTTGACATTCTGAGCACCCACGACGAGCACAGGAGAGTCCCAAGCCATGGAACAGCTCTCGCGCTCGAGATGGTCCGGGTCACGGAGGCCGCGGCGATCGCCTCAGCCCGCTTCATGGGTCGCGGCGACGGGATGGAAGCGGACCGAGCCGCGACCGAGGCGATGCGCCGGACGATGGACGAGATCGAAATGGCCGGCACGATCGTCATCGGCGAGGGCGAGCGCGACGAGGCGCCGATGCTCTACATCGGCGAGCAGGTCGGCCGCCACGGGGACGGCGACGGCCCTGCGGCACCCGAGATCGACATCGCGGTCGACCCGCTCGAGGGAACGAACCTGGTCGCCCACGGCCAGGCGGGCGCGATCACCGTCCTCGCGGCATCCGAGCGCGGCGGCCTCCTCCACGCCCCGGACACCTACCTCGAGAAGCTGTGCGTCGGGCCGGTCGCCGCCGGCCAGGTCGACATCCGGCTGAGCCCGACGGAGAACGTCCACCGGATCGCCGAGGCGCTCCGGCGCAAGGTCGGCGACATCACGGTCATCATCCTCGAGCGCCCGCGCCACGAGGACCTCATCGCGGAGGTCCGCGCCGCCGGCGCCCGGATCAAGCTCATCAGCGACGGCGACCTCTCCGCCGCGATCTCGTGCGCGGTCTCGGGCACCGGGGTCCACGCGGTGATGGGCACCGGCGGGGCGCCCGAGGGCGTGATCACGGCCGCCGCCCTGCGCTGCCTCGGTGGCGAGATCCAGGCCCGCTTCCGGTACCGCAACGACGATGAGCGCGAGCGGGCCCGCGGGATGGGCCACGGCGACGACGAATCGAGGGTCTACCGGACCGAGGACCTCGCCGTCGGGGAGAACCTCGTCTTCGCCGCGACCGGCGTGACCAGCGGCGACCTCCTCCAGGGCGTCCGCTTCTTCGGTGGCGGCGCCCGGACCCACTCCCTGGTGATGGCCTACCAGTCCAAGCAGGTCCGCTTCGTCGACACCGTCCCCATGTTCGACCGCTCCAAGCCGCCGGCCGTCCGACTCTAGACCCTCGTCGACCTCGTCAGGCGCCGCCGTCCCACGCTGGCGGGCGAGCGGCTCGCCGGCGGGGCCGTCAGCATGCTGCACCTCCTCCAACCTGCCCGCAGGACGCGCGGTGACGTGGACGCGCGATTGGATGCAAAATAGCCAATAATGTATACACCAGCGTTGAGGACACCATGGCGTTGACGTTCGGCTACAAAGCCTCCGCGGAGCAGTTCCCGCCCCGTCGCCTGCTCGACCTCGCCGTCTCGGCGGAACGTGCCGGCTTCGACTCGGTCTGGACCAGCGACCACTTCCAGCCGTGGCGTCACACGGACGGCCACGCGCCCAATGCGCTGGTCTGGCTGGGCGCGGCGGCGCAGGCGACCGAGCGGGTCGTCCTGGGCACGAGCGTCCTCACCCCGACCTTCCGCTACAACCCCGCGATCGTGGCCCAGGCGTTCGCCACCCTGGGCTGTCTGGCCCCGGGCCGGGTCATCCTGGGGGTCGGGACCGGCGAGTCGATGAACGAGATCCCGGTCGGCGTGGAGTGGCCGGAGCAGAGCGAGCGGTTCGCCCGGCTCAAGGAGTCGGTGCTGCTCATCCAGCAGCTGTTCCGCGAGGAGTTCGTCAGCTTCGAGGGCGAGTACTACCGGACCCGCAACGCCACGGTCTACGACCGCCCCGAGCAGCCCGTCCCGATCTACATCGCCGCCTCCGGACCGGCCGCTGCCCGGCTCGCGGGCCGGATCGCGGACGGCCTGATCTGCACCTCCGGCAAGGGCCCCGAGCTGTACACGGAGACGCTCCTGCCGGCCCTGGTCGAGGGCGCCGAGAAGGGGAGCCGGGACGCTGGCTCGCTCCACAGGATGATCGAGATGAAGGTCAGCTTCGACCCCGATCGCGCGAAGGCTCTCGAGGACACGAAGATCTGGGCGGCCCTCGCCCTGCCGGGTGACAAGAAGGTCGGCGTCGAGGATCCCCGCGAGATGGAGCGCCTGGCGAAGGAGGTCGAGGACGTCGCCCACCTTCGCTGGCTCGTGTCGTCAGACCCGGACGAGCACGTCGAGCAGGTGGCCACCTACATCGACTATGGCTTCGACCACCTGGTGTTCCACTTCCCGGGCAACGAACAGGAGGCGGCCATCGCGCGCTACGGCGAGCTGATCCTGCCGCGCCTGCGAGCGCGCTTCGGCTGAGCTCAGCGCGGGTCGCGGAGCCCCGGCCCACGGGAGCTCAGTGGGCGGTGTCTGCACCGTGATCTGGCACTGCCGTCCACTGCCAGTGGTCGCGGACGCATTCAGCGAGCGTGGCCCTCCGCTCAGAACCCCATCCGTGCAGCGGGCCGAGCGTGCAGATCAGCCCAGCGTCCACTGGGAGTGGCCGCCCGCGGCAGCACGTCTGCTCATCAGGAACCACCTGGGACGTTCGGAGCGGGACCCTCCTCACCTCTCGTCGAGTCGGTCGACCCCGTCAGGCGTGGTCGCCCGCCCACCCGGTCCGCCCGTCCCAATCCGCGATCGGGCGGGCTACCCCGGCGCCCTCCACCCGCTCGCGGCGGGCACGGGCGGTCGCGACGGTCTCGGCCCAGCCGGGCGGGACGAGGCCGGGGGCAAGGTCAGCCAGCGGGGCAAGGACGAACAGGCGGTCGTGAGCCGCGGGGTGGGGGACCTCCAGGAGCCGGGTCGCCTTCGCCGGGTCGACCTCAGCGTCGAGGGATCGGCCCTCCGCTGGTCGGTCGATCGCCAGGCGGGCCCGACCGAAGACGAGCAGGTCGAGGTCGAGCTCGCGCGGCCCCCAGCGTCCGCGCGCCCGGCGGCCGAACGCGGCCTCCAGGCCCTTGAGCGCGACGAGCAGGGCGGTGGCGCCGGTCGCCGGATCCGGGCCGGACGGGACGTCGACGGCCACGACCGCGTTCCGGAACTCGGGCTGGTCCGCCACCCCGACCGGCTCGGTGGCGTAGAGCCGCGAGACGCCGCGCAGGCGCACGCCGGGCAGCGCCGCGAGGGCGTGGACCGCCGCGGCGAGCGTCCCGCTCGCGTCCCCGAGGTTCGCCCCGAGCCCGATGTACGCCCGCGTCCGCCGGGCCGCCCGCCGCGTCATCCGTGATTCCTCGCCTGCGTCGCTAGACTCGCCCGGTGGACGACGTCGACGTCATCATCCTCCACCCGCTCCCGGGCCCGGGCGCCGGCCCGCTCGGGCAGCGCGCTCGCGGACGCTCGCGCCGCGCTCGCGGAGCGCCACCGCGCCGGCTTCCTCGCAGCCGGCGCGACGACCGCCCGGATCGTGGCCGGGGAGCCTGACGGGGTCCCCTTCGGGCGGCGGCTCCGGGCGCTCGTGGCCGACCTGCCGGCGGGCCACGGGCTGGTCCTGCTGGGGTCCGGCGCGATGCCCCTGGCAACGGCCATGGATCGGCTGGCGTTCCTCGCCGCGGCAGCGGGCCCGGGCCGGCGCGCACTCGCCAACAACCGCTATTCGGCGGACGCCCTGGCCGTCACGGCCGACGCGGCAGCGGCCCTGCACCGCGTTCCGGCCGGGCTTCCCGGCGACAACGCGCTCCCGCGCTGGCTCGACGAGGTCGCCGGGGTCGAGGTCGCCGACCTGCGGGGTCGCTGGCGCCTGGCCGTCGACCTCGATTCGCCGCTCGACGTGCTGCTTGCCGCCTCCGGTCGCGGGCGCCCGCGCGCGATTCGGGCCGCCGCCGCCTCGCTGCCGGGCGCGGACGTCGTGCTCGACCGCCTCCAGCGCGTCCGAGCGGTGCTCGCCGACCCGCGCGCCGAGCTCATCGTGAGCGGACGAACCTCCGCCGCGACGCTCGGCTGGCTCGAGCGCCATGCCCGCTGCCGGGTCCGCGCCCTCGTCGAGGAGCGCGGCATGCGGGCCTCGAGCCGGCTCGCCCGGGCGAACGGCGCAGGCCCAGGCTCGGGATCCGCGCAGCGACCGCCGCGCTCGGTCCTCGGCGCGATCCTCGACCGCGAGGGCCCTGGGGCGCTCGGCGCCCTGCTGGCCGAGATGGGCGATGCGGCGCTCGTCGACAGCCGGGTCCTGCTCGGCCATCGACTCGGCGCGGAGGAGTCGGCCTGGCCGGCGGCCGAGGATCGGTTCGCGTCGGATCTCCTGCTCGCCGGCGCTGTCATCGACCCGTGGCTCGCGGAGCTGACGGTGTCGGCCGCCGACGCGCCCATCCCCGTGCTCCTGGGCGGCCATTCGCTCGTCGGGCCAGGCGTCCGGCTCGTCGGTCGGGCCTTCCGGGTCTAGGCTTCGGCTCGATGGACTCCTACGAGCTCGGCCTGCGCCGGATGCCAGCCCCGGCGCCACTCCCGACCGAGAGCGAGCCGCGTCTCGTCGAGCGGATCCGGGCGGAGATCGCGGCCGATGGCCCGATGACCTTCGTGCGGTTCATGAAGCTGGCCCTGTACGACCCGGTCGACGGCTACTACCGCGTGGGCGCCGACCGCCCCGGCCGGGCCGGCGACTTCCTGACCGCGCCCGAGACCCACCCGATCTTCGGCGGCGCGATCGCCCGGCAGCTCGACGAGATCTGGCGGCGGCTGGGCGAGCCCGCCGAGTTCCTCCTGCGCGAGTACGGCGCCGGGGCGGGGACGCTCGGGCTGGCGATCCTCCGCGCGCTCGCCGGCAAGGGGCCGGGCGGCGCGGTGGCCGCCTCGTCCGGGCTGTCCTCGGCGATCCGCTATGCCCCGGTGGAGATCAACGACCATCGCCGGGCGGACCTGGTCGAGCGGCTGACGGGCGCGGGGCACGGGCCGGCACTCGCGCTCGACCGGCCGCTCGACGAGCCGGCCATCGGTTGCGTCCTCGCCAACGAGTTCCTCGACGCGCTCCCGGTCCACCGGGTCGAGCGACGCGACGGCGAGCTGCGCGAGCTCCTCGTCGACTGGCGCGGCGGGCGGTTCGGCGAGGTCTCCGGCGCGCTCTCGACGCCCGCCTTGGCCGAGCGCCTGGCAGCCGAGCGGATCGAGCTCGCCGAGGGCGCTCGCGCCGAGATCTGCCTTGAGCTCGACGGCTGGATCCGGGAGGCGGCGGCCGGCCTGGAGCGCGGCTGCGTCCTCATCGTCGACTACGGCCATCCGGCCGCTGAGCTGTACGGGCCGGCCCGCACCGACGGGACGCTCCGCGCCTACGCCGGCCACCGCGTCCACGACGACCCGTTCGTGGCGGTCGGGCGGCAGGACCTCACCGCCCACGTCGACTTCACGGCCGTCGAGCTTGCCGCGGCGGCGGCCGGGCTGACGACGCTGGGGCTGACGACCCAGGCCGAGTTCCTCGTCGGCTCGGGCGTCGACGAGCTCCTCGACGCGATTCGCTCGGAAACGGCCACGACGATCGAGGACTGGCTGGCGGTCCGATCGAGCCTGGGCCGGATGCTCGACCCGCGGGCCATGGGCCGCTTCCGGGTGCTCATGCTCGGGCGGGGCATCGCCGCCGAACCGCCCCTCCGCGGCCTGGCCTACCGCCTCCGTCGCCGGTGATGCCCCGGCTCGCATGAGCTCCACTCATGCCGGGTGACTCGGCCGGACCGCACCTGCCGGCACCGGACTACGGCGTTCTCCCCATTGCGGCACTCAAGACGAACGGCGCACGCTCCCGGCGCCGGGCACGGCACATCTGGCGGGGAGCGGCTCGCGGTCCTGCAACGCGCGCTCGGCGCGATCCGCTCCCCGACCCCTCCGGGCGCGGCCCCTGACCCGGGTCAGCTGCCGCGGACCCAGCCTCCGCCCACGGATATCCGCCCCATGCATGGAATCGGCCGACCGTGAGCGTGGCCACGACCCGGTACTGTCGATACCCCGACTCGGGCACGCACGTCAGCGCCTGAAACGATGCGCCCGCCGCATATCAGCCGGACGGGGCCCTCTGACCCGGGTCAGGCGCGGCAGACGATCGCGCCGCCGGCCGGCGCGAGAGGGCGCGGCGCGGCGTCGCGCGGCGCGACAAGGCGGGCGCGAGCCGGCCGCCTCCGCTGCTAGAATGCCGGCGCGGGGCCCGGCGTTCCGCGAGTTGTCCGTGCCCGCACGGACCCAGCCGCCACGAAGGGGCGCGTCGCCCAGCCGCCAGAGCCGCGAGGCGCGTCCGCAGTGAGGTTCGATTGACCGGGATCTGGTACATCGTCGGGTTCGCCGTCGCGGGCGTCTCGTTCGTGTTCCTGACGATCGGCGCCGCGTGGCTCATCTCCCATCGGACCCGCGGTGACCACCACAAGGGCCTGCCCTACGAGTCGGGCATCGACACGTACGGCGACACCCACGGCCGGTTCGGCCTGTCGTTCTACATCTACGCGCTGCTGTTCGTCGCGTTCGACATCGAGGTGGTCTTCATCTACCTCTGGGCGATCGTCTTCCGCGACCTCCTGCTGGGCGGCTTCGTGAGCATGCTCATCTTCGTGGCGATCCTCATGCTGGGGCTCGCCTACGCCTGGCGGAAGGGGGTCCTGACATGGCGCTGACCCCGGACCTGACGTCCGGCGCCGACACAGAACCCTCCGGCGAGGGCGCCCCCGGCGAGACCGTCGTCGCCCTGGAGCCCGCCGCGCCCCGCGACGTCGTCGAGGCGATCGTCGTCCCGAACACCCTCTGGGCGTCGACCGACCCGGCCGCCTACGGTGGCGGCCGCCCGACCGAGATCACCCACCTGCGCGAGTACGAGGCCTCCGGCGCCGGACGACGCGACGACGCCCGCTGGTCCGGCGCGCTCGAGGTCATCCCGACGAAGGCGGACGTCGTGCTCGACCTCATCCGGGCGAACAGCCTCTGGCCGCTGCTGTCCGGCCTGGCCTGCTGCGCGATGGAGATGATCTCGGCCTCGACCAGCAAGAACGACATGGACCGCTGGGGCATGTTCCCGTTCCGGGCGAGCCCCCGGCAGGCCGACGTCCTGATCGTCGCCGGCACGCTCACCACGAAGATGGCCGGGCCGCTCCTTCGCCTCTGGGAGCAGATGCCCGAGCCGAAGTGGTGCGTCGCGATGGGTGACTGCACCTGCTCGGGCGGCCGCTACAAGCGGAGCTACTCGACGATCCAGGGGATCGACCGGATCATGCCGGTGGACGTCTACGTCCCCGGCTGCCCGCCGCGGCCGGAGGGACTCATCTACGGGATGATGAAGCTTCAGCAGCTCGTCCTCGACCGGCGCGGCCACTGGCCGGATCGGGCGATCGGCCCGACCGTCCCCGACGGGATCTAGGCGCGATGGACCGAGCCCTCAAGCGCCGACTCGAGGCCCGCTTCGGCGAGCTCCTGGCGGGTCCCGTCCGCCAGCGCCACGACGAGACGGAGATCCGGATCGCCCCGGGCCACGTCCCCGAGGTGATGCGCGCCCTCCACGACGAGGCGGCGTTCCGGTTCCAGTTCCTGGTGGATCTGGCCGGGGTCGACACCGGAACGATCATGCAGACCGTCTACCACCTCTGGAGCGAGACAACCCCGGACTGGCTCCGCGTCATCGCCGACGGGCTGTCGCGCGAGGACCCGCGCGTCCCGTCGGTCACCTTCCTGTGGAAGGGCGCCGAGTGGATGGAGCGCGAGGCCTACGACATGTTCGGGATCACCTTCGAGGGCAACCGCGACCTGCGCCGGATCTACATGCCGCCCGACTACACGAGCTTCCCGCTGCGCAGGGACTTCTTCCTCCCCGACGATGCGTCGCGGTCGCCGGGTGGGGGCGTCCGCCACATGGAGCAGACCCACGCTCCCGCCAACGCGACGCCGGATGCGACCGTCCGGCGCGCCCGGGTGAGCTGAGGACGTCCCGATGACGACCCTCCGCCATCCCTCCACCGACGACCCCCGGGTGATGCTCGAGGAGCAGATCGGCGTCTTCGAATCCATCCCGCCGTACCCGCCACGTACGGAGCGCGAGGCGGAGTTCTACACCCTCGGCGAGGGCGAGATGTTCCTCAACATGGGGCCGCACCACCCGTCGACCCACGGCGTGCTCCGAATCGTCCTCAAGCTGAACGGCGAGCAGGTCGTCGACCTCGACCCCGTCCTCGGCTACCTCCACCGCGGCGTGGAGAAGCTGTGCGAGAACGCCGACTACCACCAGGCGATCTGCTACATGGACCCGCTCGACTACCTCGCCGCGCTCTTCAACGAGTGGCCGGCGGTCATGGCGTTCGAGAAGCTCCTCGACGTCGAGGTGCCCCGCCGGGCGGAGTACATCCGCGTCCTGTCGACCGAGCTGAACCGGATCGCGAGCCACAGCCTGTTCATGGGGTTCATGGCCCTCGACCTGGGCGGCATGACGCCGATCCTGTACGGCTTCATCGAGCGCGACGAGATCGTCGAGATGCTCGCCGCGCTCACCGGCCAGCGGATGCTCTTCAACTACTTCCGGATCGGCGGCGTGAACGGCGACCTGAACCACGAGTTCATGAGCCGCCTCGGGACCTGGATGAGCCACGCGGCGGCGCAGGCCGAGGCGAGCCTGGCGCTCCTCAATGAAAACGAGATCTTCGTCCGGCGGATGCGCGGCCTCGGCGTCCTCGACCGGGAGACCGCCATCCGCGTCGGCGCAACCGGACCGACGTTGCGGGCCTCGGGCGTCCCGTTCGATCTCCGTCGCTCCCACCCGTATTCCGTGTTCCCCGAGCTCGAGTTCGACATCCCGACCCGCCAGGAGGGCGACTGCCTCGCGCGCTACCTCCTGCGGATCGACGAGATCAAGCAGAGCCTCCGGATCATCGACCAGTGCCTCCACGAGATGCCCGACGGACCGGTCATGGCCAAGCTGCCGCGCCTGCTCCGGCCGCGCCCCGGACGCGCCTATGCGGCGGTCGAGGGCCCGCGCGGCCTGTACTCGGTGCACGCGATCAGCGACGGGACCGACCAGCCGTTCCGGATGCGGATCCACGACCCGTCGTTCGTCAACCTCCAGCTCGTCCCGTTGATGCTCCCGGGCAACCTCATCGCCGACACGATGGCGATCATGTCCTCGCTCGACCCGGTCATGGGCGGGGTGGACAAGTAGATGACGGCGCTCAGCCGGACCTTCGGCCGCCTGACCCTGCCGGGCAAGATCCTGTTCACGGTCGTCCCCATCCTCGTCGTCCTCGGGGCGGGCCTCAGCGCCGCCGTGGTCGTCGCCGGGCCGCTCCTGCTGACCTTCCTCGCGGACAACCTCCCCCTCGTCCGGTTCGTCGTGGCGGCCACGGCGGTGCTGATGATGACGATCCCGACCGCCTTCCTGATCATCTACATGGAGATGAAGGTCATCGCCCTGATGCAACTTCGCTACGGGCCGGACCGGGTCGGGCCGTTCGGCTCGCTGCTGAGCGTGGTCCACGGGCTCAAGGTCCTCATGAAGGAGGACTTCACCCCGACCGGCGCGGACCCGCTCGTCTTCACCTGGGCCCCGGTCGTGGTCTACATGGCCAGCGTGATGACCCTCGTCGTCCTGCCGTTCGCCCCCGGGCTGTTCGGCCAGGACTTCAACGTCGGCCTGCTCTACTTCTTCGCGATGGGCGGGCTGGGCGTCGTCGGCCTGCTCATGGCCGGCTGGTCCAGCTTCAACAAGTACTCGCTCCTCGGCGGGCTGCGCTCGGCCGCCCAGGTCGTGAGCTACGAGATCCCGCTCACCCTGTCGGTCGTCGGGATCGTCCTGCTATCCGGGACGCTGAGCCTCAACCAGATCACCCTGGACCAGTCGGGCAGCCTGTTCGACTGGTACGTGTTCAGGCAGCCACTCGCGTTCATCATCTTCTTCATCGCCGCCACCGCCGAGGCGAACCGGACCCCGTTCGACCTGACCGAGGCGGATTCGGAGATCGTCGCCGGGTTCGCCACCGAGTACTCGGGGATGCGCTACGGCTTCTTCTTCTTCGCCGAGTACGTCAACGTGTTCATCATGTCCGGCCTGACCGTGGCCCTCTTCTTCGGCGGCTGGAACGCCCCGTTCGACTGGCCCTGGCCGGTCACGCCGAACCTCGACCCCGCGGGCATGGGGATCGGTCTCCTGTTCGCGATCGCCGTCGTCCCGGTCGCCGGCATCCTCGCCCTCGGCCTGCCGTTCTACCTGGCCAACAGCCGGTTGAAGTTCTGGCACGCCCTGGTCATCGGCTTCGTGCTGTTCAACATCGTCGCCGTCGCGGCGCTCCTCGGGCTCGCCTTCCTCAGCTTCGACTGGGTCGTGGGGCTGCTCTGGTTCATGGCCAAGACCTACGCCTTCGTGTTCACCTTCGTCTGGCTGCGGGGCACCCTCCCCCGGGTCCGGATCGACCAGCTCATGGGCTTCGCCTGGAAGTGGCTGCTGCCCGCCTCCCTGTTGAACCTGTTCGTGACCGCGCTCGCGATCATCCTCGTGAGCCCGAAGTGAGGGCCGACCGGTGAACCTCGTGCCCGGCCTCGGGATCGTCAAGGGGATGGCGCTCACCCTGCGCCGCTTCTTCCAGCCCGCGGTGACCCACCTCTACCCCGAGGATCCGGCGGTCATCCCGCACAAGTTCCGCGGCCGTCTGCAGCTGCTCTACGACGAGTACGGGGCGCTCAAGTGCGAGACGTGCTTCCAGTGCGCCCAGGCCTGCCCGATCGAGTGCATCGACATGGGCGGCGTCGACACGAAGGGCCGCTTCGCGGTCCACTGGGGCGCCTCGGAGACGTACGGCGAGCGGCGCGAGGAGTCCGCCCTGCGGCGTTCCGGGCGGACCGTTCCGGACCCGGCCTACGAGCACTTCCACGAGATCGACCTGGGGCCGGTCGACGCGCTCCTCGAGGAGTACGATCACGACCCCAGGCAGATGCTCCGGATCCTCGAGGGGATCCAGGCGGCCTACGGCCACGTCCCGGTGGCGGCCCTCAAGCGGGTGAGCGAGGCGACCGGCGCGTGGTACGCGATGCTCTACGGCACCGCCACGTTCTACGAGCACCTCGCGGTGGGGGCGCCGGACGCCGCGCCGCCGGCGCCGACCGACGCAGCCTTCCTCGGCGCCCTCGACGCCGCCCTCGGCGGGCGGGGCGGGGCGGACGCCTTCGCGTCGGGACGCCGGACATGACCGAGCTCCTGAAGACCCCCGGCGCCTGGCCGCGGATCCTCCTCGCTCGAGCCGACGCCGCCGACCCGACGGACCTGGACGCGGCCGTCCGGGCCGGCGCGTTCGACGCGCTGAAGACCGCCGTCCGGGCGATGACCCCGAGCCAGGTCATCGCCTCGATCGCCGGATCCGGCCTGCGCGGCCGGGGCGGAGCGGGCTTCCCGACCGGCGAGAAGTGGCGAGCGGCGGCCTCCGCCGACGGCCCGCGGAAGTACGTCGTGGCCAACGGCTACGGCGCGGATCCGGCCGTCCAGGTGGACCGGACGCTGCTCGAGCTGGACCCGTACGCCGTCATCGAGGGCACGGTCATCGCCGCCTGGGCGATCGGCGCCGCGGAGGCATTCATCGCCGTCCGCGCCGAGGCGACCGAGGCGATCCGCCGGCTGGAGGCCGCCCTCGCCGCAGCCGAGGAGGCGGGCTTCGTCGGGCCAGACGTGCTCGAGTCCGGCTGGGGCCTCAGCATCGAGATCCGGCCGGTCCAGGGCGCCTACCTTCTCGGCGAGGAGACCGTCCTGCTCAAGGCGCTCGAGGGCAGGCGCGGCCAGCCCGAGCAGCGCCCACCGCACCCCACCGAGCGCGGGCTGTTCGACCGCCCGACGGTCGTCCACAACGTCCAGACCCTGGCGGCGGTGCCGTGGATCGTCAAGCACGGAGCGGAGGCATACGCCGCGATCGGCTCGAAGGGGAGCCCCGGCACGATCCTCGTCCAGCTTCGCGGCCCGGCCGGCGCCGGGATCGCCGAGGTCCCGCTGGGGACGCTGCTGCGCGAACTCGTCGGGCTGGTCGGCGGGACGGCCGGGTCGGGCGGCGCCCACCCGCTCAAGGCGCTGCTCGTCGGCGGGCCGTCCGGGGGCCTCCTCCCGCCGGACCTGCTCGACACGCCCTACGAGTTCGACGCGCTTCGGGCGGCCGGCGCCCACGTCGGCTCCGGCTCGATCGTCGTCGCCGATGACCGCGCCTGCGTGGTCGATCTCGCCCGGCTCCTCACCCGGTTCTGCGCCGACCAGGCCTGCGGCAAGACGATCCCCTGCCGGATCGGCACCCGGCGCCTGTCCGAGATCGCAGACCGGATCGCCGGCGGCACTCCGAAGCCGACCGACCTGGACCTGGCCGCGGACCTCTCGGCCGATATCTGCGGGTCCGCCCTGTGCGACCACGAGCGCCTTGCGACCCTGCCCATGACCAGCGTGATGCGATACTTCCGAGCCGAGCTCGACGAGCACCTCCTCCGCAGCACCTGCCCTGCCGGCGTCTGCCACCCGATCGCGGTGGCCGTCGGCGGCGCGGCCCACTGAGGCGACACGGGCACCGATGGCCGACCTGATCACCCGCCCCGAACGCGAGCTCGAACCCGAGACGCTGGCCGAGCGCCTCCTGACGACGCAGGCACCGCAGCGCCCGCAGTCGACCCCGACCATCCGGATCGAGGTCGACGGGCGCGTCGTCGAGGGCCGCGAGGGCCAGACGATCCTCGAGGTCTGCCGGGACAACGGGGTCGAGATTCCGACCCTGTGCTACGAGCCCAAGCTGCCCGGCTTCGGGGCGTGCCGGATGTGCGTCGTCGAGGTCGAGGGCGAAGAGCACCCGCCGATCAGCTGCTCGCGGGCGGCCGAAGCGGACATGAAGGTCCAGACCCAGACGGACGAACTGCGCCGGCTGCGGGCCACCAACCTCGAGCTCATCTTCAGCGACCACAACGCCTACTGCCTGCCGCCCTGCCAGAACAAGTGCCCCAGCCACATCGACATCCCGGGCTTCCTCAAGCAGAACGCCGAGGGCAACTGGCGCGAGTCGGCCCGGATCTTCAAGCGGACGATCCCGTTCCCCAGCATCCTCGGCCGGGTCTGCCCGGCGCCGTGCGAGGAGCACTGCCGGCGCGACGAGGTGGACGAGGCGATCGCCATCCGCGACAGCCACCGCTACGCCGGGGACCAGGTCCTCCGGGCGATGCTCGACGAGGGCGTCGACCCGCCGGTCCCGTTCGAGCCCCAGCCGCGGAGCGGCCGCCGGGCGGCGGTCATCGGCTCCGGGCCGGCCGGCATGAGCGCCGCCTTCTACCTCCTCCTCGCCGGGCACGACGTGACCGTCTTCGAGCGCGACCCGGCCCCGGGCGGGATGCTCCGCTACGGGATCCCGCAGTACCGCCTGCCCAAGGTCGAGGTCCTCGAGGCCGAGTACGAGAGCGTCACCCGGCTGGGCGGGAAGATCGTGTGCAACCAGGCGCTCGGGCGGGACTTCACCCTCGACGACCTCCAGGGCCAGGGCTTCGACGCGGTCCTCGTCGCGATCGGCTGCTACGACACGAACAAGCTGGGGATCCCCAACGAGGACGCCGACGGCGTGATCGACGGGCTCGAGTACCTCGCCACCGCGACCCTCGGCCTGCCCTATCCGGGCCATGCCGGCAAGCGGGTGGTGGTCATCGGCGGCGGGTTCACCTCGATGGACTGCACCCGGACCTCCGTCCGGCTCGGCGCGTCCGAGGTGACCCTGGTCTACCGCCGCGACATGAAGGACATGCCGGCCTCCGGGGAGGTCCACGAGGCGCTCGAGGAAGGCGCCACGGCCATCTTCCAGGCGGCCCCGACGCGGGTCCTCGTCGACGAGGGCAGCGGCCGGGTGACCGGGGTGGAGTTCATCCGGAACAAGCTGGGCGAGCCGGACGCGTCCGGGCGGCGTCGGCCGGAGCCCGCCCCCGGGACCGAGTTCACGATCGAGTGCGACCGGGTCCTCCTCGCCATCGGCCAGGGGCCGGACCTGTCGTGGATCGGCCCCGGCTCGGACGGCCTCCAGGCCACGAAGCAGCGCCGGCTCAAGGCGGACGCGGTCACCTTTGCCACGGACCGGCCGGGCGTCTTCGCGACCGGCGACGTCCGGATCGGCGCGGCGACCGTCGTCCAGGCGATCGCCGAGGGGCGGCGCGCCTCATACGCCGTCGACGCGCTCCTCAAGGGCCTCGACCTCTCGGCGATCAAGGTCCGCCAGACCCTCGCCGAGCCGCAGCCCGAGTTCCTCTCGATCGTCCCGTTCACGAGCGAGGTCAAGGAGCCGCGCTACCGGATGAAGGCGATGGACGCCGAGCTCCGCAACCGGAGCTACGTCGAGTACGAGATCCCGTACACGCCGGCCGAGGCGATCGCCGAGTCGACCCGCTGCCTGCAGTGCACCTGCGAGGCGATCGGCTTTTGCGACCTGCGCCGCCTGGGGATCGAGTACGGGACGACCCTCAAGACGCTCGAGCCCGGCTACCACCAGGGGGCCGGCTACCGGAGCGTGACCGAGAACCGCTTCACCGGGGTCAACCACGACTACGTCCGGGACGACAGCCACGCGTTCATCCTGCGCGAGCCGTCCCGCTGCATCGACTGCGGCCGCTGCGCGAACGTGTGCGCCGAGGTCGTGGGGGCTGCCTGCTACGACTTCATGCGGATCGGCTTCGACACGCTCGTGACCACGCCGCTCGACATGAGCCTCAACGACACCCCCTGCGTCTCCTGCGGGCGCTGCGCGGAGACCTGCCCGACCGGCGCGCTGATGCCCAAGCCGCGGGTCCTCCAGAAGTACGAGGTGGACGAGAGCCGCTGCATCCTGTGCGGCATCTGCGTCGACGCGTGCCCCTACGACGCGCTCCGCGACGGGGCGGACTTCGAGCTCGCCCACGTCAGCCGGGCGGATCCCCAGATCGACCTCATCGCGCTCGCGGCGGTCAACCGCGAGACGGAGGCCACCTACATCCGGCGCGAGCAGGATTGGGCGGCGCGGGCGACCGCCGCCGGCCGGACGCTCGACCAGGGCCGGCTCCTGCCGGTCCTGCCGCCGTCGATCGCGGGCCGGGCGGGCGGGAACGGGAACGGCCAGGGCCACGGGACCAGCGGCACCGGCGGGGCCGGCGCCGGCCATGCCCACCACGAGTAGCGAGGGAGACGCGTGGCGATCGCCGATACCGTCCCGTTCATCGGGATGAGCTGGAACGACGTGCTGTTCCTGGTCCTGGCCGGGATCATGCTCGGCTCGGGGCTGCTCGTCGTGACGATGCGGGACATCATCCGCTGCGGCCTGGCCATGATCGTCTGCTTCGGGGCGCTCGCCGGGATCTACGTCCTGCTCGGGGCCCCGCTCGTGGCCGGTGCCCAGGTCCTGGTCTACATCGGCGCGATCAGCGTCCTGATCCTGTTCGCGATCATGCTCACCCAGACCAAGGCCGCCCCGTCGCGGCTCGTCTTCCAGACCCAGGCCGTCCCGGCCGCGATCGCGGCGGTCATCCTCGCCGTCATCCTCGCGCTCGTCGTGACCGCGACCGACTGGCAGGAGCTGGGCCACCTGGCCCGGACGGCCACGGCCGACCTGGCCAGGGTCCTGTTCAACGACTTCGTCCTGCCGTTTGAAGTCGTCAGCGTGCTGCTCCTCGCGGCGGTCATCGGCGGCGTCTACCTCGCCCGGCGCGAGCCGGCCGGCCGAGAGGAGAGCGGGCCCTCGTGAGCGGCTCCCTCGACGCCTACCTGATCCTGGCCGGGGCGCTCTTCTGCATCGGGACCTTCGGGTTCCTCGCCCGGCGCAACGCGATCAGCATGCTCATGTCGATCGAGCTCATGGTCAACGCGGTCAACCTCGCGATCGTCGCCTTCGGCGGGTTCATCCCGGGGCTGGAGAACCAGGGCTCGGTCATCGCGGTCATCGTCATGGCCGTCGCGGCCGCGGAGGCGACCATCGGCCTGGCGCTCGTCATCGCGATCTTCCGCAACCGGAAGACTCCGCTCGTCGACGAGTACGACACGATGCGGCAGTAGGGGCGGGCGATGCCGTACGACCAGCTGATCCTGCTCATCCCGACCCTGCCGATCCTGGGCTTCGCGTTCAGCGCCCTGTTCGGGCGCCGGCTCCAGGCCCGCTACGGCAGGCCGGCCGCCAGCCTCGTCCCGATCGGGACGGTCGTCCTCAGCTGGGCCGCCGCGATGATCGTGGCCTACGGTGCGCTGACCCATGCCCAGCCGTTCGGCGAGCACGGCTTCGGGATGACCCTCTGGGAGTGGATCCCTGCCGGCCGGTTCGTCGTTGAGGCCGGCTTCTTCGTCGACGGGCTGACGGCCTGCCTGCTCATCGTGGTGACCACGATCGGGATGCTCGTCCACGTCTACTCGATCGGGTACATGAGCCACGACGGCGGGTACTGGCGGTTCTTCGCCTACCTCAACCTGTTCATGTTCTCGATGCTCCTGCTCGTCCTCGCGGACAACTTCCTGGTGGTCTTCGTGGCCTGGGAACTGGTCGGCCTGTCGAGCTACCTGCTCATCGGCTACTGGTACACCAAGCGCAGCGCGGCGCTCGCCAGCAAGAAGGCGTTCATCGTCAACCGCGTCGGGGACGTCGGGTTCGCCCTCGGGATCATGCTCATCTTCGTCAGCCTGGGGACGCTCGACATCCGCGACGTCCTCGAGCGGATCGGCGAGCTCGACCAGCTGACGATCAGCGCAATCGCCCTGCTCGTGTTCTGCGGGGCGATGGGCAAGAGCGCCCAGTTCCCGCTCCACGTCTGGCTGCCGGACGCGATGGAGGGCCCCACCCCGGTCTCCGCCCTGATCCATGCCGCGACGATGGTCAACGCCGGCGTCTACCTCGTGGCCCGGGTGAACCCGATCTTCGGGCACGCCCAGGAGGCGATGGTCGTCGTCGCGGCGATCGGGATCTTCACCGCGATCCTGGCTGCCTCGATCGCGTTCACCCAGACGGACATCAAGCGGGTCCTGGCGTACTCGACGCTGTCCCAGCTGGGCTACATGTTCGCCGCGCTGGGCGTCGGGGCGTGGACCGCGGCGATCTTCCACCTGATGGCCCACGGCTTCTTCAAGGGCCTTCTCTTCCTCGGCTCGGGCTCGGTCATCCACGCCGTCCACGAGGAGCAGGACATGCGCCGGATGGGCGGCCTGGCCCGGAAGATCCCGATCACCTACTGGACGATGCTCATCGGCTCGCTGGCGATCGCCGGGATCCCGCCGCTGGCCGGCTTCTTCAGCAAGGACGAAATCCTGGGCGAGGCGTTCAAGAACGGCTTCCTCGTCGTCTGGGCGATCGGCTTCATCGTGGCCGGGATGACCGCCTTCTACATGTTCCGGCTGATGGGCATGACCTTCTGGGGCCCGAGCCGGGTGGACCCGGCGGTCGAGCCGAAGATCCACGAGTCCCCGCGCTCGATGACCGTCCCCCTCGTCCTCCTGGCGATCCCCTCGACGCTCATCGGGCTGGCCCTCGGCCTGCCGTTCGGGAACAGCACGATCCACACCTGGCTCCAGCCGGTCTTCGCCGAGACGGTCGAGCTGGCTGGCCGGCCGGAGGTGGGCTTCGCCCTCCTCGGGGTGGACGGCGCCCTCATCCTGTCGAGCGTCGCGGTCGCCACGCTCGGGATCGCCCTCGCCTGGCACTTCTTCGGGGTCAGCCTCGCCGGGCTCCGCCGTGACCCGGACCCGAAGCAGGTCAACGCGATCGTCACGGCCACCGGCGCGACCCGGTTCCTCTACCGCGCCTCGCTGAACAAGTGGTGGTTCGACGAGCTCAACGACCTGCTCTTCATCCGGATCGGCGGGCGGGTCGCCGCGGCGCTGTGGTGGTTCGACCGGACGATCGTGGACGGGACGGTCAACGGGGTCGGCATGGCCGCGGTCGCGTTCGGGGGCGGCCTCCGCCGGGTCCAGACCGGCCGGGTCCAGAACTACGCGCTGGGGATCGCGATCGGGCTGATCGTGATGGCCGGCTCATACCTCATCATGGCGGGACGGTAGGGAGATGGAGATCAGCAGCCTGCCGCTCCTCAGCGCGATCATCTTCCTGCCCCTGGTCGGGGCGCTGATCATCGCGTTCATCCCGAAGGACGATCACGCCGCGATCCGCCTGGCCGCGCTCGGCGTCGCCCTGCTCACGTTCGTCCTGTCCCTGCTCATGCTCATCGGCTACCTGCCGGGCCGGCCCGGCTTCCAGCTCGTGGAGGCGCGCGACTGGATCCCCGCGTTCGGGATCCAGTACAAGGTGGGCATCGATGGCCTGTCGGCGGTCCTCGTCGTGCTCACCACGACGCTGACCTGGATCAGCATCCTGGCCTCGTTCCGGCCGATCACGGAGCGGGTCAAGGAGTACATGATCTCGTTCCTCATCCTCGAGGTCGGGATGATCGGGGTGTTCGTCGCGCTCGACCTGTTCCTGTTCTACATCTTCTGGGAGATCGTCCTCGTCCCGATGTACCTGATCATCGGGATCTGGGGCGGCGCGAACCGGATCTACGCCACGATCAAGTTCGTCCTGTACACCCTGGTCGGGTCGCTGCTCATGCTCGTGGCCATCCTCGCCACGGCCTTCACGTTCCAGCAGGCGACCGGCGCCTGGACGAACGCGTTCGACTTCGAATCGCTCCGGAACTTCGCGGCGACCTCCGGCTTCACGAACGGGCTCCAGCTGTTCGCGTTCCTGGCGTTCTTCCTCGCCTTCGCGATCAAGGTCCCCATGTTCCCGTTCCACACCTGGCTGCCGGACGCCCACGTGGAGGCGCCCACCGCCGGGTCGGTCATCCTGGCCGCCGTCCTGCTCAAGCTGGGCGCCTACGGGTTCATCCGGTTCGCCCTGCCGTTCTTCCCCGATGCCGCCCGGACGTTCGCTCCCGCGATCATCGTCCTGAGCCTGATTGCGATCATCTACGGCGCGATCGTCGCCCTCGTCCAGCCGGACCTCAAGAAGCTGATCGCCTACTCGTCGGTCAGCCACATGGGCTTCGTGACCCTGGGGATCTTCGTCTTCCAGGAGCAGGGGCTGCAGGGGGCGATCCTCCAGATGGTCAACCACGGGCTGATCACCGGCGCCCTGTTCCTCCTCGTCGGGGTGATCTACGAGCGGACCCACGACCGGACGATCGCGAAGATGGGCGGCCTCGCCGCGCGGACCCCGGTCTACGCCGCGGCGTTCGGGTTCTTCATGTTCGCCAGCGTCGGGCTGCCGGGGCTGTCCGGGTTCGTCGGGGAGTTCCTCGTGCTGGTCGGCGCGTTCGCGTACAGCCCATGGGTGGCCGCGGTCGCCACGTTCGCCATGATCCTGGCGGCCGGCTACCTGCTCTGGATGTTCCAGCGGATCTTCACGGGCGAGCTGTCCGACTTCCTGGCCGGCCTGGGCCACCACCTGACCGATATCCGGCCGGTCGAGCTCCTGACGCTGGCCCCGCTCGGGGCGCTGATCGTCGTCTTGGGGCTCTTCCCGGGCCTCGTCCTGACCCTCGTCCAGGGCACCGTGGACGCCGTCCTCCACAGCGTCGAGGCCGGCCACGCGATCGCCCTCAACATGATCTTCCGGTAGCAGGGAGCGCCGACCAGCCATGGCCTGGGCCGATCTCGTGACCATCGCCCCGCTCGTCCTCGCCCTGCTCGTGGCGACGACGATCGTGGTCGTCGACCTCGCCTGGCCCGGCCGGCGAACGCTCGTGCTCGTGGTCGCCCTCGGCGGGCTGGCGATCGTTGCCGGCGCGACGGCCTGGACCGGGACGACCGCCGCGACCGCGTTCGGCGGCGCCTACCGAGTGGACGCCCTGACCACGTTCCTCGACATCCTGTTCGTCTCGATCATCGCGTTCACCCTGCTGTTCGCCCCGGACTACCTCGCCTCCCGGGACCTCCCGCTGGCCGAGTTCGCCGCGATCCTCGTCTTCGCGATGACCGGCGCGATGCTCATCTCGGCATCGACCGACCTCCTCCTGCTGTTCCTCGGCCTGGAGCTGATGGTCCTGCCGGGCTACCTCCTGGCCGGCTTCGCCAGGAAGGACGCGCTGTCCACCGAGGGCGCGATCAAGTACTTCCTGCTCGGCTCGTTCAGCTCCGCGATCTTCCTGTTCGGGCTCGCCTTCGTGTGGGGCCTGACCGGGACGACCCGGGTCGAGGGCGTGGCCCAGAAGCTCGCCGAGATCGCCGCCGGCGGCGCGCCCCTGTCGCCGGCCCTGGCGATGGGCCTGGCCTTCCTGACGACCGGGGTCGCGTTCAAGATCGCCGCGGTCCCGTTCCACTACTGGACGCCGGACGCGTACCAGGGCTCGCCGACCCCGGTCACCGGCTACCTCTCGGTCGGCCCCAAGATCGGGGCGTTCGCGCTCATCCTGCGGCTCTTCGTCGAGGCGCTCGGGCCGCTCCGCGAGGAGTGGCTGATCGTGATCGTCATCCTGGCAGCGGTCACCATGACCCTGGGCAACCTGGTCGCGATCACCCAGGACAACGTCAAGCGGATGCTCGCGTACTCCTCGATCGCCCACACCGGCTACATGCTCGTGGGGCTGGCGGCGTACGCCAGCGCGAACTCCCGGATCGAGGGCCTGGAGGGGCTGCTCTACTACGGCGCGGCGTACAGCTTCATGAACCTCGGCGCGTTCGCGGTCATCGCCGCGCTGCAGCGCCGGACCGGGATCACGAGCAGTCTCGAGACGTTCGCGGGCCTCGGCAGGCGGGAGCCGGCCCTGGCGATCCTGATGACCCTCTTCCTGCTGTCGCTCACCGGGATCCCGCCGACGGCCGGCTTCTTCGCCAAGGCGTACGTCATCCTGGCCGCCGTGCAGGCCGGTGGAGCGGTCGGGATCCTCGCGGTCATCGCCGTCATCAACGCCGCCGCCGCCGCCTTCTACTACCTGCGGGTCGTCGTCTACATGTTCATGCGCGAGGCGAAGGGCGAGCCGGCGCCGGTCGTCAAGGGCCGCCTGATGCGGATCGGCCTGGCCGGCGCGGCGATCCTCACGGTCGTCCTCGGGCTCTTCCCCGGCCCGCTCCTCGAGATCGTCGGAGGCGCCGCCCGGGCGCTCGTCTCCTAGCCCGCTCAGTCGCCCACGGGGCCGGCGACCACCGGCTCGAGCTCGATGAGCTCCACCGTCGCGGCCGCCGCCAGCGCACGATCGTGCGTCGCCAGGGTCCCATCGACCTCGATCGCGAGCTGGAGGTAGAGCGCGTCGTAGACCGAAAGTCCGTGACGCTCGGCGAGGTAAACCGCCTCCTCGAGGCCCCGTTGCCCGCGGTCGATCGCATCGATCCCGATCATCCGGAGGACCGCGAGCCGGCGAACGACCTCCTCCGATCGGCTCTGCCCACGCTGCCGCAGCCCGTTGGCGACCTCTGACCAGAAGTGCGCCGGAGCGAACCGGGGGCGGTCCTCCATCCTCCAGGCCTCCCAGGTCCGCTCGATCGTCGGCGTCCCCGCCGTCAGGAGCTCGATCGCGGCTGAGGCATCAACGATGACAGGGGCCGGGTCGACGACGAACATCAGGGAGCCGGCGCGTCGGCGCCCTGGACGGGACGATCGCGATCCCGATCCGCCCGGACGATCGCGGCGGCATCGACCCTCCCGTAGCGCTCCTGGAACCGCCGGCCGAGCCGAGCGGCTTCACGGATCGCCTCGAGCTGGCGTTGGCGGAGCCGCTCTGGGTCGAACGAGTCCAGGTCCGCGAGCGGAACGATCGCGGCGATGGGCTGGCCGGCCCGCTCGATGATCACACGCTCGCCGGCGGCCACCTCGTCGACGATCCGCCCGAAGGACTTGCGAACCTCGATGGCCGTGTACGTCTTCATGGGCAGAGGGTGCCACGATACCCGGCGCTCTGTCAACACCATGAGAGCGCTATGAGAGTCTGCTCTCTCCCTCCAGCGCGCCGGCCAGGGCGGACAGTGCGCGGGCCGCGTCGTGGGGCGTCGCGACGAGGAGGTCCGCCGCCTCGACGACCTCCAGCGGCGTCTCGTGGGAGCCGTGGACGGCCAGGCTCAGGCCGGCCGCCAGCTCCCCCGCCCTGCGCGCCGCCGCGATGACCCGGAACGCCTCCGCGTCGCTCCGGTCGTCACCGAGGACGATCGCCGCCGCCGGCCGCTCCCGCTCGAGGAGACGGGCGACCGCGGCGCCCTTGCCGCCGGCACCGGCCGGGCGGAACTCGACGATGCGGCGCCCGTCGTAGCGCTCGAGCCCGGCGTCGCCGTGGGTCCGCTGATGCGTGGCGATGGCGTCCCCGATCTCCCCCTCAGCAGCCTCGGGATCCGGCGCCGCCCGATAGTGGAACGCCACTGACGGCCCCTTGTCCTCGACGAACAGCCAGTCCGGCTCGCCCAGCGCGGCGGCCACCGCTCGCCCGAGCGCCCGGGCCGGATCCACGAACGCGTCCAGCTCCGGGTCGCCGGCGACGACGAGCCGCTCCGCTCGTGCACCACGAGCCAGCACGCCCCCCTCGAGGCCGTGGTTGCCGAGATACCCGATCCCGCCGACGCGCACCCGCCCGGCGACGTCGAGGGCGGGGCGGCCGCTCAGCACGACCACCCGCAGCCGGTCCGGGCGGGCCGCCTCCAGCCGGGCCAGGCGGCGGAGCGCGGCCCGGCCGAGCGGCTCGATCCGGGCGGCCATCGGGTCGAGGCCGACCGGCGCGAGCGTCCCGTCGAAGTCGGTCACGACGAGGAGCCGGCCGTCGGTCGCGGCCAGGCCGCGGACCTGCCGGCGGACGATCGGCCAGGGATCGAACGCAGGTATGTGGCCAGACGGCGGCGGGGGAAGAGCCGGCCGGCCGCTCGGCGGCCGGGTCACGGGGTGGCGCTGACGCCGGGCAGGATCATCGCGAGGCTCACCGCCGGGAGATCGACGCCCAACGCGCTCGCCGACGCCGACGGAGCGACCGAGGCCGACGGCACGACGGGTGGCGAGGACGAGCCCGACGGCGAAGCCGACGGCGGGGGCGAAGCCGACGGCGGGGCGAAGCCGCGCGGGCGAAGCCGACGGCGGGGGCGAAGCCGACGGCGGGGGCGAAGCCGACGGCGCCGACGGCACAGCCGTTGCCGACGGCGAGGGCCGCGCCGATGCGGACGGCGATGGCGAGGACGCCACATACGGCGTAGGTCCGGGCGGACGGACCGGAGCGGGCACGAGCGCGACGACGGCCGCCAGGGCGACGGACGCGACGACGATGCCGGCGAGCAGCGCGAGCCCGGTGGCACGGCGTGAGGACATGCCGGGGAGAGTACCAGTACGAGACGGCCGCAGCGTTGCCGGTTTGGACGGGCTAGGATGACCGACCGATGGGCACCCTCGTCGACCGACTCCAGCAGCGCCTGATCCCCGCGCTCCTCGCCGCGGTCGGGGTCTCGTTCATCGCGGCCGGCCTGCTCACGTACACGGATCCGGTCGCGGCCACGCCGCCCAGCCAGGAGCCCCCGACCGCCGTGTCGGAAACCCCGGGTCCCAGCGCCCTGCTGACGTTCCCGCCGCTGGTCAGCCCGAGCCCTTCGGCGAGCGTCGCGCCCGGCCAGCGCCGCGTCGCCACCCGGGTCGTCGTCCCCGCGCTGGACATCGACCTGCCGGTCATCAGGCAGCCGGGCGGGGTGAACGCCTTCCCGCCCTGCAACGTGGCCATGTACTTCACCCTGCTCCACCAGCCCGGCGAGAAGGGCGCGACCTACCTCTACGCCCACGCCCGGACGGGGATGTTCCTGCCGATCCTCACCGCGTCGAAGGTGAACAACGGCAAGCGGATGCTGGGGATGCTGGTCCAGGTCTATACCAGCGACGACCAGCTCTACCTCTACGAGGTCGTCAAGGTCCGCCGCCGTGTCACGACGCTCGACGCGGCCCTGGCCGAGAAGGACGAGACCCTCTGGCTGCAGACCTCCGAGGGCCCCCGCGGGACGATCGAGAAGGTCCAGCTCATCGCCATCCCCCTGAGCCACGGCCCCGCCAGCCACAGGGACGCCCACCCCAAGGTGAACCTCGTCCCCTGCCAGTAGCGTCCCCTGCCGGGGTCGGCTCGGCGTGCGCGACGCGGTCCGGGGCCGATCGACCCCGCCTGGACCTCGCTGCCGCGCCGGGTCGACCACCGGCGTGGCCGGCCGTCAGATCCAGCCGATCCGGCGGAGGACGAAGGCCATCAGGAAGGCAGTGCCGATCGCGGCCGCCGTGACGATCCAGAAGCCGGCGGCCTCCCCGCCCTGGAACGCGGTGCCCGCCTCGCTCATCCCGAAGATCCCGCCGATCGCCGCGATCCCGGTCAGGACCACGGTCACCCCGGTCAGCCGCTTCATGATCAGCGACAGGTTGTTGTTCACCGTCGAGAGGTAGACGTCGAGCGTGCCGCTCACCAGCTCCCGGTAGTTGTCGAGCTCGTCGGTCAGCCGGATGAGGTGGTCGTAGACGTCGCGGAAGTAGAGGATCTCCTCGGCATCGATGAGCGCCAGGTCCCGGTTCGTCAGCTGGTTGAAGATCTCGCGGATCGGGGCGGAGGCGCGGCGGACGACGATGAGCTCGCGCTTCAGCTCGAACAGCCGCTCGAGTGTTTCCGGCGTCGCCCGCTCCACGACGGCATCCTGGATCAGGTCGATCTCATCGCCCAGCCGGTCCATCAGCGGGAAGTAGCCGTCGACCAGGTCGTCGCAGATCGCCCACAGCAGGTGGTCCGGGCCCCTCGCGATGACGCTGGCCAGGCCGTCCCCCCGGAGGTGGTGGGTCCCCCGCGGCTCCCAGTCGGCGTCGTGGACGGTGAGCAGGAACCGGTCGCCCAGGACGATGTCGATCTCGCTCGCGACGATCGGGTCGCCGTAGACCAGGGCGAACAGGACGATCTGGATATGGTCCTCGGTGACCTCGATCTTCGAGCGCTGGTTGCCCTCGAGGATGTCCTCCGTGATGAGCTCATGGAGACCGAGCGCCCGGGTGATCCCGGCGACGTCGTCCGGGGACGGTGCGATCGCGTCGATCCAGGTCGACGTGGCGGGCGGCAGCGGCCCGGCCGGGATCGCGCCGACCCCGTCGAGCTCGCGCAGCCCCGCCGCGTCGCGGATCGCGACCCGGATCCCGCTGCCGGCCGGTGGGCCCGCCCGGTACCGTCCCGGCCGCGCGAAGGGGTCCGCGCTCGCCGGGGCGTCGTCCGGTGCCGGCTCAGAGCGCGAGGATCGGCTCCGCGTCGTCTGCGCCATCGAGGGGTCCCTCGCCTCCGTCTCCGTCTCCGTCGCCGCCGTCGATCGGGCGGGCTCCGTTCACCCGGGCCGCCCGCGCCGCCCGATCGCCCGCCAGCATACGCGCCCGCCCGGCGCCCAGGGTGAGTGCCGGCACGCCGGCGACGGCGACGACGCCCGCCGCCACGAGGAACAGCCCGACCATCACCCGGGCTGCCTCGCCCGATGCCCAGCGCTCGAGCGCGGCGACGACGAGCCCGTCGCGGAGCGGCCGGCCGACGAGCTCGGGCGGGAGGAACCGCTCGTAGGACGTCGGGGTCGCGTAGACCTCGTCGCGCAGGCGGTCGATCGTGGTCGAGCCGTAGGCGGTCAGGACGGCCAGCCCGATCGCCATGCCGACCATGCGGGCCACCGTGACCGTCGCCGAGGCCATCCCGAACAGCCCCCGGCCGGCCGCCTCCACCGCCGCCGTCGAGCGCGGCGTCACGGTCAGCCCGAACCCCAGGCCGAACACGCCCAGGGCGAGCGCGGCGGCACCGACCGCCGTTGCCGGGGTCCAGGCGGCCATCACGGCCAGGGCGGCCGCACTCGCGGCGAGCCCGACCAGGGTGACCGCCCGGAGCGAGATCCGGCGCACGGCGAACCCCGACACGAGCGACCCGAGCGCGGTCGCCGCGGCCAGCGCCCCGAGCGCGACCTGCTGCTCCGGCGGGCCGCCGTAGAGCACCCGGTCGACGAACACGGCCGCCCCGATGATCGCGGTGGCCAGGGCGTAGCCGGTCAGCAGCGAGACGAGCGCCGCGGAGGCGAACGCCCGGTTGGCGAAGAGCCGGACATCGATGAACGGGTCGCGCCGGCGGAGCCCGGCCAGCGCGGTCAGGGCGAGCCCGGCCACGGCGACCCCGCCCAGCACCGGCACGAGCGTGGCGGTCGGGACGCCGAGGAGGTCCGTCGCGCTCGAGCTGCCGAGGAGGGTGAGCGCCACGAGCCCGGCCCCCAGGCCGGTGGTGAACGCCACGGCGCCGAGGAGGTCCACCCGGGCGGCCCGCCGCGGGGTCTCCCAGCCGGCGCTGGCCGCCCAGGCGACGACGAGGGCGACGAGCCCGATCGGGACATTCACGTAGAAGACCCACCGCCAGGCCGGGGCGAGCACGTCGACCAGCGGGCCGGAGGTCACCCCGAACGCGCCGAGCGCCGTCTCGGCGTGGATGGAGCCGAGCAGCGCCGCCCCGACGAACGGCCCGGCGGCCATCCCCAGGAACGTCAGCGCCCCGATCGCGCCGAGCGCCTGCGGACGGTCGTGACCCTCGTACAGGTGGGCCGCAGCGGCCGTCGCGATGGGCACGAGCGCGCCGCCCCCGAGCGCCTGGACCAGCCGGGCCGCGACGAGCTGGTCGAGGCTCTGCGCGGCGCCGGCGAGGAGCGACCCGACGGTGAACGCGACGAGGGCGCCGAGGAACAGCCGGCGCGCGCCCCACAGGTCGGACAGGCGCCCGGCCAGGGGCATCGTCGCGACGTAGACGAGGAGGTAGCCGTTGACGATCCAGGACGCCCGCCGGAGATGGGTCCAGTCGGCCAGGTCGACGACGATCGAGGGGAGCGCCACCGCGGTGATCATCAGCTCCAGCCCGGCGAGGAAGACCCCGGCCCCGAGGACGGCCAGGATGAGGAACGACTCGCGACGGCTCACCGGGCGAGTGTAGCGGCGCCCGCCCGCGTTCCGGGGCCGGTCAGTCGCGGCGGGCGAGCCAGGTCCGAGCGACGGCGAGCGGCACGATTGCCCACAGCCCGAGCGCGGCGCCCAGCAGGCCGCCCGCGCCGGCCGGCCCGAGCCGGTCGAGCAGGTAGATCCCGAGTGGCCCGAGCACGCTCGCCGTCTCGTCGAGGAGCAGGAGCCCGAGGATTCGGCCGGCCTGGAACGGGTTCAGCACGATCGCGCCGATGAGCGCCGGCTCCCCCGCCCGCAGGAACGCGCCGAGCCCGATCACCATCAGGTCGAGGCCGATCGCGAGGAAGAACCAGGCCGCGAGCGCGGCGAGCGCGGCCTGGAGCCGGGTCCGCACGACCACCCCGACGAGCGTCCCGATCGCGGCGGCCGTGGCGGTCACCCCGAGCGTGGCCGCGAACAGCGCGACGAACGTGACCAGCTCCTCGGTCGGGACGTTCCCGGCGAGCACCAGGGCGACCGTCCCGAACCCCGCCGCGAGGGCGAGGCCGGCGGCCACGGTCACCGCCAGCCAGGCCGCCCCGACGATGGCTCCCGGACCCAGGCCGCGGGCGCGGACCATCGCGAAGAAGCCGGTCTCGCGGTCCGTGCTCACCGTCAGGGCCCCGAGCAGGACCGCCTGGGCCGTAGGCAGGAGGAGGGCCAGGTTGAGGAACGCGACTGCCGCGGGTCCCACCGCGCGGAGGCCGAGCTCCCGGAACGACCCCAGCCCGAGGAGCGCGACGATCCCCGAGACGCCGGCGAACGCGACCAGGGCGATCGCCGACCAGCGCCCGCGCAGGATCGTCCGGAGGAGGAAGGCGGTCAGCGGGATCATCGGGCTCCACCCAGCGGCGAGGAGCTGCGGCCCGGCTCATCGGGTCCGCCGACGCGGATCCGTTCGGGACCGATCGAGCGCTCCGCGAGGAGACGGAGGAGCTCCACGGAACGGTCCTCGGGGCAGTCGAGCCGGACCCACTCGCCCTCGGCCCGGACCCGGAGGACGCCCGGCAGGTCGCGCAACCCCTCCTCGTCCAGGTCATCCCCCGTGCGGACCCAGATCCGGATCGGGAGGCGACCGAGGAAGCTAGCCGCCGGCTCGACCTGCTCGATCCGGCCGTCGCGGATGACGGCGACGAGGTCGACCGCCGCGAGCAGGTCGACCGCCGTCGGGCTGGCCACCAGGATCGTGGCGCCGGCGTCGCGATGGGCGGCGACGAGGCGCATCGCCGCCGAGCGGGCGTCGTCGTCGAGGTTGGCGATCGGCTCGTCGAGCAGGATGAGGTCGGGCTCGCCGAGCAGGCTGGCGACGAGGGCGACCCGCTGGGCCTGACCTCCCGACAGCTGGCCCAGGGTGCGGCCGGGGTCGGGCAGGAACCCCTCGGGCGGCTCGATCCGGTCGCGCCCGGCACGCGCCACGCCGTGGAACAGGGCGAGGACCTCGCCCACGGTCGCCGCGGCCGGCAGCCGGATGCGCTGGGGGAGGTACGCGATCCGCCCGCGTGGCGCGCGGGCCACCGGGCGCCCGTCGAGCAGGATGCTGCCCCGGCAGGCCGCGACGCCGGCGAGGCAGGTAAGCAGGGTCGACTTGCCCGCGCCGTTGGGTCCCACGACCGCGGCGATCACGCCCGGCGGGAGGTCCAAGTCCACGCCGGCGAGGGCGACCCTCGCACCGTAGGACCTGGCGACGCCCCGCGCGACGAGCCGGGGGGACGTCACCGGGCCCGCGCTCGCGGTCGCCTCGGTCATCTGGCCGGTCGGGCCGGTCGGGCCGGTCGGGCGAGCCGGGCCGGGCGGGCGAGCCGGGCGAGGATCCCGGCCGCGGCGCCGACGAATCCCAGGCCCAGGAGCGACCAGGCGACCGGGAGGCTGCCGGAGCCCCCGCCGGGCGGCGGCGGAGCGACGTCGACCGTCAGCGGGAACCGGTCGAGAACGGCCGGTGGCCGTCCCGCGTCCCAGATCGCCTGGGCCGCGTCGAGAACGGCCAGCGCCGGCGTCGTCCGGTAGGCCTCCAGCGCGGGGGCGGAGCCCAGCAGCGCCTGGGCGGAACCACCCGAGCGGTGGGCGACGTCGCCCGTCCCGTCGCCGGCCAGGTCGTACCCCTCGTAGTCGCTCCAGGTGTTGCCGAAGCCCCGGTAGGTCCAGCGGTTCCGGTGCTCGACGCCGGGTTCGAGGGCGAGGACCTGGACGAGGTTTCCGTCGAAGGCGTTACCACCGAAGGTCAGGTCGGCCGTGGCCATCAGGGCGACGCCGACCCCGTTCGCGCCGAAGCGATTGTGGATCACGCTCGCCTCCGCGTCCGGGCGGTCGACGGTCCCCTCGGCCTGGAGCCCGATCCGGTTACGGAGGACGACGTTCTCGACGAGGCGGACGCCCGCGACGTCCTTGAGGACGATCCCGAACCCGGTCCCGGGCGAGCGGTCGTCGAGGATCGTGTTCCGTCCCGCCTCCACCCGGACGGTGTTCATGAAGACGAGCCCGGACAGGTTCCCCCGGAGCGTGTTGCCGAAGGCGATGACGTCCGACCCGAACATGGCGTGGACAGCGTACCGGCTGCGCTCGACGGTATTCGAGTCGAGCAGGACGTCCTCCGCATAGTTGAGGTAGACGCCATCGCGGGCGTCGGAGATCCGGTTGCCCCGGATGAGGGCGCCCCGGACGCTCCACATCGAGATCGCGTCACCCTGCCCGCCGGGCCCGGGCCCGGCGGCGTGCGCCGCATGCGGATCAGCCGGGTTCGGGGTCGCCGCTCCGGGCTCCGTCGGGCTCGCGCCGGACACACCCGCGGATCCGGCCGTCGCGTGCTCGGCGTCGACGGTCACCTGGCCGGAGCCCACGATCGTGTTGTCGACGATCCGGACGTGGCGGCCGCCGCGCACGAAGATCCCGGTGAACGTCCGCTCGATCCGGTTGCCCTCGAGGGACGCTCCGTCGGCGCGGACCTCGATCCCCGCCGCATCCTCGACCTGCCCGCCGCTGTTCTCGATCCGGAAGCCCCGGATTGTCACGTCCGGCGCCGCCACGGTCACCACCGTGCCCCGGCCACCGCCGTCGAGGAGAACCTCGCCGCCGGCCACCAGGGTGATCGGGCGGTCGATGACGAGATGGGTCCGATACGAACCGGCCGGCACGGTGACGGTCGTGCCGGCCGGGGCGTTCGCGACGAGGGCCTCCAGGTCCACCGTCCCGGCCGGCGGCGACGCCCGGGCTCCCTCCTCGCCCTCGCCCTCCGCGGCGACCGCGGGCATCACGACCAGAAGCGTGGCCGCGACGAGCGCGACGAGCGCGATCGCGCTCACCAGCGCCCGGACCCGGAGCGCCGGTCGCTCGGCCCGGCGGGCGAGCGTGGCGACCAGGGCCACCAGGGCAAGCAGGACGAGCCCCGGGCCGGGGTACGTCCAGATCGTGAAGTTCCAGACCGTCGTCGGTCCGATCGCGAGCGGGATGAACGGGTCCAGCCGCAGGGCGGCCGTGGGATCGAGGTCCTGGCCGTAGGACACCAGCCAACGCTGGATGTCGGCCAGGATGCCGACCGGCACCAGCCACAGGCCGAGCAGGGCCAGCCGGCCGGTCAGCCCACGCAGGAACACCGCCGCGGCCAGCAGGACCCCGGCAGCAACGATGACCAGCGGCCAGAGGGCCAGCTCGGGGATGCCCGTGAGGTCGATCTGCATCATCCCGACGTAGTGGTTGAGCCCGTTGATCTCGCCCAGGTCACCCTCGGCCCGGCCGCCGTAGATCCAGACGCTGAGCCCCTTGGGGTACTGGGGGGCCAGCAGCCTGGTGCCCCAGACCGGCGCGATCCCGGCGATGACCAGGAAGGCCGTGCCGGCCAGGACGGCGGTGATCGCGCTGCGGGGATGACGGAGGAAGCCCCTGAGCGCAGAGGAGCCCTCGCGCCCAGGGGTCATCGGGCCGGTGGCGCCGTCGGGGGCGGTCGCCGGACGGCTCACTTGACCTCCAGCGTCCCCACCATCCCCGCTTCCTTGTGGCCCGGGATCGAGCAGTGGAAGTCGTACGTGCCGGCGGTCAGCGGACCGACCTTCCCCTCGGCGGTGGCGCCCACCTTGGCGAGGATCTTCACCGCGGGCGTGTCGAGCGTGAAGTCATGCTCGATCGTGCCCGCGTTCTTCAGCACGATCGTGGCCGTCGTGTTGGCCGGCAGGTTGACCGTCTTGGGATCGAACGCGAACTCGGTGGCCGTGAGCGTCACCGAGACCGCTGACGGCGATGGCGTGCCGCCTCCGCCGCAGGCGGTCACCGCGATCGCGATGAGCAGCGCCAGGGCGGCGAGGACGAGCAGGCGGATGGTTCGGCGCATCGGGACTCTCCTGTGGCAGTGGTGGCGTTGGGACGGATCGGCGGGGTGGGCGGCGAGCCGGAGCCACCCCACCGAGATCATGGACCGGTCAGGGCTCGACGAGCAACCAGCCCTGCATCTCGAGGTGGAGCGCCGAGCAGAACTCGGTGCAGTAGAACGCGAACGAGCCGGTCTTGTCCGCGGTGAACTCGAGGGTGGCGACCTCTCCCGGGTCCAGGCTGGCCTGGAGGTTGTAAGCGGGGACCGCGAACCCGTGGGTAGCGTCCGCCGTCTGCTCGATGTTCGTCACGTGGAGCATCACGTGCTCGCCCTTCTTGACCCGGATCACGTCGGGCGTGAAGTGGCTGCGCATGGCCGTCATGAACACGTGGACCGTGCTGCCCTCGCGCTCGACGCGCTCCTTGCCGGCCGTCGTGGCGACCGCCGAGGCCGCCATCGTCAGCGGGTCGGTGCCGGGCGGATACACGTCGATGGCGTTCGTGAGCCGGCTCAGCTTGATGATCTGGACGTAGTGCGGCTCGCCGAAGCCAACCGGCATGTCGGCCAGGACCTTCATCTTCGGTCCGGCCAGGTCGATCAGCTGGAAGTTCTGGGGCTTGAGCGTGCCGATCTTCGGGAAGCGGTCGATCGACCACTTGTTGAGGGCGACCAGGTAGCGGCCGTCGGCGGCCACGGTATCGCCCTCGGTCGTGGCCAGGTGGCCGATGTTGTAGTTGACCTTGACGTTGTCGAGCAGCTTGAACTCCTCGCCGGCCTTGATGCCCGCCTTCGGGCCCAGGCTGAACTTGGAGACCGCGCTGTCGAGGAAGAGGCTGACGAAGCCGTTGCCCTTGCCGTCGAACTGGGTGTGGAGCGGGCCCAGGCCCACTTCCACCTGGCCGGCCACGACCGACGTGAACTTGAGGACCGGCACGCCGAACTCGTCGTTCCCGTCGAAGTCCTTGGCCGCGATCGCCTTCTTGATCAGCTCGATGTCGTAGATCGTCACGTTCGGGTCGAGCTTGCCGCCGACCACGATGTAGTTGCCGTCCGGGCTGACGTCGGCGCCGTGCGGGCTGCGCGGCTCCGGCGCGAGATAGAGCAGGCCCTCGTCGATCGCCGTCTGGAGGGCGATGACCCGGACGCCGTTGCGCAGCTCGGTCTTGCCAGCATCGGCGACGGCGGCGGCCTTCTTCCAGTCGATGATGTGGAGGTAGTCGAAGTCTCGCGCCGAGGCGCCCTTCTCGATCGGCTCCTTCCCCTCCATGTTGCCGCCGGTGGCCATCTCGGTGTTGTAGCTGCCGATGAACGCGAAGCCGTCGCTGGCCAGCTTGCCGGCATCGGCCAGGTCCTGGGTGTACGGCGGCAGCTCGATCTGGAAGCTCTTGTCGAGATCGATCCGCCCGCTGGCCTGGTCGATCGAGAGCCACGAAGAGATGCCCCGGTACTTCTCCTTGTACTGGTCAAGCGGCGCATAGCCGTCCGGCGTCTGGGGCATCGGGCTCATGCTCGAGATGTGGACGTATTCCGTGTTCGGGGTGACGAACACGCCGCCGTGCGAGGTCTGCATGTTCGGCAGGTCGACGATCTGCTTGGGCTTGAAGTCGCGCAGGTCGACCATCCCGATCCGGCCATTGGCGCGGTCGTTGATGTAGACGAAGCGGCCGTCGTACTCGCCGTTCGTCTCGGACAGGCCGGGGTGGTGCGTGTCGCCCCACTTGAGCTCGCGGGCCTGCTTGTCGCTCGAGCCCTCATCGAGGATCTTCTCGCTCCAGTCGGCGCCCTGGCCGTAGCCCGACCACGACTCCGGGGTGAAGACCGGGATCGTCTTGAGCAGGCGCATCGACGGCACGCCGATGAGATAGAGGTTGCCGGATTGGCCACCCGAAGACACCATGACGTACTCGTCGTACTTGCCGGGAGGGGTGAACGCCTTGAGCGCGCCCTCGGCCTCGTCGACCGTCATCCCCCTGGCCTCGGCCACCTGGCCCAACGAGCCGGCTCCACCGAGGCCGCTGCTGAGACGCCCCAACAACAGGCCGGCCACGAGCGCGACCACGACCATGACCGGCAGGAACCAGCGTGCCGCCGCGAACCGCATCATCTCCTCCAGTTGAACGTCTTCCTGGATCAATCGCACAGCCGGTGGACGCGACGGCCGGGCACAAGCAGAACAGATACTGCGGCAGTCATGATTTCGCAGCTGCCCGGTCCCTGGGCTGGGCCGAAGGTCCCGAATTCGGACAGGCCGATGGCAGGTGCGCGGACTCGAGGCGCCCGTCCGTTCACGCCCGTCCGGAGCGGGCTTGACAACCGTTGGCCGCGACGCATAGCATCAACACCGGTTTATATAAATCCGCGTTGAGCCGTCGCGCTCGACGCCTCCTCCGGAGCCCCTCCCCTGAGCCCCTCACCTGCCAGGATCCGCTCGACGATCGCGTCCGTCGTGGACCAGCCCGACGAGCTGCGCGACATCCGGCTCTTTCACCGGGCCCTCGCGGACGTGAATCGCCTGCGGATCGTCCAGCGCCTGTCGACCGGCACGGCCACCGTGACCGAGCTCATCGAGCACGTCGGCCTCTCCCAGCCGCTGGTCAGCTGGCATCTCGGCAGGCTGCGCACCTCCGGCATCGTGACGACCCGCCGGATGGGCCGCGAGACCCTGTGCAGCCTCCGGGCGGAGGCGTTCGACGAGGTGACCGCCCGCGAGCGGGTCCTCCTCGGCCTGGGCCGGCTCGCCCCGGCGCCGGCGCCCACGGAGGAGCCTGCTCGATGACCGGCGCGCGGCGCTCCCGCGGCCGCTCGCTCGTCAGCCCGGAGACCCGCGCCCGGGTGAAGCGGCTCGGCGAGCCGGCCGCCCTCCTCCTGGGAAGGCTCGGCTTCACCCCCAACGGACTGACCCTGCTCGGCTTCGGCATCGCGATCGTCGCGGCTGTCCTCGCCGGCGCCCAGCTCTGGCTGGCGGCCGGGATCGTCGGCTTCGTCGGCGGCGCCTTCGACCTGTTCGACGGGACGCTCGCCCGGGGGACCGGACGGGTCTCGAAGGTCGGGGCGTTCATGGACTCGGTCTTCGACCGCTGGGGGGAGGCGGTCGTCTACGTCGGGATCGTGGTCGGCTGCGTGGACGCGGGATTCGGCCTCGGCGCCGGGCTCGCCGCGTTCGCGATGGGCTCGGCCTTCCTGGTCAGCTACACCCGGGCGAAGGCCGAGGGGCTCGGGTTCACCCAGGGCACCGGGATGGCGGAGGTCGGGCTCGCCCCGCGCGAGATCCGGCTGGTCATCCTGACCCTCGGGCTCGCCCTCGCCGGCGCGCTCGGCGGTGGCGTCGGTCCGACGCTCTCGGGCGGGTCGACCTGGCTCGCCCTCGCCCTCGGGCTCATCGGCGTCCTCGGCACGATCACGACCATCCAGCGCATCATCCATGTCAGGCAGCAGGCCGCCGCGAGCGGCGGGAAGTAGGAGAGCACCAGCAGTGGCCAAGAACGACAAGAGCGGCACCAGCGGAACGAACGGCAAGGCGCCGGCCGGGTCGAAGCGCAGCGACGGCAAGATCCGCGTCGCGATCGTCGGCGTCGGCAACTGCGCCAGCAGCCTGATCCAGGGCCGCTACTACTACGAGAACGCGAAGAAGGACGACTTCGTCCCGGGCCTGATGCACGTCGACCTCGGCGGCTACCACGTCCGCGACATCGAGTACGTGGCGGCCTTCGACATCGACAAGAACAAGGTCGGCAAGGACCTGTCCGAGGCGATCTACCAGAAGCCGAACAACACGTTCGTCTTCCAGCAGGTTCCCGACATGGGGGTCAAGGTCGAGCGCGGGATGACCCACGATGGCCTGGGCAAGTACCTCAGCCAGATCATCGAGAAGGCCCCCGGGCCGACGGCAGACATCGTGGGCATCCTCAAGGAGCGCGAGGTCGACGTGATGGTCTCCTACCTGCCGGTCGGCAGCGAGGAGGCGACCAAGTGGTACGTCGAGCAGGCGCTCAAGGCCGGCGTCGCGTTCGTCAACGCCATCCCGGTGTTCATCGGCCGGGAGCCCTACTGGCAGCGCCGCTTCGCGGAGGAGGGCCTGCCGGTCATCGGCGACGACATCAAGAGCCAGGTCGGCGCCACGATCAGCCACCGCGTCCTCACCCGGCTGTTCATGGACCGCGGCGTGCGCCTCGACCGGACCTACCAGCTGAACTTCGGCGGCAACACGGACTTCCTCAACATGCTCGAGCGCGAGCGCCTCGAGAGCAAGAAGATCAGCAAGACCAACGCGGTCACCTCGATGCTCGACTACGAGACTCGACCCGGACGACGTCCACGTCGGCCCGAGCGACCACGTGCCGTGGCTGCTCGACCGGAAGTGGTGCTATATCCGGATGGAGGGCACGACCTTCGGCGACGTCCCGCTCAACGCCGAGCTCAAGCTCGAGGTCTGGGACAGCCCCAACAGCGCCGGCGTCATCACCGACGCGATCCGCTGCCTGAAGCTCGGCCTGGACCGCGGCCTGAAGGGCACGCTCGTGGCCCCGTCGAGCTACTTCATGAAGAGCCCGCCGATCCAGATCCACGACGACATCGCCTTCAACCGCGTCGAGGCCTTCATCCGCGGCGAGGACAACGAGACCCTCGTCGGCACCGAGGCGCCCCAGAAGAAGGTTTTCCGCAAGCTCGCCGGATCGAAGGCGAAGGTCGCGGCCGGCGCCAAGTGACGGCGGCTCCCGGCCGGTCCGGCACGCCCCGACGACCCGCCCCGAGCGGAGTGGTCCCGGCATGCGCGGGAACGACTCCGTCGTGAACGGGCCGGCCCCCACCCCCAGGCCGAAGAGGCTCGAGGCGCCCCACCGCCGGGTGGCCAGCGCCCCGCGCGGCGTCGAGATCATGGCCGTGCTCGCCTACCGGAGCGCGTCCTGGGTCCTCGGCCGCCTGCCGGCGCGTCCGTCCTGGACGGTGATCGGCTGGCTCGCCCAGGCGTCGTACCTGCTCTGGCCGACGAAGCGTCGAGCGTCGAACCGGAACTTCGCGCACGTCCTGGGCACGTCGCCCGGCAACCCGGCCGTCCGCCGGCTCGCCCTGGGGGCGTACCGGAGCTACGCCCGCTACCTCGTGGAGATCATGCAGCTCCCGCAGATGACCCCCGAGCGGGCCGGGGCGCTGCTGGACCCCGAAGGGATCGATGACGTCGAGCGGATCTGGCGCGAGTCGAGCGGGGTGATCTTCGTCGCCTGTCACGTCGGCAACAACGAGGCCATCGCGGCCGGGATCGGCCATCGCGGCTGGCCGCTCAGCGGGGTCGCCGATGACTCCACGTTCCCCGAGCTGTTCGAGATCCTCCGTCGTGAGCGGGCGCGCTGGGGCGCCCGGGTCATCCCCTGGCGGAACCTGCGCGAGGTCTACGGCGTGCTCAGGCGGGGCGAGATGCTGGCCCTCCTGCTCGACTGGGGCTACCGCCCCGACGGGATCCCGGTCCGGCTGTTCGACGCCTGGACGACGCTTCCGGCCGGCCCGGCGACGCTCGCCGCGAAGACCGGAGCGGTGATCCTGCCGGTCGTCGCTCCGGCGGCTCCCGGACGGTCGCTTCCACGCCACGACGGAAGAGCCGATCCGGGTCGCATCGGCCGATCCGGCCGAGCTGCTCCGGGCGACCCAGGCGATCGCCGATGCGCTCGGGCGGGTGATCGGCGCGGCGCCGGACCAGTGGTACAGCTTCAAGCCGATGTGGCCGGACACGGACGCGGAGATGGCCGACCTGGAGGCGCGTGCCGCGCGCATGGCCGCGGGCATCGCGCCCAGCAGCCCGGCCGCGACCTGAGTCGAGCGATGACGACGACGCGCGATGCGGCTGGTACGGCGACCGAGGCCGGCGCGGAGCGAGGACCGCGGCACGCTCCGCCAGCGAGCGGGCGCCGGGCTCCTGGCGGCCGTCTCGTGGCTCGCCTGCCGGCTGCCGGAGGGCCCCCAGGTCCGGCTGGCCGAGCTCGTCGGCGAGCTGTGGTACCGGCTCGACGCCCGGCGTGCGGCCCAGGCCCGTCGCAACCTCCGGCGGGTCGCCGGCTGGCTCGCCGTCAGGGGGCTCGGCAGCCCGCGGGCCCGGGCGGCGGCGGACGACCCGGCCGCCCTGGAGCGGCTCGTCCGCTCGGCCTTCCGTCACTACGCGCGCTACTACCTGGACCTGGCGCGGGCCCCGTCGTTCACGCCGCCATACCTCGCCGAACGCGTCCGGATCGAGCAGGAGGACAACCTGCGAGAAGCGTTCGGTGGCGGGCCCGTGATCTTCATCGGCCTCCACTTCGGGGCGATCGAGCTGCAGGCCTACGTCGCCGCGGTCCATGCCCGCCGCCCGCTCGTCTCGCCGATGGAGACGATCGACGACCCGGCCCTCCAGCGCTACTTCGTCCGGACCCGGGGCTCGATCGGGATCCGGATCGTCGGGCTCCGCGAGGCCCGCCGCGAGCTGGCCGCTGCCTTGCGCAGGGGTGACCCGGTGGGACTCGTGGCGGACCGCGACCTGACCGGCGGCGGAATGCCGGCCACGCTCTTCGGGGCCGCGACCTCCCTTCCGCTCGGGCCGGCGCTGCTGGCCGTGGAGACCGGCGCGCCGACCTGGTTCACCAGCGTCCGGCGGGCCGCGCACGGCCGCTATGTCGGGCGGATCGAGCGGCTCGCCGTCCCCGCCGAGGGCTCGCGCCGGGAGCGAGTCTCGGCCTTCCTGGAGGCGGAGGCGCGGGCATTCGAGCGAGAGATCGCCCTCGCCCCCGACCAGTGGTGGGCGGTCTTCTTCCCGATCTGGCCGGATATCGAGATCGGAGGCGGGCGGCATGACCGAGCGCCTCGGCCGGGCAGACCTGCACATCCACACCCTCGCCTCGGACGGCACGGCCGGCGTCGCCGAGATCCTCGACGCCGTGCTGGCCCGCGGCGATCTCGACGTCATCGCCATCACCGACCACGAGCGGATCGACGCGGCCCTCGCCGCCCGGGCGATGGCCGCGCGACCGGGGCCTGGCCGTCGAGGTCGTCGTCGGCGAGGAGGTCACGACCCGCGGCGGCCACCTGCTCGCGCTGTTCGTCGAGGCGCCGATCCGGCCGTTCCGGTCGCTGCGCTCGACGATCGCCGCGATCCACGACCAGGGCGGCCTGGCGATCCCGGCCCATCCGCTCGTCCCCTATCCGCTGTGCGCCCAGGGCTGGGTCCTGCGCCGGCTCCTCGCCGACCCGGACCCGCGCTTCCACCCGGACGGCGCTCGAGACGTTCAACCCGACGACGCTCGGCCGGCCGCTACTGGCACGGCCGGGTCGTCCGCTTCGCCGCCGAGCACGGGCTGGCCGCGCTCGGCAACAGCGACGCCCACACGATCGAGCAGATCGGCCTGTGCTACACCACCTTCCCGGGCCGCACCGCGGACGACCTGCGGGTGGCGATCCTGGCCCGCACGACCCATGCCCACGGCGACTTCCACGGCACGGGCGACCAGCTCTCGCAGTTCAGCCGCCAGCTCCGCAAGTACGGCGCGCGACGCCCGCGCCGAGGTCGGCGGGCGGATCCGCCGCGACGGCACGGGCCGGGACCACGGCTACCCCGGAGGACGGCCGCCGCGGCCGCCGCGCGTACCGGCCGGCCGCCGACGCCGGGCAGAGCAGACGTCCGTGAAGATCGGGCTGGTCACGCCGTACATCTATCCCGCTCCCGGGCGGGGTGAACGAGCACGTCCGGTACCTCTACGAGAACCTCCGGCTGCGCGGCCACGACGTCCGGATCATCAGCAGCAGCCACGGCCTCCAGCGCGCGTCGGAGGGCGACGTCATCCGCCTGGGCAAGGGCTTCTCGATGCCGACGAACGGCTCGGTCGGGACGATCACCGTCTCGCCGCGCTACGTGGGCCTCAGTCGACGACATGCTCGAGCGGGAGCGGTTCGACGTCCTCCACTTCCACGAGCCGTTCGTGCCGTTCCTGTCGCTCATCCTCCTGCGCCGGTCGCGCAGCGTGAACGTCGCCACGTTCCATGCCTACGCCGGGTTCTCGCCGGCCTACGAGTTCGGGGCGCGGGTGATGCAGGGTCACGCGGCCCGCCTCCACGGCCGGATCGCCGTGAGCGCGGCGGCCCGCCACTTCATCGACCGCTACTTCCCGGGCGACTACAAGATCATCCCCAACGGCGTCGACGTGGACCGCTACCGCAAGGCCGTCCCGCTCGCGCGCTGGCAGGACGGGCCGCGGAACCTCCTGTTCGTCGGGCGGCACGAACCGCGCAAGGGGCTCCTCGACCTGCTCAAGGCATACCGCATCCTGCGCAAGACGGGCTGCCAGTGCCGGCTCCTCGTCGTCGGGTCGGGGCCGCAGGAACGCGAGGCCCGCCGCTACGTGATGACTCGTCGGCTGTCCGGTGTCGAGTTCCTCGGCCGGGTGACCGACGGGGAGAAGGCCCAGCTGTTCAAGACCGCCGACGTGTTCGTCGCGCCGGCGACCGGCCGGGAGTCGTTCGGGATCGTCCTCCTCGAGGCGATGGCCGCCGGCGCCCCGATCGTCGCCTCGGACATCCACGGCTACAAGGGGGTCGTGAGGCGCGGCGAGCAGGGGCTCCTCGTCCCGCCCGGCGAGCCCCGGGAGCTGGCCGCCGCGATCGGTCGCCTCCTCGCCGACGACCGGCTCCGGGCGGAGATGAGCGCCAGCGGGATGGCCCGCGCCGAGGCGTTCGGCTGGGAGCGCGTCACCGACCGGGTCGAGGCGTACTACGGGTTCGTCATCCGGCGCCTCGCGGCCCAGGGCGCACTCCCACGCGACTTCCACGCCGAGGTGCCGCCGGCGCCACCGCCTCCGCGGACGGCGGCCCAGAGACCCTAGCCCTGGACCCGGCCCGCCTCGCCGGCCGCGGCGAGGGCCTCGTCCCGGCGTCGCTCCTCGTCGCGCTCGGCGATCGCGATCCGCCAAGTCCAGGCGCTGTAGCCGACGATGACGCAGGTCACCAGCAGGAACCCGAGCAGGACGATCGGCGGCCCGTCGATCAGCTTCAGGCCCTGGATGACCGGGTCTGTGTTCACCGGGAACTGGAACGCATAGAGGTAGGTGGGCAGGAACCCCTGGTAGGCGTTGACGATCGCGGACGGCAGCGGCAGCCCCGCGAGGTTCGGGTACCACGCCACGAAGAAGATGAGACAGGCCATGACGACGCCGGCCACGAACCGCCGGGCGTCGCGGGCGGTCGCGACCACCCAGGCGATCGGCGACAGGGCCAGCAGGACGACGAGCGCGATCGGCTCGATGGCGAAGCCGTCCTGGCTCAGGATCGGCGTCTCCGGCAGGACCGCGCCCGCGACGGTCAGGCCGACGACCGCGGCGATCGCGGTCAGGCCGATCCAGGCGAAGCGGCGGCGCGACTCACCCGGCTCCCGGTTCGGCTCGCCAAGGCGGAAGAGCTGGACCACGAGGATCAGCCCGAACACGAGGAGCGCGGCCAGCAGGCCGGCCACCCGCGCGGTGAGGACGATCTGGCCGGGCGCCGTGGCCACGCACGCCTGGGAGCCCGGGTTCACGGCCTCGACCCGCGCATAGGCGCACAGCGGCCCCTTGAACAGCCACAGCAGCGCAGGACCGAGGAGCGTGGCCGCGGCCGCCAGCCGGGCCAGCGCCCAGGTGCGGGCCGAGGCCCCGTTCCACAGCTCCGCCAGGAAGTAGGCGAGGGCAACGAGGAGGAACGGCAGGGCCGTGTAGTAGTGGTACTGGAAGGTCGCCCGGTCGATCCGCGCCCAGGGCATCCACTGGAAGGCGAACGCCACGAAGACCAGCCCGAGCGCAAGGCTCCGCCGCCGGAATGCCTGCCACGCGACGAAGGCCATGGCCGGGATCGACAGCCACCAGGCGATGACGTTGCCCGCGTCGTAGATGGCCGCCGCCGTCCCCGACCCGAAGCTGTCCTGGTAGAACCAGACCGGCTTGAGGTCGAGCGGCCACGCCCAGAACGGTGACGACGCGGCATGGGTCGCCCGCAGGCCGTTGTGGTAGTCGTACATGCTCCGGGTGAGGTCGATCAGGGTCTGGCCAGTGTTGCCCGGCGGCCAGTGCTCGGTCAGCCGGTTGCCGAGGGCAAGCCACGGCAGGTAGGACGCGACGTAGACGGCCAGCGGAATCGCCGCCAGGCAGACGGCGGCCCAGACGATCGGCAGGCCGAGCATCGAGCCCGGCCGCAGCCAGCCCTCCGGGGCGGGGGCGGACGAGGTCAGGCGGACCGGGTCGTCCGGCTCGGGCGGAGGGGCGAGCGGCCCGATCCCCCAGCCGCCGGCGAAGCGCAGGAGCAGGTAGACGAGCCCCGAGGCGAGGATGAGGCCGAACGCGGCCTCCAGCGGGGTGACCTGGAGGGGGCCCAGCCGGTAGGCCGTCGAGGCGATCCGCAGTGGCAGCGCCGCGAGGAAGACGACGATCCCGAGCGCGGCCGGTCCGCCGATGGCGAGCCGGACCTCCTCGACGGACCAGGCGATCGGGTGGAGGACGGTCAGCAGGACCGCGGCCAGGGTGATCGCGATCATGAGCGCGACGAAGAACAGGTTCCCGCCGCTGGTGACCGCCTCCCGGGGGACGGCCATCGCGATGTAGCCGAGGACGGTCGTTCCCAGGACGAGCCCCATCACGAGCAGGATCCGGCCAAGCGCCGACCGCCCGAGGATGAGCACGACGATCCCGGCGAGCGCGTAGAGCGCGACCCACTTCGCGGCGAGGGCCAGCCCGAGGAGGAGTCCGACGACCGGCAGGACGAGCCAGAACGCCCACGGGCGGCGCCAGCGGCCGGTCCACAACGGGGCGAACAGGGTGTAGGCCGCGACGATGAACAGCCCCACGTAGACGTCGTTCATGGCGATCCGCGACTGGACGAAGAGCATCCCGTCGACGAGGACGAGGATCCCGGCGAGGACGCCGATCTCGCGCCGCCGGAAGAGCATCCGGACGAGCAGGAAGACGAGGCCGGCCATGAGTGCGCCGGCGATGACCCCGGGCAGTCGCCAGGCGAACGCGTGGTTCCCCGCATCGACCGCGCCGAGCGTCCCGGCTGGCGAGGCGACGAGGATCTCCTGCCGGTCGATGCTCGGATGGTCTCCGTCGGTGTCGATCGCCCAGGCCTCAGCCTGGAACGGGAGGCGGGCGTCGGCGAAGACCGTGTTCCCGTGCGGCTCGACGACGTAGATCGTGTCGGCGCTGCCGTCCGGGGCTCGCCCCAGCACATGGACCAGCCCGGTCGGCTCGTCGAACAGGACCCGTCGGACCAGGCCGGGCATCTTGAACGTGGTGTCGAGGACCGGGCGGGCGGCGGTTCCGCCCGCTTCGCCCAGGCGGACGACCGCGAGCCGCCGGTCGGCGAGCGCCGCGTAGAGGCTCGGCTTGTCGATCCCCACGACCTTCGCCAGGCCGGACGCCGCGGCCCCGACGTCGACCGTGTCGACGACCTCCCCGGTCGCCGGCGCCACGAACGTCACTCCGGCCGCGCCGGCGACCGCCACCCGACCGACCGACGCGATCGCGAAACCGGCCAGCCGGCCGTCGGCGATCGCCGCGTCGAGGGCATCCCGCTGGTCGTCCGGGAACCCGCCCAGGACGATGACCGTGGTCGGCGCGGCCGATCTGTCGGCGGGCGGCGCGAGCCGGCGCTCGTAGGCGTCGGCGTCCCCGCCGACGATCGCCGCGAGCGCGAGCGCGGCCGCGTGGCGGTCCGTGACCGCGGCCGGATCGACGGTCAGCCCGTCGCCGAGGCCACCGTCAGCGAGGTCGGCGGCGCCGTCGATCCGCGTCCGGGCAAGCTCCGCGCCGGAATCCGGATCGAGCGAGACCACGTCGCCCGCCCGGGTCGCCGCGACGAGCCCGCTCCCGTCATCCGTGACGACGATCCGCGCGATCGGGGCGCCGACCGAGCCGAGCGTCGCCAGGGTCGGCGGCGCAGCGGTCGAGCCGGGAGCGCCCCCGGTCGTCCCGCCCGACGCCGTCCGCCCGAGATCGAGCTCGGTACTCGCCTCGAGCACGGCGATCGTCCCCTCGGCGGTCCCGACCAGGACGCGGTGACCGACCTGGTCGAGCGCGAGGGTGCTGGCGCCGGGGACCGACCACGTCGCGATGAGCCGGCGCGTCTGCAGGTCGTACGCGCGCAGTCGGTCGCCGCCGGCAACGTAGAACCGGTCGCCCGCCCGACCATCCGGCAGTGCCGCGTCCTCCCAGCGCGGCTCGACGAGGACATCGCGGACCTCTGTCCCGAGGTCGCGCTGCGCGGTAACCCGGTCGTTCCCGACGGCGACCAGCCCGCCCGCGATCGCGTACTTGGCGAGGTGCGGGTGGGTGAACTCGTAGATCTCGTGGCGCTGCCCGTAGCGCCAGTCCTGGAGGAACTCGGTCGCGGTCCGGGCGTGGTAGACCTCGTCGAAGTGCATCCGGTACGGCTCCGCGAGCCGGAACGTCCGGAGCGTGAGCGCGGCGATGACGATGACGACCAGGAGCCACAGGTCGAGCCGGTCGAGCCGACCGCCGCCCTCGCCGTGGAGCCGGCGGGATCGGTCGGGCACGAGCGCCGGCTCCGCCTCGCCGAGCTGGAGCCATGAGCGCGGCGGCCTCGACGCCAGGGCAGGCGGCTCGACCGCGCGCGCCTCTGCCGGCGCCGGCATGGCCGCGAGCGACGTCGCCGGCCGGGGAGTCGGTTGGGCGGTCTCGGCCACCCGGTCCTCGACGAGCCCGCCGGCCTCGTCCACCCGCTCCCGGTCCGCCTCGCGGAGGGCCTCCGCGTCCAGCTCTCGAACCGCCCGCGGTCGGAGCTCGGTCAGCGTCCACAGGAAGACGGCGAGGTGGGCGAAGGCGACCAGCGCGACGCCCGGCGCCGACCGGATCTCGTCGGCGATCCCGAGCCAGTCCTTGATCCCGGGGTTCTCGTAGAACGGAATGAGGAGGACCGCGTACAGGTTGGCGAAGCTCGCGAGCGCGAGGACGACGTACGCCACGCGCCAGCGCAGGGACGTCGCGGCGAGGATCGCCCCGAGGGCGAAGGCCGGGAAGAGGTAGCGCTCATGGACCCGGGTCGGGACGACGAAGAAGGCGATCGCCAGGACGGTCAGGGCCACGAGCAGCATCCGGCGGTCGTCGGCGACGGCGCGGGTAGGGCGTCCGTCGTCGGCGCCCTGGGCATCGTCGAGTCCGACCGGTTCCGACCGGCTCCCCCGCCAGGCGACGACGCCGCAGACCAGCGCGATGACGAGGAGCAGGAGGGCCGTCCCGACGTACACGGCGGGGATCCCCGCGATGAGCGTCGCGAGCTCGTCCGGCTTCGACCCGGCCGAGTCGCGCAGCCAGCCGCCGTTCGCCGCGAGGCCGCTGCCGTCGCGCTCGACGAGCGCCCACGGGTTGTAGGCGTTGACGGCGAGGTACGGGTAGCCGCCGGCGGTCTTCGCCACCTGCTGGAGCAGGCCGATGAGAGACAGCCCGAACGGGAGGCACAGAACGATCGCCGTGGCCAGGGCGAGGGCGCCGCTGGTCACGAGGCGGAGCGGCCCCGATCCGGGGGCCTGCCGGCGCCCGAGGAGCGGGTCCACGAGGTGGCGCCTGAGAAGCACCACGGCGAGGATCGGGATGAGGATGCCCAGCTGCGGCTTGACGATCGCCGCGACGACGGCGAGGACCGACGCCCGCTCGGACCGCCCGCGCCACAGCTCGCGCAGCGCGAGGAGGAGGAAGACGACCCCGAACGAATCGACCTGGCCCCAGATCGCGCTGTCGAACCAGGTCACCGGGTTGACCAGGACGAGGATTGCTGCGAGCCGAGCGCCCCGGCGCGGACCGCCGAGCTCGAGGACCATCGAGTGGACGAGCCAGGCGAGGACGACGTCCGAGAGGATCGCCGGGAGCTTGATCAGGTCCCCGATCCCGCCGAGCGACTGGCCGACCAGCCCGACGGCCCACAGGACGTAGAGGTAGCCGGGCGTGTAGTCGACGAAGAAGCCCCGCTCGTAGAAGCCACCCGGGCCGTGGGCAGCGAGCTCGCCCGCCCACGCCTGGAAGCTGCCGCGGTCCACGCCGAAGCCGGACCCGGGGAGCAGGACGTATGCGATGATGAGGCGGAGGGCGAGCCCGAAGGCCAGAATCACGACGAGCGCTCGGGCGGCCTCGAACGACCGCGTCGACGCTCTCGTGCCACGGTCGGGCACGCCGGAAGTGGGGGCTGCCAGGGAGGTCCGCCTCCTGCACGAGCGCTGAGGTGGAGCGGAGTATAGCGCAGGGTCCCGTGCCGGAGGCCCGGGTCGACCATCTCGCCGACGCCCGCTCCGGGATCGGCGCGACGGCCGCCATCGGCCTCGCGATCGTGGCCCTGCTGCTCGGGATCTACCTCGTCAGCAATCCCAGCCGGACGTCCTACTACAACCATTTCGTGTGGCAGGCGGAGGCGTTCCTCGATGGGCGGGCGGTGATCCGCTACCCGGTCGAGGCAGGCCCCGACGGCCCCGGCAACGCGCTCTTCCAGGATGTCGTGGTCGCCACCGGACCCAACGGGGAGACGTCCGGGTACGCCCTCGTCCCGTTCCCGCCGCTGCCGGCGGTCCTGCTCATGCCGCTCGTCGCGATCTGGGGCCTGGCCACGGACGCCCAGCTTGTCGCCACGATCCTCGGCGCGATCGACGTGGGCATCGCGTTCTGGGTCCTGGGCCGGCTCCCGCTCGGTCGCCCGGTCCGGATCGCCGCGACGGTCTTCCTCGGGCTCGGGACGGTCTTCTGGTACGCCGCCCAGCTCGGCACGACCTGGTTCCTGGCCCACGTCGTCGCCGTCGGGCTGAGCCTGCTGGCGATCGGCGTGGCGCTCGCGGCGGATCCCCGGGCGGCCCACGGAGACGACGACCTCCCGGTCGGGCGGCGCGCCGCCGTTGCGGAGACCCGGCGCCTCGTCGCCGCCGTCCGCCGCCTCCCGCTCGACGGTCGCCAGGTCCTGGCCGGCGTTCTCTTCGGGCTCGCCTGCGCCGCCCGCCTGACAGTCGTCTTCGGCGCCCCGTTCTTCCTCCTCGTCGGAGGCGGCGGGAGCGTGTTCCGGCGCGGGCTGTCGGCGTCGCTCGGGATGGCGATCCCGATCGGGGCGCTCCTCGCCTACACGTACGCCACGACCGGTCACCTGCTCCACCCCGGGTACGAGCAGCTCTACAGGTTCGAGGCGCTCGCCTATCCGGATCTCGGCTACCACCGCGAGTGGTCGATCGAGGACCCGCGCTACCTCGTCCAGAACCTGCCGCTCCTCGTCGCCGGGCTGCCGTCCATCCTCCCGGCCTGCGACCCGGGCACCGTTCGGGGACTGTTCGACCCGGCCTGCCCGATCGTCGCGCCGAGGGACGTCGGGATGAGCCTGTTCCTGACGAGCCCGGCCTGGATCGTCGCGTTCGCCGCGCTCCGCTGGTGGGGACGGGACCGGCTGGTGACCGGCGCCGCCGTGGCCGTGCTCGCGATCGCGGTCGTCGACCTGATGCACTTCAGCCAGGGCTGGGTCCAGTTCGGCTACCGGTTCAGCAACGACTACGCGCCGTTCGGGCTCGTCCTGCTGGCCCTCTCGCTCCAGGTCGGCGGCCGGGCCAGGAAGCTGGGCTACGTCCTGGTCGCCGTCTCGATCGCGGTGAACGCATGGGGCGTCGCCTGGGGGCACCTGTTGGGATGGTGAGACGCCTGCGCTCGGGGGACCCCGGGACGATCCTGCCGGCACTGGGGGCCGCGCTCGTGGCACTTGGCCTCGCCTCCGCCACGCTCCTGCCCGGCGTGGCGTTCTGGGACACGGCCGAGTTGCAGACGGTCCCTCCGCTGCTCGGCACGGCCCATCCGACCGGCTTCCCGACGTACGTCATCCTCGGCTGGGTGGCCTCCGTCGTCCTTCAGCCGCTGGGCGAGCCGGCGCTCCGGATGAACCTCCTCTCGGCGATCTGCCTGGCCGTCGCGGCCGGGGCGACGGCCCTCCTCGTCCGGCGCCTGACCGGGCGCTCGTGGCTGGCTCTGGCGGCCGGCATCCTCCTCGCGACGACCCCGATCGCCTGGTCGATCGGCACGCACGCGGACCCCCACGCCCTCCATCTCGCCCTCGTCGCGGTCCTGTTCGTCCTGCTCGTCGACTGGGAGCGGCTCCAGCGGACGGCGGCCCCCGGCGCGGAGCGACGGCTGGTCGCGGCGGCGGCGGTCTACGGGCTGGCCCTCGGCAACCACAGCCTCGTGCTCCTCCTCGCGCCGGGGATCGCCCTGTTCGTGCTCACCGTGGAGCCAGGTCTCCTGTGGCGGCCGCGGCTCGTCGGCGCGTGCCTGCTCGCACTGGGGGTAACCCTCGTCGCGGTGTTCGCGGAGCTCCCGCTGCGGGCCGGGCCGTTCCGGGCGCCGCTCGTCTACGGCCGGCCGGAGACGTGGGATGGCTTTTGGTACATCGCCCTCGCCGAGCAGTTCCGCGCGAGCCTGATCGCGCCGTTCGCCGACCTCGGGCAGAAGGCGGCGAACCTCGCCGGGATCGCCGGGACGCAGCTCGGGCCGCTCGCCTGGCTGGTGCCGGCCGGGTTCGCCGCGACGGTCTGGCACCGGCCGCGCTACGCGCTCCTGACGGCTCCCGCCCTGGTCATCACCTGCTGGTTCGCCGCCTCCTACGCCAACGCCCAGATCGAGCGCTACTACCTGGGCCCGGCCCTCATCGCGCTGACCTGGGTCGCGATCCTCGTCGGCCTGGTCACCGAGGGATTGGAGTCCCTCGCGGAGCACCTCGCGGAAGCGCGGTCCGCGCCCGACGCGGAGACGGACGCCGCGGCCGAGAGGGACCGCCGGGAGCCCGGTCCCGCCCTGGGCCCGAGCCCGGTCTTCGGCTTCGTCCTCGCCGGGTTCCTCCTCCTGCCGACCCTCGCCGTCCTCCCCGGGCGCTGGCGGATGGTGGACCTGAGCCATGAGCGCCAGGCCGTCGAGTGGCTGGACGCCGTCCTCGACGAGCGGATCATCGCGCGGGACGCGGTGGTCGTCAGCTGGTGGAGCTACTCGACCCCGCTATGGTACGCACAGCACATTGAAGGCCGACGGCCGGATATCACGGTCGTCGACGATCGGACGCGCCTCGACCGGGACCTGGGAGACATCACCGACGTGATCGACGCGAACCTCGGCAAGCGCCCCGTGATCGCGATCCAGGGCGACCCGGCCGTCCTCGCCACGCTGGCGGCACGCTACCGCCTGGTGCCCCTCGATGTGCCCGGGGACCAGCCGGTCCTGGGCATCGAGGCCCTCCCACCCGTGGGCGTCCGTTGAGCGGCCCGACGCCCGGCCGAGCCGCGCGCCTCCCCGAGCTGTCGTTCTTCCTCCCGGCCCACAACGAGGAGGCGAACCTGGAGCCGCTCGTGGAGGAGGCCCTCGCGACCCTGCCGTCGCTCGCCGAGCGGTTCGAGATCATCGTCGTGAACGACGGGTCGCGGGACCGGACCCGGGAGATCGCGGATCGCCTGGCGACCGCCCACCCGGACGTGGTCCGCGCCGTCCACCACCAGGCGAACCTGGGCTACGGCGCCGCCCTGCGATCCGGGTTCCGGGCCGCCCGCTACGGCCACGTCGCGTTCACCGACGGGGACCGCCAGTTCAAGGTCGCGGATCTCGGCCGGCTGACCGCCCGGATCGCGGCGGCGGACCGGCCGGACGTCGTCGTCGGGCACCGCATGAGGCGGGCGGACCCGATCATCCGGACGATCTACGCGAAGAGCTACCGCCTGGCGAACCGGGTCTTCTTCGGCCTGAAGGTCACCGATGTCGACTGCGCCTGCAAGCTCTTCCGACGCGAGGCGCTCGAGGGGCTCCGCGTCGAGTCGGGCGGCGCATTCTTCTCGGCCGAGCTCCTGATCAAGCTCCGGGCGCGCGATCGGACGGTCGCCGAGGTCGGGGTCCCGCACTACCCGCGGACGGCGGGCTCCCCGACCGGGGCCAAGCCGCAGGTCATCCTGCGGGCCGTCCGCGACTTCTGGCGGCTCCGGCTCCGGCTGTGGGCCTCGCCCGGACTGGCCCTCTCGCGCGGCGAGCCGATCCTCGGCGGCGAGTAGCCGCCTACTCGGGGTTGGGTCCCTCGCGGCGCTCGGTCTCGCCGCCCAGGTCGAGCGAGTTCACGAAGTCACGGAAGAGGTCGAGGCGCGGGTCCGCCGACGAGGCTGCCTCGTCCGCCGACTCGAGGGCCTCGACCCCCTCGGCACCTGTTTCGTCCGGGTGGACGCCGGCGCGCTCGAGGACCTCGTCCGCGGCGAAGATCCGGACGCCCGCCCGGACGGCCAGGGCGAGCGCATCCGACGGCCGCGAATCGATCTCCAGCTCCCGGCCCTCCGCCTCGAAGAAGAGCCGGGCATGGAAGGTCTCCTCGGCCAGCGACGAGATGACGACCCGGCGGACGGTCACCCCGAGCTGCTCGAGCGTCGTCGCGAACAGGTCGTGGGTGAGCGGTCGTTCGGGGGAAAGGCCCTGGAGCTTCATCGCGATCGCGTTCGCCTCCCACGGCCCGATCCAGATCGGAAGGTAGCGCTCGCGATCCAGCTCCTTGAGGATGACCACGTGCTGGCTCGAGGGCATGTGCACGCGCACGCTCTCGACGACCATCTCGACGAGCCGATCCGCCATGGCCGGATTATCCCACGACCATCCGCTGCGGCCGGGGGTCGCCGCGACGCCTGCCGGCCGGCCGGATCAGCGGGCGGCGACCGGGCGCGGGCGGAGCCGCCGGTGGACGAGTCCGACGGCCAGCCCGGCGACGAACCCGCCGATGTGGGCGAAGATCGCCACGCCCCCGACCGTCTCGTGGATCCCCAGCGAAGCCAGCCCGTCGATGACCTGGAGCAGGAACCACAGGCCGAGGACGATGAGTGCGGGCACCTCGATGAGCTGGAAGAAGAACCCGAGGAAGACGATCGACAGGACGCGCGCGCCGGGGAAGACGACGATGTAGGCGCCGAGCACGGTGGCGATCGCCCCCGACGCGCCGATCAGCGGGATGTCCGATGCGGGGTCGATCGCCACCTGGGTGAACGCCGCGACCACCCCGCCGGCGAGGAAGAACGCGAGGAAGCCGAGCCGCCCGAAGCGGTCCTCCACGTTGTTCCCGAAGATCCACAGGTAGAGCAGGTTGCCCCCGATGTGGAGCCACCCGCCGTGAAGGAACTGGTGGGTGACCAGGGCGAGCACCGACGTGTCGAGGAGCCGCCCGTCCGCGATGGCGCCGAGGAGCTCGTCCGGCACCACCCCGAGCGAGCGGAAGAGCGACTCCAGGGCATCGTCCCCGCCGGTCGCCTGGACGGCCAGCTCGAGCCCGAACGCGAGGAAGGCGATGGTGATGATCCCGATGGTCACCACCGGCCGGCGACGGGTGGGGTTGGCGTCCCGCAGGGGGATCACGGGATCGGCCGGGTCATGGCTTGGGCGTGGGCTTGGGCGTCTTCTTCGGCTTCGGCGTGGGCGTGGGCGTCGGGGTCGGGGTCGCGCTCGGGGCAGGCGAGGCCGTCGACGGGCGGACCGCCTCCAGGATCGAGCTCATCAGCCGGTTGCGGTCGATCCAGATGAGGGTGTCCGGCTCGTCGTCCAGGCCCGGGATGACGTACATCCCGCGCAGGTCCGACCAGGCCGTGTCCGCGCCGGCCAGCCGGAACTGCTCGCGGATCGCCCCGCCGTCCTTGTCGATCGCGAGGATCCGGCTGTTCGCCCGGTCGTAACCGTAGATCTGATCCTTGCCCGCCTCGGAGCCAGTGGCGATCAGGGTGTAGCCCGGTGCCGGCCGGAGGAGGCCATCGCCGGGATCCCCCGAGCGCCAGCTGCTGTTCCCGCCGCGGACGTAGCGGGTGATCGTGCCGCCCCGGGTCAGGTAGATGTCCCCGTCGATGAGCATCGTGTCCACGGTCGAGACGTCCTGGGCCGTCGCCAGACGGCCGGTCGGGTCGGCCGGGAAGCCGGAGCCGTCGAAGAGCGGCGTGTAGACCAGGATCTGCTTCTCCGACGGGTCGACGACGTAGAGGTTGTAGAGACCCTGGTCCGCGTTCCGGACGAAGGCCCCGATCGTTCGGACGTCGTCCCCCCAGCTGGCGGAGTCCTTCACCGGGACGCGGGCGAGCGTGCCCCGGCCCTTCTGGTCCGCCGGGCGCCAGCGCCACAGAACGTTCTTGGCATCGAGGATGAGGAGGTCCGGCCCGGCAGGCGCGATGAACCGCGGCTCGGCGACCTTGGTGCCGCCGACGACCTGGGCGAGCCGGAAGACCGGCGCGGCCTTGCCGGCCTTGAGGTCCACCCGGTAGACGGAACTGGTCGCCCGGTCCAGCACGTACGGCGCACGGTCCGGTCCGAGGACGACCGCGCCCAGGTCCACCGGGGGATCCGCGTCGGCGAATGAGAAGAGGACCGAGGCCCCGACCGCCCGGAACCGGTAGAGCTCGTCCAGGCCGTCCCTCGCCTTCGCCCGGAGCGGGTCCACCGCGCTCGCCGGGATTCCCGCTGCGGTCGCCGCGTCAAGCTGCTTCCAGGCGTCGGTGAGGAGTTCCCTCGCCCGGTTCGGATCGTCCCTGACGAGATCCACGCCTGGTGCGTAGACCGCGTCGACGTCCTTCTTCGCGGCCTGGAGGGCCTTCTGGCCGGCGGTCAGCGAGCCGAGACTCGTCGGTGCTCCGGTACGCCCGCCGATGTACCACACCCCGAGCCCCAGCGATGCCACGACCACGACGAGGGCGAGGACGGCGACGGCGGCCCGGCGCTGGGTCTCGCGGCGAGCGGAGACCGTCGTCACCCGGCGATCCCGGGGCACGGAGCGCCGCGGGAGGCTGTCCTGGAGGCGGCCGAGCAGCCGGCCGGCGAGACCGCCGGCGGCTGTTCGGGCCTGGCGAGCGGACTGCTGGACGGCGGTGACCCCACCACTGACGCTGTCGGCCAGGGGGATCGGCGAGCGGTCCGGCGTGCCCGCCAGGGGCTCGGGCGGCATCACCGGGACGAGCCGGTGCTGTTTCGTCGTCGCGGACACCTCGGTAGCCTCGAACGCGATCGCGCCGTCGCTCCCCGAGCCGTCCGCCGCGATGAACCGGTGGTGGAGATGCTCCATCGCCGACTGCGGATGGAGCGTCAGCATGGCGTCCTTCAGCTCGTCCGGGCCGAGCTTGGCGACAAGGTTCGGGGAGATGAGGACCAGCGAGTCGCCGACGGCGATCTCGCCGCGCCAGACGTCCGGCTCCAGCTCGGTCGTCGGCAGTCCGCGCTCGCGGTGCGGGTCCGGCAGCGTCGACAGGCGAGCCTGGCGGATCAGGTACGCCTCCGCCGGCCCGACCGTGACGACGTACAGCTCGTTGCCGCGGACGACCGCGACGCCGACGCCGATCGGGCCGTTCGTCTCGTCACCGCCGAGCCGCTCTCGCCCGTGGAGGAGCTTCTTGTTCGCCGCCCGGATCGCCTTCTCGAGGCAGACGGCGATCCCGGCGGACTCGTCGTAGTAGTACTCGCGCCGGATCGTGTCGGCGACGAGCCTGGTCGCCTCCCGCAGGCGCGGCCCGGGCGTGCGCGAGGTCGCGAGGAGGTAGAGGTTCCCCTTCGATCGGACGGTCGCGCCGATCGTCGGCTCCTCCAGGGCGACCGTGTCCGGCGAATCGGGGAGCCGGTCCTGCTCGGCGACGAAGCCGAGCTTCATCTGGAGCCGTACGGCCATGCGGGCCTCGTGTCGGGTCGGGCGGGCGCGGCGAGCCGGTGCCCCCCTGGCTGGCTGAACGGGACTCGGGCGGGCGCGCGACCCCCCGAGGCGGCTGGCAGGTTGGCCGGATTATACGCGCCGCACCCCGACGCGCAGCCCGGATGCCGGGAATCCCCCGGGCGCGACCCGGAACGCCCCGAGCAGCTCGCCCGTCCGCAGGCGCAGCTCCTGGGCGACGATCGGGTGGTCCGCCTCGACGAGGAGCGCCTCGGCCTCGATCCCCACGAGCCGGCACGCGCCGGTGGCGGCCGGCACGCGCTCCGCGACGAGGGCTCCAAGGTCGCGGTCGCCCGGGCGAGCCGGAGCTCGGCCTCGAGACCGAGCTCGCGGGCGGCGATCGGCAGGAGGTCCCCGATCCGCTCCATCGGCCGGCGGCGGGAGGTCATCGGCGGGTCTTCATCGAGGCCGACGTTCCGGCGAGTGTGGCCGGCTCGACCGGTCCGGCGATCGTCGCGCCGTCCGGGCCGGCCTCCACGGACCAGCTCGTCGCGGCGGCGCGGAGGCTGGGGTCGATATCGTCCAGCGTCGTCGTCGTGACGAATGCCTGGGGGAGCTCGGCGATCCGCCGGACGAGGTGACCGCGCCGGTCCGGGTCGAGCTCACTGAAGACGTCGTCGAGGAGGAGGAGCGGTGGCCGGCCGTCCTGCGCGGTCAGCAGATCGAGCTCGGCCAGCTTGAGCGCGAGGATCGCCGTGCGCTGCTGGCCGCGACTGGCGAACCCGGCGAGATCGCGCCCCTCGAGCTCGAAAACGAGGTCGTCGCGGTGCGGTCCGATCAGCGTCGTCCCGTTCCAGACCTCCTTGTCGGCCGTCTCCGCGAGCCGCCGGGCGAGCGCTTCGCGGACAGCCTCACCGGGCCGGCTCGGCGAGCTCGTCTCGTGGCGGAGCGTCAGCCGACCCTCGTCCGGGGCGATCTCCGCGTGCGCCCGTCGGAGCGGCTCGGCAACGGCCTCCAGCGTGGCGAGACGGCCGTTGACGACCGCCGATCCCGAATCGAGCAGCGCCCCGTCCCAGAAGCGGAGCTGGTCCCGACCGGCTCGCTCCTCGCGGATTGCCCGGAGGAGCCCGTTGCGCTGCTGGAGCGCCCGGCCGTAGGTCGCGAGGTCCGCCGCATGGGCCGGCGATCGGTTGGCGGCGAGGGTGTCGAGTGCCGTCCGGCGGAGTCCCGGGGATCCCGCGATCAGGAGCATCTCCTCCGGGGCGAACAGCACCGTCCGGAGGACGCCGGCCAGGCTGGCCGCCCGGCGCGGCACGCCGTTCACCCGGATCCGCTTGCGCTGGCCGGCCGCCCCTTCGCGGACGAGCGCCACCTCCAGGGTGGACGGCTCGCCGCCCGGCGTGCCGGACCCCACGCGTCCCTCGACCCGGGCGACGTCGGCGCCCCAGCGGATGAGCTCGGCATCCGTCGAGGTTCGATGGGAGCGGCCCGAGGCGAGCAGGACGATGGCCTCGAGGAGGCTCGTCTTGCCCGCCGCGTTGGGACCCCACAGGATCTGGGGTCCCGGCCCGAAGGCGAGATCGAGCGCCGCGTAGCCGCGCAGGTCGCGCAGGCCGATAGACTCGAGCAGGACCCGGTTCCGGGCGGGGACCCGGCCTCCTAGGACGTCGTCCGGACGGGCATGACGACGTGGGTGTACGTGTCATCGCCGATCGGCCGGAAGACCCCTGGGGAGAGCGGACCGTTCAACTCGAGGGCGAACTGGTCGGCCGACACGTTCTGGAGGACGTCCATCAGGTAGCGGGCGTTGAAGGCGATCGTCGTGCCGTCACCCTCGATCGTCGCCTCGACCTTGCCCTCGTTGTCGCCGACCTCCGCCGCGGCGGTGACGACGATCCCCGGCTCCCCGTCCACGCCCACGCCGAGCTTGACGATGTTCGCCGCCGAGCTGGCGATGAGGGCAGCCAGGCGGACGGCCTTGAGGAGCTCCTCCCGGTCGACCACCGAGCGGGTGGTGTGACCCTTGGGCAGGACCTGCTGGTAGTTCGGGAACTGGCCATCGATGAGCCGGCTGACGAGGTCGATGCCCTCGAGGTGGAAGAGGATCTGATTCTTGCTCGGGGCCAGGACGACATCGACCGGCTCGTCCACGTCGGCGAGGATCCGGCCGAGCTCGTTGAGCGAACGGGCAGGGACGACGATGCTCGTCTCCTCGACTGGGTCGAGGGTCGCGATCGTCTTCACGGCGATCCGGTAGTTGTCCGCGGCGGCGAGGGTGATCTGGTCTCCCTCGAACCGGCACAGCACGCCGGTCAGGATCGGCCGGGCCTCGTCGCTGGCCGCGGCGAACGTCGTCTCGTTGAGCGCCTGGCGCAGGACCTTCTGGGCGATCCTCGTCGTGGGCCGCTCGCCGGCAGTCGGGATCGCCGGAAACTCCTCGGCGTCGATCCCCTTGACGTGGGTCTCGAACCGTCCGCAGCGGATCCGGAGGGTGTCGCCCGACTGCAGCTCGAGGTCGACCCGGTCGCCCGACGGCAGGCCGGCCACGATGTCCGCCAGGAGCTTGGCTGGGACGGTGATCGCGCCATCCGTGTCGATCTTGCCGGGGACCCAGTAGGTGATTCCGATCTCGAGGTTCGTGGCGGTCAGCTTCAGGCCGGCGTCCTCGGTCCGGATCAGGACGTTGCCGAGGACGGGCAGCGTGCTCCGGGTGGAGACCGCGCGACTCACGACAGACAGGCCGCGAGCAAGGTTCTCCTGCATGACCGAAACGTTCACGAGCGGTTCACTCCAGGGAGGCGGGATTGGTCTCCGGGGGCCGGGTCCTTGGTCGATCGGATCGGATGCCGGCGCGTCGCTGGGGCTCGGGTCCCGACCCGGGATCTCGAGGTAGGGATATCCGTCCGTATCTTAGAACGTCATCATCATCATCATGCGGTGGACGGTGTGGGTGGTCCCGAGTGGCCCCACACGATCCGGACGTGGACAGGACGGCGCTCCGTGTGGATGGCCCGGCCTCGACCTGTGGACGCGATCCGGGACAGGCGGTGGACGGCTCGACGCGTCGGGGAGACTGCCCTGAGACGCGGCTGGGACCATCCACGCCGGAGTGCGACTCACCAACGACCCAGTCCCGCGTGAGCGCCAGTCCATCCACAACCTTTCGGGGTTCTCCACCAGATCCGTGCCGTTATCCACAGCGGAAGGCTGACCAGGACGGCTTCGCCGGCGGACGAGGAGACGCCGACACGGGCGATCCGGCCAGCCGACGGCGCGGGGGCCGTCGAAGGGGCCGCCGGTCAGTCGGAGTAGATGAGCTCTCGGACGGCCGCGATCTCGCGGCGGAGCTCGTCGTTGACGGCCGACTCGCGGTTGATCTTGTCGCAGGCGTGGAGCACGGTCGAGTGGTCCCGCCCGCCGAGCTCGGCGCCGATCCGGAGGAGCGAGACGTCCGTCTCCGCGCGCATCAGGTACATCGCGATCTGCCGCGGCATCACGATCGCCTTGTCCCGCTTCTGGCCCTGGAGCACGTCCATCGGGACGCCGTAGTAGTCCGCCACGACCCGGGCGATCCGCTCCGGGGTGACCTGGCGCTTCTTCGGGTTGTAGATCACGTTGGCCAGGACCGCCTGGGCCAGCTCGATGCTGATCGGCACCGCGCCCATGCTCGCGTAGGCGACGATCCGGTTGAGCGCGCCCTCGAGCTCGCGGATGTTGCTGACGACCTTGCGGGCGATGAACTCCATGACGTCCGACGTCATCGGGACCGCGCCCTCCTCCGCCTTCGCCCGGAGGATCGCGATCCGGGTCTCGAGGTCCGGCGCGGTCAGGTCCGCGATCAGCCCCCACTCGAACCGGCTCCGCAGCCGCTCCTCGAGGGTCACGATCTGCTTCGGCGGCCGGTCGCTCGACAGGACGATCTGCTTGCCGTCCTCGTGGATCGCGTTGAACGTGTGGAAGAACTCCTCCTGCGTCCGCTCCTTGTCCGCGATGAACTGGATGTCGTCGATGAGGAGGAGGTCGATCCGGCGGTAGCGCGCCCGGAACTCGTCGATCTTGCCCTGCTGGATCGAGGTGATGAACTCGTTGGTGAACTTCTCGGAGGTCGCGTAGACGACCTTCTTGCGCGGGAACTTGGCGATCACCTGGTTGCCGATCGCGTGCATCAGGTGGGTCTTGCCGAGGCCCACCCCGCCGTACAGGAAGAGCGGGTTGTAGGCATGGCCCGGACGCTCGGCGACCGACAGGCTCGCGGCGTGGGCCAGCCGGTTCGCCGACCCGACGATGAAGTTGTGGAAGGTGTAGCGGGGGTTGAGGCTCGACGCTCCGCTCTCGCCGCCGACGCGGGTGGGCTCTAGGCGGACCTGCTGGATCGTGCCGTTGGCGGTGCCGCCGGTCGCGGCCGGCGGGGCGCCCTCCGCGCTCCTGGCGGCGTCCCCGTTCGACGAGCGGACGACGAACTCCACCTGGACGCTGTACCCGACGATCCGGGCGAGCGTCTGGGAGATCAGCGAGCGGTAGCGAGTGTCCAGCCAGTCCTTGGCGAATCCGTTCGGGACGGCGATCCTGAACCGGTTGTCATCCACGTCGACGAGCTGGGTGTCCCGCAGCCACGTCTCGAAGTTCGCCGGTGACAGGGAGACCTGGAGCTCACCGAGGGCAGCGCGCCAAACTTGCTTCGCGTCCATATTCGACGTGACCCAATGGCTCGGAGGTTGAGGGTTGACGGATACGGCGACCAGGGTTCGGGCTCGGGGGAACCGTGGCGCTGAGCTCGTTCGGCGCGCTTCGCGAGCCGGCGGCGATCCGCTCCAGGGGCTCCTCCGGAGGTTTCCAGAGGTTGCCACCGTGCTTCCCGGCGCCGGGGGCCCGCGAAGGATAGCACCGGCCCGCGGAGGCCCGCAAGGCGTTCCGGCGGGATTTGTCGGATACCCCCAGGGGGTATCCGTGCGTGGCCGGCTGATCGTCCCGATCCCGGGCGGTCGGGCGTCATCGTGGCCCCGTCCGGCCCGCTTCGCGCGCCCGCGAGCAGCACAAGCGCGACAGGCGCGCTCCGGCGGGACGCCGCCACCGTCGGGAGGGCGGGTCGCGCTGCCTGACGGTGTTTGACACCCCCTCGGGGCCGTTCATATAATCGCCGGGACGTCGACGCGCCTTGCGCTCCCGAGCGCCCGGCGCGTCTGCGTGCCTCTAGGGGTCGAGATCGACAGCCCCGAGGCCGGATGGAGAGGATCGCGCGCAGCCCCCATGAAGCAGACCTTTCAGCCCAAAACGCGCCATCGCGCCAAGGAGCACGGCTTCCGCGCCCGGATGAGGACCGCCGGGGGCCGACGCATCGTCGCCGCGCGCCGAGCGCGCGGACGCAAGCGGCTGACGGCCTGACGAGCGAGCGCGGAGCTCCGGCGCCGCGGCTCGTGATGCTCTCCAGTCCGAGGGACTTCCGAGCGCTCCAGGGCGACGGGACCGTCCGGTCCCACCCGCTCCTCGTGGCTCGCTTCCTCCGGACCGACCTCGAGACGACCAGGATCGGCCTGTCGACCGGCAAGCGGCTCGGCGGCGCGGTGGTTCGAAACCGGGTCCGTCGACGGCTCCGCGAGGTACTCAGGGTGATGGCGCCCTCGTTCCAGCCCGGCTGGAACGTCCTGATCATCGCCCGCCCGGCCGTCGTGGACGCCAGCCACGACGATGTGGTCGAGGCGGTTCGACGCCTCCTCCGTCGAGGAGGGGTCCTGGGAGGACAGACCACCACGTGAGATCGATCGGGATCGGACTGGTCAGGCTCTATCGTGCCGTCTTCTTCTGGTTGCCGGCGAGCTGCCGGTTCGAGCCGACCTGCTCGCGCTACACGGAGCAGGCCATCGCGAAGTACGGCCTCCTGCGCGGCGCCTGGATGGGCGCCCGCCGGATCGCCCGCTGTCACCCCTGGAATCCCGGCGGCTATGACCCCGTCCGCTAGCAAGGAAGCCGAACCCGTGCCGACGACCCTCTCCCGGATCCGGCCGTGGCTGCTCCCGACGATCCTCATCGTCGCGGTGGTCATCCTCCTTGCCGCCTGCCAGCCGCCGCTCGGGGCTGACACCTCCGCGTCGGCCGCCGTGGGGGCCTCGCCCGCCGCGTCGCCCGCCCCGTCCGCCACGGAGACCATCAACCCCAACTCGATCCCGCTCGCGCCGGCCGCGCCGTCCGACCCGTTCTCGCTGCTGTCGTGGCTGTTCACGCCGATCTTCCAGGGGCTGTTCCTCCTGCTCGTCGCGTTCGAGCGGCTGACCGGCAACATGATGGTCGCGATCATCCTCGTGACCCTCGTCGTGCGCGCCCTGTCCATCCCGCTCTACCGCAAGCAGATCGTCTCCCAGAGGCGGATGCAGCTCCTGCAGCCCGAGCTCAAGGAGATCCAGCGCCGGTTCAAGGGCGACCGGGCGAAGATCCAGCAGGCCCAGAGCGAGTTCTACCGGGAGCGCGGCGTCAACCCCGCCTCGGGCTGCCTGCCGCTCGTCCTGCAGTTCGCCCTGCTGCTGCCGATGTACTCGGTCTTCTCGAGCGGGCTCCAGAACGTCGATCCGAACGGGATGCTCAACCTCTTCGGCGTCCAGCTCATCCACCTCGACTGCGTCGGCGCCGGCCTCGCGCCGCACGCGGGCCATGTCGTCCCGTGCGTCAACTCGGCGGTCTTCGGGATCGACCTCAGCCAGCCGAGCGTGTTCTACACGCTGCCCTTCATCGGGATCGGGCTGTCCTTCCTGGCGATCGCCTCGGCGCTCTTCCAGCTCGTCCAGTCGCGGATGACGCTCGCGCCGGCCGATCTGTCGACGGACGACCCGAACGCGAAGATGCAGCGCCAGATGATGCTCTTCATCCCGCTCATCTCGATCGCCTACGGCGGCGTCATGCCGGCCGGCCTGTTCGTGTACTGGATCATCTCGACGATCTTCTCCACGATCCAGCAGTACCTGATCATCGGTTGGGGCGGCATGTTCCCGATCTTCGGCTGGTACCCCTCCTGGGCGAAGGGCCACACCCCGCGCTTCCCGGTCGCCATTCCGGCGCCCGATCCCACGAAGCGAGCACCCGATTCGGTGCTCACCACGAAAGACGAGCGGGCCGCCCATGCGGCCTCGACCGTCCGACCCCGTGAACGCAGCGGCCGCCAGGGCCGGCGAGGGAGACGACGCTGACATGAGTGCATACCAGGAATTCACCGGCAAGACCGTCGAAGAGGCTCTTCGGAACGCTCGTGACACCTTCGGGGTGGGGCTCAACGATCTCGACTTCGAGATCCTCACCCCTGGCAGCCGCGGCGTCCTCGGGATGGGCGCCGAGCCTGCCCGCATCGTCGCGGCACCGCGTGAGGCGCTCGGCGGATTCCGCCCCGAAGCGCGAGGCTGCCCAGGCGACCCCGCTCTCCGCTCCGGCCCACGCTGAGCGCGACGACCGTGGCCCGCGCCGCGACGACCGCGCTGACCGCGGCCCGCGCCGGGAGGACGGCCAGGCTCGTCCCGCAGAGCAAGCCCGCCCGGAGCCCGAGCCGACCGCTCCGGCCGCCGCGCTGGGCGGTGAAGAGGCGCCCCGTCCGGAGCGAGCTCCTCGTCCGGAGCGAGCTCCTCGTCCGGAGCGCCCCCCGCGCCGTGACGACCGCGCCGGGCGTCCTCCGCGCCGTGACGACCGCGCCCCCCGGCCCTCGGGCGACCTCTCTGAACGCGAGCAGGCGGAGCTGGCGGCCACCCGTGGCTCCGTCGCCGCCGAGCGCGCGGATCTCCAGGCCGCGGAGGCGTCCCCAGCGGCGCTTCAGGCCGGCAAGGAGATCCTCGAGAAGCTGATGGAGCTGCTCGACTTCGACGTCCGCGTCGAGATCGAGACCGGTGACACGAGCCGGCTCAACGTCGTGGGGGACGACGACGAGAAGGAGGCCCTCGGCGCGCTCATCGGCCGCAAGGGCGAGCGCCTGTCGGCGCTCCAGCACCTGGTCAACCTGATGCTCTCGCGGCGGATGGGCGACTGGACTCGCGTCCTCGTCGACGTCGAGGACTACCGTGGCCGGCGCGAGCGTCAGCTGGTGGAGATCGCCAAGCGAGCCGCGGAGCGCGTGCTCGAGACCGGCAAGATGCTCCAGCTGGAGCCGATGTCCGCGCTCGAGCGGCGCTGGATCCACATCGCCCTGCGCGACGACCCGGATGTCGTCACCCAGTCGGTCGGCGAGGAGCCGAATCGCCGGGTGGTCGTCCTTCCGCGCGGCTGACGACGACACGGGAGGGGGCCATGCGTCGTCTGCAGGTTCGTTCGGTCCTGCTCGCCGAGACAGGGCACTGGAATTGGGCTGTTAGGATGACGCACGCATCATGACCACCACGACCGAGACCCAGTCCACCGTCGCCGTCCTCGACACGAGGCGGCTGCCACGCACGCGGATCGTCGTCGCCTTCCTCATCGGGATCCTCCTCGTCGCGGTCGTCGCGGTCGGAGCGATCGTCGCCTTCGAGCAGGCCTACGCCGGGAAGGTCGCGGCCGGCGTCTCCGTCGGAGGCGCGAACCTCGCCGGCCTGACCCGGGACGAGGCGGCGGCGAAGCTGGCCGGTGCGTTCGCGTCGGTTGGCCAGGGCACGCTCACGCTCGAGACGGAGAAGGGCCCCAGGACGCTCACGTACGCGGAGCTCGGCCGCCGGCCGGATGTCGACGCGATGCTCGACGCCGCGTTCGCGGTCGGCCGAACGGGCGATGCCCTCGAGAAGGTCGTCGACGAGGCCCGGACCGCGATCGGTGGACTCGATCTCGCCCCCCGCGTCGCCATCGACCAGGCGGTCCTTGCGGCCAGCCTCTCCGCGATCGCGGCGACGATCGACCGGGACCCGGCCTCCGCGGCCGCCCACACCGGCCCGGATGCGTTCACCGAGACGCCCGCTGTCTGGGGTCGCGACGTGAACGAGGCGGCCATGGCCGCGACGATCTCCGCGAAGCTCGGCCCGACCGACGCGCCGGCCCAGCTCACGCTGCCGCTCGTGGTCGACCCGGTCGCCCCGGCGGTCACGGACATCGACTCGATGATCGCGCGCTCCCGGGCCGATCGGATCGCCCACGACGTCGTCCTCAGCCACGGCAAGGACAAGTGGGTTCTCACCGAGAAGGCCGTGCGCTCCTGGATCTCGTTCGGGGCGTGGCCGGACGGTTCGTACGGGCCGCTCGTCGACGGCGCGGCGATCGAGACGGCCGTCAAGCGCCTGGCGCGGAAGGTGGATCGGAAGCCGGTCTCGGCAACGTTTCTCGTCGGGAAGGGCGGCTCGATCGTCGGCGTCAAGGCGGGGAAGGATGGCCGGAAGCTCGACGTGCCGGGCACCGCGCTGGCCGTCCGGGACCTGCTCATCGCCCGGGCCGCCACGGCCAGGGACCCGTCGGCCAGGGTCACCCCTGCGGTGACCGTCGTCGAGCCTGAGCTCACCACGGAGGAGGCCGCCAAGGCCGCCCCGCTGATGAAGGCCATCTCGTCCTGGACGACGTACTACGTGTCGAGTTCCCACAACGGCTTCAGCGCGAATATCAGCGTCCCGGCCCGCGCGATCGATGGGACCGTCGTCGCGCCGGGCGAGTGGTTCAGCTTCTGGAAGACGATCGGCGAGGTCAGCCTCCGGACCGGGTACAAGTACGGCGGCGCGATCGTGGACGGCCGGTCGGTCGAGGGCAAGACGATCGCCGGCGGGATCTGCTCGACCTCCACGACGATGTTCAACGCCGCCCTTCGCGCGGGGCTCCAGATGGGCGCGCGGAAGAACCACTTCTACTACATCAGCCGCTACCCGAAGGGTCTCGACGCGACGGTCTACCAGAGCGACGGCGGCGGCACCCAGGACATGACCTTCCGCAACGACACGAAGTACCCGGTCCTGATCCGCGCCTACGCCCGCCCCGGGATCGTCAGGTTCACGATCTACTCCGTCCCGACCGGCCGCAAGGTGATTCTCACCAAGCCGATCGTGAAGAACTACCGGCCGGGCCACACGGAGATCCAGTACACGACGGCGCTCAGGCCGGGGGTTCGCAGCCAGATCGAGTACGCGGCGGACGGCCAGGACGTGTGGGTCACCCGGATCGTCAAGGACGCGACCGGCAAGGTCATCCACAAGGAGACCTTCTACAGCCACTACTCCAGGGTCATCGGGATCATCCTCGTCGGGAAGTAAGCCGAGACTCCGACGACGCCGTAGGCCCGGCGGCTCGGCCCGGGGCGCGGTCGGCCGCCCCGCCCATTCCCGCCCGGCGGCCTTTGCGTCACACGAACGAACGTGACGTCCTGGACGCGCATCTGGTCGGATCTGTGCGCGTCGCGCAAGAAGTGAGTCATTCCTTTCGCGAGACGCACAGAATCGACATCGAGGGCGTCGACGCCGTCGCGTTCATTTGTCACACGCAAACCGGGACCCGACCGTGCCCGGGTCGCTCCTGAGCCCCGCCCGGACCGCGGCTGAAACGGGCAGTGAGATACCGCGCGCGGCGAGCCAGGTGGTGGAGATGGGGGAGAGTCGAACTCCCCGTCCAGAACCCGTCGCCAGGGACCACTACGAGCGTGTCCGATGATTTGTCGTCGATCGTGCGGACGGCCATCGGCAGCCTTCCGCTCGCTCCAGTCGCGTGTCCCTAGATCGGGCTTGGTCCGGCGCTACGCGACGCTTGCGACGGACGCATCCTCGCTGAATGACGCTTCCACAGCCCACGAGGAGGAGGCTGCTTCCACGCTCACCTTACTGCCTAAGCAGCGAGGGCGAGAGCAGGCTGGCGGTTGCCAGTTACTTCGTTTTGCCGCCTTTTAACGAGGCCCGACGGCACCTCGGCTCGCACTCCCGGGCGAGCTGGACCCTGTCGAATCCACGCATCCCCATGACCAGAGTGTAGCGCTGAACGGCGATTCGGCCAAGAGGGAGGCGGGGCCTCGGCAGATCGGCTCCGACCCGCCGTCCGCGCCGGTACCATGGCTGACGATGCGACTGACGCCCTGGGAGGAGGAGCGCCTCCTCATCTTCTCCGCCGCCGAGCTCGCCCGACGCCACCGCGCGGCCGGGCTGAAACTCAACCATCCCGAGGCGGTGGCGCTGATCTGCGACGCGATGCTCGAGGCGGCACGGGCCGGCGCCTCCCACGCGGACGTCGAGGCGGTCGGGCGCGCGGCGGTGGGCGAGGGCGAGCTCATCGACGGCGTCCGCGGGCTTCTCGACGAGGTCCGCCTGGAAGTGCTCCTGGGCGACGGGACGCGGCTCATCGTGCTTGTCGACCCGCTCGGGCCGGTCGACCCGCTGGCCGAGGGCGGAGCCGCGGCAATCGGGACGAGCGGTCTGCCGCATGGCGACGGACCGGATAGGACCGGGGGCGGCCGATCGTGAACCCGGGCGAGATCCGCCTGGCCGACGATCCGGTCGAGCTCGCGGCCGGGCGCGAGCGCCGGACCCTGCACGTCGAGAACGGCTCACGGCGGGTCGTCCGGGTCTCGTCGCACTACCCGTTCGAGCGGACGAACGTGCGCCTGCGCTTCGATCGGGCCGCCGCCGCAGGCTTCCGCCTCGACATCCCGGCCGGGGAGTCGGTCCGCTGGGCGCCCGGCGAGCTTCGCGAGGTCGTTCTCGTCCGGTACGGCGGCCGGCTCGGCCCCGCCGATGGGGCGGACCCGTGACTCGCCTCTCCCGCGAGGCGTACCACGCCCGCTATGGCACGACGACCGGGGACCGGGTTCGGCTCGGCGACACGGAGCTCTGGCTCCGGGTCGAGCGCGACCTCCATGATCCCGGCGACGAGCCGCTGTGGGGCTACGCCAAGAACCTCCGCAGCCGGATGACCCAGGACGACCGGGCCGCCGGGCCGTCCGAGCTCGACGTCGTGGTCGCCGGCGTCCTCGTCGTCGACCCGACGATCGGTGTCGTCAAGGCGGACATCGGGATCAAGGACGGCCGGATCGTCGGGATCGGCCGGGCCGGCAACCCCGAGATCAGCGACGGGATCGACCTCGTCGTTGGGCCGCACACGGACCCGATCATGGGTTATGGGCTGATCGCCACGCCGGGGGTGGTGGACTCGCACGTCCACCTGATCACGCCGCAGCTCCTGCCGGCCGCGCTCTCGGCCGGGACGACGACGCTGATCACGGCGGGGTTCGAGGAGCCGGCGCGCCAGATGCTCCGGCGGCTCATGGCGTTCGAGACCTGGCCCCTGAACATCGGCCTGCAGGCCGGCGCACGGGCCGAGCACGACGGCGGGCTCGACGAGCTCCTCGAGGCGGGCGCCATCGGCTTCAAGATCCACGAGGACTACGGCGCCTATCCGGAGGTCATCGACCGGACGCTCGCCTACGCCGACCGCCACGACATCTCGGTGAGCCTCCACACCGACGGGCTCCACGAGTCGTGCGAACTGGAGGACACGGTGGCGGCGATCGCCGGGCGGACGGTCCACGCATACCACGTGGAGGGGACCGGCGGCGGGCACGTGCCGGACCTCATCGGGCTGGTGCGCGAGCCGTCGATCCTGTGCTCGTCGACGACGCCGACGCTGCCCTGGGGAGTGGCGGCCGCCGCCGAGCACGTGGCGATGACCCTCCTCAACCACGGCGGCAACCCGTGGGTCCCGGAGGACGTTGCGCTCGTTCGCGAACGGATCCACCCCGCGACGATGGCCGCAGAGGGCCCGCTCCACGAGCTCGGCGCGATCGGAATCGTCAACTCCGACTCGCAGGGCATGGGCCGGATCGGCGAGGTGCTCCGTCGGACGCTCCAGCTTGCCCACGTGATGAAGCGCTGGCGGGCGACCGAGGCTGGCGCCGGCTGGCCGGATCTCCCGGACGACGGCGGCGACCTGTTCGACGACAACGCCCGAGTCCTGCGCTACCTGGCCAAGGTGACGGTCGAGCCGTCGATCGTCCACGGGCTGTCGGCGGACGTCGGCTCCCTGCGGCCGGGGCGGCTGGCGGACATCGTCCTGTGGAAGCCGGCCTTCTTCGGGGTGAAGCCCGAAGGCGTGCTCAAGGGCGGCGCCCACGCCTGGGGCCCGCTCGGCGAGGGCAACTCGAGCCTGGAGCGCTCCGAGCCGACCCGCTACCTCCCCGACTGGGGCGCCCACGGGCTGGCGCCCGCCGACGTGTCCCTGACGTTCGTGTCGCAGTCCGGCCTGGACGGCGGCATCTCCGCGCGCCTCGGGACGCGCCGGCGCGTCGTGGCCGTGCGGGGTTGCCGAGGCCTGACTCGCTCCTCGCTCTGGGCGAACCGCGCGACCGCGCCGGTGGACGTGGACCCGGCCGACGGTACCGTGACGCTCGGCGGCCGTCGCCTCGCCGTGGACCCCGTGACCGACGTCCCGCTCAGCCGGCGCTACTTCCTCCGCTAGCGCTCAGCGGCCGCGCTGGACGTCGGACAGCTCGCGGGCGACGTCGCGGCGCGCGTCGCGATCGGCGATGTCGCGGCGGCGGTCGTGGAGCTGCTTGCCGCGGGCGAGCGCGACCTCCACCTTGCACCGGCCCCGACCCGTGATGTAGAGGCGCAGCGGGACCATCGTCTGGCCCTTCTGCTTGGTCTTCGACAGGAACTGGGTGATCTCCACGCGGTGGAGCAGGAGCTTGCGGGTCCGCTTCGGCTCGTGGTTGGTCCGGTTGCCGGTCTCCCACGGGGCGATGTGCATGCCGATGAGCCAGGCCTCGCCACGGTCGATCCGGACGTACGCGTCGGCCAGGTTCGCCTTGCCCGCCCGGATCGACTTGATCTCCGTGCCGGTCAGGACGAGGCCGGCCTCGAACGTGTCGTCGATCGTGAACTCGTGGCGGGCTCTTCGGTTGAGGGCGAATGTCTGCTCGCCCATCGGTCGGACTCCTTCGGGGTGGCGGTCCCGGCGCGGATGCGTCGAGCGCCTCGGCCGCGGCGGGTGGGTGATGGGGCCCGGGCGGGCGCGGTTTCGGACGCCCGGGCGCACGAACGCCGGCCCTCGCGGACCGGCGTTCGAAAGCTAGAACCACCCGCAGGGGTGTCCGCTTAGACGGCCATCTCCTGCGAGGTGGTGCAGCTACTTCGGTCGATCACTGCACATCACCTCCTTTCGTTCCCGGCAACCGTAGACGAACGGGCCGGGGAGCGCAAGCCGCCTTGCTCAGGCGGCTCGTTCGAGCGCGGGCGTCTCTGCCGAGATGAAGCCGAGGAGCTTCAGCGCCGCATCGAGGACCGGGTCCGCGCCCGGCGGCGCGTTCACCGGGATGTCGACCGGGACGTCCGGCAGCAGCCCCTTCCCGTGGATCCAGCGCCTGTCTGGCGTGAGCCACTTCGCCACGGTCAGGCGGAAGCCCCCGTTGTCGTCGGCGAGCTGCTGCCACGTCTGGATCGTCCCCTTGCCGTACGACGTTGACCCGACGAGCTCCGCCCGGCCCAGGTCCTGGAGGGCCCCCGCGACGATCTCGCTCGCGGAGGCGCTCCCGCCGTCGATGAGGACGACGACCTGGATCGCCGAATCGGTCGCCGCGCCGCCCCCCAGCGCGACGGTCGGGACCAGGGTCCCGTCGGCGTCCTCCTGCCAGAAGATCGTCGTGCCGGCCGGGACGAACTGGCTGATCACCTTCTGGGCGTCGGTCACGTAGCCGCCGGGGTTGCCGCGGAGGTCCACGACGAGCTTCTTCCGGCCGGCGGTGATGTCCGCCGCCACGGCGGCCCCGAAGTCAACCGCTGCCCGATCGCTGAATCCGGTCAGCCGGATGTAGCCGACCGAGCCGCCGGCGAGCGTCTTCGTCTCGACCTCCTTCTGGACGATCACGTCGCGGACGATCGTCAGGTCGAACGCGGCGGCCGTGCCCCGGGCGATCGTGAGGGTGACCGGCGTGCCCTTCGGGCCGCGGACCTTCTTGAGGGCCTCGTCGGTCGTCAGCCCGTCGACGCTAGCGCCATCGACGGCCGTGATGACGTCACCCGCCCGGAGACCGGCTTTCTCGGCCGGGGCGCCCTGGATCGGCGCCACGACGACCAGCGCGCAGCCATTGCCGAGCTTCGGGCAGTCACCCTCGCCGGCGGTCCGGCGGGTCTCGATCTTGGCGCCGATCCCCTCGAACGTCCCGGACAGCCCCTCGAGCGACTTCCGGTACTCCTCCGGGCTGAGGTACGCCGAGAACGGATCGTCGAGCGCGGCGATCATCCCGCGGATGGCGCCCTCGATGAGCGCCTTCCGGTCGACCTGGTCGCCGGCGTAGTCCCGGGTGATTGCGCGGTACGTGTCCCAGAACGGCTGGAAGGCGCGCTGCTCGTCGACCGGCGTGCCGGGTGTCGTCGCCTTGAGCGACCCGAGCGCGAACCCGGCCAGGAACAGGCCGCCGCCGGCGAGGAGGCCGATGACGACGAGGGCGATCGGAAGAATGCGGGAGCGGCGGGGCGCGGCGGGTCCGCGGGCGGGTCCGCGGGCGGGGCCGGTGGGCGGGGCGCCCAGGTTGGGCGTGGGGCCTGCGGTGGCGGCGTCTTCGGGGGGCATCGTCGGGATCCCTGGCGGTGGTGGGAGGGGGTGGGGCCGTCAAGCGTACGACGGCGAGGCTACCGCAGCAGGTAGCTCCGGACGGAGACCCACGAGCCGAGCACGCCGAGGCCGACCCCGGTCCCCAGCACGAGGAACGCGAGGTCCCGCCCGAGCGACCCGAGCTGAAGCGGCAGGACCTCGAAGAAGCCGGTCATCACGCCCCCGAGCGGCTCCGCCCCGAGCGCGAGCAGCCCGAGCGTGACGAGCGCGCCGACCAGCCCGACGAGCGCGCCCTCGAAGATGAACGGCCAGCGGATGAACGCGTCGGATGCCCCGACGAGGCGCATGATCTCGATCTCCTCCGCGCGGGCGACGACGGCCAGGCGGATCGTGTTCACGATGATGAACAGGACGACGATCCCGACCAGCCCCAGGACCACGAGACCGCCCGTGCGCAGGAGGTTGGTCACCGTCAGGACCCGTTCGACCAGGCTCTGGATCTCCTTGACCCGGGTCACGACCGGGTCGCCGCGGAGGAACTCGACGACGTTCCCGAACACGTGCGGGTCCTTCAGCTTGACCTGGAGCGAGCCCGGGAGCGGGTTCTTGTCGAGGAACTGCGTGAGGTCCTGCCGGCCCTGCTGGCGGAGACGATCCTGGAACCGGCGGAGGGCCTCGGACGCGTTGACGTACTCCACGCCGGCCACCTCCGGAAGGGCCGCGGCGCGAGCCTTGAGGTCCTCGATCGCGAGGGTCGGCACGTCGTCCCGGAGGTCCGCGACGATCTCGACCTTCTGCTCCACGAACTGGAGCCCGGCGTTCAGCCCGGTCAGGAGGACGAAGAAGCCGGACAGCAGGACGAGCATGAAGATCATCGTCGCGGTCGCGGCCAGGCTCATGACGGCGTTCCGCCAGAAGCCCTGCCAGGCCCGTCTCAGGCTGAAGGCGATGAACGAGATCACCGGCGGTCAGTCCTCACGATGGTAGGCGGCGCCCTCCTCGTCGCGGATGACCCGGCCGTCCTCGAGCGCGACGACCCGCCTGCGCAGGGCGGTCACGATCTCCGCGTTGTGGGTGGCCATCAGCACGGTCACCCCGAGCTCGTTGATCCGCAGCAGGAGCTGGATGATCTCCCAGCTGATGAGCGGGTCGAGGTTGCCGGTCGGCTCGTCGGCGATGATCAGGCGCGGGCCGTGGACGAGCGCGCGCGCGATCGCCGTCCGCTGCTGCTCGCCGCCGGACAGCTGGCTGGGCAGCTGGCGAGCCTGGGCGCTCAGTCCGACGAGCGCGAGGACGCGGTCCACCGCGGGCGCGATGAGCCGGCGCGGCGTGCCGGTCACCTCGAGCGCGAAGGCGACGTTCTCCCAGACGGTCTTCGTCGGGAGGAGCTTGAAGTCCTGGAAGACGATCCCGATCTTGCGGCGGATCCGCGGCACCTGGCGGCGCGACAGCCGGGCGACGTCCTGGCCGTCGAGGATGACCGCGCCCGCGGTCGCGACCTCGTCGCGGATGAGCAGCTTGATCAGCGTCGACTTCCCGGCGCCGGACGGGCCGACGAGGAAGACGAAGTCGCCCTCGGGGACGACCAGGTCGACGTCGCGCAGGGCGACCTTGCCGTTGGGGTAGGTCTTCGTCACGTCGTGCAGGACGAGGACGGCCCCGTCGACCGGCGACTCGGTGGGCGCCAGCCCGACCGGGCGCTCGCGGTGCGATCGGGCGGCGGCACGGAGGGGGGCGAATGTCAAGGTCTGCTCCGAGGCGGCGATCCGGTCCGGCGCGGCCCGCCGGCACGCTGCGTCTCGGCTCCGACCGCGGCCACGTCCGGAGGAGCCACGTCCCCGAGAGGCTACCACGCCCCGCGCCCGGGACGGCGCCACCGGGCCTACGGGAGTCCGGGGGAGATCGGCAGGTAGCGCGAGAAGTCGGCGAACGGCCGGTCCCAGCACAGGATGAGCGGGAAGCCGTCGACCCGGAGACCGGCCCGAAGGAGCGTTGCGAGGAGCTCGCCGGCGTGACCCGGCGTCCAGATCGCGGTCGCGCCGCGGGCGGGGACGGCGTCCGTGAGGTGGCCGACGATCGGCCCCAGGAGCGCGGCGTCGCGGACGGTGATCGGGCCGATCCGCCCGACCGCCCCCGCGTAGCCGTAGCCCAGCGGCGCGCCATCCGGCCCGCGGTAGACGAAGCCGTGACGGCTCTCCATGCGCAGGAACCGGTGGTCCTGCGGGTGGGCGACGCCGAGAAGCTCGCGGTCGAGCTCGTCGACGATCGCGACGAGCTCCCGATGGCCGGGACCGCCGGGAGGCCCGACCGCGATCGATTCGAATGGGACCGGCGTCACCCCGGACGGCAGCGGCGCGAAGGCATCCCGCCGCCGGATCTCGCCGGCCAGGTTGAGGAGGGGCATCCGCGGGGCGATCCCGTACCGGCTGTAGAGCGCGGTCGAGATCGGCTGGAGGCTGTCGACGCCGGTCGCGAGCGAGCCCGCGAAGGCCGGCTCGGGCAGGAGCCGCTCGAGGAGCGCCTGCCCGAGCCCCTCCCCCTGCGCCTCCGGTCGGACGAACAGCATCGACAGGAACCAGAGCGCACCCGAGCGGTCGCCGCCCTCGCCGCGGACGACCGCCGAGCCGAACCCGACGATCCGCTCTCTGTCGTTCCCGGCGCCGTCACGCGAGCCGCCGCCTCCCTCGCCCTCGCGCGCCGGCCGGGTCGCCACGACGAACCGCTCGGGGTCCGTGGCCTGGGTGTGGCCGTGGAGCCGGCCGATCGGCCCGAGCTCGTCCGGGACCTCCTGCTGGTTGAGCGGCCGGAGGTAGTCGTTCAGCGCCTCGCGCCAGATCCGGCCGCACTCCGGGACTTCGTCGGGCCGGGCAGGGCGGAAGGCGGTCCCGAGCAGGCCGGCCCGCATCAGGCCGACACGTTCTCGGCGGCGGGCGGCGTCCCGGTCGCGAGCCGCTCGAGCTCGGCCTGCATGAACGTGTCGAGGTCCCCGTCGAGGACGGCGGTGGTGTTGCTGGTCTCGTGGCCGGTCCGGAGGTCCTTGACCATCTGGTAGGGGTGCAGGACGTAGCTCCGGATCTGGTTCCCCCAGCCGGCCTCGACGTGCTCGCCCTTGAGCGCGCGGACCTGCGCCTCCCTCTCCTCCAGCGCCCGCTCGAGCAGGCGGGCCTTGAGGACCCGGATCGCCGTTTCCTTGTTCTGGGTCTGCGAGCGCTCGTTCTGGCTCTGGGCGACGATGCCGGTCGGGAAGTGGGTGAGGCGGACCGCGGAATCGGTCTTGTTGACGTGCTGCCCGCCGGCGCCCTGGGACCGGAAGGTGTCCACCCGGATGTCATCCCAGTTGAGTTCGATCTCGACGTCGTCCTCCGCCTCGGGCAGGACCTCGATCAGCGCGAACGTCGTCTGGCGGCGCTTCTGGGAGTCGAACGGCGAGATCCGGACGAGTCGGTGGACGCCGCGTTCGGCCCGCAGGAAGCCGTAGGCGGAGCGGCCCTTGATCTCGACGGTCGCGCTCTTGATGCCAGCCTGCTCCCCCTCCTGCCGGTCGACGATCTCCGTGGCGAAGCGGTGGCGCTCCGCCCAGCGGAGGTACATCCGCAGGAGCATCTCCGCCCAGTCCGTCGCCTCGGTCCCCCCGGCACCGGCGCTGATCATCAGGATCGCCGAGCCCGCGTCGTACTCGCCACTGAAGAGGAGCTGGGTCCGGGCCCGCCCGAAGTCGGCTTCGAGAAACGCGGCATCCTTCTCGAGCTCGGCGGCCAGCTCCGCGTCACCCAATTCGTCGACGAGCTCGAGCAGCGTGAGGAGGTCGTCCGCCCGGGCGAGGAGGCCGCCCCACAGGCCGAGCTCGGTGCGCAGGCCGTCCGCCTCGCGGAGGATCTTCTGGGCGGTCCGCTGGTCGTCCCAGAACCCGGGTTCCTGGGTCAGCGCGTCGAGCTGGGCGACGCGGGCGTCCTTGGCGGGAAGGTCAAAGATGCCCCGAGGTCGACCGGATCCGGTCCGCCAGGTCGCGCAGGGCCGATGCGTCCATCTAGGGGCGCGCCGCCTGGGCTTCCTGGAGCAGGATCGGACGGAGCTCGATGAGACGCAGGGCGGTCTTGCTCCGGGCGACGACGGGGTTCACGCAGGGACAGTATCCATTGTGGGGACAGACGCCGCAGTTGCCGTCGCAATCGAGGGCGGCGGCGTAACTGCAGTTCCGGCAGTCTCGTTCGCAGGCGATGAGATCGATGAACGACGCTTCCTCGGCCTGCTTCACGATTCCCTCTGTAGTGGGCGGGGAACTGCGGGGCGGTGTCGGGTGCGGCTGCCGACGGACCCCCCCTTTGGCCCGTTCGGTCCGGAACTTGGCCCAGTATACCGGGACAATCTCCCATCGCCAAGAGGGAGAACTGGCCGGAAGTCCGCCACCGAGTGGGATCCGCCGGTCTGGGAGCCCGGTCAACCCGGCTCCCAGAGCTCCCCGGGCGGGGCGGAGCCGAGGACGAAGTAGTACGCCAGGGCGCCGAGCTCGTGGACGTAGGCCGCGGCGCGCCGGGCGGGGATGGCGTCGGTCGGGCTCGACGGGGTCGGCGAGCCCCAGGCGACGATCCCGAGATCGTCCGCCATCCGCAGGACCCGGAGCATGTGGGTCCGGTCCGAGACGAGGACCGCGTCCCACAGGTCGTGGCCGCGCAGGATCGTCGCCACGCCCTCCAGCGACTCGAGCGTCGTCCGGCCCCGGTCCTCGACCAGGATCCGCTCGTCCGGCACGCCTCGCTCGAGCGCGTACTCGCGGGCCACGGCGGCCTCCGTCGTCTGGTCGCCATCCGCCCCGCCGCCGGTCACGACGAGGTAGCGGTAGTCCCCGGTGAGGAACAGCGCGACGGCGTGATCGAGACGCGCGGCGAAGACCGGGGACGGGTGGCCGTCGTACTGCGCCGCCCCGAGGACGACGAGCGCGCCGGCCGGCCGGCGCTCGTCGTCCTCGCCCTGCTGCCAGATCCGGAACGTCGCATAGCCAACCACGACGAGGAGGACGAGGCAGGCAGTCGCGACCAGGCGGCCGAGATCCCGGATCATCGGCGGTCGGCGGTCGACGGGCTCCGCGGTCGGCGGTCGACGGGCTCCGCGGTCAGCGGCCGTGGCACTTCTTGTACTTCAGTCCGGAGCCGCAGTGGCAGGGATCGTTGCGGCCGATCCGCTGGCCGGACGGGGTGTATCCGGGCCGGACGCCGCCCGAGCCGGCCGAACCACCGCCACCGACGACCTCGTCGCCGAGCGATTCGCGCACGCCCCCGACCCTGGGGGCGCTCGGCAGCCCGCGAGCGATCGGGCCTGCGACCGCAGACGAGCCCGCAACGGCGGAGCCCGGACCGAAGGCCGCCACGGCTCCCTGCCCCGCGCCGTCCGTTCCGGCCCCGGCCCTGAGCGCGGCGAGCGTGGCCGGATCCGGCATCGGCAAGGGGGTCGGCGGAGGAGTCGCCGGCTGACGGACGACCGAGACCCGGAAGATCGTGTTCGCGAGCTGGTGCCGGATCAGGCCACGGAGCTCCGTGTAGAGGTTGAATGCCTCACGGCGGAACTCGTTGAGCGGGTCCTGCTGGGCGTACCCGCGCAGGCCGATGCCCCGGCGCATGTCGTCGATCTCGGTCAGGTGCTCGACCCACAGCGAGTCGATCGTCCGGAGGAGGACGAGCCGCTCGATCGTCGTCCAGTCGGCCTCGCCGACCTCGAGCTCCTTCTCCTCGAGCTTCGCGTCGACGAGCGCCCGCAGGTGCGCGCGGAGCGCCTCCTTGCCGCCGACGTCCCAGAGCTCGTCCTCGGACGTGCCCGGTCCTTCGAGGCCCATCGCCCGGAGGGCCGCGACGAAACCCTCCAGGTTCCACTCGTCGGGGATGTCGCCCGCGCAGTACTGGTCGAGGAGCGCGTCCACCTCCTCGTCGAGGAAGCCGACGATGGTCTCGCCCAGGTCCTCGTTGTGGAGGACCTTGTCGCGCTCGGCGTAGATCGTCTCGCGCTGCTTGTTGATGACGTCGTCGAACTCGACGACGCGCTTGCGGATGTCGAAGTTGAAGCCCTCGACCCGGCTCTGGGCGCTCTCGATCGTCTTGCTCACGAGGCGCGACTCGATCGCCACGTCCTCCTCGAGGCCCATCCGCTCCATGAGGCCGGCGACCCGGTCGCTGGCGAACCGCTTCATGAGGTCGTCGTCGAGGGAGAGGTAGAAGCGCGACGTGCCCGGGTCGCCCTGGCGACCGGCCCGGCCGCGGAGCTGGTTGTCGATCCGACGGCTCTCATGGCGCTCGGTGCCGATGATGTGCAGGCCGCCGACCGCGACGACCCGCACGTGGTCCTCGTCGCAGATCGCCTTCGCCTCGGCGAAGGCGGCGTCGTAGGTTGCCTTGTCCACCTCGGCCGGGTTGAGGTCCCGGCGGTGGAGGATGTCGCTGGCAAGCCCGGCCGGGTTGCCGCCGAGGAGGATGTCCGTGCCGCGGCCGGCCATGTTCGTGGCGATCGTGACGGCGCCCGTCCGCCCGGCCTGGGCGACGATCGGGGCCTCCTTCTCGTGCTGCTTGGCGTTGAGCACCTCGTGCTTGATGCCGCGGCGCTTGAGCAGCTCGGCGAGGACCTCGGACTTCTCGACCGAGACGGTGCCCACGAGGACCGGCCGGCCCTGCTCGCGCATCTCGACGATCTCCTCGATCAGGGCGTCGAACTTGCCCTGCTCGTTGCGGTAGACGAGATCCGCGTCGTCGACCCGGATCATCGGCCGGTGGGTCGGGATCGCCACCACCTCGAGGTGGTAGATCTTGTGGAACTCCTCGGCCTCGGTCATCGCCGTGCCGGTCATCCCGGCCAGCTTGTCGTAGAGGCGGAAGTAGTTCTGGAACGTGATCGTGGCCAGGGTCACGCTCTCGCGCTGGACGCGCAGCCCCTCCTTCGCCTCGACCGCCTGGTGGAGGCCCTCGCTCCAGCGCCGGCCGGGCATCTGGCGGCCGGTGAACTCGTCGACGATGACGATCTCGCCGTCCTTGACGATGTAGTCGCGGTCGCGCTTGTAGAGGGCGTGGGCGCGGAGCGCCTGCTCGAAATGGCGAGCGAGGGTGGGGTCGGCGTCGTACATGTTCTCGACGCCGAGCCACTTCTCCATCTTGTCGATGCCCAGCTCGGTGGGGCTGACCGCACGGTCCTTGAGGTCGATGAAGTAGTCGCCGCCCTCCTCGGCGCCCTCCGCCCGCGGGACGAGGCGCGGGACGAGCCGGGCGAAGGTGAAGTACTTGTCCGCCGACTCCTCCGCCTGGCCGCTGATGATCAGCGGCGTGCGGGCCTCGTCGATGAGGATGTTGTCGACCTCGTCGACGATCCCGAAGCTGCGCTCGCGCTGGACCCGCTGGTCGAGCTCGATGACCATGTTGTCGCGCAGGTAGTCGAACCCGAACTCGTTGTTCGTGCCGTAGGTGACGTCCGCGGCGTAGGCGTCGCGGCGATCGACCGGGCGGAGGTTGATCAGGCGCTCGTCGGTCGTCGGGTAGCCGGGCTCGAAGAGGTAGCTCGCGTCGTGGGTGATCATCCCGAGCGAGACGCCCAGGAAGTGGTAGATCGGGCCCATCCACTGCGGGTCGCGCCGGGCGAGGTAGTCGTTGACGGTCACGATGTGGACGCCGCGGCCGGTCAGTGAGTTGAGGATCGCGGCGAGCGGGGCGACCAGCGTCTTGCCCTCGCCGGTCCGCATCTCAGAGATCCTGCCCTGGTGGAGGACCGCGCCGCCGAGGAGCTGGACGTCGAAGTGGCGCATCCCGAGGGTTCGCTTCATCGCCTCGCGGGCCATCGCGAAGACCTCCGGGAGGACCTCGTCCAGGGCGGCCTGGATGCGCTCGTTCTCCTTCTTGCGACGGTCCCGGGCGATCTCGCGGCGGCGCTCGAGCTCGGGGTGGTGGAGTTCGTCGTCGGACGGTTCGCCGGGCTGCGCGACCTCGCGGATCTCCCCGCGGAGCTCGGCGAAGCGGGCCCGGATCTCGTCGTCGGACAGGCGCTCGAGCTCGGGCTCGAGCTCGTTGGCCCGGTCGGCGAACGGCTGGATGCGTTTGATCTCCCGGTCGTTGGAGTCGACGAACCGGTTCAGGAAGCCAAGCATGGACGCTCAGTATAGGCGAGGGCTCGCCGCCACCCGGTTGCTGGGTCTCCGGTTCCCGAGCAGGCCCCGACGGCTACCGCCAGAAGCCCGTGCCGTAGCCCGCGAGAAGGAGAACGAACGTCAGCGCGGCGAGCGCGACCCAGAACGCGATCGACCGGGCGCCCGAGGTCGGGTTCATCTCCGTGTTGGCGAGCTCGGGCATGCGCCCGTGCCGGCCCAGTGCCGAACCCCAGCGCGGCGAGCGGAGCTGGCGGCGCCAGTCGGTCTCCTGGACGGTGCGCTTCTCGAGTCCGCCCTGGCCGTCGGGCTTGTGCAGCTGGAGGGTCATCGGTCTCCCGGCTTGGTGCCCGCAAACCGGGCGGCCATGGGCGTGGCGCGGACCGGATGGACGGGATGGTCCGGCTCGTCGTCGCGGAGGTCGAGCGTCCTGGCCACGCCGTCCTCCCACATGAGCATCTGCTGGGTGAGCGCGACGTCGCTGCTGAACAGCGCGCCGACCGACTCGCCGCGGTGGATCCGCCGGATCGCCTCGCCGATGAGCGGGGCGATCGAGAACGTCTTGATCTTGCTGATCCGCTTGGACGGGGGGAGTGGGATCGAGTCGGTCAGGACGACCTCCTTGAGGCTCGAGTCCCGGATCCGCTCGACCGCCGGGTCCGACAGGACGCCGTGGGTGGCACAGGCGTAGATCTCGCTGACGCCCTCGCGCTCGAGCGCCCGGACGATCTCGATGACCGTCCCGCCCGTGTCGATCTCGTCGTCGACGATGACCGCCCGCTTGCCGCGGACCTCGCCGATGACGTTCATCAGCTCCGCCCGGTCGAGGTTCCCGACGCGGCGCTTCTCGATGATCGCCAGCGGTGCGTCGAGGAGCTCGGCGAACGTCCGGGCCCGCTTGGCGAAGCCGAGGTCCGTGACGACCACGAGGTCCTCGATGTGCTTGGTCTTGAAGTAGTTCGACAGGATGTGGACGGCCGTCAGCTCGTCCACCGGGATGTTGAAGAAGCCCTGGATCTGGCCCTGGTGGAGGTCCATCGTGAGGACCCGGTCCGCACCTGCCACAGTGATCATGTCGGCGATGAGCCGGGCGGTGATCGGGACCCGCGGCTGGTCCTTCTTGTCCGACCGGCCGTAGGCGTAGAACGGGACGACCGCGGTGATCCGTCCGGCGCTGGCCCGCTTGAACGCGTCGATCAGGATCAGGAGCTCCATGATCGAGTTGTTGACCGGGTGGCAGGTCGGCTGGACGATGAAGATGTCCTTCTCGCGGACGTTGTCCAGGATCTTGACGAAGATGTTCTCGTTGGCGAACTGGAAGACCTCCGCCTTGCCCAGCTCCACGCCCAGGTAGCGGCAGATCTTCCGGGCAAGATCCGGGTTCGAGTTCCCCGTGTAGATGTCGAAGCGGTCCGTGTACACGGGCGCTTCCTCGCCTCCGAACTGTGTCACCAGCTCACCCTCACGCGGTCGGGCCGTCGCCCGGGGCGTCGCCCGGGGCGTCATTGTCCCCGATGGCCTCCTGCTCCGCCAGCCCCGCGCGGAAGGCGCCGATAGCCACGACCCGGTCGCCCTCGGCGAGGCGCATCACGATCACGCCGCGGGCGCCGGAGCTGTAGCGGTTGATCGTGTTCGTCTCGGTCCGGATGACCTGGCCGCCGGCGCTGATGAGGAGCAGTTCCTCGTCAGCCTCCGTGACCTGCTGGACCGCGGCAACGTCGCCCGTCTTGCGGCCCTCCAGGGCGATCAGCTGGACCCCCTGGCCGCCCCGGTGCTTGACCCGGAACTCGGTCAGAGGGACGCGCTTGCCGTAGCCGGTCTCGGTCAGCACGAGGAGGTCGGCATCCGGCTGGACGACGCTCATCGAGACCACCGAGTCGCCCTTGCGAGCCAGCCGGATGCCGATGACGCCGCCGGCCGGCCGGCCCATCGGCCGGACCTCCGTCTCGTGGAACCGCGCGATCTTGCCCAGCGCCGTGGCGATGATGACGTCGTCGTTGCCGGTGGCCGTATCGACCCAGGCGAGCTCGTCTTCCTCGTCGAGGGTGATCGCGATGATCCCGCTCGAGCGGACCTTCTCGAACTGCTCGAGCGATGTCTTCTTGATGATCCCGCGCCGGGTCGCCATGACCAGGTACGTCCCGGCCTTGAAGTCCCGCAGGGTGATCGTCGCCATCGGGACCTCGCCCGATTCGACCTGCACGCCGGGCAGGTTGATGATCGGGATCCCCTTGGCCTGGCGGCTCGCGTCCGGGATCTGGTGGACCTTCGAGCTGAAGACCCGGCCGCGGTTCGTGAAGAAGAGCGCCCAGTGGTGGGTGTTCGCCACGAGGAGGTGCTCCACGGCATCCTCCTCGCGGGTGACGTGGCCGATGATCCCCTTGCCGCCGCGGTGCTGGCGGCGGTAGGTCGCCACCGGCTGGCGCTTGATGTAGCCGCGGCCGCTGATCGTGACGACGACGTCCTCGTCGGCGATGAGGTCCTCGTCGGTCATCTCGCGGCTGGAGTCGTCCACGATCCGGGTCCGCCGCTCGCCGGCGTACTTCCGCTTCAGCTCGGTCAGCTCGTCCTTGATGATCTGGAGGACCCGGCCGGGGTTGGCCAGGATGTCCTCGAGCTCGGCGATGAGCTGGATGACCGCGAGGTACTCGTCCTCGATCTTCTTGCGCTCGAGGGCGGCCAGGCGGGCGAGCCGCATGTCGAGGATCGCCTGGGCCTGGAGCTCGGACAGATCGAACCGGGTCATCAGGTTGGTCCGGGCCGTCTCGACGTCGGCCGACTCGCGGATCGTGCGGATGACCGCGTCGAGGTTGTCGAGGGCGATCTTGAGGCCCTCGAGGATGTGGGCCCGGGCCCGCGCCTTGCCGAGGTCGAACTCGGTCCGGCGGCGGACGATCTCGCGGCGGTGGTCGACGTAGTGCTGGAGGACCGCCTTGAGCGGCAGCGTCTGCGGCTGGCCGTCGACGAGCGCGAGCATGTTCATGTTGAACGCCGAGCTGCATCGCGCGTGTGCTTGAACAGGTTGTTCAGCACCTTGTGCGGGTTGGCGTCGCGCTTGATCTCGATGTAGATCCGCATCCCGTCGCGGTCGGACTCGTCGCGCAGGTCGGCGATCCCCTCGATCCGCTTGTCCTTGACGAGGTCGGCGATCTTCTCGAGCAGCGAGGCCTTGTTCACCTGGTACGGCAGCTCGGTGACGATGATCGCGGTCCGGTCGCCGCGGGCCTCCTCGAAGGCGACCTGGGCGCGCATGACGACCCGGCCGCGGCCGTGGGCGTACATCTCGCGGATGGCGTCGACCGTCTCCCGTCTCGCCGGTGATCGGGTTGCGCCGGCGTCTCGAAGCGGTAGATCGTGCCGCCGGTCGGGAAGTCGGGGCCCTGGACGAAGCTGGCACAGGTCGTCGGAGGTCAGCTCGGGGTCGTCGATCAGGGCGATCGTCGCGTCGACGACCTCGCCGAGGTGGTGGGGCGGGATGTTGGTGGCCATGCCGACCGCGATGCCCGGACGAGCCGTTGATGAGCAGGTTCGGCAGCTTGGCCGGCAGGACGCGACGGCTCCTGCTGGGTGCCGTCGTAGTTGTCGTACGAAGTCGACCGTCTCCTTGTCGATGTCGGCGAGCATCTCGCGCGGCGATCGCAGTCAGGCGCGCCTCGGTGTAGCGCATGGCGGCCGCGCTGTCGCCGTCGACCGAGCCGAAGTTGCCCTGGCCGTCGACCAGCGGGTAGCGCATCGAGAAGTCCTGGGCCAGCCGGACGAGCGCGTCGTACAGGGCGACGTCGCCGTGGGGGTGGTACTTGCCCATCACCTCGCCGACGATCGCCGCGCACTTGCGGTAGGAGCTCGTGGCGCTGAGGCCCATCTCGCCCATCGTGTAGAGGATCCGGCGGTGGACCGGCTTGAGGCCGTCGCGGACGTCGGGCAGGGCGCGCGCCACGATCACGCTCATCGCGTAGTCGAGGTAGCTCACCCGCATCTCGTCCTCGATGCGGATCGCGCGGATGTCGCCCAGGTCGTCGGTCACGGTGGAGGTCTCCTAGCGCGCGGTCAGAGCGGGGGCTCGGGAAGGCTTCGGGGATCGGGCAGGCCCGCGTCACCGGCGAACCGGGTGGCGAGGCGCGGAGGCGCGGGACGTGGCTGGAGCGGCGGCCGAGCGGCGGATCCCGGCCAGGCGAGCGCGGACCCGGGCGGCCACATCGGGCGGCGAGCTTGGCGAGGGTGTCGCGGAGGACCCAGGCGCGCTGGCCGTCGCTCGTCCCGGCGGCACGGGTCGCCTCGCGCTCGACGAAGGCGGCCACGGCCGGGGCGTCCACGAGGGTCAGCGAGCGCAGCGCCCAGGAGAGGGCCTTCTGGACGTCCGGCTCGGCGTCGCCGATGAGGCTCCCGATCAGGCCGAGGCCGTGGGCGCCGACCTCCGGGCCGTGTCCGCGGCGGCGGTCGACGAACGGCATCGTCGCGACGGTCGAGCCGACGAGCCGGCGCTCCCAGCGCGACGGCGAGTAGACGAGCTGCTCGAGCTCCGCCCAGCGGTACGGCTCGAGGAGGATGCCCCGTGCCGACGGGGTGGGCCAGCGAGTCGACGGTGATCCAGTCGCCGGCCTCGCGGGCGGCCCGCCGCAGGAGCTGCCAGGCTCGCTCCGGGTCGACGGCAGGATCCGGTCGAGGAGGCCGAAGGCGAACCAGCGCGGCTCGAGCTCGAGCTCGCGGAACAGCCGGTCGGCGAGCTCGAGGAAGCCGCTCGGCCGCTCGCGCCGGGTCGCCTCGCGGAAGCCACGCTCGACGGCGGCGATCAGCGGCCAGCGGACGCCGAAGATCCGGCCCGATCCCCGGGGCGACTCGCCGCTGGCCCTCCAGGTACTCCGGGTCGGCCAGGTCGGCGAAGCCGCGGCTCAGCGCGTTCCGCGAAGCGCGTCCGGGTCGTCGGTCAGGTCGGCCAGGCCTCGGCCGAGCGCCTCGGCAGCGGGCCTCCGGTCGGCCACGAGGGCGACGGCGCGCTCGGTCGCGGCGGAACGGGGCGACTCGGCTGCCGTGACGTCGGCGCGTGGGCGGTCGGCGGTCATCGTTGCGCTCGCCGACGGCCGGTTCGTCGGGCGTCGGCCCGCTCCTGGCGTCCACGGGTGCGGGCGTAGCGGCTGGCCGGTCTCGCGCGAAGCCGGATGCGGTAGCCGTAGCGCTCCTGGAGCTCGCGCTTGCGGGCCTCGTCGGCCGCGACGTAGACGGCTTCGGCCGTGGCCAGCACCGTGCCGTCCGCGTCGACGATCCGTGCCGGCGGTCTCGACCAGCCGCCGGCGCGGACCGGACGATCCAGCCCTCGCCCCGGATCGGGCGTGCCGACCAGCACCGGCCGCTTGAAGTCGATCGTCATGCGGGCGGTCACGCCCCAGTTGTCCGCGGCCGACCAGCGCCCAGGCCATGACCTCGTCGAGGATCGTGCACGATGATCCCGCCGTGGGCGATCCCGTCCCAGCCCTCGAAGCGGTCGTCGAGGGTCGACCTCGGCCCACGACCGCTCGTTCTCGACGTGCAGCTCGAGCTGCAGCCCGCCGTCGTTGAGCGAGCCGCAGGCGAAGCAGTTGTGCGGCTCGAACTCGAACGAGGGGGCCGGTGAGGCCGCCCCGCCCCGCCCCGCGATCGCCTGCTCGACCGGCGCGTCAGACGTCAAGGTTGCGCACCTTGCGTGCCTCGGTCTTGATGAAGTCCTTGCGCGGCGCGACCTTCTCGCCCATGAGCATCGTGAAGATCTCGTCGGCGGCCGCGGCGTTCTCGCTGTCGACCCGCAGGAGCGTCCGCGTCTCCGGGTTCATCGTCGTCTCCCAGAGCTGGTCGGCGTTCATCTCGCCGAGGCCCTTGAAGCGCTGGACCGACACGTTCTTGACGTTCATCTCCTTGACGATCGCGTCGCGGTCCTTCTCGGACTGGGCGTACTTCGTGACCTTGCCCGTGCTGACCCGGTAGAGCGGCGGCTGGGCGATGTAGAGGTAGCCCTGCTCGATGACCTGGGGCATGTGCCGGTAGAAGAACGTCAGGAGGAGCGTCCGGATGTGGGCGCCGTCGACGTCGGCGTCGGTCATGATGATGATCCGGTGGTAGCGCAGCTTGGCGATGTCGAAGCTGTCGCCGATGCCCTCGATGCCCGCCCCCAGGGCGATGATCAGCGGGCGGACGTTCTCGCTGGCGACGATCTTGTCCAGCCGCGCCTTCTCGACGTTGAGGACCTTGCCCCGGAGGGGCAGGATCGCCTGGAATCGGCGGTCGCGCCCCTGCTTCGCCGAGCCGCCGGCCGAGTCGCCCTCGACGATGTAGATCTCGCTGCGCGCCGGATCGCGCTCCTGGCAGTCGGCCAGCTTGCCCGGCAGCGAAAGCCCGTCGAGGACGCCCTTGCGGATGACCAGGTCGCGGGCCTTCCGCGCGGCCTCGCGGGCGCGGGAGGCGGTCAGGCACTTCTCGATGATCCGGCGGCCGTCGCCGGGATTCTCCTCGAGGTACTGCGAGAGACCGTCCGAGACGACCGTCTGGACCTGGCCCTTGACCTCCGCGTTGCCGAGCTTCGCCTTCGTCTGACCCTCGAACTGGGGCTCGACGAGCTTCACGCTGATCACGGCCGTGAGACCCTCGCGGACATCGTCACCGCTCAGGTTCGGATCCGAGTCCTTGAGCACGCCGGCCCGCCGCGCCCAGTCGTTGAGGGAGCTCGTCAGCGCGGCGCGGAAGCCGGTGACGTGGCTGCCGCCGTCCACCGTGTTGATGTTGTTGGCGAAGGCTAGGACGTTCTCGGTGTACGTGTCGTTGTACTGGAGGGCCACCTCCACCGAGGTGTTGCCCTCCTTGCGCTCGACGTAGATCGGGCGCTGGGTGAGCGTCCCCTTGTTCCGGTTCATGTGCCGGACGAAGGACATCAGCCCGCCCTCGAAGTAGAACGAGCGCTCGCGGTCACCCCGCTCGTCGATGAACTTGATCCAGACGCCCTTGTTCAGGTAGGCGGACTCGCGGAGCCGCTGGCTGATCGTCTCGAACTCGTAGTCCGTGGCCTCGAACATCTCCGTGTCCGCACGGAAGCTCGTCTTCGTGCCATGGCGGCCGCCCGACGGTCCGACCTTCGTGACCGGGGTCGTGGGCTTGCCGCGCTGGTACTCCTGGGACCACACGAAGCCGTCGCGGGCGGTCTCGACGCGCAGCCATTCGGACAGGGCGTTGACCACGCTGACGCCCACGCCGTGGAGGCCACCTGAGACCTTGTAGCCGCCCCCACCGAACTTGCCGCCGGCGTGGAGGACCGTGTGGACGACCTCCAGGGCGTCCTTCCCGGTCGAGTGCCTGCCGACCGGCACGCCCCGACCGTCGTCCTGGACGGTCAGCATGCTGTCGCGGGAGATCGTGACCTCGATCCGGGTCGCGTGGCCGGCCATCGCCTCGTCGATCGAGTTGTCGACGACCTCCCAGACGAGGTGATGGAGGCCCCGGGCGTCGGTCGAGCCGATGTACATCCCCGGCCGACGGCGGACCGCCTCGAGGCCCTCGAGGACCTGGATGCTCGCGGCCGTGTACGAGGCGGACGCGCTCTTGGCCTTCGCCGCCCGGCGGCTCTCGGCGGTGGCGGCCGTGCTCGCGACGGCGGTGCGGCGGGTCGTTTCGTCGGTCACGCGGTCCCTCCGGTCAGGCGCTCGTAGAGCCTTCCCAGCTCCTCGTCGCTGTAGAACTCGATGACGATCCGGCCGCCCTTCCGGGACCGGGCGAGCGAGACCTTCGTGCCGAGGGCACGGCGGAGATCCTCCTCGACTCGCTCGACGTCGGGGTCCGCGGCGCGGGCGCTCGGGGCGGCGGCCGGTTTCGGCTCGCGCAGCCTGCGGGCGAGCTCCTCGGTCTGGCGGACGGACAGGTCGCGGGCGATCACGGCCTCGAGCAACCCCGTCTGCTGCGGTCCGGGCAGCCCGGCGAGCGCCCGGGCATGCCCCTCCGTGATCCGGCCATCGGCGACGGCCGCCTGGATCCCCGGGTCGACGTCGAGCAGTCGGAGCGTGTTCGCGACCGTGGAGCGGGCGCGCCCGACCTTGCCGGCGACCTGTTCCTGGGAGAAGCCGAAGTCGTCGATGAGCTGGCGATAGGCGTGGGCTTCCTCGATCGGGTTGAGGTCGGCGCGCTGGACGTTCTCGACGAGGGCCAGCTCGAGCTGGTGGAGGTCGGCCAGCTGCCGGATGACGGCCGGGATCCGGGTCAGGCCGGCCAGCCGGGCCGCCCGGACGCGGCGCTCCCCCGCGACGAGCTGGTAGCCCTCGAGGGTTTCGGTGACGAGGATCGGCTGGAGGACGCCGTGCTCCGCGATGCTCGCCGCGAGCGCCTCGAGCTCCGGGCCGTCCACCGTTCGGCGCGGCTGGTACGGGTTGCCGACGATCCGGTCGAGCGGGATCTCACTGGGCGCTTCGACCCCGGGCGTTCTGCCCGGGATGAGCGAGGCGAGGCCGCGTCCGAGGGCCGACGGGCGCTCGCCGGGTCGCGCGGTCATGGTTCCACCGCCGCGAGCGGGACGCCCACCGGGATGGCGGCCGGGGCCGCCGGGGCAGCGGGATCGGCCTGCCGACCGTTCACGACGCCGACGTGGGCGCGGAACTCGTCGGCGAGCTCGTGGTACGCCTCCGCGCCCTTCGAATCAGGGCGGTACAGCGCGATCGGCAGCCCGTGGCTCGGCGCCTCCGATAGCCTGACGCTGCGCGGGATGACCGTCCCATAGACGGCTGCTCCCAGGTGGCGACGAACCTCGGCGGCGACCTCCGTCGAGAGGTTCGTCCGCGCGTCGAACATCGTGAGTACGACTCCCTTGATCGCGAGGCCTGGGTTCAGGTGATCCCGGACGAGGTTGACGGTGGCGATGAGCTGGCTGAGCCCCTCCAGGGCGTAGTACTCGCACTGGATCGGGATGAACACCGCGTCGGCGGCCGTGAGCGCGTTTACGGTCAACAGGCCGAGGGCCGGCGGGCAATCCAGCAGGATGTATTCGTACGAGGCCGCGAGGCTCCCGATCGCGTGCTCGAGCCGTCGCTCGCGGTTGAGCAGGGCTGCGAGCTCGACCTCGGCGCCCGCGAGCGCGAGCGACGATGGAATGAGGTCCAGGCCCGGGACCGTGGTCGGGACGATGAGCTCGGTCAGGTCGACCGAGTCGACGATCCCGTCGTAGATCGAGCGCCCCAACCGGTTCCTGTCGACCCCGAACCCGCTCGTCGCGTTGCCCTGCGGGTCGAGGTCGATGACGAGGACCCGGTCACCGGCGAGCGCGAGATAGGTCGAAAGGTTGACCACCGTGGTGGTCTTCCCGACGCCGCCCTTCTGGTTGGCACAGGCGATCGTCTGGCCCATCAGGCCCCCGGTAGGGAGGTGCTCACAAGGGTGAATTCTACCATCCGGAGCCCCTTCCCAGCCCTGGCGGGTGATCGACGGAGGTCGGGATCGTCGCAGATGGCGCTTCACCGGCGATCACCCGCCACTTCATCGGTGGTTACGTGGTCATCGCCGCACGATGGGGAGTCCGTTGCACGTGAAACATGGTGGCAGCCACCCCCGTCCGCGGGCTGCTGTTGCACGTGAAACATGGCCGCCAGCCGATCGGTCGAAGCCGGTGTGCCGGCGATTACCCGGTTTCGAGAGCCGTCGGTATACTCCATCGTGTAGCGCAGCTCGGTCGTCGCGGTCGTTCGCGGATCCGTCGAGCGGCCGACATCCAGGCCGAGGTAGACCCGCCTGATGCGTCTGACACTCGCCGCGGTCGGCGCCGTGGTGGCGGCCCTCCTGCAGTTGACCATCGTTCCGCATCTCCGGATCGGAGGTGCCCAACCGGATCTGGTCCTCGTGTTCGCCGTGACGACCACGCTCGTCTGGGGTCTTGAGGGTGGGCTCGTGTGGGCCTTCCTCGGTGGGCTGGTGATCGACCTGCTCACGCCGCGACCACTCGGGACGACGGCCTTCACGCTGCTGGTCTCGGTCGGTCTCGCGAGCCTTCTCGGCCGCGTCCTCGACCGGGCTCGCTACCTGGCACCGGTTATCACCGTCTTTCCGTTGAGCATCGTGAACAGCCTCCTCTTCCTTCTCGTCTACGGCCTTCTCCGCGAGCGGATCCCCGTCTCCGACCCGCTCCGGGTCGCCCTGCCCGACGCGATCTACAGCACGGCCGTCGCCGCCGTCGTCGGAACGATCGCGGTCCTGATCAGGGCGCGCGCGGCCGAGCGCGAGCGTGTCGCGTGGTGACCCCGCTGACCGTCGACGAGCGGCCGGCCCGTGAGTTTCAGCTCATGCGGTTCCTCGCCTTCGGTCTTGCCGTTCTCATCGGCTTGAGCGGCCTCACCGCCCGGCTCGTCTACCTCCAACTCGTGAGCGGCCAGACCTACCAGGTGAAGGCCGACCAGAACCGGACCGTCAAGCAGGCGATCCCGTCGACCCGCGGCCTCGTCTACGACCGGAACGGCCGGGTCCTCGTCGCCAACGAGCCGAGCTATGCGATCAAGGTCCGCCCGGCCGACCTCCCGTTCCGAAACGCGACGATGTCGTGGCCCGGCTGTCCGCGCTCCTGGCGATCGACGCGGCCGACATCAACACGACGATCGATGCGAACCCCGGCTCCCGGTTCGATCTCGTCCGGATCGCCCAGGACGTCCCGGTCTCGACCGCGAACCTCATCGCCGAGGAGCACCTCGCGCTACCCGGCGTCGAGGTCGTGGTTGAATCGAAGCGCCACTACATCGACGGCTCGCTGATGTCCCAGATCCTGGGCTACACCGGCCCGATCGATGCCGACACGCTCAAGGTGCTCAGGGACCAGGGCTACCTCTCCGACGACCTCATCGGCAGGGCCGGCGTCGAGTCGTCGTACGAGACGGAGCTGCGCGGCGTCTACGGGGAGCAGACTGTCGAGCGCGACGCGTCGGGCCGCAGGCTGCAGGTCCTGTCGACCGATCGCGAGGCCCGGCCCGGCGACTCGCTGACGCTCACGATCGACACCAGGGAGCAGCGGCTCGCCCAGAAGGCCGTGGAGTGGGCCATGCGGAAGGCCGGCCTGAAGCGCGGCGTGATGATCGTGATGAACCCCCAGACGGGCGAGATCCTGGCAATGGTCAGCCTCCCGACGTACGACAACAACAAGTTCGCCCAGGGGATCAGCCGGAAGGACTTCCAGGCGCTGCTGAAGAACCCCGAGCACCCACTCCTCAATCACGCGATCAACGAGCAGTTCCCGCCCGGATCCACCTACAAGCTCGTGACCGGGCTCGGCGTCCTGGCGGACAAGAAGCTCGGGCCGGACGAGCTCGTCCCGACCAAGCCGTACATCCAGCTCGGGGCGGACCGGTTCTGGGACTGGAATCGCCGTGGCTTCGGCCTGCTCAACATCAGGAGCGGCTTCGCCCACTCGAGCGACACGTTCTTCTACCAGATGGCCCGGCGTCTCGGCATCGAGCGGCTCGCCTACTGGGCGCGTCAGCTGGGCTTCGGCGCGAAGACCGGGATCGACCTCCCGGGCGAGGCAGCCGGGATCGTTCCGGACGAGCAGTGGAAGCAGGACACGTTCGGCCAGGCGATCTTCCCGGGCGAGGTCCTCCAGGCCGGGATCGGCCAGGGGTACGACGCGGCGACCGCGCTCCAGCTCCTCAACGCCTACGCCGCGGTGGCCAACGGCGGCCGCCTGTACCGGCCCCAGGTCGTCAGGGAGATCGTCGATGCGGACGGCAACCTCGTCCGGCCGTTCAAGCCCGACCTCATCCGGAAGGTGAAGACGTCGGCCAGGAACTTCGAGATCATGCGTCTGGCGGCTCGCCAGGTCGTCACCAGCCGCCACACGTACAACCTGGTGGACCTGCCGATCGTCGTTGCCGGGAAGACCGGCACCGCCGAGTTCGGCGTGCGCGACTCGAAGGGCCGGCTGCCGTTCCACAACTGGTTCGTCGCCTTCGTCCCCAAGCACCGGAACGTCGCCAAGCCCGACTCGGAACTCGCCGTGATCGGGTTCGCCTACGATTCGAACACCGTCGGCAACACCGCGACCGAGATGGTCAAGTACTACCTCCAGCTCCACTTCAACCTGAAGGTGGACCTGCGCCGACCGGATCTCCTCCGGAAGGGCAACTTCTACGGCGGGAACTGATGGGCGTCCTGAAGGCCGAACCCGCTCGCGCCCAGGACTGGGCCGCCCGATCGATCGGTGCGGCCTGGCGCGCGTACGACTGGCAGCTCACGATCTTCGCCGTGCTGTTGACCGGGATCGGCCTGGCGATGGCGTACAGCAACAGCGTCGCCGCGGGCACCGGCGTCCTCAACCCCGGCTCCACGTTCGTCCGCGGGCTGATCTGGGCGGCCGTCGCCGCGATCGCCTGCGTCCTTGCCACGGTGTTCGACTACAAGTGGCTGAAGACGTTCGCCTGGCCGCTCTACTTCGTGAACCTGGGCCTCCTCGTGCTCAGCCTGGCGATCGGCAACGGGGTGAGCGGCGCCGCTCGATGGGTCGAGATCTTCGGGTTCCAGTTCCAGTTCAGCGAGCTCTCGAAGATCCTGACGATCGTCGTCCTCGCCAACTACCTCGCCAGCCGGCAACGGTCGCTCGACTCGATCTGGACGATCCTCGGTGCCTGTCTGCTCGTCGTCCCGGCGTGGCTCCTGGTGATGCTCCAGCCGGACCTCGGGACCTCCCTCGTCTTGGCGGCCGTCCTGGCCGGGATGCTGTTCATGTCGGGGGCGAGCCTGAGGTGGCTGGCGATCCTGGCCGGTCTCGTCGTCGCGGCCGTCCCGCTCGCCTGGACCTACGTCCTGCTCGACTACCAGAAGCAGCGGCTCCTGAGCTTCCTCGATCCCACGGCCGACCCGCTGGGTTCAGGCTACCAACTCGCCCAGTCCCAGATCGCCGTCGGCTCAGGGGGGCTCTTCGGCAAGGGCCTCACGAACGGGACCCAGAACCAGCTCGACTTCCTTCCGGTCCAGACGACCGACTTCGTCTTCGCCCTCCTCGCGGAGGAGCTCGGCTTCTTCGGCGCGCTGCTGGTCTTCGGGCTGTTCATCGCCCTCGTCTGGCGGATCCTCCTGTCAGCCTGGCGCTCGCGCGATCCGTTCGGCCTGTGCGTCGCGGCCGGGCTGGCATCGATGATCGTGTTCCAGCTTGTCGAGAACGTCGGCATGGTCATCGGGGTGATGCCGATCACGGGGATCCCGCTTCCGTTCATCACCCACGGTGGGGCGTCGCTGGTCAGCATGGCCCTGGGCCTCGGGATCCTCCAGAGCATCAACATCCGGCAGACCCGCGCCGAGTGGTGACGGCGTGACGCACGTCCCCGCCTCCCCGGAGATACGCCCGAATGCGTGGGCCGGCGAGGGCGGCGCCGACCGCCTCCGCGCGGGGCCGCATCACGATCCGCTCCCGGTCCCCTCCGCCCGGATCGACGCGATCCTGGGCCGGGTCCAGCGCCCTGCCCGCTACACCGGCGGCGAATGGAACTCGGTGGCGAAGGCATGGTCCGCCATCGCCCTGAAGTGGTGCTTCGCCTATCCGGACCTGTACGAGATCGGGATGAGCAACCTCGGCCTCAAGATCCTCTACGAGGTTCTCAACGACCGTCCGGACCGCCTGGCCGAGCGCTGCTTCGCCCCGGCCATCGACCTTGCCGCCGAACTCCGCCGGAGCGCCACGCCGCTGTGGAGCCTCGAGACGCGGCGCGCTCTTCGCGAGTTCGACGTGGTCGGGGTCAGCCTGGGCTACGAGCTGATCGCCACGAACCTCCTGGAGATGCTCCACCTCGGAGGCATCGGCCTGACGACCAAGGAGCGGGCCGAGGATGACCCGCTGATCGTCGCCGGCGGCACGACGACGCTCAACCCCGAGCCGATCGCCGACTTCCTCGACGCCGTCGTACTGGGCGAGGGCGAGGAGGCGATCGTCGAGATCAGCGAGGTCGCCGAGTGCCTGGGCTGGGGCCGGCGCGAGCTCGGCCCGGACGGCCGGATCCGGCGCGGGACGACCCGCCGGACGCTCCTCCGGGCGCTCGCCGCGATCCCGGGCGTCTACGTCCCATCGCTCTACCGCCCCCACCACCAGCCGGATGGCCGGTTCGCGACGATCGAGCCGCATGACCCGGGCGTCCCACCGACCATCACCCGCCGGATCGTGGCGGACTTCGAGACGACCGTCCGCGGGATCCGCCAGGTTGTCCCGAACATCGAGGTCGTGTTCGACCGCGCCCAGCTGGAGGTCATGCGCGGCTGCACCCGCGGCTGCCGATTCTGCCAGGCCGGGATGCAGTATCGGCCGCTGCGCGAGCGGCCGCCGGACGTGGCCCTGGCGGCGGCCGAGGCGATCCTCGCGGCCACCGGCTACGAGGAGATCGGCCTGACCAGCCTGTCGACCGCGGACTACACGTACGTGAGGGAGGTCGCGACCGAGCTCCACCGTCGCCATCCGGATGTGACCGTCGCGCTGCCGAGCACCCGGGTCGACGCGTTCACGGTGGACCTGACCGACGCGCTCCAACCCGGCAGGCGGGTCGGCTTCACCTTCGCGCCGGAGGCCGGCAGCCAGCGCCTGCGCGACGTCATCAACAAGGGCGTCAGCGACGACGAGATCGAGCGAACCGCCGAGCTCGCCTTCAGCCGCGGCTGGAGCACGCTGAAGTTCTACTTCATGATCGGCCTGCCGGGCGAGACGCCGGACGACGTCCTGGGCATCGCCGAGATCTGCCGGCGGGTCCTCGCGATCGGTCGGCGCCACCACGGCAACCGCGCCCTGGTGAAGGCGAACGTGTCGACGTTCATCCCGAAGGTCCTCACGCCGTTCGTATGGGTCGGACAGGACTCCACGGAGGCGATCGAGGCGAAGGTCTCCGCCCTCCGCGACGCGTTCCGCGGCCGCGGCCTGGACATCTCCTGGCACGACCCACGCAACTCACTTCTCGAGGCGGCGTTCTCGCGCGGCGATCGGCGCCTGAGCGCGGTCGTTCGCCGGGCATGGGCGGCCGGGGCACGATTCGATGCCTGGGACGAGCACTTCCGGTTCGACCTGTGGCTCGAGGCGTTCGCGGCGGAAGGCCTCGAGCCGCGCTGGTACGCAGGGCGCGACATCCCGCTCGACGAGCCCCTCCCGTGGAGCCACCTCGACGGCGGGGTGACCGCCCGCTTCTTGCGGGCCGACTGGCATCGGTCGCAGGCCGGGAGGACGGTCGAGGACTGTCACTGGGGCGCCTGCCCCAACTGCGGCGTGTCGGAGGCGACCGGGTTCGATTGCCGCATGGGAGCGGACGGACCGCGCCGGCTCCTCGTCGCGCTCGACCCGCGCGATGACGGTCGGCGTCGCTGGCGTTACGTCGGGCCGCCCGGCGATCGCCGCCGCGGCGCGGCCGTCCCGGCGCTGGACGGCGTCGGCGCCGCGGGCCGACGCGGAGAACCCAGCGGCCGGGCACGGTTGCCCGACGGCTCAGGTGCGACCTGACCGTGACGACAACGCCGCAGGGGACGCCGCTGGGCTCGGTCCGCCCGTGGGCGCTCGAGCGGGGAGCCGTCATCGAGGCGCTCGCCACGGATTCCGAAGCCGGCCTGAGCGCGGCCGAGGTCGTGCAGCGCCTGGCTCGCACAGGCCCGAACGAGCTCGTCGAGCGGGGCCGCAAGCCACCCTGGCGGCTGCTGGTCGAGCAGTTCACGAACACGATGATCGTCGTGCTCGTGATCGCCGCGATCGTGACCGCGGTCATCGGCGATCTCAAGGACACGATCGTCATCCTGGCGATCGTCGCGATCAATGGCGTCATCGGCTTCGTCCAGGAGTACCGGGCCGAGCAGGCGATGGCGGCGCTCAAGCAGATGACCAGCCCATCGGCACGCGTCATCCGCGACGGTGTCGTCCGCGTCGTCCCGGCCACCGAGATCGTGCCCGGCGACGTGGTCCGGCTCGAGGTCGGTGATGTGGTCGCCGCGGACCTGCGCCTCCTCGAGTCGGTTTCCCTGCGGATCAACGAGGCCGCCCTGACCGGCGAATCGGAGCCGTCCAGCAAGACCGTCGAGGCACTGCCCGCGGTCACCGACGCCCTGCTGGCGGACCAGCGGAACATGGCCTTCAAGGGTACCGCCGTGACCTACGGCCGCGGCTCGGGGGTGGTGGTGGCCACCGGGATGGCGACGGCCCTCGGCCGGATCGCCGACCTCCTGCAGGAGCACGCCTCAGGCCAGACCCCCCTCCAGCGGCGGCTCTCCTACCTGGGCAAGGGGCTGGCCGCGGCCGCACTCGTCGTCTCCGTGATCGTGTTCGCCGCCGGGGTGGCTCGCGGCGAATCCGTGGAGCTGATGTTCCTCACGGCCGTCAGCCTCGCCGTTGCCGCGATTCCCGAGGCCCTTCCCGCGGTCGTGACCGTCTCGCTCGCCCTCGGCGCGCAACGGATGGTCCGCCGGCGAGCGCTCATCCGAAAGCTGCCGGCCGTCGAGACCCTGGGCTCGGTGAACGTTGCGTGCTCGGACAAGACCGGGACGCTGACCCAGAACCGGATGCTCGTTGAGCGACTCTGGACGCCGGCGGGGGAGTATCGCGTCGAAGGCATGGGGTACGAGCCTCTCGGGGAGATCGAGGGCGGTGTCGATGCCGACCCGTACCTCGACCGGCTCGCACGCGCCGGGGCCGCCTGCAACGATGCGGTCCTCCACGGTCCATCCCGCCCGGGCGATCCCTGGACGATCACCGGGGACCCGACCGAGGGAGCGCTGCTCGCTCTCGCCGGCAAGCGCGGCGTCACTCGCCGCGATCTGGACGAGCAGCACCCTCGTCTGGCCGAGATCGCGTTCGATGCCACCCGTCGGCGGATGACGACGCTCCATCGGGACGACGGGCGGGTGTGGGTGACCGTGAAGGGCGCCCTCGAGGCGCTGGCGCCGCTCGGCGATCCCGGTGACGAGGCAGTCTGGCTGCACGCCCAGCTCGTCGCGGATCGATACGCCGCCGACGGGTATCGCGTGCTGGCGATCGCCGAGCGCGTGCTGGACTCGATGCCCGCCCGGCTCGGGGATGCCGAGCACCGGCTGACCCTGCTCGGCCTGGTCGGAATGACCGATCCGCCGCGACCCGAATCCGCGGATGCGGTCGCCGCCGCGCGGAGCGCGGGCATCACTCCGGTGATGATCACCGGCGATCACGCGCTGACAGCGCAGGCGATCGCCCGCCGGCTGGGTATCCTGCGCGATCGTGAGCTCACGCTGACGGGCGCCGAGCTCGAGACGCTCGACGAGGTGGCGTTCGACCGTGTGGTGACCGACGTCGCGGTCTACGCGCGGACGAACCCGGAGCAGAAGCTGCGCATCGTCAAGGCCTGGAAGAGCCGCGGCGCGATCGTGGCGATGACGGGAGACGGGGTCAATGACGCGCCGGCGCTCAAGCTGGCGGACATCGGCATCGCCATGGGAATCACCGGCACCGAGGTCAGCAAGGAAGCCGCCGACATGGTCCTCGCCGATGACAACTTCGCGACGATCGTCGCCGCGGTCGAGGAAGGCCGGCGGATCTACGACAACATCCGGCGCTTCGTGCGCTACACGCTGACGAGCAACTCCGGCGAGATCTGGGTGATGTTCCTGGCGCCGTTCGCCGGCCTGCCGATCCCGCTGCTGCCGGTCCACATCCTGTGGATCAACCTCGTGACCGACGGCCTGCCCGGTCTCGCACTGGGTGTCGAGCCCGCGGAACGCGACACGATGCGGCGGCCGCCGCGGCCGATGAGCGAGTCGATCTTCGCCCGCGGCCTGTGGCAGCACGCGCTGTGGGTGGGGCTCTTGATGGGTGGCGTCTCGCTCGGCATCCAGGCGGTGGCGCTCGACCTCGGCTGGCACTGGCAGACGATGGTCTTCTCGACGCTCGCGTTCCTCCAGCTCGGCCACGCCCTGGCCGTGCGCTCCGAGCGCGAGAGCTTCTTCCGGCTGGGCTGGCGGACGAACGTGCCCCTGACCGGGGCCGTTGCGGCCACGGTCGCCATTCAGCTCGCGATCATCTACCTCCCGCCGTTGCAGCCGATCTTCGAGACGGAGGCACTCTCGCCGATCGAGCTGGGGGTGATGCTGGCCGCGTCGACACTGGTATTCATCGCAGTCGAGCTGGAGAAGTGGCTGGGACGGCGCCGGAGCGGTCGGTTCGACCCCTCAGGCGCGTGAGGCTGGCCTCCGGCCTGCGTCAGCGACGCCGGAACAACCCGCGACGGTCCGTCTCCGCGGGGGCGCTCCGGCGGCGGCCCGCCCGGCGCAGGATCTCGTCGAGCTCCTCCCGGTAGAGCCGGCCGATCGTCATCCGGTCCAGCCACTCGAGGTACTCGAGGTCGGCCCGGGCGATCTCCCCGAGCGACCAGCCGGCGTAGCGGCCGAAGTTGAGGACGCTCCCGGACGGATTGCCGGGAGGCGGGCCGGCGGCTCCCTCGCCATCGGCGGTCCGCATCCGGGTCGGATCGTAGCCACCGCCGGTCGACGAGCGGCCGCTCGACCAGTCGCGCGAGACGGTCTCCGGGCCGCGAGGCGGGGCCTTGGTGCCGGCCGGTCGGGGGACCGGCCTGGGTCGGGATCCCGGTGCGAATGGGCCGCTCGGCGGCCGGGACGGTCCGGCCGGTCGTGCGGCCGCGGTCGCCGCGTCGTGTCCTGCTGCGGCTGGCTCGCGGCGCGCCCGCTCCCGGTCGTAGGCGGCCCGCTTCTGCGGATCGCCGAGGACCTCCCAGGCCGCGTTGATCGCGATCATCCGCGCCTCGCCCTCCGGGCCCGGCATCACGTCCGGGTGGTACTTCTGCGCGAGCCGCCGGAAGACGGCCTGGAGGATCTCCGGCTCGGCGTCCGGGTCGACCTGGAGGACCTTGTAGGGGTCGATCCCGGGCTCGTCGGCGGGGCGGGTCATTGCGCGCTCTCCGCGCCGGTGGCGACCGCGAACTCGGCGCCGGCGGCTTCCATCGCCTCGATCTCCTGCCCGTCCGACGGCGTCGTGGTGGCGCCGCCGGTCGGCTCTCCGGCGATCTCGCCGGCCCGCCGGAAGAGGTAACCGAAGACGCCCCGGCCGGCGGCCGTGACCGGCAGGGCGAGGATCGCTCCGAGGAGCCCGAAGATCGCCCCGCCGACGATGAGCGCGACGATGATGATCGTCGGGTGGAGCTCGACGGCGTCGCTCTGGATCTTCGGGACGAGGACGTTGTTCTCCACCTGCTGGATCACGAAGTAGAGGATGAACGCCGCGAGCGCGGGCTCGATCCCGGCAGTCAGCCCGAGCAGGACCGCGGGGACCGCCGAGATGATCGGCCCGATGATCGGGATGAGCTCGCCGAACGCGGCGATGAGCGCCAGCAGGACGGCGTACTGGCTGAAGATCGGGTTGACCGTGACGCCGAGGACGGACAGGCCGATGAACGACGCGATCCCGACGGTGAGGCCGAGCAGGATCTGGCCGCGGACCCACTTGCCGAAGACCTCGTGGACGATCCCGACGAGCGCCCAGGCGTCCCGGCGCCAGGCGGGAGGCAGGCTCCGGTCGAAAGCGAGCTGGAGCTTCGGCCGGTCCTTGAGCAGGAAGAACAGCCAGGCTGGCAGGATGAGGTAGGCGAACAGCGAGCCGATGAAGCTGGCGGCGCTGTCGACGATCGGCCGGACGATCCCGAGGTCGACGTTCTGGAGGGCCTCGAGCGCGGTCCTGACGAACCGGTCAGCCATGTCCCGGAGCTCGGGCGCGATCCCGAGCTGATCGTAGACCTGGTTGAGGTGGGCCAGCTGGAACTGGATCTGGCTGACGATCTGCGGCAGCTCGTCCGCGAACGCGGCGATCTGGCGGACGAGCGGCGGGATCGTCAGGCTGATCGCGACCGCGACCACCGCGCCGGCGATGGCGTAGACGAGGAGGACGGCGAACCAGCGGCGGAGACCGATCCGGGCGAAGCGCTCGACGAGCGGGTCGAAGAGGTAGGCGAGGAGGAGTCCCACGACGAACGGGCGGATCGCATCGCTGGCGGCGTACAGGACGACGGCGACGATGGCGACGGCTGCCGCGAGGATCGCGACGCGCGGCGTCGGCGCTCTCAGACGAGCCGAGGCTGCCGGGGGATTCGCCGGCGTGGGCGCGGTCGCTGTCGCGGCCGGCGTCGAGACCGCCGTCGGGCCTGCAGCCGTTGGCGTCTCCGGCGCGTCGGCAGCGGCCGGCGCCGATGGGTTCGTCCGGGCGGCCTGCTCCATCGTCGGTCAGACTAGCAGACGTGGTCGACCGTTCCGGGGGTCCTTCGAACGAGGCGCGCCAGCGCTGGCGGGTCGTCTTCGCGCGCGACGCGGCGGCGCGCTTCCTGGCCCATCTCGACGCCGTCACCCAGTGGGAGCGAGCGCTCCGGCGTGCCGACGTGCCGGTCGCGCTGTCCCAGGGCAACACCCCCCGGCCGAAGCTCGCGTTCGCCGCGCCACTGCCCCTCGGCATGCTCGGGGAGCGAGAGCTCGTGGACGTCGTCCTGGCCGAGCGGCTGACGCTGCCCGCCCTGCGGGCACGGCTCGAGGGGCAGTTGCCGGCCGGGTACCGGCTGGTCGACTTGTTCGACGTGTGGCTGGGGGAGCCGGCGGCCGCTTCGCGCCTGGCGGCGGCCGACTACCGGGTCGCGCTGCGAGGAGCGTCCGCGGCCGAGCTGGCCGGGGCGGCCGAGGTGCTGCTGGCGGCGGAGTCGCTCGAACGGGCGCGCCCCAAGGGCGAGGGTCGATCCGTGGCCTACGACCTGCGGCCGCTGCTCCTCGAGCTCAGCGTGGCGGAGGCGCCGGATCCCATCTCCTCCGGCGCTCCGGCGGTCGTCCGGATGCGGCTCCGGCACGCCCAGGAGGGCGGTGCCGGGCGGCCGGAGGAGGTCGTCCTCGCGCTCGGCGAGGCGCTCGGCCGGGCTCTCGAACTCGACGTCGTCGTCCGCGAGCGTCTCCTGGCCGCCGACGAGCTGACGCGCTGGCCCGCCTGACGCGGGACCCATCGAGCCCCGGGCATGCAGCGGCCCGGCCCCGCCGGGTCAGGCGAAGGCCGGGCCGCGGGAATGTGCCTGCATCAGGCCGGGTGGCCCCGATGGGTCAGCGAGCCGCCGGTGACCATGCGCACGAGCAGGTCGACCACGACCGCCAGCACGATGGCGCCGATCAGGGCGGGGACGAGGAACATCCCCTCCCACTCCGGGCCGATCTTGCTCAGGCCACCGAGCATCTCGCTCGCGACGAAGCCGCCGCCCGTTCGCCATGCGCCACTCGTCACGGAGACGGGTGCCGGGATGCAGGTTCGCGCCCCGCCCCCGCCCCCGCCCGATGAGTACCACTCATCAGTCTCGGGATGAATGAGCGTGACTGGGTGGCCAGGAACGCCGATTCGGCCGACCGGTCACGCTTGGCTGTGCGCAATTCGATGAGTGGTGGTGATCGCGGGCGGGGAGGGGGACCCGCGACTGGGAGCGCAAGGTAGGAAACCGCTGCGGAACGGGCGAGGGGGAGCCTGGGCACGCGACGCGATCTCCGACTCGCTGATGCTGTGGCTCGGCACCATGACGCTCAGCCCATCAACACATGACGCCCCACTCGTTTGACGCTCACGAGCCATCGCCGTACACTTCCCGTTCGCGCCCGGACCGCACCGGCCGCATCACTGTGTCCCAGAACCCCCGATCGCCGCCGGTGGTCGTGAACGAACAGCCCGCGGACCGCCGCGGACCACCCACTGAGGATCCATGTACGCAGTCATCGAGACCGGCGGGAAGCAGTACCGCGTCGAGGTCGGCACGCAGCTCGAGGTCGAGCTCCTCGACGCGAAGGCGGGCGATACGATCACCCTCGACCGCGTCCTGCTCGTCGCCGACGGCGAGACCACCGCGATCGGCCAGCCGGTCGTGGCCGACGCCTCGGTCAGCGCCGAGGTCCTCCGCCAGGAGCGCGGCGACAAGGTCATTTCGTTCAAGTACCGCCCGAAGGCCCGCCGCCGGGTGAAGAAGGGGCACCGCCAGGAGCTTCTCGTCCTGCGCATCGCGGACATCGTGCTGAACGGGAAGAGCGCGGCCGAGGCGGTCGACAAGGCCCAGTCCGCCGCCAAGACCGAGCGCCAGCGCCTCGAGGAGGCCGCCAGGGCGCAGGCCGCCGTGGACGCCGCGCTCGCCGCGAAGCTCGCCGCGGCGAAGGCCCCCAGGATCGAGGCCGCCGCCGAGATCGAGGCCAAGCCGAAGACCGCCGCGAAGAAGCCGGCCGCCGCGAAGCCGGCCGCGAAGAAGCCGGCCGCAGCCGGAAGAAGCCGGCCGCGGCGAAGGCCACGACAGCCGGAGTCGCCGAAACCACGACCGCCGCGAAGAAGCCGCGCGCCGCGAAGCCCGCCGCGGAGCCCAAGGCGCCCGCGGTCGCGAAGAAGCCCCGCGCCACGAAGAAGGACGAGTAACCAGCGATGGCCCACAAGAAGGCAGGCTCGCAGCTCCAAGAACGGCCGCGACAGCGTCGGCCAGCGACTGGGCGTGAAGGCCGGCGACGGCCAGCTCGTGCCGGCCGGCTCGATCATCGTCCGCCAGCGCGGGATGACCTTCCTCGCCGGGCACGGGCACCGGGCTCGGCCGCGACTACACCGTCTTCGCGACGGTGACCGGCAAGGTCCGCTTCGAGCACCAGACGAAGTCGAAGAAGCGCATCCGCGTCGAGCCCGTCGCAGTCGAGGCGTAGGCACCGCCCAATCCCACAGCCGGCGACCACCGGCGGGCTCGGACCCGCACGGACGGCGACGGAGGAGAATCCCGTGAAGCCCGACATCCACCCCAAGTACCACCAGGCCGAGGTCCACTGCGGCTCGTGCGGCATCGACCTGGACGGTCGGCTCCACCCGCACGGAGCTGCGCGTCGACGTCTGCAGCAACTGCCACCCGTTCTTCACGGGCAAGCAGACGATCATCGACACGGCCGGCCAGGTCGAGCGCTTCCAGAAGCGCCTGGAGCGCCAGGCCCGGGCGTAGGCCCTGGGTTCCGGTCCCGCGCGACGCATCCCGTGCGAGATGCGCGACGCCAGGGCGCTCGACCGGCCACTCGGCCGCGAGCCGGTAGACTGCGGGCATGGCCAGCTACACGCTACGGCGGCCAGGCGCTCATCGAGGGCGTCCTCATGCGCGGCCGCGATGCGATCGCGGTCGCGCTCCGCCACCCGGACGGCCGGATCGTCTGCGCCACGGAGCGGCTCGACTCGGGCTTCCACGGTAGCCGCTGGGCGAAGTTGCCGTTCGTGCGCGGGCTCGTCGTCCTGTACGAGACGCTGGTCGTCGGCACCCGCTGGCTCGTCCGCAGTGCGAACGTCCAGGCGCGCCGAGGAGGGCGTGGAGCTGGGCAGGGGCTCGATCGCGCTGATGCTCGGCTCGTGACCCTGGCCGCGGGGATCGGGATCTTCTTCCTCCTGCCGCTCGCTCGTCGCGACGTTCGCCACGGCCAGCATCGACAACGGCCTCGTCCAGCACCTCGTCGAGGGGCTGGTCCGGGTCGCGATCTTCCTCGGCTACCTCGCGCTGATCGCCCGCACGCCGGACATCCGGCGCGTCTTCCAGTACCACGGCGCCGAGCACATGACGATCCACGCCCTCGAGGCCGGCGACCCGCTCACGACCGAGCAGGTCCGCAAGTACCCGACCGCCCACCAGCGCTGCGGCACGGAGTTCCTCGTCGTCGTCATCGCCCTCTCGATCGTCGCGTTCAGCCTGGTCGGGCGGCAGGCGCCGCTGGTCATGGTCGGCAGCCGGGTCCTGCTCATCCCGGTCATCGCCGCGGTCGGCTACGAGATCCTGCGCTTGGGTGCCAGGCACCGCGCCAACCCGCTCGTCCACTGCGTCATGCTGCCCGGGATCTGGCGTCCAGATGATCACCACCAAGCAGCCCACCGACGACATGATCGAGGTCGCGATCGTGTCGATGGAGCAGGCGCTCGAGGCGGACGGCGAGGCGATCCCGGCCGGGAGCGCGGCGTTCGAGCGCGAGCCGCTGGCCGACGTGGAGGTGCGCCTGAAGGCCAGGTCCGCGATCGAGGGTCTGGCCCAGGCGGCGGTGGAGCCGGCGACGGCGGAGACCGAGACGCCCGCGCCCAGCGCATGATCGACGCGAAGCTCGCTCGAGGTCGCCGCGCCAGTACGACGCCGTCCAGGCCGAGCTGGCGCAGCCCGAGACGTCCGCCGATCCGTCCGAGATCCGCCGGCTGGGCCGGGAACTGGCCCGGCTCGAGCCGGTCGTCGAGGCCTTTCGCCGGCTGCGAGGCGACCCGCGCCGAACTCGCCGGCGCCCGCGAGATGCGCGACGGCGAGACGGACGAGGAGCTCCGGTCGATGGCCCGCGAGGAGGTCGACCGGCTCGAGGCCGACGAGACGCGCCTCATCGAGGAGCTCAAGGTCCTCCTCCTGCCGCGTGACCCGGCCGACGAAGGCGACGTCATCCTCGAGATCCGGGCGGGCGCCGGCGGCGAGGAGGCGGCCCTGTTCGCGTGCCGAGCTGCTCCGGATGTACCTTCGCTACGCCGAGCGCCATCGCTACAAGGCCGAGGTCATCTCGCCTCAACGAGACCGGGATCGGCGGCGTGAAGGAGGCGATCGTCGAGGTGCAGCGGCGACGGCGCCTACTCGCGGCTTGAAGTTCGAGGGCGGCGTCCACCGGGTCCAGCGCGTGCCCGCCACGGAGTCCTCCGGTCGGATCCACACGTCCACCGCGACCGTCGTCGTGCTGCCGGAGGCCGAGGAGACCGAGGTCGAGATCGACGAGGAGCGCGACCTCCGGATCGACGTCAAGCGCTCGTCCGGGCCGGGCGGCCAGTCGGTCAACACGACCGACTCGGCGGTCCGGATCACCCACCTGCCGACGGGCCTCGTGGTCGAGATCCAGGACGAGAAGAGCCAGCACAAGAACAAGGCCAAGGCGCTGGCCGTCCTGCGTGCCCGGCTGCTGCGAGCTCGAGCGCCAGAAGCAGCGCGAGGCGGACTCGGCGGCGCGCCGGTCGATGATCGGGGCGGGCGACCGCTCGGACAAGATCCGGACCTACAACTTCCCGCAGGACCGCGTCACCGACCACCGGATCGGCATGGACCTCCACGAACCTGCCCGGGGTCCTCGACGGCGACCTCGACCAGCTCATCGACGCGCTGATCACGACCGACCAGGCGGAGCGGCTCTCGGCGCTGGTCGAGGACGCGCCCGGCTGACGGGCCGACCGGTGGCGACCGTCCGACGAGCTCCTTCGCGCCGGGGTCGAGCGGCTGCGCGCATCCGGCTCCGAGAGCGCCCGGCTCGACGCCGAGCTCCTGCTGGCGCGGGCGATGGGCATCGACCGGACCGCGATCATCGCCCATCCCGAGGCACCGGTGGGGCCCGACGCGGCTGCTGCCTACGAGGCGGCCGTCGTCCGGCGAGAGGCCGGCGAGCCGGTGGCCTACATCCGCGGGTTCAAGGAGTTCCACGGGCTCGCCTTCGCGGCCGATCGCGCGGGCGCTCATCCCGCGGCCGGAGACCGAGCGGTTGGTGGAGATCGCCGAGGCCGAGGTCGTCCGACGGCTGACCGGAGCGCCCCGAGCACCCGGGACGCCCCCGCTGCGGATCGCCGACGTGGGCACGGGGAGCGGGACGATCGCCGTGGCCCTCGCCGTGGCGCTCCGCCGCCGGCGGATGCTCGACGAGGTCCGGATCGTGGCCACGGACCTCGACCCGAACGCCCTCCAGCTGGCCCGTGAGAACGCGGTGGGCCACGGGGTCGCCGACCGGATCGAGCTCGTCCTCGCCGACCTCCTGCCGGTTGACGGCGAGTTGTTCGACATCGTCACCGCGAACCTGCCGTACGTTGCCTCGGCCGCCGTGGACGCGCTGCCAGTTGCCGCGTCGTTCGAGCCGCGGCCGGCACTCGACGGCGGGCCGGACGGGCTCGACGTGATCCGGGCGCTCCTCGACCGGTTGCCGCGGGTGCTCCGGCCGGACGGCTCGGCCGTGCTCGAGATCGGATCGGACCAGGCCGAGCTCATCGCGGCCGCGGTCGCCGAACGGATGCCCGGCTGGTCCTGCGAGGTGATCCCGGACCTGGCCGGGCTGCCGCGGGTGGCCCGGCTCGAGCGAACTTCGGCCGCGTCGCCGGCATCCTCGTCGTAGCCGTCGTGCCCGAGCCGCGCTTCCCGATCCGCCTCCTCGCGCTCGACATCGACGGGACCCTCGTCGGCGACGACCTGGCGCTCCGACCGCGGACGCGCGAGGCGATCGTGGGTGCCGTCCGGCGCGGGGTCCATGTCTCGCTGGTGACCGGTCGGATGGCTACCAGCGCCCTCCCGTTCGCGGATGCGCTCGGGCTGACCGGGCCGATCATCGCCTACCAGGGGGCGCTGATCCGGCAGATGCCGGCTCCGGGCCAGCGTCTCGGGAAGCTCCTCTTCCACCGGCCGTTACCGGCGGCCGTGGCCCGCGAGACGATCGCCTGGTCGCTGGCGAACGGCTTCGAGCCGCACATCAACCACCTCGAGCGGTTCATCATCCCGGCCCACGATCCGAAGGCAGACGACTACTCGGCGTTCCTCGGGGCACGGGCGGAGCTCGTCCCCGACCTGGCGCGCTGGATCCGGCACCCGATCACGAAGGTCCTCGCGGTCGCCGAGGAGGGCCGTCCGGTGGCGCTCATGGAGACGGCGCGCGACCACTTCCGCGGTCGGGCGGAGGTCACCGTGAGCCATCCGCAGTTCATCGAGTTCCTCGCGCCGGGGGTGTCCAAGGGGCGGGCGGTGCGCTGGCTGGCCCGGCGGCTGGGGGTCCCGCTGGAGCAGACGCTCGCGATCGGCGACCAGTACAACGACTTCGAGATGATCGAGGCGGTCGGGCACGGGGTGGCGATGCCGTCCTCGCCGGCCGCGGTCCGGGCGGTGGCGCGCTACGTGGCGCCGCCCCTGGAGGACGAGGGCGCCGCCGGGGTCATCGAGGCGCTCGTGCTGGCGGGCGGGGCGGCGCCGCTCAACGTGGACCGCTTCGCACCGGGTGGGGCGGGGCTCCCGTGAGCGCCAGCCCGCGGCTGGTGGCGGACGACGCGGTCGGGCGGGCCGCGGCGATCGAGGCCCTGCGGGCCGGGCGCCTGGTGGCGATGCCCACGGACACGGTCTACGGGCTTGGCGTGGCGCTCGACGCCCCGGACGGCATCGCGCGGCTCTTCGCGGCGAAGCGGAGACCGCCGGGGAAGGGCGTCGTCCTCCTCCTGGCGGACCATCGCCAGGCGGAGGAGGTGGCGCTCCTCGACGCCGCCGCCCATGTCCTCGCCGCGGCGTTCTGGCCGGGCGGGCTGACCCTGATCGTCCCGCAGCGACCGGATGTCAGGCTCCCGGCAGCCCTGACCGGTGGCGCGTCCACGATCGGGCTGCGGCTGCCGGCCCACGACAGCCCGCGCGCGCTGGCGCGGGCGCTTGGCCCGCTCCCGGTGACCTCCGCGAACCGCTCGGGCGAGCCCGACGCGATCGACGCGGCCGGGGTCCTCGCCCAGCTCGGCGACGCGCCCGACCTCGAGCTCGTCCTCGATGGCGGTCCGGCTCGGGGAGGCGTGCCCTCGTCCGTCGTCGACTGCTCCACCGGCCCGCCCCGCCTCCTTCGCGCCGGCGCGATCCCGCTGGCGGCCCTCGCCGCCGTGCTCGACGAGGCCGAGCTGGAGCACCGCCTCCGCTGACGGTGTGGGACCATGTGACGCGCCGGCGCGAACCGCCGCCGAACCGCCGCCGAACCGCCGGCTGACCCGCCGCCGAACCGAGGAAGCCGCCGATGACCGCCAGCGCACCCACCGGACTCGCCTGGGCCCCGATCGCCGAGGTCGACCCGGACCTGTGGGAGGCGATGCACGGCGAGCGCCGCCGCCAGCACGACAAGATCGAGCTCATCGCCAGCGAGAACTACGTGTTCGCCGCGGTCATGGAGGCCCAGGGCTCGCTGGCTCACCAACAAGTACGCCGAGGGCCTGCCCGGCAAGCGCTACTACGGCGGCTGCGAGTACGTCGACGTCGCCGAGACGCTCGCCCAGGAGCGGGCCCTCGCGCTCTTCCCGGGCGCCGAGCACGTCAACGTCCAGCCGCACTCCGGCGCCCAGGCCAACATGGCCGCCTACTTCAGCGTCCTCCAGCCCGGGCGACCGGATCCTGGGCATGAACCTGGCCCACGGCGGCCACCTCACCCACGGCATGGCCCTCAACTTCTCCGGCCGGCTTACGAGGTCCACGCGCTACGGCGTCCGCGAGGACGACGAGCGGATCGACTACGACGCCCTCGAGCGCCAGGCGCGGGAGGTCCGGCCGAAGCTGATCGTCGGCGGCGCGTCGGCCTACCCGCGGATCATCGACTTCGAGCGGATGGCGGAGATCGCCCACGGCGGTCGGGCGCGCTGCTGTTCGTGGACATGGCCCACATCGCGGGGCTCGTGGCGGCGGGCCTCCACCCGAGCCCGTTCCCGCACGCCGATCTCGTCACGACGACCACCCACAAGACCCTCCGCGGCGCCGCGCGGCGGCATGATCTTCAGCCGCGCGCGAGCTGCCCGCCGACGCGTCGACCCGGCCGACTTCCCGATGGTCAAGGCGCACCGCTCGCGGCAGACGATCGACCGGAGCGTCTTCCCGGGCGTCCAGGGCGGGCCGCTCATGCACGTCATCGCCGGCAAGGCCGTGGGCTTCAAGCTCGCCGCCGAGCCGAGGAGTTCCGCGACGACCAGCGCCGCACGCGTCGCGAACGCCCGGCGTGCTGGCCGAGACGCTCGCGGCGGACGGGCGCCCGGGTCGTCTCCGGCGGCACGGACAACCACCTCATGCTGGTCGACGTGACGCCGCTCGGCGTGACCGGCAGCGAGGCCGAGCACCTCCTCGACGAGATCGGGATCACGGTCAACAAGAACGGCATCCCGTTCGACACGAACCCGCCGAACACCGCGTCGGGGATCCGGATCGGGACGCCGGCCACCACCAGTCGCGGCTTCGGCGAGGACGAGATGCGCCGGGTCGGACGGATCATCGTCGAGGCCATCCGCCGGCGCGACGATCCGGTCGAGCAGGCGCGGCTGGCCGGCGAGGTCGCCGAGATCGTGTCGCACTTCCCCGTCCCGGGCCTGGCCGAGGCGTGATCCCGGCGTCCGGCCGCGCGTCCCGGGCCGGGCCCGCCCCCCGGCGCTCCGCGAGCCGTGCCGGATGAGGTTCATCGCGGACCTCGGGTCGCTCGCCCCGGCGCTCCTGGTCTCGTTCGCCGCGGCGGCGCTGCTCGCCCTCGGCCTGACCCCGCTCGTGCGGCGCTTCTCCAGCCGGTTCGGCCTGGTGGACCGGCCGGACCCGCGGCGGGTGAACATCCGCCCGATCCCGCGCGGCGGCGGGCTCGCCGTCGTCGCGGCCTTCCTGCCGGTGGCGATCCTCGTCGTCATCCTGGTCGATCGCAGGGGAATCGGCGCGATCTCGATCCCGTCGACGGTCGGCGCTCCGGAGCTCGGGGCGCTGCTCATCGGCGGGCTCGTCGCGGCGGCGATCGGCTTCCTGGACGACGCGCTCCAGATCCGCGCCCGCTGGCAGCTCATCGGCCAGCTCGCGATCGCCCTGATGGCCGTCGCCCTGGGCGTGCTGGTGGACGGGATCGCGAACCCGTTCGGGCCCGGCACGATCCGGCTCGACGGGATCTTCGCCGTCGCGTTCACGGTGCTCTGGATCGTGGGCATGATCAACAGCATCAACTTCATCGACGGGCTCGACGGGCTGTCGTCCGGGATCGCCCTGATCGCCGCGACCACCCTAGGGCTGATCAGCTTGACGACCGCGGTGGGGCCGTCCGGCCAGCCGTTCGTCGCGGCTCTCTGCTTCGTCCTGGCCGGGGCGCTCCTGGGGTTCCTCCGCTGGAACTTCCACCCGGCGTCGATCTTCGTCGGGACGAGCGGGGTGATGTTCGTGGGGTACACGCTGGCGGTCCTGTCCATCCTCGGCACCGCGAAGGTGGCGGTGGCGCTGCTCGTCCTCGGCGTGCCGGTGATCGACACGTTCTGGATCATCGTCCGGCGGCTCGCCAGCGGGCGCTCGCCGTTCACCCCGGACCGGGGGCACGTCCACCACCGGCTCCTGGACCTCGGCCTGTCGCATACCCAGACGGTCCTGCTCATCTATGCCATCTCGGCCGGGCTGGCGGCGCTGACCTTCGTGCTGTCCGGGGCGGGACAGCTCTACGCGTTCCTCGGGGTCGTCGTCGCATCCGGCCTCGTCCTGTTCGCGCTGACCGGGCGGGAGGCCGTCGCCGAGGAACTCGAGGCCGAGGCGTACGACGATCCCGGTGCGGGCGGGGCCTCGTCCGGCGGTTGAGCGGGTGCTAGCATCGGCCGAGACTCGCCCTGCCCGGGCGGGCTGCCCCGGGAACCCATGACCGCCGAACTGCTTGTCGCGCTGGCCATCCTCGTCGCAACGCTGGCGATCCTCTACGAGGTCGTCGAGAACTGGCGATGGCGCGGCGCGGCCGCCCGACCCCGAGCGCGCGTCCGCCCGATCCAATGGTTCCGCGAGGCGATCGACCGATCGGTCGGGATGCTCGCCATCCGATCGCTCTCGGGACGCTCGGCCGATGATCCGGGCCGACTCCCCAGGCCGTCCGGAACGGGGTCGCCGGTTCCCCCGATGGCCCACCCGCTCGACTCCGATGCGGCGGCCGGCCCGGTCCGTCTCCAGCCGGGGCGGATCGTCGTCTCCGGGGCGCCGGTCGTCGCCCGTTCCGCCGGCGGGCAGCCGCCCGGGCGGGGCGCGGACGACAGGACTCGCCGCGTCGCTCCCGCCCTCAGCCCGCGAGCCCGCCTCTATCGCGATACCGCGAGCGCCGTCCTCGTCGTGGGCGGGGCGCTGGTCGTCGTCGTCAACCTTGCGCCCTTCGGGGACCGGGGGGCCGTCCTGAGCGCGACCGGGACGCCCGGGACGCCCGGGACGCCGACGCCGGGTGCGCTGTCCGCGAGCCTGGAGGTGGGTGGCTCCTTCTCGCCGGCTCCGGCCGGGTCCTCCTTGCCGACGCCCGAGGCGACTGCCGCGCCGACGGTCGCCTCGGAACCCTCACCGTCGCCGTCGCCGTCGCCGTCCCGAGCCCGACCGCCACGGTCAGGCCGACGGTGCGGCCAACGGCAGGAGCGACGCGCACCCCGAAGCCGACGGCGATCGCAACGTCCCCGCCGACCGTACCGCCGACCCCGACCGCGACCCCGCCGACCGTACCGCCGACCCCGACCGCGACCCCGACCGCGACCCCGACCCCGACCGCGACCCCGACCGCGACCCCGACCCCGACCGCGACCCCGACCCCGACCCCGACCCCGACCCCGACCCCGACCCCGACCGCGACCCCGACCGCGACCCCGACCACGACGCCCTGACTTCACGCCCGCACCCTGACGGAGGGGGACCGGCGGGCCGGCTGAGTCCCCTCGAAGGCGTCGAGATATCACCAGCATGAGTACGAGGGGCGGTTCCGACGGGCCCGATGCGCCATCGGACATGAGGCCGACAGGTGGCGCGACGCAAGTCATCCCGCGGTGAGCGTGTGTCGGTATGATTCGTGGCGAATCCGGCCAGACCATCGACGGACACGAGCCTTCGGACCCCGCTGTAGCCTGCCTGCTACTCATGGTCGTGATAATCCGGTGCGCCGCAGAGTCCGAGGACCGCGCCGTGCGGATCTTGGCGCGACCGCCGCGGCGCGATCCCCCGCGGCGGCTGACCCGGGTCAGAGGGCCGCGATCGGCCGATATGCGGCGGGTGCATCGTTTCAGGGGCTGACGTGCGTGCCCGAGGTGGGGTATCGACAGAACCGGGTCGTGGCCACGCTCACGGTCGGCCGATTCCATGCATGGGTCGGATATCCGGCGGGCGGAGGCAGGGTCCGCGGCGTGGCGGGCGGGACGCAGGGTCCGCGGCGTGGCGGGCGGGACGCAGGGTCCGCGGCGTGGCCGATCGCAACCGGGCCGCAACCCGGCGTTTGCCGCCCGAAGGAGGCACCTGCTATCATCCCCTCGCTTTGTCGGGTCAGGTTGGAGCTTATTTCGCGCTCTTCTCCGAGATCGGCGTCCTTCTGCTGGTCACCACGCTCGCGGGCGTCCTCGGCGGGTACTGGGTCGACCGGCAGCTGGGTACGCTGCCCATCTTCGTGGTCGTCGGCTTCCTCGGCGGCGCCGGAGCGGGCGCCGTGGGGATCTACCGGCTGATCAGCCGGTTCCTGGCGAAATACGGATAAGGACGGGCCCCCGGCCCGAACGGAAGCCTCGATGAGCGCGGCACCCCAGCCGCGCTCCTGTGTGTGGAGCAAGCGTGTCGAGCGAGCAGGTCGCGACCGGCGGGGTCGCGCAGACCCCCGGGACGATCCCCGCCCCGGGAACCCCGGTCGCGCAGAAGGCGAACAGGGGCCGGAGTCTGCCGGTCCGCTGGCTCGCGATCATCGGGGCGATCGTCGCCCTGAACGTCATCGCGTTCGCGTTCTTCCCGCCGTTCCCGAAGGGCGGCCAGCCCGGTGAGGCGTGCGCCTACCCGGCCTGCTTCATCCACGGCACCCTCGAGTTCCCGGCCCCGCACGTGGTCTACGACTTCGATCCGGCCAGCGCGCCGTCGCCGGGCGCGCTGATCACGTTCCACCCGAGCATCAGCTCCACGATCCTCACGATGTGGATCGTGATGGCCCTCGTCATCATCGGCGCGATCCTCACGACCCGCGGCCGGAAGGACGTCCCCGGACGCCTCCAGAACGTGGCCGAGTTCGCCTACGAATCCCTCCAGAACTTCGCCACCTCGCTGGGTGGGCCCGCCGCATTGCCGTACGTTCCGCTGTTCGCAGCGTTCTTCATCTTCATCCTCTTCTCCAACTGGTCCGGGCTCGTGCCGCCGATCGGCAAGCTCGAGGAGCTGCGCGCCCCGACCAGCGACGTGAACATCACGATCGGGCTCGCCCTGGTCAGCTTCTTCACGTTCCACGTCCAGGGCTTCCGCAAGCTCGGCTTCAGCGGCTACCTCGGGAAGTTCTTCCCGCTCTACGAATTCAGGCAGGGGATCGGCGCCGGGGTCATCGCCCTGTTCGTCGGCCTGGTCGAGCTCATGCTCGAGTTCGTCAAGCCGCTGACGCTGTCGATGCGGCTCTTCGGCAACATCTACGGCGGCGAGGTCGCCCTCGGGGTGATCACCGCCCTGACGATCAGCTTCGTGCCCGTGCTCCTGTTCGGGCTCGAGGTCATGCTCAACGCGGTCCAGGCACTGATCTTCAGCGTCCTGACCCTGATGTTCACCCTCGGGGCGATCGAGAGCCACCACCCCGCTGAGGGCAAGCTCGGCCACGAGGCCGCGGACGCCCTCGAGGGGCAGGGCGCCTACCAGGAGCAGCCCGCCCCCGCGCACTGAGCCACGGACCGTTCGGTCCGCCACCCACCACCACGGTCCCAATGATCCCGGGTCGATCGCCCGGGTTGTAGGAGGAAATCCCGACATGGAACTCATCGGCGCAGGCCTTGCCGCCCTCGGCGTCATCGGCCCGGGCATCGGCATCGGTATCCTCGGCGGCCTTTCGAGCAGCGCCATCGGGCGCAACCCCGACGCGGCCGGCCAGATCCGCGGCCTCGCCATCATCCTCGCGGCGTTCGCCGAAGGGCTCGGCGTCCTGGCGGTTGTCGTCGGCCTCCTGGCGATCTTCCTCAGCCCGGCCGCCGTCAAGTAGCCCATCGGGCACGGAGAGCAGATCGTGGACTTCCTGGCCATCGCCGGCAGCGCGGGTCGCGAGGCCGTTCGCCTGGCCGCCGAGGGCGGCGGCGGCGGGCTGCAGATCAACCTGTTCTGGGTGATCATCAGCTCCGCGAACTTCCTGCTGCTGCTGGCGATCCTGTGGTCCTTCGCGTTCCGGCCGATCTCGACCATGCTCGCCGACCGAAAGGCTCGGATCCAGCAGGGCCTGACCGATGCGGAGGCGGCGCGCCGCGAGCGCGAGTCGTCAGCGGCCGAGCGGGCCGAGGCCCTGAGCCAGGCTCGCCGCGACGCGAAGGAGATCCTGGATCGCGCCCAGAAGGTGTCCCAGGAGACGCGTGACGCGGACATCGCCGCCACCCGAGAAGAGCTCGACCGGATGCGCGTCCGCGCGGCGGCCGAGACCGAGACGGAGAAGCACCGTGCGCTCGCGGACCTCCGGGCAGAGGTCGCGGACCTCGCCCTGGCGGCGGCCGGCCGCGTGGTCGGCGAGACGATGAGCGACGACCGGCAGCGCCGGCTCGTCGACGAGTTCCTGCGCGAGACGTCCGCCACGGGGTCGAACGGCTGATGGCCCGTCCGTCCACGGCCGCCCGCCGGTACGCGGAGGCGGCCTTCGAGATCGCCCTCCGCGACGGGACCGTCGAGGCCTGGCGCCGCGAGCTCGATGCCGCGGCCGTCATCCTGGGCGACCCCACGGTGCTGCGCGCCCTGGAGAACCCGGCGATCCCGCTCGAGTCGCGGGCCGGGCTGGTCACCGCGCTCGAGGCGACCATCAGCCGGCCGGTGCTCAACCTCATCGCGCTGATGATCCGGCGCGGCCGGATCGAGGCTCTGCCGCGCGTCGCCGCCGAGTTCCGGCGCCTCGACGATCAGCGCAACGGAGTCACCACCGCCATCGCCACGAGTGCGACGCCGCTCGAGTCCGCCGAGGTCAGCGCCCTGACCGGGCGGCTCGAGGAGATGACCGGCGGCCGCGTCGAGCTGGACCTGCGGGTCGACCCGAGCCTGCTCGGCGGCCTGCTGGTCCGCGTCGGCGATCGCCTCATCGACGGGAGCGTCCGAGGTCGCCTCGAGCGACTCCGGAATCAGCTCGTCTCGGGCGCCCTCTAGGAGATCTGAGCCAATGGCCATTCGTTCCGACGAGATCATCAGCATCATCAAGTCGGCGATCGACTCGTTCGACCAGGGAGCCGAGACCCGCAACGTCGGGACGGTCGTCGAGGTCGGCGACGGGATCGCCCAGATCTACGGCCTGGCGGGCGCGCTCGCTTCCGAGCTGCTCGAGTTCCCGGGCGGGGTGATGGGCATGGCCCTCAACCTCGAGGAGGAGACCGTCGGCGCGGTCATCCTGGGCAAGTCGACCGCGATCAAGGAGGGCGACACGGTCAAGACGACCGGGCGCGTCGTCGAGGTCCCGGTCGGGCCGGAGCTCCTGGGCCGCGTCGTGGACCCGCTCGGGCGTCCGCTCGACGACAAGGGCCCGATCAACGCGAAGAAGACCCGCCCGGTCGAGCGGATCGCCCCGGGCGTCATCGTCCGCCAGTCGGTCGACACCCCGGTCCAGACCGGGATCAAGGCGATCGACGCGCTCATCCCGATCGGCCGTGGCCAGCGCGAGCTGATCATCGGCGACCGGCAGACCGGCAAGACGGCCATCGCCGTGGACACGATCATCAACCAGAAGGGCAAGGGCCTCGTCTGCATCTACGTGGCGATCGGCCAGAAGCTCTCGACGGTCGCCAACACGGTCGCCATCCTCGAGGCCAACGGCGCGATGGAGCACACGATCGTGGTCGTGGCCGGCGCCGAGGACCCCGCTCCGCTCCAGTACCTGGCGCCGTACGCCGGGGTGGCGATGGGCGAGGAGATCATGGAGGTCGGCGTCAAGGTCGCCGGTCAGGGCCTGATCAAGGATGCCCTGTGCGTCTACGACGACCTGAGCAAGCACGCCTGGGCCTACCGCGAGATGTCGCTCCTGCTCCGCCGGCCGCCCGGCCGCGAGGCTTACCCGGGCGACGTCTTCTACCTCCACAGCCGGCTGCTGGAGCGGGCCGCCCGCCTGAACGCCGAGAACGGCGGCGGGTCGCTGACCGCGCTGCCGATCATCGAGACCCAGGCCGGCGACGTGTCCGCCTACATCCCGACCAACGTCATCTCGATCACCGACGGCCAGATCTTCCTCGACACGGACCTGTTCAACTCCGGCCAGCGACCGGCGCTGAACATCGGCATCTCCGTGTCGCGGGTCGGCTCGGCCGCCCAGACCAAGGCGATGAAGAAGGTCGCCGGGCCGCTCAAGCTGGACCTGGCCCAGTACCGCGCGCTGGCCGCGTTCGCCCAGTTCGCGTCCGACCTGGACAAGGCCACCCGCGACCAGCTGACCCGGGGCGAGAAGCTGTCCGAGGTCGTCAAGCAACCCCAATACCAGCCGCTCGGCGTGGAGAAGCAGGTTGCCATCCTGTACGCCGCCACGAAGGGCGCCCTCGACGACATCCCGTCGAACCGGGTCAAAGACTGGGAGACCGGCTTCTACCGGTTCCTCGAGACCGAGCGCCCGGCCATCCTGACCGAGCTCGCCGCGAGCCGGACCATGACCGACGAGCTCGCCGCCGCCTTCGATGAGGCGATCGCCGCCCACCGCCAGAACTTCCTGGCGTAGGGGCAGGGACAGCAGGGGACACCGCACAGCGTGGCCAGCCAGCGTGACATCCGGCGCCGGATCGGCGCCGTGAAGAACATCAAGCAGATCACCCGGGCGATGCAGTTCGTCGCCGCGAGCAAGCTCAAGCGCGCCCAGGACGCGACCCTCGCCTCCCGACCGTACAGCGACAAGCTGGACGAGGTCCTCGCCGACCTCGCCACGGTCCTCAGCGGCGAGGATCATCCACTCCTGGTCCGGCGGGAAAGCGGCAAGCGGCTGATCGTGCTGATCACCACGGATCGGGGCCTGGCCGGCCCGCTCAACACGAACACGGTCCGCTTCGCCGCGCGCGAGATCACCGAGCACCCGGGCGACCTCTCGGTCGTGACCGTCGGGCGCAAGGGCCGCGACGCGATGCGCCGGGCGCGGGTGCCGATCGAGGCGCACTTCAGCGGGTTCGGGGACCGCCCGTCGTTCGCCGACGTGGTGCCCCTGGCGCGCCTGATCACGGACGACTACCTGTCGGGTGAGTACGCCCGGATCGACATCGTCTACAACCACTTCGTGTCGACCCTCACCCAGCGGCCGACCCTCGCCCAGCTCCTGCCGATCCGCCCGGCGGAAGACGCCGACGGAATCCCCGGCAACCAGTTCATCTTCGAGCCGAGCGCCGGCGCGGTGCTCGAGCAGCTCCTTCCACGCTACGTCGCGACCCGTCTCTACCAGGCGGTCCTCGAGGCGAAGGCGAGCGAAGAATCGAGCCGCATGGTCGCGATGAAGAACGCGACCGAGAACGCCGAGGACCTCATCGAGGACCTGACCCTCAGCTACAACAAGGTCCGTCAGGCGAACATCACCCGCGAGATGATCGAGATCGCGTCCGGCGCGCAGACCCGCTGACGCGCCCACGCAGGAGGCAATGACAAGCATGGCGACCGCCACCACCGCCACCACCGCGACCGGCCGGGTGATCCAGATCACCGGCGCGGTCGTCGACATCGTGTTCCCGGCCGGCCAGCTGCCGGCGATCTACAACGCCGTCGAGATCCAGCGACCCGGCCAGGACCCATTGACCGTGGAGGTCCAGCAGCACCTCGGCAACAACTGGGTCCGGACCGTGGCGATGACGACGACGGACGGGCTCGCCCGGGGCGTCGACGCGATCGACACCGGCGCACCGATCACCGTCCCGGTCGGAGAGGCGACCCTCGGCCGCGTCTTCGACGTCCTCGGCCAGCCGATCGACCTCAAGGGTCCGGTGAGCGCCACGACGTCCCTGCCGATCCACCGCGACCCCCCGCCGTTCAACCAGCAGACCACCGACGTCGAGGTCTTCGAGACGGGCATCAAGGTCATCGACCTGATCTGCCCGTTCAAGAAGGGCGGCAAGATCGGGATCTTCGGCGGCGCCGGCGTCGGCAAGACGGTCATCATCCAGGAGCTCATCCGGAACGTCGCCCAGGAGCACTCGGGCTATTCCGTGTTCGCCGGCGTCGGCGAGCGCAGCCGCGAGGGCAACGACCTCATCGCCGAGATGACGGAGTCGGGCGTCATCGCCAAGACCGCCTTCGTCTTCGGCCAGATGAACGAGCCGCCAGGCGCCCGCCAGCGTGTCGGCCTCACCGCGCTGACGATGGCCGAGTACTTCCGCGACGAGGAGGGCCGCGACGTCCTCCTGTTCATCGACAACATCTTCCGGTTCACCCAGGCCGGCTCGGAGGTCTCCGCGCTGCTCGGCCGGATGCCGAGCGCGGTCGGCTACCAGCCGAACCTGGCCACCGAGATGGCTGCCCTCCAGGAGCGGATCACCTCGACCAAGAAGGGCTCGATCACCAGCCTCCAGGCCGTGTTCGTCCCGGCCGACGACTACACGGACCCGGCCCCGGCAACGACCTTCGGCCACCTCGACTCGACGATCCGCCTCGAGCGCTACATCACCGAGCTCGGGATCTACCCGGCGGTCGACCCGCTGACCTCGACCTCGCGGGTCCTCGACCCGCTCGTCGTCGGGCAGGACCACTACGACGTCGCCCGCGAGACCCAGCGCGTCCTCCAGCGCTACCGCGACCTTCAGGACATCATCGCGATCCTCGGGATCGACGAGCTGTCCGAGGAGGACAAGGCGACCGTGTCGCGCGCCCGCCGCCTCCAGCGGTTCATGAGCCAGCCGTTCTTCGTCGGCGAGGTCTTCACCGGCCGGCCCGGCAAGTACGTCCCGATCAAGGACACGGTCACCTCGTTCAAGGAGATCCTCGAGGGCAAGGCGGACACGCTCCCCGAACAGGCCTTCTTCCTGGCCGGCACGATGGACGACGTCCGCGCCAACGCCGAGAAGCTGGCCGGCTGACCCGATGACCATCCGGCTGGAGATCGTCACACCCGAGCGGCTCGTCTACTCCGACGACGTCGACGCGGTGGCCGTGCCCGGCGTCGAGGGCGAGCTCGGGGTGCTGCCGCACCACGCGCCGCTGATCACGACTCTCGGGCTGGGCGAGCTCCGGATCCGGAAGGGCGGCGGGGAGGAGCACTTCGCGATCATCGGCGGGTTCCTGCAGGTCCGCCCGGACAAGCTCGTCGTGATGGCCGAGACCGCCGACCTCGCGTCGGAGATCGACCTCGAGCGCGCCCAGGAGGCCCGTCGCGAGGCGGAGCGGGCGCTCGAGACCGGCTACCACGAGGGCGCCGACCTGGCGTCCGCGCGAGCCGCCCTCCAGCAGGCGCTCCTCCGGATCCGCGTCGCCGAGCGCCGCCACCGCGAGGGTCCGCGGCACCGCGGGTAGCCCACGTGACAGACGCCCGCCCGTTCCACTGGGAGTTCAACCCCGAGCCCGTCGCTCGCGAGGTCTTCCGCATCGAGGGCGGCCGCCCGCTCACTGGCCGAGTTCGGACCAGCGGTTCCAAGAACGCCGCGCTCAAACTGCTCGCCGCGGCGACCCTGACGGGGGAGCGCTGCCGGTTCACGAACGTCCCGGAGATCCAGGACGTGGCCGTCATGGCGGACACCCTGCGCGACCTCGGCGTCACCGTGGACCATCCCGCCCCGAACGTCTACGAGGTCGCCTCGGGCGACGTCGAGTGGCTGTTCGTGCCGCTCGAGGCGGCGGCCAAGATGCGGGCGAGCTTCATCCTCCTCGGCCCGCTCCTGTCGCGCTTCGGGCGGGTGATCATCAGCAACCCGGGCGGAGACCGGATCGGCCGGCGGCCGGTCAACCTCCACGTCGACGCGATGCGCGCGCTCGGCGCCGAGATCGAATACCGCAACGGCTACTACTTCGCCCGGGCGCCCGGGCGGCTCCGGGGCGGGCTCGTGGAGTTCCCGTTCGTGACGGTGATGGGCACGGAGAACGCGATCCTCGGGGCGGTCCTCGCGGACGGCCACACGACCATCCGCCCGGCCGCCCGGGAGCCGGAGATCGACGACCTCATCGTCTTCCTCCGGAAGATGGGCGCGGAGGTCGAGCGGACCGCTCCCGACACGATCGAGGTCGAGGGCCGGAAGCGCCTCCGCGGGGCGGAGCACCGGGTCGTCCCCGACCGGATCGAGGCCGGCACGTTCGTCGTCGCGGCCGCGGTGACCGGCGGGAAGGTGACCGTCGAGGACGCTCCGTGCGAACATCTCGGGGCGTTCATTGAGACGCTCGGTCGGGTCGGCGTGAGCGTCGCCTGCGGGCCGGACTCGATCGAGGTCGACGGGACGGGCCGCGACGCGTTCCGCGCGGTGGACATCGAGACGGCCCCCTATCCGGGTCTCGCCACGGACCTCCAGCCGCCGACCTGCGTCCTCCTCACCCAGGCGCACGGCGCGAGCCATGTCCACGAGGCTGTCTTCGAGGACCGTCTCGAGTTCCTGGCCGAACTGGGCCGGATGGGCGCCCGGGTCGAGCTGCCCGACCCCAACCACGCGACGATCCTGGGGCCGAGCCGGCTTCACGGCGCGGAGACCGAGATCGGCGACCTGCGGGCCGGCGCCTCGCTCATCCTGGCCGCGCTGGCCGCGGACGGCGTGAGCACGATCCACGGCGCGCATCACGTTCACCGGGGGTATGAGAACATCGGGCGGAAGTTCCAGGAGCTCGGCGCGCGGATCGAACGTGCCGCCGACGACGCCGCGGTCACCGCCCCGGCCTCCGCCAGCGAAGGGAAGTCAGACACCCGCTCATGAAGATCGGCATCGATCTCGGCACGGCCAACATCCTCGTCTATGTCCAGGGCAAGGGGATCGTCATCCAGGAGCCCTCGGTCGTCGCCGTCGACGACCAGAACCGGATCGTGGCCGTCGGCGAGGACGCCCGCCAGATGATCGGCCGGACGCCGGGCAACATCCAGGCGATCCGCCCGATGAAGGACGGGGTCATCGCCGACTACGTCATCACGGAGGCGCTGCTCAGCCACTTCATCGGCAAGGTGAGGAAGGGTCGGGTCAGCTTCCGCAGGCCGGACGTGATGATCAGCGTCCCGGCCGGCGTCACGTCGGTCGAGAAGCGCGCCGTCCGCGACGCCGCGCTCAAGGCCGGCGCAGGGGAGGCTTACCTCATCGAGGAGCCGCTGGCCGCGGCGATCGGCGCCAACGTCCCGATCAGCGGCCCGTCCGGGAACATGGTCATCGACATCGGCGGCGGCACGAGCGAGATCGCCGTCATCGCCCTGGGCGGGATCGTCGTCTCGACCAGCCTGCGGGTCGGCGGCAACAAGTTCGACGAGTCGATCGCGACCTACATCCGCAAGAAGTACAACCTCATGATCGGGGACCGCACCGCCGAGGACGTGAAGATCCAGATCGGGACCGCGCTGCCGCTCGAGCGCGAGCTCCAGATGGAGGTCCGCGGCCGCGACCTGATCGCCGGCCTGCCGCGGACGATCCCGATCACGAGCTCGGAGGTGATGGAGGCGATCGAGGCGCCGCTCCAGCAGCTCGTCGGAGCCGTCCGGATGGTCCTCGAGCAGACCCCGCCGGAGCTCTCGAGCGACATCATCGACAAGGGCATGGTGATGTCCGGCGGCGGCTCGCTCCTGCGCAACGTCGACAAGCTCCTCACCCAGGTGACCGGCGTGCCCTGCCACGTCGCGGAGAACCCGCTCGATTGCGTGGCGCTGGGGACCGGCATCGCCCTGGAGCACTTCGACTTCTTCAAGAAGTCCCTCGTCCAGCAGGTCTAGGCTCGCTCCGATGGGCGCGGCCCGCCCCGCACGTGCGTTCGTCGACCTCCACTGCCACACCAACGGCAGCTTCGACTCGCTGAGCGATCCCGCGGCCGTCCTCCGGGCGGCGGCGAAGCGCGGCCTGACCCACCTCGCGATCACCGACCACGACCGGATCGACGTCGCGCTCAGGGCGCGCGACGGGGCGCCTGGCGGCCTGACCGTGATCGTCGGCGAAGAGGTGAAGACCGCCGAGGGTGACCTCATCTGCCTCTTCCTCGAGCGGGCGATCCCGCCCGGCCTGTCGGCCGCCGAGACGATCGCGGCGGCCCGCGAGCAGGGCGGGCTCGTGGGCATCCCGCACCCGTTCGACCGGTTCCGCGGCTCGCTCCTGGTGGACCGGCGCCTGGAGGGTCTCGCGCCGCTCGTCGACTGGGTGGAGACGTGGAATGCCAGGATCGTCGGGCGGGGCGGGAACGACCGGGCGGCCGAGTTCGCTCGACTGCACGGCCTGCCGGGCGTGGCGGTCTCGGACGCCCATTCGCTCATCGAGGTCGGGGTCGCGTCGACCATCCTCGAGGGCGACCCGTCGACGCCGGGCGGGCTCCTCGCCGCGCTGGCGGCCGCCACGCCGGCCCCGGGTCGGGCATCCTATGTGGCGCGGGTGATCACCCCGGTCGCGAAGCTCGTCCAGCGGGCCCGCGGGAATGGTCGGATCCGGCCCGTCGACAGGGACGAGCACGAGGCGAAGGCGCGTTGAGCGAGCCGACCGACCAGCAGCCGCCGTCCCGGGCGGACGACCCCCGGGACCCCGAGGAGGAGAAGGCGCTCCGCGAGCCGCTCGAGCTCGAGGAGGAGCTCCCCGAGCAGCCGGCTCGCGCCGAACGGGAGATCACGGCCGAGCAGGTCTCGCTCGCCCGCCGGCTCCGCCAGCCACGGACGATCCTGTCGATCCTCGTCCCGCTCGGCATCATCGCGCTGTTCGTCTACCTGAACCGCGATCGGCTGGCCAAGGTCCCCGAGCTGATCCTCAGGGCGGACCCGGTTCTCGTCCTGGTCGCCTTCGTCGTCTTCTACCTGGGCTTCCCGCTCCGTGGCTACCGCTGGGCGTTCCTGCTCCGCGGGACGGGCTTCCGGATCGGGACGAAGGACTCGGTGGAGATCCTCTACCTGTCCTGGTTCGTCAACTGCGTCGTGCCGGCCAAGCTGGGCGACGTCTACCGGGCCTACCTGCTCAAGATGAACAGCACGGCGTCGCTCAGCCGGACGTTCGGGACCGTCTTCATCGAGCGGATCCTCGACCTGTTCGCGATCGCGATCCTCGGACTGGCCGCGGGCTACTGGAGCTTCCGGAGCGGCCTGCCGCCGGCGATCACGTTCGTCTTCATCGTCGGGATCGTGGTGGTGGTCGCCCTCGCGGTCGGGCTGTTCACCCTGCGCAACTTCGGCCGCCGGATCCTCGCCTTCCTGCCGCTGCCGGCCCGGGTCCTCGACCTGTACGACCGGTTCGAGGAGGGGGTCTTCGGCGCCGTCGGCGTTCGGCGAGCTGCCGATCCTGGCGCTGCTCACGGTGCTGGTCTGGTCGACCGAGGCCATCCGCCTCTACGTCGTCGTCCTGGCCCTCGGCTTCCCGGATGTCACGCTGGGGATCTCCGGCGCCGTCTTTGTCGCCCTGATCGGGTCCCTTCTGACCGCGATCCCGCTGAGCCCGGCCGGACTGGGGTTCGCCCAGGCTGGCGTCATCGGCGTGTTGACCGCGGCCTACAACGTGCCGCTCGCCGAGGCAACCGCGATCACCGTCCTGGACTGGGTGATCAGCGTCATCTCGATCATCGTCTTCGGCGCGATCGTGTACGTCCTGTCGGGGAAGCCTCGCGGCGAGGGGCGGATCGCCGGGGAGGCCGTGGTCGGGACCGTCTGAGGTCCGCGCGCCGGCCCCTTCGCCGCGCCCTGCCCGTCCGTCGCACCCGGCCCGTCCGTCGCACCGAGCCCGTCCACCGCACCGAGCCCGTCCACCGCACCGAGCCCGTCCACCGCACCGGATCGCTACGTAGCCCACCGGAACCACCACCGGCCGCACCGGTCGGCGGACCCGGACCGGTACCAACGGGGGATACAGGCGCACCACCCTCCGGCGGGATAGTGGCGCTGACCGGGAGCGGCCCGGATCTCGCCAGACGGAGCGACCAGGCGCGATGACGACCACCACCGGCCGTGCCTTCAACGAATGGCTGCGAGCCCAGCTCAAGGCCAAGAAGATGTCCCAGAGGCAGCTTGCCCAGCAGTCCGGGGTCGATCATTCGACGATCTCCCGGCTGATCCGCGGCGACCGGATGCCATCCCTGGGCACCGCCACGAAGCTGGCCCGCGGCCTCCGCGAGCTGCGCGACGACGCCGACACCCCCCAGTACCTGGGGCTGATGTCATCCGGGCCGGTGAATCCGACCGCCCGGGTCGAGTACGCGCTGCGCGCCGACGATGTCCTGGGCGAGCCGCAGGTGCGCCAGATCATGGAGTACTACCTCGCCGTCCGGATGCGCCGGCTCGGTCGAGCCTACCAGCCGGCCGAGCCGACCCGACCGGTGCCGGCGCCCTACCTGCGCGGGAACGGAACCGCGCCGAGCCCCGTCGGGGTCGGTGCGGGAGTGACCAACGGCGCGAGCCGGCTGGGTCCGATTCGCGCTCCGATCCGGCCTCCGGCAGGACGACCTACCAGCCGCTACTGACCACCGCCTCCATCCGACCCGGATCTCCCTCCACATCCGGGTCTCGGGGACAGCGAACGCCGGCCTCTCGGGGGCCGGCGTTCGTCTCTGTCCGGGGGCTGCGGCCGACTCTGCGCAGGGGGCGGGCGCGGTCACGCTTCGTCTGGGATCGGATGGGTCCGCGAGCGGCTGCCGCGGAGCTCCTTCGCCTCGGGCGGCAGCTCGGCGAGCGGGCGTCCAGCGGCCAGGTCCAGCATCCGCGCGGCGTTGATCGCGTCGTAGCCCTCGTCCATGCCGGGTGTCTCGAGATAGAAGGTGGCGTGGGCGAGGCGTGGGTGGCACAGGATCGCGCGCAGCCCATCCGCACCGATCGAACCGGCCCCGAGATGCTCGTGGCGGTCCGCGTTCGAACCGAGGCTGGCCTTGGAGTCGTTGAAGTGGATCATCACGAGCCGACCGAGCCCGATCCGGGCGTCGAACCGCTCGATCAGCCGGTCCACCTCCGCGGGGTCGGAAATGTCGAACCCGGCGCCCCACAGGTGGGCGGTGTCCAGGCAGACCGCGACGCGCCGGTCCGGGACGCCCCGCGCGGCGATCGCCTCGAGGATGCCCTCGATCTCCTCCAGGTTCGAGCCGAGCCCGTCGCCGCTGCCCGCCGAGTTCTCCAGGACGAGCATCGCCGAGTCCGGCCCATCGTCCACCTCCGCGAGCACCCGCGCCGCCCCCTCGGCGAGCCGGGCCGTCCCCGCCTCCACGCCGGTCCCGCGATGCGAGCCGATGTGGGCATTCACGAAGCGCGCCCCGAACCCGGGCGCCACCCGGAGCTCGGTCGCGAGGACGGCGCACGACTTCTCGAAGAACGCCTCGTCCGGGCCGGCGAGGTTCACGAGGTAGGCCGCATGGATGGCGATCGGTCCCATCCCGAGCTCGTCCAGGCGCGCCCGGAACGCGGGCAACTCGCGCGGCGGATGCTCCCGGCGGCGCCAGGCGGTCGGGTTGTCGCTGAAGACCTGGAGCGTGTGGAGCCCGAGCTCGTGGGCGCGGTCCACCGCGCGGACCATCCCCTGGCCGAGCGGGAGGTGGGCGCCGATGCGTCGGCCGTCGGGGAGCATGCCAGCATCGTACCGGCTCGAAATCAGCCGGCGCGTGCCCCGCGCTGGCCGGCTCGAAATCAGCCGGCGCGTGCCCCGCGCTGGCCGGCTCGAAATCAGCCGGCGCGTGCCCCGCGCTGGCCGGTGCCGTGCTCGGTCCCGGATCCTGCCGGCCCGTAGGCCCCGCCGATGATCGGCTCGATGAGCCCGTAGTCCCCGTCGTCCCGGCGGTAGAGGACGGCGAGCCGCTCGTTCTCGGCGTTGACGAACAGGAAGAAGTTGTGGCCGAGCTCCTCCATTTCCCTGATCGCGTCCTCCTCGAACATCGGCTCCAGCCCGAACCGCTTCGACTTCACGATCCTGCGCACCCGGCCGGCCTCGGCGGTCCCATCGGCAAGCCGGCTCAGGAGCTGCTTCTCCTCGATCGGCCGGGCGTGGACGCGCGGCTTCTCGCGATGGTCCACCGTCCGCCGCTCCACCTTGTCGACGACGGTGTCGATGGCCGCCTCGTAGGTCACGGCGGCAGCCCGACTCCGAAGCGTCCGGCCGTTGATGACCAGGGTGACCTCGACGATCCGCGAGTCCTCGATGCTGCGGTTCTTCTCGGTCGAAAGCTCCACGATCGCGTCGCTGCGGTCGTCCAGCATCCGCTCCAGGCGGGCGAGCTTCCGCTCGGCGTATCGGCGCACGGGATCGGGGACGTCGATGTTCTTGCCCTTGACGATCGTCCTCACGGATGACCTCCCCGCGACCTGTGGCACGCTGGCGTCGCCGTTGTGGAGACGCCGGTGGCGCGCCTCTATGGGTGGTTCGTCGGGTTCGAGTATAGGCTCGGCCGATCCCTGCGGCGATGGACGAAGGGCCCGAATCGGCAGGACCGGGCGGGTCGGTCAGCGCTCGCGGGCCATGGTCAGGCCGGAGACCGCCAGCGCGCCGGCGTCCAGCAGCACCTCGGCGCAGGCCGCGAGCGTGGACCCGGTCGTCGTGACGTCGTCGACGAGGACGATCCAGCGGCCCGCGAGCCCCGAGCCCGTGAGTGGCACTCCGTCCGACCCGCCGCCCGTCCGGAGGGCCGGCCCCGACCCGCCGCCCCACCCGCCGCCGACCCTCGGGGCCGGCCCCGACCCGCCGCCCGTCCGGAGGCGGAAGGCGCCGGACACGTTCGCGCCACGATGCGGCCGGTCCAGCTCGTACTGGGCCACCGTCCGCCGGTGGCGCTCCAGCAGTCGCGCGGTTGGCAGGCCGAGCCGGCGCGCGACGACGTCCGCGAGGAGGACCGCCTGGTCGTAGCCGCGCTCGCGGGCCCGGTCGGCGTGGACGGGCACCGGGACGACGAGGTCGCCGCCCGCGCCGACCCGTCTCCAGCGCTCGGCCGCCGCCTCCCCGAGGGGCACGGCCAGGCGGCGCTCCCCGCCGTACTTCAGGGCGTGGAGGGCCGCCCGGACCGTCCCCGTGAACGCCGCGCACCACTCGAGCTGGAGGAGCGGCGCAGGCAGGTCCCCGGGCAGCCCGATCGGAACGCCGGGCGGCCGGCCCAGCCGGACCTCGAGGGCCGGACGGCATCGGGGGCAGATCGGCTCGCCCTCCCGGCCGCACCCAGGGCAGGTCGCCGGGAGAGCGAGGTCCATCAGGCGGGCTGCGAGTGAGGTCATGCGCGGATCATCGCTGGACACGCTTCACTCGCGATCACCCGGCAGCCGGGACAGCCGGGGCAGCCGGGGCAGCCGGGGCAGCCGGCGAGCTCGGGGCGGTCTGGTTCCTCTCAGATACCGCGGTGGGCGATGGTAAACGTGATCCCACGGGGCCGCCGCGGGTCCGGAAGCCCAAGGTCGCGCCGGGTTGAGCGTGGATCCGGCCGGACGACCCGGTGGCGGAGGCGTTCCATCGGCCTCCACCGCCCTCTGCGGCGAATACCATCGCCCACTGCGATGAGACGTGGCCGGTGGGCCCGACTGGGCCGATACCATCGCCTGCCGCGATGAGACGCAGCCCGTGCCGCCCGTATGACCGCTGGTCCGGGCAGATGGCCCGTGGCCCATCGTCGTGCAGCGCCGGTGAAGCGCCAGTGAAGCGCCGGTGAAGCGCCGGTGCAGCGCCGGTGAAGGGCATTGCGCCATGCTCGGCCGTATGGATGATCGACGCGTCGGTGAGGTGATCCGTCTCGTGCGGCGGGAGAAGGGTTGGCGCCAGCTCGATGTCGCGATTGCGGCCGGCGTCTCTCAGTCGTGCGTCTCGGACATGGAGCTCGGTTACGTCGACGCACTCGGGCTTCCGACCATGCGGGCGATCGCGGAGGTGCTGGAGATCAAGATGTCGATCGAGCTGCGATGGCGCGGGTCGGAGCTCTCGCGGCTACTTGATCGGGATCACGCGGCGATCGTCGAGTCCCTGGTGCGGATCCTGGGGAGCACCGGCTGGGAGATCCTCGTCGAGTGGTCGTTCAACCACTATGGTGAGCGGGGGTCGGTGGACGTGGTCGCCTGGCACCCCGCGCGCCGCGCGCTGCTCATCGTCGAGGTCAAGTCGCGGATCGTCGACGTGCAGGAGCTGCTGGGCACGTTCGGTCGCAAGATCAGGATCGTGCCGGGGCTGCTCGCGGCGGAGCGCGGCTGGCGACCCGTCGCGTTGGGGCGGGTCATCGTGGTCCGCGACACCACGGCGGCGCGCGGGCTGGTGGGGCGCCACGAGGCCACCTTCAGCACCGCCTTCCCGCAGCGCGGCGCCGACGTGCGGCGGTGGCTCCGTGACCCTACCGGCGAGCTCGGGGCGGTCTGGTTCCTCTCAGATACCGCGGTGGGCGATGGTAAACGTGATCCCACGGGGCCGCCGCGGGTCCGGAAGCCCAAGGTCGCGCCGGGTTGAGCGTGGATCCGGCCGGACGACCCGGTGGCGGAGGCGTTCCATCGGCCTCCACCGCCCTCTGCGGCGAATACCATCGCCCACCGCGATGAGACGTGGCCGGTGGGCCCGACTGGGCCGATACCATCGCCTGCCGCGATGAGACGCGGAAGGAACCGGCCCGCCGAGTGCCCGCCCGGCCGGTCCGGCCGGATCGCCCGGCGAGCGCGTCCGGCTTGCCCGCCCGGCGAGCGCGCCCGGCGAGCCCGCCCGCGGGTCCCGTCCCTCAGGTGTCGGGCGTGTCCTCGAGCACGATCCGGTCGCCGACGACGGTCGCGCTGCGCTCGAGCGTGCCGACGGGAAGCTCCAGCGTGCCCTGCGCGCCGCGGACGTACCAGACGACGCCGCGCCAGGGCGGCAGCGCCCGCCGGACGGCGAGGACGGTCCGCGCCCCCCCGGCGTCCGGCCGGCCGACGAAGACGCAGTCGATCGGGAAGCGCATGAACATCATGTGGATCCCGTTGCCCCCGGGCAGCCACAGCCCGGCGCCGGCCGGCAGGGACGGTCGTCCCATGAGGCCCATGAACCGCGCCCAGAGGGACTCGGCCGACTCGAGCGGCGACGCGAGCACGGTGTCGCGGTCCAGGTTCCGCGCGCGGAGGGTCATCGGTGGCACGGCGCGCGGAGGGTCATCGGTGGCAGCGCGCGGTCATCGGTGGCCGGACGGCGCGCGGAGGGTCATCGGCACGGCGCGCAGGTCATCGGTGGCACGGTGGGCGGTGGGCGCGAGTACGGTGCCACGGCGCGGAGCGCGAGGCGCTCGTCAGGCGCCCTATGGAGTCTTGAAGTTCTTGACGATGAGGATGACCGCCGGCCCGAGGATGACGATGAACAGCGACGGGAAGATGCACCCCACCAGCGGGAAGAGCATCTTGATCGGCGCCTTCGCGGCCATCGCCTCGGCACGCTGGCGGCGCTCGATGCGGAGCTGCTCGGACTGGACCTGGAGCACCTTCGAGATCGACACGCCCAGCTGCTCGGCCTGGATGATCGCGCCGATGAAGTTCGTCAGCGGCGCGACCTCGGTCCGCGGGATGATGTCGCGGAGCGCGTCGCGCCGGGCCTTGCCGACGCGGACCTCGGCGAGCGCCCGGCGGAACTCCTCGGACAGCGGGCCCTTGAGCTTCTCCACGACCTTGCTCAGCGCGGCATCGAACCCGAGGCCTGCCCGAACGGAGATCGTCAGGAGGTCCAGGGTGTCCGGGATCATCATCAGGATCGCCTTCTGGCGAGCCTTGATCCGACGGCCCAGCCAGAACTCCGGCGCGATGTACCCGACGAGGCCGCCGAGCAGCGCGCCGATGATTCCGCCGACCAGCCCCTTGTCGGCCATGACGGCGAACATGAAGAGGAGGAAGAAGGCGATCCCGAGCAGGATCGTGGAGATCCCCTTGATGCCGAGCCAGTCGCTCACCCGCAGCTCGCCGGGGTTGCCCGCCATGGCGAGCCGCTTCTCCGTCCGGTCGCCGAACGACTGGCTGGTGATCCGCTCGACGGCTCCGGACAACCGGGCCGCCAGCGGGCGGATCGTCCGCTCCAGGAACGGCTGCTGGAGCTCGAGCTCCTCGAGGTTCTTGGCCGTCATGGAGCCGAGCTGGCTCAGGCGGGCCTGGACCGGGTCGACCGGTCGGTTGCCGGCCAGCCCGAAGGCGATCAGGAGGATCGCGCCCGCCGCGGCGGCGGCGACGATCAGCGGGAGGATGGGCATCGTCAGACCTCGATGTCGACGATCTTCCGGATCGCCATGAAGCCGAGGAACATCATGAAACCGCCGAAGAACAGGATGATCACGCCGACGGGCAGCCCGCCGACCGCGACGTCCTTGTCGAACATCGGGGCCATGAAGCTCGGGGCGGCCACGAACAGGAACAACGCCAGGGCGATCGGCAGGAACCCGACCACGTAGCCCGACAGCCGCTGCTGGGCGGTCAGGGTCTGGATCTCACCCTTGATCCGGACCCGCTCGCGGATGGTGTACGCGATCGAGTCGAGGATCTCGGCGAGGTTGCCGCCGACGTTGTGCTGGATGGAGATCGCCGTGGCCATCAGCTCGAGGTCATCCGACTTCACCCGCCGGACCATGTTCTCGAGGGCCACCTCGAAGGCGAGGCCCAGGTTGACCTCGCGGATGACCCGGCCGAACTCGGTCGAGATGGGCGGGCGCGACTCCCGCACGACCATCTCGATCGCCTGGAGGAACGACGACCCTGCCCGCAGCGCGTTGGCGATGAGCGTGATCGTGTCGGGCAGCTGCTTGTTGAACGCGCCCAGGCGGCCGCCCTTCCGGCGGCCCAGCCAGAAGCGGGGGAACCAGAATCCGATGAACAGGCCGAGGAGCAGGAGGAGCGGACTGCCGAACGCCGGGAGGGCGATCGAGAACACGAGCATCGTGGCCGGGACGCCGACGATCGAGCCGCCCCAGATGAGCAGGAACTCGCTCGGCTTCAGCTTGAGGTCCGCGCGGGCGAGGTCGCGGGCGAGGTTGGCGCCGAAATCGCGCTGCTCGACGACCTTGTTGAGGTTGGCCAGCGTCTGGCTCTGGGCGATGAGGTCCGAGATCGGCCCCTGCCCGGACGAGGCGGCCTTGACCGCCTCCGGCTTGCCCGATGCGTAGCGCTCCAGGCGGGCGCCGATCCCCGAGCCCCCGCCCGATGAGGCCAGCCCGAATGCGATCATGAGGATCGCGAGGGCGGTCACGCCGGCGACGGCGATCGTCATCGTGTCCACGAAGCGCCTCCTGTCCTGCCGGCCGTCAGTACGAGAAGCCGAACAGGCCCGGGGGCAGGTGGATCCCCTGGGTCTCGAACTTCTCGACGAATTTCGGCCGGATCCCGGTCGGCTTGAGGCGACCCTGGATCTTGCCCTCCACGACGCCCGTCTGCTCGAACACGAAGACGTCCTGCATGACGATGACGTCGCCTTCCATCCCCTGGACCTCGGTGACGTTGACGATCTTCCGCGTGCCGTCCTTGAGGCGGCTCTGCTGGATGATCAGGTCGACGGCCGAGGCGACCTGCTCGCGGATCGCCCGGAGAGGCAGATCCACGCCGGCCATGAGGACCATCGTCTCGAGCCGCGAGAGCATGTCCCGCGGCGAGTTGGCGTGGCCGGTCGACATCGAGCCGTCGTGGCCGGTGTTCATCGCCTGGAGCATGTCGAGCGCTTCGCCCGACCGGCACTCCCCGACGATGATCCGGTCGGGCCGCATCCGGAGCGAGTTCCGGACGAGCTCGCGGATCGGAATGGCGCCCTTCCCCTCGATGTTCGGCGGGCGCGACTCGAGCGTGACCACGTGCTCCTGGCGGAGCTGGAGCTCGGCCGCGTCCTCGATCGTGATGATCCGCTCGTCGTTGGGGATGAACGACGACAGGACGTTCAGGGTCGTCGTCTTGCCCGAGCCGGTGCCGCCCGAGACGAAGATGTTCAGGCGGGCCTCGACGCAGGCCTTGAGGAAGTCGAACATGTCCGGAGTCGCCGTCCCGAAACGGATCAGGTCGTCGACCGTGAAGGGCGAGGCGGAGAACTTCCGGATCGTGACGACCGGGCCGACCAGCGACAGCGGCGGGATGATCGCGTTGACGCGAGAGCCGTCCGTCAGGCGGGCGTCGACCATCGGGCTCGACTCGTCCACGCGGCGGCCGATCGGGGCGATGATCCGGTCGATGATCCGCATCACGTGGTCGTCGTTCTGGAACACGACGTTGGTCAGCTCCAGCTTGCCGGACCGCTCGATGTAGACCTGGCGCGGGCCGTTGACCATGATCTCGGTGACGCTCTCGTCGCGCAGGAGCGGCTCGAGCGGCCCGAGGCCGATGATCTCGTCGGTGATCTGCTCGAGCATCCGGACCCGCTCGGCGCGGGTCAGGGCGAGCCCCTCCTCGTCGATGACCTTGCCGAAGATCTCCTCGATCTGGCGGCGGACCTCGACCTGGTTGGACAGGTCCAGCTTGGGGTCCAGGTCCTGGATCACCCGGTTCTGGATCCGGAACTTGACGTCCCGGAACGACTCGCGCACCGGGCCTTGCGACATGAGCCGCTGGGACGGCGGCATCAGCGGCGTGCCGACAGGTCCGGCCGGGCCCCCGCCGGCAGGCGCCGGGAGGTTGCTGGCCGGCGTTCCCGGGGACGCACCCGGTCGTGCGCTTTCGATCCGCTTCAGGAGGGACATCGCCTACACCCCTTCTGGCCCAGGTGGGCCGCCTGCTACCGCCATGCGAAGAGCGACTTGCGGGGGGCCGCCTTGCGGGTGTCCTCGGCCGCGGCCGCCGTCCTGCGCTCGCCGCCGGTGACGGCGCTCGCCAGGCGGAGGACGTCCTGGGACACCTGGGCCTCCCGGTTGGAGATGAAGAACGGCACGCCGCGGTTGAGGGCGTAGACGACGCTCCGCCCGTCGCTGACGATCGTGTGGTCGACCTTGCGGCCGATCGAATGCTCGACGTCCGCGACGCGGATGCCGAGGGTCGAGTCGGCGCGGTTGAGGACGAGCTTGATCTTCGAGCCCTCGTAGCCGAGCTGGTCCGCGACCTCGAGGAAGAGGCGCATGTTCTTGATGCTCGTGATCTCGAGGCTCAGCATCGTCAGGATCACGTCGGCGGCGTCGAGGATCGCCAGGGTCGTCTCGTTGAACGACGCGGTGCAGTCGACGACGACGAGGTCGTGCGTCGCGCCGGAGCGCCTCGAGGACCTTCCGGATCCCCGCCGGGGTGATCAGCTCGGCCATCTCCGGCGAGGGCGGCGCGAGGAGGACCCGGACGCCCGAGGAGTGGTTGATCACGAACGTGTCGATCGACTCGAGCTCCCCGCCGCCCTCGAGCTCGGGGACGAGGTCCGCGATCGACTTGTTCTTCGGATTCAGGTTGAGCAGGACCCCGACGTCGCCGAACTGGAACGAGCCGTCGACGACGACCGACCGCTTGCCGAGCTCCGTGGCGGCCGCGACGGCGAGGTTGACCGCGACGGTCGTCCGGCCGACGCCGCCCTTGGGGCTGAAGACCGCGACGACCTGGCCGGGCTCGCGGTCGCCCGGCGGCGTGCGCCGCCGGTGGCCGACGGCGACCGGCGAGACCGCCATCCGGCTCTGCTTCTCGCGCTCGCGGGTGTAGACCTGCCGGATCGAGGCGGTCAGCTCGTCGCTGCTGAACGGCTTGACCAGGAACTCGCGCGCGCCGGCGAGCATCGAGCGGCGGAGGTAGTCCGCCTCGCCCTGGACCGACATCATCACGACGGCCGCGGTCGGGACGGCGGCCGACGAGCTGCTCGGTCGCGGCGATGCCGTCCATGTCCGGCATGTTGATGTCCATCAGGACGACGTCCGGCCGGAGCTGGGCGGCCATCGTCGATCGCCTCGGCGACCGGACGTCGGCCGCCCCGACCACCTCGATGTCGCTCTCGAAGCCGAGAAGCTTCGTGAGGTGGTCGCGGGTCTCCGGGATGTCGTCGACGATCAGGACGCTGATCGGGTCTGCCATGTCGGGGCGTTCAGCCTTCAGTGCTGTGATGCTGCGGTCCCGGAGAGACGAACGGGCGCGGGATCCGCGGATCGGATCGTCGCGCCGCGTCGCGTCGCGGTGGCTCGGCTACTGTCTTGGCGGAGGATGGCCTCGACGACCTCGGCGGGATGGACGCCGTACTCGTCGACGAGGGTCTTCATGATGACTCCGGTGGTCGCGTCGAGGATCGGCTCGATCGCCTGGTTCGCGTCGTCGACGTAGTCCTTCGGCGAGCGCAGGATCAGGCTGATGCAGCCGTCGATCTGGGCGTACTTGATGACTTCCGCCTGCTGGGCATTGACCGCCAGGATGACGATCTCCTGCTGCCCGGTCAGCGCCGTGCCGCCGCCCGTGGTCGGGGCGGGTGACCCCTGCGCGGCCTGGGCCGGCTGCTCGACCGGCGGGAGTTCCGTCGCGACGACCTGCATGTTCTGGAGGAGCAGCTTGACGCTGTTGTCGCCAATGCCCGCGACGGCCTCCGGCTTGGCCGTGTCCTTGTCGATGGTCACGAGCGCGAACTCGCGACCGCAGCCCTGGCCGCCAAAGCCGACGACCGCGTCCACCCGATCACCGACGCTGATCAGCGTCCCGACGCCGGAGACCTGGTCGACCTGGACGGACTGGGCCCGCAGGCCCTTGGCCAGCAGCGGCGCCGGGTTCCTGCCGAGGCCGGTCTCGGCGAACATGGACCTGGTGACCTGGGCGTCCTTGGCGACGTTCGTCCGGACGACCTGACCGACGATCTGCGACGGGTCACCGACGACATCCGCCAGGCGGCTCGCCACCGCGACCTTCTTGACCAGGAGCATGTCCGAGCGGATCTGCGTGCCGAGCGGGATGTCCACCGACGCGATGACGGTGTCGAGCTCGGTCGGCGGGGGCGTGGGTCCGCCGCTCGCCCTCCTGCGGACCGCTGAACAGGAAGATGATCGCGACGAACGCGACGATCGCCAGGACGATCCCGATGAGCAGGATCAGGCGGTTGGATCTCTTCAAGGCCATACTCCCCGAGCCGTGTGACAGGTGGCACCACTGTAGCACCGCCCGAAAGCGGCGCGACTATACCAAAGGGCTAGGACCATTAGGAAGAAATGGCAGGAAACGCTGGGACCTTGCGCACGTCGCGCGGGAATCGAAGAGCGGCCCGTCCACGGAGGAGGGCCGCTCGTCGGGAGTCGGTGGCGCCGGCCCGGGAGCCGGCGCCGGGCTCGGCTAGATCGAGGTGCCGACGGTGCTCAGGATCTTGCTGACCTGGCCGCCCAGGAAGATCAGGGCGATGATCGCGACGATCGCGATGAGGGCGAGGATCAGCGCGTACTCGGCGAGACCCTGGCCCTCCTCGTCGCTCCGGAACGAAGAGATGAGAGCTGTGATGTACGACATGGATTCGGTGACCTCCTTTCTCGAGAGTCCTTCGCGAGCGAAGGCTGCCGGGCGGTGCGAAGTCGTTGATGCAGGGACCCCCGCCGTCCGGCGCCAGATGGCCGGCTCACAGTAGGAGGGCCCATCGGCGCTGTCAAGGCTTCCGGGCGCTTCGTGGTGCGTCCCCGCGCCCGCATCCGCGCGGCTTCCGTGGACCGCCCACGTCGGAATCATGAACGCCGGGCCCGTCAAGGGCCCGGCGTCCGGTGCTCGTCGCTAGACCGAGGTCGCCGACGGTGCTCAGGATCGAGCTGACCTGGCCGCCCAGGAAGATGAGGGCGATGATCGCGACGATCGCGATGAGGGCGAGGATCAGCGCGTACTCGGCCAGACCCTGGCCCTCGTCGTCGCTTCGGAACCGTGCGATGACCGTGTGGAGCAGGTTCATGGTATTCGGTCTCCTTCCCCCGGAAACAGAACGGCCGCCGGTCGTGCCCGGCGGCCGTCGTTTCGCCGTGATGAGGCGCGGCTAGATCGAGGTGCCGACGGTGCTCAGGATCGTGCTGACCTGGCCGCCCAGGAAGATCAGGGCGATGATCGCGACGATCGCGATGAGGGCGAGGATCAGCGCGTACTCGGCGAGACCCTGGCCGTCCTCGTCGCGGTGGAGCCACGCGAGGAACGAGTTGAAGAGCTGCATGCGTGCGGCCTCCTGGATGATTCCTGCCCCCGATTCGAGGGTGAAAGCGAATATACGAGCCGCGTCGCGGCAAACACCATTGGCCTGATGGTACCGGTCGACGGGTGACCCGTTCGGCAGGCATCGAGCAGCTGCGCGCCCGCGGCTACGGGAGGAGCGAGCCCAGCCAGGCGACGATGGCGCCGATCTCGTCGCCGAAGAAGACCAGCGCGACGAGGATGAGCAGGGCGGTCAGCCCCAGGATGATCCCGTACTCGACGATCCCCTGGCCGGCACGCCCGGCGCGCGCCATCAGCCGGCGGACGGAAGGTCGACGACGAGCCGGACCTCGGACCCGTCTGCCGTCAGCTCCGCGCGCGCCCCGAGGGTCACCGCCCGGGCCTGGATGTCCCGCCACGATTTCGCGGGCAGGGCCACCGGCGCAACCGTGAGGGCCGCGGCAGCCGCGCGCTCGCCCCGGCGATCCTCGATCATCGCGGCCAGCGCCGCGGGCATCTCGGTCTCCGCCGCGGGCGTCTTGCCGCGACCGCGTCTCCCGCCGCGGCCGGGTGGCTCGCTCGGAGCGGGAGCCGGTGCGGGCGCCTCGTCGGGCGCGGCGATCTCCTCGGATGCTCCGCCGCCGGGCCGTTCGCGGACGGACCGGACGACCGCCTCGAGCTGCTGGTCCGACCAGTCGAGCCGGATGCTCACCCGGTCCGGCCTGGCCGAGAGGTACGCCGCGAGCGCCTCCTCGAGCATCCGGAAGAGCCCGCTCTCGAGCTCCATCGGCAGCCGCCGGTCCGGCCCGAGCGAGTCGAAGTCGACCGCGACCTGCGCCCGCCGCCCCCGGTCCCGGGCCGCCCGCCGGATCGTCGGCATGAGGCCCAGGTCGTCGAGGACCATGGGCCGAACGTCGAAGATGAACGACTTCGTCGCTTCCAGCGTCGACTGGACCATGGCGATCAGCTGGCCGACCTCCGGCATCGCCGTCGCGGGATCCCGGGCGATGAGTCGCTCGACGATCTGCGCCTGGAGGATGATGTTGGTCAGGCTCTGGGCCGGGCCGTCGTGCATCGCCCGGGCGATGTCGCGGCGGAGGTCCTCCTGGGCGGCGAGGACCATCCGGGAGATCGCCGGCGGCAGGGGCGCCCCGGGCTCGACGCCCGGTGGGACGCCTTCGCCCGCCGCCGCCGCGGGCAGCGCCAGGGGCAGGGACAGCGGCCCGGCCAGGCCGGCCAGCCCGAGAATCTCCTCGGCCAGGGAGGCCAGCCGGTCCCGGTACCGTCGCAGCGCCTTCTGCTTGCCGTTCAGGACGTCCACCTGGGACTCCATGACCATGGCCCGCTTGGTGAGGTTGACGAGCTGGGCGTTCAGCTCGGCCAGCTCCATCGGATCGCCCCGGCCGGCGCTCTTCCAGGCGGCGATCCGGTCGGCGGTCGCGGCCCGCTTCGTCTCGTGCCGCTCAGCCTCCGAGCGGGCCTGCTGGATGAGCATGTCGATCTCGGCCAGTTCGGCGTCCAGGGCCGCGATCTCCCGCTCGATGCGCTCGGCGATCTCCGCCGGACCGTCGGCTGGGGCGGTCCGGGTTCCGGAGCCCGGCTCGCGCGCTGGGGTCGTCATGGAAGTGTGGTGTCGCAGGCTCGGTCGCTCGGCGGGATTCGCCGATCAGTCCTCGGGCATCCGGATCCAGCCCTGGCGCATCGCGTAGACGACGGCCTGGGTCCGGTCGTTGACCGACAGCTTGCGGAGGATCGAGCTCATGTGGTTCTTGACCGTCTGCTCGCTGATCGACAGCGCATAGGCGACCTGCTTGTTGGTCATCCCCTGGGCGATGTTGTCGAGGATCTCGCACCTCGCGCGGCGAGAGCGGCGCGAAGATCGGGGCGGCGTCCTGGCCGTACACCGCGAGCTCGCGGAACTCCTTGAGGACCCGCGACGCGACCGCCGGCTTGGCGAAGACCTTGTCGTTGATGAGGTACTCGCCGGCGGACGACCCGGCGGATGATCGTGACCAGGTCGTCCGGGCCGACGTCCTTGAGGATGAACGCCGCCGCGCCGGCCTTGATCGCGTCGAACAGGGCGTCCTCGTCCTCGTTCTGCGGCGAGGACGATGATCCCGGTCGAGGGCAGCTCGCGCTTGATCCGCTGGGTCGTCTCGATCCCGCCCGGAGGCGGCAGGGAGAGATCCATCAGGATGATGTCCGGCGACGTCTCCAGGGCCCGGTCGATCGCGCTCCGGCTGTCGTCCGCCTCGCCGACGATCTCGAAGTCCGGCTCGCGCTCGAGGAGCCCGCGCATGCCCATCCGGAACAGGGCGTGATCGTCGACGAGCAGGATCTTCGTCAGCGGCTCCGGGTCCCGTCGATCGGGGCCTCCCCGACGGCGCTCGGGGCCCTGATACTCCATCGCGCTCATCTGCTCTCCTCTCTCGATCGGGATGGCCAGCCGGACCACCGTTCCCGCCTCCGGACGTGATGACACCTCGAGCGTGGCGCCGATCAGCTCGGCTCGCTCGCGCATGAACTGCAACCCGAAGTTGCGCCGGCCGCGGGCGGCGACCGCGCCCGACGTCGAACCCACGCCCGTCGTCGCGGACCTCCACGATCCACGCCCCGTCCTCGATCCGCGTGGCGATCGTCGTCTGGGTCGCCCTGGCGTGCTTGCGCACATTCTGCAGCGCTTCCTGGACGACCCGCAGGGCGACCGTCTGCTGGGCCTCGCCGAGCCGGTCGCCCGGGGCCCGCAGGTCCGTCTCGACCGTGGCGCCCATGAGCGCGGTCCATGTCTCCGCGGCGTCGTGGATCGCGCCGTCCAGGCCGAGCTCGTCGAGGAGCGGCGGCCGGAGCTGGCTGATGAACGTCCGGACGTCGCCGAGCTCGCGGCGGAGGAGCTCGCGCAGGTGGCGCAACTCCGCCCTGGCCACCCGCGCGTCCTGGTCCATCACCCGCTCGATGTACTCGACCTGGAAGATCGCGTTCGACAGGGCCTGGGCCGGACCGTCGTGGATCTCCTGGGCCAGGCGGGTCCGCTCGGCCTCCTGGGCCTCGACGATCCGCATCTCCACGTCGTGCGGCCGGTCCGCTCCGGACCCCTCGGGCACGAGGCTGGCGTCGCCGCGCTCCAGGAAGAGCCAGGTGCTCTCCAGGCTCCTGTGGGCGAGCTCGAGCCGGGCGAGCTCCGACTTGCGGCCACCGAGCTCCATCTCCAGGCTCTCGACCTGCGACCGGAGGGCACGGATCCGGGCGTCCTCGGCGCCGGCCTCGGCCGCCTCCACGGCCTGGATCGTGGGGCTCTTCGATGGGTTCAGGCCGTCGCGGGTCGCGACGGTCCGGACGCGGCGCGGCCTGCGCTCGAACGCGTCGAGCTCGTCGCGCAGGACCTGGTAGCGGGCGAGGTCCTCCCGGAACGCCTCGCGGTAGCGCTCGGCAATGGCGTCGATCGTGTTCGCGGAATAGCCGAGCGCCGCCTTCGCCTCCGCGTGGAGCTCATCGAAGCGGCTGTCTCGAGCGTCCCCGATCCTCGTGCCGTCCATGTCGTCCGAGTATAGAGGGCTGGCCATCACGGGCAGTCGATCTCGAACACGCGGGTGCCATCGAGCGCCAACGCGTCGGCGCTGCCCGGCGCCACGGCGAGATCGACCTCGTGGAAGCAGTCGGCATCGGGGACGCCATTCGAGAGGACGGCCGGCCAGCGGCCGTGGTCGTCGTCCGCGACGACGAGGTAGCGGGTACCGGGGAAGGCGCGGGCCAGGTCGACGACGCTCGAGGGCGGCTCGTCCGGCAGGGCGAGGGTCGGGATCCGGGCGACCTCGGCGAGCCAGATCGGGTGGTCACTGATGACCGGGCCGGCGGTCGGGTCGAGCGGCCGGCCAACCGCCGCCATCCGGGTCTCGAGGGTGGCGTAGCGTGCCGCCGCCCCGTCGGCATGCGCGGCGTAGGCGGGCAGGCTCGCGCTGAAGAGGACCGCGGCGGTGATCGTCAGCGTCGGCCCGAGCCAGGCCACCGGCCGGCGTCCAGCCGCGCCAGCGACCGATCCGGGCGATCGCGGCGTCGAGGAGGAGGACCGCGCCGACCGCGAGGAGGACGTGGACCGCTCCGGCCGCGTGGAGGAACGTGCCCCAGGTGGTGGCGACCGGGAAGAGCAGGCTCGTCACGAAGAAGGTCGCGACCCCGACGAGGAGCACCGGTCGGAGCGCGCCCAGCCGCCCGAACCGGGCCAGCCCGAGCAGCCCGAGCGGGGCGACCGGGAAGCCGGGCACGAGCAGGACGCTCAAGAGGTTGTGGGCGAGGCCATCCACCCGCAGTTCGACGAGCCGGCCCGGGCCGACCGCCAGGTAGCGGGCCAGCGTCGGTGGGTCGCTCCAGGCGAAGATGTCGAAGCCCGTCACCGACAGCGCGTTGGCCAGCGCCTGGCCCGGCAGCGGGTTGCCGAAGACGAGCCAGTCCCGGATCGCCCACGGCGCGAAGATCGCCGCCGAGATCGCGGCCGGGACGATGACGATCGCCAGCCGCCGGCCGCGCGGCCCAGATCGCCAGGCCAGGAGGGCCCAGGCCAGGGCCAGCCATGCTGCCTCGTTCCGGGTCAGGGCCGCCAGGCCGAGGACGACGCCGAGGCCGACGAGGCGCGGATCCCGCCAGGCCGGTCGGACCGGATCGGGCGGCTGGCGGAGGAGCCGGGTCATCAGCAGGCAGGCCGTGAGGGTCAGCGCCGCGAACGGCATCGTCGAGTCCGGCAGCGCCCCGAACAGCACGAGCGGCAGCTCGACGGCCGCCGTCAGCCCTGCCCCGAGCGCGAGCGTCCGCCGCCGGCCGCGGCGGCAGATCCAGCTCCTCGGCGGCATCGGCCGCCAGGCGCCACGCGAGGACCGGCACGAGCGAGCCGACGAGGACCGCCGGAATCTTGGCGGCGTCGAAGGTCGTGCCGAGGACGGCCATGAACGGGACCGCGAGGAGGCTCGGGAGCGGCAGCCAGACCTCGAAGGCCGGCCGGGGGAAGACGAGCGGCGGCGTCTGGAAGCTCCAGATCGCGTCGCTCACCAGGCCCCGCCCCTCGACGAGGTTTCGGGCGACCCCGACGTAGTAGGCGGTGTCCTCGGGCGTGGGGAAACGGAGGATGGACGCGAAGAGCGCCCGGGCGGCGAGCGCCACGACGAAGACGAGCCCGGCGGTCAGCCACGCCTCGCGGCGGGTCATCGGGCCGCACGCGAGTATCGCACGCGGTCGACGGTGCAGACCGGGTACAGGGCGAGCGCGCGGTGCCCCGCCCTCGGCCGCCGGGACGCTGAAGACGGGTGCCCCGATCCAGGCCGGTCGGGCGCCCTGGCCGACGAGCACGGGCGCGAGCGCACGCGCCGCGGCGTCACGCTCGAGCACGAGCCAGCGGGTCCCGTAGGCCCGTGCCACGGCCTCGATCGTGTCGATCGGGTCGTCCGGCGTGACGACCCCTGGTCGGCCGGTCCAGTACTTCATGCCGGCCGCGTCGATCGAGAGGAGGCGGTCGGTCTTCGGCACCGCCATGCGATCCAGCTCGCGGGCGAGGGCCATCCGCGGCTGGCGGGCGGTGTCCCACTGGCGCTGGACCTCGAGGGCCCAGAAGGCGGCCGTTGCCACGGTCAGGGCGACGATCGCCCCGACGAAGACCGGACCGGCGACGTCGAGGCGCCAGGTCGACCGGCGCTTGGCGATCCCGCCGACGAGGGCGAGGATGCCCTCGACCGAGAGGACGTAGGCGTGCGGCTCGAGGCCGACGGCCGAGTGGATGAAGGCTCCGCCGGGGACGTGGAGCGGGTAGAGGAAGGTCGCCCCGGCGAAGACGACGATGGCGTAGACGAACCATGGGGCGAAGTCCACGGACCTGGTCCGGATCGCGGCGCCGACGAGGAGGAACGGGACGAGCACGACCGAGCCGATGACGACGGCGAAGTTCCCCAGCGCCGCGAGGAGGCCGCCGAGCCGGCTGGCGAGGATGGGCCCAGGGCCCTGGGCGAGGAACTTCGCCAGGGAGGGATCTGCGGTGATCGAGTTCCATTCGGCGATGTTCCGGATCCAGAGTGCCACGCCGGTGGAGCTCGTCGGCGAGATCGACCCGAAGACGGCCAGCTGGCGCAGCCACCACGGGCCCATGACGACGAGGAAGAGGACGACCGACCCGATGGCCGCCCAGAGGGCGATCGGCGGCCGCGCTTCCGGGCGCGACCAGCCGCGAGGTCCGGACCGGCCCCGCCACCAGCGGACCCGATCCCCGAACCAGACGAGCCCGATGGCGCCGAAGAGGAGGACGCCGTCGTTGCGAGCAAGCGAAGCGAGGCCGGCCAGGAGGCCGGCCAGCACGAAGGCGCGGTTGTCACCCTTGAGGCCGCGGGCGACGAGCAGGAGGGCGGCCGCGACGAGCGGCTGGAGGATCGCGAAGTTCTCCGGCTGGGCCATGAACACCGTGCCGGCCGCGGGGATCGCGGCGAGGATGCCCGCGCCGTTCGCGACGAGCCGGCGCGAGCCGGCCTCGCGGGCGATCTGCCAGGTGAGTGGCGCCCCGAGCGAGCCGATCAGGGCCATCGGCAGGGCCGAGGCCCACGCCGTCGGGCCCAGGACGGAGATGAATGGCGCCTGGAGGAACGAGGCGAGCGGCAGCCAGTGGGCGTTGGCCGGGATCGGCAGGGTCGGGTTGGCCGGGATCCGGTTGCCGACCTCGGCGAAGATCCAGACGAAGTCGACGTTCAGGCCGTGGCCGGTGGCCAGTGCCCGGGCGACATCGACGTAGTAGTAGGAATCCGGGTAGGCCGGATCCGGGAACAGGGCGATCAGCCCCAATCGGACGATCAGCGCGAGCAGGAAGAGGGCCGCCGGGGTGCGCATCGCCGGTGCAGCCTAGCACCGGGCTCCCCCTGCGCCGACTGGTACGAATGGCCTACCCGGACCCGGCGACCCGCCGTTCGTCCGGCGTCTCCGCGGCCGTACCATGGCCTCGATGTCGAACACGTCCACCCGGCCGTTCGGCCGCCTGCTCCGGCTGGGGATCTTCGCCCTGGCGTTGCTCGGCGCGCTCGCGGGCCTCGGCAGCGTCTATCTCCACCTGATGAGCGATCCGCTCATCGACTTCCACGCCTACTATTTCGCCGCCGCTCGCCTGAACGCCGGTCAGACGCTCTACCTCCCCGAAACGGACCCGTTCTACCCCGACTTCTACCGCTACCCGCCACTGCTCGCGATCGTCCTCCGCCCGCTGGCGCTCCTCCCGTACGAAACCGCGGCCCTTGTCTGGGGCCTGTTCATCGTTGTCCTCGCCCTGCTCACCCTGGTGCGTCTCGGCGTCCGGCGAGCCGACACATGGCTCGCCCTGGGGATCCTGGGTCTGCCGATCGGTTGGGCGCTGTCGATCGGCCAGGGCCAGGTCATCGTCACCCTCCTGCTCGCCGTGGGGGCTCCCTGGTCGGTCGCGCTGGCGGCCCAGCTGAAGCTCGTCCCGGCACTCGCGGCCATCTACTGGCTGGGCCGGCGCGACTGGCGGAACCTCGGGCAATTCGTCATCGCCTCGGCGGCGCTCGTCGGCGTCCAGGTGGTGCTTGCCCCGAAGGAGACGGTGGCGTTCCTCGGGTTCGTCGGCCTGGGGCAGGTCGGCAACGTCCAGAGCGTCTCGCCGTATGTCATCTCGCCGCTGCTGTGGGTCGGACTGGTGATCGTCGGGATGGTCGTGACGCTCCTCCTCGCACGGACGCGCTGGGGGTGGGCCGCCGCGATCACGCTCTCCAGCCTCGCCGCGCCGCGCCTGCTCGTCTACATGCTCGGGTCCCTGTGGGCCGCCGTTCGCAGCCCCGACGAGCGCTCGCGCCGCTGACCGGAACGTCGCGAACCGAACACCATGGCCGCGGTCGCCGCCGCCGCCCACGGCTGGACGGCGAAGAAACCGATCACGGCGTCCGGCCAGCAGTTCGTCGTCTGGAGGGGGCGGCTACTTCACGAGCACCGGTGCAGGGTCGCTCCTGGGGCGACCGAGCCTAACCAGACCGACAAGCGGGGAGAGCGTCGCGAGCCAGATCGACGGCATGGCGAGCGTCGCGGCGACGAGCACCGTCCAACGGCGATCCGTCCTCGCACCCCAGGCGACAAGCGCGAGCGCGCCCGCGGTCCGGAGCGGGAGTGAGACCGGCAGGTGCAGCCCCTCGGGTTCGACGCCAACCATGGAGCGGAGGGCGTCGAACCATTGGCTCCACATCGCCGGGGCCACGACCCATGACGCAGCACTGATGGCGGCCGTCACGCCGAGGGCGATAGAGAGCGATCGCCACTCACGGCGCATGACGAACCAGAGGAGACCAACGCCCGGCGTCACCTTCGTGAGGATGACGAACGACCATACCGCGGGCCAGCGAAACCCGGCGACGACGGCCGCGCCGATGAGGAGGTTCACGTTGCCGGCCGAGAGTTCCATCGCCACTGGGTAGAGGGCGGCGAGAGCAAGGGCCCAGCGGCCCGAGAGATAGACCAGCGCCGCGACACAGAGGAGCGACCAACCGGTGACGAACACCGGCCACGGGAGGGCGTGGAGCGGTGCGAGCAGGAGCGCCACCGGCGGGGCGTACCGAAATGCCGTGGTCGCGTTCAGGTTGCCGACCGCCTCCCGGTACGGGTCGGCCGGGTCGAAGGCCCAGTAGCCCCGCGCGTCGAGGCCGTGCGCGTCGGGATTTGCCAGGATCAGGACCACCACGGCAGCGCCGACGAGCGAGAGGCCGACGAGGGCCGGGCGCAACCAGCGGGCAATGATCCTCTTCCCCCGCCCTCTCGTACTACCGCGCCCACCCGATGGTCCCGGACGGACCGCGGCCCCTTGCGTCACGCGAGCCTCAGCCCGACGGTGGAGAGCAGGAGGCCGCGATGGCCCGAGCAACTGAGCGCCTCAGCGAGCGCCTCCGGCGAGTTACTCGCAAAGCAACGCCTCCAACCGGTCGCCGAGACGCTCGGATGCCCGGTCGCCCGCCCGATAGCGGTGAGCACGGCCGGGTCGAGCTTGCGGACCGGGACAAGAAACTCCCCTTCAACACGGCCCGGCCGGTGAGCCGCAGGAAGTTCGCCGGCTCCTGCCCGAGTCGACCGCGCGTGCTGTGACGACCTCGGCCGGGATCGCCCCCGCCTCGCCGTTCTCCAGGTCACTGACCCACGCGTGAGATCGCCCGACAGCATCGGCCAGCGCGGTTTGGATACGCCCGCCTTCGTTCGTAGCCGGCGAACCCGGCGCCCGAGGTCTCTCATGGTCAAGGACGATAGCGGCCGCGCCAGCGTTTGTGTCGGTCGGCTGACAACCTACTGACAGCACTACGAGATCGCGGTCGACCTCGCGCCCGACGGGACGTGGGATGTGCGCCCAATGGCGCTGCTTCTGTTCGAGACCGCCGCCTCCGTCTGGGCGATCCCCCTCTGCGTCGCCTTCGGCCTCACTGTCCTCCGAATGGGTCCCTGGGAACGGCGAACCTGGCGCGTCCTCGCACGCGCTGGGGTTGGGTGGCGTCGGTGACGTACTCCGTCACGGTCTCGCCCCCCATCTAGATGCTCTCGACGATCTTGGCGGTCCTCCGCCGCCCGATCGATCGTGAGCCCCGCGATGGTTCGCACCTGCCTTGGTAGCCTGTGGTGATGGATGCGCGCACGCCACGCCCGGGGATCGGTCTCTCCGACCCGGATGCCGGTCGGCTCGAGGCCGGTCCCGCCCTGGCCGCGATCGGTTGGCTCGTCATCCTGGCGGCGTTCGCCGTCTACGTCGCGTCGAGCTGGAGGTACGACGCCGGCCGTCCGGACTTCTTCTACCTAGCCGATGCGTTCCTCCACGGCCGGCTGTGGCTCGACCATCCGTTCGGTCCGTGGGACAACGTGGTCGTCGACAACCGCGTGTACGTGCCGTTCGCGCCCTTCCCGTCGATCGCCCTGACGCCGCTCGTCGTGCTGATCGGGCCCGTCACGGCGGACCAGTGGGAGCAAGTCATCGACTCCACGCTGGCGGCGGCCGTCGTCGGCCTGTGGTGGTGGCTGATGAGTCGGCTGGGCGTGCGCTCGCTCGCGGATCGCCTCTGGCTGGTCCTGCTGCTCGGGTTCAGCACCCCGATCTGGTGGGTGACGACCAGGGGCGGCGTTTGGCACACCGGGCACCTCGCCGCGACGATGGTCACCCTCGGCGCGCTCATCGAGGCATGGGGCCGCCGCCGATCGTGGCTGCTGGGTCTGCTCGTCGGGGCCGGGTTCCTGTCACGGGCCCCGCTCGCCCTGACCGCGCCATTCTTCGCCTGGATCGCCTCGACCGCCCATCCGCCGCGACCGGGGACCGCCGGCGATGGCCGTGGCGCTCGTGGGCCTTCTATGGGCTGGGGCTGGCACCGGCGGTCGTGTTCGCCCTCTGGTACAACGCCGCGCGGTTCGGGTCGCCCCTGGAGTCCGGTTACGCCCTGGCCTCGCTGCCGGACTGGCTGGAGCGTCAACGCGACCTCGGCCTGTTCCGCCTCAACCACCTGGCGATGAACATCGACTACCTGTTCCTCCACCTCCCCCGGTTCGACGCGCGGCCGCCCTTCCTGTACCCGGACGGTCTCGGCATGTCGATCTTCCTGACGAGCCCAGGGCTGCTGATCGCCATCGGGGCGGATTGGCGGGACCGGAGGGTCATCGCGCTCGGCCTCACGGCACTCGCCGTGCTGGTCCCGAGCCTCCTCTACTACGGAGGCGGGTGGCTCCAATACGCGTACCGCTATGCGCTCGACTCGATCCCGCTCGTCATGGCCATCGTCGGGCTGGCGGCGGCCCGTCGAGGTGTGCCGATCTGGGGCAAAGCCCTGATCGCGATCGGGGTCCTGGTCAACCTGCTCGGGGTGTGGTGGGCCTACAACCTCTGAGGATGGTGGTACGACCAGAGCGGGAAGAAGACGTAGTCGTGATACGGACCGGTGACCGGCGCCAGGTGGTAGCCGCCCGGGCAAAGCCCAGGTAGCAGACTGCGTCGGAGGTCGTCGGCTGGTCAGGATCGGAGCACCGGAGAATGCGTTCGTCGGATCTGCGAGCGGAAACTGCGCCTCGACCAGCGCCGCGACCGCGATCACCATGAGCCGGGTCGCGATGAACAGCGCCATGATCGCGACCACGGCGGCACGAATGTTCGGCGAATCAGCGCCGGCGCCGCGCGCATGGGTCCGACCGTCCGACACAAGCCGGAGTTGACGGGCTGGTGGACGCGCCAGCGACGTCATGTCGAGCTCGCGCCCTGTTGGTAGCCTTCTGTGATGCAGCCCGGACCCTCGCCCGCCGCGGCCACAGCGTTCGTCCTGTACGCGCGTCGGCACCCGGGCAATCCCTGGCGGACCTGCTGTCCGTCCCGAACGCGATCCAGTTCGTGACCATGCTGGTGGCGGTCTTCCTGCTCGGTGTGATCAGCGCGCCGATTCCCGCGGGCTGGTTCGGCCCGTGAGGGGGCTCCACATTCGTGCGGCCTCGCCTCGGGCGATCAGCCTTGCCATCTTCGCGATCGCCGTGTTCAACGTGGTCTTCGGTGTTGCCTTCATCGTCGCGGTGGCGGACCCAGCATGGGCTGCTGACATCACGCGAAACCTCTCGGCGGCCCGTGACCTCGCGGCCGGCGAGTTCGGCCGGGACCGGACCTACCTCTACAGCCCGGTCGCCGGACTGCTGACGATCCCCGGGACGTGGGCGCCACCTGGGCTTGCCATCGGCGGTTGGCTCGTCGCGCGCCTGGCCATCCTTGCGGAGGGCGTCCGGCGGGAAACCGCCGGCCGGCGTCCTGTCGATCGCATCGCCGTTCTCGCCGCGGTGGTGATGTTCGTTCCGACGCTCTACGACCTCATGCTCGGGAACGTGACCATCGTCATCGCAGCGGCTGTCGCGCTGGTCGCCTGGTCTCGCGATCGGTTCGCGGCGGGTATCGCCTTCGGGCTCATCCTCGCGACGGTCCCCAAGCCGGCCCTTCTGCCGGTGCTGCTCTGGATGGCCCTCTACCGCCGCCACGCGCTGGTCGGCGCGGTGGTCACGGCCGGTGTCGCAGCCGTCGTCGGGCTCGCCATCTTCGGACCCGACCCGTACCTGGCCTTCGCCGACATCCTGCGCCACCCGGAGTACCTGGACGGCCCGATGCTCGGCAACCTCGCGCTCACCGCGCTCCCGCCGGCGATCGCGATCCCGATCGCGGCGCTGACCGTTGTGGGGACGCTCATCTCACTGCGGAACGGCGAGGTACCCGGCTTCATCGCCTGTCTCGCGGCGGGCCTGCTGATCGCACCCTACACGATGGCGTATGGTCCGGTCTTGCTGCTGCTCGGCCTGCGACCGATGCTCGCCGTCACGCCGGTTCCGGCGTACGCCCTTGCGCTATCGGGGTCGATCATGGTCATCGTCTTCCTGCCCGCGTGGGCCCTGGCGTGGGTGGGGGCAGTCGTGCTCGTGCCTCGCAGGGGTTGGGCCAGAAGCATGCCGTCGATGGTCCGATGAACCGTCGCTCGATGCTGTCCGCCAGCTTCCTCTTCATCCTTGCCATGGCGATGTTCGCCGGGAGGTTCGTTCCGTGATTGGTCGTCCCACAGTCAGCCGCCGGGTCATCCTCGACCTGTTCATCCTGTCCGGCGCGGCGGGGCTGATCTATGAGGTCGTCTGGGCACGCCAGCTCGTGCTCGTGTTCGGGAACACGACCCAGGCGGTTTCGGCGATCCTGACCGGGTTCTTCGGCGGGATGGCTATCGGGAGCGCGTTCGGGGGAGGATCGCGGATCGCGTCCGGCGGCCGCTGAGGCTGTACGGCGTGCTGGAGCTGGTCCTCGTCGTCGATCGTCCTGCTCACGCCGGTCACGTTCCGGCTCCTCCACGAGGTCTACCGGGGCGCGTTCGGCTCGCTCGAGGGGGCTCCGGGGCTCCTCGCCCTCGTCCGCTTCGGCCTGGCGCTCCTCGCGCTCGGACCGGCGACGGTCCTGATGGGCGCGACGCTGCCGACCCTCACGCGCTACCTGACCCGGGACGCCGAACACCTGTCCGACGCGTTCGGGCGGCTGTACGCGGCCAACACGCTCGGGGCGATCGTCGGGACGATCGTCGCCGGCTTCATTCTCATCGAGCTGGTCGGCCTGACCGGGACGCTCGTGGTGGGAGCCGCCTGCTCGGGTGTGGCCGGGGCGATCGCGATCGCCCTCGACCGCCGGGTCGCGCCGTCCGTCCGGCCGACACCGGCGCCGACGTCCATGGCCGCGGCGGCCGGCGGCGAGCCCTCGCGCCTCCGGCTCGCCCTGCTCGTCGCGTTCGTCTCCGGGCTGACATCGCTCGGCTACCAGACCCTCTGGACCCGGCTCCTCGCGTCCGGCACGGGGAACTCGACCTACGTCTTCACGATGATCCTGGCCCTCTTCCTGATCGGGATCGCCGCCGGCGCGATCGCCTTCAACGTGATCCGGCCCCGGATCCGGAGCACGGTCGGGCTGCTGGCACTCGCCCAGCTCGCCACGGCGGCCCTTGTCCTCATCGGCGGCGCGATCGTGATCCCCGCGGCCTCTGTCGGCATCCTCCGGCTCCAGGACTCCCCGGGCGAGTTGTTCGGTTTACTCCTCCCGACGACCGCCCTTGTCGTCCTGCCGGCGACCTTCATCATGGGCCTGAGCTTCCCGGCCGCCTCCGGCCTCGTCGGCGGCCCCGACGCCAGGGTCGGCAGCCGGGCCGGGCTGCTGCTCTCGGCCAACACCCTGGGCGCGATCACCGGGACGTTCCTCGTCCCGTTCGTTGTCATCCCGGCGGTGGGCTCGCCGGCGGCGCTGGGGCTGATCGCCATCGTCAACGTCGGGCTGGCGATTGCCCTCGCTCTCCGGGGTGGCGTCCCCGCCCGCCTGTCGCGTGCGATCCTCACCTCCGGGCGAGCGGCGGTCGCCGTTGTTCGTCGTCGTCGCGCTGTCGGCAGGCGGGGTCTTCGTCGATCCATCGGTGGCCCGGTCCGCCGATCCGGAGGACGGGGCTTCGCGTCCGCGGAGGACGAGATCGCCTCGGTCCAGGCGGGCAGGCTCCCGGATGGCATGCCGAGCTCTGGGTGACCGGTACCGGCGATGACGCTGCTGACCGTCGATGCGAAGCTCATGCCGATCCTGCCGCTCATCGCCCGCCCGGACTCGAAGACGCGCCCTCGTCGTGGCGTTCGGGATGGGCTCCGCGTTTCGGGCGGCGCTTATCGCCGGCCTCAGACCGACGTGGTGGAGCTCGTCCCGTCCGTGCCGAGATGTTCGGCTACTACTACCCGGACGCTCGGCCGGTCCTCGCCGATCCCAACGGACAGTCGATCGTCGCCGACGGCCGGAACCACCTGGAGCTGACGGACCGACGCTACGACATCATCGTCACCGACCCGCCACCGCCCGATCGAGAGCGCGGGCGTCTCGGTCATCTCGTCCCGGGAGTACTACGCCGCCGGCCGGGCGCACCTCAATCCGGGCGGGGTCATGATGCAGTGGGTCCCGTGGGGTCAGACCCTGGACGAGTTCAAGGCCCACGTGCGGACGTTCCGCGACGTCTACCCGAACGTCCTCGTCGCGTTCGGACCGGGCGGGTACGGGTTGTTCATGCTCGGCTCCGACGAACCATTGGCCTTCGATCAGGCGAGCATCCGGGCGATCCTGGCCCGGCCGGGCGTGACCGAGGACCTGTCGTCCGCCTTCGACTCGCCGGAGCACGATGCGGCCGGCTGGGCACGGCGCATCCCGGCGCTCGTCTGGATCGCCGGGGACGCCGTGGCGCGGTTCACCGGCGACGGGCCGCTCATCACCGACGACCGGCCGCTGCCGGAGTACTTCCTCCTCCGCCACGCCTTCGGGACGCCCTCCCCGAAAGTCTCGCCGGGGCTCCTCCTCCAGCTCAGCGCCAGCCCGTAGACTGCACGGACGATGCCCGCCGACGCGCCCGCGCCAGCCTCGCTGACGCTCGTCCTGCCCGCCTACAACGAGGAGGCCCGGCTGGGCCCGGCGCTCGACGAGCTGTTCGGCTATCTCCGCCGCCGCGGCGAGCGGGCGCGCGAGGGAGCGCCGGGCTCGGCCCACCTTCCGAGCGCGATCCGGGTCCTCGTCGTCGACGACGGGAGCACCGATCGGACGGCCGAGCTCGTGCGTGCCCGCTCGGAGGCGGCGCCGGGGTCCGCGAGGCCGGTCCCGACGGCCCCTGGAAGGGCGCCTGGCTGGACCTCCTGACCGTGCCCCACGGCGGCAAGGGCGCGGCGGTCCGGGCCGGGATGCTCGTCGCGGACGGGGACCTCGTCGTCTTCGCCGACGCGGACATGGCCACGCCGCCGGACCAGCTGCCACTCCTGGTCGAGGCGCTGGCCGCCACCGACGTGGCGCTGGGCAGCCGGATCCAGCCGGACGGCTCGGACATGCGCCGGACGCAGCCGGGGTTCCGGCGGCTGCTCGGCAAGGCCTTCCACGCGCTCGCGGCGGCCTGGGTCACGGGCCCGGTCAGGGATACCCAGTGCGGGTTCAAGGGCTTCACCCGGGAGGCCGCCCACGACCTCTTCGCCGAGCAGGCGATCACCAGCATCGTCTTCGACGTCGAGCTGATCTACCTCGCCCGCCGTCGGGGCTACCGCCTGGCGATCGTCCCGATCCAGTGGTTCGACCGGCGCGGCTCGCGGATGCACCCGAGCGCCGGCCTGGCGGCCCGGGTGGGCTGGGACCTCTTCCGGATTCCGCTCATCCACCGCCAGGTCCGACGCCGGCCGTGAGCACGCAGATCGCAGCCCTGTCAGGCGGCCGTCGTCCCGGCGCTTTCTGGCGGGCGGCGTGCCGACTCCCAACGATCGCGCGGCCTGTTTCCCTGCCCCGGCTCGATCACCTTCGAGGCCGGGCGTGAGCGATCCGGCCGGCTGGCTCGCTACGCCCATCGCGCGACCCGTCCGGCCGCTCGACTCGCCCGCGGCTCGCCTGTTCACCACCAGCGCATCGATCCTGTTCGTCGAGCTCCTCCTGATCCGGTGGATCCCGGCCAACGTGATCTACGTCGGCTTCTTCTCGAACTTCCTGCTCATGGCCAGCTTCCTGGGAATTGGCGCCGGGATCCTCTTCGGCCGCGATCCTCGCCGCATCCCGATCTCGCCGTTCGCGCCGCTCCTCTTCGCGGTCGTCCTGCTCGTCACGCGAGCGCAGCTCAACGTCCAGGTGTCATCCAGCGACGAGATCTTCTTCGGCCTCGCCGAGAACCACGTCGGCCGACATGAACTTCCTGGTCCTGCCTCTGCTGGTGGTCCTCGTCACCTCGATCATGGCCGGCCTCGCCATCCCGCTCGGCGGGCTCCTGACGGTCGATGCCCCCGCTGCGCGCCTACGCCGTCGACATCGCCGGCTCGCTCGTCGGGATCGCCGTCTTCACCGTGCTGTCGGCGGCTTGCGACGTCGCCGCTCGTCTGGTTCCTCGTCGTCGCGGTGCTCGACTCTCGCTCGGCGGACTCGGGGCCGGGCTGACCCGCGCCTCGACCGTCAGCGCTGTTGCCATGGTCGGAGTCATCGGCCTCGCCATCCTGTCCGGTGGCCGCGGCGACACCTGGTCCCCGTACTACCGGATCAGCATCGCCACGACCGCCGGAATCTGAGAGCGCTCAACGTGAACGGCATCCCCCACCAGGCGCTGTGGCCGACCACCCGTCCCGGCCGGGAGCCGTTCTACGATCAGGTCTACAACTGGTTCCCGGGTCGGACGTTCGAGCGGGTCCTGATCGTCGGGGCGGGCAGCGGGACGGACACTGCCGTCGCCCTGGCGCACGGCGCGCGGCACGTCGACGCGGTCGAGATCGACCCGAAGATCCAGGAGATCGGCGTGCGGGATCACCCGGACCGCCCGTACGACGATCCGCGGGTGCGCCGATCATCGACGACGGACGAGCGTTCCTGCGCCGCTCCACGGATCGCTACGACCTCGTGGTGTTTGCGCTGCCGGATTCACTCACGCTCGTCAGCACGTCGGCCAACATCCGGCTCGAATCGTTCCTGTTCACGAACGAATCGTTCGCGGCCGTTCGCGACCACCTCGCCGCCGGGCGGCATCTTCGTCCTCTACAACTACTACCGCGAGGACTGGCTGCTCGCAGAAGCTCGCCGCGATGCTCGACGCGCACGTTCGGGACGCCGCCGATCGTCCGCGTACCGACAGCTCGACAGCCACGCGGCGACCCTCGCGGCCGGTCCGCGGCATCGCGGCACTGAACGGCGCCGTGCCGCCGCCCGGCGACTCGCGTCGATGCAGTTCGACGCGATCGGTCGAGCCGCGCCCGGCCGCCACGACGACTGGCCGTTCCTGTACCTGCGCGACCCGTTCATCGCGCCGCACTACCTCGATCGGCCCTCGGCGCTCGTCCTGCTTGGGCGGTCCTGCTGGTCGTGCCGCGGCGCCGCAGCGCAGCGGCACGTCACTCCGCCGGTTCAGCCCGCACTTCTTCGTGCTCGGCATGGCGTTCCTCCTCCTCGAGACGAGCAGCCTCGTCACGTTCGGCCTGCTGTTCGGTGCGACATGGCTGGTCAACGCGCTCGCGTTCTTCGCGATCCTCGTCGGCGTGCTGCTGGCGATCGGGATCAACGCCAAGGTCCGCTTCCGGGACCCGCGACCGCTCTACCTCGGGCTGCTCCTCGCACTCGCCGTGGGATCCCTGATCCCGCCGGCGTCGCTGCTCATCGATCCGCCGTGGCTTCGCTACGCGCTGGCGGCGATCCTCGCGTTCGCTCCCGTCTTCTTCGCCAACCTCGTCTTCACCTACTCGTTCCGCGACACGCGGACGGCCGACATGGCGTTCGCCTCCAATCTCCTCGGGGCCATGGTCGGCGGCGCGATCGAGTACGTGGCGCTCATCACCGGTTACCAGGCGCTTCTCCTGGTCGTCGGGGGGCTCTACGGCCTGGCCTTCGTGCTGAGCCGGCGATGGCGCTTCCTGGCTGACCGCGAGCTCGAGGCCCCCGGAATCGAGCCGGTCAACGGGGAGGCCGCGTCGACGCCCGCGGTCGCATGAACCGCTCCCTGCGCACTGGCTAGATAGCGGTCGGTACGACCGTGGCGGGCCTGAATGCCGGCCGGCTGCAGCTTACGGATGGTTGCTCATTCTGCGTATCTGAAGTGTTGGCGATACGCTTGACGGCCCTCACGAAGTAGCGCACAGTGGTCCCATGCGCCGCCACACGACACTCGATCTGGATGTGGACCTCATTCAGGAGGCTTCTGCCGTGCTCGGCACGCGCAGGCCCGGCGAGACCGTTCACGCCGCACTTGGCGAGGTCGTCCGCGCTCACCGGCGCGCGCGGTTGCTCGAGCTCTCGACCGACCTCACACTCGACGATCTCCGCACGATGCGGACGACCCGGTTCAGCACACCCGAGCGGTGATCCAGCTCGTCGACACCAGCGTCCTGATCCTGCGCGAACGCAACGCGCAGGTCGCCGAGTGGTTTCGCGCGCAGTTGCTGGCTGATGCGCTCGCGGTGTGCGAGATGGTCAGCATGGAATACCTGTTCGGGGCGAGGAATGGCCAGCACTACGACGAGCTTCGCGAGGCCCTCGGGGCCCTGCGCCAGGTGTCGATCGAGCCGGCCGACTGGCTTCGGGCGAGCGAGGTCCAGCGAACGCTGGCGCATCAGACCGGCGGCGGGCAGCGGGCCGTCAAGATCCCGGATCTTGTCATCGCGGCCACCGCAGAGCGTGCGCAGCTTCCACTGATTCACTACGACGAGGACTACGAGCGGATCGCGGCCATCACGGGACAGCCCGCGTCGTGGGTCGCCCCGCGCGGCACGGTCTGAGAGCCGGCGCACGACGCGACCACATGCGATTCCACCTGCAGGTCCGGGCGGGTCGGAAGCCATGACGAAGGCGGGCCGAATGCCGGGCATGGGCGGGATGCCGGCGGCCGCCCGGGTGATGCCGGTCGTGGCCGTGTTCGTCGGGGTCGTGGTGGTCGGTGCGGTTCTGGCGTCGGCCGGCTCGACGCTCGGGTACGACCTCTACGCGTACGTCCACGCCGCCGAGCGGTTGCTCGCGGGCAAGCCGCTCTATGACCCGGCGGTGGACGTCGCCGGGGGCTTCGCGATCTACCTGTACCCGCCGCCGTTCGCGCTCCTCGCGGTCCCGTTCGTGCCGCTGACGGCCGCCTTCGGGCCCTGGCCGTGGATCGGCCTCCTGGTCGCCTGCTTTGCCCTCGGCGTGGCGATCCTGCCAGTGCGGCGCGAGGTCCGCTGGCTGGTCCTCCTCCTCGGAGGGTTGTCCTGGCCGCTGGCCTATTCGCTGAAGCTCGGCCAGGTGGGGCCGATCCTGTTCCTGCTGTTCGCCGCCGGCTGGCGATGGAGGGATCGGCCGCGTCCGCTGGGGGTCGCGATGGCGCTCGGGACGATCGTCAAAGTCCAGCCTGCGCTTCTGCTTGGCTGGGCGCTCCTGACCAGGCGGTGGCAGGCGCTCGGCGTGGCGCTCGGCGGGCTGGCCATCGGCGCCGTCGCGGCGACGATGGCCAGCGGTGCCGGGTCCTGGGCGGACTACCTCGCGCTGCTGCAGCGGGTGAGCGCGCCCGTGACGACCGCTCACAACTTCACGCCCGGGGCGATCGCCTTCCAGATGGGCCTGCCGCAGGAGGCCGCGACGGTACTCCAGTGGGTCTCCGTCGTCGCGGCGCTCCTCGTCGTCGCCTGGGCGGCGCTGCGCGCCGGTGGGGAGGTCGGATACCTCACGGCGGTCACCGCCAGCCAGCTCATCAGCCCGCTCCTGTGGGACCACTACGCGATGCTCCTCCTCCTGCCGACGGCCTGGCTCCTGGACCGCGGCCGGTGGTGGGCGGCGGCCATCCCGCTGGCGACATCGGTTCTCCTGATCGGACTGCCCCCGGTCGTCTATCCGATCGCGTTCTGGGCCGCGCTCGTCGCGCCACTCGTTGTCTCGCGTGGCGGAGGCATGGGCCGGCCGGCTCGCGGGCAGGTGGCCGCATGAGGGACCGTCGTCCGGTCATCGTCGGCCTGTCGCTCGTCGGCCTGTCGCTCGTCGTCTACTGGCTGTCGAACCGCTTGTTCGACGCCGGCCGCGGCGACTTCTTCTACCTCGCCGATGCGTTCCTTCACGGGCGCGTCTGGCTCGACGTCCGGCTGGGCCCCAATGACATCGTCGTCGTGGGCGACCAGGTCTACGTTCCGTTCGGGCCGTTCCCGGCGATCGCGCTCATGCCGCTGGTCTCGATCATCGGGCCCCAGACCGCAGATCAGTGGGAGTCCGGGATCAACGCGGCACTGGCGGCCGCCGGTCTCGGGCTGTGCTGGTGGTCGCTCGGACGGCTCGGCGTCCGTTCGCTCGTCGACCGGGCGCTGCTCGTCATCCTGCTCGGGTTCAGCACCCAGATCTGGTGGGTGACGACCCGCGGCGGCGTGTGGCACACCGGCCATCTCATCGCGACGATGCTGACGTTCGGGGTCCTCATCGAGCTCGAGGGCCGTCGCCGGCCGTGGCTGGTGGGTGTGCTGGCCGGTGCCGCCTTCCTGACCCGGGCGCCTCTGGCGTTCGCGGTTCCGTTCTACGCGCTGCTCCTGGCCGAGGACCTGGCGACCGTCGGCGGCTCGCGGTTCGTTCCGCTCATCCGGACGTGGGTCGGATTGGCCCTCGGGGTCCTGCCGGCCATCGCCTTCTTCCTCTGGTACAACTGGGCCCGCTTCGGATCGGCGCTGGAGTCGGGCTACATGTTGGCGGCGCTGCCGGACTGGCTCGAGCGGATCCGGGCGAAGGGACTGTTCTCGACCGCCCACCTCCGGATGAACCTCGACCTGCTGTTCACCCATCTCCCGCGGCCCATCGGCGAGTTCCCGTTCCTCCGGCCGGACGGGATGGGGATGTCCGTCATCGTCACCAGCCCCGGGCTGTTCGGGGCGATCCGCGCCGACTGGCGGCAGCGCCGATCATGGCTCCTCCTCGGCGCGGCGGTCGCGACGCTGCTACCGAACCTCCTCTACTACGGTGGCGGCTGGCTCCAGTACGGCTACCGGTACGCCCTCGACGCCGTCCCGTTCGTCATTGCCCTGTGCGGCATCGCCGCCGCGCGTCAGGGCGTAGGCCGGGTCTGGCGCACGGCGATCGCCGTCGGCGTGGTCGTGGGTCTCGGCGGGGTCTACTGGGCGTACAACCTGCATTGATCGCGAGCGTCGCCCGAATGCACGGGTCAGGCCGAGCTCGAACGAGGCGCGGAGGACGAGTCAGGCTCGGGGCCGGGGCGCAGATGTGCGATGAGGACACGCCGCGCCATTGCTGCGAGGGTCACGAGACCCACAAGCACCGATGGCCAGCCCATCGGAAGGAGCGCGACCACCACGAAGGCGACCAGGGCGCGGCGGCTCCACAACGCTCGGTCGCCCGCGACCAGCAGCGGGGCGAGGGCGAAGCTGAACCAGTGGACCCACCCGTTGCCCGGCAGGAGGACCAGCGCCAACCCGATGGCCGTCCCACGCAGGAGCGCGGTCTCACCCCGCACGCGCCCGGCCAGGATGATGACCGTGAGGATCGCCGCCCCCGCCATGATCGCCAGCGGCCAGCCGAACAGCATGAGCGACGTCTGCACGGACACGTCAAGCGTCGGGATCGCTGCGATCTCGCGGGTCAGTCCCGCGTACGTGAGCCACTCGCCCGGGCCACTGACGAGGATCCCTGCGACGAGGAACACGCCTGACCAGGCGAGGGCTCTCCAGCGCCGCTCCACCAGGAGCACGACCCCAAACAGGAGTGGGGTCCCCCTGAGCAGCACCGCAGTCGCCAGGCCGAGCCCGGCGAGCCGGTCGTTGCGGGACCCCAGGGCGAGGAGGAGGCCGGCCAGGACGAACAGGTTCACCTGGCCCAGGAAGACCGTCGCCCACAGGAAGCCGAGACCGAAGACGAGCCGCGGCGCCCGCCGAGCCAGGGCATCCGGCTCAAGGGCCCGAATTGCGGCGGCGACGGCCACGAGGCCGGCGATGCTCCATGTCGCGAACAGGATGTCGCCCCGGAGCGCGACGAGCGGGGCCAGGAGATGTGCCACGAACGGTGGCGACACGTAAACCTGGGCGATCCCCCACTGCCCGACCCCCGATGCAATCGTCCTCGCGTAGGCACTCCCGCCGTTCGCGACGTCGCCGGCGGCGAGCATGAACGCGTCCAGGTCGTAGCCGCCGCGCCATTTGAGGCCGTAGATCGCGGCCGCAGTCACGAGGTACAGACCCAGGCGCCGGTCGAACCAGTGGAGCCAGGGCGCGGTGGGCCATGACCGGAGACGGTCGACCCTGCGGCCCACGAGCCGACCCATCTGGCGTCCGGTCGCGCTCGACTCCTTGTCGTGGGCCCTTAGCGTCATGGCGACAGGGTACGTGGTTCGACAGGCGTCTCGGGAGGTATCCTCGGGACGGCCAAAGACGGGGACGCCACAACGATGGCCGATGACTTCAGGAGCCCTCGTTGACAAGACCTCGCGACGTGCTCCTCGGACCGGTCGATGTGCTCGGCACGCCGGAGGTGCGGCTGCTTCTTGTCAGCGCGACCGTCCTGTTCACCGAGCTCCTGCTGATCCGGTGGATCCCGGCGAACATCCGATACGTCGGGTTCTTTCCGAACTTCCTGCTGGTCTCGAGCTTCCTCGGGATCGGCGTCGGCATCCTCCTTGGTCGTCGGTTCGGCAGTCTGCCAGTCTCGCCATTCGCCCTGCTCCTGTTCGCAGTCGTCGTGCTGGTCGCCAGCGCCCAGCTGAACGTCCAGGTGAGCTCCGGCAGCGAGCTGGTGTTCGGGATAGCGTCGAACCCCGCGGCAGCCGATGTCAATTTCGTCGTCCTGCCTCTTGTGGTCGTCCTGACGACATTGCTCATGGCGGCGATCGCCCTCCCCTTGGGGCCGCTCCTCCGCTCGATGCCGCCGCTGCGGGCGTACGCATTTGACATCGCCGGGTCGCTCGTCGGGATCGCCCTCTTCACGGGGCTGTCGGCGGCGGGTACGTTGCCGACGGTCTGGTTCGCGCTCGTCGCCGTGGCGCTCCTCGCCGTGGCGCTCGGGCGCGGCCTGACCGCATGGTCGGCTCTGAGTGGTGTCGCCATGACCGGCGTTCTCCTCGTGTCCATCGCCTCCCCGGCACTCGGCAACGGCGACATCTGGTCGCCCTATTACCGGATCACGAAGTACCTGGGCGAGGGACCGGAAGCCCTGCTCGTGAACGGGATCCCGCACCAGGCGCTCTGGCGCTACGACGACCCTCGAAAGGAGCCTGTGTATGAGCAGCGCTATCGTTGGTTCCCCGGCCGGACATACGATCGGGTCCTGATCATCGGCGCAGGGACCGGTTCGGACGTGGCCCAGGCACTTCACCGAGGAGCCCGGCACGTCGACGCGGTCGAGATCGATCCCTTCATCGCGGCGATCGGCCGGCAGGACCACCCGAATCGACCATACGACGACCCGCGGGTGACGGTTCACGTCACTGACGGCCGGAACTACCTGCGCAACTCGACCGAGCGCTATGACGTGGTGATCTTCGCGTTTCCGGACTCGCTCACGCTCGTCAACGCGTCGGGGAACCTGCGGCTCGAGTCGTTCCTCTTCACGCTCGAGTCATTCCGGTCCGTTCGCGATCACCTGGCGCCCGACGGCGTCTTCGTCATGTACAACTGGTATCGGCAACGCTGGCTCATCGACCGGCTGGGCGGGATGCTCCTGGACACGTTCGGCACGTCGCCGATCGTGCGCTCGTGGGCCGGCGGGCTGGCCATCCTGGGTGACGGGCCTGCAGTCGCTGCTCTCGCGGGAGGGCCGCCGCCGGGTGACAAGGTGGATCCGGCGATCGGGCCGGCCCCCATTCCGGCGACAGACGATTGGCCATTCCTCTATCTGCGAGAACCGCAGGTCGCGCCCTACTACCTGGCGGCGCTCGCCATGCTCCTGCTGTTCGCCGTGGTTCTGGTCGCAGGCGCTGCGCGAGCCACCCGAACGCCGTTCGTAAAGTTCAGCCCGCACTTCTTCGCGCTCGGCACGGCGTTTCTTCTCCTCGAGACGCGGAGTCTGGCGACGTTCGGTCTGCTGTTCGGCTCGACGTGGCTTGTCAACGCGCTCGTCTTCTTCGCAATCCTCGTGAGCGTCCTCGTCGCGGTTCTCGTCACTTCGCGGTTCCGACTGCGACAGCCACGATTTCTCTATGCCGCACTGTTCGGATCGCTTGCCGCCGCCTTTCTCCTGCCGCCCGAGGCCCTGCTGCTGGATCCGCCGTGGCTCCGATACGTGGTCGCCTCGTTCTTGGCGTTCGCCCCGATCTTCTTCGCGAACCTGGTGTTCACGTATTCGTTCCGCGACACGCGCAGCGCCGACATGTCGTTCGCATCGAACCTGCTCGGTGCGATGGTCGGCGGCGCACTCGAGTACGCGTCGCTGCTGACCGGCTATCGGGCGCTGCTACTCATGGCGGGCGGGCTCTATGCCCTCGCGATGGTGCTGGCAACCCGGTATCGGCTTCTGGGCGATCGGGAACTCGAGACGGGCGTGCGTCCCGGCGTCGGTGAGCCGTCGGTGAGCAAAGCCGAAGCGCCGTACTAGGCGCGACTTCCGGCGGCGGTTGACCCAGCAACGTTCTTGACGCTTCTCGGTGCTATTCTCGGGCACGTGACCGCTCCCTGGCTCGATGTGGAGCCCGCCTGTCCGGGGGGCGCCGCCCCCTCGCCTTCCCCAGCCGCCGAACGGCGTCTCGTCGCGGTCCGCCGCCCGTTCGGGTCGATCCCGGCCGCGACGTGGGACGCCCTTGCCGCCCGGAACCCGTGGGCCACCCCGTTCGCCCGCTGGGCGTTCCATCGGGCGTGGTGGGACGCCTACGGCACGAACGCCCACGACCAGACGCTGGTCATCCTCGACCCGGCGACGGCCGATCCGTCCGACCCGGCAGCCGATCTCGTCGCGATCGTGCCGCTGATGCATCGCCACGAGGTCGAGCCGGCCGACGCCGCGGTCCATACGACCCTGCGCCACGGCTCGGACGTGGAGCTCACCGCGGTCCCGCCGACCGCGAAGGCCGTCTTCTTCGGCGCCTCGTACCACGCCGACTACGCGACGATCCTGGCCGCGCCGGAGGACCTCGCGGCGGTCGCCGAGGCGATCGTCGAAGCCCTCGCCGTGCCGCCTGAAGCGGACGACGACCACCCGGAGCCGTGGGACGTCGTCGACCTCCGCCGCCTGCGCTGCGGGGACCCGGCCGCCGACGCGCTCGCCGCCGCGTTCGGCCGGCGCGAGGCCGCCGAGGGCTGGACGCTCAACCTGGAGCGCGAGGACGTCTGCCCGGTCGTCACGATCCCGGACGGCGCCGACTTCGACGGCTTCCTGGCGACCCTCGACAAGAAGGAGCGCCACGAGATCCGCCGGAAGGTCCGCCGGGCCGAGGCCGCCGGGGAGGTCGTCCTGGCCGAGTCGGCCGATCCGCTCGCGGACCTCGAGGCGTTCATCGACCTCCACCAGCGGCGCTGGGGCGCGGACGGGCTCTTCCCGCCGACGCCCGGCGGCGACGCCAGCCGGCTGTTCATCCGCCGGCTGTTCGAGGGCTTCGGGCCGGACGGTCCTGCCCGGCTGAGCTTCCTGACCGTCGGCGGACGGCGGATCGCCGCCGGCCTCACGTTCGAGGATGGCGACACGCTCGGGTACTACAACGCCGGGGTGGACCCGGACGCTCGGGACCTCTCGCCGGGCGTCGTGCTCGTCGCCAAGTACGTCGAGCGGGCGATCGCCTCCGGGCGACGAAGGATGGACTTCCTCCGCGGGAACGAGCCGTACAAGTACGAGTGGGGCGCGGTCGACGAGCCGATCCAGCGGCTGCTCATCCGCCGGTCGGTGGGCCGATGAGCGCTCCGGGTCCCGGCGATCCCTGTCTCGACCCCGTCGCCCGGCCGGCGGTCCCGGGCGGCCGCGTCCGGGTCCTGGAGCTCCTCGCGACCGGCACGAACGGCGGCGCCCAGGAGCACGTCTACGGCCTCCTGTCCCGGATCGACGCGGCCCGCTACGACGTCCATGTCGTGTCGCTCACCCACGGGAGCGCCGTCCGCAAGCTCGAGCGCCACGGCATCCCGGTCACGGTCATCGACGAGCCGGACGACGCGATCGCGACCGGCGCGCTGGCCGCCCTGATGAGCGACCTTCGGCCGGAGGTCATCCACAACCACATGTACCGCGCCGAGCTCGTCGGGACGCGGGCGGCGATCGCGCTCGGCGAGGTCGGGCGTTCGCGACCGTACGTCGTCTCGACCGTCCATTCGAGCCGGATCCGCTCGGACGAGGACCGGACGGTCCTGCACCGCCTGACCCCGAGGATGGACCGGATCATCGCGGTCTCCCGTTCGATCGTCGAGAAGCTCCGCCACGAGGGCCGCGACACGGCCCCGATCACGCTCATCCACAACGGCGTGGACCTCGAGCGCTACGACCACCAGGACCCGTGCTGCACGCTGCGCGAGGAGTACGGGCTGCCGGAGGACGCCCCGATCGTCGGGGTCGTCGCCCGGCTCGAGGCGGAGAAGGGCCACCCGACCCTGCTCGACGCCTGGCCGGCGGTCCTCCGGGCCGTGCCCAAGGCGCGCCTCCTGGTCGTCGGCGAGGGGAGCCGGCGCGAGGCGCTCGAGGAGCAGGTGGCGGCGCTGGGGATCGCCCATTGCGGTCGTCTTCACCGGCCGTCGCGACGACGTCCCGGCCGTGACCGCGGCGCTCGACGTCGCCGTCCTGCCGTCCTACCGCGAGGCCCAGGGCCTGACGATCCTCGAGGCGATGGCGCTCTCCCGGCCGGTCGTCGCCTCGAACGTCGGCGGGATCCCGGAGATGGTCGAGGACGGCGTGACCGGCCTGCTCGTGCCGCCCCGCGATCACGCGGCGCTGGCCGCCGCGATCGTCCGCCTGCTCACGGACCACCCCCTCGCCGACATGCTCGCCCGAGCGGGCCACGACCTCGTCCACGAGCGCTTCTGCATCCAGCTGATGGTCGACGCTGTCGAGGCGATCTACGACGAGGGCGCCCGCGCCGTCCGCCTGAGCGAGGTCGCCGCCGGCTAGGACCATCGGGGCGGTCCGGGACCCCCTCGCTCCGGGTAGCATCGCCGCGATGCCTGAACGAACCGGGTCCGCGCTGCCTCGCCTCACGTTCCCGCAGTTGTGGGCGTACCTCGCGGTTCTCCTGCCGGTCCTCGGGTCCCTCCTCGCCCCGGTTTCGACGGTCGACCTCGCATACCACCTTCGCGTGGGCGGGATCGTCCTGGACACGGGCGCTCTCCCAGTCACCGACTCGTTCACGTTCACCGCTGCGGGCCAACCGTGGCTCGACCAGCAGTGGGGCGCGCAGGTCGTCCTGGCCGCCATCTACCGCGCCGGCGGCTGGGCGTTGCTCGCCGTCGTCCGGGCGGCCATCGTCGGCCTCATCGCCTGGCTCGTCCTCCGGGCCTGCCGTTCGAGTGGGGTCGGGCTGCGGGTCGCCGCCTGGCTGACCCTCGCTGGGTTCGCGATCAGCCTCGTGGCCCTCGGGATGCGCCCGCAGCTGTTCGGGATGGTCCTCTTCGCGGCGATGCTGGCGATCCTGGCCGGGCGCGAGCGCCATCCCCGGCTGGTGTGGGCGATCCCCGTCCTCGTCGCGGCCTGGGCGAGCATCCACGGCTCGTTCGTGCTCGGGCCGGCGGCGGTGGCAGTGGTCTGGCTGGGGGACGTCGTCGAGGGTCGGCCGCGGCCGCACCGCCTCCTCGCGGTCGCCCTGTTGAGCGCCGGCGCTACGCTGCTCAACCCATACGGCCCCGGCGCCTGGTCCTACGCCGCCGGGCTGACGACGAACCCGCTCATTCGCCGGCTGATCGCCGAATGGCAGGTCACCGCGCCGCTGTCGTTCGTCGGGGCAGTCTTCTACGGCTCGGTCGCCACGTCGGTCGTCCTCGTCGCGCTCGCCGCGAGGCGCAGCGTCGGAGGCGGTCTCGAAGCAGCCCTTCGCCGGACGTGGCCGACGCTCCTCTGGCTCGTTGGGCTGGCCGCCGTCGGGGCCTTCGCCGAGCGAGGAGTCGCCTGGTGGGCAGTCGGCGCCCCGGTCGCGCTCGCAGCGCTCCTCGGGCGCCGGGCTGTGGAGCGACCCGTCTCGGCGCCACGGCGGAGCCGCGCGAACACGGCGATCGTCATCGGCCTCGGGCTCGCCGTGGTCGCCCTCCTCCCGTTCTGGCGCGGCGGCGACGCCCGGTACGGGCCGCCCGGCCTGTTGACGGATGCCCCGCGGGGCATCACCGACTCCGTCCTTGCGATCACCCGACCGGTCGACCGGATCTGGAACGCCCAGCGCTGGGGCTCCTGGCTGGAGCTCGCCGTTCCCGGCACGCCGGTCGCCGTCGACTCCCGGATCGAGCTCATCCCGACCGACGCCTGGGACGACCACCTCGCCCTCTCGCGTGGTGCTCCCGACTGGGCGGCGATCCTCGATCGCCGCGGCGTCACGATCGTCGTCGCGAATGCCGAGGAGCAGCGGTCCCTCATCCCATTGCTGGCGGCCTCGTCCGCCTGGCGCCTCGCGCACATGGACGACGACGGTGCCGTCTTCGCTCGGGAGTCCCGGTGATGTCGGACAGCTTGACCGCCCACCGGATCCCGTCGAACAGGATCGTCACCGAACGGCAGTGGACGATCATGTCCGCACTGGCTTCCGGGCTCGTGGCCGCGGCGGATCTCGCCGCCCCACTGGCTACCGCGCTGTATGACGCAGGGATCACTGCCTCGGCTGGTACGTTCATCCTCCACGGACGGTTGCCCTACCGTGATTTCTGGCTGCTGTATGGACCGCTCGGGGGGTACCTGGCGGCGGCGCTGACGGCGGCATTCGGCAATGAGATCGTCGTCCTCAGGCTCGCGGGGCTGGTTCTCGTCATGGCGACTGCGGCGGTCGCATACCGGCTCGTCTCGAACCTGGCTCCCGGATTCCGGGGCCTCGCCGTGTCGTTCCTGGCTGCAGTCGTGCCCGTCTTTCACACGGGTCTCGAACTCTCGCCCTGGATGCTCGCAATGTTCCTGGGCCTGCTCGCAATCGTGGTGGCGCAGTCCGCGAAGCGCCGCGAGCTGGTCTTGGCCGGCGCGCTCGTCGGCGTGGCGGCCCTCGCGCGCCTCGACCTCGGCGCCTACGCCCTCGCCGCTGTCGTCGTCTCCTCCCGTAGCCTCAGGCCGGTCATCGCCGCTGCCGCCGTCGTGCTCCCGGTCGCCGTCGTCTTCCTCCTGTTGGTGCCCCCGCCATCGCTCGCCGAGCAGTTGCTCTGGTACCCGCTGGTCGGTCCGCGTGTGTATCGAGGGCTCCCGGCCCCGGCACCCTTCGCGCTGTTCACGACGGGCGAGACGCTCTCGTGGCTTCTCGACCGGATCCCAATCGGGCTCGTCGGTCTCACGGTCGCTCGACGCTGGCGGAGCGGTCCCTCCATGCCCTCGGCGCAACTGGCCCTGCTCATGCTCGCCGCCCTCTGCCGTCTCCAGACGCTGGGGCGGGCGGATGACTTCCACGACGCTCAGGCGATGACCCCGGCGATCCTCCTCGCGGCCTACGTCGTCGCTGGCCCGGTTGGTGGAATGAGGAGGCTCGCCCTCGCTGGCGCGAGCTCGGTGATGATCGCCCTCGCCGCTCTGCCACTCGTCTGGTTCGTGACGCCTGCGGACCCGTACGACAAAGCCCTGGTCGCGGCCATCGGTCTCATCCGATCCCAGGCCTCACCCCACGAGCCGATCTTCGCGGGGGAATTGCGCAACCGCCATGCGCTGCTGAACCCGCTTCTCGCGTACTACCTGGCAGATCGTCCACCAGGAGTCCGGGACACGATGTACAACCCCGGCGTGACGACCACGAACCAGACTCAGCGCCGGATGGTCGACGACCTTCGTGCGAACGGCGTCCGATACCTCATCCTCGACGCCCGCTTCGCGGGCTGCTACGAGACGTCGAATGACAGCCGGTTTGCGGGCTCGACGATCCTCGATGCCGCCATCGAGCAGGATTACAGGGTGGTGGCGGACATGGGTGCGCTCGTCATCATGGCCCGACGCGATGTGACCTCTGGTATCGTCGCGCCGACCGTGTGGGTCGATCCGGCGCCTCCGCCGAGTGATGGCATCCTCGTCTGTGACAGGAGTGACCAGCCACAGTGACCGATCTCGACCTCGTCGTCCTCGGCGGCGGCGGCCACGTCGGCCTCCCGCTCAGCCTCGTGTTCGCGCGAGGCCGGCCTGCGAGTCGGGATCTACGACACGAACGAGCGGACGCTCGAGCGGATCGGCCGCGGCGAGATGCCGTTCCTCGAGAACGGGGCCGACGCGCTTCTCGCTGAGCTCCTCCCGACCGGCCGCCTCGAGCTCTCGGCGCGGACGCCGCGATCCTCGGCCGCGCCGACACGATCATCGTCGTCATCGGCACGCCGGTGGACGAGTTCCTCGGACCCGTCGATGACCGTCTTCGAGCGGGCGGTCGACCAGATCGCGCCGCACCTGCGCGACGGAGCGCTCGTCGTCCTGCGCAGCACGGTCTATCCGGGCACGACCGAGTACGTCGCCCAGCACCTGGCGGCGCGCGGCTGCCGGGTCGACGTCGCGTTCTGCCCGGAGCGGATCGCCGAGGGCCATGCGCTCGAGGAGCTCGGCAGCCTGCCCCAGATCGTCGGTGCCGATGCTCCCGCCGCCGGCGACCGGGCCGCGGCGCTGTTCGAGCGGCTCGGCCTCGCAGATCGTCCGGACGACGACGAAGGAGGCCGAGCTGGCCAAGCTCCTCACCAACACCTGGCGGTACATGAAGTTCGCCGTCGCCAACCAGTTCTTCATGATCGCCCACCAGGCCGGCGTCGACTACACCAACGTCCTGCGGGCGATCCGCGAGGACTACCCGCGGGCCGCGGACCTGCCCGGCCCGGGCTTCGCCGCCGGGCCCGTGCCTGTTCAAGGACACGATGCAGCTGGCGGCCTTCACCAGCGACCACTTCCCGATGGGCCAGGCCGCGATGCAGGTCAACGAGGGCCTGCCGGCCTACATCGTCTCCGCCCTCGAGCGGCGCTACGGCTCGCTCCGGGGGCAAGACCGTCGGGATCCTCGGGATGGCCTTCAAGGCCGAGTCGGACGACACCCGCGCGTCGCTCAGCTACAAGCTGCGCAAGCTCCTGGCGTGGGCCGGCGCGACCGTGCTGTGCACCGATCCGTACGTCGTCGACGACCGGCTCGTCGCCGCTCGAGCAGGTCGTCGCCGAGAGCGACATCCTCGTCCTCGGCGCCCCGCACCAGGCGTACCGCGGCCTCGAGCTCGGCGGCAAGGACGTCGTCGACGTCTGGGGCGCGCTCGGCGAGGGGATCCGGCTGTGAATGCGATCCTCGTCACCGGCGCCGCCGGGTTCATCTGCGGCTACCTCGTCCCGGAGCTGCTCGAGGCGCGGCCACGAGGTGATCGGCCTCGACGACTTCAGCAAGTACGGCCGCCTCGCCAAGTCGTACGACGACCATCCCGCGCTATCGCTTCGTCGAGGGCGACGCCAAGGACACGGCGCTCCTCACGCGAGCTCGCCGCGGACTGCGACCAGGTCGTCGCCGCGGCCGCGATGATCGGCGGGATCAGCTACTTCCACGAGTTCGCCTACGACCTGCTCGCCGAGAACGAGCGGATCCTCGCCTCGACGTTCGACGCCGCGATCGCCGCCCACCGCGACGGGCACCTCGAGCGGATCGTCGTCCTGAGCAGCTCGATGGTCTACGAGTCGGCGACCGTCTTCCCGACCCCGGAGGGCGCCCAGCTCACGAGCGCCGCCGCCGGTCTCCACGTACGGCTTCCAGAAGCTCGCGTCCGAGTACTTCGCGCAGGGGCGCCCAGGAGCAGTACGAGCTGCCGTACACGATCCTGCGGCCGTTCAACTGCGTGGGCATCGGCGAGCGCCGGGCCGTGCGCGACACGGACGTCATGAGCGGCAACGTGAAGCTCGCCCTGAGCCACGTCGTGCCGGACCTCGTGCTCAAGGTGCTCAAGGGCCAGGACCCGCTCCACATCCTGGGCGAGGGCAACCAGGTCCGCCACTACACCTACGGCGGCGACCTCGCCCGCGGCATCCGGATCGCGATGGAATCGCCGGCGGCCGTCAACGACGGACTTCAACCTCTCGACGGCGGCCAGCACGACCGTCCTCGAGCTGGCGGAGGCGATCTGGGGCAAGGTCCACGGGCCCGGCCGTCCGTTCCGGTACGTCAGCGATCCGCCCTTCGAGCACGACGTCCAGCTCCGGGTCCCGGACGTCCGCAAGGCCCGCGACGTCCTCGGCTTCGAGGCGACGACCTCGCTCGACGCGATGCTCGACGAGGTCATCCCCTGGATCCGGGCCGAGCTCGAGGCGGGGCGGATCTAGTGCCGGACCTCGACGAGGTCTACGAGCGCCGGTTCCCCGCCGAATCCCAGGCGGGCAAGGACCGGATCTGGCCGGAGATCGTCCACTACCTCGAGCGCTGGATCGACCCGGCCGCGCCGGTCCTCGACATCGCCTGCGACCGCGGCTACTTCATCCGCAACGTGCGGGCGGCCGAGCGCTGGGCGACCGACCTGCGCGACGTCGGCGCGGAGCTCCCCGCCGACGTCCGCTTCGTGCGCTCGAGCGGGCTCGAGCTCGAGGCGGTCCTGCCCGCCGCCTCCTTCGGCACGATCTTCATGAGCAACTACCTCGAGCACCTGCCGGACCCCGACGCGGTCGTCGAGCAGCTGCGCGTCGCCCGCCGTCTCCTTCGCCCGGGCGGGCGGGTGGTCGTCCTCCAGCCGAACATCCGGCTCGTGGGGGGCGCCTACTGGGACTTCATCGACCACCGCGTCGCGCTGACCGAGAAGAGCCTCGTCGAGGCGGGCGAGCTCGCCGGGTTGCGCGCGGTCGCCGTCGTGACCCGCTTCCTGCCGTACTCGACGAAGAGCCGTCTGCCGGCCCATCCGCTCCTCGTCCGAGCCTACCTGCGCTTCCCGCCGGCCTGGTGGTTGCTCGGGCGTCAGACCCTCTACGTCGCGGAGGCGCGGGGATGACGGCGGCGCCGACCGCGCCGTCCGGGCGGCGGCGGTCGATCCGCCGGATCGCGATCGCGCTCGTCGGTCTCGGCGTCAGCGCCCTCGCCGTCTGGCTCGCGATCCGGGGGGTGGATCTCGGCCGGACCGCGCAGGTCCTGGGGCGGGTCTCGCCCGGGCCGCTCGCGATCGTCGCGGTCGCCCTGGTCGTCCAGCTCCTCGTCCGGTCCGCCCGCTGGTCGCGGCTCCTGCCCGCCGGTCAGCGCAGGGTCGGTCCCGGCCCGGCGGCTCGTGCCGGTCGTGCTCGTCGGCTATCTCGGCAACACGGTCCTGCCGGCGCGCCTGGGAGACCCGGTCCGGGCGCTCCTGGTCGGGCGGCGGGAGGCGATCCCGGCGTCGGGGGCCCTCGGCTCGGTCGTCCTCGAGCGGGCGATCGACACGCTCACCCTGGCCCTCCTGGTCTTCCCGGCCGCGGCGCTGTCGGGCGCCCCCGACTGGCTCACCCGCGCGGCCGCCCTCGCGGCGGCCCTGGCCGGGACGGTGCTGATCGCGGCCCAGACCCGCCTCCCGGGCCGGATGATCGGTTGGCTCCGCCGGGGTGCCCGCGGCCCGCGCGCGACGCCCTGGCTCGACCGGGCGGACCATTTCGCCTCGGCGATGGATTCGGCCGGCCGGCGGCGCGCCGTGCTGAGCGCCGTCGGGCTGAGCCTCCTAGCCTGGCTCCTCGACGGGACGATCTACTGGGCGGCCGCGCGCTCGCTCGGGATCGAGCTGCCGCCGGCCGGCGCGATGCTTGTGTCCGCGATCACCGTCCTGGGCACCGCCATCCCGTCCGCCCCGGGCTACGTCGGCACGTTCGAGCTCGCCGCGTCCACGATCGCGGGAGGCCTCGGGGTCGCACCCGCGGCGGCGCTCGCGTTCGCCATCCTCGTCCACGCGCTCACCGTCCTGCCGCTCGCGCTCGGCGGCGTCGCCGCGCTCGCCTGGATGGGTGCCCGCTTCGGCGACCTCGCCCGGGTGGCCGCCGGCGAGTCGACGTCCGCGCCGGACCCGCCGCCCGCCCCTGCCGAGGCGACCGCCCGATGACCGTTGCCGTTCCCGAGCTCTCGATCGTCCTGCCCGTCTACAACGAGGGCGAGGCCGTCGAGCCCGTCCTGCGGGCCCTCTCGGCCGAGGTCCGGACGCCCCACGAGATCGTCGTCGTCTACGACTTCGAGGCGGACACCACGGTCCCGGTCGTCGCCCGCCTCGCGGCCGAGATCCCGGGTCTGCGCGGCCTGCGCAACGACCTCGGGCGTGGCGTCCTCAACGCGATGAAGGCCGGGATCGCCGCGACGACCGCCCCGTACGTCCTCATCTCGATGGCCGACGGCTCCGACGAGCCCGGCGTCGTCGACCCGATGGTCGCGCTGGCCCGCGACGGCGCCGACGTCGTCTCGGCGCGCCGCTACATGCGCGGCGGCCGCCAGATCGGCGGGCCGCTCGCTCAAGCGGCTGATGAGCCGGACGGCCGGGCTCACCCTCCACTGGTTCGCCGGCGTGCCCACCCACGACCCGACGAACAACTTCAAGCTCTACTCGCGCCGCTTCCTCGAGGCGACCACGATCGAGAGCACGGCCGGCTTCGAGCTGGCCCTCGAGCTCACGGTCAAGGCGACCCTCGCCGGCCGGCGCGTCGCCGAGGTCCCCACGACCTGGCGCGACCGGACCGCCGGCCAGAGCAACTTCAGGCTCCGCAAGTGGCTGCCGCACTACCTCCACTGGTACGGCGTCGCGTTCCGGGGCCGAATCGGTGGGCGGAGCCGCACCTGAGAGACGCAAGACGAATGAGCGACGCGATCTCCGGGCGCCACCCATGAGTCGGCTACCGATCGCCCCGACCGGATCAGGTCGATGGCCCGGGCCGACCGATCCGGCAACGAGGCCACGACAAGCCCGAACGCGGCGAACAGCGGCAGGCCGAACGGCAGGGCGACGATCGCCGCAGCGACGATCGCCGCGTGACCCGGGTGGCTCCGGGCGTAGAGCGACAGGGCAGGGAGGACGATGACGGCGAGGTTCGACCCCGAGTAGGGCGTCAGGATGAGGCCGGCGACCGTCGCCACCACGAGCGAGGTCGATTCGTCGGCCCGGACCAGCGAGAAGATGACGAGCGCGGCCGTCGCGAGGCTCGCCACGACGACGAACCAGCCGGGGGCCGACGCGGTCAGCCCCGTGTTTCCCATGAAGTCGAGCGACCCGCCGCCGAAGCGGGTGAGCGTCCCGAGCCATGCGACGAGGTTGGCCGGTCCGGCGATGACCGTCGAGATGGCGGTCGCCGCGAGGCCGCCGGCCAGCATCGGGACGACCATCGGCCGGCGATGGACCAGGACCCAGCACAGGAACGCCAGCATGAGCGGCTTCGGGGCGGCGGCGAAGACGATCGCGAACGGCACGCCCGACAGGCGGTGCCGGCCGTAGATCAGCGGGAGCATCGCGGCCGCCAGCAGGATCGTGACGTTGCCGACGATGTACTCGGCGAGGACCGGGACGCAGACAAGGGCGACGGCCGTGGCGATCACCCGTACCGCGGAGCGACATCCCCCGGGTCGCGTACAGGGCCGCTCCGGCGACGACCACGACCCGGAGGACGAACCAGCCCCCCAGGGCGACGTCATCGGGCAGGCCGGTCCATGGGACGGCGAGGAGGAACGCGAGCGGCGTGTAGAGGTAGCCCCGCGAGGCGTACGGGTCGCCGCCGTCGAGCCAGGTCCGGGCGATCGCCAGCACGCGAGCTCCATCGAGGCCCCACCACTCGCCCCAGCCAGGCAGCCAACCGATGAAGAGGACGAGCGCCATCGCGACGGCGGCGATGGCCACGACGGCCCAGAGGATGGCGAACGACCGGGCCGCGCCGGCGGCGGGCGCCGAGCGAGCGGCGGTTGTTGAGCGGACGGCATCGCCCGGCGAGGCCGGCGCGAGTGGGGGCGCGGGGCTGTGTTGCGGCATCGGGGAGCCGCCGGGTCGGCTACAGCCTCGTCGAGGCCCAGTACCGCTCGGCGTAGCCGGGGACGCCGCCGAGGTCGGCGACCCGCCGGTGGAACGCGCGGACGGCGTCCGCCATCGGCTTCTGCCCGCCGAAGAGGCGGTCGAGCTGGCTCTCGTACAGGGTGATGCCCGCTGATCTTCCGCTCGAGCTGGTCGCTCATGTCGGCGAACTCGGGCACGACCGAGACGTCGGCCGGCAGCCCGGCGAAGCGTCCGGCCGAGGTCGTCGAGCTGGCTGAACTCGTTCCACCAGGCGTACGGGAAGTCCTCGTAGAAGGCGACGATCGCCGGCCCAGTCGGGACCGGGCATCACCCAGCGTCCGGCGGCTCGGCGAGGAGCGCGACGCCGACGTCGCGGCACGAGCTGGTGGTCGACGTGGCCGCCGACCCCGAGCGGGAAGTAGACCTTCTGCGGCTCGAGCCGGGCGATCTCGCGGCGGAGGATCTCGAGCGGCGCGGTCGTCGTCCGGCGCGGGGCGCGCCGAGGAGCTGCTCGTCGCCCTCGTAGCCGCGGAAGACCGCGTCGGGCAGGTCGAGGAAGACGATCGACGCCTCGGCGAAGTAGGCGAAGCGCTCGTCCTCGAGCGCGGCGGCGTGGCCATCGACCTCGCCGGCGGCCGCGGCCTCGACGAGCTCGTCGGTGAGGACGGCGCCCTGGGTCGGGACGTCGTCGATGACCGGCCTGGCCGGCCAGCGACTCGTTGCGGATGCTCGCCCGGCGGTACCACGACGAGCGCTGCCAGAACCGCTTGGCCGCGGCGTCGGCGTCGGCCTGGGTCGCGTCGAGCCGATCCGTCGTCGGCGGCCCACGGCGGCGCCTGGCCGCCCGAGGCATCGAACGGGTGGTCCGCCGACAGGTGTCGCCCGGTTGAACGCCTCGGTGACCGGCCACAGCGCCTTCGAGCCGAAGCCGAGCGCCTCGCGCTGGTACGGCGTCAGAGCCCGTCCGTGCGCGCCGCTCCCGGAGAACACGGTCAGGATCGTGACGTTCTGGCCGAGCTCGCGCAGGCTGGCGATCAGGCCGCCGCAGGAGAGGGCGACGTCGTCCGGATGGGGCGCGACGAAGACGTGGGTCATGGCCGGCCGAGTATACCGGGGCGCGCTGCCTGCTCGCGGCCCACCGCCGGGCTTCCGCCCGCCCCTACCGCGGCCAGCCGCCGGCCCCGACGAGCGGGACGAACACGCACGATCCCTCCGAGCGCTGCGTCCAGTCGTTGCCGTGCCGGATGACGACGATCAGCTCCTGCCGGTCCCGCGGCCCGACCGGGATCACCAGCCGCCCGCCCTCCTCGAGCTGCTCGCAGGAGCGCCTCCGGGATCCGCGGTGGCGCGGCCGTCACGACGATCCCGAGTCCCGTGCCGCCGGCCGGGTCCCCCAGGCTCCCGTCCCCGACCCGGATCTCGACCGCCTCCGCCAGCCCCAGGTCGGCCAGCCGCCGCCGCGCCGCCTCGGCCAGCTCCGGGTGGCGCTCGAATGAGACGACCCGCGCTCCGAGCTTGGCCAGGACCGCCGCCTGGTAGCCGGAGCCGGTCCCGATCTCGAGGACGCGGTCGCCCGGGCTGGACACCGAGCAGCTCGGTCATCCGGGCGACCATGTACGGCTGGCTGATCGTCTGGCCGGCCTCGATCGGCAGGGCGGCGTCCTCGTAGGCGTACTGCCGCTGGTCGGGATCGACGAACGCCTCGCGCGGCAGCTCACCCATCGCCGCGAGGACGCGCTGGTCGGCGATCCCCCGCCAGCGGAGCTGCGCCTCCACCATCTCCGCGCGCGCCGCGGCGGACGTGTCACTCACCCGATCGGCACCTGGCTCCGGGCCCACGAGCCGAGGATACGCTCCCCTCGTTCGGCCCTCTGCGGCCTGTCGCGCCGTCTCACCGAAGGAGCCGTGCTACGGCGTGGCGGTCGGCGACGTAGACGGGGCAGCCGAGACGGACGGGGCAGCCGAGGCGACCGGCGACGCGGACGGGGCAGCCGACGCGGACGGGGCAGCCGACGCGGACGGGGCAGCCGACGCGGACGGGGCAGCCGAGACGGTCGGCGTCGGGCTCGGGGTCGGCTTCGCGGTGAGGAGGCCCTCGTGCCCGAGGAACACGCCGTTGAGCAGGATCGCGGCGAAGACGACCACGACCACGACGACGAAGAGCTGCGACGCTCGATCCCGGATCCGGACCGCGACCTCCGACGGGGTCGGCGCGGCCTCGCTCTGGAACGTGCGCACCGCCTTCGCCCGGCTCGGCGCGCTGACCGTCGCGGGAGCGGGAACCGGCGCGACCTCGGCGGCTGCGACCTCGGCCTCAGGCTCGACGGCCTCAGGCTCCGCGGCGGCCTCGACCTCCGGCTCGGTGCCGACCTCAGGCTCCACGGCGGCCTCGACCTCCGGCTCCGGCGGCGGCTCTCGACCTCCGGCTCGCGCGGCGACCTCAGGCTCGGTCGGGATCGGCTCGTCGGCTGGCTGCTCGCTCTCGGCGGGCTCGGCGGGCTGCTCTGGCTGCGGCGGCTCGGGCTCGGTCATCCGGTCGGGTCACTCCTGGCGGCGCGGCTGGGCCGAGGTGATCGGCCGAGGCGGAGTGTACCCAAGCGCGTCCTCACGCGTCGCGGACGGCCGGAACGAGGAGCCCCGCCAGCCCGGCCACGCAGGTGAGCGCCCCGAACGCGACGAGCACCGCCGGCGACCCCGAACACCGTCGCGAGGAACCCGCCCGCGCCCATCGCCAGGGTGAGCGACCCGAAGACCACGGAGAACCGCATCCCGACCACCCGCCCGATCATGTCCCGCGGCGTCCGCTGCTGGAAGAGCGTCTGGCTCGGGATGATGTAGATCATGTTCGAGACGCCCAGCCCGACCATCAGCCCGAGGGCCACCCCCACGCTGCCCGTCAGCCCGAGCCCCAGGACGCAGGCGCCCATGACCGTATAGCCCGCGATGACCATCCGGCCCTTGGCGATGCGCGCCCCGAGCAGCCCCACGAGGAGCCCGCCGACAAGGTTGCCGACCCCGATCCCCGCCTCGAGGAAGGCGTACACCGCCGGGGTCTCGAGCGTCCCGCGCTGGAGCGCGTCCTGGGCGTAGATGAGCGTGACCGCCACGAGCACCCCGGTCGTGAACTGGGCGACGACCGCCTGGGCCGTGTTCGCGAGGAGGACCGTCTCGCCGCGCAGGAAGCTCCAGCCCGCCCGCATCTCGGCGAGGACGCCCGCGGCCGCCTCCTCCGCCGAGCGCGGGACCGGCGGCACCGCGACCGTGAGGATGAGCAGGGCCGAGGCGAGGTACGTCGCCGCGTCGAGCCAGAACGCGAGCGGCAGCGAGCTCCCGAGGAAGGCCACGAACAGCCCGGCCAGCGGGTACCCCACGATGTCCGCGAGTGTCTCCGCCAGCCAGTTCGCCGAGTTCGCGGTGAGGAGCTCGTCCTCCGGCACGATCCGGGGCATGACCGCCTCGCGGGCCGGCCGGAAGAAGATCGAGATCGAGGTCATCACGAAGACGAGCGGGTAGACCAGGACGATGTTCGTCACCGCCGCGAGCGGGATCAGCAGGACGACCGCCGCCCGGAGGAGATCGCTCACCACGAGAACCTGCTTCTGGTCCCACCGGTCGACCAGCGTGCCGCTGATCGGGCCGAGGAGGAGGTTGGGCAGGGTCGCCGCCAGGAAGACGAAGCCGACGGCGATCGGCGACCCGGTGATGCCGTAGACGATGACCGCCAGGGCGACCTGGTGGATCCGGTCTCCGAACAGGCTGATCAGGCCGCTCGTCCAGATCGCGGTGAACGAGGTGTCCAGGGCGAGCCGGACGTACGGATGGCGACGGACGCGCTCGGCGAGGCCAGGCGCCGGGCGCGGGAGGACGCCGATGCCGACGACAGCCGCGCCACCCTGCGGCTCGAGGGATCCCGCGTGGAGCGACGGGTCGGCGAGCGCCGGCGTCGGGCCGCCGAGCAGGACCGGCCGATCGAGGATCGACGCCTCCGCGAGCCCCGCGACGAGGCCGGTCTCGGCGTGGATCGCGCCCGCGAGGCCCGCGCCTCCGCTCGGCCCGCCCCACAGTCGGGCGGCGCCGGCGAGCCCGCCGACCGGCTCGGCCGCGGTCCGCCCTTCGGCCTCCTCTGCGATCGCCTGGGTCGGCGTCCGCAGGACCGTGGCGAACAGGAAGAACCCGAGCCCCAGGGAGATGAGGACATCGCCCACCGAGGCGACGTTTCGGATGAACGGGAGCGGGATCGGGAGGACGTCCGCCAGCGGGCCGAGGTGGGCGAGGAACGTCGCGTTGAGCTCGCCCGACAGGATGACGTGGAGCGGTGTCGCGGCGTCCGCCGGGCTGAAGCCGGCCGCCGACAGGCTCTGCTCCCAGATCGGCATCCGGCCGCCGTTGACGGCGATGACCACCGCGTTCGAGAGGGTCCCGACGAAGGCGATCGCCATGCCCGGCAGGCGCCGGTTCGCCCACAGCCCGGCCAGCAGGATCAGGTAGGCGGTGACCAGGAGCGGCAGGCGCAGGCTCTCGGCGAGGGGGATCTCGCGGAGGAGCGCCGCCTCCGTCCCGAACCGGACGACGACGGCGAGGAAGATCGCCACCATCCAGCGGAGGCGCACCTCGACGAGGTTTCCGAGGCGGCCTCCGGCCAGGAGGCCGGCGATGAGCCCGAGGGCGATCCCGCCGAGGAGCACTCGCTAGCGCGGGTCTGGGGAGCGAACCGTGGCGTCCGGCAGCGCCGACGCCCGGGCCATCCGGCTGGCCGCCTGGGCCAGCAGCGGGACCGGCCGGATCTCGACCGATCGGCCCGGATCCGGGATCCCGTCGACCCACCTCGTGCGGACGAACGCGTCGACGACCTCGGGGTCGAACTGCACCCCGGCGAACTTGCGGAGCTCCGCAAGGGCCTGCTCGATCGACAGCGGCTTCATCCGGTACGGGCGCTGGGCGGTCATGGCCTCGAACGCGTCGGCCACGTGGAGGATGCGGGCGAGCTTGGGGATCTCCTCGCCGATGAGCCGGTCCGGGTAGCCGGACCCGTTGTACCACTCGTGGTGGTGGCGGATGATCGGCAACTCCCGGGCGAGCTTCATGACCGGGGCGATGATCTGAGCTCCAAGGACCGGGTGGGCGTTCATGATCGCCCGCTCGTCCTTCGTGAGGCGATCCGCCTTGAGGAGGACGTGGTCGGGCACGCCGATCTTGCCGACGTCATGGAGGAGGCCGCCCCACTCGAGCGCCTCCATCTCTGCTTCGCCGACGCGCAGCACCCGACCGATGTCGCTGGAGATCTCCATGACCCGCCGGCTGTGCTTGCTCGTGAACGGGTCGCGCTTGTCCACCGCCTCCGCCAGCGCCCCGATCGTCTGCGTGAACATATCCCGCATCTCAACGAAGCGGTGACTCGCGACGCGGGTCGTATAGAGGGGAAGTCCGAACAGAAGAGCGCTCCACCAACCGCCGGGGAGTTCATAGATGCGCGCCATTAGCCAGGCAAGGGGCGCGAGGGCGAGCAGGTTCATTCCGAAACCTTTGGCATCACCCACGAGCACAATCCGGAAGTCCTGGCCAGTTCGAAGGGCGACGACTACGGCCGTGAGAGTCGCGTTCATGGTGAAGAACGCGGCGGCCCCAAGAATGGTGCCGATGAAATTGACGGCTATGAGACCTGTCGCACGGCCTACGAATTCACTGATGTATGCCGCAGCGAGCGTCGGCAGCACGATGCCGGCATGATTCGCGAGTGTGCCGTACCAAGGGATGCGTCCGCGAAGCTCGCGGAGCTCCGTCGTCCCAATGGCTGCCACCCATCCGGCGACAACTGGTCCGCCAAGGGTCATCGCGGCAAGGATTGGTGCCGTCGACACAGCCACCATCGTGCCGCGAGGCATCCGCACCGGCAAGGCGGAAGCAAGGAGCGTCAGGATGGTCCAGAACACGATTCCTGCAGCGATGTCGATGGCCCCGGAGTGTTCGGCTGGGCTTATCGAGATGCCCGGATCAACGTGAAACAGAAGAGTCGTGGCAGCGAGCGCCAGAGCGCTTACTGTCACGACTCCCGTGATGTAGAGCTTGAGGGACTTCGGCATCGGAGCCCACCTACGACGAACCGGTCAGGGCACTTTAGCCCCAACGGACTCCAATCGTTATGGGACGGAAGTACCTAGAAGCCCCTGAGCGATGCGCCGCCTGCAAGCGCCACAGCGGCAACTGCAGATAGCCCGGCGATCAAGTGCATGAGTCGAACCTTCATCGGTCGATCCTCGCGCCCTTTCAGACTCTACCAGCCCTTGAGGGCGGATTCGGGATTCAAGCTCCAGCCCTTCAGGGCGGACTTGGGATTCACGCTCGTACCTCCTTGCGGCCTCCGTGCTCATGAAGACACGAAAACCGACCTGACTCGTGGTCGGTCGGTTGCACTACTCGCTCCGCTCCACCCTAAGTGCCCATTTCAGGTGGTGCATCGGCGCGTCCGAGCGTCTTAACTTCGCTTCCTAGTACCTGAGTACCAGGGAGTGGCCGGACTATAGGGACGCCGGTCGGCACCGGTCAATACGGCACCTTACCTATCCCTACAGGCTCTCGAGCGGCGGCGGCTCGATCCCGAGGTCGTTGCGAAGGACCGCGGCGTAGTGGGCGTACTGCTCCGCGGCCGCCGCATGAGCGCCGGTGCGCCGGTACAGCTTGAGGAGCGAGAGCTCGATCTGCTCAGCGTCCGGATCGACCTCGATGGCCCTTCGCGCGAGCCCGATGGCGCGATCGAAGGCTCCCGCGTTCGTATCGGCCATGACCGCCTTCTCGATGATCTCCAGGTAGGCGGCGTGCATCGAGTCGCGGCACGGAACCGCCCACTCCTCGTAGGCGAAATCGAGCGCGAACCGGCCTCCGTAGACCTGACACACCGCCTCGACGTTGTCCGGTGACGGGTCCGCCTCGGCCACGCGCATCGCGGCGCGCGCTCGGATCGAGCGGCTCGTGACGAGCTCAGGATCGAGCCACAGGAGGTCTGTGGCGTGATGCACGTAGCCGGCCGACGTCTCCTCGGTGAAGGTGGGCTCGAAGATTCGGCGCAGGAAGTAGACGGTCTGGTTCAGGGAGTTCACCGCGACATCGGGCTCGAGGTCTGGCCAGAGCGCATCGAGGACGTGGTCGCGCGTCGCTGACATGTTCGGCCGGGCCAGCAGAAAGCAGAGCATCGCGAGAACCTTCCGCCGGATGGTCGTACCCGGGATCAGCTCGTCGCCGAGCTGGATCTGGACTCGGCCCTGATCTTCGACAAAGACTCTCGGCGAGGCCCTTCTTGCGAGGCCACGTCCGAGCATCCCCGCCCCAGGAATGCCTTTGAGAGTCTTCGCGGCTCTACGGAGTGCTACGACATCCTCGAGGACGCCGACCTGGTCGAGGATGAATGCGGTGGCGAAGCGATTTGCTGGCTCGTGTGCTTGGAGCCCCGCCCTGAGCGGCTCTCGCCAGCGCTCTGGCCGGCGAATAGCCTCTGACTCGACTGCTTCGAGAGCACGTGGTCCGAGCCACCCAATTCGAGCGCAGACCGCCTCCGCAACTAGGGACAGGCAAGAGGGGTCGTTCGCCACGACAGCTCTGATCGCCCCATCCAGACCGGACTTCCCATCCAGGGCGCCCTGAAGGATCCGCGCGGCATTCCCAACAGACTGAGCCCCCTGGCGCGCAGCTAAGTACAGCCGTTCCCAAGTTGCACGACGTAATGCAGCAGCACTTACGATTCCTCCGAGAGGAGGAGCCCATGTCGAGACGGAGCCCGTATCGGATTGTGCTGACGCCCGAGGAGCGGTCCGAGCTGGAGCGACGAGCGCGTCGCCAGACGGCCACCAGACGCGAGGTCTTCCGGGCCCAGATCGTGGTTCTTGCGGCGGATGGTCTGCGGAACGACGAGATCGCCGACGACTCGGGACGGTGCGGACGATCGTGAGCCGTTGGCGCAAGCGCTTCTTCGAGGATCGCGCCGCGGGCCTCGCCGATCGCCCGCGGTCTGGCCGGCCGCGGACCTTTTCCCCCTCGCGCTGGTCGTCGAGATCAAGGCCCTCGCCTGCGAGCGGCCCGCTGATCTCGGGCTGCCGCTGTCGCGCCTCAGCCACGCCGAGATCGCGCGGGTCGCGGTCGCCCGGGACATTGTCGAGGCGATCAGCGTCACGACGGTCTGGCGCTGGCTCGGCGAGGACGCCTTGAAGCCGTGGCGCTATCGAAGCTGGATCTTCCCGCGCGATCCGGCCTTCGAGCGCAAGGCCGGGCTCGTTCTCGACCTGTATCGCGGTCGCTGGCAGGGCGAGCCACTGCGGCCCGACGAGCACGTCGTGTGCGCCGACGAGAAGACGAGCATCCAGGCCCGGGCCCGGATCCATCCCGGGAGCCCGCCGGCTCCCCGACGAGCGGTCCGCGTCGAGCACGAGTACGAGCGGCGCGGCGCGCTCGCCTATCTGGCCGCCTGGGACGTCCATCGAGCGCAGGTGTTCGGCCGCTGCGAGCCCCGGACCGGCATCGCGCCGTTCGGACGGCTCGTCGACCAGGTCATGAGCGAGGAGCCGTACCGCCAGTGCCCGACGGGTCTTCTGGGTCGTCGACAACGGCAGCTCGCATCGCGGCCCCCGGACCGAGGCCCGGCTGCGCGAACGGTGGCCGCAGATCCGGGTCGTCCACACGCCGGTCCACGCGTCCTGGCTGAACCAGGTCGAGATCTACTTCAGCATCGTGCAGCGCAAGGTTCTTGAGCCCAACCAGTGGCGCTCGCTCGCGGAGCTCGAGGCCGCGCTCATTGCCTTCGGCGAGCAGTACAGCGCGATCGCCACGCCCTTCGAATGGCGCTTCACCCGGCTCGATCTCCATCGCGTCCTTGCTGCGCTCTCACCGGTCGCGCGGGCCGCGTGAGGCTATACGATGCGAGACTTGCGAATTCATGTACTAAGTGAAGCGCAGCGGCAGTGAGGCGGCCAGCGTCGGCGGTCCCTGCCGCGACAGCAACCTGTGCGAATGCGAACCGGACGCGAGCCATGAATCCCTGCATGGTGTGGGGTCGATCTAGGGCGATTGCAGCTAGTTCGGCGTGAGCAGCCACGTGATCGCCGCGACGGAGTGCCAGTTCGGCAGCGAACAGGTGGATCTGGTCTGCCGTTACTTCTGGCACGCGCGAGACGGCAGCCGCCTGCACAAGAAGGACTTCAGCGACACTCCGATCCCCGAAGGTTGCGTACGCATCGGCTACCTCGGATAGGGTTTCTGCTCGCGTGACTTGGAACCTGCTGGCCTCGGCGGCCTGGAACTCGATCCTTGCCTCGTCCCAACGACTCTCATGCGCCAGTGCCCAGCCGCGAAGGACCCTGGTGGCCTCCACTTCGAACCCAGCAGAACTGGTGGAGAGGGCGTCGTAGGCTCGTGAGGCTGCTTCGAGCGCCCCCACAGCGTCCCCACGAGCTCGATCGACATCGGCAACGTTGTGCCAGGTAATGCCGGCATAGTGCCGAAGACCCCGACGCTCTTGGTCGTTTGCCATCGCAACATGCCGAGATCTGATGGCATTCAGATCTCCGGATATCGAACCGTCGACGATGTCCAGGACTCCGCGGGCGATGTCCCTGAGTACTGGTGAGTGCGTTCGCGTTCCCAGAAGTTCGGCCACCTCTCTGGCTCTCTCCACGGCTCCAGCGGCGAATAGCGCAGTGATCAGATTGGCAAGCGCGTGGTCGGAGAGGCCTTCGTCTTCGGAGCGCATGGCGACGTCGACGGCGGATTCGGCGTGGGTGAGGGCGGTCTCGAGGCTGCCGCGGTGGAGCTCCATGCGGGAGAGGAAGAGCTCAAAGGCGGCGTTCTCGGTGGTGGCGGTCTGCTGGATGTAGGACTCGGCCAGGGCGAACTCGCCGCCGCCCATGATCGTGGGGACGGCGGCCTGAACGACGGACTGGAGGTCCGCGAAGTCCTCGGCGGCCGCGTAGTGGTAGGCGGCCAGCCGCCAGTCCGCCTGGCTGGCGTGGCGCGCCACGGCCCGGTGCAGGTCGCGAACGGCCTCGTCGCCGATGGCACGTCGGAGCCGGGCGCCGAGGAACTCGCGCACGAGCGGGTGATAGCCACGGAGCCGCAGGCCGCCCCGGCCCTTGCCCGAGAGCAGCCCCAGCCGCTCGGCCGCGCCGATGAGGTCCCGAGCCCGCGACGCCGGGATGCCGGCGATGACCTCGGTGAGCGTCGGGTCGACGGCCTGGAGGAGGGATGTCCGCATGAGGAACTGCTGGGTCTCCTCGTCGAGATCCCCGACGACCTCCTCCGCGAGGTAGTCATACAGCTCGCCGTGGGCGCCGCTCAGGCCGTGGACGAATGCCCGGACCTCGCTCGGCGAGCGGTCGCGCAGGGCAGTGTTGACGAGCTGGAGCGACGCCGCCCAGCCCTCCGTCCGGTCCGCCAGGTCCGCGAGCACGTCCGGCTCGAGAGGTCGGCCGTAGGTCTCGCGGAAGAGCCGCTCGGTCTCGGCCAGGTCGAAGCGCAGATCGGGCGCCGTCAGCTCGGCCACCTCGCCGATGGTCCTGAGGCGCGACAGCGGCAGGGTCGGCGCCTGGCGGCTGATGAACACGAGGGTGAGTCGCTCGGGCGCCCGGACGACGAGCTCGCGGACGAGGGTCCGGATGTCCGGCACATCGTCGACGAGGTGGTAGTCGTCGATGACCAGCGCGGCCCCGCCCGCGCCGAGGGACTGGAGCTCGTTCATGAACGTCCCGACGATCGTGTCCCGGGTCGGGCCGGCCGAGGCGCCGAGCTGGTCGAGGAGCTCCTTCGTGGCGGTCGCGAAGCCCGGCTGGATCTCCCGGCCGGCGGCGACGAGGTAGTGGAGGAAGCTGACCCAGTTGCGGTCCTCCTCGTCAAGGCGGTACCACATCGTGGGGCGCCGGCTGTGCCGGGCGAAATCGGCCAGGAGCGTGGTCTTGCCGTATCCGGCCTCGGCCGTCACGAGGACGACCCGGTGGTGGATCTTGACCCGCAGCCAGTCGATCAGGCGATCGCGCTTGAGCGTCTCGCGTGGAAGCGGCGGCCGCTGGACCTTGCCCGGCTGGAGGGGGAACTCGTGCATGACCTCGCCGCCGATCGGGAACGAGACGGTGGAGGTCGACGCCGATCGTCCCGGACCGACCGGCACCGGTTCCCGCGTGCCGAGTCGACCGCGGGGTCCCTGGGACGGGGCAAAGGGTAGGGACCGCGTCTCGCGGGTGTCAACGGCAGGGCGGGCTACCCCGTCAACGGCAGGGCGTGCGGCGAAGAGCGGGGGCTCGGGGAGGGCCATGGCCGGGATGGTGCCCGGCGCCCCTCACCTGCCGCTTAGCTGCGCGGCGCGTGGCCACTGCCTGCCTGCCCGCGCCCGCCCCCTCAGTCCTCGTACTCGAAGCCGATCTTCAGCTCCACGCGGTACTCGACGATCTCGCCGTCCTCGACGATCGCGCTCGACTTCACGACCTCCACGGTCCTGATGTTGCGCACCGTCCTGGATGCCGTGGCGACCGCCATGCGGGCCGCGTCGGACCATGATCGGGGGCTCGTGCCGACCATCTCGCGGATGATGATGACGCCCATTCGTGCCTCTCCCGATCGGCGCCCGTCGGTCCGTCGCCGGGCCTTCGCCGTCGCTCAAGTCTAGCCGCGGGAATCGAGAAGCCGGCCTCCTCCTGGCCGGCTCCTCGGGGCAGCGTGCGGAGTGGGCCCCGTCGCTCAGACGGTCGCGGCGCTGGCCGCTCCGGCCCGGACCTTGTCGAAACAGGAGCTGCAGTAGACGGGGCGGTCGTTCCGCGGGGCGAACGGCACGATGGCCTGGCCGCCGCAGTCGCCGCAGATCGCGGCGTGGAACTCGCGCGGGCTGTCGGCGGTCCGGGCGCGCTTGGCGGCGGCCCGGCACGTGACGCAGCGCTGCGGGTCGTTCAGCAGACCCTTGCTCGCGAAGAACGACTGCTCGCCCGCCGAGAAGAGGAACTCCTCCGAGCAGTCGCGACACCTCAGCGTTCGGTCCTGGTACACGCTGTAGCCTCGTCCTCCATGGGTGTGCCGAGGATGGTCGGCCTCGACCGGTTCGGTGCGGTCGAAACTCTGCCGCGGAGGATACGCGTCGCGTCAAGCCGCGGAAAGAGCCGTGTGGATGGGCAGCGCTGTCATGGAATCGAGGGGCGATGGTGAATCCCGGGGCTGTTGACGGGACGCACCGAGACGTTGGTCTTGGAGCGCGGCAGCGCCGGGAACCGGACGCGTCGGTCGAGCGTCGTGGCGCCATGTCGACCATACGTCTCGCCGCCCTCGCCCTCGGTTCCGTCCTCCTCGCCGCCGCGTGCTCGGGCCCCGGTGGCTCGCCGCCCGGGATCGAGCACGCGACCGGCACCACGGACGTGATCCTCCGGATGGCGACCGGCGGCGGCTTCGTTCCCCCCGGCTTCCTCGCGACCGAGGCGCCGGAGTTCACGCTCTACGGCGACGGCACGGTGGTCTTCCGCGACCCGGCCGACCAGCCCCCGGTCGCCGAGGCGGACCCCGTGATGCGCTTCGCCCCGTTCAAGACCGTGCGACTGTCCGAGGCTCAGATCCAGGACCTGCTCGCCTTCGCGATCGGCCCGAGCGGGCTGGGGATCGCGCGCGCCCAGTACGACCCGTGCTGCATCGCCGACGCGCCGTCGACGATGTTCACGCTCCGGGCGGGCGGGCTGGACAAGACCGTGAGCGTCGGCGCGCTCGGTTTCGATGAGCCCCAGCCAGGGCCCGACAGTGCGGCCAGGAAGGCGTTCACGGCCCTCAGGGACCGGCTCGTCGATCTGGACACCGTGCGCGGGCTGATCGCCGTGGAGCGCTACCGGCCGGCGGCCTACCGCGGGTTCCTGCTCGACGGCGACGTCCCGGCCCCGGGCCGCGGCCCGATCGACTGGCCGTGGACGGCGTTCGGGCCCGACGGCTTCACCGCCCCGGCGGACCCGGATGGCCTCCAGATGGGGTCGCGGACGCTCACCGCGGCGGATATCGCCGCGCTTGGGCTGGCGGACCTGGAGGGCGGCGCACAGGGGATCCCGCTGCGCGGCCCCGACGCGAAGATCCACATTCTCTCGCTCCGGCCGCTCCTCCCCGACGACACGAGGTAGGCCTGGCGATCGGCTACCCGGCGATATCCGCGTAGCGCTCGCCCGCGTAGCTGACGAACCGCGTCTGGGCCTTCTTGAACCAGAGCTCGATCTCTCCGGTCGGGCCGTTGCGGTGCTTGGCCAGCTTGAGCTTGATCACCTCGCCCTCGGCGTCGTGCTCCTCCGCGGCGCGTTCCTTGTCCCGGTACAGGAAGATCACGAGGTCCGCGTCCTGCTCGATCGCGCCGGATTCGCGCAGGTCCGACAGGCGCGGCTCCTTGCTCTCGCGCATCTCCGGCTGGCGCGATAGCTGGGAGAGGGCGATGACCGGAACCGACAGCTCGCGGGCGAGCGCCTTGAGCCCGCGTGAGATCTCCGAGACCTCCTGCACGCGGTTGGCGTCCCTGGAGCTGGTGGTCGCCTGCATCAGCTGGAGGTAGTCGACGATGACGAGGTCCAGGCCGGCCTCCGCCTGGAGACGGCGGGCCTTCGTCCGGAGCTCCATCGCGCTGATGTTCGGCGTGTCGTCGATGTAGATCGGCGCCTCCGAGAGCGAGTTCATGGCCGGGGCGAGCCGGGCGAAGTCGAGCTCCTCGAGGAAGCCGGTCCGGAGCCGCTGCGAGTCGATGTTCGCGACGCTCGACAGGAGCCGCAGGACGAGCTGTTCCTTGCTCATCTCAAGGCTGAACACGCCGACGCTCTTGCCCTCCCTGACGGCCGCGTGCTCCGCGATGTTCAGCGCCAGGCTCGTCTTGCCGACGCTGGGGCGGGCGGCCAGGACGACGAGGTCGCTCTTCTGCAGGCCGGTCGTGAGCGCGTCCAGGTCGGCGAAGCCGGTCCGGACGCCGCTGATCTCGCCGCGATGGGCGTGGAGGTAGTCGAGCCGGTCGTAGGCGTCGTGGAGGAGCGTCTTGAGCGTGCTGAACCCGGTCGCGATCCGGCGCTGGCTCACGCTGAACAGCTCGCTCTCCGCCCGGTCGATCGCCTCCTGGATCTCCGCCGGGTCCTCGTAGCCGATCCCGGCGATCTTCCCGGCGGCGGAGATGAGGTTGCGCAGGACCGCCTTGCGCTCGACGATCCGGCGCGTACTGGACGGCATGGACGGCGGTCGGCGTCTGGTTCGAGAGGCTGGACAGGTACGAGCGCCCGCCGACCGCCTCGAGCTGGTCGCTGCGCTCGAGCGCCTCGGCGACGGTCACGATGTCGACCGGCTCGCGCTTGTCGAACAGCTCGAGCATCGCCGCGTAGATCGACCCGTTCGCGGGGCGATAGAAGTCCTCCGGACGGAGGAACTCGGCGATCTCGACCACCGCGTCGCGGTCGATGAGGATGGCGCCGAGGACCGATTGCTCGGCCTCGGTGCTCTGGGGCGGGAGGCGGTCGATCAAGGCACACCAAGGTTGACGGGGCATCGTGACAGCTCAATTGTCACGGGCGGGGCCGGGCACCGATAGAGGCTTACCCACGAACCGGGGCCGGCTCGCGCCTCCGACCGTGGAGAATGTCCGGCCCGATGTGGACGAGCCGTGGACAGCCTCAATCGAGGCGGCGGATCACCCCGATGAGCTTGCCCTGGATGCGGACGTCGTCGTAGTACATCGGCTGGAACTCGGCGTTCGCCGGCTGGAGGCGGATCCGGCCCTGCTCCTTGAAGAAGCGCTTCAGGGTGACCGAGTTCTCCTCCACCTGGGCGACGACGATGTCCCCGTTCCGGGCGGTGGTCTGCGGCCGGATGACGACGAAGTCCCCGTCCGCGATGTGCGCATCGATCATCGAATCGCCACGGACCCGCAGGACGTAGGCGTCACCGCTCGGCGCAAGGATGTCCGGTACGGCGAGCGTCTCGTCGGCGCGCTGGTACGCCTCGATCGGGCCGCCGGCGGCGATCTCCCCGATGATCGGCAGGTGATGGGCCTCGGTGGCCGCCGACTGGGGGTTGAGCTCGCTCGACAGGCCGAGCTTGATGGCCGCCGTGGGGGTCAGCCGGATTGCCCGGGCCTGGGATGCGCCGCGCTCCAGGTAGCCGTCCCGCTCGAGGATCTGGAGGTGGTGGTGGACCGCCGACGTCGACGCGAGCCCGACCGCCCTGGCGATCTCGCGGACCGACGGCGGGACGCCCCGGGCCCGGAGCGTGGCCGCGATATAGTCGAGGATCTTGACCTTGCGGTCCGGGTCGTGCTTCGTCATGGAGCCTCCGTTCAGAGGCACGGTACCGAACGGACGTTCGATTGTCAAGCATCGGCCGGGACGGCGGGATGGCGTTCCGGGCGGCGGCTGGTAGACTGCGCTGTCCCGACCGGGCGATTCCGAGATCGCGCGCGGTCGGAACGTGCCCGAGGAGGTCCGCAGGGACGCGATGACCGAGCGACAGAAGAGGCGGCGCGGGATGCCGGGGGCGACCCTCAACAGGTTTCTGGCGGTGGCCGCGCTCCTGCCGGCGGCCGGCCGCGCGCCGGTCTACGCCCGGCTCGTCTGGGCGCTCTTCCGCGACGAGCGGGTGCCGGCGTCGCGGAAGGCGCTCCTGGGTGGGGCGCTGGCCTACGTCGTGGCGCCGTTCGACGTCGTCCCGGACAGTGTCCCGATGCTCGGGGTCTTCGACGATCTGGTCGTCGCCGTCCTCGGGGTCGACCTGTTCTTCGACGGGGTCCCGGACGCCGTCATCGATGAGAAGCTGATCGATCTCGGCATCGACCGGGCGGCATTCGACCGCGATCTCGGTCAGATCCGGCGGCTGACGCCGGGTCCGGTCCGGCAGCTCGTCCGTCGGCTGCCGCTGGCCGTCGACATCGTCGCCGACGCCGCCCGCGCCACCGGCCTCGGACCGCGGGTCCGGGCCTGGATCAACAAGGAGGGTTCGTTCGCGTGAAGGTCATCCTGACCACCGAAGTCGCCACGCTCGGGAAGAGCGGCGAGATGAAGAACGTGGCGGAAGGCTACGCCCGCAACTTCCTCATCCCGCAGAAGCTCGCGGTCCCGGCCATGGGCGGCGCCTTCCGCGCCTGGCAGCACGACATCGCCAGCCGCGAGGACAAGCGCCGTCGCGAGCGCGAGGAAGCCGGGATCTACGCCACCCGGATCGCCTCGACGACGCTCACGATGGGGGTCAAGGTCGGCGATGGCGGCAAGCTCTACGGCTCGATCACGGCCAAGGACATCGCCGATGCGCTGGGCCGCCGCGGGATCGTCGTCGACCGCCACAAGGTGGACCTCGAGGAGCCGCTCAAGAGCCTGGGCACGTACAAGGTGGCCGTCAAGGTCTACTCGGGCATGACCGCCGAGGTGACCGTCATCGTCGAGCCGAAGGGCTAGACTCGGGGGAGCCGGTCGGGCACCCCCTCCGGCTCCGCCCCTGGCCGTGATTCCCGGACACGTTGTTGACGGGCACGGTCATCGGCACCTGTACCCCCGGTGAGCCATGGGCCCGACACTGGGTGGGCAAGTCAAGCCAGGCGGACCGGGCGACCCGCTCGCGTGACACGCCCCCGTGCGCCACGGCTCGACCCCGCCGGCGGACCTGGGCGATGCGGCTGCTGCATGGAATCACGCTCGGCCGCGCTCGGCCACGACTCAGGATCGACAGAACGGCACCCTGGTCACGCTCGGCCGGTCAGCGAACCATGCGTGGGCCGCATGACTGCCCCGCGCCTGCGGCCGCGGGCGCTCGTCGCCGTGGCCGCGCCCAGGCGACGGCCACGAGGATCGCGCCCAGCCCGAGCCCCAGCCCGAGACCGGCCTCCCACGGGACGAGCGCCTGGGTGATCTCGTGGCGGCCTGCCCTGACCGGAATCAGCTGTCCGGCGAGCGCGCGCAGTGGCGTCACGACCTGGCCGTCGACCGTCGTCCGCCAGGCCGGCCACCAGGCCCGGTCGATCCAGACCCAGCCGTCGGCCGGGGCGTCCACGGTCGCCTCGAGCGTGGACGGGTCGAACCGCCCGACAGATGCCGGGCGGGCATCCGCGAGCGCGGCCGGCACGGAGATCGTCGCCTCCCGGGGACGGATCGGCGAGCCCGCGGCAGAGTCCGGGATGGTCGCGTCCGCGGCCGGGATCCAGTACGGCGGCCGCAGGGCATCCTCGATCCGGCAGATGGTCGCCCGGTCCGTCGCCACCTCGCCGATCGTCGTGCCCGGGCACGGCTTGTCGAACGTGACGACGACGTCGATCCCGACGGCCCTGCGGAGATCGCCGGCCGGGTCGTTTCCGCGCAGGGTCTCGACGAGCCGATCGCTCTCGAGTAGGTCGAGCGAGCTGAACATCCGGATGTCGGGTACGCCCGCCGCGGCCAGCTGGTCAGGGACGCCGGCGTACCAGGGGGGTTCGCCGATCGTGAGCAGGCGATGGGCGTTCGCGCCCTGCAGGGCCCGGACGAACGGCATGCCGGCGTACGAGAACGCGGTTTCCGGGTGGACCGGGTTCGGGGCCGGGCCGAACAGGAAGAGCGGGACGGCGGCGACCGCCAGGGTGACCAGCCCGAGGGTGCGCCGAGCACCGGGCTCGACCCGCGCGGCGAGGACGACGAGGACGGCGACGATTCCGAGACAGACTTCGGCGACGAGCGGCCACGACGCCGTCAGGGCGGCCACGGCCCGGCGGCTGCCCTCTCCGGCCGGGAGGAGCCACGTTGAGGAGGCGTCGAGGAGGCTCTCGAACGTCGACGGGCGAAGGATCGCCATGGCCGTGAACCCCGCGTGGATCGCGAGCAGGAACCCCACCGCGACTGCCGCGCGCATCGGCGCGTCGCCGAGCTTTCTCCGGGCGTCGCCGCCGACCCGCCCGGTCCGTCCAGCTCGCCCGAGCCGGCCGATCCCGAACGCGGCGAGCACGCCGATGAGGATGGTCGCGACGACGTACGAGCGGACCGGCGAGCGGAGGCCGTTGAGGAGCGGGATGGCCGTCCAGGGGTCCGGGCGGAACGCGGCGACGACCGGGATCGCGAGCATGACGAGGATCGCGATGACGATCGGCCGGGCGCGGCGGGGCGTGAGCCCGACGGCGGCGAGGGCGAGGATCGGCAACCCGACGAACGCCCCCGCCTCGAGCAGGGCGAACGCCCCGTCGGGGTACCAGGCCGAGGCGAGGTCCCAGCTTCCGTCGGACCCGAGCTGGACGAACGGGTTGGCGAAGCCGAAGCCGAGCAGGTCGAAGGGAGTCGCGGCGCTGGCGAACAGGTCGCTCTTCGAGAGGGCGACGCTGCGGACCGAGAGCGTCATGAGGATCGCCGTCGGGATCAGCTGGACGGCCCCGACCGCGCCGCCGAGGAGCCCGAATCCGACGCCCCGGGCGAGCGTCGCCGCACGCGGCGTCGTCGCGAGCATGACGACGACGGCGACAAGGCCGGTCAGGAGCCAGGTGTTCGGGTGCCCGGCCAGGGCCTGGATCCCCCACAGGGTACCGGCCACGACGAGCCCGGCACGGGTCGGGCCCGGCCGCCGCACGAGCGGGACCAGGACCCACGGGAGCCAGCCGTACGCGGCGACGAGGTTGTGCCACTCGAGCTTCGTCACGATCGACCCGCCGAGGACGGTGGTGAGGGCGGCCGCGAGGGCGCCTGACCGCGACCCGGTGAGGCGAAGTGCCAGCAGCCCGCTCCCCGTTCCCGCCATGGCCAGGTGCAGGACGCGGGTCACGTCGAGGGCGAGCAGTGGCGGGAGCTGGAAGATCAGCCAGTTCGGCGGGTAGAACGCCCCGATCTGTCCCTCGGCGTAGAGCGGGAAGCCGAGCCCCAGTCGATCGCTCCAGAGCGGCAGCCCGCCGGCCCTCAGCGCCTCGTGATAGAGGCTTGCCAGCGGGAAGTCGATCTTGGGCATGTCCCAGTTCCAGAGCCACGGTCCGTCCACGCCGCCGACCCGTGCCGCGATGACCGCCGCTGCGAAGCTGGCCAGGGCGATCCCGACGATCGTCCGGGTCCCGCTCGGGGCACGGCCGACCAGCCGGCGATCGAGTGCCCGCAGTGGGCCGGCGAGCCGGCCCACTGCCATCGCGAGACGGGTACCCGGGCCCTGGTGCGCTTCGGCTTCGTCGTCGCCGTCAGCTTCGTCGTCGCCGTCGGCTCCGTCGTCGTCGAGCTCGCGCCGGGTCGCGGACGAAGGGACGGCGACGCCCCAGGGAAGGCCGATCGGATCGAGCGCCCGGAGGACGAGCCAGATCATGGCGATGACCGTGAGGTACGACAGGAAGTAGATCCCGGCCGGCGAGTAGACCGTGTCGGCGAGTATCCCGCGGCCCGGCCCGGCGTTCCCGATCGGCAACGAGTAGACCCAGTAGACGTCGAGGAAGGCGATCGCGGAGATGGCCGCGTAGAGGGATCGCCAACTGCCGGCGCGGACCGCCAGGAACGGGATCCCGAGCGCGAGCGCCGGGTAGAGGTAGCGCTCGTGGACGCGCGTCGGCAGGGCGAAGAAGGCGACCGCGATGGCCAGCGCGACGAACGCGATCGCCGGTCCGTCGTCCCGCCGGCGCAAGACCAGCAGCGCCGCGGCGACGGCGGCCACGAACAGCAGGTTGCCGATCCATTGCCAGGTGAGCCCAACGGCGCCGATCGACAGGGCGACGGCGGCGTCATTCACGACGTGACCCTCGGTCAGGCCGCTCGGACCGACCCGGACGATGTCGAAGAGCGGGTTCATCCACAGGTTGAACGCGTTCTGGGTGATCCCCGGGAAGGCGTGCGACGCTCCGACGAAGCGGTGGTACAGGCTGTATGACGGGTTGCCGGGATTGAACGGGACGAGCCCGAACGGCAGGCACGTCAGGACGAGGGCGAGGAGCGCGGCGCCGATCGACAGGACGACCCGGCGGGGCTCGCGTCGGCCGTCGAAGGCGGCGTCGCTCGAGCTGCCGAGCAGATGCCGCTTGAGCCCGACGATCGCCACGATCGGGATGACGATGCCGTACTGGAACTTCACGAGCATCGCCACGACCGCCGCCGCAGAGGCCAACTCGGTCCGGCCGCTGACGAGGAGCCAGGCCGCCGCAACCGCGACCATCGTCGCGATCGAGTCGTTCTGGCCCCAGATCGTCGAGACGAGGATGACCGCCGGGTTGAACAGGAAGATCGCCGCCCCGATCCGGCCGGCGCGCCCGCCGAACAGTCGCCGGCCGAGGAGCAGGACGAACGCGCCGGCCCCGAGGTCCGCCAGCATGAACGGGAGCTTGAGCATGGCCGGGGTCACGTCGCCGCCGCCGAACGTCGCGCTCCATGCCCTGCCGAGCGTGCCGGTCAACCACAGGACGGAGAGATAGACCGGCGGGTAGTCGGCGAAGTAGCCCGAGTCCGGGCGGTAGAACGCGCCCGGGCCGTTGGCCGCCAGCTCGTGCGCCCAGTCGGTCAGGATCTCGAGGTCGGAGCGGTGGCCGCTGTCCGGGAACAGGACGAACGCCAGGAGGAGCCGGAGGAGGAGCGCCCCACCGAAGAGGCCCGCGATGGACAGCCAGCCGCGGCGGCTCACGCCCACCAGTTGAAGTAGGTCGAGCCCATCCCCCAGATGTTGACGAGGAAGCCGATGCCGATCGCCAGCGATGCCTCGAAGCCGATCCGCCCGGCCAGGCCGCGGACCGTGAGCATGAAGATGAACGGATAGAAGTCCTGGGCGTAGCGGAACCCGAACTGGGCGCCGCCCGGGTCGGCGTGGAGGAGGATCGGGACGAGGATGAGCCCGACCGAGACCCACGCCCCGATCCCGAACCAGTCCGGCCGGCGGGCCTTGATCGCCCACAGGAAGATCGGGGAGGTCAGGAGGATGCTCAGGCCACCCAGGTGCCGCGACTGGATCCAGGGGAACTCCGGAGCCTGGGCCGGCATCGTCAGGAACAGCGCGTAGAGCTTGCGCGGGATGTTGAACGTGCTGAAGAAGCCGTGCTTGTACTGGTTCTCCTGGAGGAGGCCGGGGATGAGCGCGTAGCCGTTCTCGAAGATGGATCCGAATCGCAGCCGGTTGTAGACGAGGTAGCCCGTGAGGGGGATGCCGAGGGCCACGCCCATCGGTATCGCGAGCTCCAGGTAGCGGCGCAGGGCGAACCTCGTTCGCCAGCCGGGCGGGGTCTCGGCGCCCAGCGAGCCGAACGAGGTCGGGTCGCCCGTCGCTTCGCGGATGGTCCGATCCGCGAGGTAGGCGAGGAGGAACGGCGTGGCCAGGACGAGCGGGAGGCGGGACAGGACGGCTCCGGCGAAGACCAGGCCGATCAGCCAGGTCCGGGCGTCGAGCTGGCAGGCCCGGATCGTCAGGAGCGTGAAGAACATCGCGACGACGTGGGCGAAATGCCACGACGAGCCCACAGCAGCCGAGTACCACACGATCGTCCCGAATCCGAACACGAGTGACAGGACGATCCGGGTCCAGCGCGAGACGCCCATCCCCGCGATGACGACCGACATGATCGCCACGTTCGCCGCCCCAAGGAGGATCGATGCCCAGGCCTGCTCGAAGCCGTGCCCGACCACCAGGACCACCGGCACGAGGAGGAGCGCAGGCATCGGCGGATAGACGACGTAGTACAGGCCGTTCGCGCCGGGGACGAGCTCGTTCAGCCAGGACTTCGCCTCGGTCAGGCCGAGCCGCCCATGGAGGAACGCGTCCGCGAGCAGCACGAAGTAGTTGAAGTTCGTCGGGTGTTCGTTGTTGACCCGGGCGTAGACGAACCAGGCCAGCCCGAACAGCGCCAGCGGGATGAGGTGGGTGTCGAACGCCGAGCCTCGCGGTGCCAGCTGATCGGCGACGTCTCGTGCGAGCGAGCCCTCGGGGAGGAGGCGCCGGATCGCGCCGGGCTCGGGCTCGGGCTCGGGCGTCGGCGTCCTTCGATCCGTCCGGTCCGTCATCGTCCTCGGTTCGGCGGCGCCGCCCCGTACTCGGCGTGGTCCGCGGGCGAGCGTGGGGCGATGATAGCGGGGTGACCACCCCGACGATCCTCCACGTCGACCTCGACGCGTTCTTCGCGGCGGTCGAGCAGCGCGACCGGCCGGAGCTGCGCGGCAGGCCGGTGATCGTCGGTGGCGGGGATCCCACGGCACGGGGCGTGGTCAGCGCCGCGTCCTACGAGGCGCGCCGGTTCGGGGTCCACTCCGCGATGCCCCTGCGGACGGCCCACGCCCTCTGCCCGCAGGGGGTCTTCCTGCCGGTGGACGGACGCCGCTACCAGGCGGCCAGCCGCGCGGTGATGACGATCCTGCGGCGCTTCACCCCGCTCGTCGAGCCGATCTCGATCGACGAGGCGTTCCTCGACGTGACGGGATCGCGGGCGCTCTTCGGCGACGGCCCGACGATCGCGGCCCTGATCAGGAAGACGATCCGCGAGGAGGTCGGGCTGACGGCGTCGGTCGGGGTCGCCGCGACCAAGCTCGTGGCGAAGGTCGCCTCGGACCTGCGCAAGCCGGACGGCCTGGTCGTCGTGCCGCCCGGCGAGGAGGCCGGGTTCCTGGCCCCCCTGCCGATCTCGCGGCTGTGGGGCGTCGGCGAGAAGACGGCCGACGCGCTGCGTGACTTCGGAGTGACGACCATCGGGGAGCTCGCTGCGCTGCCGGAGGATCTTCTCGTTCGGCGGTTCGGCAGGCACGGGGCGTCGCTGGGGGCACGGGCCCGTGGGGTGGACCCGGACCCGGTCGGAGGCGGGGCCCCGGCGAAGTCGATCGGGCACGAGCACACGTTCGACGTCGACACCGCCGACCCGGAGGTCATCGAGCGGACGCTGCTGGCGATGGCCGATGGGGTCACGTCGCGGCTGCGCTCCGCGGGGCTCCGGGCCGGCACGGTCTCCGTGAAGATCCGCGATTCGACGTTCCGGACGATCACCAGGCAGCGGACCCTGCCCGTGCCGACGGACCTCACCGAGCCCATCTGGCGGATCGCGCTCGAACTCGCCCGGCCGGAGGTCCGGGGGATCCGCGTCCGGCTGCTCGGGGTGACCGCCTCGAACCTCGGCGAGCGGGAGCAGCTCGCGCTGTTCGACGATGCCCCGGACGGCGCGAGCGCGCGCCGGCGGAAGGCGACCGAGGCCGCCGACAGGATCCGCCGACGCTACGGTGACGGGGCCGTCACCCGCGCCCGGCTGCTCGGTGCCGACCTTCCCGCTCCGTTCGAGCGCGACCCGATGAAGCCGCTCGAGCGCCGGACGGGCATGCCCGGCTCGGCCAACGATGACCACCGGCGGGAGCGTGAGCCGGGCCGATGAGGTCTCGCCGGCGATGCGAGTCGGCCCATCACCGGTTGCCGAGCCGTTGGGCCCGTCGATCGGTCGGGCCCTTCGCCGAGCGTGAGCCGGGCCGATGAGGTCTCGCCGGCGATGCGAGTCGGCCCATCACCGGTTGCCGAGCCGTTGGGCCCGTCGATCGGTCGGGCCCTTCGCCGAGCGTGAGCCGGGCCGATGAGGTCTCGCCGGCGATGCGAGTCGGCCCATCACCGGTTGCCGAGCCGTTGGGCCCGTGCCCGGACGGGAGCGTGAGCCGGGCGACTGAGGTCCCGGCCGGCGAGATGCGCCGCGGGGCATCATGGCTCGAGCTCATGGTCGCCATGGTCTGGCTCGCCATTGCCCTCTCGATTGATGCCCAGTAGGGCATCAAGCCGCTGGCTCTCGATGGACGGTCCGACGGTGAGCGGACCAAGGACGGCGACGATCCGCGCCAGGTATTCGAGCCGCATGCCCGGCGCCAGGCCATTCTCAATCCGCGAGATCGACCCCTGATCGACCCCGGCCAGTCCGCCCAGAACGCGCTGACTGAGGTACTGAGCTCGTCGAGCATGCCGCACCGCCACGCCGATACGCTCCAGCGCCTCGATCGTGCGCGGGTTCGGTCGCCTCCACAGGTAGGGCACCGCTGGAGTTCACCACATCGGTCTTCGCTGCGGATCACCTGCGGATCATCTGCGGGCCACCGGGACCCGCGCCGCAGCCGCCGTCGCCGGCCTGCCGGAACGCCGAGTGATGGGCCGACTCGCATCGCGAACGGGAACACCACCCGCCCGCCGCCTCGGCCCCGCCCGCCGCCTCGGCCTCGCCCTCCGTCCCGATCCGCCCACTTGCTGCCGGCCTGCCGGAACGCCGAGTGATGGGCCGACTCGCATCGCGAACGGGAACCCGACGGGTGGGTTGGAATGTGATGACAGGCGAGCTGTCACAGGCTTCGGCGAATCTTCGCGCAGGGCTTGACATCGAACAGGCGTTCGGTCTACCGTTCACCAAGAACCGAACAGACGTTCTGTCGCCGACGTGCCCCGTGCGACGACCAGGTCGCTGCGAAGAGGAGCCGACGAGATGGCGATGATCCGAATGGAACCGACCACGGTGCGCGTCAGGACCGACTGGCTCGACGGGCGCCCCCGCGAGATCACCTGGGGCGAGGAGACGCTCCCGATCACGGCGCTGGCCGCCGTCCGCCACGAGGACTCGGCCTACCCGGTCGAGGTCGGGCCGCGAACCCTGTTCGAGGTCGTGACGCCGCGTGCGCGCTTGGCCCTGAGCTTCCAGCACCGCTCCAGGCGCTGGACGATCGAGGGTCTCGACGAGGACCGGCCAGCCGCCTGAGCCGCAGGCCGACGCTCCTCCCAACGTCGGCCTGCGGAACAACCCTCGCCGGGTAGGCGCGCCGGTACCGCGCTCGCCCGGCGAGGCACGTCCCAGGGGCGCGCCGCGCCTACAATTCGGGACGTGACGCCCGACACGCACCGTTTCCGCGACCTCACGCTCGACACGTTCGTCGACCGGCTCGCTTCGGCGGAGCCGGTGCCCGGCGGGGGAAGTGCCTCGGCGGTCGCCGCGTCGCTCGGCGCGGGGCTCGTCGCGATGGTCGCGGCCCTGTCGGAAGGTCGCCCGAGGTATGCGGACCACGCGACCACCCACGCCTCGGCTGGGGCCCGCGGCCGGGAGCTCGCGGATCGGTTCCTCGCCCTGGCCGACGACGATGCGGCCGCGTACGCTGGGTTCTCCGCCGCGCTGAAGATGCCCAGGGAGAGGGACGAGGAGAAGGCAGCCAGGTCTGCCGCGCTGCGTGCCGCGGCCAGGGTGGCGGCCGAGGTCCCGCTCGCCTGCGTCGAGGCCTGTCTCGAGCTGGTCGCCGCAGCCGAGTCCCTGGCGGGTCGGAGCAACGTGAACGCCTCGAGCGATCTGTCGGTCGCGACGCTTCTCGGCGAGGCCGCGGCTCGCGGGGCGGCGGCCAACGTCATCGTCAACCTGCCGTCGGTCGGGGACGAGGCGTTCAGCGCCGCCATGACCGCTCGGGTCGATGATCTCCTCGCCGAGATCGGCACGCTCGCGATGGCGACCCGCGCCATCGTCGCGTCGGGCCAGGCACGCGGCCCGCTCCCGCCACTGCCGCCACTCCCATCAGTCCCGGCACCGGCGGGCTGACGCCCATGGCCAAGAGCGGGTTCACGGAGGTAGCCAGGGAAGACGTGACGCCGATGGTCGAAGGCGGGGCGCGTCTCCTCCTCGGCGCCCCGATCGGGGCGGAGCTCCGCGCGTCGGTTCGCAACGACATCGCCGCGTTCGTCGCCCGCTGCGGCTACGCCCCCACGCTCGCCATCGTCCTCGTCGGGCGCGACGCGCCATCGGCGGTCTACCTCCGCCAGATCCTCAGGGCCTGCGAGGCGGCCGGGATCGGCGGCCGGCTCGTGGAGATCGAGGGGGACGAAGCCGCCGAGGGCGCAACCGAAGCCCGCGTCACCGCGGCGATTCGGGACCTCAACGTGGACCCGCTCGTCGCCGGGATCATCGTCCAGATGCCCCTCCCGCGGAACGTCCGATTGCGCTCGGTGATCGATGCGATCGACCCGGCCAAGGACATCGACGGGATCCACCCGATGAACGCCGGTCTCCTCCGGCTCGGCTTCGGCGGCTTCCTCCCCGCAACCGCCCACGCCGCGATCGAGATCCTCCTCCGGCACGACATCCCGATCGCCGGCCGGGAGGCGGTCGTCATCGGCCGCTCGAACGTCGTCGGGATGCCGGTGGCGTTCATGCTCGTCCGCCACGACGCGACGGTCACGGTCTGCCACTCGAAGACCCGCGACCTGGCGGCGCACGTCGCCCGGGCCGAGATCCTCATCGTCGCGGCCGGCCATCCCGGCCTGATCACCGGCGCGATGCTCCGGCCCGGGGCCGTCGTCGTGGACGTCGGGATCAACGTCGTCGACGGCGCGCTCGTCGGGGACGTTGAGTTCGAGACCGCCCGCCAGGTCGCCGGGGCGATCACCCCGGTCCCTGGGGGCGTCGGCCCGGTCACGAACGCCGTCCTGCTCAGCCACCTCGTCCGAGCCGCCGTGGCCCAGGCGGACGCCGGCCCCCGGTAGCGTCCCCTGCGCCGACCACCCCATCGCCGACCACCCGCCTGCCCAGCGTAGGAGACCCTCCATGACCTTCCCGTCCGACCTCGAGATCGCCCGGTCCATCACCCCCCGCCGGATCGTCGACGTCGCCGCCGACCTCGGCATCCGCGAGGATGAGCTCGAGCTGTACGGCCCGCTCAAGGCGAAGGTCAGCCTGAAGGCGATCGAGCGGCTGGAGGCCCAGAACCCACGCGGGAAGTACATCCTCGTGACCGCGATCACCCCAACCCCGCTGGGTGAGGGGAAGTCGACGACGACGGTCGGCCTGGCCCAGGGCCTGAACCGGATCGGCCACCGGACGGCGGTCACGATCCGCCAGCCCTCGCTCGGGCCGGTGTTCGGGATCAAGGGCGGTGCCGCCGGCGGTGGCCACAGCCAGGTCATCCCGATGGAGGATTTCAATCTCCACCTGACCGGCGACGTCCACGCGATCGGCGCGGCCCACAACCTCGCGGCCGCGTTCCTGGACAACAGCCTCCACCACAAGAACCCGCTCGGGATCGATCCGCTGTCCATCCTCTGGCCGCGCGTCGTCGACATCAGCGACCGAGCGGTGCGCAGGATGGTCATCGGGCTGGGTGGGCGCGAGAACGGCATTCCGCGCGAGTCCGAGACGGTGATCACCGTCGCCAGCGAGGTGATGGCGATCCTCGCGCTCGCGACCGACATCCACGACCTGCGGGCGCGGCTCGGCCGGATCGTTCTCGCCCAGACGACCGACGGGAAGTCGGTCACGGCCGAGGACCTCAAGGTCGCCGGATCGATGACCGTCCTCCTCGTCGACGCGATCAAGCCGAACCTGCTCCAGACCCTCGAGGGTGGGCCGGCGTTCGTCCACTGCGGACCGTTCGCGAACATCGCTCACGGCAACAACTCGATCATCGCCGACCGGCTCGCGCTGGCCACGAACGAGGCCGTCTGCACGGAGGCCGGCTTCGGAGCGGACATGGGCGCGGAGAAGTTCTTCGACATCAAGTGCCGCGCGTCAGGCCTCATCCCGGACGCGGCCGTCGTCGTGGCGACCGTGCGGGCGCTGAAGATGCACGGCGGGGTCGGCAGGATCGTCGCCGGCAAACCGCTCGACCCGGCGCTCCTGGAGGAGAACGTCGAGGCCGTCCGGCGCGGCGCCCAGAACCTCGCCAAGCAGATCGAGAACGTCCGCGCGTACAACGTCCCGGTCGTGGTCGCGATCAACGCCTTCCCGACCGACACGCCGGCCGAGAACGCCGCGATCCAGGATGTCGCGCTGGCCGCCGGCGCCTCCGCCGCCGCCGTCACGACGAACTGGGCGGAGGGCGGTCGTGGCGCCGAGGCGCTCGCCCACGCGGTCTGGGCGGCGGCCGAGGAGGGCGCCCCGAACTTCCGGTTCCTCTACCCGGACGATGCCCCGCTGCGCGAGAAGATCGAGCTCATCGCGACGCGCATCTACGGCGCCGCCGGGGTCGAGTTCCAGCCGGCCGCCACGAAGGCGCTCAAGCTCTACGAGGAGATGGGCTTCGGGCACCTGCCGGTGTGCATGGCCAAGACCCAGTACTCGCTCAGCCATGACGCCAACCTGAAGGGTCGCCCGACCGGCTTCACCCTCCCGGTCCGCGACGTGCGGCTGTCCGCGGGAGCCGGGTTCATCACCCCGCTGTGCGGCGAGATGCGGACGATGCCCGGCCTCCCGTCCCGACCCGGCGGCGAGAACATCGACATCGACGCCGACGGCAACATCGTCGGCCTCTTCTAGGCCCGGGTCTACAGCTCCGCGGTCGCGAGGACGAAGCACCAGGCGACGGCGAGGCCGAGGATGACACCGAGGACGCCGGCGCCCCAGGCCGGCCAGTCGATCGGGCCGAGCGGCTCCTCGGCGTGGCCGTGGTCGTCGTGGCCGTGGCCCTCGCCATGGTTTCCCGGGCCGTGCGGCTCGCCGGCCATTGGCATGTCGCTGGCGTGCAGGTCGGTCATCGTCGCGTGGGTACCTCCGGGCGGCATTCTGGCAGACCGCCCGCCGCGGCGTCGACGCCCGTAGACTCGGCCCACCATGACCGCTTCCGCCTCCGCCGACCCCGGCCTCGTCGCCAGCCTTCGCGGGCTCGACCCTGACGGCCGGCTGCTCTTCGCCACCCGCGTCCTGCGGATGTTCGGGTACGGCTTCCTGGCGGTCGTGCTCGTCCTCTACCTCGCGGCGCTCGGGCTCGACGGCTTCGGGATCGGCGTCCTCCTGACGCTGACCCTGATCGGCGACACGCTCATCTCGCTCTGGCTGACGACGAATGCCGACCGGCTCGGCCGCCGCCGCGTCCTCGTCGCAGGGGCGGCGCTGATGATCCTCGCCGCGGTCCTCTTCGCGATCACCCGCGAGTACGCGCTCCTGGTCATCGCCGCGACGATCGGCGTGATCAGCCCGAGCGGGAACGAGGTCGGCCCGTTCCTCGCGGTCGAGCAGGCGTCGCTCAGCCAGATCGTGGGCGACGAGCGGCGGACGGCGGTCTTCGCCTGGTACAACGTCGTCGGCTACCTGGCCACCGCGTCCGGTTCGCTGGCCGCCGGGCTCGTCGCCGGCCTGCTCCTCGCCGGCGGCCTCGGTCGGGTCGACGCCTACCGGGCGATCGTCCTCGGCTACGGGATCGTGGGGGTCTTCCTGGCGCTCGGGTTCTGGCGTGTCTCCGGGCGGGTCGAGGCGCCGCCGCGGGCGGACGACGCGCCGGCGGCGGGCCGGCTCGGGCTCCATCGATCGCGCGGCATCGTCCTCCGGCTGTCGGCGCTCTTCTCGCTCGACGCGTTCGGCGGCGGGCTCATCCCGCAGAGCCTGATGGCGTACTGGTTCCACCTGAAGTTCGGGGTGGAGCCGGCGGTCCTGGGCACGATCTTCTTCGGGGCGAACATCCTGGCCGCGGTCTCGTCGCTGTCGGCGGTCCGGATCGCGCGGCGGATCGGGCTCGTGAACACGATGGTCTTCACCCATCTGCCGTCGAACGTCCTGCTCATCCTCGTGCCGCTCATGCCGAACCTGCCGCTGGCGATCCTGGTCCTGCTCGCCCGGTTCAGCATCAGCCAGATGGACGTGCCGACCCGCCAGAGCTACGTCATGGCGGTGGTCGACCCGGACGAGCGCTCCGCGGCGGCCGGCGTGACGGGGATCGCCCGGACCACCGGCGCCGCGGTCTCACCGCTCATCTCCGGGCCGCTCATCGCGAGCGCCGGGTTCGCCGGCGTCCCGTTCATCCTCGCGGGCGTGCTGAAGATCGTCTACGACCTCGCCCTGTGGCGGGCGTTCAGCGCGGTGAAGGCCCCGGAGGAGCGAGGCCGCCGGCCCGGCGGGGGCGAGCCGAAGCAGCCCGGCTAGAGCTCCTGGTGCCGGAACCCGCCCGCTTGGCCCCCGGGGCCGGTCCGGCTCGGCCACCGGGGCCGGTCATGCGGCCCATGCATGGATCTGTGACTCAGCGAGCGTGGCCACCGGGCCGTTCTGTCGATTCCGAGCGCTGGCCGAGCGTGCCCGACCGCGATTCCATGCGCCAGGTGCATAGACCAGGCCCGGCGCGGGGCGCGGGGCCTGGCCCGGCGGCCCCCGGGGCCGGGGCCAGGGCCGGGGCCGGGGCCAGGGCTAGCGCTGGGCGCTCGGCTCGTCCGGCGTCGCCTCGGCGCTCGCGCGCCTGGGCCGGCCCGGCATCCCGATGTGGAACCAGACGAAGACGGCGACCCCGGCCACGATGGCCACGGCGATGAGCAGGTCGAACGGCTGGAGCGTGTGCCGGATCTGGACCCAGTTCTCGCCGAGGACCGTCCCCGCGTAGACCAGCAGCATCGACCACAGGAAGGCCCCGGCGGTCGAGTAGACGACGAACTTCCCGAGGTGCATCCGGGCGACCCCGGCCGGGAAGCTGATGAACGTCCGGACGATCGGCAGGAGGCGGCTGAAGAACGCGGTCTGGGAGCCCCACCGCTCGAAGAACCGGTCGGCCAGCTCGATGTCGTGGTGGCGGATGAGGAGGTACTTCCCGTAGCGCTCGAGGAACGGCCGGCCGCCCCACGCGCCGATCCCGTAGGCGATCAGCGAGCCGGTGGTGTTCCCGATCGTGGCCACGATCACCACGATCCAGTAGTTCCAGGCGCCACCCGTGAGCGGTTCGAGCTTCGCCGGGTCCGACACGAGGAAGCCCGCGAACGGCAGGATGAGCTCCGACGGGAGCGGGATCATCGCCGACTCGATCGTCATCGCGAAGAGGACCCCGAGGTAGCCCGCGGCCCCGTAGAGCTGCTCGAGGAACGGGATGACGATCTTGTCGATGAACTCGAGCACGCGTGACTCCGGCGGGGGCGGGGACGCCGGGGAGCATAGCGGACTATCCTCGACGCCGTGACCGAGCCCACGACGTGACCGAGCCCTCGCGCTTCACCCCGGACCGCCCGCCGGCGCTCGGCGATTCGGGGGCCGTTGTCCTCACCGGCGCAGACCTGTCGATCGCCGATGTGGAGGCGGTCGCCCGGCACGGCGCCCGGGCGGTGCTCGACGCCGGCGCCCGCGCCCGGATGCAGGAAGCCCGAGACGTCGTCGAGCGGCTGGTTGCCGAGGGGGCGGTCGTCTACGGCGTGACCACCGGGTTCGGGGACCTCGCGTCGGTCAGCATCCGGCCGGAGGACACGGGACGGCTCCAGGAGAACCTCCTGATGAGCCATGCCGCGGGGGTGGGCCACCCGTTCCCGACCGACGTCGTCCGGGCGATGCTCCTCCTGCGGGCGAACACGCTGGCGCTGGGGCACAGCGGCTGCCGGCCGCTCGTCGTCGACCGGCTCCTGGCGTTCCTCGAGGCGGGGATCCACCCGGTGGTGCCGGAGCAGGGCTCGCTCGGAGCGTCCGGGGACCTGGCGCCGCTCGCCCACCTCGCGCTGCCGCTCATCGGCCGGGGCGAGGTGGAGCTCGAGGGGCACCGGATGCCCGCGCTCCTGGCGCTCCGCGAGGTCGGCCTGGAGCCGCTCCGGCTCGAGGCGAAGGAGGGGCTGGCGCTCCTCAACGGGACCCAGATGATGGGCGCGGTCGGGGCCCTGGTCCTCGCCGACGCGGACCGGCTGACGCGGACCGCCAGCGTGGTCGCGGCGATGAGCGTCGAGGCGCTGCTCGGGACGGAGATCGCGTTCGCGGCGGCGTACCAGCTCGCCCGCCCACACCCCGGCCAGGTCGCGGTGGCGGCCGAGCTGCGCCACCTCCTGCGCGACTCGACCCTCCAGGCGAGCCACCACGGGCACGCCCACAAGGTCCAGGACCCGTACTCGCTGCGCTGCGTCCCGCAGGTCCACGGCGCGGTCCGCGACGCCCTCGGGTACCTCGGCCGCGTCCTCGACATCGAGCTGAACAGCGCGACGGACAACCCGTTGATCTTCCCGGGCGGCGGGGTGGCGCCGGCCGACGCGGTCGCCACCGGCGGCGGGCTCGTCATCAGCGGCGGCAACTTCCACGGCGAGCCGATCGCCCTCGCCCTCGACTTCGCCAAGATCGCGATCGCGGAGCTCGGCTCGATCTCCGAACGGCGGACGGCGCTTCTCGTGGACCCGCGGCTGAACGGGGGATTGCCCGCGTTCCTCGCGGCATCGTCCGGCGTCGATTCCGGGATGATGATCTACCAGTACACCGCGGCCGCTCTCGTCTCGGAGAACAAGGTTCTCGCCCATCCGGCCTCGGTCGACTCGATCCCGACGAGCGCGAACCAGGAGGACCACGTGTCGATGGGCTCGATCGCGGCCCGCCACGCGCGGATGATCCTCGACAATGCCGAGCGGGTCCTCGCGATCGAGCTGCTGGTGGCGGCCCAGGCGCTCGATGCGCGGTTGGCGCTCCTGCCCGGCACGGCGCCGGGGGCGGGCGTGCTCGAGGCGCACCGGCGGATCCGGGCGGTCGTCCCGCGGCTCGAGGGGGATCGTGAGCCGGGCCCTGACCTCGCCGCCGCGACGACCCTCGTCCGGACCGGCGCGCTGGCCGAGCTCGTCACGGGCTGAGGGTCGTGGGGGCCTCCGCAGGGTGGTCTCCGGGGGCCGGCCATGCAGCCCATGCATGGATCGGTGACCGGTCGAGCGTGGCCACCCTGCCGTTTCGTCGGTTCTGCGCCATGGCGGAGCGTGCCCGACCGCGATCTCATGCTCCGGCTGCATAGCCCTGGCCCGAAGGGACGGAGAACGAGCCGGGCCGTAGGTTCGGCGCCGCCCCGGCGGCCATCGACTCTTGGTGCCGCCCAGGCGGCCATCGATCCCATCGATAGGTTGCCCGGGTTTCCCCCGCCATGAAGGGCCAACGGTTCCCGAACGCGCCGGATCCATCGACCAGGTCGATGAACGAAGCGGGTTGGCCTCCCGGCTGACTCGGGCGAGCGCAAGAACCATCGAAACCTATCGACCAAGTCGATGACGCCGCACCGACCCCCGACGCACCGACCCCCGACGCACCGACCCCCGACGCACCGACCCCCGACGCACCGACCCCCGACGCACCGACCCCCGACGCACCGACCCCCGACGCACCGACCCCCGACGGGGTGACGATGAACGACATCCCGGGGGCACCACTGCGATAGTGTTCTGAGATGGGCGCACGAGGCGATGATTGGCTATCGGCGTTGGCGCTGCCGGCGCATCGGGAGATCCTCCGTCGGTTCGTCGCAGGGGCCGAAACGGAGCCACGCTTCCGATTCATCGAGCTCTCCTGTTCGGTCGCTCGCGGCGCGGGCGACAAGCTCTCCGATCTCGACCTCGCCCTGGGCATCGCGGACGACGCATGGCCGGACGCGCTCGGAGCCGTGGCACCCCTGCTGGCGCGCCTCGGCGATGTCATCGACCTGCTCGACCATCGGGTCGCCGAGTGGGGCGACATCCCGCACCGACGCTTCTTCGTCCAGTACCGGGATCTCGTCCAGGTCGACCTCGTGGCGCTGCCCGCGGGTCGAAGGTCCGGGATGCCCGCCGGGAGCGTGGCGCTCTACGACCCGGACGGTCGTCTTGCGACGACATTCACTTCCTCGCTGATGGAGGCCTCGGCGGAGGACGTGCGCGAGTGGGCGTTTCTCGCCTGGATCGCGCTCGCCGACCTCGACAAGTACCTGCGTCGAGGATCCGCCTGGGAGGCGCTCGAGCGTCTCCACATGGCGCGGACGCACGTCTGGCGGCTGTGGGCGGTGGCCCGCGGCGTGGGGTACCCGGCATTCGGTCTCACGAGCGTGCTCGATCAGCCCGAGGCGGGCTGCCCGGACCGGATCGACGAGACGGCCGCGTCACTCCATCCAGCCGACCTTCGTCGCGCCGCCACGGTGCTCGCGTCCGTGCTGGCCGACGTCAGCTCCACGGCCGCCCGGAGGAGCGGGGCGCAGCTCCCCGACGCGATGTCAACGTTCGTCCGGGCCCGCCTCGCGGAAGCTGAGCCGCGCCTCTGACCGGGCCGTATGGGCGGCGTGTCGCCACGAGCCGTCCGGCGCCTCACCGGCGCTCGCGGACCTCGTCACGGGCTGAAGGTCGCGGGGCCTCCGCAGGTGGTCTCGGGGGCCGGCCATGCAGTCCATGCATGGATCGGTGACCGGCCGAGCGTGGCCACCGTGCCGTTTCGTCGTCGACACGTCGGTTCTGCTCCATGGCGGAGCGTGCCCGACCGCGATCTCATGCTCCGGCTGCATAGGCCCTGGCCCGACGGGCTCACTCCTGCGGCTTCTGGTGGCAACGCGCTACGCTGGCCGTATGGACGAGGTCAGGATCGTCGACGTCACGGATGCGGCGGGCTTCGCACTCGTGCCGCCCTGCGCGGACGCGGGCTTCGATCATCGCTCGTGCGACTACTGGGAGGGCGCGGACCGCGGCTCGAAGGCGGCCCGGCTGAGCTGGCTGACCGCCGGGGGTGGCGAGGGCGCGAGGCCGGCCTTCGGCGCGGCTCGACCGCGCAACCCCTTCGCGGACGAGGACGCCGAACCGCTCGCGAACCCGTTCGCCGCGGCGCGCGCGGGTGGCGGCCCGGCACTGAACCCGTTCCTCCGCGACGACGAACCGCACACCGACAATCCGTTCGCCCTGCGCCGGCCGGCCCGCCCGACGGTGGGAGCGCGACGCGCCGCGCAAGCTCGGGCTGCTCGGTCGCGGGCTCGGCATCTTCGGGAGCTACGCCAAGGTCCTCCTCGTCGACGATCGCCCGGTCGCCTACGCGCAGTTCGGCCCGCTCTCCGCGTACCCGCGGGCGCTCCGCCTGCGCGAGCTCTATGCACAGCTCCCGGACGCGCCGCTCCCCGCCGTGATCACCTGCATCGCGACGACGGCCGAGGCCAGGGGTCAGGGCCACGCGACGCGCCTCGTCCAGGCGGTCTGCGACGACCTGGCCGGGCGTGGCTTCGCCGCGGTCGAGGCGTACCCGGAGGTCGGGACGCGACCGGACGCCACGAGCGGCGCAACCCCGGCGTTCTGGATCGCCGCGGGGTTCTGGCTCGCCGTCGATGACCAGCGGTTCCCGGTCGTCCGCCGGGAGCTCGGGTGAGGGCGGACCGGCGCGGATCCGGCCGCGGGATCCGCCGACTCCGCCGACTCGGCCCGCTCGGCCCGCTCGGCCTGCTCCTGGCGACGACGACGGCATTGGCCGGCTGCGGGGGCGGGCCTCCCGCGCGCGCCACGATCCCGCCCGACGCGACCGGGGCCCTCGCCTCCGCAGGGGCGACGGCGACCGCGCCGGCGAACCCGACGCCCGGCGGCTCGGCAGGCGCCTCGGCACCGGCCTCGGGCGAGCCCGCGGTCACGGTCGACCCGACCCTTCTCGCCATCCTCCCGGCCACGGTCGCCGGCCTCGCCGTCAGCCCCGTCCCGGACCCGACCGGCCTGGCCGACCCGGCCCTGGTCGCCAGCGTCGTTCGGATCGCCCAGGCGTTCGTCGTCGACTCCGCGTCGGGCGACTTCGCCTACGCCTCGATCGTCGTCCTTCGGCCCGGCGTCTTCGGCGACGCGTTCTTCCGCTCCTGGCGCGATAGCTTCGACGAGGGCGCCTGCTCGCAGGCGGGCGGCGTGGCGGGTCACGCCGAGGCGCAGATCGGCGGGCGGACCGCGTACATCGGGCGGTGCGACGGCGGCGTCCTGACCTACCACGTCCGGCTCGAGGGCCGCGACGCGATCGTGTCCGTCTCGTCGCTCGGGGAGGCCCACCTGGGCGAGCAGGTCCTCGCAGGCCTGCGGCCGTGACGGACCCCGTCGGGGCTCGACCCGATCAGCCCTCGTCGCGCACGAGGTTCTGCTCGACCGCGTAGCGGACCAACGCCACGCGGCCGTGCACGCCGAGCTTGGCCGCCAGGTTGGCGGCGTGACGTCGCACGGTGTGGGCGCTGATGCCCAGCATCCGGCTCGCTTCCGCGGCGGTCAGCCCCGTGGCCAGCAGCCGCAGCACCTCACGTTCGCGGGGGCTGAGCCTGTCGCCGTGGCGAAGCCAGCGCAGCGAATCGTCGATCATCGCGCCGGCGACCGCCGAATGGACGTATCGCTCGCCGCGAGCGACGGCCCGGATGGCCGCGGTCAGTTCCGCCCCGGCCGCTCCCTTCACCACGTAGCCGGCCGCGCCGGCCAGGAACGCCTGGCGAACCGTCTCGCCGTCGCTGTGCATCGTGACCGCCACGGTGCGCGTCCCCGGATAGCGGACGCCGAGTCCGCGGAGGAGCGGGATCCCGTCGGCGTCGCCGAGGGTCAGGTCGACCAGTGCGACATCCGGCGCGGTGCGCTCCACGAGCGCGAAGGCCTCGGCCACGTCGGCGGCCTCGCCGGCGATATGGATCCCCGGCGCGTCCTGCAGGATCAGCCGGAGCCCTTCGCGCACGAGGGCGTGATCCTCGATGATGGCGACCGTGATCCTGGCGGTCATGCCCGGTCGCGGCGCCTCGTGGCGAGGGGCACTTCCAGGACGACGCGCGTCCCTTCGCCCGGTGCCGTTTCGACCCGCAGGTGGCCCCCCAGCAGGACCGCCCGCTCGCGCATCCCCGTCAGGCCGAGGCCGCTCTGGCGCCCGATCGCGGGATCGAACCCCCCTCCTTCGTCGGCAACCGCGACCCGGAGCACGCCGTCGCGCACCGCCAGCGTGACGTGGGCCTCCGGCGCCCCGCTGTGGCGTGCCGCGTTGCAGATCGCTTCCTGCACGATCCGGTAGGTCTCGGCCGCGGCGGTCGGATCGAGCAGCCCGGCCTCCGCAGCAGCGGGGTCCACCTGGACGCGGACGGGCAGGCCGGCGCGGCTCGCCAGGTCGCGGACGGCCGCGGCGAGGCCGATCTGCTCGAGGCGAGCGGGACGAAGGCGGTTGGCCAGGTCGCGGGTCTCCGCGAGCGCGTCCTCCGCCAGCCGCCGCGCGGAGGCGAGCCGGGCATCCGCCTCGCTCGGCGCGACAGCGGCACCGGCGGCGTCGAGCGTGAGCGTGAGCGCCGTGATCGTCTGGCCGACCCCGTCGTGGAGCTCACGGGCGAGGCGCCGGCGCTCATCCTCCTGCACGGTGAGCAACCGGTCGCTGGCGCGCCGGAAGAGCGACACGTACAGGCGGGCGGTCGCCGCGCGGCGATCGGCCATCCAGGCGACCAGAACGGCGATGACGAACATGAGCGGCCACTCGGTCAGCTCCAACGGCTGGAACGGGGCGCCGAGCGCCGGCCCGGCCGCATACGCGAGCACCGCCGCCGACACGATCCCGATCCGCCACAGCGTGCCCCTCAGCCCGAAAAGGAACGCGTGCACCACGAGCAGGACGAAGATCGCGTGGATGAGGAACTCGGGCGGGCCCGCCTGGGCCAGCGTCAGGAGCGCCAGTCCGATCGCGGCGGCGTCGAGCGCGAGCTCAACGCGTCGGAGGCGAGCGGTCAGCCGGTCGAGCCAGCGATCGATGACGCGCCCGGGCATGACCCTCGCGACGCCCTGCCCGGCCGAGTCGGCCGGTGAGCCGACCCCGCCGGGCCTGATCGTATCCGTGTAGGACGGGATGGTCACCGGCGGACCTCCAGGATGGCGTGTTTTGAGTATAGATGCCGGGGGAGGCCCCAGCCAGCCTTCATCACCAAGGTGGGCGTGTCCCTGCGCCCCTACCAGGGAGCTCCCCGTGGCGCCCGAACATTCGGGATGGCCCGGGTCGTGTCCCAAGGAGGCTACCGATGCGTCCCCGATTTCCGCTGGCGGTTCTCGGCATCATGGCACTGCTCGTGGCGGCCTGCTCATCCGGCGCCAGCCCGTCGACCGGGGCCGCAGCGTCGACCGGGGCCGGGGCGAGCACGATCGCGGCCGAGCTGACTGAATGGCAGATCAAGCTCGATTCGTCGACTGGCAAGGCCGGCTCGATCACGTTCAACGTCAGCAACAAGGGCGAGAAGGAGCACGAGTTCGTCGTCGTCAAGACGGACCTGAAGTCGGACAAGCTGCCGGTCACCAGCGACGACGAGGTCGACGAATCGGCCTTCGAACCGGTGGACGAGATCGAGGACATCAAGGCCGCAACGGCGCCGGTGCTGACCGTCGACCTGAAGGCCGGCCATTACGTCCTCCTGTGCAACCTGACCGGCCACTACGCCAAGGGGATGCACGCCGACTTCGATGTCAAGTAACGCCCGGGCCGGATAGCGGGTCCTGCCGAACGTGGGGCACGGCGTGACCGCACGCCGCCACCTGGCGATCGCCGTCGCCATCTGGGCGGCCTTGTCGGTCCTCGGCGTCGCTGCCGTCCTGGGGACGCAGATCCTGCCGATCGTGGCCTCGCGGGAGGCGGAAGTCGTCAACGGGGCATTCGTGGTGCTCACGGTCGCGTCGGTGCCGGTCCTCGTGCTCGTCGTCGTGGCGATCGTCTACTCGGCGATTCGTTTCCGCGCGAGCGGCGACGACGACGGTGACGGACCGCCCATCCACGGCAACCACTCATTCGAGGTCGGCTGGGTGGTCGTCTCCTTCGCGATGGTGGCCGGCCTGGCCGCGTTCGGAACGATCGGATTGCTCGAGATCCGCGGGGGCCAGAACGCCGACCTCGAGGTGCGGGCGGAGGCGACCCAGTGGGCCTGGGAGTTCGAGTACCCCGATCTGGGCATCCACACCGAGGAGCTCGTCCTGCCCGTCGACCGGCGCATCCGCGTCACGATCGTCGCTGACGACGTCCTGCACTCGTTCTCCGTGCCGGCGTTCGGCATCAAGCAGGACGCGGTCCCCGGGCGCGAGACTCATCTCTACGTCACGCCCACGATGCTCGGCACCTACGGCGCCCAGTGCGCCGAGCTGTGCGGACTGGGCCACACGAAGATGGTCACCAGCGTGACGGTCATGGAGGCGTCGGAATTCGAGACCTGGGTCGCCGAACATAGCCAGCAGCCGCAGACGTAGTGGCGACGGAGGAAACGATTTCGATGGCGAGATGGCGACGGCCTGGCCTGGCCCGTGGTGTGCTCGGCGGCTTCCTCGGCTTCGTCGTCGGGGCGCTGCCGGTGGTCGCGGCCGCCCAGCTCGGCGCGGAGATCAAGCCGGGCCACGTGCTCGCGCTGGGCTACATCGGGCTCCTGCTCGGGTGGCTCGCCGGTCTCGGCGCGTTTCGGTTCTGGGCCGCCTGGGCGCTCGGCCGGCCCGCCGACACGGCCGACGAGGCGGCGGCGCACGGCCGCGCCGGCGACTGGACGCGCTATCTCCGGTTCACCACCGACCACAAGGTGATCGGGCTGCAGTACCTGATCACGAGCTTCGTCCTGTTCCTGACCGCCGGGCTGCTGGCGATGCTGATGCGGCTCGAGCTGGCCCAGCCCGGCCAGCTCTTCGATCGCGACACCTACAACACGATCATGAGCACCCATGGCACGATCATGATCACGGTCGCCCTGATCGCCATCGTCGGCGGGTTGGGCAACTACTTCGTGCCGCTCATGATCGGCGCCCGGGACATGGCCTTTCCCAGGGTCAATGCCCTCAGCTACTGGGTGCTGCCGCCGGCCCTGCTCCTCATCCTGGTCAACCCGCTGCTCGGCGGATTCGACACTGGCTGGACCGCCTACCCACCCCTCAGCCAGCAGGCCAACCTGGGCCAGCAGGCGTTCATCCTGACCTTCATCACGCTGGGCATCTCCTCGATCATCAGCGCGGTCAACTTCCTGGTGACCGTCGCCCGCCTGCGCGCGGTCGGGATGTCGCTGATGCGCATGCCGATCTTCGTCTGGGCGCTCGTCGTGACCACGACCATCGTCCTGCTGGCGACGTCGGTGGTGGCCGCCGCGATGACGATGCTCCTCTTCGATCGGCTGCTGGGCGCCTCCTTCTTCCGGCCCGGCGAGGGTGGCGATCCGATCCTCTACCAGCACCTCTTCTGGTTCTACTCGCATCCCGCCGTCTACGTAATGGCGGTGCCGGCCTTCGGCGCCGTGCTGGAGGTGGTGCCCGTCTTCGCCCGCAAGCCGCTCTTCGCCTATCGCCTGGCGGTGCTGTCCTTCATCGGCATCGGCCTGCTCAGCTTCATGGTCTGGGCGCACCACATGTTCGTGAGCGGCATGGCCGAGTTCATCCACATCCCGATCATGATCACCACGGAGCTGATCTCCGTGCCGACGGGCATCGTGTTCCTCTCGGCGATCGGCACGATCTGGCTGGGACGCATCCACTTCGCCACGCCGATGCTCTGGGTATTCGGGTTCCTGTGGAGCTTCCTGATCGGCGGCATCACCGGCGTCTACCTCGCCGACGTGCCGACCGACCTGGCGGTCACCGACACCTACTTCGTGGTCGCCCACTTCCACTTCACGATCGTCGGCGGGATGATCTTCGGGCTCTTCGCGGGTACCTACTACTGGTTCCCGAAGTTCACCGGGCGCCTCATGAGCGAGCGGCTCGGCCGGCTCCACTTCTGGTGGTTCACGGTCGCCTTCAACGCCACGTTCCTGCCCATGTTCTGGCTCGGGATCCAGGGAATGCGCCGCCGGATCGCGGACTACCCGGCCGAGCTGGCCACCGTCAACCTGTGGGCGAGCGTGGCGGCGTTCATGCTCGGCCTCTCGACCCTCGTGTTCCTCTACAACGCGATCCGCTCATGGGCGCGCGGGCCGGTCGCCGGGCCCAACCCATGGCGGGCCCAGACGCTGGAGTGGCAGATCGCGTCCCCGCCGCCGGTGGAGAACTTCGAGCACCTGCCGGTCGTGACCGCCGGGCCCTACCAGTACGGCGTCTCCGTCCCCGTCTCCGCGCCGGCGATCCAGCCGAGCGGGCCGGCGGGCCGGTAGGGGGAGAGCCTGATGACAACCACGGGTCACGCGGTCGACACGGCGGCAGAGCGGGGAACGCTGCTGCTCGGGGTGCGGCTGTTCATCCTCTCCGAGGTCATGCTCTTCGGGGCGTTCTTCGCGGCCTACTTCGTGCTGCGCGACGCAGCGCCCGCCTGGCCCCCGCTGCCCGGGCTGGAGCGCCCCGAGCTCGCCCTGGTGGGCTTCAACACGGCGCTCCTCCTCTCGAGCAGCGTCACGATGCAGTGGGCCGTGACGCGGATCGGCCGGGGCGATCCCGTTGGGCTCAGGCGCGGGTTGCTCGCGACGCTCATCCTCGGGGCGGTCTTCCTGGCCATCCAGGGCTACGAGTTCACCAGCAACGGGTTCGGGATCGCCGACGGCGTCTTCGGCAGCACGTTCTACACGCTGACCGGCTTCCACGGCGCCCACGTGCTGGGCGGTCTCCTGCTGATCGGCGCCGTGGCCAACCGCGCTCGCCTGGGATTGGTCACCCGAGAGCACCACACCGCGGTGGAGGCGGTCAGCTACTACTGGCACTTCGTCGACGTGGTCTGGGTGGTGCTCTTCCTGACCGTCTACGTGCTCTAGGTCCTGCCGACCGGCCTGTCGAGCGCCGGGCTCGGGCTAGCGCGTCTCGCCGTCGACGCCGGGATCGCGCAGGCCGCCCAGGCCGCGCAGCCGGAAGGCGTTGGCGTGGGCCGGGAAGCCCTCGTGATCGGCGAGGGCGAGGGTCGGCCCGGCCAGCTCGGCGAGGGCAGCCGGCGACAGGCGGGCCGTGGAGGTCGAGGTGAGGAACGTCCGCGCGGTGACCCCGCCGTTCAGCTTGGCGTAGCCGCCGGTCGGGAGGGTGGCCGGGATCCCGATCGTGTAGCTCGACGCGCCGATCGGGGTGTCCTGGCCGAGGAGCGCCTCGCCGGCGTAGCGGAGGCCCTTGAGCGTGGCCTCAGGGTCGCGCGTCGCGATCTGGACGTGCTCGGCGGCGTAGGCGTTGGCGAAGGCGACGGCCTCGTCCATCGAGCCGACGAGGATGACCCCGCCGAGGTCCGACAGGGCGACCCTTGCCGCTGCCCGGCGAACCTCCGGCAGGTCCACGATCTGGCGCGCGACGGCGGCGTCGACGGCCTCGGCCAGGGCCTGGGAGTCGGTCACGAGCGTGGCGGCCGAGTCCGTCCCGTGCTCGGCCTCGTTGAGCAGGTCGATCGCGAGGCGCCACGGGTCGGCCGAGTCGTCGGCGATGAGCAGGCTCTCCGACGGGCCGCACAGCATCTGGGTCGCCACGCCGTAGCGCTGGGCGAGGACCTGGGCGGCGGTCACCGCGGGCGAGCCCGGCCCGACGATCTTCATCACCCGCGGCACGGTCGCGGTCCCGAAGGCCAGCGCGGCGATGCCGGCCGGGCCGTTCGCCCGGAAGACCCTGGCGATGCCGAGCTCACGGGCGGCGGCGAGGGTGGCCGGGTCCACGGTGCCCGCTGCTGAACCCGGGGCCGGCGGCACGACGACGGCGATCTCCGCCACCCCGGCCACGACCGCCGGCGTCCCGATCTGGCACAGGACGGAGGGGTAGGAGGCCTTGCCGGTCGGGACGAACAGGCCGGCGCTCGGGATCGGCGCGAAGCGCTCGCCGAGGACGAAGCCCGGACGGACCTCCCGTTGCCAGTCGGCGGCGGTCGTGGCGAGCTGGGCCTCGTTGAACCGGCGGCTGTTGGCGATCGCCTCGCGGATGCCGCCGAGGAGGGCGGGGGGCGTCGAGGCGTGGGCCGCGTCGATCTCGGCCTCGGAGACCTGCACTCGGTCGGCCGTCAGCCGGACGCCGTCGAAGCGCTCGGTCGCGTCGAGGACGGCCTGGTCCCCGCGCGCCGCCACGTCCCGGAAGATCGCCTCGATCGAGGTCATCAGCTCGGGCGCGAAGATCGCCGCGGTCGACCGCGCGAGCAGCCGGGCGCGCTCGGCCTCGGGAAGGTCCGCCCAGCGGCGGATGGCGAGGATCTGCATGACCACGGGAGCGTACCCGAGAACCGCGCCGCGTCGCGGACGCCGGCCTAGACTGCGGCCATGACGACGAACGCCCGCGGCGCGCTGCCCGGCGCACGACCCGTCCGCGCTCCTCGGGGGACGGAGATCTCCTGCCGCGGCTGGCAGCAGGAGGCGGTCCTGCGGATGCTCATGAACAACCTGGACCCGGAGGTCGCCGAGAACCCGGATGCGCTCGTGGTCTACGGCGGGACGGGGCGCGCGGCACGGAGCTGGGCCGCCTTCGACGCGATCGTCCGGGAGCTGCGCCACTTGGCGGACGACGAGACCCTGCTCGTCCAGAGCGGCAAGCCGGTCGGGGTCTTCCGGACCCACCCGTGGGCGCCGCGGGTGCTGATCGCCAACTCGAACCTCGTCGGGCAAGTGGGCCACCTGGGAGCACTTCCGCGAGCTCGAGGCGGCCGGGCCTGATGATGTACGGCCAGATGACGGCCGGCTCGTGGATCTACATCGGGACCCAGGGCATCCTGCAGGGCACCTACGAGACGTTCGCCGAGCTCGCCCGCCAGCACTTCGGCGGGACGCTGCGCGGGCCGGGTCACGCTCACCGCCGGGCTCGGCGGGATGGGCGGCGCCCAGCCGCTGGCCGTGACGATGAACGACGGCGTGTGCGATCTGCGTCGAGGTCGACGAGGCCCGCGCGCACGCCGGCGCCACGAGATCGGCTACGTCGACCGGCTCACCCACTCGACCCGGACGAGGCGCTCGCCTGGGCCCGCGGCCGCCGCCGCGGACGGCGAGGCCCTCTCGATCGCCCTCGTGGGGAACGCCGCGGAGATCGAGCCGGCCTGGGCGAAGGCGGGCGAGCGGTTCGACGTCGTCACCGACCAGACCTGCGCCCACGACGCCGCTCGACGGCTACGTCCCGGCCGAGATCGACGCTTGGCGACGCGCTCGTCCTGCGGGCGAACCAGCCGGACGTCTACATCGAGCGGTCCATGCGCTCGATGGCCGCCCACTGCCGGGCGATGCTCGAGTTCCAGCGGACCGGCGCGGTCGTCTTCGACTACGGCAACAACCTCCGGGCGATGGCCGGGGACGCCGGCGTCGAGAACGCCTTCGACTACCCGGGCTTCGTGCCGGCGTTCATCCGGCCCCTGTTCTGCGAGGGCAACGGCCCGTTCCGGTGGGTCGCCCTGAGTGGCGACCCGGAGGACATCTACCGCACGGACCGGGCGCTCGTCGAGCTCTTTCCGGAGAAGGTGGCCCTCCACCGCTGGCTCGAGATGGCCCGGGAGAAGGTCCCGTTTCAGGGCCTCCCGGCCCGGATCTGCTGGCTCGGCTACGGCGAGCGGGCGAAGGCCGGCCTCGAGTTCAACCGGCTCGTGGCCGCCGGCGAGCTGAAGGCGCCCATCGTCATCGGCCGCGACCACCTCGACAGCGGGTCCGTCGCCTCACCGAACCGCGAGACCGAAGCGATGCGCGACGGCTCCGACGCGGTGGCCGACTGGCCGCTCCTCAACGCGCTCGTGAACACGGCCGCCGGGGCGTCCTGGGTGAGCGTCCACCACGGCGGTGGCGTCGGGATCGGGTACTCGCAGCACGCCGGGATGGTCGTCGTCGCGGACGGGACGCCGCTCGCCGCGGAGAAGCTCGAGCGGGTCCTCACCACGGACCCGGGGATGGGCGTCATCCGCCACGTCGACGCCGGCTACGAGCGCGCGATCGACGTCGCCCGCGAGCGCGGCGTCCACGTCCCGATGCTCGACGATGGCAGCGCCAGGTTCAGCCCGGGGTAGCTCGGACCCGACGCCGACAAACGGACCTCGTTGCGGCAGCGCCAGTTGCGGCAGGGCCAACAGATCGTGCCCGTCGCCCGGACGTGGCGTGCGATCTGATGTCATTCGCGGCGTTTGTTGCACCGACGACAACGGACGGGCGGAGGCGGTCGCAGGGGGAGGGGTCTGCTGCGCGTTTGTTGAGCTGCCCGCAACAGCCGTGATCGACCGGACGATGGCGATGCCTCGCCCCGGATGAGCCTGCGGCTACGGCTCAGTCGCGCGACTACCGCTGCGAGCGGCCTGGGCTGGCGATCTCAGCGTCGGCGTCGAGAAGCGGGCTCGGGCTCTCTTCGGCCCCGGCGCCGGCTTCCCCGTCGGCGCCACCGTCGCTCGGGCCGTCCTCGGGCGTCGGGATCCGCGCGAGCCGGCGGACAGGCGAGAACAGGATCGGCAAGAACGCGAAGCAGCCCAGGACTCCACCCACGATGACGGCCTCGCGTACGCCGATCGCGGTAGCCAGCACGCCACCCACGATCTGGCCGATCGGGATCGTGCCCCACACGAGGAACCGCATCGTCGCGTTCATCCGGCCCTGGATCCGCTCGGGGGTGATCGCCTGGCGCAGGCTGACCTGGTTGATGTTGTAGACGACGCCGGCGAAACCCCCGATGAACATCGACGCCACCAGGACCGCGAAGGCCGATCCCGGCTGGGCGAACGCGGCCAGGAGCGTCCCCGGTCCGGACAGGATCATCGACCAGAGGATCGTCCGGCCGACCCCGATCCGCTTGGCGAGGCGCCCGGCGACGAGGGCGCCGGCCAGCACGCCGAGGCTGCCCAGGCCGCCGATCAACCCGACCACCGGCGGGGTCAGATCGAGGATCCGGTAGGCAAACACCGCGAACGTGGCGAAGGCGACGTTCGAGAACAGGTTCGACAGCCCCGTGCTCGCCGCGATGTCGCGCAGGTACTCATGGCCGAGCACGTAGCGGAGGCCCTCGGCGATCTCCGCCCGCAGCCCGGCGACCGGGGCGAGGACGCCTCCGGCGGAAGGCATGGCCTCGCGCTTCGGCTCGCGCTTGCGGATGGCGAAGATGAGCCCGCCCGAGGCGATGAAGCTGAGCGCGTCGACGGCGATCGCCAGCGGCGCAGTCAGCAACCCGACGATCCCGCCGCCGAGCGGCTGACCGAGGACCATCGCGGCCGAGCCGCTGACCTGGAGCTTGGCGTTGCCCTCGACGAGATCGTCGGGCTCGAGGATCGCCGGGAGGAACGACTGGTCGGCGACGTCGAAGAAGACGGTCAGGAAGCCGTTGATGAAGCCGACCAGGTAGAGCTGCCAGATCGTCAGGACCCCGAGCTGGTGGGCGATCGGGATCGACAGGAGGGCGCCCGCCCGGCCGAAGTCGCCGGCGACGAGGATCAGCCGTCGCGGGAGGCGGTCGACCCAGGCCCCGGCCGGCAGGGTGAACAGGATGAACGGCAGGAACTCGACGGTCCCGAGCAGGGCGACCTCGAACGGCAGCGCGTCCAGGATGAAGACCGCGATGACCGGGATCGCGATGCAGGCTGACCTGGGTCCCGAACAGGCTGATCGTCGCCGCGGTCCACAGCTTCAGGTAGTCGCGGTGGCGGGCCAGGAGGTTGCGGGGCGCGTTCGACACGGGCGTGAGTCTATCGTCCGCCGCCGGACCCAGGGACGCCAGGTGGTCCTGAAGACGGGCACCCGACCTGTCACGATTGCGGCCATGCCGAAGCTCGTCGAATCCGTCCCGAACGTTCAGCGAGGGCCGCCGGCCGACGTCGTCGACCGCCTCGCCGCGGCGGTCTCCGGCACCCCCGGCGTCCACCTCCTCGACCGGACCAGCGACGCCAGCCACAACCGCTCGCGTCCTCACCCTGGCCGGCGAGGCGACGCCGTCGCCGATGCGCTGGAAGCCGCTCGTTGCGGTCGCGATCGACGAGATCGACATGGAGCGCCAATCCGGCGAGCACCCGCGGATCGGCGCCGTCGACGTCATCCCGTTCGTGCCCCTCGCCGAGACGACGATGGACGACTGCGTCGCCTTCGCCCGGGCGTTCGGGGCCCGGATCGCCGAGCGGTTCGACCTGCCGGTCTACCTCTACGCCCAGCGCGGCGACCCGGGCGGACCGGGTGAGGCTGGCCGACGTCCGGCGCGGCCAGTACGAGGGCCTGAAGGCAGAGATCGGCGTCGATCCCCGCGCCGCCCGGACTTCGGCCCGGCGCGCATGCACCCGCGGGCCGGGGCGGTGGCCGTCGGGGCGCGGCCGTTCCTCATCGCCTGGAACGTCAACCTGACCTCGACCGACCTGGAGCTCGCGAAGCGGATCTCCCGGACCGTCCGCGAGTCGGGCGGCGGGCTGCCCAAGGTCCAGGCCAACGGCTTCCGCCTCGAGGAGCCCCGACTGCGCCCAGGTGTCGATGAACCTGCTCGATTTCGCGGTCACCCCGCTCTGGCGGGTCTGGGAGGCGGTCCGGGCGGAGGCGAGCGCCGCCGGGGTCGAGCTGGCCGAGTCGGAGCTGATCGGCCTCGCCCCGCTCGCGGCGTTCCTCGATGTGGCCGACCATGCCGGCGCGCCGGCCGACGCTCCGGTCGAGGATCGCCTGGCCGCGGCCGCGGCCTTCCTGAAGCTGCGCGACTTCTCACCGCTCCAGGCGCTCGAGCTCCGGCTCGCGGCGGCCCGCGCCGGGCGACCGTGAGCCGCCCGACCGTGAGTCGTCATGCGCGCGGGGTGACTCGACCGTGAGCCTGCGGATCATCTCCGGGGGCCTCTCGGAGGGCTCGGCCGCCGGGCTCCTCGTCCTCGGCGCGAGCGCCGTCGTCACGATGGCCGGCGGGATCCGGCGCGGACCCGGGCAGGGTGACACGGCCACCCTGGAGGCGGCCCCGGTCGGCGGCCCTGGTGCGCTCGGCGCCCCGGTCGTGGCGACGTGGGGGGACCGGATCGTGGCGGTCGGTCCGCGCGACGAGGTGGAGGCCAGTCTCGAGGCCCAGGGCCTGCCGCTGTCGCGCTTCGCCCGGATCGACGCCGACGGCGGGGTCGTCACGCCCGGGCTCGTCGACCCGCACACTCACCTGCTCTTCGCCGGCTCGCGCGAGGGCGAGCTCCTCCTTCGCCAACGGGGTGCCGGCTACCTGGAGATCCTCGCGGCCGGCGGCGGGATCCTCTCGACCGTGGCGGCGACCCGGGCCGCGTCGGCGGACCAGCTCCTCGCCCACGGCCGGCTATGGCTCGACGAGATGCTGACCCACGGCGTCACCACGATCGAGGCGAAGTCCGGCTACGGCCTGGACCTGCGGACCGAGCTGCGGCTCCTGGAGGTCGCCCATCAGCTGGGGCGCGAGGGACCGATCGAGGTCCTCCCGACCTGGCTCGGCGCCCACGCCGTCCCGCCGGAGTTCCGCACTCGGCGCGACCCGGCGGAGGCGTACACCCGCCACCTGCTCGACGAGCAGCTCCCGGGGATCGCCGCCCAGGGCCGGGCTCGCTTCGCCGACGTCTTCTGCGAGCAGGGCGTATTCACCGCGGACCAGGGCCGGCGGATCCTCATCGCGGCGGAGGCGTACGGGATGCGGCCGCGGCTCCATGCCGACGAGTTGGCGCCGTCCGGCGGGGCGGAGCTCGCCGCGGAGTTGGGCGCCCTGTCCGCGGACCACCTTGCGGCGCCGTCGGAGGAGGGGATCGCGGCGCTGGCCGTGGCGGCGGCCTCCGATCGGCCGGTCGTGGCGGTCGTCCTCCCGGCCACGACCTGGTTCCTCATGAAGGAAAGCGGCGCGCCGGCCCGCACGTTCATCGAGCGGGGGATCCCCGTCGCGATCGGGACGGACTTCAACCCGGGCACCTCGCCGACCGCGAGCCTGCCCCTGGCGATGACCGTCGCCTGCCTCTCGCTGCGCCTCACCCCGGCCGAGGTGCTCGTCGGGGCGACGGTCAACGCGGCCCACGCCCTCGGGATCGGGGACCTCGTCGGCTCGATCGAGCCGGACAAGCAGGCCGACCTCGTCGTCTGGCGGGTCCCCGCCGCCGACCAGATCCCCTACTGGCCCGCCGCCGACCTCGTCCGCACCGTCATCAAGCGCGGCCGCCCCGTCCTCCAGCGCGGCTAGGAGCGTGTGTCGGTATTGGCCAGCAGGGCGCTCTGGAGGGTGGGAGAATCTCGTATGCGCACCAAGACCTTCCGCCCGTACGACCAGGATACGATCCTGCTGATGCCGCCCAGCCTCCACGACTGGGTCGACCCCGAGGGCCTGCCGGCGTTCCTCAACGACCTCGTCGACGAACTCGACCTGGCGCCCTTCCTGGCCGCCCACGACGAGCCACGGGGGATGCCGCCGTACCATCCCCGGCTCATGCTCAAGGTCCTCCTGTACGGCTACGCGACCGGGGTGCGCAGCTCGCGCCGGATCAAGGAACGCCTCGGCGCCGACGTCAACTTCATGTTCCTCGCCGGCCAGGCCCGGCCCGACCACAAGACGATCGCCGAGTTCCGCCGGCGCCACCTGGCCGCCTTCGAGGGCCTCTTCCTGGCCGCCCTCCGGCTGTGCCAGGCCGCCGGACTCGCGAAGCTCGGCCGGGTCGCGATCGACGGCACGAAGCTCAAGGCGAATGCGTCCAAGCACAAGGCAATGAGCTACGGCCGGATGACCGAGCGCGAGGCCGTGCTGCGGGCCGAGGTACAGACCATCCTCGCCGAGGCCGAGGCGGTCGACCAGGCCGAGGACGCGCGGTTCGGTGACGCCCGCGGCGACGAGCTGCCACCCGAGCTGCGCCGCCGGGAGACCCGCCTCGCCCGGATCCGCGCGGCGAAGGCGGCCCTCGAGGCCGAGGCCCGCGAGCGGAGCGGCGATCCCGCCGCCGTCCCCGAGCCCAAGGCCCAGCGCAACTTCACCGATCCGGACAGCCGGATCATGCTCAGCAAGCCCGACGGCTGGATCTACGGCTACAACCCCCAGATCGCGGTCGACGACGCTCACCAGGTCATCGTCGCCACGACCCTGTCCGCCAGCGCGACCGACACGGCCGCCCTGCCCGAGCTCGTCGATGCGATCGAGACGAACACCGGGCGCCGGCCGAAGAAGCTCCTCGCGGACGCCGGCTACGCCTCGGACGACAACCTCGCCCACCTCGAAGAACGGGGCATCGACGCCTACGTCGCCATGAAGCGCGACCGCCATGGTGCGAAGGCCCCGAGCGCTCCCCGGGGCCGGATCCCGGCCGGCCTCACCCGGCGCGAGCGGATGGCTCGCAAGCTCGTGACGAAGCGGGGCCGGGCCGAGTACCGCCGGCGCAAGGTGATCGTCGAGCCGGTCTTCGGCCAGACCAAGGAAGCCCGAGGGTTCAGACGGTTCCACCTCCGAGGTCGGGTCAAGGTGACCGCCGAGTGGCACCTCGTCTGCGCCGTCCACAACCTCGCCAAGCTGTTCCGCAGTGGCCAGGCCGGCCAAGTCGTGGGCTCGACCCGCACAGCCAGGCTTCGACCTGCAGCGGGTGGGAGCATGAAGGCGGTCATCCGAGGGCGCGTCCCGGCCCGGATCGACCCCCCGGCCGTTCCGATTGCTGCGTTTCGGTCGTCAGCCCGCTGGGCTGCCGTCCTGGCGGCGATTACCGACGCACGCTCCTAGCGCCGGACTCCGGCCCGCGCCGGGCCCGCACCTTGCCCGCACCGGGCCCCATCCCGCCGCCGGGCCCCTGCCCACGCCGGGCCCCTGCCCACGCCGGGCCCCTGCCCACGCCGGGCCCCATCTCGCTGCCGCATGCAGCCGGTGCATCGAAACCTCGCCCAGTGAGCGCGGTCGTGGCCCGGATCTGTCGAATTCGATACACCGGCCACGCTCACTGGCTCCCCCATCCATGCACCAGCCGCATGAGCCGAGGCGGAGGACCCCGGCACCGCCTCAGCGCAGCCGCTTCCGCACCTGCCGCATGAAGTCGGCGTAGTCCGCGTAGGGTGCCGGCGAGCGACGGCCATCGATCCGGGCCGGGCGAACCCAGTCGACTCGTCGGCTGAGCGGGTCGACAAGCGCGAACCCGCGGCGTCCGGGTGGCCGAGGCTGGTCCGGATGCTCGATGATCTGACGGAGCTCACCTGCGCGGAGGGGGAAGCTCCGGGCCAGCGAATCGCGATTCTCCCTGAGGCGGACTTCGTTCGCCTCGGTCGCAAGCACCAGCAGGCAGCCGACCGTCGACCGCGCCCGCCAACCGAACCGCGCGGCAGCGTTCATTCCCACCCGTTCGTAGAACCCGAGCTGCCGCTCCGCCGCCCCGAAGTCCGCAAGCTCCGTCTTGATCTCCTGGATCAGGAGCGACTCGGTGGTCGGATGGAACGCCGCGAGGTCGATCCACCCGCGGGCCCGTCCATCGACGACCTCGACCTCCCGCTCGACGATCCAGCCGGTGCGCTCGAGCCGACCGCGAACGTGGGCCAGGCATCGTGCGTGGGCGGCGTCCCGCTGGCGACCTCCGTCGACGAGGAGAGGTGGGCGCAGCTCGAACTCGATCCGGCCGCCCATCGCCTCGAAGATGTCCTGGATCTTGTCGATCGTGATCTCCGATGCCAGAGCGTGCTCGACCCGGGAGATCGTCGACTGGGACACGCCGGCCTTCGCCGCGAGCTCCGCCTGCGACCAGCCGAGCGCCTCGCGCATCCCCAGGATCTCTCGTGCGATGGTCAGCAGCAGGGTTCGGGCAGCAAGCTCGCCCGCCTGGGCATCGAGGGAGAGGCGCCGCTGCGGGGCAAGCGAGGTGGTCATGGCGACAACCTACCGGTCGCGGCTCACCTGCGGCTCACCTGCGGCTCACCTGGGCCCGCCCGCCCGCCCGCCGGCTCCGGGTGTCGGCCGCGCAGGCCGTCGCACCCATCCCCATGCAGCCCATGCATCGAATCGGCGCTCAACGAGCGTGACCGACCGCCGTTTCTGTCAGATCGGGGCCTCGGCCACGCTGATGAGGTTCAGAACCCATGCACAGGCCGCATAACCCGGCGCCACTGCCCCCGGGTCAGACCTTGCCGCGGGACTCCAGCAGGACGGTGGTCGTCTCGGTGGGCAGGCCGGAGATCGTGATCGTCAGCTTCGGTTGCAGCTGTGGCGGGGTCGTGCCCATCTCGTGGAGGAACCGGGCCATCGCCTCGGCGCAGTCCGCTTCCTCTTCGCAGACGGGCATCGGCACGACGATCCGCGGGTCGAGCTGGGCGATCAGCTCGGCCGCCTTCGTCGCGGTCAGCGCGCCGCCGATCGGGATGCAGGCGATGTCGACCGAGCCGATGTCCCCGAGCTTCTCCTCGGTCAGCAGGTGGCCGATGTCCCCGAGGTGGATCGTGTGCATCCCGTCGAGCTCGACGACGAACGCCGTCTGCCGCCCGCGCTGGGCCCCGCGCGCGTCGTCGCGGTAGGTTCGGACGCCGGTCAGGAGGACCTGGCGGATCTCGTACTCGCCGGGCCCGTCGAGGACGAAGGCGTCCTCCAGGCTGGTCGGGATGACGCTGCCGCCGTCGGGCGAGCGCTTGCCCTTCGTCTTGGGCAGCGGGTTGTCGTCGGGGTGACTGAGGGTCACGATCTCGCCGGTGATCCCGCGTCCGGTCGGTCCGACGACCGACTGGTACGGGTCCGCCACGACGACCGCATCCTTGCCCTTGAGGCGGATGCAGGTCCGCCCGTACCAGGTGAGTTCCATCGCCGGGATTCTGACACAGCCTGCTCACCCCCGCCTCACCGCCCCACGACCCCCGGAAAAGGGAGGACCGGAGACGCCAGCCCAATTCGGCGCCTCCGGTCGGAGGGAGGGAGTGGAACTGCTTTCGCGGGTTCCGAGGAGGAGAGTACGGAGTCGCTGATTCAGTCGCGAGGGGGCAGAGGGTTAAGAAAGGTACATTCGGCATCCGCGTTCGGGCGGGCGACGCGTCTGCGTCCGCGTCCGCGTCGGTTGCCGCCCCGGCGGATCCGCGTCGGGGTCCGGCGATGCCCGCGTGTCACAATCGGGCGATGGAATTCCGCCGCCCCGCCGCCCCGGCGGCCCTCGTCCTCCTCGCCCTGGCGGTCGCGCTCATCGCTGCCGCCTGCGGCACGTCCCCCGGCCCGACCGGGGAGCCGAGCGCCTCGCTCGCCCCGCCGGAGTCGGGCGGCACCACCCCGACGCCCTCGGGCGCCGGACCGTCCGTCGCCCCGACCCCGACTGCGGACCCGGCCGCGGTCTACGCGGAGATCGAGGCCCAGGTCCAGGAGCTCCGCGGCCTGGAGGCGAAGCGCGCCGTAGACCCGAAGCTGCTCGACGAGGCGACGCTCAAGAAGAACGTCGCCGCGGACTTTGCGAAGGACAACCCGCCGGAGCTCGTCAAGGCGAACGGGCGCCTCCTCGAGCTGATGGGCCTCCTGCCGGCCGGCAGCTCGCTGATGGACCTCTACGTCAAGCTCCTCGGCAGCCAGGTCGCCGGCTACTACGATCCGCACGCGAAGGAGCTGTACGTCGTCTCGAAGTCGGGCGGCCTCGGCCCGGTGGAGCGGGTCACCTTCGCCCACGAGTTCACCCACGCCCTCCAGGACCAGCACTTCGACCTCACGAGTCTGCACATCGACGCGATCGGCCAGGGCGACACGTCGCTCGCGCACCTGTCCCTGGCCGAGGGCGACGCGACGCTGCTCATGTCGCTCTGGGCGCAGGCGCACCTGACGCCGCAGGAGCTCATCCAGCTGATCACGTCGTCGAACGACCCGGAGCAGGCGAAGATCCTCGCCGAGATGCCGGAGATCCTCAAGCAGACGCTCCTCTTCCCGTACTCGGCCGGGCTCCAGCTGGTCCTGGCGCGGCAGGCGGCCGGCGGCTGGGCCGCCGTCGACGCGATGTACGCGAGGCTGCCCGCCTCCACGGAGCAGGTCCTCCACCCCGAGAAGTACGCGGCCTCCGAGAAGCCGATCGAGGTGGCCTTCCCGACGGACCTCGCGAAGCGGCTGGGTGCCGGCTGGACCGTCGACCTGGAGGACACGCTCGGCGAGTTCCAGCTCCGCATCTGGCTCGAGCAGGTCGGCCGGCTCGACGCCACGGCGGCTGCCGAGGCCGTGGCCGGCTGGGGCGGCGACCGGGTGATCCTGCTCGCTGGCCCGGGCGGAGCCTCGGCGATCGCGATTCGGACAGCCTGGGACACCGTGGACGACGCCTTCGAGTTCTACAGCCACGGGGTCGAGGCGGTCTACCAGCTCCAACGAGGCTCCGTCTACGCCGACATCCTCAAGAAGCAGGAGGAGGAGGATCGGAACGTGACGGTGCTGATGGCGACCGACCGCGGCACGCTCGCCCGGATCGCGAACCTGCTCGGTCTGGCGCAGTAGCCAGGGCGGCAGCCTCGCCCTACATCTGCTCGGGTGCGGAGATCCCCAGGAAGCGGAGCGCCGTGCCCATGGCGCCGGCCGTCGACCACGATCGGTGGCGCGAGGCGGTGATCACCACCACTCATGGATTCAGCGACAGGTGTGCATGACCGGTCGACCAGATCGCCCAGAACGGCCAACCGGTCGGGCTCGCTCGCCCGCGATTCCATGACTGGTACTCATCATCGCGGTCGGCCGGGCGCTGCATCCGGCAGGGCCGCCTCAGCGCTGCCGTCTCATGAGTGGGACTCATGCCAGCGGTCGATCCCGTGCGCGTCTGCAATTCGAGACGCGGTGTCGTCCCGCATTCACGCACGAGTTGGGCGCCTCGCATGAGCGCCACTCATACGGGCCGGCGCCCAAAGGACACGGCCGCCGAGGGCACGCCCGCCGGCCGCGTCCGCGCTACATCTGCTCGGGTGCGGAGATCCCGAGGAGGCCCAGGGCGTTGGCGAGGGTCGTCTTGGCCGCGGCGACGAGCGCCAGGCGCGCGGCGGAGCGCGCGGGCTCGGCCGGGTCGACTACCTTGGCGTCCCGGTAGAAGGCGTGGAACGTGGTCGCCAACTCGGTCGCGAAGGCGGTCACGCCCTGGGCCTCCTCGACCGCGGCCGCGTCCTCGACCACCTCGGGCAGCCGGACGACCTCCCGGACGAGCGCCGCCTCGGGCGCCCCGGCCAGCGCCCCGGCCACGGAGGCGGCCGGCACCAGCCCCGCCACAGCGGCATGGCGCAGGATCGAGGCGATCCGGGCGTGGGCGTACTGGACGTAGTAGACGGGGTTCTCGGCCGACTGCTTCTTGGCCAGCTCGATGTCGAAGTCGATCGCGCTCGAGGGTCCGCGCGAGGCGAAGAACCAGCGCGCCGCGTCCACGCCGATCTCGTCGAGCAGCTCGTCGAGGGTGATGAACGTGCCGGCCCGCTTGCTCATCGAGATCTCGACGCCGTCACGGATGAAGCGGACCCAGGCGACGAGGAGCATCCGCACGGCGGCCTTGTCGTAGCCCATCGCCTCGGCGGCGTTGCGTACCCGGGCCACCGTCCCGTGGTGGTCCTGGCCCCAGATGTAGATGCACTCGTCGAAGCCGCGGCTGAACTTCTCGGTGACGTAGCCGATGTCCGAGGCGAAGTAGGTCGGCTCGCCGTTGGATCGGATGATCACCCGATCCTTGTCGTCGCCGAACGCGGTCGAGCGGAACCACAGCGCGCCGTCCTGCTCGAACAGGTGGCCGCTCGCCCGTAGTCGCTCGATCGCCCGGGCGACCCAGCCCTCGTCGTGGAGCGAGCGCTCCGTCTTCCAGACGTCGAAGTGGACGCCCAGGTGCTCGAGCGAGGCCTCGATGCCCGCCCGCACCCGCTCCGACGCCCAACGCCCGACGATCCCGGTCGCGTCCGCGCCGGGCGCGTTCGCCGCGTCCCACAGGTCGGCCGGCAGTGCGGCGGCGAGGTCGTTGACGTAGTCGCCGTGGTAGCCGTCCTCCGCCACCGGCTCGCCGCGCCGGACGGCGATGACCGAAGCGCCGAGCTTCAAGACCTGGGTGCCCGAGTCGTTGAAGTAGTACTCGCGGGTCACCCGGTGGCCGGCCGCGCCCAGCACCCGGCAGAGCAGGTCCCCGACGAAGGCGCCGCGGGCGTTGCCGATCGTCAGCGGCCCGGTCGGATTGGCCGACACGAACTCCACGTTGACGTGGCGTGGCGCGGCGGCGGTCACCAGGCCCCAGCCGGCGGGCGCGGCGAGGATCCTCTCGACGGCGGCCTCCAGCGCGCCATCCGCGTAGCGCACGTTCACGAAGCCCGGTGCGGCCACGTCGACCGAGCCGACCGGCGTCGTCGCGGGCGACTCGGCCGCCTCACGGGCCAGCTCGTCGGCGAGCGCCCGGGCGATGTCGAGCGGCGCCCGCCGGTACGCCCGGGCGAGCTTCATGGCGAGGTTCGTGGCGGCGTCGCCGTGCTCCGGGTGGGCCGGTCGCGCGACCTCGACCGCCGGGGCCTCGGCATCCTCCGCGAGTGCCGGCAGCGCGCCCGAGGCGATCGCCCGCGTCCAGGCTCGCTCGACCGCGCGGCGGACGGCGCCCCGGAGCGTCGGGTCTGCGCCCGGATCGGCGCCGGACGCGGGGCTGGGGCTGGCGCTGGCGGCGGGGTCGGCGGGGTCGGCGGTCGGCGGCACGGGAGCTCCTGGGTTCGGTTCGGCGGCGCCCCCGCATGGTACCGGCTTCCGCACCCGGGACTTCCGTACCGGGACTTCGGTGACAAGCGGCACCGCTATCGCACCCACTCCGATGTCAGATTGGTGACATCTGGCTATAAGGGGACTAGTAATGATGCAAACGGACTAGTACCTTTGGTGGTCTCTCTGGGTCTACAGTCCGATCAATGCCCCTGACAGGCAGGGGTGGCAGGTTCGGCACCGGGCCCCAGGGTTGGGGGCTGGACGCGGCGGACGCCTCGGAACCGAGGCGCACGGGCCGCACAGGCATCAAGAGGTCACGTACTTATCGTCGCTTCGTCTTCGGGCAATCGGAGGGAACGTCCCATGGGTGGGTCTCGGGGTTTCGTGTCGGTGAGCGCGACGGCCAGGAAGCGGTTCACGCTTCTGTGGGTCGCGCTCTTCGTATTCTCACTGCTGCTGCAGTACACGAGCTTCAGTGCACCGTCTCCGGTGGTGGCGTTCCACGGCGGCACACAGTTCGAACTCGATCGGAACGCCGCCGACGGCGCTGCTGCCGGAGACGACTGGAACAACGTCTACAACAACAGCGACTCCGCGATCGCGACCGACTTCGTCGATTCGACGGTTGAGAAGGTCGGCGCCGACGTCACCTACTTCAAGGGGGGTGGCTCGAAGGACGTCAACGACGTCAGCCAGTGGGAGTACGGCGCCACCGACGTCGCGCCCGAGAAGGACGAGATCCTCGATGCGTTCGCGGCCGCCTACGCGGCTGGCGGCGCTACCTACGTCTACTTCGGTGCCGACAGGTTCGACGGCTCCGGCGATGCCCAGATCGGCTTCTGGTTCTTCCAGAACCCGGTCAGCCTCGGCGCTGGGGGCACGTTCAACGGCGTCCATTCGGTGGATGACCTGCTGATCATCAGCGACTTCAGCAACGGCGGATCGGTCGCCGAGATCAAGGCGTACCGCTGGACCGGGACCGGGGCGACCAACCTCGCCCTTGTGGCGACCGGCGCCGATTGCGTCGACGGCGTCATCGATCCTCACGTCCCCGGCCTGTGTGCCACCGTCAATGTTGGCCCGATCGCGACCGCCTGGCCCTTCCTGAACAAGGCCGCCCAGACCCAGCCTGCAAAGGGCGAGTTCTTCGAGGGTGGCCTCGACCTCGGCGAGGTCTTCCCGAACGGCGTCCCGTGCTTCTCGTCGTTCCTCTCCGAGACCCGCTCCTCGACCTCCCCGAACGCCCAGCTCAAGGACTTCACCCTCGGTGCGTTCGACACCTGCGGCTCGCTGACGATCATCAAGAACGCCCAGCCGAACGACGCCCAGGACTTCCCGTACTCGACGACCGGCGGGCTCTCGCCATCGACGTTCTCTCTCGATGACGACAGCAACGCGACCCTGTCGGATACGAAGGTCTACAGCAATATCAACCCGGGCCCGTACACGGTCACGGAGGGCGCCGTCTCCGGCTGGGATCTCTTCTCGATCACCTGTACCGACGGGAACAGCACCGGCGACGTGCCGAGCGGAACCGCCACCATCCATATCGAGCCCGCTGAGGACGTCACCTGCACGTTCATCAACCGCGAGCGCGGCTCGATCACGATCGTCAAGGACGCCCAGCCCAACGACGACCAGGATTTCAGCTACTCGGGCGACTTGGGCGCGTTCATCCTCGACGACGACGGCAACCCGCTCAACACCCGATCGAACACGACGACATCCTCCAACCTGGTCCCCGGCAGCTACTCGGTCACCGAGGCTGCCGCGGCCGGCTGGGATCTCACGAACCTGACCTGTAACGACGGCGACGGTGGGACCACCGTCAACCTCGGCACCCGGACGGCCGCGATCGATCTCGACCCGGGCCAGGACATCACCTGCACGTTCGTCAACTCGAAGCGCGGCTCGATCGTGATCATCAAGGACGCGGTCCCGAACGACCCGCAGGACTTCCACTACACGACGACCGGCACGGACCTTCACGCGATCGACCTCGACGACGACAGCGACGGCACCCTGTCGAACACGAACACGTTCAGCGACGTCACCGCCGGCACCTACACGGTGATCGAAGCTGCCGCGGCGGGCTGGGACCTGACGAATCTCGTGTGTGTCGACCCGACCGGCAACTCGACCACATCCCTTGGCACTCGGACGGCGACGATCGACCTGTCGTACGGCGAGACCATCACGTGCACGTATACGAACACGAAGCGCGGCCACATCATCGTCGACAAGGTCACCGTGCCCGGAGCTGACCCCCAGAGCTTCGCCTTCACGACCGGCGGGACCGGCTACGCGGGCTTCAGCCTGACCGACGCAGCCGCCCCCAATGACCAGGATCTCGCCCCCGGCACCTACTCGGTCGCCGAGACCGTGCCGGCCGGCTGGGACCTGACGTCGGCGACCTGCTCCGACGGCTCGACCGTCGGCTCGATCGGCTTGGCGGCTGGCGAGACCGTCACCTGCACGTTCAACAACACGAAGCGTGGCTCGATCACGATCGTCAAGGACGCCGTGCCGAACGACGCCCAGGACTTTGCCTACACCGGGACCCTCGGCGCCTTCTCGCTCGATGACGACAGCAACGAGACGTTCCCGAACTCCCAGGCGTTCAGCAACCTGACCCCGGGCACGTACAACGTGACCGAGACGGCCCAGGCGGGCTGGGATCTGACGGGCCTGTCCTGCACCGACGGATCGAGCACGAACCTCGGTACCCGGATGGCCTCGATCAGCCTCGCGGCCGGCGAGCAGGTCACCTGCACGTACGTCAACACCCAGCGAGGCTCGATCACGATCGTCAAGGACGCCCAGCCGAACGACGCCCAGGACTTCGCCTACAGCGGCAGCTTCGGCCCATTCAGCCTCGACGACGACGCGGATGTGACGCTGTCGAACACGGCCGCCTTCCCGAACCTGACGCCCGGCAGCTACACCGTGACCGAGGCGACCCAGGCGGGCTGGGACCTGACCGGCCTGTCATGCAACGACGGTGACGGCGGGACCACCACGAGTACGACCACCCGGACGGCCACGATCGACCTCGATCCGGGCCAGTCCATCACGTGCACCTACGTCAACACGCAGCGCGGCACGATCATCGTCGAGAAGCAGACGCTCCCAGACGGCGATCCGGCGAGCTTCACCTTCATCGGTGACGCCGCCGGCTCGATCACTGACGGCCAGCAGATCGTCGTCGGCAACCTCACTCCCGGTCAGTACGACTCGACCGAGACCGTTCCGGCGGGCTGGGACTTGACCGACATCACCTGCACCGACGCGAACAGCTCGGGCGATGAGGCCGCCGCCACGGCGACCTTCAACCTCGAGGCCGGCGAGACCGTGAAGTGCACCTTCACCAACACCAAGCGCGGCTCGATCACGATCGTCAAGGACGCCGTCCCGAACGATCCCCAGAACTTCAGCTACTCCGGTGGCCTGGGCAGCTTCCTGCTCGACGACGACGCGGACGGCACCCTGCCCAACAGCCGGACCTTCCCGAACCTCGTCCCCGGCACGTTCGATGTGACCGAGGCGACCCAGGCGGGCTGGGACCTGACCGGCCTGACCTGTAACGACGGTGACGGCGGGACGACGATCGATGGCGCCACGGCGCACATCGACCTCGACCCGGGCCAGTCCATCACCTGCACCTACGTCAACGCCAAGCGCGGCACGATCATCGTCGAGAAGCAGACGCTCCCCGACGGCGATCCGGCGAGCTTCACTTTCATCGGTGACGCTGCCGGCTCGATCACTGACGGCCAGCAGATCACCGTCTCCAACCTCGCCGCCGGTCAGTACGACTCGACCGAGACCGTTCCGGCGGGCTGGGACCTGACCAACATCACCTGCACCGACGCCAACAGCTCGGGCGATGAGGCCGCCGCCACGGCGACCTTCAACCTCGAGGCCGGCGAGACCGTGAAGTGCACCTTCACCAACACCAAGCGCGGCCACATCATCGTCGACAAGGTCACGGATCCGGCAAAGGATTTCCGCGCTCTTCGACTTCACTTCCGACTACGGCGATCCGTTCAGCCTGACCGATGAGGCTCCGCCGAACGACTCCGGCGCGATCGTCCCCGGCACCTACTCGGTCGACGAGACCGTGCTGGCCGGCTGGGACCTGACGAGCGCGACCTGTGACGATCAGAGCCCGGTTGACGCGATCAGCCTCCAGCCGGGTGAGACCGTCACCTGCACGTTCACCAACACGAAGCGCGGCCACATCATCATCGAGAAGCAGACGCTCCCCGATGGATCGGAGCAGAGCTTCGGCTTCGACGCGAGCTACGACGAGGGCGGCTTCAGCCTCACCGACGGCCAGCAGAACGACTCGGGCGCGCTCGCGCCCGGCACGTACACCGTCGACGAGATCGTCCCGACGGGCTGGGACCTGACCAGCATCGTCTGCGATGACGAAAACAGCGGCCCCGACGGCTCGCTCTACGTCAGCCTCGAGCCCGGCGAGACGGTCACCTGCGTGTTCACCAACACGCAGCGCGGCACGATCATCGTCGAGAAGCAGACCAGCCCGGACGGCGCCCAGGACGACTTCACCTTCAGCGGTGACGCAGCCGGCGCGATCTCCGACGGCGAGCAGATCGTGGTCGGTAACCTCATCCCCGGCGAGTACACCTCGACCGAGGCGGATCCGGGCGTGAACTGGGACCTCGGCGCGATCAGGTGCGACGACGCGAACAGCACCGGCAGCGTCGGCACGCGCACCGCCACGTTCAACCTCGAACCGGGTGAGACCGTCACCTGCGTCTTCACGAACGTCCAGCGCGGGACGATCACGATCATCAAGGACGCGATCCCTGACGACCCCCAGGACTTCGGGTTCACGGCCACCGGTAGCGGCCTGTCGAGCTTCTCGCTCGATGACGACGCCGATGCCACGCTCTCGAACATGAAGACCTTCAGCAGCCTGCTCGCCGGTGACTACTCGGTGACCGAGTCGGCCGTCGGCGGGTGGGATCTCACCGGCCTCGACTGCGAGGTCGCGGGCGGCTCGACCGCCCTGACCGAGGGTGCCACGGCCAGCCTCCACCTGGCCACCGGCGGCTCGATCACGTGCGTCTACGAGAACACGAAGCGCGGCTCGATCACCGTCGTCAAGGACGCCCAGCCGAACGCGGCCCAGGACTTCGGGTTCACGACCATCGGCAGCGGCCTGTCGAGCTTCTCGCTCGATGACGACGCCGATGGGACGCTCTCGAACACCAGGACCTTCGGCAACCTCGTTTCCGGCGCCTACTCGGTCACCGAGTCGCCGACCACGGGCTGGGACCTGACCGGTATCTCGTGCGACTCGGAGGGCGCCACGACCGAGGGCCGGACTGCCTCGATCGACCTCCAGCCGGGCGAGGATGTCATCTGCACGTACACCAACGAGCAGCCGTTCATCGACCTCGTCAAGACGGCGGGCGATGCCGCCGACGGCGGGACGTACACCACCCTCGCCGGGCCGGTCACCTACACCTACCTGGTGACGAACGACGGCGAGCTCACCCTTTCCGACATCGTCGTCACCGACGACAACGGCACGCCGGCCGACTCCGGCGACGACTTCACCGCCACCTGCCCGAAGACGACCCTCGCCCCCGGCGAGTCGATGACCTGCACCAAGACGGTCACGGTCCCGGCCAACCGGACGAACACCGCGGTCGCCAGCGGGCACACCGTCCAGGGCACCTCGGTCAGCGATGACGATCAGGCGATCGTGGTCATCCGGACCCCGGACACGGGTATCGACAAGAGCCATGACGACATCGACGGCATCGTCGGTCGTGGCCAGACCGTGACCTACTCGATCGACGTGACCGTCGTGAACGGCCCCGTGACGAACGCGGTCGTGAGCGATCCGCTGCCGGCCGGCCAGACCTACGTCGCCAGCTCGGCGACCTCTGTCCCGGCTGCCACCAGCACCGTCTACGACGCGACCACGCGAACGCTGACGTGGACCTGGGCGAGCCTCGCGTCGGGCGCCGACCTGGGCTACCAGGTGACGATCGACGTCGCAGCTCCGACCGGCACCCAGACGAACACCGCAACGGTGTGCGTCTCCGAGCTCAAGGACTGCAAGGAAGACTCCACCACCGTCAAGGTGCCCGACCTCACGATCGTCAAGTCGGTCGTGAACAACACCACCAACCGCGGCACGCTCGCGCTCGGCGGCAAGCCGGCGGTGATCTCGCGGGTCGGCGACACCCTCAAGTACACGCTGACCTACACCGTGACCAACGGCCCGGTGCACAACGCCGTCATCGACGACGTGATGCAGCAGGCCGGCCTCGGGACCCCGTCGAACATCTCGGACGGCGGGACGTACAACGCGGCCACCCGGACCATCCACTGGAGCCTGGGGACGCTCACGACCGGCGGGACCCTGACCTACGAGATCAAGGTCATCGCCGGCGCGGACGAGCTGTCCCAGCCGTTCAAGAACATCGCGACGATCGACTCGGACGAGACGAATCCGAGCTCGGACTATGCGAACGCCGCGGTCGAACCAACGCCTCTGGCAGCGACGGCCACTCCGCGAGTGACGCTGCCGCCGACCGATACCCTCGGCACCGGGCCTGACCATGGCGCCACCGGCAACGGGATGCTCATGGTCCTGCTCGTCCTCGCCGGCCTCGCGACGCTGCTCGGGTTCCTGACCCCAGCTCCGTCCCGGGTCCGCCGGCGCGGGCGCCGGGAGTAACCCCGACGAACGGCACCGAACGGCCGGCCCGGTGATGAACCGGACCGGCCGGAACGGACCGATCGATGGGGCCCCAACCCAGGGTCCCCGAGACCCGGATGGGGCGCGCCCGCCTGAGCGTGCCCCATCCGTCATTCCCCGGCCCTCACGGGGGACCGGGCCAGGCAGGGCAGCGCACACGAACCACCCGGGGGACTGGCGCGATCGCCGGTCAGTCAGCAAGGAGGGCATCACCACGATGAACGGCACTTATGTCCGCAGTCGCTCGCGCAGCGCCGCGATCCGAGCCCTCGGCTGGCTCGCCGTCGCGAGCATGATGGCGACGGCGTTCCTGGCGCCTTCGGCCTCGCCGGCGCTCGCCGGTGACAAGACCGAGATCACCATCTGCCACGGGACGGGCAGCCAGAGCAATCCATATGTCGTGGAATCACCCGCGATCAATTCCAGCGGCGCGTTCGCTGGCCAGCTGGCGGCTGGCCACAACGACCACATTGGGCCGCTCTGGTTCCTGGGGATCACGGTTGCATGGGGAGACATCATCCCGCCATATGAATACGCCCCGGCCAGCTTCAGCTACCCAGGTTTGAACTGGACCACCGAAGGTCAGGCGATCTACAACAACGGGTGCACCATCCCGACGCCGACGGCGCCCCCGGCCACCGAGCCCCCGGCCACCGAGCCCCCGGCCACCGAGCCCCCGGCCACCGAGCCCCCGGCCACCGAGCCCCCGGCCACCGAGCCCCCGGCCACCGAGCCCCCGGCCACCGAGCCCCCGGCCACCGAGCCCCCGGCCACCGAGCCCCCGGCCACCGAGCCCCCGGCCACCGAGCCCCCGGCCACCGAGCCCCCGGCCACCGAGCCCCCGGCCACCGAGCCCCCGGCCACCGAGCCCCCGGCCACCGAGCCCCCGGCCACCGAGCCCCCGGCCACCGAGCCCCCGGCCACCGAGCCCCCGGCCGAAGGCGGCGTCGAGGCCGCGACCGGCACCCCGCGGACCACCCTGCCGCCGACCTCCACGTTGGACGGTCAGGCCGGTCCGTCGGGCGACTCGTGGCGGATCCTCCTGCTCGGGATTGCGGCCTTCCTGGCCGGGATTCTCGTCCTCGCTCCGTCCGGTCGGGGTCGCCGCGCGCGACGCTGATCGACGGTCCCTCCGCTGACTCGAAGGCCCGGGCGCAACTCTCGCGCCCGGGCCTTCGTTCGTCCGGAATCCTGAGGGTCGGGGCCCCATGACCACCGGATCGACGCCGGTAGGACCCTTCGTTGCGCCCTGTCAACGCGAATCGCTCCGGGCGCACGGTCCGGTGGCCTGTTGTGCGGTCGCCGGGTGCCGAAAGTCCTAGACGAGTACTGGTCCCATCGGTCATCCTTGCGGTGTCGCCTAGGCAACGACACCCGATCGAGAGACCGGGCCGGGGGCTTGAGCATCATCATCCGTATCTCGGGGACCGAACCATGAACACACGCCTCACTCGCCGTCGGCGCTCGCGCAGCGCCAGGATCCGAGTCCTCGGCTGGCTCGCGGTCACTTCCTCGCTCGCGCTGGCGCTCCTCGCGCCCGCGAGCACCGCGTTTGCGACCCAGCCCGACCCGCTCCACAAGGTCACGATCTGCCACCGGACGGACGCCACGACCAACCCGTACGTTCAAATCACGGTCGACGAGGCGTCGGTCGACGGCGATGCCGGGAACGACAACGGCAAGGGCGACCACCTCATCAAGCACACCGGCCCGGCCTGGACCTCCGACCAGCCGAACGGTGGCGATTGGGGCGATATCATCCCGCCCTTCTACTCCGACGGCGCGACGCCGACTGGCTATGCCTCCCTCAACTGGGACGCCGCCGGCCAGGCGATCTTCTACAACGAGTGCAATCCGACCACGGACGAGACCACGACCGAGTCGACCACGGACGAGACCACGGGCGGGGGCGGCCAGGTTGCGGGCGAGACCACGACCGAGTCGACCACGGACGAGACCACGACCGAGTCGACCACGAGCGAGACCACGGGCGGGGGCGGCCGGGACGGCCCGGCCCGCGAGACCACGACCGAGTCGACCACGGACGAGACCACGACCGAGGCAACCACGGACGAGACCACGACCGAGTCGACCGACCACGGACGAGACCACGCGCGCGGGGCGGCCAGGTTGCGGGCGAGACCGGGACCCCGCGGATCACCCTTCCGCCGACCTCGACGTTCGACGGCGGGTCGACCCCGAATACGGACTCCTGGCGCCTCGTGCTCATCGGGTTCGCCGCGATCATGGCCGGGATGCTCGTCCTGACCCCGGGCGACCGGAAGGTGCGCAACCGCCGCTGACCGTTCGCTGTCCCCGTGCGAACCGGGACCCGGGTGGCCGAGCCACCCGGGTCCTTTCATGCCCGGAGTGTGGTCGAGCCCGTCGGCGATCAGATCGTGAAGCGGTCCCCCGGGTCGACGATCGCGACGTCCACGCCGGCCAGGGCGGCGGTCGCGGCGACGGTCGCCTGGCGATCGTGGCCCATGAGCAGGTGGGTGAGCAGCACCCTCCCGGCCCCGGATTCGGCGGCCAGCCGGCCGACGTCCTGGGCGTCGAGGTGCTCGGACCCGGGCGCCGCCGGTCCGAGGCCGAACGAGACCTCTGACAGGAGCACGTCGCCGGGCCGGATGAGCGGCTTGAGGTCGTCCGCCCGCCCGCAGTCGCCGGAGTAGACCAGGCCCGGGCCGCCGTCTCCGGCGGTGACCCGGAACGCGTAGCTCTCGTCCATGTGGCGGACGAGGCGCGCCTCCAGGGTCAGCGAGCCGAGCTGCCGGACCCCTTCCCCGAGCACGCCGATGTCGAGCGCCGCAGCGGCGAACCCCTGCTCCTCATGGAGGGCGTCGAGCCTCCGCTCCAGCGCCGCCGGCCCGAGGACCGCGACGCGGCGCGGCGGGCGGAAGTCCCAGCGGAGGTAGTGGCGGAGTGGGATGAGGTCGATGAAGTGGTCCGGGTGGAGGTGGCTGACGACAACTGCCCGGAGCGAGCTCGGCTCGATCGTGCCGGCGAGGTTCGTGAACGCGCCCTGGCCGAGGTCGAGCACGATCGCGTCCGAGCCGTTCCGTGACGAGGTAGGCGGCGCCGACCGCGCCCGGCCGCGACGCGTAGGCCGGTCCCGCGCCGAGGACGATCAGTTCCATGGCGGGGTCGTCAGGCGGCGCATGAACGCAGCCTACGCGAGCGCCGCGAGCCCGGCAACGCGCCGGGGCGGCGGCGTAACGGGCCGGCGGGTCCGGGGCCGAGCCGCGGGTCAGGGCTTCGGCGGCTTCGTGGGGTTGTCCGGTGGACCACCCGGCGGGGTCTTGTCCGGAGGACCACCCGGCGGGGTCTTGTCCGGGGGACTACCCGGCTTGCCGCCCGGGCCGCCTCCGGGGTTCGCTCCGGGGCCGCGGCTCTGGACCTCGTTGATCTTCTGCTCGGTCCGGTCGATCGCCCGCCCGATCGCGTCGGCTGCCTGCGGCGGAAGTCCGGTCGCAAGTGCCGCGAGGACCGCCCGGTGGCGCCCGATGACGAGGCCCACGTGGGTCGCCCGGTCGAGATCCCCGTCGGCGGTCACCACCGCCCGGTCGATGATCGCCCGGTACGCATCGAGCGCGGCCTGGACGGCGCCCCCGTTCCCGCTGGCCGCGGCCTGGGCGGCTTCATCGAGGCGCGCCTGGAGATGGTCCAGCTCCCCGTCCAGGCGGGAGGCCGGATCGGACGGGAGCGTGACGTCCTCCAGCCAGAGTCGGGCCGGGTAGAGCGGCCCGCCCGCCTGCGAGCCGGCGAACGCGACGCCGCCGACGAGAACGACGGACAACCCGGCGGCCAGCAGCGCGGGTAGCCATCGGGTCCGCCGCCTCGAGCGCGGGACCAACCGGGTCGGGCCCGCGGCAGGGCTCTCGCGAACCTCGGCCAGCAGCTGGGCGCGCATCCGGGCGATTCGGGCAGGATCCGGCGTGAGCCGTGCGCGGGCGTATACCTCGAGCCTGCGCTCGAGCTCGTCGTCCGGTTCGGGGCGGCCCAGCGGCCGCAGCTCGTCGTCCATCGTCATCGTCGTCGTCCCGCCGGGCCGAGGCCCGGGCTCATCCGTCTCGTCGGCCCCCATCGATCCCGAGCTGGCGGCGGAGTGCCGCAATCGCCCGGAACTGGAGGCCTCGGACCGTTCCTTCCTGCTTGCCCATCGCCTCGGCCGCCTCGCGGGCCGACAGGCCGGCGAAGAAGCGAAGTGCGATGGCGTCTCGTTGCTCGTCCGTCAGCGATGTCAGTGCCGCGATCACCGTTGCGATTTCGTCTCTCGTCACCGCCAGTGCGTCCGGACCGGGCTCGCCGGCCGGCTGCTCCCCGAGCGCCTCGAGATCGGTGTGGTCGCGCCGTGTGCGGACGTGATCGATGACCGTGTTCCTGGCCAGCCGGAAGAGCCAGCCCCCGAAGGGAATCCCGCGCGACTCGTATCGCGGCAGTGCTTCCAGGGCCTTGACGAAGACGATCTGCGTCAGGTCCTCCGCGTCACTCGGGCGGTTGACGCGGCTGGCGATGTAGCGGTAGATCGGCTCGTTGTAGTGGTCGAACAGCTGACCGAACGCCCCCGCGTCCCCATCCCGGGCCTGCTGTACGAGCCGCTCGATCGTGGCATCGTCGAGGGTCATAACGAGGGACAGCCAGCTCCGTTAGGTTCGGGCGAAGCGAGGGGGCATCGGCACCGCCACCCGGTCACCGCCCCGTCGGAAGGCCAGGCTCTCGAAGCCGGCCTCGGCGGTGACACGATACCCGTCCTCGAGGCCCCACGCGAACCAGTCCGCCCGGTGGCCGTCGGAGCCCGCCGTGACCCGCTCCCCGCCGAGCTCGCGGAAGCGCGCGACGACGGCCGCCGAGGGGTACGTCTCACGAGCCGCCTGGCGGAGGCCGCTGGTGTTCACCTCGAGGCCGGTGCCGGTCTCGACGAGGGCCCGCAGGATCGGGTCGTAGAGGTCCATCCGCTCGCCTAGCTGTGCCGGGGTGATGTGCGGGACGAGGCGGCGCTTGATGAAGTCGAGGTGGCCCAGGGTGTCGAACAGGCCGCTTCGGGCTGCCGCCTCCACCTCGGCGAAGTACGGCGCGACGACGTCGTCGAGCGAGGCGCCCGCGGTCAGCGCGGCGACGTTCTCCCGGCGGTACGGCGAGTCCACCCCGATGTGGACCGAGCCGATCGTGTAGTCGTAGGCGTGCCGGCGGAGGTGCTCGCGGATGGCCTCCTCGTAGATCCGCTCGTAGGTCAGCTCCACGCCGAAGCGGATCGCCACGCCCCGCTCCGCCCAGCGTTCGGCTGCATCCCGGGCAGTCCGCTCCCGCGTCGCGAAGTCGGCGTAGGCGTAGGCCGGCCGGACAGGGTCGAAGTCGACGTGGTCCGTGATCGCGATCTCGGTGATCCCGCGCTCGACCGCGGCGGCGGCGTAGACGTCGATCGGGACGTCCGCATCGGGCGAGAGATCGGTGTGGAGGTGGGCGTCGAGCGGCAGGTCGCGGGCCTGGGGGTCGGCGGCGCCGGGCGCGACCGACGAGAGGTCGTCCGTCACCCGCGCGTGAGCCCCAGCTCCCGCCCGATCCGGTCGAAGGCGGCCAGGGCCAGGTCGAGCTGCTCGTCCGTGTGCGCGGCGGTGACGATCGTCCGGATCCTGGCCTTGTCCAGCGCCACCGTCGGAAAGACGATCGGCTGGGCGAACACGCCCTCCTCGAACAGCCGGTCGGAGAAGCGCCCGGCGGTTGCCGAGTCGCCCATCATCACGGGGGTGATCGGGGTCTCCGAGGCGCCGGTGTCGAAGCCCAGGCGGGCGAGCTCGGCCTTGAACCGGCGGGTGCTCGCCCAGAGCCGGTCGATCAGCTCGGGCTCGTCCTCGAGGACGTGGACCGCCTCCAGGCAGGCCGCCGCGACGGCCGGCGGGTGGGAGGTGGAGAAGAGGAACGGTCGGGCCCGCTGGGTGAGGATGTCGCGCAGGTCGCGCGAGCCGGCCACGTAGCCGCCGAGGACGCCGACGGCCTTCGACAGGGTGCCCACCTGGATGGCGACCCGGCCGTGGAGGCCGAAGTGGTCGATGGTCCCGCGGCCGTTCCGCCCGAGGACGCCCGAGGCGTGGGCGTCGTCGACCATGACCGCCGCGCCGTACGCCTCGGCCGCCTCGACGATCTCCGGGAGCGGGGCGATGTCGCCGTCCATCGAGAAGACCCCGTCGGTCACCACGAGGATGAGCCGGTGGGCGCCGGCGCCGTCCGCCCGGCCCTCCGCCCGGGCCCTGGCCAGCAGCTCGCGCAGCGCAGCGACGTCGCGGTGCGGGTAGACGACCCGGGGCGCCTTCGAGAGGCGCATCCCGTCGATGATCGAGGCGTGGTTGAGGCTGTCGCCGACGATCAGGTCCGCCTCGCCGGTGATCGTCGGGATGACCCCGGTGTTGGCGGTGAAGCCGGACTGGAAGGTCAGGACTGCCTCGACGCCCTTGAACCGGGCGAGCTCCGCCTCGAGCTCCTCGTGGAGGGTCATCGTCCCGGCGATCGTCCGGACGGCACCCGAGCCGGCCCCGAACTCCTCCACCGCCCGGAGCGCGGCGGCCCGCAGGCGCGGGTGGTGGGTGAGGCCGAGATAGTCGTTCGAGGACAGGCTGATGCAGCGGCGGCCGTCGACGACCACCTCGGGGCCCTGGGCGGAGCTCATCACCCGGAGCGGCCGGTAGAGGTGCTTCGCCCGGAGCCCGGCGAGCTCGTCGGCGAGGAAGCCGAGCGGATCTGGACGAGGCGCGGAGGTCATCTGGCGGCCCTCCCCGGGGCGATGGGACACATCAGGTGGTCCAGTCCATGATCACTTTTCCGGAGTCGCCCGAGCGGGCAGCCGCGAACGCCGCCTCGTGTTCCCGGAAGGAGAACCGGTGGGTGATCGCCGGCCGGATGTCGAGCCCTGACTGGAGCATCACCGTCATCATGTACCAGGTCTCGTACATCTCCCGGCCGTAGATGCCCTTGAGGGTGAGCATCTTGAAGATGATCTCGTTGAAGTCGAGCGAGACCTCCCCGGACGGGATGCCCAGGATCGCGATGCGGCCGCCGTGGGCCATGTTCGCGATCGCCGAGCGCAGGGCGGCGGCGTTGCCGGACATCTCCAGGGCGACATCGAACCCCTCGGCCATGCCCAGCTCCGCCTGCACGTCGCGCAGGTCGCGGCTGGCGGGGTCCACGACGAGGCTCGCACCCATCGTCCGGGCCAGCTCGCGCCGATAGGCGTTCGGCTCCGACGCGACGATGTGGCGCGCCCCGGCATGGCGCGCGACGGCGATCGCCATCAGCCCGATCGGGCCGGCGCCCGTCACGAGGACGTCCTCGCCGAGGACGGGGAAGCTGAGCGCCGTGTGGACCGCGTTGCCGAACGGATCGAAGATGGCGGCGACCTCTTCGTCGATGCCCGGCCAGTGATGCCAGACATTCGTCATCGGCAGCGCGACGTACTCGGCGAAGGCGCCCTGCCGGTCCACGCCGAGGCCGATCGTGTGGGCGCACAGGTTGCGCCGGCCCGCGAGGCAGTGGCGGCAGCGTCCGCACACGACGTGGCCTTCGCCGCTGACCAGGTCGCCCGGGCGGAAGTCGGCGACGTTGCTGCCGATCTCGACGATCTCGCCGACGAACTCGTGGCCGATCACCATCGGCGGATGGATCGTCCGCTCCGCCCAGGCGTCCCATCCCTCGATGTGGAGGTCCGTCCCGCAGATCCCCGTCTTGTGGACACGGATCAGGACATCGTTGATGCCGATCTCGGGCTCCGGTACCGCCTCGAGGCGGAGACCGGGGCCGGGGCCCGTCTTGACGAGAGCCAGCATCGGGAGCTCCTCAGTCGCGTTGGGGCATGGGTTCGTCGTCGGCGACCTCGGTCGCGTCGGACCAGTCGACGACCGGATTCTCCACCGAACCGATCCTCTCGATCTCGACCCGGACGCGGTCGCCCGGCTCGAGGTAGACGGGTGGATCGCGGAAGACGCCCACCCCGGACGGTGTCCCGGTCGAGATGATGTCGCCGGGGTCGAGGGTGATGAACCGGCTCACGTACTCGATCAGCTCGGGGATGCGGAAGACGAGATCGCCGGTCGTGGCGTCCTGCATCGGGATCGCGCGGCCCGCGTCCGGGCCGGCGCCGGGGATCCGCCACGAGCGGATCGGGAGGTCCGGCGGGCCGTCGAACTCGTCGGCGGTGACGAAGACCGGGCCGATCGGGAAGAACGTGTCCGAGCCCTTGGCGCGGAGCCACTGGCCGTCGCCGCGCTCGCCGGGCCCGAGGGCCACCTTGTTGCCCTGCCAGTCGCGGGCGGTGACGTCGTTGACCACGACGTACCCGGCGACGTGGGCCATCGCGTCGGCGGCTCGGACGTGGTGGGCGCGCCGGCCGATGACGACGCCGAGCTCCGCCTCGAGGTCGAGGGCACGGGTGCCGGTCGGCCGGACGATCGGCTCGCCGTCGGCGACCACGGTGTTCGCGAACTTGGCGAAGAGGAGCGGGCGGTCCGGCGGCTCGATCCCCTGCTCGACCGCGTGGGCCCGGTAGTTCAGCCCGATGCACACGATCTTGCCGGGGCAGGGGATCGCCGGAGCGGGTCGGGCCGGGGTCGCCTCCACGGCCGTCCCGGATGCGATGGCCGACCGGAGCTGGGCGACGTAGTCGTCGAAGCCGCTCTCGAAGACGCCGCTCAGGTCATCCGCCCAGTCGGGGTGGGTCAGGACCCTGCCCTCGACCGGCGAGCCAACCTGGAGCCAGCCGTTGCGGTCGTGGAAGCTCTGGAGGCGCACGTGTGTGCTCCCGGGCTCAGGATGGGCTGGGCGACGGGACGGCGCTCGGCGCCGCGCTCGGCGCGTCGTGGTCGTTGCGGGCGCCGGCGTCGGCCGCGGGCACTGCGGCTCCGGGTTGTGCAACTCGCCCTGGGTCCTGAAGAAGTCGAGGATCCGCGCGGTGTCGAGGGTGTCGAGGAGGACGACGCGGCCCCAGACGCAGCGCGGCGAACCGCGTCTTCATCTCCTCGAACCGGGTGATCACCGGCCCGACGGTCCCCTTGGGGATCGCGCACAGGGGGCTGTCGGGGAAGGTCTGGAAGAGGTTCCTGAGCGCCTGCTGGTCCGCCTCGCCGCAGCCGCCGTTGTCGCAGCTGTACAGGACGACGAGCCCGCCGTGCTCCAGGTTGTGCAGCCAGCCCTGCGGGACGGTCGCGTCGTCCGGGCCGTAGTAGCGCGGCTCGATCGGGCCGAGCGTGCTCGAGTAGTGGTTGCCGGACGCCGGCGGGCAGTGGCTGAACCGCACGAACGTCCCGTCGGCGACGTGCTTCGTGCCCATGTCCGGCTGGACCTGGCCGATCGGGGCCGGCGAGCCGTTGGGCAGGGGCGTGGCGGCCGGCGCGGGCGCCGTCAGGTCGGAGCAGGCGTAGGACCTGGTCGTGGCCTGGACGAAGACGAACCCACCGACGACGGCGACGGCGGCGACGGCGACGAGCCCCAGGACGAGGCTACGATGGCGCTCGAGGAAGGGCCGGCGGCTGGTCGCGAGGCGGACGCGCTCCCGGCTGCGGTCCTGCTCACGGCGGCCGCGGCGGCTCTCGCCGGTGGTCGGGTCGCCCGACGGGCGACGGGGATCGTTGCTCACGGACCTGCCTCAATGCTGGCGTCGGCGGGGGCGATACATGGCGCGCTCCCCCGGCGGGTCGGGCCCGCCTCCGGCAGAGGGTACCCTCCCGGGCCGATTCCGTGTGTGAGCCGGGCTCGGGCCGGGCTCGAGCCGGGCCTGCCGCCCGACCGGTGGGCCGCGATCCGCGGAAGTGGCAGAATGCCCGGCGATGACCGACGCCAACGCCGACCAGCCGAAGATGCGCATGCCGACCGGGCTCCGGATCTTCCTCGTCTACGCCTTCGCAATTCTGAGCGTCATCGGGCTGTCGCTCCGGTTCGTCGTCGACATGGCGATCTCCGCGCCGGTGAGCCTGCCCGGGGTGGTCGTGATGGTCCTCCTGGCCTACACCATCTTCACGATCACGCTGGTCCTCCAGCGCAAGGAGGCTGCCCGGGGCCTCGCGCTCGGCCTGGCCAGCCTGACGCTCCCGGCGATCCCGCTGGGCTTCTTCAGCTTCTCGGTCATGAGCGCCGGGCTGGCCGCCGCCCTCTTTGCCGCCGCGCTGGCGATCATTCTCTTCCGCGGCCTGCTCCGCCCCGACGTGCGCGCCTACCTCGACCGCCCGTAGGCCCCGGCCCCCGCCCCCGCCCCCGCCCGTGCTCCGGCGGCTGGGTCGTCGCCCGCACCCGCTCCCGCCCCCGCCCCCGCCCCGCCCCCTCTCCGCCCCGCCCCCGCCGCTCGCCCGGACCGCCCGCGGCAGCCCGTGCCAGTGGTCGCGGACGCATTCGGCGAGCGTGGCCATCCGCCCAGAACCCCATCCGGGCCGCGGGCCGAGCGTGCAGATCAGCCCAGCGTCCACTGGGAGTGGCGGCACGCGGCAGCGCGTGGCGGCCCGTGCCAGCACGTCGGAGCGCGGCCGGACCACGCCCCGCCGCCCGATGAGTACTCCTCATCGGTTCCGGGATGGATGAGCGTGACTGGGTGGCCAAGAATGCCGATTCGGCCGACCGGTCACGCTCGATTGTGCGCGATTCGATGAGTGGTGGTGATCGCGGCCGGGGAGGAAGCCGGTTCCAGCGCGGGGCATCGCGGGCGGGGAGGGAGCCGGGCCAGCACCGGGCATCGCGGTCGAGGGGCTCGGGTCACGATCGACCGGGCCGCCGACCGGGCCGCCGAACGGGCGGCGGGTGCTATCCTCCCGCCTCATGGCCGACCTCCCGTTCGAGCCCGCCGACCACGCCCTGGCCGCCCGTCTCGCAGCCTGCGTGGACGTCGAGGGCAAGATCCCGCGTGCCCTCGCGGCGCTGGGACCGGTGGCCGGCCGTGACGTCGCGCTCATCGACGGTGGGGGTGGGTTGCGGGCCCGTCAGCTGGCCGAGCTCGGTGCCCGCGTGACCGTCGTCACCGGGCCGCGCGTCGCGCCCAGCTCCGGGCTCGAGCTGCCGGTCGTCACCGGGACGTCGACCGCGCTCGGGCTGGCGGACGCCGCGGCCGATGTCATCGTCTCGTGCTGGTCGGCATTTCGCGGGCCGAGCCCGCAGGAGGTGGCCGAGGCGGACCGGGCGCTGCGGCCGGATGGTCGGCTGCTGATCGTCCACGACTACGGCCGGGACGACGTGTCACGCCTGCGCGGCGACCTGCCCGAGTACGGGACCTGGGGTCGGCGCAGCGGCTGGTTCCTGACGAACGGCTTCCGAATCCGGGTGATCCACTGCTTCTGGACGTTCGGGTCGATGGAGGAGATGCAGGCGTTCCTGGTCGACGCATTCGGCGAGACCGGCGAGGCCGTGGCGGCGACGCTGCAGCGCCCCAGGCTGAGCTACAACGTTGCGATCTACCACCGGTCCCGCGGAGGGATCGCGCCGAGCGCCTGATCCCGGTCTGGCTGCTACCCTCCGACCGAGATGGCCGATACGAACGACAGACCGCAGGTGGGCACGCAACGGCCGAGCAGGGGACCGAGGGGCACGGGTTCGCGCCTCGATCTGCCACGGGTCACGGCGCTGCGGGGGACCCTCGGGATCGCGCTCCTGGGCTCGCTGCTCATCGTCGCCTACGGTGTGTCCGCCCGGGACGCGAGCCAGGTCCCCGTCCTGACCGCCGGCATGGCGATCAGCGGCGCCGTGTTCGGGCTGCTCGCGCTGGCCGGGGCCTACGCGGCCTACCGCCAGGCCACCGACGGCCGGAGCGGCCGAGCGTTCGTCTACGCGGTCCTCGGCGGCGCCGCCGCCCTCCTCGCCGCCGGCTTCATGGCGGCAGCGATCGTTTTCGCCCTCGTCACGAGGTAGCCGCTCCAGGCGCCGGACGAGATCCGGGCTGGCCGGGCGCCAGTCGGCCGGGCGCCAGTCGGGCCGGGCGCGGAGAACCCTCTGGTACACTCCGGCAGCGTCGGCCCCCATCGTCTAGAGGCCTAGGACGCCACCCTTTCAAGGTGGAGATCAGGGGTTCGAATCCCCTTGGGGGCACCAGCCACCGGGCCCGCCACGCACCCAGGCGGCACGCCAGCGACGCGTCCCGCGCGTAGGCGGCGCAGCCCCGGACCAAGGTGCTAGGATCGGCTCGATGGAGATCATGGGCGTCCAGATCCGGACGATCGTCAAGGACAACGTGGCGACGCGCTGCGACGGCTGCCTCGAGGTGATCGTCGGGACGCCGTGGCGGATCAACATCCTGGACATCGTCGCGGCGGAGACGCCCGCCCCATGGACGGACCGCCCGGCGATCAACCCCGGCCCGTTCCAGTTCCACCCGGACCCGGCCCACGTCCGCGCCTGGATGGCGCAGCGGGGCTACCTGTTCTGCCGCAGGGGAGAGGTCCGGGAGCTGATGCGCCCGGTCGCGATCCCCGGCGCCGAGCCGCGCTGGGGCCTGTGCGACGGCCTCCATCGCGACGCCCACGAGTTCGTTCCCGCCTGACGTCGCCATAACCTGACCATCGGGGGCAGCCGGCGGAGGGTGCCGGCTCGTTAGACCACCAGCGTTCCGAGGACACCGCCGAACCGTGAGCCTGACCGTTATCATCCCGGGCGTCACCTCGATCCTGGCCCTGCTGTTCAGCCTGGCCCTGGTCGACCAGTGGCGCGAGCGCCGGCGCGCCTACCAGCTCATCTGGGCGCTCGGGATGCTCTTCTTCGGGATCGCCTCGGGCTGCGAGGCCCTGGCCGCGGCCGGTGGCTGGAACGAGACGCTCTACCGGACGTGGTACCTGACCGGCGCGGTCTGGACGGCCGGCTGGCTCGGGCTGGGTACGGCGTTCCTGCTCGGTCGGACGAGGTTCGGCTACACCTTCGCGGTCTGCCTGCTCCTGGCCGGCCTGTTCACGCTCCTCACCCAGCGCCGCTTCGACTACCCCGGTGCCGGGAGCGCCCCCATCCTCTACTTCGTCGGGGCGATCGTCCTGGCCGTCGCCGTCGGCGTTGAGACGTACTTCTCGAACGAGCGTTGGCCATACCTCGCGGCGTTCGCGGTCGTCGGTGCGACCATCCTGAGTATCGGGCTGATGCTGACCACGACCCTGCCGGCCCCCGGCTACGCCCTCGACCCGGCGACCGGCGCCCCGGTGGCCACGCTCTTCCCGGGCACGCTCCGCCTGCTCACCCCGTTCCTGAACATCACCGGCGCGTTCTCGCTGCTCCTCGGCGCGGTCTTCTCGACCTACGTGTTCATGCCCAAGCGGCGGGTCCTCGACTACTCGCTGGACCCGAACCAGCCCGGCGACCAGTTCCTGTTCAACCTGCTCATCTCGCCGGTCGCGATCGTCGTCAACCTCGTCGCGTCGATCCCCGTCGCCGTCCGGGCGTTCGCCACGGGCCGGATCCACAGTCGGGCGCCGGCCACGATCGCTGATCGCCATCGGAGCGTTCATCCCGACGATCACCGACGGTCTCAACCGGTTCGGCGCCACGGAGCTCTTCGCGCTCGGCAAGCTCCTGGGCGTCATCTTCCTGTTCGCCGGGTTCCTCGTCTCGCTCGAGGTTTTCCACGAGATCCGGGTCCCGTTCACCCGGATCCGCCTCCGGCCCGCCCGGCGCGAGCGCACGGAGCAGCCGACCGACTGAGAGCGGCGGCCGCCGACCGGGTCCCCGCCGTCCGGCTACGCTTCCACGATGCATCCCGACCGCCGAGCCCTGCTCGGCACGCTCGCCGTTCTGTCCGCCGCCGCCTGCTTCGGCACGCTCGGGCCGCTCTCCCGGTTCGCCTACGACGCCGGCCTGACGCCATTGGGGTTCGTGACCTGGCGGGCCGGCCTGGGGGCGCTCGTCGTCCTCTGCCTGGTCGCCGCGCGGACGCTCCGCGGACGGCCGCTGGTCGGGCTCGGCGGCCTGTCGCGACGGGCCCGGGCGTCGCTCCTCGTGGCGGTCGCCTCGGGGATCGTGCTCAACCTCGCGGTCTTCATCGCGTTCGGCCGGATCAGCATCGCCTTGGCCCTGCTCGGCTTCTACACCTATCCGGCGATGGTGACCGTGGCGATCACGATCCGCGACCGGCGCCGGCCAGACGGCTTCCATCTGGTGGCCCTGGCGATGGCTCTCATCGGGATGGCCGTGGTCGTCCTCGGCCAGGTCGACCCGGTCGCCGGCGTGACGTTCGACCTCATCGGCCTCGGCCTGGCCCTGCTCGCGGCGGTATCCCAGACGGTCTTCGTCCTCATCAGCCGGCGCGGCTACGCGGCGGTCCCCACGGACGAGGCGACCCTGGTGGTTCTGGGCGGTGGCGCCGTCGGCTACCTCGCGATCGCGCTCGCGGCCGGCGATCTCGCCGCGGTGACGGCCCCGTTCCGCAGCCCGGACGCCCTGCCCTACCTGCTCCTCGGTGGCATCCTCGGCGCGGGCATCCCGTCGCTCCTGTTCCTGACCGGGATCCGCTGGATCGGCGGCGTCCGGACGGGGATCCTGGCCATGTTCGAGCCGGTCACCGGCACGCTCCTCGCCGCGATTTTCCTGGCGGAGGCGCTCCGGCCGATCCAGGTCGTCGGCGGGGCGCTCGTCCTCGGCGCCGGGGTGCTCCTCCAGCGCTCGCCGACGCCCCGACTCGTGGCCGAGCTCTCGGGTGCTCCACCCGGGCCCGCAGCCGAACCGGCCGCACATGCCGAACCGGCCGCACATGCCGAACAGACCGAGCTGATCGAGCCGGAGGTCGAGCCGATCCCGCTCATCTGAGCCGCCGGAGGATCGGCCCCTCCCACCGTCCCGGGGCCGCCCGGTTTGCGCGTGGCGCACGAACGTAACCGGTCACGCGGGGCTCGCGGGGTATACTCGGCCGGTCCACGAGATCCGCCCGACCGAGGTTCGATGCGCGTCCGCAAAGCCGTCTTCCCCGCCGCCGGATGGGGCACCCGCTTCCTGCCGGCGACCAAGGCGCAGCCCAAGGAGATGCTGCCCGCTCGTCGACAAGCCGGTCATCCAGTACGCGGTCGAAGAGGCGGTCGCGGCCGGCATCGAGCAGGTCATCATCGTCACCTCCAGCCAGAAGCGGGCGATCGAGGACCACTTCGACCTCACCTACGAGCTCGAGCACCTGCTCGAGGAGAAGGGCGACATCGAGATGCTCCGCCAGATCCGCCACATCAGCGACCTCGCCCAGATCGCCTACGTCCGCCAGAAGGAGCAGCTCGGCCTCGGCCACGCCGTGCTCATGGCCAAGGAGCTCGTCGGCCACGAGCCGTTCGCGGTCATCCTCCCCGACGACGTCGTCGTCGGCGAGCGGCCGTGCATCGGCCAGCTCATCCACGCCTACGACCAGACCCACGGCTCGGTCGTCGCGGTCATGGAGGTCCCGCACGAGGAGACCGAGCCGCTACGGCGTCATCGCCGCGCGAGCCGGTCGAGGACGCGCTGGACCACGGCCGGCTCCACCGGGTCACGCGGCTCGTCGAGAAGCCGGACCCGGCGGACGCGCCGTCCAACCTCGCGATCATCGGCCGCTACGTCCTGACGCCCAAGATCTTCGACAAGCTCGAGCAGACCCAGCGCGGCGCCGGCGGCGAGATCCAGCTGACCGACGCGATCGAGGCGCTCATGGAGGAGCAGGCGGTCTACGCCTACGAGTTCGAGGGCACCCGCTACGACGCGGGCACGACGATGGGCTGGCTGCAGGCGTCGGTCGAGCTGGCCCTCCAGCGGCCCGACCTGTCGGCCGAGTTCCGGACCTACCTGGCGAACCTGGCCCTCTGAGCCGCGGCGGGAGGCGGCCGCGGGCGCTGCGACCCGCCCGGTCGCGACGTCGACCCGGGAGGACGGGATGACCCTCGAGGTCATCGTCATCGCGGCGGTCCGGGTCCTCGGCTCGTTGCCCGTCCTGCGCTGGCCGTTCGCCGGGGCCCTCCTGGCGGTCGCGGTCGACCTGTCCGACCTGTTCCTGATGAACCTGCTCGACCTGGGCGGCGTGCCCGATTACCAGGTGCTCGACAAGTGGCTCGACCAGGTCTACCTGGCCGCGTTCCTGGTCGTGGCGCTCCGCTGGCAGGGTCCGTCGCGGACGATCGCCGTTGCGCTGTACGCCTACCGGCTGGTCGGCTTCGTCGTCTTCGGGCTGACTGGGGAGCGGGCCGTCCTGCTCCTCTTCCCGAACGTGTTCGAGCTCTGGTTCCTCGTCGTGGCCGGGGCCCACGCCCTGGGGCGGGAGCCGGCCTGGACCGGCGCCCGGGGCGCGGCGGTCGGGGCGGTCCTGCTCGCGATCAAGGAAGCTCAGGAGTGGGCCATCCACGGCGCCCGCCTGTTCGACGAGATCACCGCGGTCGAGGCCGTCCGGCGGATCTGGGAGTGGCTCACCGGGCGATGACCGCGTCACCCCTGCGCCCGGGCACCCGTCATCGGGTGCGGTACGATGCCGGACGAGCCGGCCGCGAAACGGCGCCAGGCCGCGGACGCGCGCCCGACCGGGCGGCGAACGGCAGCAGCGAGGGATCACGTTGGCGGAGATCGGAAGCGTCCTCGGTGGGCGGTATCGGCTCGTCGAGCTTCTCGGGCAGGGTGGCATGGCGACGATCTACCGCGCCACGGATGCCCAGCTCGGCCGGGACGTGGCGGTCAAGGTCCTCCGACCGGAATACGGCCGGGACCCGGACTTCGTCGCCCGCTTCCAGCTCGAGGCCCGGTCCGTCGCGTCGCTGAGCAACCCCAACACGGTCATCGTCCACGACTTCGGGATGGACCCGGCCGGCCCGTACATCGTCATGGACTACGTCGACGGCGAGGACCTTGCCACGCTCCTCCGGCGGACCGGCCCGCTCCAGCCGCGCCGGGCCGCCCGGATCGCGGCTGAGGTCGCCCGAGGGCTCGCGGCGGCCCACGCGCGCGGGATCGTCCACCGTGACATCAAGCCCGGCAACATCCTCCTGGCCCAGGACGGGCGGGTCCAGGTCACCGACTTCGGCATCGCCCGGGCGCTCGCCGAATCCCAGATGACCCTCCCCGGGACGACCCTCGGCTCGGTCCAGTACATGAGCCCGGAGCAGGCCCGCGGTGAGACGGCGACGGAGCGCTCGGACGTCTACTCGCTCGGCGTCGTCCTGTTCGAGATGCTCGCCGGTCGGCGCCCGTTCGAGGGCGACAGCGCCGCCTCGATCGCGATGGCCCGCCTCACCCCGCCGGTCCCGATGCCCTCGCAGCACCGCTCCGGGATCCCGCCGGTGCTCGAGGCGATCTGCCGCAGGGCGATGGCGATCGACCCGAACGAGCGCTTCTCCTCGGCGAACGCGATGGCGGACGCCCTCGAGGGCGAGTTGGCGGACCGCGCCGCCGCCGGGCGTGCCGGAGCCGCCGCCGCCGGGCCCGCGGCGGCCTCGACCGTGGCCGCCGGCGTCGCTCGGGCGAACCCGCCCTCTGCGTTCCCCTACCCCGCCGATGCCTACGCGGGGTCGGAGACGGGCGCCGGCAGGGGTGGCGCGAGCCGTCTCACCGGCGGGACCGGTGGTGGTCGCGCTGGCGGCGGCGGCCGTGGCGCGGCTGAGGATGAGGCGGACACCGGGGGCGGTGGCGGGGCCGGCAGCGCCTGGACCTGGATCGCCGGCCTGCTCGGCCTGGCCATCCTCGTCGTCGCCGGGTTCCTCATCTTCAAGTTCGCGACCGGCGGGGCGAAGCCGCCGGCGCCCGAACAGGTCGTCGTCCCGAGCTTCGTCGGCCAGACATTCGACCTGGCCAGGCCGCTGGCCGAGGCGAAGGGCCTCGTCCTCCTCCCCACAGACTTCGTCAAGAGCAACGACCAGCCCGAGGGCACGATCACGGCCCAGGACCCGGCCCCGGACAGGCGGGTCGACAAGGGCTCCACGGTGAACGTCACGGTGGTGACCGGCAAGGACCTCGTGGCGATCCCGGACGTGCGCAACCAGACGCAGAGCGAGGCGCTCAAGGCGCTGGTCGAGGCGGGCCTCAGCCCGGGCACCATGACGGACGCGTTCGATCCGACGGTACCGGTGGGCGCGGTCATCTCGACTTCTCCCACCGGGATCGAAGTGCCCAAGGGCACGATCGTCGACTACGTCCTGTCGAAGGGCCCGGAGCCCACGCCGACCCCGACCCCGACCCCGACGCCCACGCCCGCCCCGACGCCGGAGCCGACCGCTGCTCCCACGCCGACGCCCGCCCCCACGCCCGCGCCGACCCCGGGTCCCAGCAACGTCGGCACCTACGTGTGCATGAAGTTCACCGACGCCCAGGTGGCAATCGAGGCGGACGGGTTCAACGTGGGGGCGCTCACCTACCTTCCGCCCGGCTACACGGGCACGGACCCGAACCAGGTCGTGACGGCCCAGTCGCCCGCTCCCGGGACCAGCCGGCCGCACGGCTCGACGATCGACCTGTCGGTGTACGACTCCGCGTCGCTCGCGACCTGCCCGCCCGGACCGTAGCCGAGGGGCGCTGAGCGTCCGGGACTAGGCGTCCGCGTCCGCCCAGAAGCGGGTCGGCGGGTCCGCGCGCGGGTCGGGCTCGACGAACGTCCGTTCGCCCGGGAAGAGCGGGACGACCGGCAGGGCCTTCGCGGCGAGCGCCGGGCGCGCCTCCCAGCACGGCCGGATCTCGTCGCCGGCGAGCAGGCTTCGGCCGCGGTCGATCCCGCAGTAGCCGACCTGGATCGCGACCGAGTGGCGGAAGTTGCGGCAGGTCGCGCAGCTCGTGCTCGAGCGCCGGCAGACCCAGCACCGTGCCGCCTCCGCCTGGGGGGTCCCGCAGTGAGGGCAGCGCCACATCGGCATGGGCCGATGGTAGCTGCGCCGAAGGTCGCTGTCGAGTTGTGTTCAGTTCAGTTCAGCCGCGATGTTCAGCCGCAGCCGCTTGCGCAGCCGCGCTGCCCACGTCTCATCGCCCACCGCGATGGTATCGGCCGTGGACCGGGGTCTGCCCACGTCTCATCGCCCACCGCGATGGTATCGGCGCTACCGGGCACTCTGGCCGGGACAGGCGTGCTCCGCTGAGCATGGGAGTCCCGGCTGAGGAGCCGGAACCCGCGTGGGAGCAGCGATCGCATCGCGGACCGCGATATCCCGGGGAAGCCTGGGAGCGCGGGCGGGGGGACGCGGGCGGGGGGCGGCGGGGCACAGGGCGGAGCCGGCCGGCAGGCGGCGGCAGGGGGTGGGGGCCAGGGTACGGGGCGGGAGAGGGGGCATAGCGCAGGGCGGGGGCACAGGGCGGCGGCCGGCAGGCGGCGACGAGGGGCGGGAGCCAGGGTACGGGGCGGGAGAGAGGCGGGGCGCAGGGCGGGGCCCCGGCGCCCTACTTGACGATCGTGATGACCGTCTGGGTCGTCGTCGTTCCGAACGCGTCCGTCTCGACCAGGGCAGCGGCGATGCCCTTGCCCACGGTCGCGCCCTTGGGGATTGTCGTCTGCCAGCGGGCGACTCCCGAACCGTCGGTCGTCAGTCTCCGACTGATCGGAGCGACCCCGGGCGGGGTCAGCGTGAAGGTCACCGACGCGCCATCGAGCGGGCGCCCGTCCGGGTCCGTGACGCGGACCGTCAGGATGATGACCTCCGGAAGCGAGCGGCGCGTGAACTGGTACCTCGAAGCGGTGATCACGGCGCTCAGCTTGCCCGAGCCCCGGAGCACATTGATGATCGTCTCGCCCTGGTTGCCGGCCGGGTCCGTGGCGGTGACCCGGATCCCGTTCGGGCCTCGGTCGATCGCCAGGACGAGCTTGAACGAGCCGTCATCCCCGGCCGTCCCGGTGATCGAGGCGTTGTTGGCCTCGTTCCTCGCCACCAGCGCGGCGTGGGCCTGGGTCTTGCCCTGGATCGTGACGGTCTTGCCGTTGACGACCGCATCCTTGGCCGGTTTCGTGATGGTGATCTTGGGCTTGGACGTGTCGAGGATGTAGGTGACGATGATCGACGTCTCGCTCTCCCCGCCGGGCCCCACGAGGGTCGCGCTGAAGTCGTTGCGGCCCTTCGCAAGCTCGATCCCGGGGACGACGAAGCCGGGCGTCTCGCCGACCGGGATCTCCTTGACCTGCTCGGGGCTCGCGTTCTCGAGGGTCCGGTAGATCCGGATCGTCACTCCCTCCTGGCCGACGTACGTGGCGGGGATCGTCCCGCTCAGGTCGATCGTCGCCTGGTTGGTATACGGCTGGGATGACTGGGTCAGCGTCGGGGCGTTCGGCGCGAGCGCCTCGGTGGGGCTCGGCGAGGGCGTGGCGGTCACCTGGGTGATGGCGCTCGAGAAGGCCGTGCCGATGCTCGCGACGACCTTGCCGAGGACGCCCATCCCGGCGAAGACGATCGCCCCGCCGAGGGCGACGACCGCGACGACGAGCAGGAGCCGCACCCAGATCGGCAGGCCGGGGCCGCGGTCGATCCTGCGGTGGGGGGCGATCCGGCCGGGCGCCGGCGGGCGCGAAACGGGCCGCTTCGTCGGCGCCGGGCGGCCCGTGGATGGCGGGCGGGGTCGAACCTGGGACGGACGCTGGCGCCGGCTCGTCATCGACGGGCATTGTCGCACGCCGCCGCGGGAGGGGCCGCTCGCATCGTGCTCGGCGCGTTGTACTCTGGCGCGGTTAGCGGTCGTCTGGTGACGTCCGCCCCAGATGAGGATCGCGTGCAGGCTCGAGATCCGAAGACCGCACGCCCCGCGGCCCCGACCGGTCGCCCGGCGTTCGGCGTAGGCCCGATCGCGCGGACCGGCGGGGGCGTCCAGGTGCCCGCCGGCGCCCGCCCGGGCTACCCGCCCCTCCCGGTCGTCGGCCGGGGCGGTTTTGCCATGCCCAACCTGCGGCGCAACGTCTGCCCGCACTTCTACATGACCGGGACCCGCGGGGCGATCCCGATCCAGGCGCCTCACCTGCTCAAGGCGCTCATCCGCCAGGACCAGAACGTCTCGCGCTGCCAGCTCCGCGGCGGCGTGCACCTCGAGCAGGGCTACATCAACGACGTCTGCCTGACCCCTCGGTTCAACCAGTGCGTCTTCTACGAGGACGAGCTGACGAAGGAGTGACGTCGAGCGCCCTCACGTACGAGGAGGCGCTGCGGGCCCTCCAGGATCGTGGCCGCTTCGGGATCCGGCTCGGGCTGGGACGGACCCGGGCGCTCCTTCGCGAGCTCGGCGACCCGCAGCTCGGCCTGCGCGGCGCGCTCGTGGCCGGGACGAACGGCAAGGGCAGCGTCCTGGCGATCGCCGCCAGCGCGCTCCGGGAGGCCGGCCAGCGGGTCGCCGAGACGCCCAAGCCGCACCTCGTCACCTATCGCGAGCGGCTCCAGGTGGACGGCCGGCTCGTCGACCCGGCGACGTTCGCCCGGCTCGTCGGGGAGGTCCTGCCGATCGCCGACCGGGTCGCCCGTCGCCACGGCCAGCCGACCGAGTTCGAGATCCTCACCGCGGTCGCCTTCCGCTGGTTCGCCGAGGAGCGGCGTGGACGTCGCGCTCGTCGAGGTCGGGCTGGGCGGCCGCCTCGACGCGACCCACGCCTGGGATGGCGGCGTCGCCGCGATCACGAACATCGATCTCGACCACACCGACCGGCTCGGCCCCACGCTCACCCACATCGCCCGCGAGAAGGCGGCGATCATCGAGCGCGGCGACCTCGCCGTGACCGGCGCCACCGGGGAGGCGCTGGTGGTCATCCGGCGGCGCGCCCGTCGGTTCGGTGTGCCGCTCACCGAGGTCGCCTCGCCGCCCATCGTGGGCTGGGACCGCGACGGGATCGTGGTGGCCCTGCCCCGGCTCGGCGAGACCCGGATCGGGCTGCGCGGTCGGCACCAGGCGGCCAACGCGGCGGTCGCGGACGCGGTCCTCGACGCGCTGGCGACGGCCGGGATCGCCCGGGTCGACGACGCGGCGCGGCGGCGCGGCTATGCCTCGGCCCGCTGGCCGGGCCGGCTCGAGCTCATCGAGGTCGCGGCGTCGGGCGACCGGTCCCCGCGCGAGGTGCTCCTCGACGGGGCGCACAACCCGGCCGGCGCCGTGGTCCTCGCCCGCGCCCTGGACGACCTCCGCCCGATGCTCCTCGGCGGCGACGAGGCCGACCCGCCGCCGATCACGCTCGTCCTCGGCTCGATGGCGGACAAGGACGTCGCCGGCGTCCTGTCCGCGCTGGCCGCGTCCCAGGTCGCGCGGGCGGCGCGGGTCGTGTGCACGGAGGTCGACCTGCCGCGGGCGCTGCCGGCGGCCCGGCTGGCGAAGGGCTGGGCGGCCGTCGCGCCGGGCTCCCGGCCGGAGGTCGCCGTGCCGGTCGCGGCGGCGCTCGAGCGAGCGCTCGCCGATGCCCCCGGGCCGATCGTCGTCGCGGGCTCGCTGTACCTCGTCGGGGCGGTCCGGGCGCTGCTCGTGGACGATCCGGCCCTGCACGAACCCGCGCGGCTCGGCGGGCCCGAGGCGCTGGTGGCGGCCCGGTGACCGGCCGGCGGCTGCCCGAGGAGCTCGGGGTCGTGCCCCCGGTACCCGGCGCGGGCGGTCTGGCGACGCCGTCGTTCGCCGCGCCGGCCGATTCCGAGAGCGGCCTGCCCGGCCCGCTCGGGGCGACGACGATCGGCGGCCGGACGTTCCCCTGGGGGGAGCGGACGTACGTCATGGGGATCCTCAACGTCACCCCGGATTCGTTCAGCGGCGACGGGCTGCTCGCCGGCGGCGATCCTGTCGCGGCGGCGCTCGAGCTCGCCGGGCGGATGGTCGCCGATGGCGCGGACCTGCTCGACGTCGGCGGGGAATCCTCGCGGCCGGGTCACGACCCCGTCGACGCGGCCGAGGAGATCGGCCGGGTGGGGCCGGTGATCGAGGCCCTCCGCGCGGCCCACCCGGACGTGCCGCTCAGCGTGGATACGGTGAAGCCCGCGGTCGCGGCGGCCGCCCTCGAGGCCGGCGCGTCCCTCGTCAACGACGTGTGGGGCGTCGCCGAGGACGACGCCCTCGCCCGGCTCGCCGCCGAGCGGCGCGTCCCGATCGTGCTCATGCACAACCGCGCGGAGGCGCGCTACGTGAACCTCATGGCCGAGATCATCGGCGACCTCCAGCGGGCGATCGAGCGGGCGCTCCGGGCCGGCTGCCGCTGGGAGGACCTGATCGTCGACCCCGGGTTCGGGTTCGGCAAGGCGCCCCACCACAACCTGGCGCTCCTGCGGCAGCTGCCGGCGCTCCGCGTCCTGGGCCGCCCGATCCTCCTGGGGACCTCGCGCAAGTCGACCCTCGGGCGGGTCCTCGACCTGCCGCCGGAGGAGCGCCTGGAGGCGACCCTCGCGACGACCGCGCTGGGGATCGCCGCCGGGGTGGACGTCGTCCGCGTCCACGACGTCCGCCCCAACGTCCGCGTCGCCCGGATGACCGACGCGATCGTCCGCGGCCCGCTCCCCGGCGGCCCCTTCGCCGCCGGGCATGGGATGATCGGGCCGTGAGCGATCGGATCGTCCTCCACGACATGGTCTTCCAGGGCCGGCACGGCGTCCTCGAGCACGAGCAGCTCGAGCCCCAGCCGTTCCACGTGGACGTCGAGCTGTTCCTCGACCTCCAGCCAGCAGGCCTCGAGGACGAGCTGGCGAAGACGGTCGACTACGGGGTCGTCTTCGAGACCTGCCGGAGCATCGTGGAGTCAACCAGCTTCCGGCTCATCGAGGCCATCGCCGAGGCCATCGCCCACGAGCTCCTCGCCGACTTCCCGGTCGCCGAGGTGACCGTCCGAGTCCGCAAGCCGAACCTCCCGATCGAGGGCACCCTGGCCTGGGCCGGGGTCGAGATCCGTCGCCGCCGACGCCGGGGCTGAGCGCCGGGATCTAGAGGTCGGCCGGGCGGACGCCGAGGGTGACCTGGACGTCGACCTTCGCGCCATCGCGGAGGATGCCGAGGGTCACCGTCCGGCCGGGCGCGAACTGGGTCAGGACCGAGTCGAGCGGGTGCTCGCCGTCGATGGGCTGGCCCTCGATGCTGGTGATGATGTCGCCCTCCGTGACGCCGGCCTTGTCGGCCGGGCCGTCCGCGACGACCGCCGGCTGGGACTGGCCGTTCACGTCCAGGCCGCCGTCCACGTAGGCGCCCTCGTGGACGGACAGCTTCAGCTCCGTCGCCCGCTTGAGGTCGAGCGCCTCGTAGCGGATGCCGATGTACGGCCGGGCGAGCTTCTGGCCGGCGAGCGCCTGCTCCATGATCGGCCGGGCGATGTTGATCGGGATCGCGAAGCCGATCCCGTTGGCGTCCCGGGCGATCGCCGTGTTGATCCCGATGACGTTCCCGCCAAGGTCCAGGAGCGGGCCCCCGCTGTTGCCGGGGTTGATCGCCGTGTCCGTCTGGAGGAGGTTGTTGATCCGGCCGCCGTCGACGTCGATGCTGCGGCCCTTGGCGGAGATGATCCCGCTCGTGACGGTGCTGGTGTACGTCCCCAGCGGGCTGCCGATGGCGATCGCGGTCTGGCCCACCTTGAGCGCCGACGAGTCGCCGATCGGGGCGGTCGGCAGGTCCGTCGCGTCGACCTTCACGATGGCCAGGTCGGTGAGCGTGTCGATGCCGTAGATCGTCCCGTCGAACTCGCGGCCGTCCTTGAGCTGGACGAGGAGCTTGTCGCTGCCGGACACGACGTGCCGGTTGGTCAGGATCCAGCCGGTCCCGTCGAAGATCACCCCGGAGCCGATCTCCGGCGCGGTCGCCGGGTCGTTCGGGTTGGCCGTCGCCGAGATGACGATTCGGACGACCGCCGGGCTCACCTTCGCGGCGACGTCGATGATCGCCGACGATTCGTCGACCGTGATCGGCTGGCGGGCGCCGGCGGTCTGGCCGGCCGGTGTGGCGGCGGTGGGGGCCGGAGCTTCGAGAGAGCCCGAGGCGCGCAGGGCGAGGTACGTCCCGCCGGAGGCGAGCGTGGCCGAGATGAGCGAGGCCGCCAGGATCGGGCCGAGGATCCCGCCGCCGGTCCGGCGCGGCACGCGGACCGAGCCCTGGGTCGGCGATGCGCTCGGGGGAGCCGTCGGCTCGAACCAGGCCTCGGGCGTCGGCTGGGCCGGCGTCTCCCAGGCTGCGCGATCGCGGTCCGTCCGGTCGGGCGCCGGCGAGAAGCTGGTGGCATCGGCGGTGGCATCGGCGGCGGCCGCGGGCTGCTCGGCCGGCTGTTCGGCTTCGGCGTCGAAGGGTCGGTCGTTCATCGGTCGGGTTGAGCTCCTGCTCGCGCGGATGCTGGCGTCGAACTCAGGGTGGCATGCCCGGGTTCATTCATGAGCGGTCGGACGGTGAAGAATCCGCTATCTCGGTCGAACGTGCATCGGCGGTTCCCGGGGCTCCGGGTGCCGGTGCGGCTTCTGCCGGACCGCTCGCGTCTCCTCCACCGGCCGAACGTCGCGTCCCCACCGCCGAAGCCGTCGCGTCCCCACCGGCCGACGTCGGTCCCACCGGCCGAAGCCGTCGCGTCCCGGCCGGCCGGCGTCCCCACCGGCCGCCGTGCGCGGGTCCTTCGGGAGGGTGACGACGAACGTCGCCCCGACGCCGACCCGGCTGTCGACGGTGATCCGTCCGGCATGGAGGTCGACGATCGACTTCACGATCGCGAGCCCCAGGCCGCTGCCGCTCCCGCGTGCCTCGTTCGCCCGCGAGCCGCGGTAGAACCGGTCGAAAACCCGGGGCAGCTCGGAGGCGTCGATCCCGACGCCGGTGTCGCGGACCTCGATCCGCGCCCCCTCGGCAATCGGCTGGAGCTCGACGCTCACGGCGCCGCCCCGTGGCGTGAACTTGAGGGCGTTCCCCACGAGGTTCGTGACGACCTGGCCGATCCGCTGCGGATCGTGGCGGATCCGGACCGGCCGGGCGGGCAGAGACACGGTTAGCGCCACCCCGCGCCGCCGTGCTGCGGGATCGGCCTGCTCGACCGCCGATTCGACCGCCGAGCGGAGGTCGTCCGGGCGGAGGTCGAGGAGGACGAGCCCCGAATCGAGCTTCGACAGCTCGAGCAGGTTCTGGGCGAGCCAGTCGAGGCGCTCGAGCTGCTGGCCGGCTCGACTCGAGGAACTCGGCCCGGGTCTCGGGGTCGTCGCCGGCCGTCTCGCTGAGGAGCTCATTGAACGTCCGCAGGGCGGCGATCGGCGTCCTCAGCTCGTGCGACACGTCGGCCAGGAAGTCGCGGCTCCGGTCGCGGTCGCGGCGGATGATCGCGACGCTCTCCTCGAGCCGGTCGGCCATCGCGTTGAACTGGCGGGAGAGCTCGGAGATCTCGGTCGCGCCGGTCGCCGCGAGACGGGTCGGGACGCGGCTGCCGAGCTCCCCGCGCTCGAGGTCACGGGCGGCCGTCGTGAGCCGGCGGAGGGGGGTCGTAAAGCGGCTGGCCAGCAGCGCGGCGACGGCCAGGGACACGATGAACGCGACCGCACCGACGATGATGAACAGGCCCGTGACCGCGGTCAGGGTCGAGGCGCGGAAGGTGTACGGGTTGGACAGGGAGACCTCGATGGCCCAGGCCGATGTGAGCGTCCCGCCGGCGGGCAGCAGGCCCGGTTCCGCCGAGATCGAATCGCGGGTCGCCCGGCCCGTCGGAGGCTTGCGCAGCGCGACCGCGAAGACGCCGTCGGGGGCCGGGACGAGGGTGATGTGGCCGGCGGCATCCCTGGTCGGGGTCCCGACCCGGATCGCGACGTCCGCCTGGGCGACCTCGTCGGCGATCGACTGGATGACCTCCGACGAGAGGAACTCCCGTGCGGCGTCCGTGACGTGGTTGTCCGGCGTGACGACCGTGCCGCCGGTCGCCTGGTTGAGGAGGAGGCCGACGACGGTGAGCGTCGAGCCGGTCCGGCTCTCCAGGTTTCGCTGCTCCTGCACCCGGAAGTAGTCGTCGAGCCGGATCATCACCGCGGGCCCCACCAGCACGAGCGTCAGCGCGACGACCGTGACGAAGCCGAGGGTCAACCGGCCCTGGAACGTGCGCGGCACGATCCGCCGGACCGGCCCGGGGAGCCGGGCGGTCAGCGTCCGGGTGCGCGCCGGCTCAGTGCTCGGCGAAGGCGTAGCCCGCACCTCGGACCGTCAGGACGAAGGCCGGCGTCGACGGATCGTCCTCGATCTTCTCGCGCAGGTGGCTGATGTGGACGTTGATCGTCTTCTCGTCCTGGTCGAGCGCCTCGTAGTCGCGCAGGAGCTCCAGGAGCTCGCGCCGGGAGTAGACCCGGCCGGGGCGGCTGGCGAGGTGGCGCAGGATCTCGAATTCCGTCGCGGTCAGGCTGATTCGTCGGTGGCCGCGCTGGACGCGCCGCCGCTCGAGGTCGATGAGCAGGTCGCCGTGGCGGATGACCCGGCCGCCGGCCGCGTCGGCGAGGTCTCCGTAGGCGCGTCGGATGAGGGCCTTGATCCGGCTCATCAGCTCGCGCAGGCCGAACGGCTTGGTCAGGTAATCATCCGCGCCGAGCTCGAGGCCGATGACCTTGTCGACCTCGTCGTCGCGGGCGGTCAGGACGAGGACGGGCGCCTTCGAGCCGGTGGCGCGGAGGCGGCGCAGGACCTCGAACCCGTCCATCCCGGGCAGCCGGACGTCGAGGACGACCAGGTCAGGGGCCTGGCTCATGGCGATCTCCAGCCCCTCCTCGCCCGAGCGGGCGACGAGGACCTCGTAGCCCTCCTGCTGCAGGGCGAACTGGATGCCCCGGGCGACAGCGAACTCGTCCTCGACGATCAGGATCGTGGCGGCCATGCGCGAGATGCTACATCGGGGGACCGCGGCGGGCCGCCGAGCGCAGGGTCGCCGGACCGGGCAGGGTCGCCGGACCGGGCCGGGCCGCCGGGCGCAGGGTCGCCGCCGGGCGCAGGGTCGCCGCCGGGCGCAGGGTCGCCGCCGGGCGCAGGGTCGCCGCCGGGCGCAGGGTCGCCGCCGGGCGCAGGGTCGCCGCCGGGCCAGGTCGCCGCCGGGCCGCCGGGCGCGGGGCCGGTTCATCGCCATCGCGCCGTCGTCATCGACTGAGTCGATAGGTTTCGGGGGTGTCCTCGCCCGCCACGACCATCGGACCTCCCGGGGCGCTGGGTCGATCGATCACGTCGATGGTCCGGGCGGGTTCGTGGCGACACGGGGCCGTCGAGGAGGCGGAACCCTCGGTACCTATCGACGTGGTCGATGGTCCGGGCGGGTTCGTGGCGACACGGGGCCGTCGAGGAGGCGGAACCCTCGGTACCTATCGACGTGGTCGATGGTCCGGTTCCGAGGCCGGGCGCGGCTCGGCAGGGTGGGCGCGGTTCCGAGGCCGGGCGCGGTTCCGAGGCCGGGCGCGGCTCGGCAGGGCGGGCTGCGGTGGTCGACTGGCGCGGTGTGCTACGGTGGCGGCGACACGTATGCGGCGCCGGTCGTCTGCCGACCCTGACGCAGCCGCTCACCCTGACTCGCGGCCCGAGGCCCGAGGCCCGAGACCCACGGAGGATCCCAGATGACCACCGCCCGTCCGAAGCTCAGCGCGACCCACCGCGAGGTCACCGGCAAGGCCGTCGCTCGACTGCGCCGCGCCGGGCAGCTGCCGGCGGTCGTCTACGGCCACGGGCTGGAATCGCGGTCGGTCAGCCTCGACGCCCATGAGTTCGAACTCCTGCATCGGAAGACCGGCCAGAACACCCTGGTCGATCTCTCCGTCGACGGCAAGAAGGCGTCGCCGGTCCTCGTCCACGGCGTCCAGCGCGATCCGGTCCATCGCCGGATGCTCCACGTGGACCTGTTCGCGGTGCGCATGACCCAGGAACTGACGGTCGACGTGCCGCTCGTCTTCGTCGGCGAGTCGTCGGCGATCGAGAAGCTCGGCGGGACGCTTCTCCACGCGATCGAGCATGTCAGGATCAGGGCGCTCCCGGACCACCTGCCCCAGGCGATCGAGGTGCCGATCGACGGACTCGACGACTTCGAGACGACGATCCACGTCCGCGACCTGACGATCCCGTCGGACGCTCAGCTCCTGACCGACGGCGACGAGATCGTCGCGCGCGTCCAGGCGCCACGGGTCGAAGAGGTCGAGGCGCCGGCTCCGACCGAGACTGCCGGCGAGGGCGCGCCCGAGGCCACCGCGGCCGAGCCGGGCACCGCCGAGTCGAGCGCGGCCGAGGCCTGACCTCCAGCCGTTCGGCCTGCCGGACGGACCTCCCGGCCCGACGTGGCCCGGGCCATGAGCGGGACTCATGCGTTGGCGACCGTCGCCAGGATCTCGTAGAAGGCCGCCACCGGGCCGACCGGCGGGCCCGCGTCGCGTCGGCGGATGGCCACGATCCGGCGCCGGATCGGCAGGGCCCCGGCGATCGTCACCGCCCGGAGCGAACCGCTGGCGAGCTCGGTCGAGACCGCCGTCCGCGGCAGGAGCGCCACCCCGAGCCCGCTCTCGACCATCTTCTTTGCCGCGTCGATGTTGTCCAGCTCGATGACACCCTGCGGCGCGACCCCCGCCTCGCGGAACATCGCGTTGGTCAGCTCGTAGTAGCTCGACGTCCGGTCGAACAGGATCAGCCGGTCCCGGGCGATCTCCTCGAGCCCGATCCGGCCGCGGGCCGCGAACGGATGGTCCGGCGTCGCGACGAACACGAGCTCGTCGTCGTAGAGCGGGCGGCTCTCGATCCGGGGGTGGCGGATCTCCCGCACGAGACCGACGGCGATCTCGTCGCGGAGCGCCATCTCGACGATCTCCTCCGAGTGGCCGGTCCGGACGATGAGCCGGATGTTGGGGTGGGCCGCCGTGTAGCGGACGAGCAGCGCCGGCAGGACGTACGTGCTGATCGCCGGCGCCGCCCCGATGACGAGCTCTCCTGCGCTCCCGCGGCGGATCCCCGCGACCAGCTGCCGGCCGCCCTCGAGCGACCCGATGGCGCGCTCCGCGTAGGGCAGGAACGCCCGACCGGCGTCGGTCAGCTCCATCCCGCGGTGCGTCCGGTTGAACAGCCGCTCGCCGAGCTCCGTCTCGAGCGCGCGGAGCCGGGCCGTGAGCGCCGGCTGGCTGATGTAGAGCGCGGCGGCGGCCCGGCTGAGGTTGCCCTGGCGGGCCGTCTCGAGGAAGCCCTCGACCTGGCTGAGGAGCACGCGGCCTCCCTTCAGCGATCAGCGGCGTTGATGATCCCCATCCTGACATTCGATCGGACTGATGCCAAGTCCGCTCACCGAGCGGGCCTCCTGCCGAGACAGAACACGACCGGCGCGCGCCAGACGAAGGTCTCCGGGCGGAGGCGGGCGAGGCGGGCGAGGCGAGCGGTCGTCCGTTCGCGGAGGCGGAGGCGGGTCGGCTCGTCGAGGTCCTCGAAGACGTCGCGCTCGGCGTAGTGCTCCAGGAAGTCGACGTAGGTCGCCGGGTCGAAGCGGTGGACCAGGGTCACCTGCCGGGCGCGGACATCGCGGAAGCCGCCGCGGCGGAGCTGCGCGGCCGCCGCGGCGGGCGAGGCGATGTCGCCGCTGCGGGCCTCCTCGGCCTCGCCCTCGCCCTCGATGTCGAGCTCGTCGAGCGCCTTCTCGAACGCCTCGTCCGGGCCGAACGGCTCATCGGCCCGCCCGATCAGCCAGGTGACGAACGCCAGCCGGCCACCGGGCCGGAGGACCCGGAATGCCTCGCGCAGGACGGTCGGACGGTGCGGGACGAGCTGGAGGACGAACGACGAGACGACGAGGTCGAACGACGCGTCGTCGAACGGCAGGCGGCCGGCGTGACCGGCGACGAGCTCGAGACGCCCGCGTTCGGCCGCGGTCAGCCGGGCGTCCGCCTCCGCGGCGGCCACGGCGAGCATCCCCGTCGAGCCGTCGAGCCCGACGATGCGGGCGTACGGCCAGCGCCGGACCGCCGCCAGCGCCAGGAGCCCCGTGCCGGTGCCCACGTCGAGGATCCGGGGAAGATCGCGGACCCCGTCCTCAGCCGGCTCTGGCTCGACCTCGTCGAGGATCGCCAGCGCGGTCGGCGCGAGGACCGGCTCCCACCACGTCCGGTAGCGGTCCGCGGAGGCGTCGTAGCGTGCCTGGATCGTGCCCATCGCCGCGCATCGTGCCACGGCCGGCGGCGAGCCGCCGGATCTCCCCGGCGATCGCGTCGCGGAACGCCGGCAGGGCAGCCTGCACGGGCGGCGACAGCGGCGCGCCGAAGTCGGCGGCGGCGGCACCGACCCCCACGAACGAGCCCTGGGGCAACCCGCCCCGCAGGACCGCCGCGAGCCCGACGACCTGCTCGACCGGGAGCTCGTGCGAGGACCGCGGAGCGGCGCCCTCGCGGCGCCCGACCAGCCGCTCGAGCGGGAGCACGACGACGGCACCCGGCTCGATCCCGATCGCCGCGTCGGCGAGGACGCAGGCCGCGCTCGAGGGGATGTCGAGGAGCGCATCGACGTCGAGCGCGGCCGCGGTTCGGACCTCGCACAGGGCGAGGACATCATCGGGCAGCCCGTCCAGCGCGATCGGTCCGGCCGCGTCGTCGCCCCGCTCGCGCTCACCGCAGACGATGAGCCTGATTTGTCGGACGGGTCGAGCCTCGCCGGACCCGCTCCTGTGCCCGGCTCCCGGCTCGCGGCCGGCGATCACTGCGCCTCCTCCACGGTCAGGTCCAGGAAGTGGGTCGCGCACGAGATGCACGGGTCGTAGCTCCGGATGAGCTGCTCGAGCCGAACCGTCGCCGCATCGTGCGGCAACGACAGGACCGCTGGCGCGAACGCGGCCAGGTCCTGCCTCGATGGCGCCCTGGTTCTGGCTCGTCGGTGGGACGATCTGGGCCGCCGCGATGAGCCCGCGCTCGTCGACCTCGTAGCGGTGGAACAGGAGGCCGCGCGGCGCCTCGGTCGCCCAGGCCGCCGACGCCCGGCCGCGGCACCCAGGGCACGGCGGGCGCCTCGGGCAGGCCGGTAGGCGTCGACGATGTCGAGCGCCTCGCGATGTCGCCTGGATCAAGCTCCACGGCCCGGGCCGCGATCGACCAATACGGGTTCCGCCGGATCCGCTCGGCCAGCCCGTCCACCGCGGCCAGCGCCTCGGCCGCGGCCGGGTGGAGCTGCCCGGCGCACAGGCTCACCCGCGCCGCCGGCCCGAGGAGGTAGACCCCGCCGTCGGCCGTCCGGGCGTGGAGCGCGTTCGAGCCCTCGCGCTGCTCCTCGTGGAAGGCGTCGCGCCAGGCGCTCGGAGGCAGGTCGATCCCGTCGTTGGAGACGATCCGCCCATCGTTGAAGGGGTACTCCCCGGGGTGTCGCAGGGCGACGAGGCGCGGCTCGCGCTCGTACTCGGGGACGTCCAGCCCCAGGACGAGCTCGAGCGTCTCGCGAGCCTGGCGGGCGGCCGCCTCGAGCTCCGGCCGGAGCGCCTCGAGCTCGGACCGGCGCGGGACCCGGCTGAAGCCGCCGACCCGGACGCTGATCGGGTGGATCGGCCGGCCGCCGAGGAGCTTGACCAGACGGTTGCCGGTCCGCTTGAGGGCGAGGCCGCGCTCGACGGCCGCGCGGTGGTCGTGCGCCAGCTCGACGGCGCTCGGGTAGCCGAGGAAGTCGGGCAGGTGGAGCAGGTAGACGTGGAGGGCATGGCTCTCGATCCACTCGCCGCAGTAGAGCAGCCGGCGGAGCCGGCGGACCTCCGGATCGATCTCGACCCCGAACAGGTCCTCGAACGCGTGGACCGCGCTCATCTGGTAGGCGATCGGGCAGATCCCGCAGATCCGGGCGACGATGTCGATGACCTCGTCCGGCGTCCGCCCGACGACGAGCTTCTCGAAATAGCGCGGCGCCTCGAAGATCGCCAGGCGCGCCTCCTCAACGACCCCGTCCCGGACCCGCAGCCGGAGCGAGCCCTCACCCTCGACCCGGGTGACCATCGGGACGTCGAACACGGCGTCCTGGCCGGTCGGCCCGGCTGTGTCATGCATCGTGCCGCTCCCGCTCCCGCTCCCCGTCCCGCGCCCGATCTCGCGCCCTGGCGGCGTCGACCGTCCCGCCGAGCTCGGTGACGACCGTACGGAATGGCTCCGCGTACGCTGTGAACCCGGCGAACAGCCGGCCGACCTCGCCCGGCGCGCGCCCCTCGATGACCTGCAGGTGTCGGACGAGCCCCCGCGCGTTGGCCGCCTCGCGCGGTCCGAAGCAGGCGTAGCAGCCGCGGCCGTAGGCCGGGCACAGGGCGCCGCAGCCGGTCCGGGTCACCGGGCCGAGGCAGGCGAAGCCGCCGGCGACCGCCACGCAGACCGCCCCGCGCCGCTTGCACTCGAGGCAGACCGCCTCGTCGGGCAGCTGCGGCCGCCGTCCGACCACGAGCGCCGTCAGCAGCTCGAGCAGCTGGCCCGGATCGATCGGGCAGCCGCGCAGCTCGGCGTCCACCGCGACATGGTCCGAGATCGGCGTGGAGGTGGCCAGCGACTCGATGTACTCGGGGTGGGCGTAGACGGCCCGGCGGAACTCGGCCTCGTCCGCCCAGTTGCGGAGCGCCTGGATCCCGCCGGCGGTGGCGCACGCCCCGATCGTCACGAGGAGCGGGGTCTGGCGGCGGAGGCGGACGATCTCGTCGGCCTGCTCGGGCGTGCTGATCGAGCCCTCGACGAGGAGGACGTCGAACGGGCCGTCGGAACGGTTCGAGGTCGCCTCGGCGAACTCGACGATGTCGAACCGCTCGGTGAGCGCGAGCAGCTCGTCCTCCAGGTCCAGCAGGGTGAGCTGGCAGCCGTCGCACGAGGCGAACTTCACGACGCCGAGCCGCAACCGGTGGGCCGCGCCGGATGGGTGGGCGCGCCGGGCCGGCGCCGGGCCGCTCATCAGATGCCCTCCCGGCCGAAGACGCCGTCGATCGCGGCGAGGTTGAACACCGGACCGTCTCGGCAGACGAAGTAGCGGCCCATCTGGCAGTGGCCGCACAACCCGACGCCGCATTCCATGTGGCGCTCGAGGGTGACCCAGGTTCGGTCGGCGGTGATCCCGCGATCACGCAGTGTCTCGATCGACGCGGTCATCATCCGCTCCGGGCCGCACACGAAGGCGATCGCGTTCGAGCCGTCCCACGTCGCCCGGTCAAACAGGTGGGTGACGATCCCGACCCGGCCGAACCACTCGGGGCCGGCCCGATCGACGGTCAGCTGGACGTCGAGATCGCCGCGGCCCGCCCACCGGTCGAGCTCGCCGCCGTACAGCTGGTCGTGCCAGGTCCGGGCGCCGTAGAAGATGCGGACCGTGCCGAACCGATCCCGCTCGGCGAGGATCGCCTCGATCAGCGGGCGAAGCGGGGCGAGCCCGATCCCGCCGGTGACGACGACGACGTCGCGCCCGTGGGCGAGCTTCGATCGGCCACGACGTGCCGAGCGGACCGCGCAGCCCGAGCTCGTCGCCGCGGGACAGCCGGGTGATGGCCGTCGTCGCCGGGCCGGCCGCCCGGATCGTCAGCTCGATCGTGTCGGCGCCGAAGCGCGAGACCGAGATCGGCGCGGCCGAGAATGCCGGGAGGGCGGCCATCACGAACTGGCCCGGCCGGCCTGCGACGATCGCGGGGTCGACGTCGGCCAGGACGAGCGTGGTCGTGTCAGGCGTCTCCGAGCGCGACGCGGCCACCCGGCAGGTCGTGTACTCGAGCGGGAGGCTGGTCGGGACGGGCGGCGCATGCACCGGGACGGAGGCGCCGGGCACGGAGGCCTCGATCCGGATCGGGGCGGGCGCCGCGGGCACGACGCCCTGGACCCTGGCTGTGCGCGTCCCGGTTCGCGAGCCGGCGATCGCATAGAGCTCGTCGCGGACGTCGATCGCGACCGGGCACCACGTCACGCAGCGCCCGCAGCCGACGCACCCCGAGCTCCCGAACTGGTCCCACCACGTCGCGAACTTGTGGGTCAGCCACTGGCGGTAGCGGTCCTGGACCCGGGGCCGGAAGTTTCCGCCGCCGGCGACCCGGCCGAAGCCGAGCGTGAAGCAGCTGTCCCACGTCCGCTCGGCGGTCGACTCGACGCCGTCGAGGTCCGAGACCTGGCCGACGCTCGTGCAGAAGCAGGTCGGGCAGACGAGCGTGCAGTTGGCGCAGGCGAGGCAGCGGTCGGCGATCTCGGCCCAGTGCGGGTTGTCGAGGTTGGCCAGCAGCCGGGCGGGCAGGCCCTCGGTCGCGACCGGGTCGCCGATCGATCGCCGCGTGGCCGCGACGGCGGCGGTCGCCTCCGCGCGGCGCTCGGCGCTCGCCGGGCCGAGCGGCAGGTGCGCGGCGAGCTCGGCGCCGATCGCGGTCCCCGCCCGGACGACGAACCCGTCGTCCAGCTCCGTGAGCACCAGGTCGAAATGCTCCCGGACCTCCGGCCCGGTGCCCATCGAGGTGCAGAAGCAGGTGGCCGCGGAGGTCGTGCACTCCACGGCGATGACCAGCGCGGCCGCGCGCCGGGCCGCGTAGTCGGCGTCGACGGCGGGACCGCCGGCCAGGACCCGGTCCTGGATCCCGAGCGCGGCCAGCTCGCAGGCCCGGACGCCCAGGAAGGCGAGTCGCGGCGGCGCCTCGCCGGCGGTCGTGAAGGTGACCGTGCTGCCGTCGCGCCGGCCGAGCGTGATCGGGACCCGCGGCGGGAACGTGAACCGCTTCCACGAGGTCGGACCGATGACGTAGTCGAAGACACGTTCGCCGCCGAGCCGCTCGAGCCGGTAGCGGCCCGGCGCCTGGGTCGCGCCCCAGCCGGCGGGCAGGTCGTCGACGGATCGGACCTCGTCGTAGACGACGGCGCCGTCGGCGAGCGTCGGCCCGATGATCCGCCGGCCATCCTCCCGGAGCAGCTCGATCAGCCGGCCGAGGTTGGCCCGGGCGAGGAAACCGAGCGCCCGGGCCGGATCGACCGCCTCGATCACCACGGGTCGATGTCGCGCTGTCCGAACAGGTCGAGGAGCTGGAGGCGGGTCGCCGCGAGCCGGCGGGCGACCGCCTCGAGGACCCGCGGGTAGAGCACGAGCGCGAGCTCCGGGTCGTCGGCCAGGACCGCCCGGAGGCGGTCGCCGGCGAAGGCCGCGGCCACGACCGGCTCGATCGCCACGGCCGTGGAGGTGGCCCGATGGGGCGGGACGAGCGCCGACCAGCCGTAGACGTCGCCGGGCTCCACCGTCAGCGTGGTCACCGGGCCGCGTTCGGGAACCAGCGTCCGCAGGGCGATCCGCCCGGCAATGAGCACGCCGAACTCGTCGGTCGGCGCGCCCTCGGTGAGCAGGACGGTCCCGACCGGCGCGACGAGCAGCTCGCCGAGGGCCGCCAGCCGCTCCAGTGGCTGGCTCTCGAAGGTGGCCCCGAACCAGGTCGTGCGCAGGAGGTCGGTCAGGCTCGAGTCGCTCGTCGACGTGGGGGTCGGTGTGGGCGTCGGCATGGCCACCTCCGAGGGCAGGGTACGCGACGCGCGTCGCGCGCACACGGGATCCCGGCGAGCACCATCAAACCATGGCGGCAGGGTCCGACGGCAGTGCCGCTCGACCCGGATCGCTCCCTGCCGATGGTCCGGCTTCGGGCCGTTCGTCACGGCCAGTCGGGCCCTCCGACCGCTGCCCCGCGCACCCGCGTGCGCGACGCTTGCACCGAACGGGGTCGACCGGGTCGGCCGGCTCCTTGCGAAGGAGCGCAGCAGCATGAAGAAGATCCTGATGGCCTACGACGGTGGCGATCCCGCTCGCAAGGCCCTGAGCACCGCGATCGAGCTGGCCAAGAAGTTCGACGCGTCGATGACGGTCGTGAGCGTCGTCCCGGTCCATCCGGGTCGAGCCCCGATCGATCCGTGGGATGACACCACGGTCCATGCCCAGGAGTTGCTCGAGGCGAAGAAGGTTCTCCGCGAGGCCGGCATCGAGGCCGAGCTGCTCGAGCCGGCCGGCGATCCGGCCAAGACGATCGAGCGGATCGCCGCGGACGGCGGCTATGACGTGATCGTGATGGGCTCGCGCCATCTCGGCGCGATCGAGCGGGTGCTCCAGGGGAGCGTCTCCGAGCACGTCGCGACCCACGCGGATGCCACGGTCGTCATCGCCCGCTGACCCACTGATCGGCTGAACCGCCGAACGGTCGCCCCGGCTCCCACCGGGGCGACCGTTGCCGATCCGGCATCGCACTCCGGCAGCTCCCTCCGGCGGTCAACCGCAACACCGCGCCGCCTCCTCCCGTCGCACGGGCACCCCCGCCAACGAAGGAGACGACCACGGTGCTGCGATCCGTCGCCCGCCCCCTGCCGCTCGCGCTGACCCTCGGCCTGTTCGCGGAGATCCTGTTCGACGGCCCGGCGCCCGGGGTCAACCTGGTCCTGTTCGTCGCGGCGCTCCTGCTCGCCGCGGTCGTCATCCGACGGCCGTCCGGGGCGGGTCCCGACCGGCTCGACCTGTGGCTCGCGCCGGCGGCCCTCGCCTTCGCCGGGTTCGCCGCGGTCCGCGCGGACCCCACGCTCGTCCTGTTCGACGGGCTGGTCGCGGCCGCCCTCAGCGCGGCGGCGATCGTGGCACTGGGCGGCTCCGGGGTGACCCGCCGGACGATCGTCGCGCTCATCGGGCTGGGCGCCTGGGTGGGGTCCATCGCCGCGATCGGGACCGGCCTCCTGATCGAGAGGGCGCGTCCATGGGTCGGGCTCCCGACCGCGACCTCCCGCGCAGCCCGGGCCGGAGGACCGGTCGCCCGCGGGCTCGTGCTCGCGCTGCCGCTCGTCGCGGTCTTCCTGTTCCTGTTCGCGGCCGCCGACGCGGTCTTCGCCCGGCTGCTGTCGGACCTGCTCGATGTGTCCCTCGACCTGGGCGACCTGCCCGAGAGGCTCGCCTTCCTGCTCCTCTGTACATGGTTCACGGGCGGCTACCTGGCCTTGGCGGTGCTCCGGCCCGAGGCGAGCCCGACCCCAAGTGACGCAGCGGAACCGGGTGCGCTGCCGGCTCCGTCGCCGGCCCCGGGCGAGCTGTGGCCCGAGCCCGGCCGACCCGCCGCGACCGGCCGGTCCGGCCTCGGCTCGACCGAGGCGGCCGTGGTCCTCCTGGCGCTCGACGCGCTGTTCGCGGCGTTCGTCGCGATCCAGGTCGCCTACCTGTTCGGCGGCCGGGACACGCTCGCGGCTTCCGGGCTCACCTACAGCGACTACGCGACCCGCGGCTTCCACGAGCTCGTGGCGGTGGCGATCCTCGCCGGCGTCGTCATCCTCTCGCTTGAGGCCGTCGTGCGTCGGCGCTCCCGCCTCCATGTCGGCTCGGCCGTCGGGCTGCTCGTCCTGACCGGCGTCATCCTCCTCTCGGCGTTCCTCCGGCTGCGGCTCTACCAGGATGCCTACGGCTGGACGGAGCTCCGCTTCTACGTCTTCGTCGCGATCGTCTTCCTCGGGCTCGCGATCGTGACCACCGGGACGCTGCTCCTGGCCGATCGGAGCCGCTGGGCCATCCATGCGCTCGGCGTCGGCGTCCTCGTCGTCGCGCTCGGCGTCAACGTCGTCGGCCCGCAGACGTTCGTGGCGGGTCAGAACGTGGCCCGGGCCCTGGACCCGTCGCTCATCCCGGTGGGCGGACGGACGGGCCTCGACGCCGAGTACGTCCTCGAGCTCGGCGACGACGCCATCCCGACGCTGGCCGCGGCGCTGCCGCGGCTCTCGGAGCTCGAGCGGTCGACGATCGAGGAGGCCCTCCGCAGGCGCGCCGGCGAGCTCGCGACGGACCCCGCCCTCAGCGGCTGGCCGGCCTGGAACCTGGCCCGGGCACAGGCACGGGACTCGCTTGCGGCGGCCCTCGGCCGGTAGGCCCATCGTCCTCGACGTCCTCGTCATCCCCCGGCTCCGGTATCGTCGCGGCATGCACCTGCCGTTCGATCCGCCTCTCGAGCCGATGCTGGCGAAGCCGGTCGACGAGCTGCCCGCCGGCGACGGCTGGCTGTACGAGCCGAAGTGGGACGGCTTCCGGGCGCTCGTCTTCCGGGACGGTGACGAGGTCCTGACCCAGTCGCGCGACCTCAAGCCGCTCGACCGCTACTTCCCGGAGCTCGCCGGGCCGCTGCGCGCCGCCCTGCCGGAGCGGTGCGTGCTCGACGGGGAGATCGTCATCGCCGGGCCGGGCGGCAGCCTCGACTTCGACGCGCTGCTGCTGCGGATCCATCCGGCCGAGTCGCGGGTCCGCCTGCTGGCCGCCGCGACGCCGGCGAGCTTCGTCGCCTGGGACCTCCTCGCGCTCGGGGACGAGGACCTGCGAGCTGTGGCCCAGGGCGAGCGGCGCGCTCGGTTGGAGGCCGTGCTCGGCAACGCTGCGCCGCCGGTCCACCTGACCCCGGCGACCCGCGACCGCGCCCTCGCGGCCGACTGGTTCGACCGGTTCGAGGGGGCCGGCCTGGACGGGGTGATCGCCAAGCGACTCGACGCGCCGTACCAGCCCCGCAAGCGGGCGATGCTCAAGATCAAGCACCAGCGGACCGCGGACTGCGTCGTGGCTGGCTTTCGGTGGCACAGGGACGGGCCCGGCACGCTCGTCGGGTCGCTGCTCCTCGGGTTGTACGACGAGTCTGGCAAGCTCAACCACGTGGGCATTACCGCCTCGTTCACGATGGCCCGGCGGGCCGAGCTCGTCGCGGAGCTGGCGCCCCTCCGGGTCGACGCGACGGAGGGCCACCCCTGGGCGGAGTGGGCGGAATGGGCGGAGGCGGCGGCCGCGTCCGGCCAGCGGGTCCCGGGGGCGACGAGCCGCTGGAACCGCGGCCGAGACCTGTCCTGGGAGCCGCTTCGGCCGGAACGCGTCGTCGAGGTCGCCTACGACCACCTCCAGGGCAGTCGCTTCCGCCACGCGACGACGTTC
>CAWJIC010000010.1:0-95010 GCA_963842755.1 uncultured Chloroflexia bacterium | reverse complement strand
CCCATCGGCGCCTGGCCGAGTACGTCGCCCACGACCGACCGCGGCCGGTCGCCGCCTTCGTCGACCACCTGTTCCTCGCTCGCGACGGCCGACCGCTGACCGCCGTGGCGGTCAAGCACGCCTTCCGGCGGATCGGCGCGCGGGCTGGCCTGGCCGACGTCCGGACGAACCCGCACACGTTCCGGCACACGTTCGCCAAGCTCTATCTCTCGGCGTCCACAAGGGTCACATACCGGCGTGTGACGTCGAGCGAGCGCGCGCTGTGTCCGAGGATCCGCTGCAGTGACCTGACCGCGGCCGGCAACGACCAGGGTCAGCTCAGCCCGATGGTCCGCCAGCTCCAGGGACGCTACGGTCGCGCCCCGGACGCCTGGCTCGCCGACGCGGGCTATCTGAAGACCGCCGAGATCGACGAGCTGGCCGCAGCAGCGTGCGGCACGACCCTCTATCTGCCGCCGCGGATCCCCGCAGACCCGACCCGCGACCCGTATCGACCGCTCCCCGACGACTCGCCGACGGTCGCCGCCTGGCGCGTCCGGATGGGCACCGCCGCGGCCAAAGCGCTCTACAAGGACCGGGCCGCGACGGCCGAGTGCGTGAACGCGATCGCCCGCAACCGAGGCCTCCAGCGCTTCGGGGTCAGAGGGCGCGAGAAGGCCAGAGCGATCAGCCTCTGGTTCGCCCTCGCCCACTGTGATGCGAACAATCGCCCTCCGGGAGGCCGCAGCAGCGACCCGAACCCGGCACCGACGATCTGGGACACCGGTCGGTCGAGGCGTTCGACGGCCAGTCGGTTAACGGCCCAGCCGGCCTGTACGCCTGCACCGAGAACCGATTGAGGTCCGGCCCTCGATGTCCGCTCCAGCGGTTCCAACCGCCCGGAAAATGGATTCGTTCTCAGCCTCTAAGGCGAGGTCGTTCTCGCCAGCCTGAGCTGCTTCGTCCCGGGGTTCGATCGCGGCAGCGTACCTGTCGCCGGCTTGGAACGCCGGGTCAGGTCATGGTGCCGTTGTCCTCTACCCTCCCGACCCGGACCGGCGTATACCACTCGAGTCGGGCCGGGGACCGCCCGGTCGATCCTGTGCGCGCTACCACATGCACGAGCACAACCACGCGACGCTGGTCCATGCGCATGAGGGCCAGAGCAAGGAAGACGAGCGGTCCGCCCATGAATCGGCCGCCCATACCCACGATCACGACTCGCCGACCGGAGGAATCCAGAATGGCTGAGCTCGACACCAGGGATCGCGATCGTCTGCGCGACTCCCAGTTCGCCTACGTCGACAAGCAGGGGGAGGGCCATCTGCCGATCAATGACGCCTCGCATGTCCGCAACGCCGTCGCCCGCTTCAACCAGACCGAGTTCGAGAGCATGGCCGCCAAGGAGCGCGCACGCCGAACGATCCTGACCGCGGCGGAGAAGCACGGCATCGAGATCGACGAGGGCGACAACATCCGCAAGTCGACCCGGTCGTTGCGAGCGGCCTCGACCAAGGGCGGCCCTCGCGGCGGCCGCAAGGAGGACTGAGCCATGGCCGAACGACGGCAAGAGCCGGCTGGCACGCCTGGTACTGGCACGTCGCCGGGTATCGGTGACCCGCACGCGGGTCGCGAGGCCCGTGATCCGGCCAGCTTCATCGGACGGAAGCCCGAGCGCGTCGCGGAGACCATCCCTGGCGGGCTCGGGCGCAAGGACGAGCGTGCCTCGGCCGTGGCGACCCGACCGGGTCCGCCGACGGGAGAGGAGACCCCGGAGGGCCACCGCGAAGGCCAGCCCGCGACCGACGACACCGTGCGCGAGGCGGGTCAGAACCGCTGAACTCCGCGGCGAGCCCCCGCGATCCTGGGGACGACGCTCGCGCTACGGGGACGACGCCCGCGCTACGCGTCCTCGAAGTCGAGTTCGTCCACGAAGCACCAGATCCACGACTCTCCCGGTTCGAAGGAGCGGATGACCGGATGGCCAGTCTGGTGGAAGTGGGCCGTGGCGTGGCGATTTGGGCTCTCGTCGCAGCAACCGACATGCCCGCAGGTGAGGCGGGGGTCACCCACCTGGGGGATCGCGAGGGGCGGGACTGGACTGGACGAGCAGATCGAGCTGTCCGTCGAGGGGGAGATCAGCTGTCCGTCAGCGAGGAAGCCCCCGTCCGCCTACAGGGAGGTTGGCATGTCCGCTGTCACACCCGAGGGGACCACAGCCGGTTGTGGTCCCCTCCCCTAACGAACAGGCCCGCCGTCGACGCGTGCACCTGCCTGATCATCAGGTGCCCATGATTCGTGCTCAGATGAGCCCGTTGAGCACCTGACTCCCCCGGGCAGGGAATGGGCAGCTGACTCCCAGCCTGGCCGTGCACGGTAGAGCGCCCGACCAGCCATGCGCGCATCGCCGAGGCGAGCTTCATTGCGGACCGTCATGACATCGTGGTGCCGAGACGATACAGTGGCACATGCCTCCGGACCGCCTGCTGATTTGGCAGGCGAAGTGACCAAGGAGGTCCAACAGATGGCCGAACTCGTCGTCATCGGTCATCCGGACTAAAGGACCGCCCAGCGGGCGTTCGACACGGCGGTCGGGCTCCAGCGCGAACTGATCCTCGAGCTCGCCCCGTCGCCATCGCGTCTCGCCGGGAGAACGGCAGGCTCAACGTGGTGACGCCGACCGGAGCGACGGCCGCAGGCGCCGCCAGCAGAGCGCTGTGAGGTGGCCTGATCGCCACCGCCCTGCGGCGCGGCAACGCGTGACGCCCAGGGCAGGGCCCCGCCGCATATCTCTCCCCAGCCGCGCGCGCCAGACCGGCGAGTTGCGGCCAACTGCATAGGAGAACGGACATGGCGCAACCTCTATCGACCTCGCGTCGGAGCAGTCGGGCGCGGGGAAGCCCCTTCCGGTTCGCCGCGATCCTCGCCGGCGTCGGCCTCCTGGTCGCGAGCTGCGGCACGAACACGGCCAGCAACGCGCCCGGCGGATCGGCCAGCCAGGCGCCGGCCGCCAGCCAGGCGCCGGCCGTCAGCCCGCCGGCCTCGGTCGGCGGAACGCTGACGGTGTGGGCGATGGGCAACGAGGGCGTGAAGCTCAAGGTCCTCGCCGACTCGTTCATGAAGGACAACCCGGGCGCCACGGTCAACGTGACGCCGGTCGACTGGGGCCAGGCCGTCGCGAAGCTCCAGACCGCGATCGCCGGCCACCAGACGCCCGACGTCAGCCAGATGGGCACCGACATGATGGCCCAGTTCGCGGCCACCGGAGCCCTCGAACCCGTGCCCGCCAACTTCCAGCCGAGCACGTTCTTCGAGAGCGCCTGGAACACGAACATCGTCAACGGGACGGTGTACGGGGTGCCGTGGTACGTGGAGACCAGGCTCCTCTACTACCGCACCGACATCGCCCAGAAGGCCGGCATCACCTCACCGCCCGCGACGTGGGAAGACCTCACGGCGATGGCCAAGGCGATGCAATCCACGGGCGCCGCGAAGTGGGGGATCTCGCTGGGCACGAAGAACTGGCAGGAGTACCTGCCCTTCCTGTGGTCGAACGGCGGCGACGTCATGGACGCGCAGGGCAAGTTCCAGCTGAACAGCCCACAGGCGGTCGAAGCCCTGACGTTCTACGACTCGTTCTTCAAGGAAGGCCTGTCCCCGAAGTCGGTGCCGGAAGGCTTCGACATCACGCCGGCGTTCGTGGCCGGCACGCACCCGATGTTCTTCTCGGGTCCGTGGCACCTGGGCCTTATCAAGGACGCCGGTGGCGCGGGCTTCGACTCCAAGTGGGCGATCGCGCCGATCCCGAAGAAGGTCAGCTCGACCTCGTTCGTGGGCGGCAGCAACCTGGTCGTCTACAAGGACAGCAAGAACAAGGACCTGGCCTGGAAATTCGTCCAGTACCTCACCGACCCCAAGACGCAGGTCGCCTGGTACGCCGAGGTCACCGACCTGCCGGCCGTCCAGTCGGCCTGGGACGACCCGACCCTCAAGGACGACAAGAACGTTGCGTTGTTCGGCGAGCAGCTCAATGACACCCGGGCGCAGCCGGCGATCTCGACGTGGAGCGAGCTGGGCACGGCGCTGAATTCGACGCTCGAGAAGCTGACGACCGGCAGCCTGGACCCGAAGGCCGCGGCCGACGAGATGCAGCAGGAGGCCGAGAGGATCGGGACGGGTAGCTGACATGACGGTTCCTGCGCTCGCCCAGCGCAGGGTGGCGGAGGCGGCCCCGGCCGCCTCCGGCCGGCGGCGGGACAACCTGACCGGCTGGGCGTTCGCCGCCCCGTTCGTGATTCTGTTCGGGATCTTCCTCGCTTTCCCGATCCTCGCCTCGTTCCTCCTGAGCTTCACGAGCTTCGGCCTGCGGGATCTCGCGAACCCGGTCGGGACGTCCGTCGTCGGCCTCAAGAACTACCTTGACCTGTTCGGCGACTCGAAGTTCTGGACGGCGCTGTTCAACACCTTCTACTTCGTGGTCGTCGGCGTGCCGCTGACGCTCGCCATCGGGCTGTTGATCGCGACGGCCCTGAGCCGTGGGGTGTCCCGCTTTCGAACGGCGTTCCGGGTCGGTTACTACCTGCCGGTCATCACGAGCATCGTCGCCATCGCGGTGGTCTGGCGGTTCCTGCTGAACCCCGACGTCGGGCTGATCAACATGCTGCTCGGCGGCCTGGGCATCAGTGGACCGGCCTGGCTGGCCGACCCGGTGTTCGCGATGCCGTCGATCATCGCGATGGCCGTCTGGCGCAACCTCGGGTTCGCGATGATCGTCTTCCTGGCCGGCCTGCAGGCGATCCCGTCATCGCTCTACGAAGCGGCCGCCATCGACGGTGCCGGTCGCTGGCAGGCCTTTCGGTACGTGACCATCCCCATGCTCCGGCCGACGATCCTGTTCATGACGGTGATCACCACGATCGGCTACCTGCAGCTGTTCGAGGAGCCGTTCGTGATGACCGGCGGCGGGCCGCTCGACGCGACGCTCTCGGTCACGATGTACATGTTCCTGCAGGGCTTCACGTTCTTCCACCAGGGCTACGCCTCGGCGATCGCGTACGTCCTGTTCGTCATCGTCGCGATCATCGCCTTCCTCCAGTTCAAGTTCCTCCGATCGGACGCGTGAGGGAGGTGGATCGGTGACCGCCGTGCCGGCTCGCGCTCCGGCCCTGTCGCGCTCCGCTCCAGGGGGCGGCCGGACAGCGTCCAACATCTGGATCTACGTCCTGCTGATCGGTGGGCTCGTGGTCATGGTCGGGCCGTTCCTATGGATGGTCCTCGGCTCGATCAAGCCGCAACCCGACTTCCTCCGCAGCCCGCCGACGTTCCTGCCGTCGACCCCGACGACCGACAACTACCAGCGGCTCTTCGATCAGCTCGACTTTCCGCGGTTCTTCTTCAACTCGTCGGTCATCGCGCTGGCGGTGACGGTCGGCAATCTCGTCTTCTGCCCGATGCTCGGATACGCGCTCGCCAAGCTTCAGTGGCGCGGGAAGCGGGTGATCATGGGCCTCGTCCTCGCCACGCTCATGGTTCCCGCCGGGATCACGCTCATCCCGAACTTCATCCTGATGAGCTGGCTCGGGCTGGTGAACAGCTACCCGGGCATGATCCTGCCCTTCCTCGCCGGACCGTTCGGCGTGTTCCTCATGCGCCAGTTCATGTTCGGCGTCCCGAACGAGCTGCTCGAGGCGGCGCGCATGGACGGAGCGAACGAGTTCCGCATCTACTGGGCGATCGTCGTACCGATCGCCACGCCGGTCCTGGCCACGCTCGGGATCCTGACGTTCCTCGGCAGCTGGAACAGCTTCATCTATCCGCTGGTCATGGCCACGGAACCCCAGATGTACACGCTGCCGGTTGCACTGGCCACGTTTGCGACAGGCCAGTACCAGGCCGACCACGGAATGCTCATGGCGGGCTCGGTCATCCTCGTCGTGCCCGTGCTGATCGTGTTCATCCTGTTCCAGCGCTGGATCACCGAGGGCATCGCCACGACCGGCCTCAAGGGCTGAGCCGTTCGGGGGCGCCCGAACGCTCGCGGTTGGAGGAGCGTGGGCGGCGCCCGACGGCCAGCCGTTCGACGAGCGCCAGCGCGCTCGGGAAACACGGGAGGTTTCGACATGCCCACATGCCGCGCTACCCAGCAGTTCCGGCTCGCCCTGCAGCCGGTGATCTCGATCGAGAAGTTCAACGCCGGTCCACGCGACCGCGTCGCTCAGCTCGACCACTCCTAGAGGCTCGCGCCGATGCCGGAACACCGTTCCCCTGGCCGGATGCCAGGCCAAACCCCGCCGCTCGGGGAGGCCCATCGCCTGCCCGAGCGAAAGCGCGCCCCACAGCCCGGGCGGAGGGCGGGGTCGGAGACCGGGAGGCGCTCGGCCAGCTCCGCGCGAATCGCCTGGTTCGCGACGCTCGGCGCCCGGACCGAACGCGACCGACCGGCGCGGCCGATCTCGCTCCCGCCGCCGGAGCACGTTCGGGCCCTGCGCGGGCGTGGCCAGGTCACCATCGACTGGTCGCCGGTAGCGGGCGCGGCCGGCTACCTCGTCCACCGGGGCCTGGCTGCCGACGGTCCGTTCGAACCCATCGACCATGGCGCCGGCGACCTCCTCGCGGTCCCGCACGGCCCGTACCTCGACACGACGCGCCCGCCGGGCGCGGAGGCGTGGTACGCCGTCTCGAGCCTGCCGACCATCGAGGCGGAGGGAGGGTCGCTCTCGCTGCCGGTCGCTCCCCGAGCAGGCACGGCGGACGCGGCCGTCGCCATCCGCGTAGACGCGGGCCACGTCCTCGGTCGAGTCGCCCGACCCTGGCGCCCGATCATCGGCTCTGAGCACCTCGCCCTCCTCCTGCACGGGCCGGGGCCTGGCGGGCGAGACGTCGGCGCGGAGCTGGCCGAGGCCTTTCGGATCGTCCGCCGCGAACTCGGCGTCGAGGCCGTGCGGGCGCACGCCATCCTCGACGACTCCCTTGCGGTCTACCGCGACTCGGGCGATGGGCCGATCCACGATTTCTCGACGGTGGACGAGGTCCTGGACCGGCTGCTCGAGACCGGCCTTCGGCCGATCGTCGAGCTCTCGTTCATGCCGCGCGACCTCGCGCTCGAGCCCGATGCGACCGTGTTCGCCTACGCGGCGATCGTCTCGCCGCCGCGCGACTTCGAGCGGTGGGCGGCCCTCGTCCGCGACCTCGTCGCCCATCTGGCGGACCGGTACGGTCGCGACGAGGTGCGCCGCTGGGCGTTCGAGGTCTGGAACGAGCCGAACCTCTGCCTCTTCTGGTCAGGCGCCGAGTCCGACTATCTCCGGCTGTACGAGGCAAGCGTCCGGGCCGTCAAATCGGTCGACCCGAGCTTCCGGGTCGGCGGCCCGGCGACCGCGGCCGCGGGTTGGATCGACGACCTGCTCGACCACTGCCGGGCGGAAGACGTGCCGCTCGACTTCGTCTCGACGCACACGTACGGCCTGCCGCCGCTCGACCTCCGTCCGATCGCCGCCCGTTTCGGGCGACCCGACCTGCCGCTGTGGTGGACCGAATGGGGTGTCAGCCCGCGCCATGGGGCGCTGATCAACGACAGCGCGTGGGCCGCGCCGCTCGTCGCCCGCGGCATGCGCTCGGCGGCCGGCCGCGTCGACGCACTCGCCTACTGGGTCGCGTCGGACCACTTCGTCGAGCTCGGCGATGCGCCGGCGCTCTTCCATGGCGGGTTCGGGCTGCTCACGATCGGCAACCTCCGCAAGCCCCGCTTCTGGGCGATCGCGATGCTGGAACGGCTCGGCCAGGACGAGCTGGCGAGCGAGATCGACGGCGACGGCGCGGGATCGCTCGTCGAGGCGTGGGCGTCGGGCGATCCCGACGGCCGGGTCGCGATCGCGGCCTGGAACGGGACGCTCGACCAGTCGAAGGCGGCCGGGGCCCGGACGCTCGATCGGTCGGTGACCCTCAAGGTCAGGGGGCTGCGGCCCGGGACCTACGAGCTTCGGCACCACCGGGTCGACGCCCGCCACTCGAACATCGTGCGGACCTGGAAGCGTCTCGGCCGGCCTGACTGGCCAGATGACGCCGGCTGGACACGTCTCCGCGCAGCCGACCGCCTCGAGGCCCTCGAGCCGCCGCGCCAGGTCCGCGCCGTCCGAGGCCGCCTCGAACTGGAGTTCGAGCTGCCGATGCCGGCCATGTCGCTCGTCGAGCTCGTGCCGATCGGCCGCCGGGACGAGCGTGCCGGCCATCTGTGACCGGCCGCGGCTGATCGCAATCGAGCTGCGAAACCGGGCCGGCCTGGCGATCGAGCTCCTCGACAACGGCTCGCTCTTCGCAATCCGCCACGGCGACGTCATGATCAACCAGGTGCTCGGAAGTCCCGTCGAGGGCGGCCTCGGCAACGTCTACCTCCGAAGGCGAACGGGCGACGGCATCTCGTCCTTCCCGTTGCTCGGGCCGGCGGCGCCAAGCCGTTTTCGGGCATCCGGCGAGGGGGCGGCGTGGGAGGGATCGGTCGATCATGCACGGCTGTCTCGACGGTCATGCGCTTCTCACTCGTGCTGACCGGCAACGTCCTGAGCGCGCGGCGGGCCAAGGAGCTGGCGATCGCGTACAGCCGCGGGCCGGATCCCCGCGGGCCGGATCCCGACCCCGACCTGGAGCGAGCGGCAGCCGGCTTCTGGTTGAGGCTCGCGCGGCGGGCGACCCTGGGAGGGCCACCGGGCGGTGCGCGGACGACCTCGCCCGTCTGAACGACGTGCTGCGCTGGTACCTCCACGACGCGATGGTCCATTACACGACGCCGCACGGACTCGAGCAGTACAGCGGGGCGGCCTGGGGGTTGCGCGACGTCTGCCAGGGTCCGGTCGAGCTCCTCGTCGCCACCGGCAACCTGGGCCCGCTGCGAGAGGTGCTCAGGATCGTCTACGAGCACCAGTACCGGCAGACCGGCGACTGGCCGCAATGGTTCATGTTCGACCGGTTCCGCGAGGTGCAGGCGGCCGAGAGCCACGCCGACATCATTCACTGGCCGATCAAGGCGCTGTGCGACTACATGGAGGCGACGGGCGACCTCTCGATCCTCGACGAGCAGGTCGCCTACACCGACGACCGGACGATGGCGGTCACGGCCGAGACCGAGACGATCTTCACCCACACCGAGCGGCAGATCGCCAAGATCGAGCGCGATTGCATCCCGGGCACCGCGCTCGTGGTCTTCGCCGGCGGCGACTGGGAAGACACCCTCCAGCCGATCAATTGGTTGATGTAGAGGCGTTCCGATGGCTCGTGGTCACCTGACTCGTTCCCCGTCCGGTCACCTGACTCGGCAGACCGGTCGGTCACCTGACTCGCCGTCAGGTTCGACGTTCACCCTCGCCGATGGCCTGGCCGACTTCCTCGTGTCGGGCCGAGCGCGTGGCCTGTCGCCCAAGACGCTCGACTGGTACCGGATGATCGGCGAGCGGGCCGCGACCTACGCCACCCTGCTCGACGAGGGGACGTACCTCGCGTCCGAGCGGACGATGTACCGGATCCTGGCGGGGGCCGACGAGGTTCGTGAACGCCGTGCTCGACTACGTTCGCGCCCGTCCACGGCCGCAGCAACGACGCCGGGGAGACCCGAGCGAGGGCATCTAGTCGGGGCGTCAAACCTCTTCGGTCACCTCGGTCAGCGCCGATCGCTTCTCGCGCCACTGGCCGTACGCCTGCTCGAGCGTCCAGGGCAGGCCCTCGTACCAGGTCAGCTCGTCCGGCCCGTCGAACGGGGACATGTCGAGAGCGGCGCGCCGGCCGAAGCGACGCCAGACATCCGCCACCGGCTTGGCGCTGCCGTCGGCCCGGAAGAGGCCGAAGTGCAGCTCGTGGGGCGCCAGATCGAACGGCGGCAGCCGCCGCAACTCGGCGGGGTAGTCGGTGAAGCACCACCATGACGCGCCCACCGCCCCCAGCCGCCACAGTCGTTGCAGGACGGCACTCGCGTAGCGCGCGACCCGGTCCTCGCCGAGCTCGTGATCGGGCAGTCCGAACTCCTGAGCGTTCACCCGCTTGTCGGCGAAGCGGGCTGCAGTCGCGCTCACGAAGGGCACCCACTCGGGATCGTCGGGGGCCGTGGCCGCCTCGCTGTAGAGCGGGTAGCCGTGCATCACGACCTCGTCCCACGGGGCGGCGATCGAGCTGATCCGAATCCCTCGGTCCTGCTCGAGGTCCGGGGCGTGGAGGCCGCCGGCGACGTCGACTCGGGCGGGCCGGAGCGCCTCCGTCAATAGTGAGCTCCAGCGAGCGATCTCCTCCGGACGAGCGGGCCATCGGAGGTTCGAGAACTCGTTGCCGAGGTCCCACCCGGCGAGCCCCCCGTGGCCGGCGAACGTCGAGGCCAGCCGCTGGGCGAGGAAGAGCTGCGCGTCGAGGAGCGCCGGGTCGGCGTAGATGTCGCCGGCGCCGCCGGGCACGACCCGGCCCCCGCTGACGGTTCGGATCGTCGAGGCCGCCGACGGGTCCACCGCCCAGCCCGGGAGCCAGTTCACGCCGCTCATGTGGCCGCAGAACAGGCTCATCACGAGGCCGACGTCGTGCCGCTCGGCGGCCCTGAGGGCCGTTTCGAGCCGGAGGAGCGCGTCGTCTGAGACGCGGTCAGGCCGGGGTTGGAACGCTTCCCAAAGCAAGAAGATGCGGGCCTCCTGGAGGCCAAGATCCGCGATCCGGGCCATGTCCCGATCGACCTCAGGGAATCTGACGTCGTCCCACCAGTACATGGCCGTCCGGGCCGGCCAGTAGTTCACTCCGAGCCGGAAGGAGTCGCCTCCTGTCACCTCGCCACCTCTGCGCGGTCGCTGGCCGTTCGATCCCGCCGGCTGGGCCACCGTTCGAGCACCTCGGCGTAGACGTCGAGATAGCCCCGGACCATCGTATCGACCGTGAAGCGCTCTTCGACCCGCGTTCGACACCGGCCTCGGTCGAGGCCGGCCACGACCCGGAGCGCCCGCACCGCCCCGGCGACATCGACGACCAGGACGCCCGTCTGCCCGTCCACGACGACCTCCGGAACAGCCCCGCGGCGCATCCCGATCACGGGTGTCCCGCAGGCCATGGCTTCGATCATGGCCAGTCCGAACGGCTCGTCGAACGTGACCAGATGCAGCAGGGCCAGCGCGCCACCCAACAGCGAATCCCGTTCCGCCGGCCCAACCGGCCCCAGGAACCGCACTCGATCGCCGTCGAGCCACGGCTCAACGTGACGGCGGAAGTAGTCCGTGTCCTGGACGATCCCCGCGATCATCAGGGGCAGGCCGGCGGCGGTCGCCGCCTCGATCGCCAGATGAACGCCCTTATCGGGATGGATCCGCCCGAGGACCACCGCGTACTCGCCGGGGTTCGGGCGGAAGGTGAAGTCCGCCAGGCGGATGCCGTTGTAGACGGTTGCCACGTAGTCGAGGGACGGGTGCCGATCCGCATCACTGATCGACACGTAGAAGGCGTGGCCATCGTACTCGCGGTAGACGGGCAGGATGGCTGCTGACGAAAAGCCGTGGATGGTGGTCAGGAGGGGCGTCCGGATCAGTCGAGACCAGGCGAGCGGCAGGAAGTCGAAGTGGTTGTGGAGGAGGTCGAAGCGATCCGCCTGCTCCATGGCCCGGGCGATGTGGAGCGCCTCGTACACCTTGGGGGTGACCTGCGCGTCCTCCTCGTAGCCGGCCGGGGCGACCGCCTCGAGATGACCGGCGGTCAGTGAATCGGCCGTGGCGAAGAGGGTGACCTCGTGACCCCGTGCCACCAGCCCTTCGGCGACATTCGAGGCGACCTGCTCCCAGGGCCCGTAGGCACGCGGAGGGGTGCGCCAGGCGATCGGGCTGATCACACCCACCCGCATCGAGGCCTACCTGCTGGTCGCTATCGGGCGCCCAGCCGGGTGACCCGGGTTCGACCCAACCCGGACCCAACACCGCCTGCGCCGCCGGCCATCAGCTCGGCGGGTTGTGCCGACGCCTCGTTGTGGAGGGCGCGCATCCGTTCGACCGCGACCAGCCAGGCAAGCGTCGATTCGGCGCCCCATGTTGCCGTTCACGCCGTCCGGCCCCAGGCCGTCACGACACGAACCGTCGTCGGGATCGGCCAGCGGCATCCCCAGGTCGTTGTCGCCCAGGAACCAGCCGAAGGCCCGCTCCATCACTTCCTGCCACCACGGATCCGAGCTGACGCCGTAGACGAGGTCGATCGACTCATCGCGGACGTGTCTGCGCAGCACGTCGAGGTGGTTCCCGTCGTAGAGGACGTTCGGCTCCCCGCTCATCTGTCCCTCCGCTCTCGGCTAGTCGCAGGGTAGGCCAACGGACCCGCTCGCGCTGGACCCGAGCGTCGCCCGGACGGCCGGAGCCATTGCGTGGCGGCCCACCACACATCAACAGAGTGTCGGCTCCACCCGATCCCGCACGGATCGTCCACAACCCTCCTTCGACACCCGCGCGGTCAGCGATGGTCGCTGGCCGTCCAGGCCAAGAACGCCGCGTCGCGCGAAGTGGGACGCCGGCGCATCGGCCGTCAGCTTAGCCGCCGGGCGGGCCGTCGATGTCGGGGTCCCAGCTCTGGCCCACGGCGCCCCAGGTCCCATCGGCCCCCCGGGCGGCGAGCGAGACGGTGTCGGCGCGAGTGATCTCGTGCTCGTCGTGCAGTTGGCGCCAGTGGCGCAGGCAGACCGCGGCCAAGCCCAGGGCGCTCACGAGGGCCACGCCCGGCTCGCCACATGGCGGATGGCGGAAGGCGCGCCTGGTGTGTAGGCGGCATGGCGCAGGGGAGCTCCGTGGTGGTGCCCAGCAGGCGCCTCCACTCGCGGTGCGAGGGCGTGGCATCCATGGTCAGATCGTGCCCCCTCCCGACGCCATCCGCAACGGGCACCACCCCGCCGAGGCGATCGCAGCTATGAGGGCGCCTGCCGGCTGCTGATCAGCCCACGCATCGGCGCCGTGCCCATCGGGCGCGTCAGCCCGGCGGCCAAGCGGCGGCCGTGCCCGCCGGGCCACGACCGTTGCTGCGGGTTCCGCCCCGCTATCCGAGGATGACGAAATGGAGGTGCTCGCGACCCTCGAGCGAGAACGTGTCGCCCGCGCCGGGCGAGACGCCGATGACGAACCGGGGCCTCCCCCAGCGTTCGAACTGGTCGCGGTCCATGTAGAAGGAGGCGGGCCCGACCTCGCCGAGGAGGACGTCGTTCGGGCCGATGAGCAGCTCGCCCCGGCGGAGGCACAAGGGCGAGCTGCCGTCGCAGCAGCCGCCTGACTGGAGGAAGACGAGCGGTCCGTGCTCCGCCCCGAGACGCTCGATCACCTCGAGCGCCTCGGGAGTCGCGCTGACCCGGTCTTCCTCCATCGATGGCTCCTGCCTAGAACAGGCCGAGTGCCTTGGGGCTGTAGCTCACGAGGAGGCACTTCGTCTGGGTGTAGTGCTCGAGCATCATTTTGTGATTCTCGCGCCCGACGCCGGAGGCCTTGTAGCCACCGAACGCCGCGCCCGCCGGATACAGGTGATAGCAGTTCGTCCAGACGCGACCGGCCTTGATCGCCCGGCCCATCCGGAACGCGCGACTCATGTCACGGGTCCAGACGCCGGCTCCCAGGCCGTACATCGTGTCGTTCGCGATCTCGAGGGCATCGGCCTCGTCCTTGAACGTCGTGACGGCGAGGACGGGTCCGAAGATCTCCTCCTGGAAGATCCGCATCTTGTTGTTGCCCTTGAAGACCGTCGGCTTGAAGTAATACCCGCCGGCGAGCTCGCCGGGCAGGATGTTCCGTTCGCCGCCGATGAGGAGCTCGGCGCCTTCGGCCAGCCCGATCTTCACGTAATTCGTGATCTTCTCGAGCTGCGCCGTCGAGACCTGGGGCCCGACCTGGGTGGTGATGTCGAGCGGGTGTCCCTGACGGATCTGTGCGATCCGCTCAAGCGCCCGATCCATGAACCGGCTGTAGATCGACTCCTGGATGAGCGCCCGCGACGGACACGTGCAGACCTCACCCTTGTTGAACGCATAGAGGACGAGCCCCTCGATCGCCTTGTCGAGGAAGTCGTCGTCGGCGGCCATGACGTCGTCGAAGAAGATGTTCGGGGACTTGCCGCCGAGCTCGGTCGTCGACGGGATCAGGTTCTGGGCGGCGTACTGCATGATCATCCGCCCGGTCCCGGTCTCGCCGGTGAACGCGACCTTCGCGATCCGCTTGCTCGTCGCGAGGGCCATCCCGACCTCGGCGCCTGGGCCGTTCACGACGTTGAGGACGCCGGCCGGGACGATAGGCTCGATGAGCTCCATGAGCTTGAGGATCGACCACGGCGTCGGGCTGGCCGGCTTGACGACCGTGACGTTACCCGCCGCCAGGGCCGGCGCGATCTTCCACGCCGCCATGAGGAGCGGGAAGTTGAACGGGATGATCTGGCCGACGACGCCGAGTGGCTCGTGGAAATGGTACGCGACGGTGTCCTTGTCGATCTCCGAGATCGACCCTTCCTCGCCGCGGATCACGCTCGCGAAGTACCGGAAATGATCGGCCGCGAGCGGGATGTCGGCGGCGAGCGTCTCTCGGACCGGCTTGCCGTTCTCCCAGCTCTCGGCGACCGCGAGCATCTCGCGGTTCGCGTCGATGACGTCGGCGATCGCGTTGAGGACACGCGAGCGCTCGGCGACCGGCGTCTCGGCCCAGGCGACCTTCGCGGCATGGGCGGCGTCGAGCGCGAGCTCGACGTCCTCTGCGGTGGATTGCGGCACCTCGGTGATCGGGAGGCCGGTCGCCGGGGTCAGATCGACCGCGTACTCGCCCTTCTTCGGCGCGACCCAGCGTCCGCCGATGAAGTTGTCGTAGCGCTCCTTGAGCGGGACTGGACTCCCGGCCAGGCCCGGTGGGCCATAGGTGAACTCCTTCTCGAGAACGGCCATGGATGCTCCTCGTCCCCATAGGGACACGCGCCGGGACGGCGCACAGGATCGACCGGGCGGTCCCCGGCCCGACTCGAGTGGTATACGCCGGTCCGGGTCGGGAGGGTAGAGGACAACGGCACCATGACCTGACCCGGCGTTCCAAGCCGGCGACAGGTAGGCTGCCGCGATCGAACCGCGGCTCCAGTGCCAATTCACTCACCAGCGAGTTCCTGGGCGACTACAACTACGCCGTTGCGACGAACGACTTCGGGGCGGCGGTGTGGATCGACGTCAGGAATGCGGCCGTCTGTCCGGCGATCAATGCCTTCCGGCAATCGCTTGTGGACGGGGCCCCGATCGCGCGGCCTCGGCCCCAGCTGGACTGCGACCCGCAATTCGGCAATACCGATACCTTCGGTGGAACGTACGCCGCTCCAACGCCCTGACACGTCGCGCTGAGAAACCGCGCGAGGGGCCGGAGGACGAATCGTCCGCCGGCCCCTCGCTACCTATCTGGTTTCGTGGACACCAACAGTGGGGGCTTCGTCGCGACATGGCCGTCGACCTCCTCCACGCCGGTGGCGCGCTCCGCCGCGATCCTGCGAGAGGGCGCCAGCGCCCGCTTGGCGGTCCGCCACGACGCCCTCCACTCTCAGGCGCACCGAAGACCCTCGGCCAGACGCTCAGCTCCCCGGGCCAGAGCCGGCCCCGTGGTCCCTGTGTTCCACGCGATCCTCGGCCAGAGCGCGGCGCAGGACCTTGCCGATGAACGTCCGCGGCAGCTCGATCCGGAACTCGATCGCGACCGGGATCTTGTAACGCGACAGGTTCTCGCGGCAGTAGGCGAGGAGCTCCTCCGCCGTTGCGGAGGCGCCCGGCTTGAGGACGACATAGGCTCGCGGCACCTCGCCGTAACGCTCGTCAGGCTCTCCCACCACGGCCGCCTCGGCCACTGCCGGCTGGGCCATGAGGACTTCCTCGATCTCGCGCGGGTAGACGTTCCTCCCGCCGACGATGATCATGTCCTTGCGTCGATCGACGATCCGGAAGTAGCCGTCTTCGTCCATCGTCGCAATGTCGCCCGTGAAGAGCCAGCCGTCGCGCAGGACCGCGGCCGTCTCGTCGGGCTGGTTCCAGTAACCTGTCATGACCTGCGGGCCGCGGACCGTCAGCTCGCCGATCTCGCCCGGACCGAGCGTCTGCTCGCCCGTCTCGAGATCGACGATTCGGGCATCGGTCGAGGGGAATGGCAACCCGATCGTGCCGATCTTGCGCTGTCCGTGGATGGGGTTGCAGTGCGTGACCGGGCTTGCCTCGGTCAGCCCGTAGCCCTCGCTCACCCGTCCACCGGTCGCCTCCTCGAAACGGCGCTGGACGTCGAGCGTGAGCGGGGCAGCGCCACTGATGCAGGCCTCGATGGAGCTGAGGTCATAGCGCTGGCGTCGGGGGTGGTCGGCGAGGGTCGCGTACATCATCGGCGCGCCCGGAAATGTCCGGGGCCTGGTCCGACTGATGGACTTGAGCACCGCGAGCGGATCGAACCTGGGGTGGAGGACCTGGGTGGCGCCGGTGAGAAGCGAGAAGCTCATCGCCACCGTGAGGCCATAGATGTGGAAGTAGGGGACGACACACAGCGTCGACTCCCCGCCCTCGCGGACGTCCGGGAACCAGGCCGCCGTCTGGACAGCGTTGGCAACAAGGTTGCGGTGGGTGAGCGCCGCCGCCTTGGGGATGCCGGTGGTCCCGCCGGTGGGCTGGAGGACCGCCGGGTCAGCCGGCGCGGCCGCCGGTTCGAGCCGACCGCCGGGCGTCTCGTGCAGGATGCGGACCAGGCTCGGGGTCTCGGCTGAGTGGGCGACCGGATGCCAGCGGCCCTCGCGGCGCGCCTTGAGCGGGTAGAGCCAGCGGATCGGTGCCGGGAGCCAGTCGCGGATGCCCGTAGCGATGAGCCGGCCGGCCTCCAGGCGACCCTCGAGCTCGGTCCGGATGGCCGCGACGCGCGGGACGAGGAGATCGAGGCTGACCGAGAAGCGGGGCGTGGTCTCGCGCATGAGGATGGCCATCTCGCGCTCGACCAGCAGCGGGCTCATCGGTGCCGCGATACCCCCGGCGCGCACGGTACCCAGCAGAGCGATGACGAAGGCCGGGCAGTTGGGAAGGTGGAGGCTCACCCGATCGCCGCGCTCGAGCCCGCGCGCGCGGAGCGCCCGGGCGAACCGGTCGACCGCGTCGTCGAGCTCGTGGAAGAGGGTCCGCGCCCCGAGGAAGTCGATCGCCACCTGGTTCGGGAAGCGCTCGGCGGAGTGACGCAGGAGCTCGTCGAGCGTCTGGCTCGGGACGTCGATCTCGTACGGCACCCCGGGCTCGTAGTTGGCCAGCCAGGGACGGCCGGGCACCGCTCCCTCGACTCGTTTCGGTGACGTGGTCATCGCAGTACCTCCCTGGCGCGCCAGCTATCGCTCCAGCTCACCCTGTCTTCGCCGCTCCGGCGAGTTGATGGGACTGCCTCACACGGGGTAGCCGCCCGCGGCCAGGACATGGCTGGCCACCCGCCGGGCAAGCGCGATGCGATCGACCGGATCGGCCCGCAAGAGCCGCCGAACGCCCGACACAAGGAGCCGTGCCTCGTCGCCCTCGGCGAGCGAGCCGGCCAGCGAGCGCGCCCGCAGCTCGAGCTCGGCGATCCGGTCGGCAACCACGACACGGGCGAGGTCGACGTGACGCTCCGCCCGCTCGAGGTCTGTCTCGCTGTCTGCCTCGCTCGCCGCCTGGCGCGCCCGGACGACCGCGCTGTCCATGGTCAGGAAGCCGGTGACCAGATCGGCCAGGCCGGCCAGGAGCTCCTGCTGCTCCTCCAGGTCCGTGCCGAAGCGCTGGACCGCCGCCCCGGCCAGCAGGAGTGTGACCTGCCGCGCCCCGTCGACGAGAGCGGCCTCCGCCCCGAGCGGCCCGGCCGCCTCGCCCTCCGCGCGAGTGCCGGAAGGCGCGAGGAGCGCCTCCTGCGCCCGGCGAGCCGGGCCGAGCAGGTCGAGCCGTCCCTGGAGCGCGCGCTTCACGAGGGTTCCCGTGACGAGCAGCCGGTTGATCTCGTTCGTACCCTCCCAGATCCGGTGGATCCGTGCGTCACGATAGGCGCGAGCGGCGGGGTACTCTTCGATGTAGCCGTAGCCGCCGTGGATCTGGACGAGTTCGTCGACGACCCAGCCGAGTTCCTCGCTGGCGAGAACCTTGGCGATCGAGCACTCGACGGCGTACTCCTCGAGCGCCGCCCGGATCTCCTCCGGCGAACCCGACCCCTCGGCGCGAGCGAGCCGGGCGTCGATGAGGCCGGCGATCCTGTAGACGACCGATTCGACGGCGTACGTGCGGGCAGCCATCGCGGCGAGTTTGGCGGCGACCAGTGGGAACTCAACGATCTGCCGCCCGAAGGCCCGCCGGTCACGCGCATACGCGAGTGCGGTACCGATCGCCGGGCGCATTCCGCCCAGGCACGCGGCGGCGAGCTTGAAGCGCCCCATGTTGAGGACGTTGAAGGCAACCCGATGGCCCTTGCCGATCTCGCCGAGAACGTTCTCGGGTGGCACCCGAACGCCCTCGAGCGTGAGGGCGCAGGTCGAGGCGCCGTGGATGCCGAGCTTGTGCTCCTCGGCGCCGACGGTCAGGCCGGGGGTGGCACGCTCGACGAGGAAGGCGGTGAACTCCTCACCATCCACCTTGGCGTAGAGCGTGAAGAGGTCAGCGAAGCCGGCGTTGGTGATGAACTGCTTGGAGCCGTCGATCAGGAAGCTCCCATCCGGCTGGCGGGTCGCTCTGGAGCGGATCGCGCGGGCGTCCGAGCCGGCTGCCGGTTCGGTGAGCGCGTAGGCGCCGACGGTCGTGCCCGCCGCCAGTCCGGGCAGGTAGCGACGGCGCTGCTCGTCGTTGCCGAAGAAGACCAGCGGCAGTGTTCCGATCCCGGTGTGGGCGCTGTAGGTGACGGCGAACGAGCCGCCGCCCGCCATGGCCTCGGTGACCAGGACCGATGTCACCGAGTCGAGACCCGCCCCGCCGTACTTCTCGGGGACGTCGATGCCGAGGTAGCCGTCCCGACCAAGCCTGGCGAGCAGGTCGCGGTGGGTCGGGTAGTCCCCGGCCTCGATCGCTTCCCGGCGCGGGATGACTTCCTGGGAGACGAAGGTCTCGACCGCCGAGCGGACCGCCCGGTGCTCCTCGCTCAGCCGCTCGGGAGTGAAGACGGTGCCGGGTGTCGCCGGCCCGATGAGGAAGCCACCGCCGGGCAGAGTGTCGGCCTGCCGGTCGGCCGTGCCGGTCGCGGGAGGGTCGGTCCGGGTCGTCATCGCGGCCCCTCCGTCGCCTGGTCGTGGCTCCCGGGCGCGGCCGCCGGGCGCAGCCCCGCGGGCTGTCGCCCGCCGAGCCATTCGATGACCCCCGCCGCGCCCTGACCCCCGCCGACGCACATCGTCACGAGCCCGAAGCGGGCGTCGCGCCGGGCCAGCTCTGAGAGGATCTGGACGGTCAGCTTGGCGCCGGTCGCGCCGAGCGGGTGCCCGAGCGCGATCGCACCCCCGTTGGGGTTCGTCCGCTCCTCGTCGAGGCCGAGTCGCCTCACGACGGCGACGACCTGGGCGGCGAACGCCTCGTTGAGCTCGATGACGGCGAGGTCGTCCAGGGAGAGACCGGCCTTCGCGAGCGCCCGGGGGACCGCCTCGATCGGGCCCAGACCCATGACTTCGGGCGCAACACCCGCGGTCGCGTACGAGACGAGCCGACCGAGCGGGGTGAGGCCCAGTGCCGCGGCGCGCTCTCCGGTCATGACGACCATCGCGGCCGCCCCGTCGCTTGCCTGGGAACTGTTGCCGGCCGTGACCGTCCCGTCGACGGCGAAGACCGCCGGCAGCGAGGCCATCCGGGCCACGTCCGTGTCGCGACGCGGCCCTTCGTCGGTCTCGAAGATCGCGCTCTCCACCCGCGGGCGGCCATCCTCGACGACGGTGCGCCCGGCGGTGATCGGGACCGTTTCGTCGCGGAAGCGGCCGGCGTCGATCGCAGCGACGGCGCGCCGGTGGCTGCGCAACCCCCAGGCGTCCTGGTCGTCGCGGCTGACATCCTCGCGGCTGGCCACCTCCTCGGCGGTGAGGCCCATGCTCAGGAAGATCTGCGGCCAGCGCTCGGCCAGCCCGGGGTTTGGCGCGAAGTGCCAGCCGGTCATGGGCACCAGGCTCATCCATTCGAGACCGCCCGCGACGACCACGTCTGCGACGCCTGTGGCCACCGACTGCGAGGCGAGGGCGAGGGCCTGGAGGCCCGACGCGCAGAACCGGTTGACCGTCATCGCGCTCGTCGAGACGGGTAGCCCGGCGCCCAGGGCGACGTGGCGGGCGATGTTGAGGCCCTGGGCGCCCTCGGGCATCGCGCAACCGAGGATCACGTCCTCCACCTCGGCCGGGTCGAGACCGGGCGCCCTGACGAGCGCCTCGCGCACCACCGCCATGGCCAGCTCCTCGGGGGGAGTTTCGCGCAGCGCGCCCCGCGGCGCCCGGCCGACGGCCGTCCGAACGGCGCTCACGATGACGGCGTCTCGCATGGCTCGCTCCTAGCAGGTCAGTTGCGCAGCGGCTTGCCGGTCTTGAGGGTGTGGCGGATCCGGTCGCGCGTCAGTCGCTCGCCGAGCAGCCGCAGGAACGCCTCACGCTCGAGGTCGAGCAGATACGCCTCGGGCAGCTCGGTTCCCTCGGCGACGTCGCCGCCGCTCATCACCCGCGCCAGCTCGAGGACGACCGTTCGATCGTGCTCGCTCAGGTAGCGGCCGGCCCGCTGGTTGTAGGTCAGGGCCTCGGCGGCGGCGATCCCGCGCCGCCCGAGGACGGCGATCGGTCGTTCGGCCGGTGGTCGGTAGCCCACCTCGGCGAGTGTCCTGGCGACCGACGCCGCGTCGGTCCACTGCCGGTCGGGGTCGGCTGTCACGAGGTCGGCCGGGCCGAGCAGGCCCAGAGCGCGGGCCTCCTCGGCGCTCGTCGAAACCCGGGACAGGGCGATTGTCTCAAGTGCGGCGCGGAAGAAGGCAAAACCGTCGACGGGGGCACCGGCGGCCCGCTCCGCGGCACGGCGGGCCATCGCGGTCGAGCCGCCGCCGGCGGGAATCAGACCCACACCGGTCTCGACCAGCCCGATGTACGTCTCGGCGAGCGGCTGGCAGCGCGCGCCGGCGAGGCAGATCTCGGCCCCGCCCCCGAGGGTCCGGCCGCGCGGCGCCACGATGACCGGGACCGGCGCGTAGCGGATCGCCCGAGTCGCCGCCTGGAAGCGCCGCACGGCGCGGTCGAGCTCGTCCCAGTCGTCCTCCTCGGCGTCCATGAGCAGGAGGGCCAGGTTCGCCCCGGCTGAGAAGTCTGACGCGAGCGTGGCGATGACCAGCCCGTCGGCCCGCTCGACCGCCAGATCGACTGCCCGGCGGATCATCTCGAGCGTGTCCAGGCCGATGACGTTGAGCTTGCCATGGAGCTCCAGGCCGAGGATCCCGCCGCCCAGATCGAGGACCGAGGCGGCCGCGTTGGAGGGCAGCTCCGGGCGGGCGCGCCGGAGGGCGGCGATGTCGATCCCGCCCGGCGAGCCGGCGATCGACTGGAACGTCAGGTCGGCGAACGCGAGACTCTCCCGCCGGTCGCCCGGCCCCTCGCGATAGAAGGCGCCGGGACTGGCCGCCACGCGCTCCACCAGTTCCGGCACGCTCCGACCGTCGCGGCGCAGCAGATCGCCCACCCGCGCCACGCCGAGGGCGTCCCAGGTTTCGAACGGGCCGAGCTGCCAGCCGAAACCCCAGCGCATCGCCTGGTCCACGGTGACGGCCTGGTCGGCGATCTCTGGGGCGACGGCCGCGGCGTAGCCCAGCGACGCGCCGACGAGACCGCGCACGAAACGACCCGCCCGGTCGTCGGCGGCGAGCAAGCCGGCGAGACGGCGCCCGAGGTCGGGCTCGTTGCGGGCCATCTCGACCGCCCCTGAGACTAGGGAGCGCCGGGAGCGATACTCGAGGGTCTCGAGATCGAGCGCCAGGATCTCGCCGTCGACCCGCTTGTACATGCCGGCGCCGCGCTTCTCGCCCAGGGCCTCCTGCTCGACGAGCGTGCGCAGGATCGGCGGCACGCGGAAGCGTTCGCGGTCGGGGTCGTCGGGCAGGGTCGCGAAGCAGTGGTCGGCCACGGCCACGGCCACATCGAGGCCGATCAGGTCGATCAGGCGGAACGTCGCGCTCCTGGGGCGACCGAGGAGGGGACCGGTCAGCTCGTCGACCTCGTCGACCCCCAGGCCGAGATCGAGGGCCAGATCGAGCGCCACGAGCATCCCGTGGACCCCGAGCCGGTTGGCGATGAAGGCCGGGGTGTCCTTGGCGCGGACCGTGCCCTTCCCCAGATGGCGCGAGCCGTACTCCTCGAGCCAGGCGACGAGCGCCGGGTCCGTCTCCTCGGCGGGGATGATCTCGAGCAGCCGCGCATAGCGCGGCGGGTTGAAGAAGTGCGTGCCCAGGAAGGCCCGCCGGAATCGCTCCGAGCGGCCCTCGCCGAGCGCGAGGATGGAGATCCCGCTCGTGTTGGAGCTGACGATCGGCATCTCCGGCCGTCCTTCGAGGATCGCGTCCAGCTGGGCGAGGAGGTCGCGCTTGGGCTCGAGTCGCTCGACGACCGCCTCGATCACCCAGCCAGCGCCGTCCAGCGCCGACTCGAGCGCGTCGAAGCCGCCGGTCGTGACCCGGGCCACGTCTTCCGGCCGGTAGGCCGGCGAGGGCCGCAGACGGAGCGCGCGCTCCAGACCCTGGGCCGCCACCGTGGCGTCGAGGTCGAGCAGCTGGACGCGGGTTCCGGCGCCCGCCAGCAGGCAGGCGAGCTGGGCGCCCATGGTTCCGGCACCCAGCACCACGGCGCGCTCAAGGCGGGCGATCATGGAGCGCCCTCCGCCGACGCCGAGGCGCGCAGTCCACCGACCAGGAGGTCGGCGAGCGTACCTGCCAGCTCCTCGACAGCAAGCGGTCCATCGGGACGGTACCACTGGGTGAACCAGTTGCAGGTCGACAGGACGATGAAGCCCGCCAGACGAACGTCGAGCGGGCGGAAGCTGCCGTCGACGATCCCCTCGGCGATCGCCCGGCGCCAGTGCGCCTCGTACGCGTCCCGGCGTTCGACGAGGGCGCGCCGGCGCCCGGGCGGAAGCGAGCGGAGCTCGATCTGGAGAAGCGAGAGCTCGTTGAGGTTGCTCGCCGCGAAGTGGAGATGGGCGGCGATTGCGCGCCTCACCCGCGCCTCACCGCTGCCTTTGCCGTCGAGTTCGGGCCGGACGCACTCTTCGAGCCGGTCGAGCGCGTCGCTCACGATCGTCCAGAGGAGGTCGTCCTTGGCGGCGATGTAGTGGTAGAGACTGCCTCGGTTCAGGCCGAGCGCCTCGGCGAGATCCTGCATGGAAGTGGCGTGGAAGCCGCGCTCCCTGAAGAGCTCGGTGGCGACACGGTGGAGCTCCACCTCGCGAGGTCGGGTCGTCGTCATGGCACGCGATGATCCACGGGGCTCCGGGTCTGACCAGGTGTCAGAACGATCACCAAACGAACGTTTGGTTGGCACAGCCTACTGGCCAGCGCCGGGCAGGTCAATATGCTCGTGGACAACCCAACGATCGTGCGGCGACACGTTCATTCGGTCGCGTTCGCAGCCTTCGGACGGCGGGGTAGCCGTCGCTCTCAGGGCCGCAGCCCCACGCTGGCGAGCTCCGCCCGGGCGAGCCGGTCGTGGCGGCCGCTGACCCAGTCGCCAAGCGGATCCGGCGTGTACTCGAGGAGGGTCGGGTAGTCGAGCCCGCTGACGGCCCGCATCGCCAGGGCGCGCTCGATGTCGGCGTCGGCGACGTCGGGTGCTGTGCGGATGGCGCGGTGGGCGGCCCGGACGTGCCGCAGCCGCTCCCAGCGCCAGGGGAGATAGCGGACCAGCCACGGTTCCAGCGTCACGAGGGCGAGCAACAGGGCGAGCACGATCGCGACCACGAAGATGAACTGCTCCAGCTCCGTGCCGAAGTCGGACAGCGGCCGGCCGGCGCCGGCGAAGGCGTCACGGGCAATGTCGCGGACCTGCGACCCGACGAGCGGCAGGCCGGCCAGCGAGTCGCCCAGGTCGCGCCCGCTCTGGACCATGGTCTGGCCGCCGGTGCGGATGGTCCGGCCGGCCTCGGCGAAGCCGGCCAGGAACTGGAACAGCTGCCAGACGATGTTCCCCCAGAACACCACCCACAGGAGCGTCGCGAGGTCCGCGACCTGTTCCTTCAACCGCGCGACCGGCAGCTCGCTCCAGATCTTGATCATCGTGGGCCCTCCCGCCTCCGCTTCCTCGTCCACCGTTCGGCCGTCCGTGCCGCCGTCCGCCGCGAACGCCGCCGCCGGCGCGAATGGTAGAGCCAATTCCGTTGTTGACGGGCACGGTCATCGGCACCTGTACCCCCGGTGAGCCATGGGCCCGACACTGGGTGGGCAAGTCAAGCCAGGCGGACCGGGCGACCCGCTCGCGTGACACGCCCCCGTGCGCCTCGGCTCGACCCCGCCGGCGGACCTGGGCGATGCGGCTGCTGCATGGAATCACGCTCGGCCGCGCTCGGCCACGACTCAGGATCGACAGAACGCCACCCTGGCCACGCTCGGCCGGTCAGCGATCCATGCGTGGGCCGCATAACCGCCCCGCGGCCGCGGCCGCGGGCGCTCGCCGCCGCGGCCGGGCGCCGACGGGGAGTAGCGCACGGGCGGGAACCCGCCCATTCGTCAACAACCTCTTCGTGAATCACAGCTAGGCGCTACGTGCGCCCGAGCAGGTAGCCCACCGACGCGACTTCGAGCCACGCTCGGGTGCTCGCCTCCGTGCCCTCGTAGCAGCGCGACAGCCGTCGCCAGCGTCCGAGTTGCGCAAACGCGGGCTCGACCGTCTGCGGGCCTACCTGCTCGTGGGGCGTCGGTGATGTCGGGGCGGCCGTCCTACGCCTGGGTCAACTCCAATGGGTAACAGGAAGCACAGGTAGGGGTGGCACACTTCACGTATGGGAGCGTCGCTCGCCGTCCATCTCTTGGGCGCACCATTCGTTGAGCGGGAAGCGGTCCGTCAGCGCGCCCCGCGCGGTCGCAAGGCATGGGCGCTCCTGGCCTACCTCCTCACCACCGAGTCGGCGCCCAGCCGGGAGTGGCTGGTCGAGATCCTCTTCTCCGACGCGGAGGATCCCCTCAATGCCCTCAGCTGGAACCTCACCCAACTGCGCCGTCTCCTCGGCTCCGATGCCTCGATCGGCGGCGACCACCTTGAGTTGAGGCTTCCGCCGGGCGCGTTCGTCGACATTCGCGCGCTGACTGGCGGCACCTGGCTCCAGGCGCTCGACATCCCCGGCCTCGGCCACGAGCTGCTCGAGGGCATGGCCTTCCCCTCGAGCCCCGCCTTCGAAGTGTGGCTGCTGACCGAACGGCGGCGGCTCGCCGGGGCGGCCGAGGACGTCCTGCGCGAGGCGGCCCGTGCCAGGCTGGCGGTCGGCGACGCGGAGCGCGCCATCGAGCTGGCCGGCCGCCTGGTGGCCGCCAACGGGCTCGACGAGGACGCCCAGGAGCTCCTGATCCGCGCCTACGCGACCGCCGGCGACCGGGCTGCCGCGGAGCGTCAGCGCGACGCCTGCGTCGCGCTCTTCCGCACGGAGCTCGGGGTCGACCCAGGCCCGGCCGTCCTGCTCGCCGCGGATGCCCCGAGCGGCCATGGACGCATCCAGCGAGTTAGCACACGGGCAAGCGTCGCAGCGCGCCTCGAGGCCGGCCTGGCGGCGATGGACGCAGGTGCGATCGACGCCGCCATCGCAGCGCTGCGGGGGGCAGTGGCAGGGGCGTACGATGCGGACGACGCGGAACTGCAGGGAAGATCGCTGTTGGCGCTCGGGTCGGCGCTCGTGCACGGCGTGCGTGGCCGCGACGGCGAGGGCGCAGGCGTCCTCCACGAGGCGATCGCGGTCGTCGAGCGGATCAACGCCGATGTGGCCGCCGCGCAGGCACACCGCGAGCTCGGCTACGTCGAAACGCTGCGCGGCCGCTACGATCGTGCCCAGCGCTGGCTGCGACGCGCCGTGTCGCTCGCCGCCGACGATCCCACCGAGCGGGCGTGGGCCCACGCCGTGCAGGGCGTGGTGCTGACCGACGTCGGCCACCACGCCGACGCCCTTCGCGAGCTGCACGAAGCGCTGCGCCTGGCCGAGGCGGCCGACGCCGGCGCGGTCCAGGCGTGGGCGCTGACCTTCATCGGTCGCAGCCACCTGCTGCGCGACGAGTTGCCGGCGGCCCGCGATGCGCTCGAGCGCGCACTCGAGCTGGCCCGTCGGCTGCACTGGACGGCGTTCTCCCCGCTCCCCGAGTCGCTCCTCGCCGACGTCGATCTGGCCCAGGACGGACAGAGGCCGCTGCGGCAGGGTACGAGCACGCGTACGAGCTCTCCCTGCAGCTCGGCGACCCCTGCTGGGAGGGGATGGCGGCGCGGGGTATCGGCCTCGTGGCCGATCGGCGCGGCGACGGGGAGGCGGCCGTCCGCTGGGTGGCCGAGGCGCGAACCCGATGCGTGCGCCTGCCGGATGCGTGGCTGTGGGTCGAGGCCTACTGTCTCGACGCGCTGTGCACCCTCGCCCAGGAGCATGGGCGACCCGAAGCGGCCCGCTGGATCGGCGACCTTGAGGCGCTGGCGGCGCGCACCGGCATGCGCGAGATGGTGGCGCGCGCCTACCTGCACCGCGGCCGCCTCGGCGACCAGGCGGCGGCCGAGGCGGCGCGTGTTCTCGCCGCCGAGGTCGATAACCCGGTCCTCCTCGGTACGGACTGACCACCTCCGCGTCACAGGCTGCGTCACAGCCCTGCCGGGCACGCTATATTGGCAGACCGACCGACGCATGGAGGAGCGAGTGACCAACACGCCGCCGATCTTGGGTTCATTCGTGGAGCGGCTCGCCGCGCGCGACTTCGATGGGGTCGCCGCCTGTCTGGATCCTGACGTTCGCCTCCGCGCGATCATCCCGCCCGGACCCGAGGAGCACCACGGCCGCGCCGCGGCTGTCGGCCGCTTCGGCGACTGGTTCGCCGACGCCGCCAGCTTCGAGCTGGTCGAGCACCGGATCGAGCCGTTCGTCGATCGGTGGCTCGTGACGTACCGCATCGCCCTCGACGAGGGGGACGGTCCGCACCGCGTCGAGCAGCATCTCTTCTGCGACCTCGGCGCAGAGCTGATCGAGCGCATCGACCTGCTCTGCTCGGGTTTTCGCCCGGTGGTGCTTCCGGGGCCGACCGGTATCCATCGCTTCGACGCCGGAACGCTCGGCTGCGCGGATGGGCTGGCGGGCGCCTTCCGGGCTCGCATCGGTCAGATCCCGCTGGGCGACTCACTCGTCGTCGTCGCCCGCGACCCAGCGGCGAGGGAGGACCTCCCCTCGTTGGCTCGGCTGCTCGGCAACCGGGTGGTATCGGTCGCGACGCATGACGACGGGCATCTGGAAATGACAGTGGAGCGAGGACGATGACTGAGAAGCTGATCTTCAACTGCACCTACGGCAAGGAAGACGCAGAGCGCGCCACGCTGCCCTTCGTCGCCGCCAACATCGCCGCGACAGCCGGCCAGGACTCGGTGGTGCTGTGCACGATCGAGGCGGTCTGGCTCGGCACGGATGGGGGAACGGACGGCATTGCGGCAGACGGCCTCCCCGCCCTGGCCGATCTCTACCGCGAGTTCGTGGCCAATGGCGGCCATGTCTGGCTATGCGGAGCGTGCACCAAGCCGCGCGGCATCGGTGAGGACCGCCTCGCCGACGGCGCCACGATCGTCGGTGCCGCTCGCGTCGTCGAGGAGATCGTGAACGGCGCCCGGACGATCGCCTTCGCCTGATCGGGCTGACGATCGAGTCCGCCCGCCCGTCGGCACGGACCTCGCAGGCGACGGCGACCATCACCGCCCGGAGCTGCTCGAGGCGCGGGTCGTTCTGGCGGAGCTCGACCGGCACGACGACCGACTGATGCGTCACGTGCGCGCGGTGAGGCCTCTCGGGCGCCCGGAATCACTGACCGCGCCCTCGGTTCAGCGTGCTACCCTCGACGATGCCGCCAGGCGCCTCGCGGGCAGCCCCTCGTCTTTCGTGGCGGCGGGGGCGATACTTCCGGCTCCGTCGTGCCGCCCGAGGTCACCGATGCTTCACCACTCAGCCGGCCGACGCGCGCTGGTCTCCCTCGTCGCCGCCGCGCTCGTGCTCGGCGCCCTGCCCGGACTCCCCGTTTCGGCCAGCGGGCCCATCCGGGTTGCCGCCCGCGAGGTCTCCGTCGCCCTCGAGCGCCAGCGGGTCGTGGAGCTGCCGATCGAAGCCTCGCACGTCGCCCTCCACTGGCGCGGCCAGCATGATGCGGCGCTTACCGTCGCCTTCAGCGCCGATGGCGTGGCGTTCGGCGCGCCAGGTGCCGTCGAGCGCGACGAGGTCGGCGAGCAGCGCGGCAACGGCGAGACGTACGGCGCCGTGATCCACGCGGCGGGCGCTCGGTTCGTCCGGGTCACCTCGGACCGCCCGATCGCCCGGCTCACGGTGCTCGCCCTCGACAGCGCCGGCTCGGGCGGCTCGGCGGTCGGCTTCGGCGGCGCGACCGCGGCTGCGGCCGTCAGCCAGCCGTCGGTCATCACACGCGCCGCCTGGGGAGCGGACGAATCACTCCGCTTCAATGCCGACGGCACGGAGAAGTGGATCCCGGCGTTCTACCCTGTCCAGAAGCTCATCGTCCACCACACCGCGGGGAGGAACGCCGATCCCGACCCGGCCGCGACGATCCGGTCGATCTACTACTACCACGCGATCACCCAGGGCTGGGGCGACATCGGCTACAGCTTCCTGGTCGACGAGTCCGGCCGGATCTACGAGGGCCGGTACTCGCGGCCGTACGCCGCGGGCGAATCGCCGTCGAGCGAGGACGTGAACGGCAACGGCGTCACGGGGGCCCACGTGTTGGGCTACAACTCGGGCACGGTCGGGATCGCGCTGCTCGGCACGTTGACGAACGTCGACGCGACGGCCGCCGCCCGCGACGCCGTCGAGCGGATGCTCGCCTGGAAGGCCGAACGCCACGGGATCGACCCCCTCGGCTCCAGCCTCTACACGAACCCGGTCAACGGAACCCAGCGGACGTTCGCGAACATCGCCGGCCACCGCGATCTCGCGGCCACGGAATGCCCGGGTGGCACGTTCTACGACACGCTCCCGGCGCTCCGGCAGGCGGTCGCCACGCGGATCGCGGGGTCGGGTGGCACGCAGGCCACGGTGCCCGGCGCTCCGTCGCTTGCGGCATCGGCGCCAAAGGGCAAGGGCGTGTCGCTCAGCTGGACCGTGCCACCGGATGGCGGTTCGCCGATCACGGGCTACCGGGTCCTTCGGGCGACGGGCGCCGGCACTGCGTCCGTCCTCGCACAGCTCGCCGGCTCGACGACCTCGTACAAGGACGCGACCGCGCGGCGCGGAACCAGGTACACCTACACCGTGCGGGCGCTCAACGCCGTGGGCCAGGGCGCGAGCTCCAACCCGGCGACGATTACCGCGCGCTGACGAACCGTCAGCCTTCGGGCAGCCCGCCGATGCCGGGGACGGCGGCAGCTCGATCCACCGGTTGCTGTCGACGTTCACGAGCTCCGTGTGACGCCCATCCCGCCGTGTCGTCATGGGGATGGTGGCGCCAGGCGAGCGAGTCAAGGCGGCGGCTGGCGGTACCGTCCTGTCGAGGTGCGTAGCCTGCGCCTGTACACGCTCGCGGCCAATTGGTCCGGTTGACTTCGGGCGCATGCCGCGCCACAGTTGATGCCTCGGGCCCGCCGTCCGCTGAATTCATTGGCCACGACGCCCGACTCTTGACAGGTGTCTTCATGCGCCGCCCGCTCACCTTCCTCTTCCCGGGCCTGATGAAGACACGGGTTCACCGTGCCAGGTTGCTGCTTTCGGCTGGCATCGCAGTCACTCTCGCGATCGGCATGCTCGCCACCGGACGGACGGCAAATGCCGCGGGTCCAGCGACAGTCGGGCTTGGAACGGCCGAGCCTTTCGCGGTCTTGGCGGGCACGCCGGCGGTGACCAATACCGGGCCGACCACCATCACCGGAGACCTGGGTATCCACCCGGCTGACGCCGTGACGGGTTTCCCGCCCGGTACTGTCAGCGGGACGATTTCACGCGGCCGACGCCGTCGCGCTGCGGGCCAAGAGCGACCTCGGTATCGCCTACGACGACGCGGCAGGACGAACACCGTTCACGGTCGTGGCCGGGGGCGCCCTCGGTGGGCAGACCCTCGTCGCCGGTGTCTACAACGCCGGTAGCGCCACGCTCGGTCTCACGGGGACCCTCACCCTCGACGGCCAGGACGACCCGAATGCCGTCTGGATCTTCCAGGCGACGTCCGACCTCATCACGGCGTCGTCCAGTAAGGTGGCGCTCATCAACGGCGCGAGCTCGTGCAACGTCTTCTGGCAGGTCACCAGCTCGGCAACGCTCGGATCGGGCTCAACCTTCGTGGGGACCATCCTGGCCCTGACATCCATCACGATGGCCAGCGGCGTCACGGTGGACGGTCGGGCGCTGGCCCGGAACGGCGACGTGACCTTGATCAACGACACCATCACAAGCTCGCCGTGCTTGACAGGCGCCCCAACTGCCTCGCCGGCCGCGACAAGTCCCTCGCCGTCCGCGACCGCCAAGCCGACCACCGGCCCGGCTGGTGGACCGACCCCCCCGGCGACTACCACGCGGCCAACGACCGACGTTCCCGGGTCCGGGGCGACCCCAGTGATCCTCGCCGGGATCTTCCTCCTCGCCTTCGTCGTGGCCGCCAGCCGACGATCGCTGCGAGCGAACCGCACCCGCTGAACCATGCGGCCACCATGAGCCTGCTCGAGCTTTCATGGATCAATCTCTGGGCGAGCTCGGTCTCGGTCCCATAGCGCAAGGAGAAAGCCATGACCAACGATCAAATCGACCGGACAACCGTCACCCAGGGACCCACGGTTACCACGGGTCAGGACACGGTACCTGCGGCCGCGGATCAGGAAACGGTGCGGACGGACAGTCGTCGCATCACCAGGACGGGCCCCGGGGCCTCCGAGATGACCCGGCGCATCGTCGTCTTCGTGTTCGGGCTGATCCAGCTCGTCATCGGAGTGCGCTTCGTCCTGCTCCTGCTCAACGCCAGAGAAGCCAACGCCCTCGTGTCCGGCATCCTGGACGTCAGCCAGCTGTTCGTCGCGCCGTTCGATGGGATCCTCCGGACGGACTACCTCCATGCCGCGCCGGGTTCGGTGCTCGATATCACCGCCATCGTGGCCTTCGTCGGCTGGACGATCCTCGAGCTGATCGTGATCTGGGCCGTGGGGATCTTCCGGCGCGAGCCGGCCTGACACCAGAGTGTGACCGCGTCGCGGTCCCGAGACAGGCAGGGCCTGGTCCGCAGACAGCGTCGGCCGGAGCGGGGCCGCGCGACACGGAAGGAACGAGTTCGATGGGCTTCATCGCCTGGATCGTGGTCGGCGCCATCGCCGGCTTCCTGGCCAACCAGATCATGGGCTCACGTGAAGGTCTGCTGCTGATGATCGTTCTCGGCATCGTCGGCGGCCTCGTGGGCGGGTACGTCGCAGCGACCGTGCTCAAGGTCGGCTCCGTCGACGGCATCAACGTCGAGAGCATCGTGATCGCCACGCTCGGCGCGATCGCGATCCTCTTCTTGGCGAACCTCGCGACCGGTTCGCGTGGTCTTCGCCGCGGCTGAGGTGATCTCGGGCCCCCGCGAAACCTCACAAGCTCGATCAACTCCGGACAGGACCGACTCCGTGCGGGCCGGTCCTGTCCGGCTGTTCTTGCCAAGCCAACGCGGAACTGGAGCGAGACATGACGATCGCGGAGTCCAAGCGGCGCTCACCCGGTACCTCGGCTCCCGCCCGTAACCTTCGGAAGCGCCTGGCGAGCGTCGTCCGGCGCGTATCGGGAGCCCTCGAGATCGCCCGTACGAGCGCCACGATGCTCATCGTGCGTGTGCCCGGGACCATGCACGCGACGCGGGCCGGTGCGCACGGTACGACGAGCGCGCTGCAGACACTGCCCGACTCGACGCTTCGATGGCTGGCGGCCGGCTCGGTCGGCCTCGGCGCCGGGTTCTACCTCGCCCGCGCGCCGCGGTTGGTCATCGCGGCCGGGGTCGCGCCGGCGCTGATCATGGGTGCGGCCATCGTCCTGCGCCCGATCGAGCCGGTCGTCCCGGCGGAGGCGAAACGGTGACCACCGTCGGGACACATGGCAGGGGCGCCAAGGAGGGCACAAGCCCGGCCAGCCCTCCCAGCTCGACGCGCCAAGCGGGGCCGCCTACCTATCGGCATCCCGTAAACCAGATGGTGTACGACGCGGCCCCGCTTGGCGCGCGGGTCGCCGACCGTGTCACCGGGTTCATGGGCAGCTGGCGTTTCATCGTCATCCAGACGGTGCTCGTGGCCCTGTGGCTGGCCGCGAACGTCATCCTCCTGACCCGCCCGTTCGATCCCTTCCCGTTCATCCTGCTCAACCTGGCGTTCAGCACCCAGGCGGCGTATGCCGCTCCGCTCATCCTGCTCGCCGGCAACCGAGCCTCGCATCGCGACCGGCTGACGCTCGAGCATGCCGCCGAGGAGGGCGAACTGGGTGATGCCCAGAACGAGCGCCTCCTCAACGGCAATACAGAGATCCTCAAACAGGTCGCCGCGCTCGAGGCCCGGATCCTGAGCATGGAGCAGACCATCCTCGCGGCGATGAGCGCCCAGCGGCCGGTCGACCATGACCGTTGACCGCGGGGAGCTCGATCTCCGCGGGGCAGGTCGACAGGTCGATCCGCTGACGGGCGTCCGGCTGGATGGGCCATCGAGGGCTCCTTCTTCGACTGTGGCTTCGACACCAACAGCCGAGGATAGGGGCCCTCAGCCCGTCAACAACCTGATTGGGAACTAGACGCGGAACTGCCTCTCGCGATCCACGCCGCGATCCCGGCGAGGGCGACCACCACGAGGAGGCCGGGCGGAAGGCTGATCGACCTCAGCGGGAGGGGCACCACGCCCGCGACCGCGAGCACCGGAACGGTCAGCAGACCGATGAGCGAGCGTGCAACTCAAGGGGGCAGTTGCCTATCCCTCAAGCACAGGCTGGAGGTAGGATCGGTGGGTGCCCCGTCCCTCGTTCCCGACCACGGTCCAGCAGTTCACGGCGCTCTTCTCCACGGAGGAGGCCTGTGAGAGCTACCTCGAACGCTGCCGCTGGCCGGACGGCTTCGTGTGCGTTCGCTGCGGCTCGCTCCACGGCTGGCGGATCGTGCGCGCCGTCCGGAGCCGAGCAAGATCCGCCCCGCCAGGCACGACGTTGCGCCGCGTCGTCTGGGAATGCGCCGACTGCCACGAGCAGGTCAGCTTGACCTCGGCCACGATCCTCGACTCAACCAAGCTGCCCCTGACCATCTGGTTCCTGGCCGCCTTCTTCGCGGTCACCGACAAGCGTGGCCTCTCGGCGGTGCTCCTGGCGCGCCACCTTGGGCTCGGCTCGTACAAGACGGCCTGGTTCCTGCTCCATAAGCTGCGTCGGGCAATGGTGAACGCCAACCGCACGAAGCTCCGCGGCCGGATCGAGATCGACGGGACCTGGGTCGGCGGCTACCAGCCCGGGCTCAAAGGCGGTCGTCAGCTCAAAGGCCGCAAAGCGGCAATGGTGATCGTGGCGGCCGAGACCGTGACCGTGCAGGAGAAGGCCCGCGCCGTTCGCATCCGGGCCGAGGTCGTGTACAACGAGAATGCCGTTTCGGTCGCCGACTTCATCACGCGGCTGATCGAGCCGGGCTCGGTCATCGTGAGCGACGGCCTCCACCCGTACACGGACGTGACGCGAGAACTCGGCTACGCCCACGAACGCAGGGTCCAGGGCGACCTGCGCAAGCCCGGAGTCGTCGGGGTCGTGCCGGTGGCCCACAACACGATCAGGAACTTGAAGGGCTGGCTCAACGGGACCCACCACGGGGTCGGTCGGCCGCATCTCCAAGCCTACCTCGACGAGTTCGTGTTCCGGCACAACCGCCGCGGCAACCTCGAAGCCGCCTTTCAGACGCTCTTGGGCCTCGGCTCAAAGCACGCGCCCGTCCGCACCAACACGATCCTCGGGGCCCAGGACCTTCCCTACTTCCAGTACCCTGATGAGGACCCTCAGCCTGTGCTTGAGGGATAGGCAACAGGGGGCAAGGGGTAGGCCCCGCTCTGGTCAGGCACGATCGCTGACCTGGAAGGCCGCTGACATGTCCGCGCGGCGGTCTTCCGCGCTGGGCATGGACGCCGAGTGCCGCTCGTGCAAAGATGCCGGCCTCGGCGAGGTCGTCTTCGTCTGCGAATTGAACGTCAGCCGGCCGGTGCTGGGGTTCCTCCGCGACACGCCGATCGACGCCCAACGGGCCGACTGGCGCCCGAGGACGGAGGACGGACGTGGTGCTCACCCCCGAGCATCTGGAGGTCACGGCCCACAGCCTGACCGCGGTCCTCGGCGTCTTTCTCGGCCTCACCGTGCTCACCCGGTCCCGGGCACCCGCTGCCCGGGTCTTCGCCTTCCTGGCACTGGCGCTGGTGGTCTGGAGCAGCAGCGTCATCGTTCAGCGCCTGTCGACCTCCGTGTCGGCAACCCAGATCGCCCATGCCCTCGAAGAGCTCGCGGCCGCGGTGATCCTGCCGGCGACAGCGCATTTCTCCCTGACGATCGCGACGGAGGGGCACCCATCGCGTCGCCGGATCCGGGCGCTCGCGCTCGCCTACCTGCTCAATGTGCTGTTTGCTCTGCCAGGGGTCTTCGATCCGGCGGCCCCGATCGCGATCAGTGCGCCCCAGCTGAGCCTTGGTCCCGTGCCGGGCGCGGCGCTCGGCTGGGCATGGATCGCCACACGACTGGCGACGCTGTTGGCCAGTGCCGGGTGGCTGCTCGACGCATTCCGCAGGACCAAGCCGGACGATCCTCGCCGCCGCCAGCTGGGGGTGACGTTCGCGACCGTGGTTGTCGGAGCCGTCGGGGGGATCATCCGCCTGCTTTCCGTGGTCGTTCCGACCGATCGCTGGATCGGCGTGTCCCTCGTGACCCTGGCGATGATCCTCTCGGCGTCGGTCGTGTTCTCGCCTGGCTTCTTCTTCGCGCCCGAGGTCGCGGGCAAGGCCTTCTGGAGGTCCCTGACGCTCGGATTGGGCCTGTTCCTGCTGGCCGGCGCTCTGCTGGCGGTTGACGCCGTAAGCCGCACGCTCGTAGGCATCGACCTCCCGCTGCCCACGATCATGGTGCTCGTGATCACGATCGCCGTGTACGAACCGGCCGCGGCGTGGAGCCGCGCCCGACTCGGCGGTCGCTCGCCTTCAGCCTTGGCTCGGGAGCGCCTGCTGACGGCCCTCGGCCAGCCGGCGCTCAACGCTCAAGCAGCCGACGCGGGCGTGCAGCCGGCGCTCACTCGTATGACCCAGGCGCTGGACCTGGCCGGAGCGATCGTCATCCGCCGGGACGGATCGATCGCAGCCGCTGAAGGGAACACGCCAGATCCAGCGACCGCACCCGCGATCGCCCTGGTCGCGCAGGACGAGGTGATGGGCGAGCTGCGAGTCGGCCGCACGCTGTCAGGTGTGCCGCTCAGTGCCGGCGACGAGGAGCTGCTCCGTCTCTCGGCCGTGTACGTCGCGGCGGCACTGCGGACGGGTCGCCGGGAGGATGAACAGGTGGAGGCGTTGAGCGGGCTCTCCCAGGACCGCGCCCACGTGGAGTCCACCGCGACCAGGCTGCACGAGGCCCTCGTGCGTCGCTCCGGGGGCCCGGCCGGGCTGCACGTCTTCGCGTTGGGTCCGCTGCGGGTGGAACGGGGGGATGAGTCGATCCAGCGCTGGGGCGGGGAAAAGGCCGGGACGCGCCAGGCCCAGGCGTTGTTCGCCTTCCTGTTCGACCGGGGCGAGCGCGGGGTCGCGAAGGACGAGGCTCTCGAGCTCATCTGGCCCGACACCGATGTCGAACGGGCCGACCTGGCGTTCCATCGCACGCTGGGCGGCCTGCGTCATACGCTCGATCGGGACGGCGATGGCGGCAAGCGCGGGATCCGGTTCCACAACGATCGGTATCGGCTGGATCCCGCCGTCATCGACTGGTCGGACGTCGCGCTGTTCCTGGCCCGCCTCGACCAGGCGCGGGTCGCGACGGAGCGCACGGAGACCCTTCGACTTCTCGAAGAGGCGCGGGCGCTCTATCGGGGCGAGTACCTGGACGACTGTCCCTTCTACGGTGACAGCGTGTACGTCGAGGACCGGCGCGCAGCCCTCCGAGGACGGTCCATCGACCTGCTCATCGCGCTCGGCGAGGGCTACGAGGCGTCCGGCGACCGCGCGTCCGCGGCGGCTGCCTATCGCGAGGCCGTCGCCGCCGCCGCCGATGGCTGTCCGCCGGCCGAGGCCGGCTTGCTGAGGCTGGCCGCCCGGAGCTGAGACCGGGCCGCCCCACGCTTCTATCCGACGAGGCGCAGCCACACCGCAGTCTGACCGCATGTCCGCCGCAGGGACCATCGGCGATGGTGTCGTCCTGGCGTCCATCGAGGCAGCCTCCCGGAGGAGCGAATCGATGGCTCGACGTCATCAGGACAGAGCAGGGGTGGATGACATGGACGCAGCCCGCGCCGTCGAGTCGGACAGATCGACCGCAGACGAGCACGACGAGCATGGGGTAGGGGAGACCTACGTGGCCTTTGTCGAGGAGCTCCGCCGATACGCGACCAGTCGGCTGAGGGACGCCGCGGCCGCCGAAGACGTCGTCCAGGAGGCGTTCGTGCGACTCGCGATCGAGTCGGCGTCCCGGGGTCGCCCCAGGTCCCCGAGGTCGTGGCTCTACCGGGTCGTGCTCAACCTCATCATCTCCGGGGCGCGTCATGCTGCCGTCGTGCGACGCAGCGATGCGCGATGGGCGTTCGACGACGTCGCCCTCGAGTCCCCCGAGACCAGCTACCTCTCCGCGGAGCGTCGTCGTGCCCTCGGGGCGACGCTGCAGGCTGCGAGTTCCGATGCCCGCCTGGGCCTCATCCTGGCCGCCCGGGGATACTCCGGGCGGGAGATCGCCCACGAACTCGGCCGCAGTGAAGCCGCCACACGGACGCTCATGTCTCGGGCCCGAGGCCATGTCCGTCGCGAACTCTCGATGTCGTACGCCGGTCCACCATCACCGACCGGTGAGTGAGACGATGGCGGCGGGCGCGTCGGAACCTGGCTGGCCCGACCGGCGGCGAAACGGTCGCCGATCGGTGACCCGCGGCCAGCGCGGCCAGCGCGGCGGTCGCCGCTGCGGAGTTGGAAGAGCTGGACAATCCAGTTCGCAATGGCTAGATTAGCCAGATGAAGACCGCGACGATCACCGAGGTCAAGAACGGACTGAGTGCGCTCATCGACCAGGTCCGGGCCGGCGAGAGCATCCTGATCACGGACCGTGGGCTGGCGGTCGCCCGGCTGGAGCCCGTCACGACCACGCCCGACCCGACCGGCCGCCTGCGCCGCCTGGAGCGTGCCGGGATCATCCGGATCGGCAGCGCGGCATCACCGCTCGACCTGCTTCGCAGGCCAGCGCCGAGGCTGCCGGCGGGCACGAGCGCGGTCCGGGTCGTCATCGACGAACGGCGTTCCGGCCGATGAGGTTCTGGGACAGCTCCGCGATCGTGCCTCTGCTCGTGGCCGAGTCGTCGAGCGTCGCGGTGATGGCCGAGTATGAGCGCGATCCTGAGCTCGTCGTCTGGTGGGCGACCGAGGTGGAGTGTGTCTCCGCGCTCGCTCGCCTGGAACGCGATGGGAGCCTTGATGGACCGTCCATGGTCGACGCCCTCGAGCGTCTCGACGCTCTCGTGCAGGCGTGGCAGGAAATCCAGCCGATCGTTCGGATCCGCCAGACGGCCATCCGTCTGCTCCGCGTCCACGGATTGCGTGGGGCGGACGCCCTCCAACTCGGAGCGGCCCTCGCGGTCGCCGAGGATCAGCCCGCATCGCTTCAGGTGGTGACCCTCGACGATCGTCTCGGGCAGGCCGCAGAACGCGAAGGCTTCAGGGTCGTCAACCCGGACCCAGGCTGACGAACGCCAGCCGGCCACCAGCCGGACGGAGGCCCTGCGGTCGGGGGCCGACGGGGAGTACGGGCGTCGGCCGTCAGGCGGCCACCGGGATGGCGAACGCGAACGTCGAGCCGCGGCCTTCCTCGCTCTCGACCCAGATCCGGCCGCCGTGGCTCTCCACGATGTGGCGGGCGATCGCCAGGCCGAGCCCGGTCCCGCCCCTGCCCCGGACCCGGGCGCGGTCGACCTTGTAGAAGCGCTCGAAGATCCGGCCCAGGTCGGCGGCCGGGATCCCCACGCCCCGGTCCTCGACCGACACGACGATCTCGCGGGCGCCCTGGCTCGCCGCGTCCTCCAGGCTCGCCGCGTCCTCCAGGCTCGCCGCGTCCTCCAGGCCCGCCGCCGCCGCCGCCAGGCCCGCCGCCTCCTCCAGCCGTGCCCGGACCGTCACCAGCCCGCCGGCGGTCGAGAACTTCACCGCGTTGTGGAGCAGGTTGACGAGGAGCTGGCCGAGCCGCTCGTCGTCGCCCCGGACGCGGGGCAGGTCGGCCGGAGCGTCCACCTCGAGCGCGACCCCCTGGCGGTCGGCGAACAGCCGCAGCCGCTCGACCGACCCGCGCACGACGGCCCCCAGGTCCACGTCGTCGAGGTGGAGCGCGACCGTCCCCTGCTCGATCATGGACAGGTCGAGCAGCTCGTTGACCATCTGGACGAGGTGGCCCGTCTCCACGTCGATCTTGACGATCCCGTCGCGGATCCGCGGCGGCAGGTCGGTCCGCTCCAGGTCCCGGGCGAGCGTCTCGGTCAGGAGCCGGACGTTGGCCAGCGGCGTGCGCAGCTCGTGCGACAGGTTGTCGATGAACTCGGCCCGGATCCGTTGCAGACGGCGCAGCTCTGACACGTCCTCGATGACCAGCCAGATGCCCTCGATCGGCGAGCGGCGGGCCCGAACGAAGAGGACCTCGTGGCCGGGCTCGGTCGAGGTCAGCTCGCCGGTCGCGGCACCCGTCTCGCGGGCCCGGCTGACGACCTCCTCGATCCGATGGTCGACGAATGCCTCGATCGCAGACAGCCCGACGAGCCCGCGCCCGCGCCGGCCGAGCAGGACGGCCGCAGCCTCGTTGGCCAGCCGGACCTGGAGCCGATCGTCGAGCCGGACGACCCCGACGCCCAGGAGCTCGGCGAGGTAGGAAACCTCCTCCGCCCGCCGGGCCGCCTGCCACTCGGCCTCCGACCGGGCGGCCAGCCCGACCCGGACGGCCGTCTCGAGCTCCGCGCCCGGAGCGGCCCCGACCGCCTCGCGCAGCCGCTCGAGCTGGTTCCCCCGCCCGACCGCGATCGCCAGCGCGCCGCCCGCGGCGATGGCGAGGGCGCCGATCAGGACGAGGCTGAGGAAATCCACGACTCGAATCCAGCGGACCGGGCGGACCGGGCGGACCGGGCCTGGTGGACCTTCACGCCGGCCGTCACGCCGGCCGTCACGCCGGTCGGCGCAGGACGTACCCCACGCCGCGGACCGTCTGGAGGTGACGCGGCGCGCCGGAGTCCTCCTCGATCAGGCTGCGCAGGGCATGGACATGGACGTCGACCGTGCGGGTCTCGCCGGCGTAGTCGTAGCCCCACACCCGCTCGAGGAGCTGGTCGCGGGTGAAGACCTGGCCGGGGTTGCGCAGGAGGAAAGCGAGGAGCTCGAACGCCTTGGGCTTGACCGGGAGCTCCACCCCGCCGCGCAGGATCCGATGGCCGGCGAAGTCGACCTGGACGTCGCCGAGCTCGACCAGCGAGGGCGCCTCCTCGGCGTGCGGCGCCGGCTGGGCCTCGGTGCGGCGGAGGAGGGCCCGGATTCGCGCCTGGAGCTCACGCAGGCTGAACGGCTTCGTGACGTAGTCGTCCGCCCCGATCTCGAGCCCGACCACCTTGTCGACCTCGCCGCTGCGGGCGGTCAGCATGAGGATCGGGACCCCGGATTCGCGGCGGATGATCCGGCAGACCTCGATGCCGGACAGCTCGGGGAGCATCAGGTCCAGGACGACGAGGTCCGGCCGCTCCGCCCGGAACCGCTCGAGCGCCTCCCGGCCGTCGGCGGCGGTGACGACCCGGTAGCCGTCCTCGGTGAGGTTGTAGGCGAGCGTCTCGAGCAGGGTCGGCTCGTCGTCGACGACGAGGATCGTCCGGCTCATCGGGTCTGCTCCACGTCCATGACGATACCCGCGGAGCCGGATCAGCGTGCGCCGGACGTCTCTCGTGCGACGGACGTCCCGGATCTCTGATGCGGGCATCGGGCCGAGGGCAGGGCGGGGGCAGGGCGGGGGCAGGGGCCCCGGGGCGATTACCACCACTCATCGCTTCGAGCATGAACGTGCACGACCGGTCGGCCGGATGGGCGCTTTTGGCCATCCGGTCACGCTCACCTGTGTCGGAACCGATGAGTGGTGCTGATCGGCAGGAAGGCGCGGCGGCGGCGGGGTGGCCGCCTGGACGCGTCGGCCTCGGGATGCACGTGCTCGCGCAGGCAGGTGGTCCGCTCCGGTAGGCTGATGCGGCGCTCCAGGCTATCCGCCCAGCAGAGGTCACACCCGCATGGTCGATACGGCCGACGTCATCGTCATCGGCGCCGGGGTCCAGGGCGCCAGCCTCGCGTTCCACCTTGCCCGGCGGGGTGCCCGGGTCGTCGTCGTCGAGCGGGCGACCGTGGCGGCCGGGGCGACCGGCCGGTCGAGCGGGCTCGTCCGGATGCACTACGACCTCGAAGTGGAGGCGCGGCTCGCCTGGGCGGCCTACCCGTGGTTCCGCGACTGGGCCGAGCGGGTCGGAGGCGAGTGCGGCTTCACGAAGACCGGCTTCCTGTGGATCGCCCGGCCGGAAAGCGCCGGCGAGCTGCGGGCGAACGTCGCGGCCCAGCGGGCGATCGGGATCCCGACCTCGGTCGTCTCGGCCGGCGAGATCCGCCGGCTCGCCCCGGTCCTCGCCGTCGACGACGCGGAGCTGGCCGCGTACGAGCCCGAGTCGGGTTACGCGGACCCGGCCGCGACCGCGACCGGCTTCCTGCGCGCCGCCCGGGACCTCGGCGCCCGGCTCGTCCAGGGCGCGGAGGTGACCTCGATCCCGGTCGCCGGCGGGGCCGTGACCGGGGTCGAGACGACGCGCGGCGCGTTCTCCGCGCCGATCGTCGTGAACGCGGCCGGCGGCTGGGCGGCCCGGGTGGCGGCGCTCGTCGGGCTCGACATCCCGGTCTCGGTCTGGCGTCACGACACGGCCTTCCTCGGCGCGCCGCCGTCCGTGCCGGTCCCCTTCCCCGCGATCATCGACGACCCGAATTCGATGTACTTCCGGCCCGAGGGCCGCGAGCTCGTCCTGGTCGGCCTCGAGGACCACAACCCGACCGACGGCTCACCCGATCGCGACACGGCCGACGCCGCGCCGGACTTCCGCGACCGGGTCACCGAGCGGATCGTGCGCCGGATCCCGGGCCTGGCGGACGGCACGTTCCGCTCCGCCCACAGCGGCCAGGACGGGCTCACCCCGGACCAGCGGGCGATCCTCGGGCCGGCCGGGCCGACCGGCTTCTACCTCGACTGCGGCCACAGCGGGACGGGCTTCAAGACCTCCCCGGCAGTCGGGCTGTGCATGAGCGAGCTGATCCTCGACGGAGCCGCCACGACCGTCGACATCGCGCCGTTCGCGCTCGAGCGGTTTGCCGCGGGCCGTCTCCTCGTCGCCGAGCACCCGTACGAGGCCGCCTGGCGCTAGCCATCATGGCCCTCCTTCCTCCACGCCGGCTCCGGGTCGCCCGCCGGCGGATCCTGTGGTCCCTCGTGGCGGGCGTCGGCCTCGGCAGCACGGGCTACATCGCGGCCGTGACCGTCGCGACGATCGTCGCCCGTGAGCTCGCCGGCAGCTCGGCCTGGGCCGGGGTCCCGGGGGCCGCGGTCGTCCTCGGCTCGGCGACGGGCTCCACGCTCCTGTCGGCGCTGATGGTCCGCCGCGGCCGGCGGGTCGGGCTCACGGTTGGCTACATGGTCGGCGCCTTCGGAGCGGCTCTGGCTGCGGCCGCCGTCATCGCCCGGTCGTTCCCGCTGCTGCTCCTCGCCACGGTCCTCATGGGCTTCGCCAACAGCTCCAACCAGCTCTCGCGCTACACGGCCGCCGACATGTTCCCGCCGGCGCGACGCGCGTCGGCGATCGGGACCGTCGTGTGGGGCGCGACGATCGGCGCGGTGGTGGGACCCAACCTCGTCACGTTCGCCGGCGATCTCGCGAGATCGATCGGCCTGCCGGCGCTGTCCGGCGCCTACCTCGTCCCGCTCCTCTTCGTCGGGGCCGCGGCGCTCCTGTCCCTGGCGCTCCTCCGTCCGGACCCGTACCAGCTGGCCGACGAGTCCTCGCAGCACCCGGACGGCGTCCGGCCGACGTCCGCCCCGCTCGGCGAGCTCCTTCGGCGACCGACCGTCCTGGCCGCCGTCATCGCGCTCATCGTCGGCCAGATCGTGATGGTCCTGATCATGACGATGACCCCGCTCCACATGACCGAGCACGGCCACGGCCTGGCGGCCGTCGGACTCGTCATCAGCGCCCACACGTTCGGGATGTTCGCCCTCTCGCCGATCTCCGGACGGCTGGCCGACCGGTTCGGCAGCCTGCCAGTGATCTTCCTCGGGCTCGGGACGCTCGGCGTATCGGCGATCCTGTCCGCCGTCGCCCCGCCGGAGGGCGGCGCCCTCCTGTTCGTGGCCCTCTTCCTGCTCGGTTACGGCTGGAACCTGGGCTTCATCGCGGGCTCCTCGCTCCTGGCCAGCGGTCTCGCCCTCCACGAACGGACGCGGCTGGAGGGCGTGACCGACGCGCTCATCTGGAGCTCCGCCGCGGCGGCCAGCCTGACGTCCGGGCTGGTCATGGCGGTCGCCGGCTTCACGGCACTCGGGCTGCTCAGCCTGGCATTGGTGATCCTCCCGGCATGGATCCTGATGTCTCGGCGGGGAGCGATCCTGGGGGCCGGGTAGAACGGACCCGACCGGGACCCGACCGGCACCTCGACCGGCAGCTCGACCTGCATCTCGGCCGGGTGCCCGGCCGACTACGATACGAGCCCATGAACGAGACCCCCGCCCTCATCGAGGCGATCCGCGCCGCCGTCATCGGCGACGACGAGGCGGTGATCGGCCCGTTCGGGCTGCGCCGGGTGACCTACGCCGACTACACGGCGTCCGGCCGATCCCTGTCCTTCATCGAGGACTTCATCCGCGACGCGGTCCTGCCGCTGTACGCCAACACCCACACCGAGTCGTCCGGCACCGGCCTCCAGACGACCCGCTTCCGCGAGGACGCCCGGCGCATCATCCGTGAGGCGGTGGGCGGGAACCCCGACGAGCACTGCGTGATCTTCGCCGGCTCGGGCTCCACGGGCGCGATCGACCGGCTGATCGACTGCCTCGAGATCCGCATCCCTGCCGGCCTCGACGACCGGTACGACCTCGCGTCGCGGATCTCGTCGCAGGAGCGTCCGGTCGTGTTCATCGGCCCGTACGAGCACCACAGCAACGAGCTCCCCTGGCGCGAGTCGCTGGCCGACGTCGTCGTCATCCCGGAGGACCATGACGGCCGGATCGACCTCGCCCGGCTGGATGCGGAGCTGGTCGCCCACGCCCATCGGCCGCTCAAGATCGGCAGCTTCTCCGCCGCCTCGAACGTGACCGGGGTGATCAGCGACGTCTGGGCGATCTCGGTCCTCCTGCACCGCCACGGGGCGATCTCGCTGTGGGACTTCGCGGCGGCCGCGCCGTACGTGGAGATCGACATGGCGCCGGGACGTCGGACGCCGGAGGACCCGGAGGCCCACCTCGCCTACCAGGACGCGATCTTCATCTCGCCCCACAAGTTCATCGGCGGGCCGGGCACCCCCGGGGTTCTCGTCGCGCGCCGGGAGCTCTTCCGCAACCGCGTCCCGTCGGTCCCCGGCGGCGGCACCGTGGCCTACGTCAACCCGACCGAGCACCGCTACCTCAGCGACATCGAACACCGCGAGGAGGGCGGCACCCCGGCCATCGTCGAGTCGATCCGGGCGGGGCTCGTCTTCCAGCTCAAGGAGGCGGTCGGCGCGGAGGCGATCCGCGAGCGCGAGGAGTCGTTCATCCGCCGGGCCATCGAGCGCTGGGACCGCCAGCCCAACATCGAGGTCCTCGGCAGCCACTCCCTGGACCGCCTGTCGATCGTGTCGTTCGTCGTCCGCCACCCGGGCCCCGACGGCTCGCGACGCTACCTCCACCACAACTACGTCGTGGCGCTCCTCAACGACCTGTTCGGGATCCAGTCGCGGGGCGGCTGCTCGTGCGCCGGGCCGTACGGCCACCGGCTCCTGGGGATCGATCTCGAGCGCTCGCACGAGTTCGAGCGGGAGATCGGCCGCGGCTGCGAGGGGATCAAGCCCGGCTGGGTCCGGGTGAACTTCAACTACTTCATCAGCGAGGCGGTCTTCGAGTTCCTGCTCGGCGCGGTCGAGATCGTGGCCAGCGACGGCTGGCGGCTCCTCCCCCACTACCGCTTCGAGCCGGCGAGCGGCCTGTGGCGCCATGCGGGCGGCCTCGCCGAGCCGCCGATGAGCCTGCGCGACGTCCGCTACGCCGACGGCCTGATGAGCTGGCCGTCGCACCGCCGGACCGAGCCCGAGTCACGCCTGGCCGACTACCTCGACGAGGCCCGCCGGCTCCTCGCCGACCCGCCCGCGCCGGTCGTCCCGCCCGAGCCGCTGGAGGTCGACGCCGACTTCGAGCTCCTGCGCTGGTTCCCTCTCCCGGACGAGGTCGCCCCGCATGCCTGACCGGGGAGCCGCCATGAAGCCGAACGGCCCTGATGGCATCGGGACTTCTGGGGGGTGCCGGCCGGATTGCATCGTCGCGAGGATGCGGTCATGAGTACGAAGACAGGCCGAGCGAGGTCGATTCGGCTGGCCGGGCTGCTGGCGCTCAGCCTGTCGTTCGTCGCCGGCGTTCCCGAGTTGACCACGGCGCCGCTCGGCAGCACCCCCGTGGTCGCGCCGGTCGCAGCCCTCAGCTACGTCCGCGTCTCGAGCCTGAAGACGCCGACCCGGGCCACCAGCATCTCCATGCCCCGCCTGGGGATCTCGATGCCGATCCGCGGTGGGGTCCTGGGGACGACGATCTCCCCGCGTTACGCCTACCACTACCCGACGACCTCGTGGCCCGGCGGTCACTCGAACACCTACCTGTACGCCCATGCGAAGTACGGCGCCTTCCTCAACCTCAGGTACGCGCGCAAGGGTGACCTCGTGATCTTTCGCCTGGCGACCGGTCGCTACGTGAAGTACAAGGTCACGGGCATCTACTCCGTCGCCTGGAATGCCGGCCGGTGGGTCCTGCCGACCAGCTCCGAGCGGATCACCCTGCAGACCTGCCTGGGGCCGTACCGCACGTCGCGGCGGCTGATCGTGATCGCGGTGCCGGCCTACTGAACGTCCGCGGCACGGGCACGCGTCGTCTGGCGCTTCCTCCGTGACCTGGAGTTCCACCCCAGGGGAGGTCTGACCATCTGGCCGGGCTCCAGCGGGCCCGCTCGCGGCCGGGACGTTTGCGTCACATGTGGATCAGGGTTGACTTCTGGTTAGTTACTCCTTAGGATTGAAGCATCGTTCAATCGTGAGGAATGACTGCGGTTCCAGTACAAGTCGCCGAGAGCTTCCATCTCGCCTTCCTCCAGGCCCTGGCGACACGGGCCAACCTGACCGCGTGGGCCCTGAAGGGCGGCGGCAATCTGCGCTTCTTCTACCTGAGCGACCGATTCTCCGAGGACATCGACCTCGACACGTTCGACATCGAGCCCTGGGCGTTCCAGGAGCGCGTCGACCAGACGCTGACCTCGGATCTGCTGAAGCGGACACTCGGCATCCTGGGCTCGCGTATCGAATACGTGAACCCGAAGGAACGATCAGAAACCAAGTCGAAGTGGGTCATCGGCATTCGCCACCAATCGGAAACCGACCCCGTCTACACCCAGATCGAGGTCTCGCACCGAGCGTATCCCTACCGGGACTTCGTCAAGGTGGAGCCCGTCACGCCCGCCGCGATCGCGCCCTATGCCGCTGCGCTTCGGCGACCAACCTTGGGCCACTACCTCCCGCGGGCCGCGATCGCCCAGAAGGTCGACGCCCTCTGGGGGCGCGACGTCCGACAACCTCGAGACGTGTTCGACCTCGACGTGCTGTTCCGGGTCGCCCCGGACGCCGTCGTGCGAGGGGACATCGACGAGGCCGATCTCCGGGCCGCGATCACGCGGATCGTCGAGATCGGCTATGGCGAGTTCCGGGCGAAGGTCCTGAGCTTCATCGAGCCGGCCGCGCTGCCCCTCTACGAACCCGTCGAGGCCTGGGAAGGCATGCAGATGACGGTTATCGAGCGCCTGGAGGGTCTGCTGCCATGAACGCCGTGCGCGCGCTCGAGACGCTGCGCGCGCTCGATCGTCCGATCGTCCGCACCGAGGAAGCGGCCGCCGTCCTCGGGATCTCAGGGTCCAACGCCTCGCATCTGCTGGCCTCCCTGCAGGAGGCTGGATCGGTGCTGCGCGTCACGCCGGGACGATGGTCGGTGTCCGGCCGACCGAGCCCCTACCTCGTCGCGTCCTGGCTGACCGATCCCTTTCCCTCCTACGTCTCGCTCTACACGGCGCTGTCGCGGCGGGGCCTCATCACCCAGATCCCGCGCACCATCTACGTCGTCTCGCTCGGCCGCACGAAGACGGTGCTGACGCCCGTCGGCACGTACTCCGTACATCGCCTGCCACCCGAGCTCTTTGGCGGTTTCGAGGAACGGAATGGGGAGCGCATGGCGACCGCCGAGAAGGCAGTCTTCGACACGCTCTACCTGGCGCGCGCGCGCGGTCAGCGGTTCAGCCATCTCACCGAGATCGAGCTGCCCGCCGGCTTCAGGCCTGCGCTGCTCGATGACTGGGCGACGAAGATCGGGGATCGAAGGGTTCGCTCCTTTGTCCAGGCGCGGATCGCCGACTTCCTCACGCGAACGCGAGGGTGACCCGATCCACCATCTCCACGCGGATCGCCGGCAGGAGATCGTCCACCAGCGCGACACAGCGGCCGCACCGAGGCGGGACCGAACCAGCGCGACTTGCGACGAACTCGCGTGAGGCATCGGAGCCCTCAAGATGCCCCGTCAGGCAGGACGATCGTGATCCGGGCGGCTTCGGCCAGGGTGCGCAGGAGTTCGAGGCCAGCGCCAATGCCCAGCGGCAAGGCCGGGCCCTCGCCAGGCATGAGCATCTGTGGGTCGCCTCGGTCCTCTCGGTTGCCATAGAGCACGACCGACAGCGCTGTATCGCGCGCCCGAGACACCCAGACGAATCCGTCGGCGGCCGGAGCCGCCTTTCGCAGAAGCACCGCCTGCTCGATCGTCCACCGATACCGCTGCGAGGTCGATTTCGATGAGGGCCGCTCGGGAAATCCCGATGCTGTGGAGGCCGTCGGTCGTGAGATCGACGAGGGTCAGCGAGCGAGCCGTGACAACCGGCGCGAGGATCCGGTCGATGTACTGGTTGGGCGCGATGCGGCGATCGCGGTGCGACGGCCGGACGTCATGAAAGATCGACTCGAAGATGGCACCTGCCTGGCTCGTGGCGCCGTACCAGGCGGGCACGACTGTCCCGTCGGACGAAACGATCGGGGAGAACCGAAAGAGCCGACCCGTGCGCGTCGAGAATCGCGTCGCGGTCGCCTCCTTTGAGACCCGCCAGAGCGTCCGGCCAGCCGGCCACTCGATCGAGCGGGGAGTGTCGTTGGGACGCCGCGGCACCCGGGGCACTCGTCAGTCCTCGGACAGCGATGCCTGGTAGGCGGCCGCCGCCACGACATCGTCGGGCGCGCTGACGAGTCGGTCGACCGGTCGCGCGCCGTCAAGGTAGCCGCTCGACCCGGTGAACCAGAGCAGGATCTCCCAGCCGCGGAGCTGTCCGGCAAGAGCGGCAAGGACCGTTGCGATGACCGGGCGAGGCGCTCCCTGGGCGAACTGGAAGGCCGGAAAGAGACGCCCGGCCGGCGTGTCGACGGCGAACACGAGGCCGTCGCCCAGCCAGCGGCTCGTCGTCGTGTGCGGGTTCTTCGCGCGTGAACCACGTGCGCTCGCCAGCTCCGCGCTCGTGAAGGCCCCGAACTCGGCGAGTGCCACCTCGCGCGCGGCCGCATTGCGCCGGACCTGGAGGGTCGCGGCCTCTGACATCGTGGAGGGTGTCGGCATCAACAGATCGATGAGGCGGACCTCGCGTTCAAGATCCGACCCGCCCCGTCTGAAACGCTCCGTGATCGCCCTGGTCACCTCCTCGGCACCGGGCACTCCCGCCATGGCCTCCGCCAACTGCGCGATGGCGTCCAACGTCGAGCGGTCACCATGGATCTTCAGCTCACCCTCCACGGACGCGCCACTCCGGCGCGGCGGCAGAGTCAGCGTCTGCGAATGAGCAGTCATCGGGCACCTACGTTATCAGAGCAAGTCGATACCTCATGACTTGCACGACTAACTCTATCACGGGCCTGGGCGCCGTCAAGCGAGGAGGGGAGGCCGGGCTTCCGCATCCCGGCGGTGTTTGAGCCGGAGTGTACGTGTGCTCGATCACCTAGCCATTACGTGCAGCCCGCCTCAGGACCGTCGAGACCGGATGATCCCAACGGCCACGACGGCGATCAGCGCGCCGATCGCGTCGAAGCCGACATCGAGCCCGGACAGGTGGCGCCCGGCCACGATCCCCTGGTGCAGCTCGTCGGTGGCGGCATAGAGGACCGCCAGCGCGAAGGCCCAGGCCCACGGTCGGCGCCAGGCGGTCGTTCCCGCCAGGGCGCGCCAGAGCAGCAGCGCCAGGATCCCGAACACCCCCATGTGGCCGAGCTTGCGCACGACGAAGTCGAGCCCCGCGTCCGGCACGAAGCGCAGGTCCGGCTGCGCCGAGAGGACGAAGATCAGCGCCGCCCAGCCGACAACCGGAGCCCAGCCGGAGAGGAGCGGGCGGCGGGCAGAGCCGGGGCGCGACATCCGCTCGTCCATCCCCGAGAGGATACCCGCGCCAGCCGGACCCCTCGTGGACCCGGACGCTCTCGCGCGGGTGACGGAGGCCCGAGCCGGGGTGACGGGCGCCCGCGCCGGGGCCCGTGCCCGCTCGCGGCCGGGCCCTTTGCGTCACGCGAATGAGCGCGACCGGATCGGCGGCTGATCGGTCGATCCCCTTCGCGTGACGCACGGATGGTGACCGTTCTTTCGCCTGGCGCACAGGTGTGACGCGATCGGTGTCGGAGACGTCGCGCTCATTCGTCACACGCAAACGGGCGAGCGGCACCCGGCGGTGGGCGAGCGGATCCCGGCGGTGGGCGAGCGGATCCCGGAGCGCCCGTTGGCAGGCCGCGCCCGTTGGCTTGACTTATACGCAGTTTGCGTAGAACATGGACAAGTGCAGAAGATCTTCTCCGCACGAACAGCCGCCGCCGTCCTCGCCCTCTCCGCGCGTCCGCGTGGGCTGCGACTGGCTGAGATCGCCCGACTTCTCCAGGCTCCTCTGTCCAGTGTCCAGCGCACGATCCAGAGCCTTGAGGAGGATGGTGTGGTCATTCGGCTCGCCGACCAACGGCCGGTCTACCGCCTGGCGCCAGGCGTTCCCGTCCGCGCGATGGAAGATCTGGCTGATTGGGCGCTTCCCACTCGCGAGGCTGCGGAGATTCGTCAGCGCGCTGCCCTCATGAGCGAAGATCTGGTCGTCGATGACCCCGCCCTCGAGCAGATCACGAAGCAGACGCTGAAGGACCAGAGCAAAGGGCCACGTCTCAGGGAACTCGCTCAGCACGTGATCTGGTGGGAGCCGGCCAAGGCAACGCTCAAGGAGCCCGCGCGTGTCATCGCCCAGGCAATGGCCGCGGGTACTCTCGATGACGCCGCGTTCGTCGAGGATCTGTACGGCACCGACATCTTGCGGAACGTGCTCGCAGACGCTCCCCCTGGCGTCTTTGGTCCGCAGGCTTGGAGTTACTGGCACCATCGTCTGGGCTACCGGCGCGTGCCGCCCCTGCCCACGCGGGTCCTGACTTGACGGCAGCGCTACAGCCACGACTGGAGATCCTGCCAGGCGCTCAACGCCGTCTATGGCCCCGTCTGCGTGAGGTGCCTGATGACTTCGTGCTCTATGGAGGCACGGCGCTCGCGCTGCGAAGGGGTCACCGTGAGTCGCTTGACTTTGACTTCTTCTCCAGTCGGAGTCTCGATCCTGGCGCACTTCTCAAGGCCGTCCCGTTCCTGATCGGGGCCGCCATCATTCAGCAGGCGCCCAACACGCTGTCGGTCCGAGTCGATGGCGTGAACGTTGCGTTCTTCGGCGGCCTCCCGCTTCCAGTCCTTGATCATCCCGCCCTCGTTGCGAGCAACAGCGTGGTGATCGCGTCCCTGCTCGACTTGGCCGGCACCAAGGCGAAAGCGCTCCTCGACCGAATCGAACGCAAGGACTACCAGGACATCCTCGAACTCCTCGACGCCGGCCTTTCCATGTCCCAGATCGCCGGCGCGGCCGAGGCGATCTTCCCTGCTCAGGTCCGCTCGATCATGGTCCTTCGAGCCCTGAGTCATTACGGCGACGGTGCGGCACGCTCGCTGCCGGATGCCTGGAAGAAGCGGCTGAGTCAAGAGGCAGCGCGGGTGCGCCAGACCCCGACCCTGCGGGTGCACTACCCCACCATCTCGTCGTCATCGGCCGCCGCCAGGCGCTGAGCGTCCTGGTCGGAGGCGGCCGATAGCGCTCCCCGCCTCAGGACCGCCGAGACCGGATGCGCCCGAGCCCGACGATCACGAGGGCGATCAGCGCGCCGGTGGCATCCATGCCGACATCGATGACTGCGCCGGACCCGCGCCGGGGCCGGGACCTTTGCCCGCGCCGGGGCCGGGCCCGCGCCGCGGCCGGGACCTTTGCGTCACGACACGCGAATGAGCGCGACCGGATCGGCGGCTGATCGGTCGATCCCCTTCGCGTGACGCACGGATGGTGACCGTTCTTTCGCCTGACGCACAACAGGTGTGACGCGATCGGTGCCCAGGACGTCGCGCTCATTCGTCACACGCAAAGGGGGCGCCGACGACCGGAGCCCAGCCGACAACCGGAGCCCAGCCGACAACCGGAAGCGCAGCTCCGGCTGCGCCGAGAGGACGAAGATGAGCGCCGCCCAGCCGACGACCGGAGCCCAGCCGGAGAGGAGCGGGCGGCGGGCAGAGCCTGGGCGCGATGTCCTCTCGTCCATCCCCGACAGGATACCGGCGCCAGCCGGACCCCTCGTGGACCGGGATGCCCCGGCGCGGGTGACGGAAGCCCGAGGCGGGGTGCGGGATCGCTCCGGTGCCCGTGTCCGCTCCGGGGCCCGCGGCCGTGCTCGTTCCGGTGCCCGTGCTCGCTCCGGTGCCCGCGTCAGCGGCTGAGCGCCCGGGCCCGCTCGCGGCCGGGCGTTTGCGTCGTCAGACGAATGAACGCGACCAGATCGGCGGCTGATCGGTCGATCCCCTTCGCGTGACGCAAGGATGGTGACCGTTCTTTCGCCTGGCGCACGGGATCGGCGTGATCGGTGTCGGAGACGTCGCGTTCATTCGCGTGACGACGAAAACGGGAGCCGTGGCCTGGCGCTGGGAGCCGCGACACCCGACGCTGGATCCATCACAGCGTGCGGGCGGGCGACTACCGGCGGATCACCGGGCGAACGGCCCCGACGGCGACGCGGCGTCCTCTACTCGCGGGAAGGGTTCACCCCCCAGCTCATGCGGCGCGCCCAGGTGTCCGGGGTGATCCTCCGGACGGTCGACCACCTCTACACGTAGGTGCGGGCGTGCCGAACGTAGGTGCGGGCGTGCCGAACGTAGGTGCGGGCGTGCCGAACGTAGGTGCGGGCGTGCCGAACGTAGGTGCGGGCGTGCCGAACGTAGGTGCGGGCGTGCCGAGCGGGCTTGTCTTCGCTTCAGAACTCACTCGTGACGAGGCGCTCAAACTGGACTCGCACCACGGCCCGCATCCCGGTTGGCAGCTCGGGATACTCTGCATCGGCCTCGCGCATCCCGGCCTCGAGCCGCTCGAGAGCGGAAGTGATCGTGGCCCGGGCGAGCGGCTCCGGCACCCCCCAGGTGCGGGCCTCCTCGAGCAGGTGCCGGCGCGCGATCTCGTCGATCCGCCATTTGCGCCCGACCGGCAGCGCGACCTGACGTTGCGTCGGCAGGAAGAAGAGCGTCGGCGCGACGTCGTAGAGCGGCGAGAGCGTGACCGTGTTCGGGCCGTCGTGCACGAGGGAGAGGTTCTTGGCGTGCGCGTCGGTGTTGGCGAGCGCGACCGTCACCACGGTCTGCTCGAGCAGGCGAACCAGCTCGGCGGGCGCGTCCGTGGCGCGGGCGAGGAGGACATCCGCGACCCGCCGGAGCGAGGCATCCCGCGGTCCGCGGCCCCGCGGGTACTTCGCCGCCGGAGCCAGACCCAGCACCTGGCAGAGGTCCTCCTGGTGCGTGCGCGCGATGGCTCCATCGCGCACCTCGCGGTCGTAGCGCTCGACCACAAGCGTCGGGCGATGGCCGGAAGCCACGAGCAGCTCAGACGTCGCGGTTCGCATGACGCCAGCGGCAGCGCGGAGCGCCCAACCCTCGGCGACGGCAAACCCAGGGAAGCGGACCGGCTCGGGCTTGAGGATGTGCGTGCTGATCGCACCGTCGAGCGGGAGCTGCCAGCCGCCGTCGAGGCGGGCGAGCAGGAGCTTGTCCTGGACGCCGCCGAGCGAGAGGCGGACCTGGTGGTCGATCTCCGCAACGGGGCGGGGGAGGGCATCGAGGCGCTCCCATACCTCGTCGTCGGTGAGTGCCAGGTACCAGCCGGAAGCCGGCAACCGCCCCTCGGGCAGCACGGACACCGCGCCCGCGCACTCCCAGCCGATCGCCGCAAGCAGGCCGAAGGTGTCGCCCCGGTCTACGCCATGCTCGATCTCGGCCGCGCTCCGTCGCTCTTCCTCGGGCAGCAGCCCGTCGAACCACGCGTGCGTGAACGCCGGCGACCAGGCGGGCCCGTCGCCCTCCCCCGAGGCGACGGTCAGGCGCGCGGTCCCCGGGCGGCGATGGAAGGTGATCGTCCGGCGATCTCCGACGAGGTCACCGACGCGATCGGCACCGAGCCAGACGGCGAGCGAGTCGGTCATGAGCGGATATCGCCCTCGGGGATGATCGAGTCCTTGGGCGCAACGACGAGTTTGCCCCCGAGCAGGGTGACGGCCCTCACGGCGACGGACACGCTGACCGGGCCACCCTGCTCGAGCGCGATGACCGTCTGGCGGTGGACGCCGAGCCACGCGGCAAGCGTGGCCTGTGTCCAGCCCTTCGCACGCCGCAGGGCTCGGATCGAGCGACCGAGCCCTGCCGGGTCATACACCTCGCGCACGATCGCTCCTCCGAACTGTCTGTCACGACCGACATTCATCGCGTCCTGGCGTGTTGTCGACCACGGTCGACTTTATCTCATGAGGGGCAAGATGTCCAGTAGGATCGATATGTGCCTCGATGCATGCTCAGGTCGACCCTGCTCGACATGCCAGCCCTAGCGATCCTGCCAGCCCTAGCGATCCTGCCAGCCCGGGATCCTGCCAGCCCGGGATCCTGCCAGCCCGGGATCCTGCCTTGCCCGGCCCGGGATCCTGCCTTGTGCCCAGCTGGTGCACATTCGGCCCGGATTCCGGGTCGTTCGGACGGCCTGAACGAGCCGGACGACGGTCTGGGCGGCCGGTTCACGCTCGGGTCCGGCACAGGGAGGGTCGGTGACTCCGCCCAAGGTGCACCACATGGACCGAAGGCAGGAACATCGGGGCTGCCAGCCGACCCGTGACCGGTCCCGTGACCGCTCCCCGCCTCAGGACCGTCGCCTCAGGACCGTCGCAAGTGAACGATCCGGACGAGCCCGACCACCCCGACGGCCACGACGGCGATCAGTGCGCCGGCCGCGTCGATACCGACGTGAGGACCGACAGATGGCGCCCGGCCACGATCCCCTGGTGCAGCTCGTCGGTGGCGGCGTACTTCTCGCATGCGGCTTGGCTCTTGGCAGAAGCTCGCACCTGCGTCGTCAGGATTGGCCCGTGGCGGCTCGAAGAGCGTCGCCCAGCATCGAGGAAAACATCACCTCCGTGGGGCGATGGTCGCCGCGCATCGACATCTCAGCGGCGCCGGCGAAGAGAACAGCGTCGGGTCGTGGCTTGATCCGAACGAAAGGCGGAAGCCCGTACCGCACGGCGATCCAGTTCGCCCACAGGCGCGCCGTACGCCCGCTGCCGTTGGCGAAGGGGTGGATGCGGATCCATTCGCCGTGGGCATAGGCGCACAAGCGCACGATCGCCGCGACGACCGGGGGAGACGAAGGGGCGCTGGCTGGCGGGACAGCAGCGTCAAGCGGGACAGCAGCGTCAAGCGCCGACACTACGGCCGCGGTTGCCCGCACGAAGGCGTCGAGGGCTGCCGGGACGTCCCTCGCCGACAGGCCGCGGGCGGTCCCGACGGCGACCTCGTAGTCGATCAGGCACGGGAAGCGCGGATCGCTGTCGCGCACCTGGCCGACATAATCGGGATGCGGCACGGCGACACGGTCGTAGATCCGACGATGCCACTCGAGCGCGAGCGCAAGCGACGGCATCGGCCTCGCCGTGGCGTCGGCCTCGATCACGGGCCAGAGGTCTTTGATGTTGGCGATGATCCTCGACAGGTCGCCTGGCCGGTCTTCGTTCCAGTCGGGACAGGGCAGCGGGGTCAAGCCCCAACCTCAAAGGCGCGAGCGACCCCAAAGGTATCCTCGTCGGGCTGGGTGCGTCGGGCGGCAATGGGCTCGGGGAGCCCCTCGGCGTCGGCGAATGCGGCCCACGCCTCCGCTCGCCCTTCGCCGCGATAGGAACGAAGCAGCTCGATCGTTCTCGACAGGCTGCTCTCAAGGCCCAGCGCAAGCACTTGCAGCTCGCGCTCAATCATCTCTTCCGCGAGCTGGTTCATCGACATGTGCTGCCGTTCGGCGACGACCCGGAGTAGCTCGCGGGTACGTTCGTTCTCGAAGCGCAAGGGGAAGGCGGATCTAACGCGGCGTTCGGCAGTCATGACGAGAGGATACCTAGACGACATCACATGTCAAGAAATGACATCATGCAACTGGCCACCCTCGGCCGGGAGTTGCCAACCGGCTGTGACGCACAAGCCGTGGCACACCTCTTGACGCGGGCTCGAATACAGCCAGGCTCGTTCGGGTCGCTGGAACGTCCCGGGCTCAGCATTCGCGGTCTCCGTGCGGCAGCCGAAAAGGGTCGCCTGAAGGCGAGTCAGGACGAGACCGGTCGTCGGCTCAGCACCGGGCTGTGGAGCGCGTGGTGGCGCACCGGGACGATCCGCAAACATCCCCCTTAACAGTCCGCACACATCCCCCTATAAAGTCCGCAAACATCCCCCTTCGAGTTGACTTACCGACGCCTGTGAGCGCACAATCCGCGCATGCCATACCGCGCCCGCGTCGTCGACGCCGAACTCGCCGCCTCGCTCGCGAGCGCGGGTGCTGTGCTCGTCGAGGGGCCGAAGGCGTGTGGCAAGACCGAGACCGCGCGCCGAGCGGCCCGCAGCGAGGTTCTCCTCGACGTGGACCGGCGGGCGCGCCAGGCCGCCGCCATCGACCCGTCGCTCGTCCTCGACGGGGACACCCCGCGGCTCATCGACGAGTGGCAGCGCGAGCCGGCGATCTGGGACCACGTCCGGCGCGCCGTCGACGACCGTGGCGCGACGGGCCAGTTCATCCTGACGGGATCCGCGGTGCCGCCCGACGAGGAGACGCGCCACATTGGGGCGATGCGGATCATCCGGCTCCGGATGCGACCGATGGCGCTCTCCGAGTCGGGTCACTCGACGGGCGCGGTCTCGCTCGCGGCGGTCCTGCGCAGCGAGCCGGTTCGCGCGACTGACTCTGGGCTGACCGTCCGGCAGATCGCCGACCTTGTATCGGCCGGGGGCTGGCCGGGCAACCTCGGCCTCGCCGTCCCGCAGGCCCAGCGCCGCCTGCGCGGCTACATCAGCGAGATCGCGCGCGCCGATGTCCAGCGTGTCGACGGGGTGCGGCGGGACCCGCAGGTCGTCACGCGCCTCCTGCGCTCGCTTGCCCGGAACCTCGCGACGCCCGCCCCGATCAAGCTGCTCCGGGCCGACGTGAACGGGACGGACGGAAACCTCAAAGAGGAGACGGTCTCGTCGTACCTCGACGCCCTGGCCCGGCTGATGATCACCGAGGACCTCCCCGCGTGGTCTCCCGGGCTGCGCTCCCGGACCCGCCTCCGGGCAGCGTCGGTGCGCCACTTCGTCGACCCGTCGCTCGCGGTGGCCGCGGTTCGCGCAACGCCGGCGCGCCTGCTCGCGGACCTCAACTGGTTCGGGTTCCTGTTCGAGAACCTGGTCGTGCGCGACCTGCGGGTGTACGCCCAGGCACTCGAGGCGCAGATCTATCACTATCGCGACGAGTCGGGCCTCGAGGCCGACGCGATCATCGAGATGCCGGATGGCCGGTGGGCGGCGTTCGAGGTGAAGCTGGGTCTCGGCGAGGTCGATGCCGCGGCGGAGCACTTGATGAAGCTGAAGGACCGCGTCGACACGGACGCGACGGGTCAACCACTCGCCCTCGCCGTCATCACGGGCACCGGCTACGGCTACGTCCGCGACGACGGAGTCGCGGTCATCCCGATCGGCGCGCTCTGCCCCTGACCGATTCGGTCCCCCGCCTCAGGACCGTCGCCTCAGGACCGCCGAGACCGGATGAGTCCGACGGCCACGAGGGCGATCAGCGCGCCGGTGGCGTCGATGGCGACATCGAGCGCGGACTACCGGCGCCAGCCGGTACGACCGCCGAGTTTGGTGAATGTTGACCAACCGCGGTGCTGGTCTTCCTGCTCGTTTCGCTCATCCGCTTCGGGGACGGCGAGGCAGCCGAGTTCTGGCGCCGGCTCGGCATCGACTTTCGCTTGGCGGCCGCACTGGGAAGTAGCGCGCTCCCGGGCGTCGGGCCGGTCGCGGCGTCCTCACCGATGGCGTGCGATCTTCGCGGGTGCCCCGGATGCGTACGCCTCGAGCAACTCTCGAAGGACATCGCTCACGTTTCTGCCCTCGGCTGCGGCCCGCTTCCGTACCTGGTCGCGCAAGGCTTCAGGGACGCGGACCTCGACTCGCGGCGAGTGCCCATCCGCCGTCGCATCCAGGGACGGTCGGCCCGGTCGCGGCCGCCAGGTGGACAGATCGAAACCCTGCTCGGCGCTCTCGGCCAGCCGATCGAGATCGGCGTCCGAGAGCACGCGCCCGCTCCTGGTCTTCACCTGCATCGCATCTCCTCCGCGTATTCCGCGGCGTACTTCGGACGCAGCCGCATGGCGTGGATCACGATGCACCCGCCATCTGCCTGATCCACGGCGACGACTTCGAGTGGGATTCCGTTGGCGTCAGGGCCAAGGAAGAGGACCAGGTCGTCGCCTTCGGAGGCTGGATAGAGTGGGCGGACGCAATGTTCCACGACGTGCCGCGATCGCTCGTGATTGATCCCATGTTTCGAGGCAGAGTCTCTGAAGATGATGGCCATCTCATGTCGCCATTATGTCGTACACAACCCCGATGTCAAGAATGGAGCACTGTGGGCGTCGGCCGCCAGCTCGGAACCTGTCAACCCGAGTGAGACACCAGCGTCGGAAGATCAGGCTTGCGGCACCCCCTTCAGCGGCGGGTTGATCCAGACCTCGGTGGGGACGGATCTCGGGAGCGGCAGTCCCTGGACGAAGCGTTCGGGGTGGGCCGCGTAGGCGCCGGCGAGGACACCGGCTCGAGCTTCGAGCAGCTCGCCCGCCCGGCCGTAATGGACGTCGGCCGGGGTGAACAGCGCGATCCCGCTGTGGCGGTGCTCCGTGTTGTACCAGGCGAAGAAGCCCCCGCAGAAGGCCCGGGCATCCTCGAGCGAGCCGAACCGATCGGGAAACTCGGGGCGGTACTTCAAGGTCTTGAAGCCGGCCTCCGAATACGGGTTGTCGTTGCTGACGTGGGGTCGGGAGTGGCTCTTGGTGATCCCGAGATCGGCGAGCAGGAGCGCGACCGGCCGCGACGTCATCGAGGTGCCCCGGTCGGCATGGATGGTGAGCGAGTCGGGCACGATCGCCTGCTTGGCGACCGAGTCGGCGATGAGCCGCTCGGCGAGTGCCGCGCTCTCCCTGGTCGCGACCATCCAGCCGGGCACGTAGCGGGAAAAGACATCGAGGATCACGTAGAGCTGGTAGTAGGTCCAGCGGGCCGGACCCCGCAGCTTGGTGATATCCCAGCTCCAGAGCTCGTTGGGTCCGGTGGCGAGGAGCTCAGGCTTGGCATAGGCGGGGTGGCGCCGCTGGTCCCGGCGCTCGCGGACCTCCTGGGCATCGGCCAGGATCCGGTACATCGTCCGCTCCGAGGCGAGGTACGTCCCCTCGTCGAGCAGGGTGGCGTAGGTCGCGGCCGGGGACGCGTCGACGAAGCGTTCTCCGTGGAGGAGATCGAGGACCGTCGTGCGCTCGTTCTCGGTGAGCGCCCGGGCCGGGCGGGGGCGTGGCACCGGCGGGCCGAGCCTGGGACCTCTGGTTCGGCGATAGTGGGTCGCCCGCGATACGGCGAGTGCGGCACAGGCGGCGCTCGTGCCCACGACCGAGGCGAGCTCGGAGACCCCGGTCGCGATCATCGCCCGGGCTTCGGCTCGGCACCCTCGAGGGAGAGTTCCCGCAAGAGCGCCGAGACGTTTCCCTGGACGGCGATCACCTTCTCGGCCCGGACCAGGCGCGCTTCGAGGTGTCCGACCTTGTCGCGCAGGCGCTCGTTCTCGGCGACGAGCGGGTGGGCGGGTCGGGGGCCCCGCGGCTGGCCCAGGGCCGCGAGGCCGCCGAGGGCGCGGAGCCGGCGCCACTCGGTGATGTGGCTGCTGTACAGGCCCTCGCGGCGCAGGATCGCGCCCTTCGCGCCGGGCGCGGTCGCCTGGTCAAGTTCGTCGAGGATCGCGAGCTTGTATGCCGCGCTGAACCGGCGGCGGGTCGGTCGCTCTCTGACCTCTGGATCGGGGATCGTGTCCATCGGCCAAGGATGCACGCCCGGTCGCGGGAGTGCCGCTGTGATCGCCATGTCGGGGGAACCTCCGTTCCCGCCCTCGTTCAGTAATCAGCGGTGGCGGGGCGTCTCACCCGATGTTGGCAGAGAGGGGCTGGGCGCCGTCTTTCGGATGATCTCATCGCTCGAACCGCGGTCACGGCCCGGACACGCAGGCCGACTCCCGACTGACCGACCTGGGTGGAGCGCGACGTCGCATACATCGACCGATGGTCGCTCCAGCTGGACCTCAGGATCCTCCTGCGACGGTTCCGGCGGTGATCGGCCGAACTGAGAAGTAGGTCGCAGCCCTGCATGATCGGGAAGATCCTGCTGCTGTTGGTCGCGGACGCCGGCGCTCTCGCATTCCTGTCGATTGAGTGTGGCGCTGCGCGCTTATCCGGCAGTTGAGCCGCCCGGCCACCTGACCGATAGCGCTCCCCCGCCTCACGACCGCCCCGACCGGATGAGTCCGACGGCCGCGACGGCGATCAGTGCGCCGGCCGCGTCGATGCCGACGTCCAGCAGGGACGGGTGGCGCGTCGCCACGAACCCCTGGTGCAGCTCATCGGTGGCGGCATAGAGGACCGCCAGCACAAACGCCCAGGCCCACGGCCGGCGCCAGGCCGTGGTCCCCGACCCCGACCCCGTCCCCGACCCCGACCCCGTCCCCGACCCGAACGCGCGCCAGAGCAGCAGCGCCAGGATCCCGAAGACCCCCATGTGCCCGAGCTTGCGCACGACGAAGTCCAGGCTCGCGTCCGGCACGAACGTCAGGTTGGGCTGGGCGGAGAACGCGAAGATCAGCGCCGCCCAGCCAACGACCGGAGCGCAGCCGGAGAGGAGCGGGCGGCGGGCCTGGGCCGGGGTGCGGAGGGCTCTCGTCCATCCCCGGCAGGATACCGGCGCCGGCCGGACCGAGTGACTGACCGACGACTGACCGACGACTGACCGACGACTGACCGACGACTGAGCGCACAATCCGTGCATGCCATACGCTCCTTCACCAGCCGGAGCGGCGCCGTGACAGGCCTCCAGCCGTGACAGGCCTCCAGCCGATGCGCATCGCCTATGTCACGATCTACGACGCGCGCGACGTTCACGCCTGGTCCGGCACGGGCAACGCCATCGCAGAGTGCCTGATCCGCGCCGGGTTCCAGCTCGAGTTCGTCGGCTTGCGCGAGCGCGAGCCTGCGCGTGTGCTGACGAGAGCCGCGCAGCTGGCGTATCGCGCGGCCGGTACGAGGCTGCTGCGGGACCGTGAGCCTCGTCACCAGGGGGTATGCGGCCCAGGCTGATCGACAGCTGAGATCCGTCGATCACGACATCGTCTTCAGCCCGGGTATCGTGGCTATCGGCGACCTCACCACGTCCAGGCCTCTCGTCTTCTGGACGGACGCCACGTTCGCCGGGATGGTGGACTACTACGAATCGCTCACCGGGCTGAGCCGGCGGTCGATTCGCCACGGGCACGCGCTCGTGCAGCATGCGCTGGATTTATGTCGTCTTGCCCTGCACAGCTCTGAGTGGGCCGCGAACTCCGCCCTGGAGCACTATCGCGTCGATCCTCGCAAGGTTCATGTCGTGCCGTTCGGCGCGAACATATCCGACGCACCGTCCCGCGACGAGGTCGTGGCGGCGATCGATGGTCGGGACCGGGGGCGATGTGATCTTCTCTTCGTCGGCGTCGACTGGGATCGAAAAGGAGGCGAGGTCGCCGTTGCCGCAGTCGAGGCGATGAACCGCGCCGGGAGGCGCTACCGGCGGCTTGCCCTGGGGGCACGTCTGGAGTACGAGACGCGCCTCAACTGGGATGCTGCCGGTGCGCGTGTCCGCCAGTTGATCACGGCGCACATCGCAGGTGCCGGCGACTCGCCTGCCGAGTCTGGTGCACGTTGACTTGATGGGGCGCGTATCATCGCCGTCAGGTCTTGCGCACCGCCGGTGGAGCCGGTGGGCCCGATCCTGAGGGGGACCCAGACCCGGATGATCAGACGGCACCTCATGGCGCTCCGGCTCGCCCTCATGCTCGGGGACGGCGTCACCGCGGTGCTGGTCTTCCTGCTCGTTTCGCTCGTCCGCTTCGGCGACGGCGAATCAACCGAGTTCTGGCGCAGACTCGGGATCGACCTTCGTGTGGCGGCAACCCTATCCGGGGTCGCCTGGGTCAGCGCGCTGTGGTCCCAGGGCCTCTACCGGCTACGGGCCCGCTGGCGCCTGTTGACCGAGGCGCGGGACATCGCCAGAGCGACGCTCCTGATCCTGGCGATCACGTTGTCGATGCTGTTCGTCCTCCGCCAGGAAAACGTAAGTCGGCTCTTCCTGGTCCTCCTGTTCGTTACCCAGCCGGTGGTCACGTGGGCCGGTCGAGCCATCCTGCGCTCCGGGTTCGGAGCCCTCCGCCGCCGGGGCTACAACGTGCGCTACATGCTCATCGCCGGAACCGGGACGCTCGCCCAGGATTTCGCGGACCGGATCGAGAGCCGCCCGGCCCTCGGGATCCGGGTCATCGGCCATCTGTCCGCTCCCGGCGAACCCGACAGCGCGGTCTCCCGGCCGATCCTGGGCAGCCTCGAGGCGATCGAGGCGATCTTCCACTCCCGGACCGTCGACGAGGTCGCGGTCTGCCTGCCGCCGACCGCCGCACGCTGGCTGGACCCGGTCGCCCGGCTCGCTGCCGACGAGGGCAAGACCGTTCGGATCCCGCTCGACCCGGTCGAGCAGGTGCTGCCGAGCGCCCACCAGGAGGAGTTCGAGGGCTTCCTCGTGCGCTCCCTCGTCCACGACGGGCAACACGAGCTGGCGCTCGTCGTGAAGCGACTGATCGATCTCGTCGGCGCCGCCGTCGGGCTCGTGGTCCTCAGCCCGCTGCTCCTGGGCACGGCCCTCGTCCTTCGGCTGCGGGAGGGCTCGCCGGTCCTCTTCCGGCAGACCCGGGTCGGCCTCCACGGCCGCCCGTTCACGATCGACAAGTTCCGGACGATGGTCCCCGACGCGGAGGCGCGACTATGCCGAAGTCGAGGCTTCAACCGACACGAGGGGCGCAGCCTTCAAGATCGCGAACGATCCACGGGTCACCCGGCTCGGACGGACCCTGCGCGGACACCAGCCTGGACGAGCTGCCGCAGCTGTGGAACGTCCTGCGGGGCGAGATGAGCCTCGTCGGGCCCCGGCCGCCGCTGCCCGCGCGAGGTCGCGGCTACGACGTCTGGCACCGGCGGCGGCTCAGCATGAAGCCCGGGATCACCGGCCTGTGGCAGGTAGAGGCGCGCCGACGAACCGGACTTCGACGGCTGGGTCAGCTGGATCTGGACTACATCGACCAGTGGTCGCTGACGCTGGACTTCAAGATCCTCGTGCGAACGATCCCGGCCGTCCTCGTCCGCCCGGGGAGGTAGCCCGGCCCGACCGCCTCAGGACCGCCCCGACCCGATCCCCGTCGGCTACCATCGGTCAATGGAGAACGACTGGTTGAAGACGGCGGTCGTCGGCGCCGGGTACGTCGGGATCGCGACCGCGGTGGGCCTCGCGGAGCAGGGCCACGACATCGTGCTGGTCGAACAGGACCCCGTCCGCCTTGCGGCGCTGGCCGATGGCCGGATCCCATTCCACGAGCCGGGGCTGCCCGAGGCGTACGCGACCCAGCACGCCGCCCGCCGGATCGTGCCGAGCGCGGAGATCCCCGGGACGGCCTGGATCTCATCGTGATCTGCGTCGGGACCCCGATCGACGACATCGGGCTCCACGGACGTGTCGCAGGTCGCGGGTGCCCTCGACCAGGCAGCCCCGGCCATCGCGGCTGGGGCCGCATGCGTTATCCGGAGCACCCTGCAGGTCGGGTCGGCGGCGCGCCTCGCGAACCGGCCCGGGGTGGTGCCCGAGCGGCTCTTCGTGGCGCCGGAGTTCCTGCGCCAGGGCAGCGCCCTCGAGGATATCCGCAGGCCCACGCGGGTGGTCATCGGGACGTTCAGCGAACACGTTGACCCCGACGCGCTCGCGCTCGTGACGGACGCGCTCGCCCGGCCCGGGACACCGCTCCTCGTGATGCGGGCCGAGGAGGCGAGCCTCGTGAAGAACGCCTCGAACGTCTTCCTCGCCTTGCGCCTCACGTTCGCGAACGAGGTGGCCGGCCTCGCGGAGGACCTGGGCGTGGACGTGGGGCCGGTGCTCGAGGGGATCGGACACGATCCCCGGATCGGGCACGTGTACCTGCGCCCCAGCTACGGCTTCGGCGGAAGCTGCCTGCCCAAGGAGGTTCGCTCGCTCTCCAGCGCGGGTCTGGACCGCGGGCTGCCGATGCATCTCGCCGGCGCGATCTCCGACGCAAACGCTGACCACCAGCGGCGCTTCGCGCGGCGGATCGCCGACGCGGTCGGCGGGCTCGCGGGCAAGCGGATCGCGCTCCTGGGCCTGGCGTTCAAGGCGGACACGGATGACGTCCGCTCATCCCCGGCCCTCCGGCTGGCGGCGCGCCTCCTGGCCGAGGGCGCCGACCTGCGGGCCCACGATCCGGCAGCCGGCGACAACGCCCGACGGGTCCTCCCGGACCTGGTGGTCGTGCCCACCGTGGAGGAGGCGCTCCAGGGCGCGGACGCAGCGGTGATCGCCACCGAGTGGCCCGTCTACCGGGACCTGGACTGGGCTGCGCTGCGCGCAACGATGCGGCGGCCACTGATCATCGACGGGAGACGCCTGCTCCCGTATGCGCAGCTCCGGTCGATGGGCTACGTCGTGGAACGGATCGGCGATGGGGACGCTGGGACCAGGGCCGTCCCAGGCAGTCCCGGCGATTGAAGGAGAGAATACGTGTCGGACGCAGCTACTGAGATCTCAGTCGAGGAGCCAGAGTCCAATCCGCTTTCGATTGCGCCCGATGAAGCCGCGTTCTACGCGGCGAACGCCGAAGGCCGGCTCCGTGCCCTTGATCGCACGGACGAGGCACACCAAGTTCGGGCGCTTCGCACCGCCAGTAATCACCCTCGGGCGACCTTTCCCGAGCCCCGTGAGCTGTGGATCGACTCACGCCACGAGTTTGCCGCACAGGTCGCTGCATACCGGTTCCTAGCACCGATGTCCGGACGGGTCGCGATGCAGCTGGGTGGCTCAGGGCTACATGCCGTGAAATTCCTCTTGGCCGGCGCGAGCGAGGGTTGGCTCTGTTCGCCTGTGGAAGGCGAGCTCCAGTTCGGCCTGGCGCTAGCCGAATATGCGGGCGTGTCGGATCGCTTTCGGGCGGTCAACGGTTACGGCGAATCCATCCCGGTCCCGGACGAGGTGGTGGACCTCGTCTACTCGGGAGGGTCGCTTCATCACATGGACGTCTCCCGAGCAATGAGGGAGGTGCGCCGAGTCCTCCGACCCGGCGGATTGTTCGCCGCGATCGACCCTTGGGCGGCGCCCGGGTATCACCTTGGCACACGGCTATTCGGGAAGCGCGAGCCCGACGTTCACTGTCGCCCCCTGACAACTGAGCGACTCAGGGGCGTGGAGTCGTGGCCGGGATTTGGCCTCGAAAGGTACGGTGTGCTGTTCCGGTATCCGGCGATAGCACTGGATCGCCTGGGGGTCCGCGTCTCGCGCCGCGGCGCGTGGGCAGTAGCGGATCTGGATGAGCGCTTTCGCAAGAACCTGCCGCAGGCGAAGCGTCTCGCCAGTTCGGCGGTTGTCACATATACGAAACCCGACCGCCCGTAGACAGGTTGCGCGGCACTAGAGCAGCTCAGGAGCCCTGCTCAATCCCAGCACTTGAGGGGACACTCCTCCGACCGTGGAGGAGCCGCTCCAAGGCGCGGACGCCGCGGTGATCGCCACGGAGTGGCCGGCCTACTGCGACCTGGACTGGGCCGCGCTGCACGCGACGATGCGACGGCCATTGATCATCGACGGGAGACGCCTGCTCCCGTATGCGCAGCTCCGGTCGATGGGCTACGTCGTGGAACGGATCGGCGATGGGGACGGAGACTGGGAGTCGGTTGCGGCCGACTGATTGCGCTCGGCCACCACGACCATCTTGTTGCCGAACCGGCCGAGCAACGTGTTTGTCAGGCCCCAGCCCACCCGGACGATCGGGAAGACGAATGGCCGGCTCAGGAGGCTGAACACCGCGCCCGGGTGATGCGGGTAGTACATGGCATACCGCTCCGCCCGCAGCACCATGAACCCGCGGGCCTCCAGGTACGCCGCGACCACTGAGGGCTCCATCCGGGCGACGCGATTGCCGGCCTCTTCGGTCTCGATAGCCAGGCCGAGACGAATTGCGAGCCGGGTGATGGACGCTCGCGCCGGCTCTGTCACGACGACCCAGCGCCGTGCGACGCGCGCCATCTCGGAGAGACCTGGGAACGGGTCGTCCAGGTGGTGGAGTCCATCGTGAACGGTCACGAGATCCACCGACTGGTCAGCGTACGGCAAGTGCTCCACGTCCGCCACGATCGACTGGATTCCCAGGCCGTACCGCTCCGATCGCGCCTTGGCCCGCGTGGCCGCGCCCAGCGACAGGTCAGAGCTGATCACCGTCGCGCCGGCGCGGGCGAGGAACTCCGCGTCCATCCCCGACCCACCGCAGACGGTCAACGCCGACGCACCGACGAGGTGCGGACGGATGGGACCCACGGCGCGACGAACCTTCTCCGCGAGCAGGAACTGGTACAGCCGCGGCGTCCCGTGGGGTCGATCGATCTCGAATGCCTCCTTCCCCGGCCGGTCGAAATGCGCAGCTTGGGCCGCTTTGTGTCCGTGCGCGTGATGGTGATCAAGCTCGTCGTGCGCGGCCAGGCCGGGATCGTCCAGGAAGACCGAGATCCCGTCGAGAACACGGCCAGCTGCCTTCAGCTCCGGTTCCGGGCCCCGGGCTGCCAGGGTCGGAAGCCGGCCCACCTTCCCAAGCCCGGCGAGAGCCTGCACGTAGGCGCGGACGTGCGTGTCGGCGCATGTGTCGACGCTAAACCGCACCTCAGCGACGCGGCGTGCTTCCTGCCCCATACGCGTTCGCAGCGCCGGGTCGCCAAGGAGACGGGCGAGCGCGACCGTGAAGGCGTCCGTGTTACCCGGCTGGATCACGAAACCGCTCCGGCCGTCATCGACCGCCTCACGGAGCGCTCCGACGTCGGTCACGACGACCGGCAGGCCGGCGGCCATTCCCTCCAAGACCGCGGTGGTAATGCCTTCGGACCGCGGTGCTGCGGCGAGCGCAATCACGTCCATGCCCGCCAGCTGGCGCTCCACATCATCCCGCTCGCCGACGAAGACCACGTCCTGGCCCTCGACTAGCCTTTCGACCACCATCTGGGCTCGCACAGCGGCCGAGTAGCCCGCGTGGGTGGAATACTCCGCGCCGACCAGCACGAGGCGCGTATCGCCCTGTCCCGGGCGCGCTCCGGCGAAGGCGCGCACGAGTTCGATGATGCCCTTCTGAGGGTTGATGTTGGCGACGCAGCCCACGACGAGCGCCGTCTCAGGTATCCCCCACGCCGACCGGACCTCGGCGCGGAGTTCTGGGTGTGGTGCAAAACGTTCCAGTTCAACGGGTGGGAAAAATGGGATGACGCGATCGGCAATCGCCGGATACCCCGGATGTGCCTCCGCGACCGCGACTCCCGTCGACATCACCACATCGGCCAGCACCCGCACGCAGGCCATCGCGGCCATCGCGACAGGTCGGGGAGCACGCGTGTCGAGCAGCTGCCAGACAACCGGAACGCGCTCCAACCGGGCCGCGATCGCCGCATGCGGGTTGACGAGGCCGCCGATCTGCACGATGTCGATGCCTTCAGTGCGGATCAGCTTGCGGATCCGCAGTACCTCCACCGGTAGCCCCGCGGCGAACCTGATGTGCACACGTGGATCAGTCGTGGCCCGAAGCCGATGCAATGGCATCACCCTGACCTCGACTCCATCCGCGCGCAGGCGTCCGGCAGCGTTCCCGAGCTCGTCGGGGACGACAACTACGGTCTCGAACCCGCGTGCGGCCAGTGGTCTGGTGAGTCTCAGGGCCTGGTTGTGCGGTCCCCCGAAGACGGGAAAGTGAATTGCGTTCAGGACTCTCATGACGGCTTGCCTAGGTGCCAAAACAACGGGTGGGGCCGTCTAGCCACACTAGGGTTCGGGCGACACGTCGTCATTTCCATGCAACGACCATGACGTTCCCGCCAAGGAAGCCCTTGACGATCTCCCGCGAGCGGATCCTGTCGAGGGCACGTCTCGCGCAGCTTCCAGTACCTGTGGGCGAGATCAGGGCCGCGGTATGGACGCGCGAGAATCCAGCAGCTCGCGCGAGCCACTCCAGATCACGGGCCGTGAAGAAGTGAACGTGGCCGTCGTCCCAGACCTGAGGAGTCCGCAGTGCCGCGCCCGAAGTCATGGGACCCTGGCCCCTGATCACCAATCTCAGGACATGGCGCACGTACCGGACGTTGGGTGTCGTCGCCACGAAGACTCCACCCGGGCGGAGCACCCGACAGGCCTCTGCGACGAAATGCAAGGGATTCGCGACGTGCTCGATAACTTGGTTTGCCCGCACCCCGTCGGCACATCCATCCGGGAACGGGAGTGACCCTTCGTTCAGGTCTCTTTGGAGGAACTCCCATCTCTCGATGGACTCACCTCGCGATGTCATTGCACCAGCGCTAATGTCGATACCAACCGCCCGGGCGTACCGAGTCCGAACCAAATCAATCCAGGCCCCATCGCCACACCCAAGGTCCACCACAAGATCCCCGCCCGCAAAGTATCGGTCGACGCGGCTGTCGAGGATCGGACCCTCGGGATACGGCGTGGCGACCACAAGAGTTTCACGACGGCGACCCCTTTCGGTGCGAAGAGAGGATCCGCTCCACGGCCTCCTCGAACGCCTGTGCCCAGTGATCGGGCGTGTAGGGCGCGATCATCTCGGCCGAGCGGGCACTCATCTGATGCCGAAGTGCGGGGTCGACCGCGAGGCGGCGCATGGCGGCTGCGAGCGCCTCGGGATCGTTGGGCGGGACGAGATACCCGTTCACGCCATCGACCACGCGCTCCCGGATCTCGCCAGCACTGCGGTCGTACTGATGACCGGCAGTCCCGCGGCCATCGCCTCGTCCACGACCAGTCCGTATGGATCGCCGAGCGTGGGGAAGACGAAGACGTCGCCGGCCGCGTACAGACGAGGCAGTTCGGCCTTCTGGTGGAATCCCGCGAGCTTCACGCGGAGGCCCTCGGACGTGGTGATCCGGGCGATACGGGCCTCCTCCGGTCCGTCGCCCACGAGCAGGAGACTCGTGTCGTTTGGGAGTTCGCACGCCAGGGTCTCGTACGCGGCGAGGAGGGGGCCAGTCCCCTTGCCCCACCAGAGCCGGCCGACGTAGACGAACACCACGCCCGACAGGCCGAGGTCGGAGCGGATCGCATCACGGGCGGGTCGTGCCGTCGCGGCCTCGGACGCGAAGTAGTCGACGTCCACGACGTGTCGGGCGATGTGAATTCGAGCGGACGGGACCCCATACCGTATCGCGAACGCGCGCCCGTCCTGCCCTGCGGTGATGATGCCGTCGACCCGCTGGAAGACCGCGCGCTTCAGAGCCTCCTTCCAGCGGCGTCGCCGCACCCAAGAGTCGAAGGTCACCTCGACCCAGAGGGCCGTCCGCCACCCGCGCCACCAGGCGATACGCAGTCCCACGAGGAACGATGGCGTTGCGTAGAGGCTCACCAGGAGGTCCGGGCGTCGCGCGGTCACCGCGGACGTCGGCACGCTCAGCTTGTGTCGGCCGATCCCGACGCGCGGGAGGTAGCGGTAGGGGAAGCGCCACGTGGACTCGTCGATGGTCCAGCTCCGGTCGGGGTCCGTGCGCGCCCCGAACCAGGCCTCGAGGTCCACGTTTCCTCGCCGGATGACGGCGTTGAAGCGCTCGACCATGTAGGGCGACGGGATGTTGTTCCAGTAGATGACCCGTGGGCGGCTGGACGCGCCCCCGCCGAGGAGGCCATCACTCGGCGAGCCCTCGGCATGGTCATGACTCGCTCCACGAACCGCTCGAAATCGTCCGCGTACCGGTCATGCCCTCGCCCACTTGCGATCGCGGCGGCCGCCTCGCCCATCCGCCCGGTCGCGTCCGGGTCCAAAGCGATCCTCCGCATCCGCTCGGCCAGCAACTCGGAGTTTGCCGGTGGCACCACGAACCCGGCGACCCCCTCGGGCACGCGGAGCCTGATGTCGCCCGCCGCCTCGGATGAGATCACCGGCAGCCCTGAGGCCATTGCTTCATCGACGACGAGCCCGTGTGGATCCCCCAACGTCGGAAACACCAGGGCATCGGCCGCCGCGTAGACCCTCGGCAGTTCGTCGTGATCACGGAACCCGATGAATCGAACATTCCGGAGGCCGCGCTCACGGGTACGCGCACGCAAGCCGGCCTCATCGACGCCGTCGCCAGCAATCAGGAGACTCGTGTCGAGATCCGCCAAGCGCTCATATGCGGCAAGCAGATCGTCAACGCCCTTGCCTCGCCACAGGCGCCCCACATACAGGAACGTCGTCCCCAGCGCACCATACTTCTCTCGGAGCTGGTCCCGCTGCGGACGCCACCGTTCGCGCCCCGCCTGCCAGTGTTCGACGTCGATCGACTGCGTAACCGTGTGGATCCGCTCCGGATCGACGCCGTACGCCTCAAGAGCGGCGCGGCCCGCCGGACCGGAGGTCTTGAAACCGTCCGTGCGCGTGAAGAGCGCGTGCTTCAGACGCTCATTGAGCCGAGACCGTGGAACCCAGCTGGCGAACGTGGGAAGGTAGCGAAAGGCGACCCGGATGCCGGCGGTCCGCGCGGCCCACCATCCGGCCAGGAACGTCGGTTCCGCGTACAGCGAGACGAGTAGGTCGGGACGGTGGCGTGCCAGGATCCCGACGGGCAGGTTGACATAGTGGGGGCGAAACCCGGGGACGCGGATCCCTCCGCCCGGCAGATACCGCCACGGGAACCGGAATTCCTCCTCGCGGACAGCCCAAGCGATCAGGTTCGGTCCGGGAGCAGAACCAGGCCTCGAGCGCTACGTTCCCTCGCGCGGCGACGGCGTTCAGTCGCGCGACCGCATACGGACTCGGGATGTTGTTCCAGTAGACGACGCGAGGTGGCACTACAACCTCACGACGATGACCGGGCAGACATCGTCGCGCGACCGACTCCAGCCCCAAAGGCAGCCTCCTTGTGGCTCGCCGACTTGTGGCTCGCCGACACCCGCGCCCGCGCTTGGTGACTGACCAAGGCGATCGCCAGGAAGACCGGGACCCAGACGTACCGCTGAAACAGAATCGGATTTGCCATGGAAAAAGCAATCGCGGACCCGACAGCCGCAAGCAGCGCCGCTGCCAGGCGTTGGCTCTCAAGTGACTTTGATCCTGCCCAGGCGCGCCAAGCCGTGGCTGCCGCGGCAAGCAGAACCAGGACGATGCCAACGAGGGCAAACACGCCGCCTTCGAACCATGTGGCTATCAACACGTTGTGAACGACGTCGCCCGTTGCAGTGGTCGCGCTCGCGGGATCAACCCGCCGCCGACCAACGGACTTGATGCGATCCATTCCCAGGCCTGCGCGAACGACTGAAGTCGCAGGTAGAACGTGGCATAAGGATCGTCCGGGCTTGACAAGACGGAGGCGATCCGAGCTCCAGGGAGGACGAGCCCCAACTGAGTCGTGGCCCCGGCACCGATCACGCCCAGAGCCGCGAGGCCAAGCAATACACCCACGCCTCGTCGTCCGGCGCCACCAGTCCATATCCAAATGGCCAATCCAACGGCCGCCGCAACGAAACCATCTACCGATCCGGACAGCAAGAGGCCTGCGGCCACAAACGCGACGAGGGCTGCGCTTGCGATGCGACGCGCAGGACTACGCCCACGAGCGTCCAGAAACGAGACGGCCGGGATCAGCGCAACTGCGCACATCCCGCCGAGGTCCGTCACATGCTGCGCGAATCCCGTCATGCGTCCGGAGGCGGCGACGGTTCCCGGAATGAGGTCCCCCCGAGCAGCTGAGCCACCGCCGCGGCACCGCTCAATGCAACCGAGGCAACCCAAAGTTGCGTCGCAACCGAGACATCCCCTGTCGTTCTGAGTGACAAGCCCGCCAGCGCGAACCAGCCGACGGTCAGGTACACGAAGCGAGCCACAACGGCCAATGACTCGGTTCCGTCCGCAGCGTTTGGCAGAGACAGCAAAGCGCCGATCATGACCATCGCCACACCGGCCAACATGAGTCGGGGTGGCATGAGATGGATCCACGGGACTTGGTCGAGTATCCGAGAACCGCGACGACCAGTGCGCCGAGGAATATCCAGTCGGACACAGTAAGCACGGGCGTCGGCCGGAGCGTCAGAAGCGCGAGCGTCCCGAAGCCGAGGTAGGTGAGCCAGCGCGCGAGGCGGTACTCAGAGGCCTCCGTCGCTGGGCCCTCGTCATCCCCGGCAGCGAATTCTGCCCGCGGCGAGGCACCGAGACGGAGCCATGATCGCGTCAGCACCGTGACGACGGGCAGAGCCACCGCGAGCGCGAGCGCCAGCTGGGCCGGTCCTGGAAGTACGGGAAGCACGCAGCCGACAATCGCGGCGAGTCCGCCGACCAGCCAGGTCGCACCTGCTCTCCGGAACGAGACCGTTCTCATTTTCCGCGCGTCCGCACGCTTATCTCGTGCAACACGCGTTCACCGTAAGCGTCCCACGTGTATTCGAGTGCTCGTCGGCGCGCCGCCAAACCCATCCGCATCCGTAGGTCTGGATCGGTAGACAGGGTCACCAGGCGATCCGCAATCGCCCTTGGATCGCGGGGCGGCACCACATAACCTTCGATGCCATCCCGGACGACATCCCCGGCGGCAGCCGGCGTGACTAGAACGGGCAATCCGCACGCCATGGCTTCCAGCACCACAAGCGGCATGCCCTCGATCAGGGACGGCAGAACAGAACGCTGCCTGATCGATAGATCGACGCCAGGGCAGGTCGTGGTACCGCCGGCACATGACGATAGAGACCGCTCGAAGCAAGCACTCGGCTGGCGTCACCGACAAACGAACCCACTAGTTCCAACTCGGAATGCGCGGGCATGCCGAGGCTTTGGGCGAGCGACCATGCGTCCAGCAGATACCCGATCCCTTTGCGTTGGCCTATCTGCCCAACGAAGAGGGCGCGGAACACCTCGGGCGGCGTGGTGCGCGGCGAGAAGAGCTCAACATCGACTCCGTATGGTGAGACTCCTAGCTTCGATGCAGGAAATCCCTGAGCTATGAAGCTGTCCTTGACGAAGGCTGAGCCCACTAGAATCAGGTCCGCCGCAGCACACTCCTCATCCCACCGATCGGTCACCCACCTTGGCCATCGGTTGAACTGCAGCGTTGGCGCCATGTCGGGACGGAGGCGTGCCTCCTCGGCCAATAGCCGTCTTGAATACTCATGGTGCGCGATCGGGTAGTCCAACACCCTGAGGGCCGCGACCTCCCCCGACAGAAACGCGGCATGGGCGACCCCAAAAGTGGCAACAAGTACATCTGAGTACTGGAGCGCAGCGGCAGCCTCCTGTGAGAGCCGCATGTTCCTTCGCCACATGAAGCGCCATGCGAGCCGCCTCGCAATGTCGGATCTGGCGAGCGGGCCTCGACCGAGCATCGCACGAGCGAACTCAGAACCGGTACCTACCAGCCGAAGGCGAGCCGGGTCGAAGTCAACCAACGCGCGCCGACCCAGCTCTCGGCGCACGTGGTCTCCGACAAAGGGGGCTGCCTCAAGCGCGCGCTCGAGTCGAGAGCCAGTGCGAATGTAGGGATGGATGAGCCGGGACAGTTGGCCCCGTGAAGCAAGCACCCCGGCCAGTTGATCCAATTGAGGTGTGCCCGGGCTCACAACGGTGATGCGGAGTCGGCGTGCGCCAGGCCGATCGAGAGCCACCTGATCACTCATGGCCAGCGAGGTGGGTAGCTGAGTGGGCAGATGGTGCGGAAGCCGGCCCACTCGAATGTATCGCGCACGAAGTCAGAGTTGACGACGATCCAGTCCGCTCTCTCCAGGTCGGCCAGCGCCAGGCGCCAGATCCCACGTGGCTCTACGGGGCTCCAGCCCGCCGCGAGCCGACCTGAGTTGTGCACGAGCGACGTGACCACCGCAGGATGCGCGCTCGAGTGGTCGCAGATCGTCGGGACACCACGATGGCGCGCCGCATCCAGGGACTCGAGGCCGAACCCAGATCGAAAGGGGTAGGCAGAGAGACGGCACGCCTTCCGGACCGTTGTCGCAGCCCGGAGGCCGGCGAGACGAAGGCTCGCCACCTCGAGTGTCTCTCCCAGCCGCACGACCCCTTTCGACGCTAGGACCCGGCCCGTCCGCTCAATGAGTTCCGATGCGAAGTCGGCGTGCACCCTGTCCGGCTCGATGCCAACTTGTCGGTCGTAGAGTCGGCCAAGCCTACAGGAGCCTTGGATCGGAAGGTTCCGCAGGATTGCGGCCGCAGCACCACTCGGGTAGGCGCCTGTAAGGAGCTCAACATCCCATCCGCGTTGCCGGAGTCCGGCGGCGAGATACGCGAGGTGGAACCTGTGGAAACCGTTCGAGACGAGGATCCGCGGTGGGGCTGCGACGATGGGCGGCGACACAGATGTCGACGGCCAGATGATCAGCTTCGGCCTCCCAATCGGATGAAACGATCACCCACGGTGCGCAGCTGCGCGTCGATGACGGATGCGCCGCCGGCGAGCCTGCGAAAGCGTGCCGGGCGCGGGAGCGGTTTGCCGGCGGTGAAGTCATCGAGTACGGGCTCCAGTCCCGTGGCGACCGCGAGCGGGCGAAGCTCGGCCGCCATCCGCACGCGGATATCAGCGTCGGCGACCAACGCGCTCATCTGGGCTAAGAACGTCGTCAGTCGCCGAGCCACTGCGCGCTGCATCACGCCCTGGGTGGTCAGCCCGAGCTCTTCAGCTGCCTTCGCGGCCACCTCCAGCGCGATCACGCGTTCGTCATGGGCGCTGTCGACAAGACGGGCTCGGTTACTACTGCCGGGATATCCCGTCCGGTATCGCGAGACCACGCTGTGCGTCGAGACGAACGCCCCAACCGGGCTCAATCGCAGCCACATGCCCCAGTCCCCGTAGAGCCGCAGGGATGTCGGGAACCCCCCTACCTCCTCCCACGCGGACCGACGACACAGGAACGCGGCAAAGGACGCCTTGGGTCCCTGGAGCTGCTCGGTGAGGGTCCGCGGCGGTTCCGTGACGCGGGAGGTTGACAACAGCAGGCAGCGTCCCGTGCCGCGGCCCGACGGTGAGATCGTCAGCCAGCCACCTCGTACCAGGACCGCGTTCCGGTGGCGCATCGCTGCCCGTGACAGGTGCTGGATGAAACCCGGCTCCGCGATGTCGTCAGAGCTCAGCAGCGAAAACCAGTCCCCGGTCAGGTTCTCGACCAGATAATTCCAGTGCGCGACCATGGGCAAGTACTCAGGCGGGCGGATGATGCGCACCCGCCCCTGGTACCTCCTCAGGACCTCCGGCGTCTCGTCGGTGCTGTGGTTGTCGGAGACAACGATCTCGTCGGGAGGCACCGTCTGGTTCAGCAACGAGTCGAGGGTCTCAGCGAGGTACTGCCCTTGGTTGTAGGCCGGAACCCCGATGGAGATCCTCATGACCCAGCCTCCACAACCGCCATCGATCGTTCTGTCGCTCGGGTCGTCTCGGCGACGATGTAGTCGAGCCGTTGGCGGTCGAGACCGGGAAAGACGCCGACCCAGAAGGTGCCGCCCATGATCCGGTCGGCCCCGCGGAGATCGCCGACGATCCGAGATGGCACGCCCTGATACGCGGGTTGGCGCGTGAGGTTGCCGGCGAACAGCAGTCGCGTGGCGATCCCACGCGACTCAAGCCAGCCAGTGACAGCATCGCGCGAGATGCCTGTCCCGTCCCGTATGGTGATCGGGAATCCGAACCAGCTTGGATCGCTGCCAGGTGTCGCTTCCGGGAGGTTCAGCCGGTCGGAGAGCGGCTCGAAAGCCGTGCGAAGGTAGGCAAAGTTCTCGCGGCGCCGCGCGACGAACCCGTCGAGCTTTTTCAACTGGGCGACGCCAACGGCCGCCTGCATGTCCGTCAGCTTCAGGTTGTAGCCAATGCGGCTGTACGTGTACTTGTGGTCGTAGCCGTGCGGGAGCTGACCGAGCTGCCAGCTCGAAGCGCTTGCCGCAGGTGTTGTCCTTGCCTGGCTCGCACCAGCAGTCCCGGCCCCAGTCGCGGAACGACTCGACGATCTTCTTGAGCGTCGGGCTGCGCGTGAGGACGGCGCCGCCCTCGCCCATCGTCATGTGGTGGGCCGGGTAGAAGCTGACGGTGGCGAGATCGCCGAACGTCCCGACCTTCCGGCCCCGCCACGTCGACCCGACGGCGTCGCACGTATCCTCGATGAGCCACAGGCCGTGTTTGTCAGCGGTCGCCCGCACGCGGTCAAGGTCGAACGGGTTTCCGAGGGTGTGCGCGAGCATGATCGCCCGCGTCCGCGGACTGACCGCCTCGTCGATGGCATCGGGGTCCGCATTGTAGGTCGGGATGTGCGAGTCGACGAAGACTGGCACGAGCCGGTTCTGGATGATCGGATTGACCGTCGTCGGGAAGCCTGCGGCGGCGGTGATCACTTCATCGCCCGGTCGCAATGCGCGCCTGCCGAGCTCGTCCGCCGTGAGGGCCGTCACGGCCAGGAGGTTCGCACTCGACCCACTATTCACGAGGATCGTGTGCCGGACTCCCATCCAGCGCGCGAACTCACGCTCGAAGCGGTCCGCGAACCGGCCGGTCGTGAGCCAGAAGTCGAGCGACGCGTCGACGAGATGTTGCAGCTCGTCAGCGTCGAAGACCCTGCCCGACACGGCTACTGGAGTCTGGCCCGCAATGAACTCTCGTTCTGGGAACGCGTTGGAGTGATACTCGGCGACCAGCTCCAGGATACGTCGCCGGAGGTCGGCAGCTCGCTCGGCCGTCATGCCGACGCTCCCCAGAAGTCCCGATGCGCTCTGTACCAGTCGACGGTCTTGACCAGGCCACAGCGCAGATCGTGCGCCGGGCGCCAGGCCAGCGTCTCGTGGGCCCGTCGACTATCGCCCAGAAAGACAGGGCGATCATCCGGGTTCTCGGGACGCACGCCTGCCCGGAGCGGTGCAGGCGAGCCGGTAATCTCGACAACGATCGTCGCGATGTCAAGCAGTGAGTGCTCTCCGGCGCCCGCGAAGTTCAGTGTTTCCGGCACGGGTCCCTCGTGGCGAGCGAGCTGCACGAGCCCTTCAGCCAGGTCCTCGACGTACAGGTAATCTCGCCGCTGCGTGCCTGCCGACATCTCGATCGGCCGCTCCATGAGCGCTGAGGTGATGACGTACGGCACAAATCGATGCCGACGCTCGCGTGGACCGTAGAGGCTGAACGGGCGGACCACGCATACGTCCATATGTGCGACGGCACGGAAGTAGTGCGCGATCATGGACCCGGCGGCCTTCGTGGCTCCGTACAGCGTCGTGGGCCCGATCGGTTGAATTCTCGTCAAGCGGGTAGCTCGCAGGCGCGTACTCGAAGCCCGAGCCGAACACGATGGCTCGGCCGACGTCCGCGCGGGCACAGGCATCCAGCGTGACGGCCACGGCGGTGGCATTCCCGTTGCCGTATGCCCGGGCCGCCTCGTTTCCGCTGGTCGGGTTCGTCGAGACGCAATTGACGACAACGTTGGGGTGGCTATCGGCGAGGATCGCACGGACGGACTCGCCGTCCAGCGCGTCGACCAGCATCGCCACCCGCGCCCCCTGCAGCGCGGCCCCGACCAGTGCTGCTGCGCCAGCATCGCGGACGGTAGCCGTGACCTCCCATCCGTCGTCGAGCAACTGCCGGACGAGCGCAGACCCGACGAGACCGCTCGCCCCGATCACCACCGCATGGCCGCGTCCCATCATCGGTGCCGTAGCCCCCAGTCATACGGGATCGAGGGGTCGAATGGGTCGAGCCGCTCGATCTCCGACGGGTCGTGCGGCATCGTGGCGCAGTTGGCGACAACTGCCATTTCGGTCCCGATTCCCTTGAACCCGTTCCACACCATCGGCGGCACGGTCACGAGGACATAGTTGTCGTCACCGACGAAGTGCTCCTCGAGGATCCCACAGGTTGGCGACCCGGGTCGATCGTCGTAGAGCACGAGTTTGATCCGGCCGACCGGCACCGCGTAGTTGAGTGTCATCACGTGGTGGACGTGCCACCCTTTGATGACGCCGGGGTAGACGGTGCTGAAGTAAACCTCGCCGAACCCGCGATAGTGCGGGTCGTCGGCACGGAGCATGTGCAGGATCGTCCCGCGCTCGTCAGCGATCCGCCCGAGCGGCGTCACAAGGACGCCATCGAATTCGTGAGGTCACGCGAGCACCTCCCGGTACCACTCGACCGTCCGGAGGACACCCTCCTCCAGGGCGAACGCCGGCGTCCATCCGAGTCGCGTCCGCGCCTTCGTCGCGTCCAGCCACTGCGTGGGGATTTCGTTGGGCGCGTTGGACTGGATGATCGGCGCGAGGTCGGTGCGCCCGACCGCACGAGCGATCTCATCGACGAGATCGAGCACCGACACGGGTTCGCCGTGGCCGAAGTTGAAGGCCTCGCCACGCTCCCGTCCGTCGGTCAGCGCCGCCCCCAGCGCGAGGTAGCCGGACACGGCGTCGTCGACGTACAGGTAGTCACGCCGAAGGGTTCCGTCGCTTCGGATGTTCGGGCGCTCGTTCCGGAGGAGCGATCGGATCGTGCCCGGGACGATCCGATCCCAGTTCAGATCGCCGCCGCCGTAGATGTTTCCGCACCTGGCGATGCCGACCGGCATGTCGTAGCTGTTGGCGTACGCGGCAGCGAGCAGGTCGGCCGCACTCTTCGACGCGTCGTAGATGTTTCGTCCAGCCAGCGGATGTTCCTCGGTATAAGGAAGCGTGCTGCTCTCGCCGTAGGCCTTGTCACTCGAGGCGACCACGAGTGCCGCGACGGGCCGCGCGGCCCGTCGCACGCCCTCCAGGAGGTTGTAGGTACCGCGGACATTCGCCTCAAGCGTGCCGAACGGGTGTCGTTGCGCGTGGCGGACCTGCGTCTGTGCGCCCAGATGGAAGACCACGTCCACTTCGTATTTCACGAGCGTGCGCTCGAGCAGAGCGGCGTCCTCAAGCGAGCCATTCACCCCGGCGACACGGCGGACGTCGCCACTCCTGACGAGCTCGGAACGGGGATCATCGTCGCGAAGGAGTGCGATGACGGAGGCTCCACCTGCCAGCAGATTGCGGACCAGCCACGATCCGACGATGCCGCTCGCCCCTGTAACGAAGACGGTCCGCCCGGCGTATGTGCTCGCGTCAGTCATCCCACACCTTCCAGGGCGCCGCGCCTTCGGCCCACCGGCGGTTCAGGTTGTCCAGATCGCGCTGGGTGTCCATCGGCTCCCAGAAGCCCTCGTGCCGGTAGGCCATCAGCTGGCCGTCGCGGGCGAGGCGCTCGAGCGGTTCGCGCTCCAGGACGGAGTCGTCGCCGGCCAGGTAGTCGAGAACCGGGCGCTCGAAGACGAAGAAGCCGCCGTTGATCCAGCCGCGCTCCGCCTGCGGCTTCTCGGAGAAGTCCGCGACGCGATCGCCGTCGAGCGCGAGGGCCCCGAAGCGGGCACGGCGGCCGCACGGCGGTGACGGTCGCCAGCCGGCCGTGCGCCTCGTGGAAGGCCGAGCAGGCGGTCGATCGGCGACGTCCGCGACGCCGTCGCCGTAGGTGAGCATGAAGCGTCCGGCGAAGGTACCGGTCAAGCCGCGCGACGCGCCCGCCGGTCATCGTGTCGAGCTCCGGTATCGACGACCGTCACCTCCAGGCATTCGGGCGGATCGTCGTGGCGGTCGAGGCCGCCCGAGAGGGTATCCACCGTGAAGTCGGCGTGGCGATCCGCGTAGGACGAGGAAGTACTCCTTGATCAGGCCGCCCTGGTAGCCGACGGGCAGCGATGAACCGCCGGAAGCCCGAAGTGGTCGTAGGTCTTCATGATGTGCCAGAGGATCGGGCGGCCTCCGACCTCGACCATCGGCTTCGGGCGCACCATCGTCTCCTCGCGGAGGCGTGTTCCGAGACCGCCCGCGAGGATGACGACCGGCACGTCCAAGCCGGCCTTGGACGTGCTGTTGCTCACGTCGCGGACCTCACGATCGACAGCGCCGAACGAACCGCCCCATGGACGTCGAGCAGGGCGCGGAGGAACCCGCCGGGGGCGTCTTGAACCTCACGCAGCGCTGCCGGGAACACGTACGCGACCATCGCCATGTCGATCGCGAGGAGTGCCATGGCCGCGCCGGCCAGCCCAAATGCCGAACCAAGAGGTACGGCCCCCAGTAGGGCCGCGGTCGTGCCCGAGAGGTAGACAACTGCTAGTCGCCTGTGCCGGTTCGTCGCGGCGAGCACCGCTGAGAGCGTATACCACGTCGAATTGGCGACGATCACCAGTACGAGGATGAACAGCAACAGAGGCGGTGAATCAACCAATCCGTGGGTCCACCATCGGATGATCGCGACTCCGAACAGCGCGAGTCCGAGCACGAGCGACAGCGAGCCCACGAGTGCAAGCTGAACGGAGCGCCGGAGGATCGCTCGCGCCTCGTCGAGACGTCCGCTTCCCACGGATCGAGACAGCTCGGGCCAGATCGCGCTATTGATCGAGCCCATCGCCTGCAGGGCGACACGCGTGATCGTACGCGTCGTTGAGAAGACGACGACGGCGGGAGCGCCCAGCGTGGCCCCGATGACGATCGTGAAGCCCTGCAGCGACAGCGCATTGCCGATGGGGAACGCCATGAATGCGACTCCGGGCGCCAACAGTTCGCGGAACGTCTGGAGGTGCGGACGCTCCGGGCGGAACGTGGACCACGGTACGGTCCGCCGAAGAACGACAAAGGACACCACGAACCCCGCCACGCTGCCAGCAAGGAACGCGATCGCGGCCGTGCTTGGCGGCGCTCCGAGGAGGACAGCGCCCATGAGGGCACCGAACTCGAGCAGCCGCCCAAGCTGGCGGACGGTGGCGCCGAGCGGATACCGTCCACCGGCCCGGTACCAGGCGTCGAGCACCCCGTACTGGTTGCCGACGGCGACCTGCAGGAACAGCGCGACGAGGACGATCTGGGCCTCGGACGCCCGGATCGCTGCTCCGCTGCCGAAGGCGCCGCCAAAGACGAGCGCGATCGTGACCGCAGCCAGGACCGCGATCCCCGTCATGACGGTGACGATGGACCAGAGGCGCCGACCGAGGGTGACCGCATCCGTGCGCTTGCCCTCGGCCACGAGCATGACCATCGAATTGCCCGCGACCGAGGAGAAGCTCAGGTCGCTCAGCGCCACGTAGGTCGGGACCGCGCTCAGGACGAGCCATTCCCCGTAGGTGGGCACGCCCCAGGCGGCAAGAAATACGGGCACGCTCACGAGCTGGATCACCAGCGTGATACCCATGCCCCCGATGTTCGCGGCCAAGCCGCGTGCGATCCGTCCGGCCGCACCGCTGGCGTCCGGGCCGGGTCCCGCCGGATCACCGCCTAGGACAGGGGCGACATCCGTCACGAGCCCTCTCCTCGCCTTGACTCGTAACACGCGATCGTCGCTCGGAGCCCGTCCCCCCACGGAATCCGGACCACGAACCCGAACCGTTCGCGGGCGCGGGCCTTCCACTCAGAGGTCATGCGCTCATCGGTTCATGGCGCCGGCACGCGTCAGGGGAGCGTCTATACCGGTCATCATCGCGGCAATCCAGTCGTACGTCTCCCTCATGCCGACCACAAGGGGAGTCGACGGCTCCCACCCTAGAAGATGCTGGATCAACGTGTTGTCGGAGTTCCTTCCGCGGACCCCTTTGGGCGCATCCAGGTCGTGGCGCCGAACGAGGCGCACGCCGGCGATCTCCTCGACGATGTCCACCAGTTGGTTGATGGAGACGAGCTCGCTCGAGCCGAGGTTGATCGGCTCCCGGATCTCGCTCTCCATGATCCGGTTGATTCCTTCGATGCAGTCGTCGATGTACATGAACGACCGGGTCTGGAGCCCATCCCCCCAGATCTCGATGTCATGTGCCCCGGAGAGCTTCGCCTGGATCACCTTCCGACAGATGGCGGCCGGCGCCTTCTCGCGGCCGCCGTCGAAGGTGCCGTGGGGGCCGTAGACGTTGTGGAAACGCGTGACGCGCGTCTCCAGGCCGAAGTCCTCGCGGAAGTGACGACACATCCGTTCCGAGAAGAGCTTCTCCCACCCGTAGCCGTCCTCCGGCATCGCGGGATAGGCGTCGCCCTCACGCAGCGCCGTCACGTCTGTGGAGGTCTGCTTGTCCGCGGCGTAGACGCACGCTGAGCTGGCATAGAAATACCGCTCGACGCCTGTGTCGCGCGACGCCATCAGCAGGTGGGTGTTGATCAGGACTGAGAGCATGCAGTCCGCCTTGTGGCTCTCGATGAAGCCCATCCCGCCCATGTCTGCGGCCAGGTTGTAAACCTGCGACGTCCCTTCCACGGCCTGCCGACAGTTGGCAAGGTCCTTCAGGTCCAGGACCAGGTTCTCTGCCCCAGCGTGGACCTGGTACCACTCGTCCAGCGGTTTGATGTCGGCGCACCGCACGCGGTATCCACGCGCCATGAGGTCGCGGGCGAGCCATCCACCGATGAAGCCGCCCCCGCCCGCCACCAGCACCGGCGTCTCATCGCTGCTCACGGTGTCCTCCTTCGTGGAGCCAGCCAGCCGCCCGTCTGCTCGTGAAGCTGTCGTGGCGAGGTTCCCGCGGCGTGCAGGACAGCCTCGAACCGGTCGGCGATCCGGGTGATGTCGAAGGTCGCGCATGCATACGCTCGGGCGCTCTCGCCCCACCGCCGACGAGCATCCTCATCGGCGAGCATCACGGACGCAGCCTCCACGAGTCGGCGCGGATCGCGCGGTGGTACGAGCCGGCCCGCTCCCACGCGCTCGATGATGCGGGCGGCAAGGTTGTCGGCGGGCACGGCGGCGAGAATTGGGCGGCCTGCAGCCAGATACGTCAGCACCTTGGAGGGAACAGAGAACACCCCGGCCTCCGGCTCCAGGATCGCGAGGAGGATGTCACCGGTAGCGAGAACCTGGGACATCTGCTCAAAGGGCTGGAATGGGAGCAGGATGAGGTTCGGATGGCCCGGGGACCTCTCCCTGAGCCAGTCTGCGCCGAGGCCCTCCGAGATGACGACCACCCGAACGTCGTCGTGACCGGAGAGTTCCTCGGCCAGCGCGACGAACACCGACGGATCGTGCTTCAGGCCGAGGGTGCCGCTGTACAAGATGACGCGCTTGTCCGCGAGGCCGTGCGCTCGGCTCCACTCGTTGTCCTTGGCCAGCGGGCGGATGCCGTCGAGCGGAGCCCAGTTCTCGATGACGGTGATGCGACGCGGGTCAACGCCCCAGCGCGTGAGGATCGGAACGAAGTCGTCGGTGATCGCAACGACGGCGTCCGACCTCCGGAGCGTCCGCTGCTCAAGTCGAGTGAACCGGCGCGCGAGCAGCGGTCCCACCACAGCCACCTTTCGGCGCAGCGTCCTGGTGACGGCAACGGAGTAAAGGTCCTGAACCCAGAACACAAAGCTGGCGCCCGCGCGATGTGCGGCCACGCGCGCCGCCTCCTGGGCATCGAGCGGTGTGTTCCCTGAGATCACGACGTCGGGAGCGTAGTCGGCGATCCTCCGCGCCAGGACGGAGCCGTAGCGTCGCTCCTGGATGAGTCGTCGGACAAACCGGTCCTTCTGGAAGGGCTCGCCGAGTGCCAATCCCTCGATCGACAGCGACCGCGGATCGTCGTTGCGGCGCGCGAGAGGACCCTTTGGCGTCTGGAGGTCACCGAAGTGGAGGTGGAGGACCTTGTGGCCACGGCTCGCGAGCGCACGCGATAGCTGCACCTGGAACGGGTGCCCGGCATAGTCGTGGACGACGATCCGCAGCCCGGCCCCCCGCTCGCCGGTCACCGTCAGCCGCTCTTGTCGGCGTAGGGGCCGGGGCGGTCCGGCGCTGTGTGCCCTCTTTGCCGTCCGCCCCGGCCCCGTAGCCGCCGTAGTAGTCGTAGTAGTAGTAGCCGCCGCTGGACCGCTCCGGCAGCCGGTTGAGGGCGACCCCAAGCGCACGCGCGTCGGCCTTGGCCAGCGCCTCGCGACCGCTCCGGACGGCTCCGCGGCGGGTCCGGCCGGCGTCGATCACGAAGAGCGTCCCGTCAGTGATGGAGGCGAGGATCGCCGCATCGGTGACGGCCTGGAGCGGCGGGCTGTCGACGACCACGAGGTCCGCGGCGCCGGCCAGGCGCTCCAGGATCGTCCGCATCCGCTGCGAGCCCAGGAGCTCGGCCGGGTTCGGCGGGAGCGGCCCGGTGGTGATCACCCGCAGGTTCTCCTGCTCGGTGGCCTGGGCGACATCGTCGATCCCGGTCTCGTCCGAGCGCATCAGGCTGGAGAGCCCGTGGGCATTCGGCAGGTCGAAGATCTTGTGGACGCCGGGCTTGCGGAAGTCCGCGTCGAGCAGGATCGTCCGGCGGCCGGCCTGGGCGAAGACGACGGCGAGGTTCGCCGCGGTCGTGGTCTTGCCCTTCGCCCGGGATGGAGCTGGTGACGAGCAGCGTCCTGACCGGCGCGTCGACGGCGGCGAACTCCACGTTCGTGCGCAGGCGTCCGGTACGCCTCGGCCGCGGGCGCGCGCGGATAGAGGATCGTGGCCAGCCGGTAGATCTCGCTCCGGCCCTTGTCGCCGCGCATCTTGATGATCGTCCCGAGCGTCGGCAGGCCGACCACGGCCTCCACGTCCTCGGCCGGACTTGACGGTGTCGTCGAGGTACTCGAGCAGGAAGGCGAACCCGAGCGCGAGGAGCAACCCGACGAGTGCGGCGAGGATCGTGTTGAGCAGGACACGCGGGGAGGCGGGCTGCGGCGGCGGCGAGGCCGGGTCCACGACCGTGAGCAGGTTCGCCCCGCTGTTGCTGGAGAAGCCGAGCATCGTCGCGTACGTCTGGCGGAGGGTGACGATCCGGCCCTGGAGCGCCTGCAGCTGCTGCTCGTCGCTCGGCGTGCGCGACGGGAGGTTCGTGAGCCGCTGGATCTCCGCCTGGGTGTCCTTGATCTGGGTCTGCGTCGCGGCGAGGTCCGCATCGATGAACTGCTGGACGTCCGTGTTGCGCCCGGCGATCGCGGGCGAGGCGGCGATCATCTCCGCCGCGAGGGAGTTCGCGAGGGCCGCCGCGCGCCCCGGGTCGCCGTCCTTGACGGTGAGGTGTGACGAGGGTCGAGTCGCGCGGCGCGTCCGCGACGATCAGCTTGCGGAAATCGTCCGGGCGTCACGCTCAGGTTGTTCTTGCGCGATGACCTGGTCGAGGAGCGGGGTCGTCGTGGCGAGGTCCGCGTACGTCTGGGAAAGCCGCTGGCTCGCGAGCAGCTGGTTGTAGTCGGGGTTCGCCGCCTGGATGCTCTGGCCGACGATCAGGGTGACCTTGCCCTCGTAGACCTTGGGCAGGGCGCTTGACACGAGGTACGCGGCACCGCCGGCGAGGAGGACGCTCGCGACGAGGAGCCAGAACCAGGAACGGATGACGGCGATCTGGTGACGAAGTTCCATGGGCGGCGGGGTTCCCCCTGGCGGATGGCCGGAATGCTCGGCCGAGTATAGGCGGGATGGGAATCGCCGCCACGGCGCCGCGTCAGCTGGTGGGACCGGCTGTGAACGGATCACGCGCCGGGTCAACGCGTCTGATCTGCCGCTGTGTCGTCAGTCGTTCGGCCGCAGGCCACCCGGTGCCCACGTCTCATCGCCCACCGCGATGGTATCGGCCGGAGTCTGCCCTCTGCCCACGTCTCATCGCCCACCGCGATGGTATCGGCGCTGACGGGCCCTCGGGCCGGGTCAGGCGCGCTTCGCTGTGCGCGGGATCCCCGGCTGGGGAGCCGGAATCCGCGTGGGAGCGGCGTTGGCATCGCGGACCGCGATATCACGGGGGAGGGCGGCTGGGGGGACACGGGACCGGGCGCAGCTTCGGTGAGGGTGTCAGTCTTGCTCGTTTGCATCCGAGAGCGCTGAGCCGACCGCCGCACGCAGGATGGGCAGATCGTCCGTGACGACTCCCCTGAGGATGTCCAGATCGACGTTCCCGTCGTCGTGAGCGAGGAACGTCCTGGCCCCTTTGACCTTGCGCCAAGGGACACTCGGCATCAGCGCCAGGATCTCTGGCGAGAGGTGCCTGGCAAGCTCGCCGATCTGCTCGACGCGCTTGGCAACGGCGTCGACGGTCTTGGAGTCAGCGAGCCATTCGGGACCCTCATCTCGAGCGTATTCGTCGGCCAGACGCGCGCTCTCGGCGATGGCCTCAAGGACTTCCCGATCACGTGGCTTCATAGAGCACCACCCCATCGCGCCGGACTCGTTCCGCCAACGAGGGCAGTCTGATCGGAGCCGTCAGGAGATCCACGTCCCGACCGAACAAGCGTTCGGCGTCGACGGTGAGGCCGATCCGGTCATCCAGATCGAGGTGGTGCCCGGGAGCCGGCTCCACGAGCAGGTCCAGGTCTGAGTCCTGGCGAAAATCCGCCCGGGTGGCCGATCCAAAGGCAAGGATGCGCTGGAGGCCGTATCGCCGGGCCAGATCCCGGAGTCGTCGCCGGCTCGGGGTCGCCAGCATCGGGTTCAGCTTGCCGAGCCGCGGTGCATCGAAGTCGCCGTGCCTGGTGCGATCCGGGAACGTTCGATCGACGGAGCCGGCGAGGATGCGCATTCGTGCAGCCCGGTGCCGTGGTGCGACATCCTCGAGAAGCTGGTCGCGGAGGTCGTCCTTGTTGGCGAATTCGATCTTGCGCGTGGGGTGGAAGCCTGCCAGCAGATCGACTGCTTCATGGAGGCGCACTTCATCAGCCGGCTCGGCGAACCGCCGGATCACGACGAGCATGCCCCTGTCATCGAGGCCGCAGAACTCAACGGCAGGGTTGGCGCGCGCAAGAGCGGTGAGCGCGCGATCCTGGTCCAGGAAGGCCAGGGAGAAGCGGATCGCCTCGTGAGCGAGCGGTGAATCGACGAGTCGGTTGCGGTGGTCATGGCGAGCAACCAGTTCGTCAGCGGCGAGGATCTCGAGCTCCTTCTGTGCGCCCGTTGGACCGTATCACGGTCGCTCGTGCGTCCTGGGACTACCTTCGTCGCCGGACGCCGCGCTCCGTTTTCTTCGGGTGCCCAACGGAAGCACCCGTAAGCCACACCGTCCGTTTCTCGCGATCGATCGCGTAGAGCACCCGCGCGGCACCCAACACCTCGTATTGCCACTGCGGAAGAAGTTCGGCACGCACGGTTGTCGTCGCCTGGCTGCCTCTCAGCTGATGCTGCCGGCTCGAGTGCTCGAGGGGATCGCGCTCCAGCTGCTCGAACGCGCGACGAGTGGGGCCAGGAAACTGCGCGCACAGTGCTTCCCATCCCGTAGACACGAACGTGTCCGCGAAGCGGAGGGTCCAGCCGTCGGCCGGCGGTGGCGGTGGTACGCGCTCATTCCGCTTGGTCATTCAACAGCCGGGGGCGCGACCACTCCTCCATCGCCGGGATGCGTACGTCGAAGCGCCTGCGCAAGCACCGGATCGGCATGAAACAGCGCCGTGTTGCGCCACTCCGAGACCAGTTGAGAGAGCGGCATCAGCGTTCCGAGATCGGCGCAAGCGGCTGCGGTCTCCACAAACTCCTCAACGAACTGCGAGCGATCCGCGTCAGGCAAGAAGTGCTGCCACGGCATCACCTCAATGTCGCGGAGCCGACCGTGGAAGTCACCGTCGTTCACCATGCTGAGTAAGAGACGCGACAGGAGAAGTACCGTCTCGCTCACCGCTTGGTGGCGAGCCTCGCTCGAGAGATGAACGTCATCGGCATCACGTCGCCGCAGAACGACGTCAGCGGCGTCGAGACGGTCGGCGACGTGCTTCGGATCGCGCAGAAAATCAGACCAAGTCGCTTCGAGGACGGCAGTGCTCATGCGCGGAATATAGTTCTGAACTAGTTCAGATGTCAAGTCAGGGCCGGCACAGGATCATCGACCCGGAGAACGTGCCGTCGCGCAGGGCGTCGCAGAGAAGATTGGTCTCAGACCTCGGCCTGTCCATCGAAGTTCTGCCACCCGAAGCCGACTGACTCGACCCCGAAATCCCCACTACTTCGCCCAGGGGAGAGCCGGCTGTGAACGGATCACGCGCCGGGTCAACGCGTCTGATCTGCCGCTGTGTCGTCAGTCGTTCGGCCGGAGGCCACCCGGTGCCCCCGTCTCATCGCCTGCCGCGATGGTATCGGCCGGAGTCTGCCCTCTGCCCACGTCTCATCGCCCACCGCGATCGTATCGGCGCTGCCGGGCCCTCGGGCCGGGTCAGGCGCGCTTCGCTGTGCGCGGGATCCCCGGCTGGGGAGCCGGAATCCGCGTGGGAGCGGCGTTGGCATCGCGGACCGCGATATCACGGGGGAGGGCGGCTGGGGGGACACGGGACCGGGCGCAGCTTCGGTGAGGGTGTCAGTCTTGCTCGTTTGCATCCGAGAGCGTTGAGCCGACCGCCGCACGCAGGATGGGCAGATCGTCCGTGACGACTTCCCTGAGGATGTCCAGATCGACGTTCTCGTCGTCGTGAGCGAGGAACGTCCTGGCCCCTTTGACCTTGCGCCAAGGGACATTCGGCATCAGCGCCAGGATCTCTGGCGAGAGGTGCCTGGCACGCTCGCCGATCTGCTCGACGCGCTTGGCAACGGCGTCGACGGTCTTGGAGTCAGCGAGCCATTCGGGACCCTCATCTCGAGCGTATTCGTCGGCCAGACGCGCGCTCTCGGCGATGGCCTCAAGGACTTCCAGCCGCTCGACAACGCGCGCGGCCGTGGTGCCGGGAGTTCAGGGCGCCTCGTCGAGACCCTCGGGCTGTCGCTCGCGGTCCCGGACGATCCCGCGAAACCCATGACGTGCGCCTGCTGAACCTACGGGTTCCCGAAGATCGCGTGGCCGCCGATCCGACGCCAGCGCACCGCCAACTGGCCGTCGATCTGAACCCATTCAAAGGTCGCGCGGCCGTCGGGTCCGCTGAAGCTCCAGGTCATCTCCAGCATGCCCGGTGCACTCTCGACCGCCTTGACCCGGAGCGAGGCCGGCCACGCCACCGAGGGGTCAGCCTCGTGCCGATCGCAGGCTGCGACGAAGCCTGGCAGTGTCTTCTTGAACAGGGCCTGCTCGCCCTGGGAGAGGCGTTTGTAGTCGGCTTTGGACGAGTCGAGGACGACGTACTTCACCTTATGCGTCGAGATGCGCGATCAGCTCGTCCGTGCCTTCGACGATCGTGGCCCGGCCCGCCACGATGTCCGCGTCCGCTTCACGTTCCATCGCCTGCCAGCGCTCGGTCCAGAACCACGCCTGGTCGGCCGGGATGGCAACGACGGGCACAAGCTCGACGCGCCCGTCTTCGTGTTCGATCAGCTTGACCTGCGAGTCTGCGCGGTCGAGGTGGAGGCGCCGGCGAAGATCGGCCGGCAGCGCCACGGTTCCCCGAGACTGGACGGTGATGAGGTGCGTCTTCATGCTTTGCAGCATAGCAGCATGGTCGTTTCCGTCAACCGCGGTCTCCTGCGGTCAAGCGCACGTTGTCATGCGTGCGAACGCTCGTCAAGTCTGCGGGGTGGGTAGTGTTCGTCAAGACCTGCGGTGCGGCACCCTACGGAGCCGTGGGGCTCGGAGCGGTCGTCGGTGCGTAGCGGAGGCCGAGGACGATGTCCTGCGTGAATGTCGTCTGGAGTGTGGCGGTCCGCCCGGCGACGGTCAGGCCCTCGCTCGCGGCGGTGATCCGGAATCCCTCCGGAACCTGGATCGCGAGCGTGAGCGGTCCCGGCAGCAAGCCGGGCTGCTTCTGGATCGTCAGCCGGTAGAGGCCGCCGGTCTCGTCGGCGTCAGCGGCGTAGGGGCTGATCCAGGCGTAGCGCAGGCTGGCCGTGCCGGGCGGCACCCTGAGGTACGTGCCGATCACGGTCCGGCCCACCTCCTCGGCCACGACGGCCGGCGCCGTCAGCTTGACGAAGCTCCCTCCCGACACCGCCTCGACCCGGCTGCGCTCCGGTGCCAGGAGCCGGAAGTACATCCCGAGAGTGCGCAGGCCCTCGAGCCTGGGCAGTTCACGGTAGGGCTTGCCGACCGCCGTGTCGATCGGGTTCTCCCAGGTCACATCGAGCGTGTTCCGGGCATTGCCGAGCGGATCGATGGCCACCTCGAGGCGAAGGCCACGGGTCGCGATCGCATTGAGCTTGGACGCCGGTGCCACATTCGAATCGACCGGGTAGACGTAATCGCCCGGGTCCTGGCGGACCGCGCCGTCGAAGCCGCCCAGGGCGGCGAGCGCCTCGTCGTCGGCATTCTTGAACCAGGCCAGCAGGAGCCGTTGGGCCTGGAACGTGTTCGCCTGGCCCAGGATCTCGCCCCACTGCTTCGGCGGCAGGCCGAGCAACGTGGCGAAGAGCCGGTCGGCGAACGTGGACAGGAAGGCCTTCCGGTTCTCCCCTGGTCTCTCCGCGACGCGGGTGAGCTGGAGCGTCTTGAGGGTCGTCTCGCCGGAGGCGATCGTCGTGGCATATTCGGGGACCGTGATCGGGCCGGTCACCTTGAGCAGCTCGTCGATCGTGTAGGTCGTGATCCCCAGGACGCCGTCGATCTCCGCGTCTCCGGACTCGTTCTCGTAGAGCCGGATCGCGTCCCGGGCACTCGTCGGGAAGTCGGGAGACCAGTTCGCGTCGGCTAGCTGCCAGGACTGCTTCGGGCCCAGGAGGTAGTTGGCGAGCTCGGTGGGCGGCTTGATGAACGGGTAGTCCCACGGGAGGTCCAGCAGGAAGATGTCCCGGAAGCTGTGCTCCGTGAGGCGGCCCCGGTCGAACGTGACGATCCCGTAGCTGCCGATGAAGCCGCCGGTCGGTCGAAGCTCGGCCGGGTTCTGGGTCAGGATCAGGTAGCGTCGCGGGCCGTCCCAGCCCAGGATCGCCGGCAGTCGGGCGCTGACCGTGAGGTATGAATCGAGCAGCGGGCCGTACTTGTCGACCCGCTCGCCCATCTCGTCCCGGGCACTCTCGACGGGGCCGGCCAGCCCGTCCGGCACGGTCGCCAGCGCATCGCGGGCGCGGCCCAGGGCGGCCTGGGCGGCCAGGGCGCGGTCGCGCGAGGTTGCCATCAGCTCGACCAGCTGGGCCAGCGCGGACGCCGTCGCGGGGTCGGCCGCCTGGGCCTCCTTGATCTCGACGAAGCGACGCCCGATCGCCAGCCCCTGGTCCGCCGCGTCGAGCAGGTCTCCTGCTGCCTCGATCACCGCGTCCGCGCCGCGCACGTCGGCGGCGGTCGGCGGGAGGGCCCGGGCGAGCCCGACGAGCGGGTCCCTGGCCAGGAGGTCGGCGAGTCGGTCGAGGCGGCCCCGCGCGGTGGCCAGGTCGCGGCCGAGGCCGTCGAGCGCGGGCCGGTCGATCTCCAGGCCGGCAGCCTGGGCGCGCGACGCCAGCGCCACGAGATCGGTCCGGAGCGCCTGCGCGTCATCGAGCGCCGGCAGGTAGCGGTTGACGGCGAGGAGGCCGGCCGCGACCGCCACGAGCAGCAGGGCGAGCCCGCTCCCGACCAGGACGTTCCGTCGACGGTGGGACGCACTGCGTCGACGACGACGACGCCGGGGCGCCTCGTTCGGCGGCGACGCCTGGCTGACGGGGTGCTCGATCACGGCGTCGGGTAGGCGATGGCGATGAATCGTGGCGCGGTCGGGTAGTACGAGGTCGACGTCTGGAGGGTCAGCTGCTCGGTTGGCGTGGCGCCCAGGTACTTGACCGCGTTCCACGGAACCTTGGGGATGACCTTGGCGACGACGTACGTCCGCTGGGTGCCGTCGACGAGCGTGAGGACGACCTCATCGCCGACCTTGGCGTCCCACAGGGGCAGGAACATCCCGGTCCGGGCGTGGCCGTAGATGTAGATGTTCGTGCCGCCGCCGGGCCAGCCGGTCCCGGGATAGTGGGCGGCCTTGCCGATCGGCGCGTCGATGCCATCGCCCTCGACGATCTTGAGATCGATCCCCAGCCTCGCGATCTCGATCCGCTTCGCCTTGATCCCCCGGTTCGGGGTCGGGCTGGGGGTGGGGGTGGGGGTGGGCGAGTCGGTGGCGACCGGCGGGAAGCTGGTGGCGATCGTCGGACGCGGCGTCACGAGCGGGAAGTCGGATGAGGCCGCCGGCGACGGCGTGCCGGCGGGGCCGGCTCCTCCCCCGCCCAGGGCGATCGACAGTCCGGCCGCGACGAGGACGATGATCGAGATCACCGCCAGGGCCACGAGCGACCGTCGGCCGCGCGACGCCCAGCTGGACGTGCCTGACGTGCCGGTCGCGCGGCGGCGACGACGACGACGGCCGGAGGGTTCGGTCATCCGGGGAGCCTACCGGGAACCGGTCCCGAACGTGGAAACGCGCCCCGGTCGAGGCGCGTTTCCAGCGATCTGGCGGTGCCGGCGCGGACGATCAGCGAGGGCTGAAGGCGAACCGGCGAACGATGATTCCACCGCCGGCGAGGACGGCGAGGAGGGCGAGGATCATCGGGATCGGCAGACTGTTGGCCGGGGAACCATCCGGCATCGTGGAGGTGCCCGGCAGCCCGGCGGAGGTGATGCTCAGCACCGCACCGGCGCTGATATCGTCCGCCGTGGCGGTCACCGTCCGATTGCCGGCCACGCAGGCCAAGGTGACCGTGGTCGTCGCCACGCCGCTGGCGTTCGTGGTGGTCGGCGTCGAGTTGATCTTGTCCTTGCTCGACGGCGAGGAGGTGAACGTCCAGGCCACCGACTGTCCCTCGATGGGCGAGTCGGACTCCACCTCGAGCACGGTTGCCGAGACGGTCAGGGCGACACCGCACTTGAGCGTGCCGCTCGGCCCGCCGACGGTGACTGTGCCGGCCACCTGACCTGCATAACCCCGGATCCACCGATGGCCTGACCTCGATTCGGCTGTCGGGACACGCAAACAGGCGTCCTTCTGAACTGGGACGATGGAGTTGTTGAAGCAACACCGACCCAAACGGAAGGACACCTGATAGATGCGATCTTCGCACACCCTCGACCGGCTCGACACGACCTTCGACGACGACCGCCTGGTGGCCGACGCCGGGCTCCTCCTGCCGGCCACCCTCGCCGCCCATCTCGGCCTCAAGGGGCTCGTCGACGAGCACCTCGACCTCGGCGACAAGCCCGGCCGGGCGAACGTCGGCGACAAGCTCCTGACCCTCGTCATGTCGGCGCTCGCGGGCGGTGACTGCATCGACGACGCAGACGCGCTCCGGGCGGGCGGCACGGAGCGGGTGCTTGGTTTCCGGGTCAAGGCCGCCTCGACCCTCGGGACGTTCCTGCGCAGCTTCCGCTGGGGCCACGTCCGCCAGCTCGACCGGGTCAGCCGGGAGCTCCTCGCCCGAGCCTGGGCGGCCGGCGCCGGTCCCGGCTCGGCTCCCTTCACGATCGATCTCGACTCGACGATCTGCGAGACGTATGGGCTCCAGAAGGAGGGCGCCCGCCACCACGGCTACACCCATGTCCGCGGCTATCACCCGCTCCTCGCGGTCGCCGCCGGGACCGGCGACGTGCTCATGGCCCGCCTGCGCGAGGGCCGGGCGAACACGGCCCGGGGCGCCGCCCACTTCCTCGCGAGACGATCGGCCGGGTCCGCGATGCCGGAGCCAGCGGCCGGCTGACGATGCGGGCCGACTGGGCTTCTATGCTCGGCGGTCGTCGCGGTCTGCCGGGCGATGGATGTCCGCTTCTCATCACGATCCGCCAGACCCCAGCGACCGGACGGCTGATCGAGGCGATCCCCGACGAGGCCTGGACGCCGATCCCGTACTGGATCGACGGTGGGGCCGACGTCGCCGAGACGACGTATACCCCGTTCGCCGACCAGAAGGACGCCGTCCCGGTCCGGCTCATCGTCCGCCGGGTCCGCCCGACACCGGGTTCCCAGCTCGCGCCTGCTCACCCTGTACGACTACCACGCCTTCGTCACCGACCGCGACGGCGAGACCCTCGCCCTCGAGTCCGACCACCGGCGCCACGCCGAGATCGAGAACGCGATCCGCGACCTCAAGTACGGGGTCGGGCTGAACCAGCTGCCATCCGGGAAGTTCCCTGCCAACGGGCCTGGCTGGCGGTCCAGGTGATCGCCCATAACCTCGCCCGCTGGACGGCCCGGATCGGCCTGGGCGACGGGATCGTCACGACGAAGACGCTCCGGCGACGGCTGTTCGGCCTCGTCGGTCCGCTCACCCGCTGGCGCGCCGCCTGACACTCCACCTGCCCGCTCACTGGCCGTGGCGATCAACTGGAGCACCGCGCTGGCCGCCTTCGGGCGATCCCGCTCCTCGCCTACCGATCGCCGCCCGATCGCGGCCCGGCCTGCGCCAGCCTGCTTCTACGTCGGCGATCGGATCCCGTTCGAGGGGCTCGCGGGCCTCGGGGTCTACCGCGACCGTATCGGCGCCCATGACGAGCTGACGACAGTCACCCCAGACGGCGGAGGCCATATTCGCACCTCAAACGACGTCACCAGCGCGAGCTTCGGTGGATTCCGGGTTAGTCGTCGGTCAATCACCTGGTCCGGCCTCGGTCAGTCACTCGGTCCGGCCTGCGTCAGGCGTTAGTGAAGTTCCCCGGTGCAATTGAGACTCATGCGCCCGCGGCCGCGGAGAGCTCGGAGCCCTAGCGATCCTGCCTTGTGTCCAGCTGGTGCACGTTCGGCCCGGATTCCGGGTGGTTCGAACGGCCTGAACGAGCCTGACGGAGGTCTGGACGGCCGGTTCACGCTCGGGATCCGGCACAAGAAGGTCGACGACTCCGCCCAAGGTGCACCACATGGACCGAAGGCAGGAACATCGGGGCTGCCAGCCGACCCGTGACCGCCTGATGGGCGACGGGCCGGAAGTGGCCACCGGTACCGATGTCACGTTAGCCAGTCTCATCTTCACCGGGGAACTTCAGTTAGTCGTCGGTCAGTCACTCGGTCCGGCCGCGGTCAGTCACTCGGTCCGGCCGGCGTCGGTATCCTCTCGGGGATGGACGAGAGCCCTCCGCGCGCGGACCATGCCCGCCGCGCGCTCCTCTTCGGCTGGGCTCCGGTCGTTGGCTGGGCGGCGCTGATCTTCGCGTTCTCCGCCCAGCCCAACCTTTCCTTCGTGCCGGACGCGAGCCTGGACTTCGTCGTGCGCAAGCTCGGGCACATGGGGGTCTTCGGGATCCTGGCGCTGCTGCTCTGGCGCGCGTTCGGGTCGAGGACGGGGTCGGGGTCGGGGCGGGGACGGTCGGGGACCACGGCCTGGCGCCGGCCGTGGGCCTGGGCGTTTGTGCTGGCGGTCCTCTATGCCGCCACCGATGAGCTGCACCAGGGGTTCGTGGCGACGCGCCACCCGTCCCTGCTGGACGTCGGCATCGACGCGGCCGGCGCACTGATCGCCGTCGCGGCCGTCGGACTCATCCGGTCGGGGCGGTCGTGAGGCGGGGAGCGCTATCGGTCAGGTGGCCGGGCGGCTCGACTGCCGGATAAGCGCGCAGCGCCACACTCAATCGACAGGAATGCGAGAGCGCCGGCGTCCGCGACCAACAGCAGCAGGATCTTCCCGATCATGCAGGGCTGCGACCTACTTCTCAGTTCGGCCGATCACCGCCGGAACCGTCGCAGGAGGATCCTGAGGTCCAGCTGGAGCGACCATCGGTCGATGTATGCGACGTCGCGCTCCACCCAGGTCGGTCAGTCGGGAGTCGGCCTGCGTGTCCGGGCCGTGACCGCGGTTCGAGCGATGAGATCATCCGAAAGACGGCGC
>CAWJIC010000009.1:0-4738 GCA_963842755.1 uncultured Chloroflexia bacterium | reverse complement strand
CTTTGTCCGTCTACTGGTTCATTCGTCTTGCTGGCTCGATGTTCGAACTCGCCCAGGGGACCGCCAGTGTGCAAGTGCGACACGTGGTAGTGGTCGTGGGTGTGAACCTCAGCCGGGTGCGAATGCTCGTGCTCCTGGTCGCCCACAACATTCTGACCGGTCGTCATGGTGGTGGCTGGGTCCATGTCTGATCCTCCGTCGTTCAACTCTTCTTCTTGTCCTTGGTCTCGCCCGCCTCGCGGCGCTCCTTGTTGACCGTCCGCGCCGCTCGCTCCTCTGCCTCATCCTTCGAGACGCCGCGTTCCTGGTAGCCCTCCTTGATGTGCTCGTACTGGCGTTCGCGCTTCTTGCTTGATCCGGCAGGCATCATCAGCCTCCTACTGTGGTAGGCGCCCACTATTGCACTTCTCGGGCCATGCCTCGGCCCAGACCGCCCGCCGCATTCTTCGGGGTGCCCAAAGAACCAGAAGAGGTGCTGCCACAGGATGGCGCTGCCGCCTGCGGCCGGGTCGAAGAAGCTGGCGCCCACGGTCCGATCCAGGAAGAGCATGGCCAGTGCCGTCGTCAGGACCGGGAAGGTCAGCAGAATGAGCAGGCTGGTGACCAGGATGTTCCAGACGAAGATGGGCATGCGGAACATCGTCATCCCCGGCGCGCGCATGGCGAAGGTGGTGGCGATGAAGTTGACGGCTCCCAGGATCCCGCTCGTGCTCGACAGGATCAGCCCCATGATCCACATGTTGCCGCCCGCGCCGGGCGAGTAGGTCGCGTTCGACAACGGCGCGTAGCCGGTCCAGCCGAAGGCCGCCGCGCCGCTCGCGGTGAGGAAGCCCGAGAAGGCGACCATCCCGCCCAGTAGGTAGAGCCAGTAGGTCAGCGCGTTCAGCCGTGGGAAGGCGACGTCCGGCGCGCCGATCTGGAGCGGCAGCAGGTAGTTCGATGGATGTCGCTGACCGATCCGGTCAAGACGGCCTATGCGCTGCTCGATCCGCATCGGGTTCCACGGCAGGTCGTAGTTCACCATCGTGTGGCAGAACTGGAAGTTGCGGCCTTCTCCGCCGGCCTCGGTCGAAATGAGGATCCGCGGACCGGGATGGTCGCGGAACGCCGCAACGGCGGCATCCTTCTCTTCCGGCCTGAGCTGGCCGTGAAAGATATGGATTGGCCATGTCGCGCCAAGAACGCGGGCGAGATACGCCTGGGTATCACGGAACTGCGTAAAGATGAGGATTTTCGCTTCTTGGTCCGACTCACGAAGGCCGGTCAGACCGTCGAGGAGCGTCTGCGCCTTTGAGTCGATCTCGATGGCGTCCAGGAGACCCACGAGCCGACGCATCGCGGTGAGTTCCTCGACTCTGGCGCATGCGCTGCGCCTGCGTGCGGTCGCCGCCAATGCCGCATCCGGCGTCGCGCCTCCCAAACCCAGTGCAGCGCGAGATGTTGTACCTCACCCCCCACGACGCCCGACGGTTCCTTTCGGTGATCCAAGACGACCCTTTGGAGCCCCTGTACACGCTGGCGATGACGACCGGCATGCGCCTCGGGGAACTCCTCGGGTTGCGCTGGCAGGCCGTTGACGGAACCGATCTGCAGGTCCGGGTCACCCTGACGCGGACCGCGGCAGGGTGGAGCCTCACAGAGCCAAAGACGCCCAAGAGCCGGCGCCGGATCGCTCTCTCATCGACGGCCACCGCCGCGCTGCGGCGGCAGAAGGTCAAACTGGCCGAGGCTCGGCTGCGGGCTGGCGAAGCATGGGCAGACCACGGGCTGGTGTTCACCGATGCGTTCGGGGAACCGCTGTTCGGGTCTCGGATTACCGAGCGGCGGCTCCGTCCGGTGCTCAGAAGGGCCGAGTTGCCGCTAATTCGCTTCCACGACCTGCGGCACACAGCCGCGACCTTGATGCTTAGCGCGGGCGTCCACCCGAAGGTGGTGTCAGAGATGCTCGGGCACAGCAGCGTTGCCATCACTCTGGACCGCTACTCGCACGTCGTCCCGACGATGCGGGAGGAGGCGGCTCTTCGGATCGACCAGCTGCTTTCGGCTCCCGTAAGGGTACAAACAAGGGTACCGCGGGTTCCTCGGGCACGAAAAAGCCCCAATTCGAGCGTGAATCGGGGCCGTCGCGTTCGAAGTGGTACCGCATACCGGATGCGCGGTATTCCGTGCCATGCGTCCCAGCAAGGTCACGGTGGGCAAGCTTGGGCAGCATGGGACGTATGGAACAAGGCCGATAAGGGCTCAGATAGGGGCTCAGCCGAACTCGGCCGGGACTGCCCGGGACGCGAGCAGGAGATCGCCGATCCCGCCAGGCTCGGACCCGTGTTTCAGCCTCCCTCGGACCGAGGCGCGTAATCCGCATCCCGATCACCGGCCGCAACGGGTGGGAGCGGGCTGCTCAAGAGTCGGCGAAGCGACTACCTGATCCAGCGTCAACTGAGTGAACGCGGGATTTCAGCCCAGCGTTCCACGCTTGAGCGGCGGTCCTCCGACCTGCGTTTTCCGGGATGTCAAGTGCCTATTCCGGAACGTGGTCAAATGCCCATTCGCCAAACGGAATCGATCAATCGCCCGACGGACGGTTCGCTGCTCGGGGGAGATCATAGCCCACGCCCGTTGACGACTCAGCCGCTGATGGCCTGCAGCCGGGCGGCGGAACCGGTGCGATTGCCGGGGCGGCGTCGTCCCTGTTACTGAGGTCGACGACGAACTGGTGAGCGACGAGACCGACGAGCAGACGGCTCCGCCAACTCGGAGCACCTGGGGGTCGACAAGACGGGCAACCTGTTGATCGCGGAGGACTATGGCAACATCTGGGTCGAAACCCGGATCTTGTCGGCGGCCAAGCCCCGGCCGACAGCGTGGCGGGACCCGTCCACGTCGGGATCGGCGCGGATCGCGACATGAATCGTCACCATTCCGCCGGAGAGGGCGAACCAGCGTACCTGTGCCAGCCCCGCCTCGCGCATGATGTCGCCAATCCGCTCCGGGCTGGGATACTCTCGCACGCTCTGCACGAGGTACGCGTAGGCGTCTCGCTGGCCGACGATCCGGCCGACGAGCGGAACCGCATGGTCGAACCAGCGCGCGATGAGCCGGCCGTGCCAACTGCGGGGGCGGGCGATCTTGAGACAGACCACCCGCCCACCCGGTTTCACGGCTCGGCGCATCTCCTCGAAGCCGCGCCGGTAGTCGGCCAGGTTGCGCATCCCGAAGGCGATCGTGGCGGCGTCGAACGTCCCGTCCTCGACGGGCAGGCGCAGCGCGTCGCCGACCACGAACGTCAGTCCCGGGCGGCCGACCGTTGCCCGGGCACGTTCGACCATCCGGGTCGAGACATCCACTCCCACCACCGTGCCACCTGGCGAGACGGCCCGGTGCAGGCTGGCCGCGACCTTGCCCGTTCCGCAGGCGACGTCGAGTGCGCGCATGCCGGGCGCCAGGGCCGCCTCGCGGACGACGCGCCGTCGCCAGCGCGGCTCCTGCAGTCCCGAGATCACCGCGTTCATGCCGTCGTAGACCCCTGCGATCCGGTCGAACATCTCCCGGATCCGTTCGGGCGGCGCCGAATTGCCCTCGGTCATGAACCGGATCGTAGCGGCCGTTCGCCAAGCCAGCCGCTCTGCACGGCAACGGCCTCGATCGCGGCGGCGACGTCGCTCGGATGGCTGATCGGCGCACCGTGGCCGACCCCATCGATCTGCTCGACGCTGGCGCCGTGGATCCTCGTGGCAAGCGCCGCGAGGAGCAGGGCGTAGAACGCCGAGCTCACGGTTCCGCCGGCCATGATCACCGGGCAGCGAATGCGCTCAAGGCCGCCGGGTTCGAGACCGAGGAGGGCCGCATCAGCCAGGGCCGAGGGTCCGGATGACCGAAGCCGCGCGAGCGCGGTCGGCGAGAGCGCGGCGACGGCGGCCTGTCCCGCCACGGCGGCCAGAAAGACCTCTGCCGCGGCCGCCGGCCCTCCTCGTCGATCGGCCGCAACTGTCCGCCGACCGATCTCAGCGAGCGCAGCTCGGACGCTCGGTGGCCCGGCCGGGCCATACGGCGGCTCGTACACCCAGACGCCCTCCACGAGCTCCGGCCGCCGAGCGGCGAGATCGAGCGCCAGGCAGCCGCCATAGCTGTGGCCAACGACCACGACGGAACGAATCCGTTCGGCGGCCAGGATCGCCACGATGTCGTCGACGTGGACCGCCACATCGATCGGTCCGGGCTCCAGGGCGGCGGGCGGACGACTCTCGCCGCTCCCCCGTCGATCGACGGCGATGACGGTGAAGCGCGCCGCGAGCTGGTCGGCGAGCGGCTGGAGCTGGGCTGACGACGACAGCGTGGCGTGGAGGAGCAGCAGCGGCGGCCCCTCGCCGCTGCGACGATACGCCACGGCCCAGCCATCGCGGCTGAGGAATCGCCGGACCAGCCCCGTCACGGGGACGCCTCGTCGAGGAGCTCGCGGATCGGAGACCGGAGGAGCTCGCCGGACGGCGCGCGCGGCAGCCCCGCCAGCCGACGGAAGGCGACCGGGACCTTGAAGCCCGCCAGCCGACGGCGGCAGTGGGCGGCCAGGGTCCGATCGCTCACGTCCGCGCCGGGGCGCAGGACGATCGCCGCGACGGGGACCCTCCCCCACCTCAAGTCCGCGCGGCCCACGACAGCCGCCTCGGCGACGAATGGATGTCCGAGGAGCACCGCCTCGACCTCGGACGGATAGATGTTCTCGCCGCCGGACACGATCAGG
>CAWJIC010000008.1:0-64507 GCA_963842755.1 uncultured Chloroflexia bacterium | reverse complement strand
TTCAAGCGGAAGTGACGCCGATGCCCGAGGCGCCCGCTGACTGGGAGGGCACCTCCTCGACCTCCGCCATGAGACCGGCGAGGCCGATGGTCAGAGCGCCGGCCACCTGGTCGACGTCGATGAGGCTCGGGTTTCTGTTCGCCGCGCTCAATGCTCCCGACGTACGTGCGATGGAGTCCGGCACGTTCGGCCAACCGCTCCTGTGAGAGTTCACGGCCAAGGCGAAGGCGCCGCACCGCCATCCCGAAGGCCGCCAGGAGCCCGTCGTCGTCGGTCCCGCCCATGGCCCGAACCTAGGCGGGCTGCAGACGATGAGTCTGCAGACGATGAGTATCATGGCTGCAAGAACCTGAGGAGGGAGCCCGATGGAACGGATTCGAGCTTGGTGGGGTGGCCTCTCGCGCCGAGGCAAGATCATCACCGCGGTCGTCGTCCTGGTCGTGCTTGCGGCCGTTGGTGGGAGCACCCGCACGTCACCAAGCACGTCGCCCGGTGCGTCGCAGGCGGCATCTCCCGGAGTCGCCGATGTCGGCAACGCGATTCCTGGGCTCACGGCGGCGGACGTGAAGCTCAATCTCCAGCAGAGGGGCCTCACGTGCACCGGTCGATCGACCCTGGCCGACGGGATCAGCTACACGTGCACGGGCACAAACGGGGCAGGGACGATCGAGTGGCGCGTCGACATCATCGGCTCGAGCCCCACCGCCATCCGGTCCGTCGACGCCGACCGTCCTGTGGTACGGCACCGGCGATGGCGATGCTCGCATTCGACGACTTCCTCGGTACATCGCGACACTGCCGTATGACGGTGCGCAACCTGAGTCGGCTCGCACGTGGGCGAGCGGCAACACGACCGGCACGACGAGCTTCGGTGGCGCCGAGTACCAACTGGTGTCCGCGTCGACGGGCCGCACTCGGTCGCTTACGATCCGAGGGCGGTAGGCGGGGCGCGGGTTGAGCACATCCGCGGACGGGCCAGACACCAGACCGAGGCGAAGGGATGCCATTAATCGGCGACCTGACGGGCGATGCCCAGCAGCTCCTGGATGAGGCCCTTGCGTGGCTTCAGCTCACGTATCCAGAGCATGCGGCAGGGCGAGGTAATGGGCCTCCGATGGAGTGACGTCGACCTCGACGCCGAGGAGCTCAGGGTCATGAAGGCGCTCTCAAGGGTCACCCGTCCGCGACTCTGTCGACCCGAAGACGGAGCGGAGTCGCCGAACACTGGCACTGACACCATCGGTCACGGCCGCCCTGCGATCGCATCGGACGCGCCAGCTCCAGGACCGACTGCTGGCTGGCCAACGGTGGATCGAGACGGACCTCGTCTTCACGACCTCGATCGGGACGCCACTCGACGGGCCGACCATCACGCGGCGGCTCCATCGGATTCTGGCTGCGGCTGAACTGCCGCAGATCACGTTTCACGACCTACGGCATAGCTGCGCGTCGTTGATGCTCGCGCAGGGCATTGCGGCCAGGGTCGTGATGGAGACCCTCGGCCATAGCGATATCCGCCTGACGATGAACCTCTACACCCATGTTGCGCCCGAGCTGCAGCGAGACGCCGCAACGCGCATGGAGCGACTGCTCGGAGGCTAGCGGCGATGCCCTGGCTACATTCCTGGCTACACGGCAGGTCCAGGGCAGCCAAGAAGCCGGCCTACAGGCCGGCTTCTGAGTTCAGATTGATGGAGCCGACACTCGGATTTGAACCGAGGACCTGCTGTTTACGAAGTAGTTCGGCCTAAGCGTTGTGGCATGAGCGTGGAATGCCGAGCGACCGTCTGCTGGTGACGGACCGCGACGAGGTTCGCGGCCCGTTCGCCGTACCCGGGGACGAGGACGACGAGATCGGCGTGGAGGCGGTTGCGGATCCGGGTCGCCTCGGCCACGAGATCCTCGCGGGCCTCGACGAGCAGCTGGATCTCGCGGCTCGCGTCGGCCATCCGGACCGGCGGCAGGTCGGCCTCCCGGAGGGTCACCCGGGCGATCGCGAGGGCGTCGCCGGGATCGCTCTTGCCGGCCCGTCGCGTCCGGAGCCGCTCCCGGTGGCTGAGCTGCGGCGGGACCTCCAGCGGCGGCCCGCCGGCGGCCAGCAGGAAGCGCGCCGCCGCGGCGCCGTAGCCGGCCGAGCCCTCGAGGCCGATCCGGCTCGACGCCGGCGAGCTCGCGGAGCCAGCCAGCAGCGCCTCGAAGCCCGCTGGGTCGTTCGGGAACGTCTGCTCGCCGAGGACCTGCCCGACCTCGTCGATGGCGCACGCCGCGAGCGTCGCCTTGTGAGTGTCGATGCCGACCACGCGCATCGTCGCTCCTCCTTCACCGCGAGTACGATGGCCGCGGGCCAGGCGGGCAAATGTGCGTTGAGGTAACAGCCACGCTCCTATGAAGCCATGCCTGGCCCGCTCGTCAGCGAGGACGGCGGCACTTGTCACCAAAGCCAGCGTCACGGGGCCCACCAAAGTTGAGCCACCGTCGTGAGCGAACCCTCGCACGTCGGTCGAGGGCGGTGCTCACACTACGCACCACCGAAGTCAGGGCGGTTCAGCGGTTGCACGAAATCATCGCGGAAGGCGAGGAAGAGTGGCGCAAGCGGAAGGGACGGCCGATGACGGCTGACGAGTTCGAGAAGGTATTCAGCCGTGCGCTGCGGGTCGAACCAGGCACGTCGCGAGCAGTCGGTCTCGACCCAGGAGCGCCGCAAGCGGCTCCGGGAGCATCTACGCGCCGAGTGGATCGCGGGGCGCCGCGGAGGAGTGGTGTCGGGGACCGGGCGGCCCATGACTGAGGAGCTCGAGCGGTTGCTCCGGCGTTATCTTGGGGATATCGAGGCATGATCGACGGCAGGCATTGGAATCGGGAACTGTGTAATGCCACGCAGACGTCAGGGCACCGACAGAGTCATGCGCCTTGACGATCTCGCCTGGAACGCCGCCGCGGCGGCATTCAGGGAGGGCCATTCGATCGGCGAGGTCGCCAGCGAGTTGTGGATCGGCCCTCGCGAACTCCTTCGATCGATACGGACGTCGCCGAGCCGATACGAGGAGTACCGCGCCACGGCGCACTTGCGCGCCCGCGAGAAGACCGCGAGAACCAGGCGCGCACGAACAACGTCCCATCCGCCTGCCGAACCCGCTGAGCCAAGCCGCAACTGCTCAGAGACGCGCCAAGACGGCGAGCGCTGTCGAGTAGCTACCAGGTCCGGCGAGACCATCTGCTGGCGTCACGCCGCGCAGCGGAGAGACGACGAGATCCGACGACGAATGGCCCAGATCTCGTGGCCTAAGTGGGCAACATGTCGAGCTGAACTCGCACCCGGGGCTGGCTGTCCTAGCTTGGCAACCGTAGGGCAACTGGTCCTTGTCGGGAGTACGGGAATCTGGCCGCAACTCTGCAGTCACCACTACGAAGCCGGGAGACAGAGCGAGGTCGAGCGCCTTCGTGGTCCAGGGAGCAGCAGCATCGTCTGCGACCGATGCGGCCAGCGGTTCCGGTCGGTCGAGCGGCCCAGACCCAATCGGTGCCCGCCGTGTCGCAGAATCGTGTTTCAGCGCCGGCACGGGGTCGCGTAGCATGCTCCGCGTCGCCGACGATCTCGCCTCGCACCAAACCCACCCGTTTCAGCCAGCCTCTGAAGCTGGTGGCTCGTTCGGGGCAACTGCACTGCTGAACTTAGGACAGCCGGACGACATGTGCCCCTCCGACGTGTTCGTACCGGTCCGGCTGGCATGTGAGGACGATGATCTGGCTCTGGCGACCCGCGACGGCCAGGACAGCCCCCATGGCCTCGAGTCGCTGCGGGTCGGAGTTCCCGAGCGCGTCGTCAACGATGACGGGGACGCCGCCGTCGGGAGCCACGATCGTCGCGCACGCGAGCCTCGAGATTAAGGCGATCTGCTCCTGGGCACCGATGCTCAGGCTGCCGTACGGGATCGTCCGACCCTGGAGCGTTCGACTGACGACCGACAGGTTCAGGTCGTCGAGATCCACGGCGAAGTCGGGGCCAAACACGATCTTCCCGAGGTTCTCGATCTCCCGCCGGAGCGGCGCGACATAGGATCTCCGCGCCGCTTCGCGTTCCGCTCGGAGCGTCTCGTACAGCAGCTTCCGGGCCGCCGCGTGGGCCCGGTAGCGCCGCAGCTCGAGCTCGGCCTGATCCTTGTCCGCCTCCGCTTCCTGGAGATCCTCGGCAAGTCCGTCCTCGCCGTGATCGCGGAGCCGTGTCGTGACTTGCAGCAACTCGTCCTGGACCTGCCTGGTCTCGGCATCCACGCGCGCGAGGGCTTGCGTGGCATTGGCAAGCATCTCGCGAGCCTGATCCGGACCCTCTCGTGACAGTTCGGCCCTGGCTTCGTCAAGCTCCGCCCGGCGGGTTTCCTCGACTTCTCCGGCCGTCCGCAGACTCTTTGCGACGGACTCGTCCGACGCTTCGGCGCGCTCTGCCGCAAGCGCGGCCTCGCGTCGCTCGAACTCCTCCGTCGCCAGCCGAAGCTCCGTGTTGCGCTCGCTCAGGGCTACCTCGATCTCAGCGAGCCTCGTGCGTGCCGCCTGCCATTCCTGCTCGGCTGCTCTGACCGACTGCTCCGTCGCGCTGAGGGCTCGTTGGGCCTCTTCTGTCGAACGGCGCACGTCCTCCTCGTCATCGTCTCGCGCCCCCACGGGTGGCGCTTCGGCCGTCGTCATCCGCCCCCGCAGGGCGGCGATCCGTTCCTCAAGAGCATCCAGCGTGAGATCGCGAAGGTTCTCTCGCAACACGCGCTTCTGCTCGGTCACCGTCCGCCCTGCGTCCTCGCGAGACTTGTGCAATCGCTCCGCGTCCGCGAGATCCGTGGCGCCTGCTACCCGGAGCAGATCGCCCAGCTGACCCTCGGCCGCTTCCAGCTCCGTGCTGGTCAGGTCGCCCGCCGCTCCGACCACGACCGAGAGGGACGCGATGTCGGGAAAGGTGAGCTCGAGCGACTGATCCACACGACGTTCCAGCCGGGTGCCCGCGGGCAGCTTCACCTCGAGTCCGTCAACGAGGCCGACGAGATCCGCGAACGCCTCCACGCGGACGAGCGGGCGGGTCGCCTCGAGCCGAGCGCGTGCCAGCTCCACGGTCCGATGCTGGTCTCGGATGGACGCCAGCAACGTCATGTCGACCGAGAGTGCGGCGTCCGCGGCGGCCGCCTGCAGCGCTGCGAAGGCCGCCGCGACGCGCTCGCTGCGCTCCAGCAGTGCGGCCAGATCGGCCGCGTCACGCAACTGCGAGAGGCGTTCCTGTCGCTCGTCGGCCAGGGTCGCCGCCGCCTCTCGCCCCAGCCGGGCTTCGGCCACCGCCGTGTCGGCAGCATCGACGCGTGCCTGGGCGCCCTCGAGCTGCGGTCCGTCCTCCCGTCCCGCGGCGTCAAGCCGTTCCTGGGCGGACCTCGCGGCCGCAACGGCCGAGATGGCGTCCTGGCGCGCCTTCTCGACGCGCCGGGCCTCGTTGGCCGCGAGCTGCGCCGAGTCGAACCTGGCCTGGATCGTCTCGACCCCGGCCTCGAGCTTCGCGAGCGCGTCGACGCGCGCCTGGTGTTCGCCGAGCCTCGACCGTTGCTCCGCTCCTCGTTCGACCAATCTCCGCGCCTCGGCCTCCAGTCGTACGCTTGCCTCGACGTCGGCCTCGATCCCGCGGATGGCTTCTTCGATCCGGGCGATCTCCTGCGTCGCTCGCTCGATGGCTCGTTCCATCTCTGCGACCGCTTGCTTTCGCCGACCGGTCTCCGTCCAGTACTGCAGGTACTCCGCGTGGGCGAGGCCGAACAGCGTCACCTCCTCGCCGCCGGCGGGCGACTCCCCCGCCGAGCGATCAAGGGCGGCGGACAGCGAGGTCTGATCGGCGAGCGCGGCCTGTCCGACGACGTCTCCCTGCTGCATGCGCAGCGCCTTCCACAGGGCCATGTCCACGGTCTCCGACAGGATGGCCTGGACCCGCTCGTGCGCCTCTCGGCCGGTGTGGTTCTCCGGCCGCGGCCGATAGATCTCCAGCTCCGTGACCCGGTCGCGGAGGAACCGCTTCTTGTAGCGAAATGCGTAGGGACCGGTTTCGGCCTCGATCATGACCTCGGGTCCGGCATCCCGGTCGACGGGCTTCACCGCCTGGATCCGCTGCCTGGTCGTCGAATCCAGGTCCTCGATGATCCGGTCGATGGCTTCGGCGATGCTCGACTTGCCGATCTCGTTGGGGCCTTCGACGATCGTGACGCCATCGGGAGCGAACTCCACCGTGCGGTCACTGACGCCGCGATAGTTGCGGAGCGCGATCCTGAGGATCCTCATACGCTCGCCCCGCGCCCGTGGACGAGGCGCACCAGGAGCGACAGCGCGTCGCGCGCGGTCTCGGCATCGGGGCCGCCGCCCGCGGCTTCGGCGCGAAGTCGGGCGACCGCGCTCTTCGCGAAGCCGCTGAGGCCCAGGTCGGCGAAGTCGTCGTCTTCGGGTCGGACCAGCAATCGACTCGAGGGTTCCCACTCCTCGATCGATCCGAAGACCTCACGGGCCTCCTCGATGATCTCCTGGAGGCGCGTGTACTGCGTCAGCGAGAGCACCCCCAAGAGGGTCAGCCGGACGATCGACCGATCCTTGGTTGGCAGTTGGTCGAGCCGATCGAGCAGCGTTTCGGGGCCCGACGCCCCGTCGAGCTCCAGCGTTTCAGCCACGAACCGCCACGTCCCGATCGGCCGCGGGGTCACCGTGCAGTCGCCGTCCTCCAAGTCGACGAGCAGGACGTTTCCCGCGTCCGTCTCGTCATGGGCGGTCGGTTCGGGTGCGCCCGCGTACCAGATCCTCCCGGTCTCGCCGACCTGCGTCGTCGAATGCCGGTCTCCGAGGGCGATGTACTGCACCTTGCCGTCGGCGATGGCAGCCTCGGCGGCGGCCAGCCGGATCGTCGACGGGTCGTGGAACTCGCCCATGTAGTCCACCGCCCCGTGACCGACGAGTATCCGCACGCATTCCGGATCGGCGACCAGCGGATCGTAGGCCGCCGCGACCAGGTCTAGCAGCGGCCGCTTCGTGGTCCACGGTGCCCCGATGACCTGGACGCCCTCTCGAACGTCGACCGGGTCGGAACGATCGAGGACGACGACGTTCGGCGGCACGGAGCGGGCGAAGGTAGGTGAGCGGTACACCGTCGCGGCATCAAGCGGGTCGTGGTTGCCGGGAAGGAGGTAGACCGGCACCGGGATGGAGGCCATCGCCTGAAGCGCCCGACCGACCGTCCTGGGTCGTACGCGGTTCGTCTCGAAGACGTCGCCAGCCACCACCACGAACTCGGCCTGCTCGGCGGCCGCGATCCGGCCGATCGCCGTCAGGCGATCGATCCGCGCCTGGGCGTATCTCGCCTGCGCGTCCTCGTCGAGGAAGCGCCGGGTCATCCCAAGCTGGAGATCCGCGGTGTGGATGAAACGAACCGTTGGGACCTCCTCGTTCTAGCGGCGACGCGCGCGACCGTGATGCCGAACCGATGCTAGACCAGGTATGAGCCCCGTTGTGCGATGTCTACTTGATTCCTCCACCGGTGCGGGTGACCTCTCCGCCGGAGCCAGCGATCGCTGAGTCTGAGTCAGGTGAGGCGTTGGCCCCAAGCTTGTGCTTCGAGGCCGATCGGGCCGGCGACGATCTCCTTCGCTTCTCAACGGTTCTCACGGATGTTCTGAGCCGTTGTCGACCCGCCGGAGCCACTCACTTACTGAAATCCGACCGGTTAACACCTTCATCGGTTGCGGCCTTCCAGACCGCGACCGCGTGGCTCTCGCGGCTGTCGACGTCAATTCGCTCGAACAGGTCCCGGACCCAAGCCACGCGGGTGTCGAGCGGGGCGTACTCCAAGATCCCGGTCATCTCATCGATGGTCTGTCGGACGAGCTTGGGTGTGACCCGCAGCGGTCGTTCGGTGACCTCCGACGTGCCGATGCCGTGCGTCAACAGGTGACGTGGACGAGGCCTCGCTCTGGCCGGGCTCCTGCCTGCCGACGTGATCCCGATACGTGGTCAGAGGACCATGGTGGACAGGAGTCCGAACTCGCGTTCGCCTAGCTAGCGCGCCTGATCCAGAGTGCTACAGCGCCATTGGTCGTACGAGTTCGCGCTCTGTCGGCCGCTGCGGTGCCAAAGGTCGCACGCCTCACTAGGGAGAGGAGCGCGCCCGACATGAGTTGGGCGTGCGCATGCCATATTGGAGGTTCGGAGCATGCCGATCGAAGCAGCTGAGGAATGGCGCTCGGCGAGGCGGGGCAGCGCGCAGAGCGATCGAGACATGGACACGCCAGACAACGACCGCGTAGCCGCGAGCCGCCGCGTCGCGGTTCAGGTAGGCATCTGATCGGACACGCCGGATGGGCCCGCCTCTCGCGGCGTCCCGCGAGGCTGTCGATCCGTGGGGCGGCGGTGTCACCGAGCCGCCTGTGTCCGTGGCGCCCGCCGGCCAGATCGGTATGGAAATCCTCTGCGCCTGTCGATCGGCTCGCTGGCGGTTTCCCGCGCGAACGGTAGACTTTCCGCCTGACCGCCATGGCGACGCGGAGGACGCGTGGATCTCTACCAGCTGAATACCTTTCTGGTGGTTGCGGCCGCAGGCAGCATGCGGGGGGCGGCGCGGCAGCTCTCGTTGAGCCAAGCGACCGTCGGGAATCACATCCGCCATCTCGAGGCAGAGCTCGGGGTGAGCCTGCTTCGACGGACGTCGCGAGGAGTGAGGCTCAACGCGGCGGGGATCACGCTGCTTCCCTCCGCACAGGCGCTCGTCGAGGCGGAGGCGCGCATTCGGGCGGCTGTCCGGCAGCTTTCCTTCCGGTCCGACAACGAGCTCGCCATCGCGCTCGTCCCGTCGATGGCCCAGATGCTGCTTCCGCGGGCGGTCCGGATGCGCGACCCGTCCTCTGCCACAAGCCTCCGCATCTACGAGCGAGCGACGACCGAGGCCCTGGATCTCCTGGGCGACCGGCACGTCGACTTCGCGGTCGTCCGCGACCCCCCCGCGACGGCCGGGTTCTCGTTCAGGCCGCTGTTCGAAGAGCCGCTCGTGGCCGTCGTGCCCTCGCGCAGCGACGTCGGCCAAGGACCGATCTCGCTCAGCGATCTCTGCTCCGAGCCGTTCCTCACCTTCGATGCGTTGCGGAGCCCGGTATTGTACCAGGCCGTGCTGACGGCATGTTCGACTGCCGGGTTCATCCCGAACCTCTTCTGCGTGGGTGCGTCGCTCGGGACCGTCGGCGAGTTGATCGCCAGCGGCTTCGGCGTCACCGTCGCGCCGCTTACCGTGGCCCGGCACTGGCCCGTCGATCGCGTTCGCATCATCCTGATCGCGGAACCCATGCAGAAGAGCACCGTCGTCCTCGCGACCGTCGCCGGCACGATCCAGTCGCCCGAAGCGCTGAGCATGGCTCGTGCGTTGCAGCGCGCCGCAAAGGACCTCGTGGCGGACGATGCCCTGGCGGCCACCGGCACTCCCGGCCAGGAACTGCGGGCGGGCTGACCGCACCTCCCGCGCGAATGGCGGGACCCGGTCGCAGCCGTAGCGGTACTGCGGCAAGGGGCGAGATCATCACGATCGCGCACGGTGCGCACCTCATCTGAGCGCCGACATCGATATCGGCGACCATGATGGGCTCATTCGGCAACTTGCCCGTGAGGTGGTCGTGCTGACAGTCAATCGCCTGTCGATCGAGGACGCTCGTGTCATCCTCGCCGGCGCGGAGCGCGCATCCGCGGCGATCGGCGTTCCGATGTGCACGGCGGTCGTCGACGAATCCGGCACGCTGCTGGCCTTTGAGCGGCTCGATGGGGGGAAGGTCACGAGCGTCTCGACCGCCATGGACAAGGCATTCACCGCCGCCGCGGCTCGCCGGCCGACGCGCTGGTATCAAGAGAACAGCGTGCCGGGCGGGGCAACCTGGGGAATCCAGGAGACGAACGGCGGCCGCTTCTGCGTCATTCCCGGTGGCCTCCCGGTGGTTGTCGAGGGAGAGGTGGTCGGGGGAGTCGGTTGCAGTACGGGCACGGCGGACCAGGACGAGGAGGTGGCGCGGGGAGCCATCGACCACTTCCTGGCCGGCGCGAATGTCGCCCGGGGAGAGGTGCGGTGAACGTGAGTCCGGAACGGATGACCCCCGCGGCCGGGGTCGCGACGATCCCATGGTACCGAGCGATGGACCCAGCCGCCTGGAAGGCGTGGCTCGGCAGCTTCCTCGGCTGGGTCTTCGACGGCTACGAGACGTACACGCTCGTGCTTGTGGCCTCCGTTGCGGTGCCCCAGCTCATCAACCCGGCCAGCGCCGCGCAGACGCCAACGCTGATCGCCGGCGCCTTTGCGATCACGCTCGTCGGCTGGGCCATTGGGGGAATCCTGGGGGGCATTCTTTCCGACTACATCGGCCGTAAACGGATGCTGATGATCTCGATCCTCTGGTACGCGATCTTCGCCGGGCTCACGGCTTTGGCGCCGAACTACGTGTGGTTCATAGTAGCGCGGTTGCTGACGGGTGTGGGCCTCGGGGCGGAGTGGGGACCGGGAACGGCGATGGTCGCCGAGGTCTTCCCGGCCTCCGCCCGGGGTCGAGGCGCCGGAATGCTCGGGTCAGGATCCGGCTTCGGGTTCCTGCTGGCGACCATCGTCTGGACGTTCGTGCATCCGCTCGGCGACTCGTCGTGGCGATACATGTTCGTCCTGGGGATCCTGCCCGCGCTCGTCCTGCTGTACCTGCGACGCGGCGTCCGCGAGCCCGAGCTCTGGTCTGACGCCAACGGTCGCCGGCACGCTGCGCGGGCGAAGCGCTCCCAGAACGTGCCGCTCACGGCCGAGGAACATGCGGACGCCCGCTTCACCATGGCGCGGATCCTCGCTAACGCGACACTTCGACGACGGACCCTGCTCCTGCTGGTCATGGCCCTGAGCACGATCATGGGCTGGTGGGCGGTCTCGACCTGGATCCCCCAGTACGCGGCCAGCCTGGCGCCGGCCTCGGGTCTCAACCCGGTCTCTTTCGCCCATTCCGCCGCCCTCGTCTACAACGTAGCCGGTATCGCCGGCTATCTCGCGATGGCGTGGTTGCTGGACCTCTGGGGACGGAAGCCGACGATCATACTCTTCTACCTCGGGTCCCTCGTGACAGTGCCGCTCCTCTTTCTCGTCGTCCGGGACTCGACCGCCGTCCTCGTTGCTATCGCGCTGAACGGCATCTTCACCCTTGGCCAGTTCACGTGGCTGGCGGTCTACCCGGCCGAGTTGTTCCCCACGGCCGCCCGCGGATCCGGCATCTCCCTGATTTTCGACAGCACGCGGATGTTGGCGGCCGTCGGCACGCTCGGCGCGGGCCTCCTGATCACCACGCTGGGCGGCATCGGTCTCGCCGCAACCGTTTTCGGCATGATCTACCTCCTCGGCCTCCTCGCGGTGCCGTGGGCCGGACCGGAGACGCGCGGTGCGCCGCTGCCGGAGTAGAGCAGGCGATGCGCAACCGTCCGCCGCTGCAGCCGACCGGCCGCGCGCCTCGCGCGAGCGCGCACCCAAAGATGAGCGGAGCGGCCCCACCAAACCTTGCAGCATCCAACAACGGGCGAACCGTGCCGGCGACTGACACCCTGCTCGTGTCCGAGGGCGCTGTGGCTTCCGTCACGCTGAACCTTCCGGACGTCGGCAACCGCGTCGACGGCCAGGTGCTGGATGCCTTGGCCGAGGCCCTCCAGGCCATCGAGCGGCGAGCCGAGGCCCGAGTGCTCGTGATCCGGGCGAACGGCCCGGACTTCTGCCTGGGCCGCCGTCCGAATTCGGGGGCCGCCGCCCCGCGGACAGCGTGGGCCATGAAGTCGGAACTCGAGCGGATTGTTCGCGTGAACCGAGCCCTCGGGGCGATGTCGATCCCAACGATCGCGGCCGTGCAGGGCGCGGCCCGCGGGTTCGGCTGTGGCCTGGCGCTCTTGTGCGACCTCACCATCGCCGTCCGCTCGTCCGTGTTCAGTTTTCCGGAGATCCTCGACGGGCTCCCCCCGGCCCTGGTGGCGACCTATCTCGCGCGGTACGTGCCGCGCAAGCACGGGCTCGAGATGCTCCTGCTGGGCCGCTCCATCGACGCCTCGGAGGCCCTGGCGCTGGGCATGGTCAACCGGGTCGTGGAGCCGGACGATCTCGACGCCGAGGTCGACAGGGTGGCCGCAGAGGTCGCGGACCGGCCGCCCATCGCGATGCGGACGATCAAGCGCTTCTTCGCGAGCGTCTACGATGCCGATCGGGCGGAACTGTCCGACTACGCGATCAACGTGATCGCCACAGCGGCGAGCTCGAATGAGGTGTCCTGATGGCCCGTTCCGCGACGACGCTGCATGCGATCCCGCCAAGCGGGATCGCCGTTGCCTCTGACACCGTTGCCCGAGATTGCGATCGCTGCCGCGGTCCTGCTGATCGCGGGCGTGAGCAAGGGCGTGACCGGCCTTGGGGCGCCGGTGATCGCTACCCCCATCATCGCGCTCCTGACGGGGGATCTACCAAGCACGATCGCCGTGATGGTGCTCCCGACAGTGCTGAGCGACCTCATCGCCCTCGCCCGGGTTGCCTCCTCGCGTCGCGGTGTCGCCCGGATAGCGCCCTTCATCGCCGGCGGTGTGGTGGGCATCGTGGCCGGCACGGCGGTCCTTCGTCTCGTCGATCCGCGCGCGTTGCAGCTGCTGCAATCCGCGGTCGTCCTCGCCTTTGTCGCTGCGCCGGGCGTTTGGGCGCCGCCGTCCGTCGAGCGCCTGTCGCGGCCGCGGTCCGGGATCGCCTGGGGGCTGGGCGGCGGGGTCCTACAGGGCAGTGTCGGGGCGTCTGGGCCGATCGTGGCGCTGTATCTGATCCGCGCGGGGATACCGCGTGCGCTCTTCCTCTTCTCGATCAATCTCATCTTCGTCGCACTCGACACGACGCAACTCGTGGCGCTCGTGGCGGTCCAGATGCTCTCGGGGCCGCTCATGATCGCCGCACTCGCCGCCACCGTGCCACTGCTGCTCGGCGTCGTAGCAGGCCTCCGGCTACAGCCTTTCCTGGACGATCGGGCCTTCCGGCGGATCCTGCGCACGGTCCTGTTCATCGTCGGATGCGGATTGGCGATCCGCGCCGTGCTCGGTTGATTCGGCTCGAGCCGCGATGACCATGCTGCACGGACAGCGCGATCTCACCGGAATCGTGGGTGCGGTCCTCACGCCGTTCACGCCGGACGGCTCGGTCCAGATGGACGCACTCCAACGCGAGATCGAGTACATGATTGGTGACGTCGATGCGCTGACGATCGCCGCCGTCGAGGCCGCCGAGTACTCCGTGCTCGCGCCCGGCGTGCGACGGGAGCTCATCCGCGAGGCTATCGCTATGGTGGACCGGCGGGTCCCCGTGATCGCTGGCGCCAGCCATCCGGCGCCGGGTGCCGTCGTCGATCTCGCCGGGCATGCTGCAAGCGCCGGGGCCGACTGGATCCAGGTTCTGATGCCGACGCGCCCGTGGGGCGGCCAGCCGACGACAGGTGAGCTCGTCGCCTACTACGAGTTCGTGGCCCGCCGCTCGCCGCTGCCGATCGTCGCCTATCACAACCCTGGACCGGGGGCCGACCCGCCGATCGAGGCGTGGATCGCGATCGCCGATATCGATCGCGTCGGAGCGTTCAAGGAAAGCTCGCGCGACATCACGAAGATCGGCCGTTTGATCGAGGAGCTGGAGCGGGCGGGACGCGCCCGATACTTCACAACGATGCAGCCGCTCCTTGCGACGCTGCTGATGGGTGGCAGCGGGGCGACCATGCCGCCACCGGGGACACGTGTCGCCGCCCAGGTCGCGCGGGCCTTCCGCGCCGGGGATCTGGAGCTCGCGGTGACCTGGCAGCGCTTCTTTTCCGTGTTCCCCGGCAGGTGGGCCCGCTACGGGCTGCCGCCGATCATGAAGGCGGCGATGCGGCATGCCGGCGTCCCCATCGGCGACCCCACGGAGCCGTTTGGGGCCGTCGGTGCCGTGGACGACGAAGAGATCGGGCGGCTCGTTCGGGCCGTCGGGCTGGTCGTCGGCGACTCGCCGCGCGCGGACGCGGTGGAGCCGGCACTGCGGGCTCTGCTCGGTGGTCCGGCGGTGGCCCGGCGCCGCGCCGGTGGCGAGACGGTAGAGGTGACCCATGGCTAGGCTTCCGGTGACGCTGCGGATCAACGGCCGCGAGTACACGGCGGACGTGGAGCCGCGTCTCCTGCTCGTCGACTTCATCCGGACCGAGGCCGGCCTGACCGGCACCCACATCGGCTGCGACACGACGACATGCGGAGCGTGCACGATCCACGTCGACGGCCGGGCCGTGAAGTCGTGCACGATGTTCGCCGTCCAGGCGGCCGGCCACGAGATCCGGACGATCGAGGACGTCGCGACCGACGGCCAGCTCCACCCGGTCCAGCAGGCCTTCCATGAGCACCACGGGCTGCAGTGCGGCTACTGCACGCCGGGCATGGTCATGTCCGCCCTCGAGCTTCTTCGGCGCAATCCGTCCCCGAGCCGCACCGAGATTCGTCGCGGGATCGCCGGCAACCTCTGTCGCTGCACCGGCTATCAGAACATCGTGACCTCGATCGAGGCTGCGGCCGAGGCCATGCGGGCAGACGACGCTTCGGCTGCAACGCCAATCGCTCCAGAGCCTGAGAGGACAACATGAAACTGAATGGGTCGTTCGAGGTCCCCGGCACGCCCGAGCAGGTCTACGAGTTCCTGACCACTCCTGAAGACGTCGTTGCGGCTCTGCCGGACATCGAGTCGGCCGAGCTGCGGACCGACGGTTTCAAGATCGACGCACGCGTCGGCGTTGGTCCGATGCGGGGAACGATGAAGCTCGATCTGGCGATCGTCGAACGCGAGCCGAACGTGCGGGCCGTTTACGCCGGCCAGGGTAAGGGCCTCGGCAGCGTGGTGGACATGACGGCCGGCTTCACGCTTCGCGACGCGGCCTCGGGGACGGCCGTCGACTGGGCCGGCGAGGCCAAGATCGTCGGGCGTCTCGCGTCGGTTGCCGGCGGCATGCTGGAACCGCTCGCGAAGAAGAAATCTTGAGCGCTTCGTCGCCGCCGTCCGAAAAGGCCTCGGAGGTTGAGCACCGCGACGAGCAACCGGGTCGGCCGGTTCATCGGGCGGAGCCTCCCCCGAAAGGAGGATGACCGGCTGCTCCGAGGTGCCGGCACCTTCGTCGGCGACCTTGCGCCCGCCGGCCTTCTGCACGGCGCTTTCTATCGGAGCCCGTACGCCCACGCCCGGCTGATCCGCGTCGATCTGGACCGGGTCCGGGCAATTCCTGGCGTTCGCCTGGCGCTGTCCGCGGCCGACCTCGCCGATCACGTGAAGTACATGTCCCCGTTCCCGTTTCAGAGTCGGGACCCGTTTCGCGCCGGCAACCCGACGATCAAGTTCCACGATCGATATGGGCTCGCCCATGAGAAGGTCCGATTCGCAGGCGAGCCGGTTGCGTTCGTCGTGGCGGATGATCGCTACATCGCCGAGGACGCCATCGAGCTCGTGGACGTGGAGTATGAGGCGCTTGAGCCCGTGCTCGACGCGGAGGCCGCCCTCGCGGACGGTGCGCCGCTGCTCTACGAGGACTGGGGCGACAACGTCGCGCTGACCTTCCACGTGTCCAACGGCGACGTCGACCAGGCGTTCGCGGGGGCCGACGTCGTCGTCAGCGAACGCCTGTACCATCACCGCTTCACGGGCACGCCGATCGAGCCACGGGGCCTGGTGGCATCGTACGACCGCGCCGCCAACGTGCTCACGCTGTGGGATTTGACGCAGATCCCGCATGTGGTCAGCGCCCTCCTCGAGGACAGTTTCACGAAACCGCCCAACCTCAAGGTCCGGGTCATCGCCCCCGACATCGGCGGCGGGTTCGGCCAGAAGTGGGGTTTCTATCCGGAGGAGCTCGTCGCGTCGCTGGGGTCGATCCTGCTCGAGCGCCCGGTGAAGTGGATCGAAACGCGCCGTGAGCACATGGTGGCCACCAACCACGCTCGTGAGCAGACGCACCACGTCGAGATGGCCCTCAAGCGCGACGGGACTGTGCTCGGTGTCCGCGACCGGGTCTACGCGAACCTCGGCGACGCCTACCCCGTCGGAGGCTTCGCCTCGATCATGACGACCGTCATGTACGTGCCCGGCGCGTACCGGATCCAGAACTACCGGGCCGAGCTGTTTGGGGTGGTGACGAACAAGACGCCCTTCGGCGCCCATCGCGGCTTCGGCAAGTCCGAGGCGGCTTACGTGATCGAGCGGATGATGGACATCGCCGCCGACCGGCTGGGGATGTCGCCCGAGGCCATCCGCTTCCGGAATTTCATCCAGCCGGACGAGTTCCCGTACATCTGCGCGACCGGCTCGCGCTATGACAGCGGAGACTACCCGGCTGCGCTGAAGCGTGCCCTCGAGCTTGCCGACTACGATCGCCTCCGCGAGATCCAGCGCGAGCGCCGCCGGGCCGGCCGCCTGTTCGGGATCGGGATGTGCCTCGTCATCGAGCCCTCGTCGTCGACCCGGATGGGCTCGTACAACTCAGGCTACTTCAGCACGACGATCCGGATGGACCCCCAGGGCCGGGTGGAGGTGGCGCACGGCGGCAACGACGAGGGCCAGGGCCACGCGACCACGATCTCGCAGCTGGTCGCCGAGGAGCTGGGCATCGAGATCGACCAGGTCCATGTCGTCGAGGGCGACACGCTCGCAACGCCGTACGGGACGGGCTCCTATTCGAGCCGCTTCTCGGTCGTCGGGACGTCGAGCGTGACCCTGGCCAGCCGGCAGCTCGCTGACAAGATCGTCCGCATCGCGGCGCACCTGCTGGAGGCGGCGCCGTCCGACCTCGAGCTCGTCGACGGTCTCGTGCGGATGAAGGGCGATCCGGCCAGGTACCTCTCGCTCGAACAGATCGCGCGAACCGCCTACCATCGAATCCACGACCTGCCCGAGGGGGAGGAGCCCGGGGCTCCAGCTCACGTACCACTACCGCGACCCGAACATCGGCTTCTCGATCGACGCGAACGGCCGGGTCGCGATGTTCTCGGCGTTTCCGTACGACGCCCAGGTCGTCGCGGTCGAGATCGACGAGGCCACCGGCGTACTCGACATCGAGCGGTACGTCAGCGTCCACGATTGCGGCAACATGCTGAACCCTGCCATCGTCCAGGGTCAGCATCTCGGGGCACTCGCCCACGGGATCGGCGGCGCACTGTACGAGGAGCTCCGCTACGACGAGAGCGGCCAGTTGCTCCAGCAGAGCTTCAAGGACTATCTCGTTCCGACGGCCATGGAGATCCCCGACTTCACACTCGATCACATGATCTCGCCGTCGCCCTTCACCCCCGGCGGCTTCAAGGGCGCGGGCGAAACTGGCACGGTCGGGCCCCCCCCGGTCCTCGCCAATGCCGTCGACGACGCGCTTCGCCCGCTCGGCACGCAGCTTCGGTCGCTGCCGCTCAGCCCGGACACGATCTGGCGGGCGATCCAGGATGCCAACGCGCGAATACGCGCCGGTGGGAACACCACGATTCTGGCCGGCCGGGACGGGACCCGGTCGCAGTCGTAGCGGTACTGCGGCAAGGGGCGAGATCGCCAAGATCGCGCACGGTGCGCACCTCATCTGAGCGCCGACATCGATATCGGCGACCATGATGGACTCATTCGGCAACTTGCCCGTTAGGTGAGGAGAGCGAATGTATCCGGCGAGTTTCGCTTACGTGCGGGCCGAGTCGCTCGAGCACGCGATCAAACTTCTCGCCGAGCATGGCGAGGGCAGCAAGCTGCTGGCCGGCGGGGCGAGCTTGATCCCGCTGATGAAGTTGCGGCTGGCGAGTCCGGCCATCCTTGTCGACATCGGCGGGCTGCGGGACGAACTGGCGGGTATCACTCGCACCGACGGCCGGTTCCGGATCGGGGCGCTCGTGCGTCACGTGGAGGTCGAGGATGCGACGGACCTCGGCTCGGCCGTCCCGTTGCTTCACGACGTCGCGGCGCAGATCGGCGACCCGCAGGTCCGCAACATGGGCACGCTCGGCGGAAGCATCGCCGAGTGCGACCCGGCCGGGGACTGGGGGCCCGGCCTCCTCGCCCTCGACGCCGTCGTCGAGTGCCTCGGCCCGACGGGGTCGCGGAGCGTACCGGCCGCCGACTTCTTCGTCGACGCCTACACGACGACACTCCGACCGGACGAGGTGATCACCGGGGTCGTGATCGACGCCCCGCCGGCCCGATCCGGGAGCGCGCACCTGAAGCTTGAACGGCGAGCGGGGGATTTCGCCGTGGCCAGCTGCTCGATCCGGCTCACCCTCGACGAACTCGACCGCTGCACGACGATCGGCATCGGCCTCGGCGGCATCGCGATGACCCCGATCAAGGCCGTGGCGGCCGAGGAGTTGCTGCGCGGTCAGGAACTGTCCGACGCCCTGGTCGATGAGGCCGGCCGGGTCGCGATCGAATTGATCGAATCCTTCTCGGACATCCGCGGTTCGGCCGAATACCGGCGGCACGTGGCCGGCGTGCTCCTCCGGCGCGCGGTGGCGGTGGCCCGGCGCCGCGCCGGTGGCGAGACGGTAGAGGTGACCCATGGCTAGGCTTCCGGTGACGCTGCGGATCAACGGCCGCGAGTACACGGCGGACGTGGAGCCGCGTCTCCTGCTCGTCGACTTCATCCGGACCGAGGCCGGCCTGACCGGCACCCACATCGGCTGCGACACGACGACATGCGGAGCGTGCACGATCCACGTCGACGGCCGGGCCGTGAAGTCGTGCACGATGTTCGCCGTCCAGGCGGCCGGCCACGAGATCCGGACGATCGAGGACGTCGCGACCGACGGCCAGCTCCACCCGGTCCAGCAGGCCTTCCATGAGCACCACGGGCTGCAGTGCGGCTACTGCACGCCGGGCATGGTCATGTCCGCCCTCGAGCTTCTTCGGCGCAATCCGTCCCCGAGCCGCACCGAGATTCGTCGCGGGATCGCCGGCAACCTCTGTCGCTGCACCGGCTATCAGAACATCGTGACCTCGATCGAGGCTGCGGCCGAGGCCATGTAAGAGGCTAACGAAACCACGATGGATCGGCGATTTACGGAGGCGACAATGACGACCACCCGGCAGAAATGGTTCGGCCAGCCCGTCCTGCGCAAGGAAGACCGCCGCTTCCTGACCGGCCAGGGCCGATATGCCGGCGACATCAGCCTGCCTGGCATGCTGCACGCGGCGTTCGTGCGGTCGCCGTATGCTCACGCGAAGATCGTCCGGATCGACGCCGAGCGCGCCCTTGCGATGCCGGGTGTCGTCACCGTCCTGAGCGGCGAGGAGGTCCGCGAGCTCACCGACCCGGCCCAGCAGGTCCTCCAGGCACCCTACGACCAACTGCGGGACTACTGCCTCGCGGTCGGGACCGCGAGGCACGCCGGCGAGGCCGTTGCAGCGGTCGTCGCCACGGACCCCTACCTCGCGGCGGACGCGGCCGAGGCGATCGAAGTCGAGTATGAGCCACTGCCGCCCGTGTCCGACGTCGAGCACGCAATGGCGCCGGATGCACCGGTCGTTCACGAGAATTTGCCGTCGAACGTCGTCTGGCACGACACGTTCACGTATGGCGACGTGGATGGGGCGTTCCGTGATGCCGCGGTGATCGTCAAGGACCGGCTGCACTGGCACCGGTTTTCGTCGGCCCCTCTCGAGACGACGGTCGTCATCGCCCAGTACGACGCGGGCGCCGACACGGCCACGATCTGGAGTAACAACCAGCGGCCAATACTCAACTTGCCATTCATAGCAAAGCCGCTCCGGATGCCGAGCGAGAATCTGCGCTTCATCTGCCCCGATATCGGCGGAGGGTTCGGCATCAAGAACAACAGCTACCTGTACCTGGTCGCGCTGGTCCTCCTCGCGCGAAAGGCGGGACGTCCCGTGAAGTGGGTCGAGACTCGCCGTGAGCACATGATGGCGAGCACCCACGGGCAGGAGGTCCTTTACGACGGCGAAATGGCGCTCGCGAGCGACGGCACGATCCTCGGTGTGCGGGCCCGGGCGCTTCACGACGAGGGCGCCTACATGCGCCGCGAGCCGATCGGAGCGATCAACTTCATTCGCCATTCGACGGTCGGCTACCGGTTCAGCAATCTCGAGATGGACATCTACGCCGTCCTGACCAACAAGAGTGCGGTCGGGCCGAACCGCTCCTACGGGAAGATGCAGCATTGCTATCTCATCGAGCGCCTGCTCGACAAGGGAGCGCGTGCGCTCGGGCTGGACCAAGCTGAGATCCGCTTCCGGAACTTCGTTCAACCGGAACAGATGCCGTACGAAAACCCGAGCGGTTGTCGGCTCGATGGCGGCGACTACCCGCGGATGCTCCGCCGCGCGATGGAGATGATCGACTATGAGGCGGTTGGGCGGTCCCGCGTGGAGGCGCGCAAGCAGGGTCGATTGCTCGGCGTGGGCGTGGCGATGGGCATGGACGGCTGTCCCATCAATGCGTCCCTAATTCGTGTGATCAACCCAAGTCTTCAGACGTCGGGGGACAGCGAGGCTGCCTCGATTCGGATCGACGAGTTCGGCGGGATCACGGCGACAACCGGGTCCGTGCCGCAGGGCCAGGGGCAGGAGACGACCGTGGCCCAGTTGGTCGCCGACGAACTAGGCGTGACCCCGGACGACGTCCACGTCCTGTCCGGATTCGACTCTGCAACGCACGCCCATTCCGCCTTCTCCGGGACCTACGCGAGTCGCTTCGCGATCGTCGGGGCTGGCGCTGTGATCGGGGCCGGTCGGCAGCTGCGGGCGAAGATTTGCAGGATCGCGGCCCATCTCTTGGAGGCGCAAGAGGAGGATATCGAGCTGATCGACGGCCGGGCCCAGGTCCGCGGCACGGACCGCGGGTTCACCCTGGCCGAGATCGCCCACGTGGCGTGGCGTGACCTGGCGCGCCTCCCGGAGGATGTGGAGGCCGGCCTCGTGACACAGTACGTCTACCGGCCGACGTTTGACATGCCGCTGTCGGACAAGCGCGGCAACTTCTCGTTCACCTACTCGTACGGGATCGCGATCGCCCTCGTCGAGGTCGACCCGGAGACTGGTACCGTCAAGGTGCTGAAGTTCGTCGGCCTCGATGACTTCGGCCGCCGGATCAACCCGCTGATCGTCGAGGGCCAGATCCATGGGCAGATCGGGCACCAGCTCGGCGCTGCGCTGTACGAGCACCTCCACTATGACGAGGAGGGGCAGCTGCTGGCTGCGAGCTTCAAGGACTACTGGGCGCCGACGGCCGCTGACATGCCGGACTTCGACGTCGAGTACCAGGAGACCCCCTCGACTGCGACGCCGCTCGGCACCCGCGGCGGCGGCGAGGGCGGTGGCTCCCCGCTGATCGCCGCCGTGAACGCGGTCGATGACGCGTTGGCGCAATTCGGCGGGCACATCACCGACAGTTTCCTCGACCCTGAGGCGATCCTGCGGGAGCTGCGTCGGGGCGCTCCCGTGGGGGTCGGCGACCGGCTTCCCCGAGTCTGATCGGCGGGCCGACTGCCGAGGCCCGTTACACGCACGGCGGAGGCGCACCATGGCGGATGATGAGCGGCAGGCGTACCTCGACGAGATGGTGCGCCGGCGAGGCTACGTCCTCGACTACCACAAGATCATGGTCATGCACGACTTCGACGTGCTGCGTGCTGCGGACGGGCTCGTGGCCGCCGCGTACCTGGCGGAGCGCCGCCTTCCGCGCCAGACGAAGGAGCTGCTGTTCATCCTCAGCCTGACGGTCATGCGGGCTTCCAGGGCCCAGATTGCGGGTCACATCCGGGTGGCGCTCGATCTCGGCGTGACGCCGGAGGAGATCCTCGAGGCCATTGAGATCGCGCTACCCGAGGCAGGGATCGTCGCATTCCAGGCAGGATTCGAGGCGTGGTGCGACGTGGTCGGCGCCGCGGGCCTGGAGCCAACGACCTCCACGGGCAACGTGGACCCTTGGCCGCGGGCTGCCGGCGACGTGTCCGGAAGTGAGTGATATCTCCTGGGATGCTGCGCTGGGCGCCGGGTCGTCGGCCCCCAAGGCATCGGCCATCGCGTCATCTTCTTGCCGCACAAGATCGGTGTCGCCGTTCTGATCTTTGAGCGGTACGCGGCCGGAGCCCGTTCCATCGAGGAGGTCGCAGGCGAGTTGGTCTCAACGACTGACGCGTCCACGACATGCTCAAGAATCATCTGGTGCTCCGCCATCAGATGCGGGTACCCGAGCGGGTGGGCGACTACATGTTCTACGCCGGCAGCACGGACCAAGAGGATGAGGCCAACTGGCTTGGTGGTTGCCTCCTACTGCCTCGTGCGGTAGGTCTCCACGCGGCCGCCCGCGGGTTGACCGCCGATGTGATCGCCGAGCAATACGGGGGACCACGACCAAGATGGCGACGTGCCGATTGAACACCACCGGGGCGGCCCGGGCGATGGAACGGTTCCGCAGCCTGAAGCGGCCGACGGATGGTTCAAGGAGCGAGCGCCAATCTACTGATCGTGCGCCTGACGTCTACGACGCTTGACGATGATCCGACTGCGTTCCCGAGCCAGGATGGTGGCGCACTCGGGGCAGTAGCGCTGGACTGGCGAACGACGGCCTACGACCAAACGACATCGACGGCATCCCAACGTTGCATCTTCCAGCCAAGCTCGTGAGCGGCACGGCCGCGGTACGTCAAGCGTTGACATGAGGTACCCACGTCTATTCAGTAAGCGGGAGGGTCCGGCCCAACGGACCGAACCCGCAGTGACGGAGGGCATCGACATCGCTGGCGCGTGAAAGACGAGCTCACACGACCCAGTGGGAACGTTGGGTCGCCGGGAGCGACCACACCGAGAAGCTGGCCGAGGCCGAGGCCATCCATTCGTGCGTCCGCCGTCGACGGCGGCATTCGAGCCCGCCACGAGCGAGCCGAGGGCGACTTGCTCGATGCGAGCGCGGTCGGCGTCGACGTCAGCGAGGATCTCGATGATCCGGCGGGCTTCCTCCTCCGGCGTCGGCTCGTGTTCTTCGTTCGGGTCGCTCATGTTGACGACCGACGGTCTTCAGGTGCGGCCGTGGTCAACCGCGGCTTCATCTGCCGGAGGCGGGCCATGGCCTGCTTCCCGCTGATCTCCCACGTCTTCGCCCGGTGCGACCGCTGAGCGCAGCCTGACCCCTGCTGTTCCCAGCAGACGACACAGGCAGCCTGTCCGCAGGCCGGATGGTGGAAGCCGCCAATCGGCGTTCGACAGCCGACGCAGAGCTCCCGCGGCCGCGTGAGCGTGGGCGTCGCGAGGCGGCGGTACCGGCCATAGTTCTCGGCGATCTGACAGAGCGACAGCCACGGCTCGGAGCCGTACGGCACCTCCTCGAAGTCCTGGCCCTGCCAGACCCACCCGGTGGGGACGCAGCTTTCGCGCCAGTCGACGGGGGCCGTCACCTGACCACAACGCGCGCAGCGCGGGTAGTCCTCGTCCCGCGGCGCGCGTTTCGGCCGACCGCACTCGCAGGTCTGCCCGCATGCCGGCAGGTCGAACTTGATCGTCCGGACCGCGAGGTCGTGCGCTGTCTGTGACCCGAGGATCGGGTCACGGCTGTTCTCGCTCTTCGGCCCGACCAGCCCAGCGATCCGAGCGACCGGGGAAGCGACGGATTGGTTCGTCCCGTCCTCGAATTGGATCGTCCAGCCGCCCGTCCAGATGCGGCTGCCGCAGAAGTTCCACTGGTCCGTGGGATCGAACCCAGCGACGTCGCTTCGGACCTTGGCAAGCTCGGGAAGCTGCTCCGCGAGCTCGTCCCAGGTGACCTTGATCTGCCGCCGCTCCTCGTCCGACCGACGGGCCTTCCCGCGAAGGACGCCGTAGAAGTAGCGGACGACCTCGGCGGTATACAGGCCCTCCTTGCGCTGCTTCCAGGCGGCTACATTCACGGCGTCGGCGACCTCGGCGATAGAGATCTCTTCGAGGTAGCCGAGCACGGCCTTGTCAGATGGGAAGTTGACGCGACCGGAGTGGTAGGTTCCGTCGACGAGTTCCCCGCCGAAGGCATCGATCCACGCCTGCCAGACCTCGTTGAGTTCGAGCCGCAGCTCCTTGTCGTACTGGGCGCGCCACTCGCGGAACGCGCGCATCTGCTCGACTTTCTCTTGGAGAAGCGCGGTGTCCTCGGGCCGAACCTGGGGCAACGCCTCGCCGAGCGGGCGGTCTGACTTCCCGGCATTGCAGTCGTGGCAGGCCGTGAAGAGATTCGAAGGCTCGTCGCCACCACCGCCGGCCACCGGATCCATGTGGTCGACTTCGAGCACAACGAGCGGCGGCGTGCGTCCGCAGTAGACGCAGGTGAACTTGTCGCGCTTGAAAATCTCGAAGCGCAGTCGCTTCGACAGGCCCTTGCGTACGACTCGGATGCTCGGCTGACTCGCCATGTCGGCGAGTATGCCCGTCCGCACGATCCGGGGCGTGTCGGCTCAAACCATCTTCGGTCCTAGATCGCGACAAGAGCGACATCGCCGAACGTTGGCGCTCCGCGATGCCACGACCCTAGGGGCTGGCAGAGCCGATCCCGCGCGCGAGTTTCTCGACAAGATCTGCTGCGCGCCGGCTTGCCGCCGGCTTCGTGACGAGGCGTTGGCCGAGGCGGTACGTCGTGTCGCCCGATCGGTCGAGGTAGAGCTGGTCGACGATCCCTTGGTCGTGGACGAGGATGTGGCGCTGCTGAAAGAAGCGCCCGAGCTCCGCGATTTCCTTCGGGTCAAGGAAGTCGCCGTAGCCGCGGCCGGTCGCCGCGCGCCAGAGGCGGTCGCCCTCCGCCAGTCGCTGGAAGGCATTGAAGCCCGGCGCCTCCTTGGGACGAACGTGCTCGTCATCGGGTACCAGGACGCGCGGAAACTGCGGCCCGGCGAGGACCTCTCTGCCAAGGCTCGAAAGGCCCGAGACCTGCGCGAGCGCGGACAGCAGATCAAGATCATGCCGGAGGTCGACTTCACCCAACTCCTCACCCTCTGACGTCCGCAATCAGCCGAGGTTATCCCCAGCTTCGGTCGTGAGCCCGACTGTTGAACGGGCTGTCGAGATGTAGGTCTCCAGTGTGGAGGAAACGGAAACTCATCTACCCGCCACCGCCACTCCGCGGGCCAGACTGGCCCGGGCGGCTCGCGCAGACAAGAGCGGCCGAATGTCGGTCCATCGCGACTATTGCAAGGGCGATGGGTCCAGGGACAAGGGAACCGCAAGTGCCACCCGGGTCTTCCCTAGGCGAATTCGGGCGCGGCTGGGGTCTCGAGGGCCTTCCGTCGTGTTGCCAGAGCCGTCACACGGGCACGGAGCTCGTCGGAATACGCCTCGATCTCGTCGAGGTCGCGTTCAGCTTCCGCTGGCGTCGGGACTCCAGCCTGTCGTCCAATGGCTTGATCGTGCCCTGAGAAGGTGGACGCCCTGTCCATGGCGAAGAACACCTTGGCGTGGTCGCCGTCCTCGACGGCCGCACCGCGCAGTGCTGGAGTGTCGTTACGCCGAGCTGGAACCGGCCTATCACCTCGTTGAAGAGCAGCTCCTCAACGAGACGCTCCCAGGTCTCGCGCAAGCCGGCATAGAAGCCGGTGGCCAAGATCCGATACTCGTCGCTGCCTTGGTCGGGGGTCCGTTTCAAGGCGGCGAGCTGCGGACGCAAGGCACCAATGCGCTCGCGGACGCGCTTCAATTGCCACGGTCGTTCGCTATCCGAGACGACTCCCGCTTGACCGCTTCCTGCCCGCCGGAGCCAGTGGTAGGCCATTGGAACACCCGCCTTGGCTGCGGTTGAACGGAGGGCTTGATAGAAGACCAGGTCATGGGTGAAAACGATCACTTGCCGACCGCTCGCGGCCTCCACGGTCAAGCGTTCTGCGACGCGCTCGGCTCTGGAGTGATCCAGCGAGGAGACAGGGTCATCAACGACGATGCCGCTGTGGGCGGCACGTCCCCGATCTCGGCGAGAAAGCATGCGAGAGCGAGCGCCCTGTATTCCCCGTCACTTAGCACCTCTCGGTTTCTCGGCGCGGCGGGAGCATCCAAGACGATCCGGACGTAGGAGACCCCGTGATCCGTCTGATCGACGACCTTGAAGGGGAGGTAGTCAAGCCCGAGGGTGTCAAGCTCGCGGCGCAGTCGCGCGGCATAGTCCGCGGTGATGAATTGCCGGCGTAGCTCGGTGGCCGCTCGCGAAACTGGGCTCGTGTCACAAGCCCGACGCGCAGCGCGGAGGGCGCGCACTCGAACGACCTTCTCTCGTCGCGCGAGGGCGTCCGCCAGCCGCTCATGCAGCAGTCTGCGCGCCCGGAGCTCCCGCACGTTGGCCTCGAGAGCGGCGCGTCGGGCAGGGTCCGCAACTTCAGCGATCGCGTTGGCTTCGGCCTCCAGCGCCGCGGCGCGCGCCGTCAACTCCCCAACCGACGAGGACGGCAACGGTGGCAGCGCTGCCACGGTATCGCCACGAATCGAGCACTGACCACCTCATGTCGCGCCGCGAGTTGGCGCAGGTAGGCCGCCGTCGTTGTCAGCATCGCGTCGGGTGCCGTGTCTGCCCCAGCCGTGTCGGCCACGACTTGCTCAATCCGCTCGAAGCCCGGCACAACCAGCGAACCGTGCTCGGTCGCGAGGGCGGCAACCGCAGCCTCGCGTTCGTCTGCAGCTGCGGCGGTCGCAGCCTGCACAAACTCAGCGAATCGCGCGAGACGATCTCGCGCCTCCGCGTCAAGCACCTGTTGGCAGAGCGGACATCGACTGCCTGCTGAAACAACAGGGAACGGCTGCCCGGGGTAGGCGAGTGCGCTGTACTGGCGCGCGTACTGAAACATCAAGCGCCACGGATCGGAACCGACTGCGTCCAGCGGCTCGTCCACGAACCCCTGATCGGCGGCGAGGGTCGCAGCGGCGCGTGCTGCGCGGGCCTGCTCGACTGTCGATCGGACCATCTCGAGCTGGGGCTCATCCAGGCGCGTGGCGACAACTTCGATGTCCCGAACGAACGCCCGGAGGCGCTCGGCATCTCGCCGGCGGCGCGCCACGACCTCCGGCCCGCCCTCTGCCAGGGCGCGCTCGCCCATTTGAAGAGAGCCTTCGTCCGTCGTTGACCAAGTCGCGGCAGCCACCAACGAGGCTTCCGACGGCGGGCCGTTGGGATCGGTGGACTCTGGCTTCAGGCGAAGGAGCAGGGCTTGGGTCGACGTGGCCGGGCACTCCGCGGACCAGTCCGCGGAGAGACCCGCCAAGGACCTTCCGACCTCTTGGTCAATGCTGGTGGCGAGATTGCTCATGGCGGTGGCCACCCGAGGCAGGACGTCGAGGTGGTACGGAAGGAACTCAAGCTGATTTTGCTGGTCCGCGTAGAGAACCATGGCACGGGAGTCGAAGACGGAGATTTTGGAGAGCTCGATCGGAGCGGGAGTTCCCTCTTCCCAGGGCACGGTGCGAGACGTTCCGTCTGCAACCGTGAAGCGGACTGTTGCGCGGGCATTTGTTGCCGGCGGCGCAAACACGTCGCCGAGCAGGTTCTCAGCGGCGCCCGTTCGGACTCGACACAGCCGCTTCAGGAGGCGCACGTAGCCGCTCTTTCCGCTTCCGTTGTCGCCGTAGACAACCGTGAGACCGCGAGAGGCGAACCGGAGCGTTTGGTCGGCCGCGAGGCGGTTGACGGCGCGGATCCCCTCGACCGCATCGAGAGTCACCGACGCGGCTTCCGTTTGGCTCGGAGGGAGGTGCTCGGGAAGGAGGGGCGCTGGAGGTTCCGCAGGCGGTGGTTCTTATGCCGACGTCGGCATAAGGGTCATTATGCCGAGCCGCGGATTATGCCGACCAGGGGTGTCGAACCGGCCGCTGCGTGAGTGGGTCGCCCCCGTGAGGTCGGCATAATCAGAGCCGCTTGATGGACGCTCTCCTCTCCATCATCGAAAGAGGAGAGCATCGTGCATGATCCGCTTCGGGTCCGCGTCAGCGGCCCGCTTCAACCGTGCGTGGCCGGCTACGCCGCCGAGCTCGGTCGCGTCGGATATACGGCCTCGGGAGCGATCCTCCAGCTTCGGCTGGTCGCGAACCTGAGCGCCTGGCTCGAAGCCGAAGGGCTCGCGCCGGGAGCGCTGTCAGCGGCCCAGGCCGACCGCTTCCTCGCCGCTCGACGAGCCGCCGGGCATACGAGGTACGCCTCGACCCGGGCGATCCAGCCGCCGCTCGAGTACCTGCGCCGGCTCGGAGTGGTCCCCGAGGCACCCGAGCCGGAGTCCGACGCGCCGCTTGATCGGCTCCTCACGCGGTACCGCCGCTTCCTGACCGTCGAGCGGGGCCTGGCGCCGACCACGGCCTGCGGGTATCTCGCCGCGGTCCGGCCGTTCCTGGCCAGCCGGGCCACGTCCGATGGGCTCGCGCTCGAGGCGCTGACGGTCGCGGACATCACCGCGTTCGTCGTGGCCCGCTGCCCGGCTCAGGCACGCGGCTCAGCCAAGCTGACCGTGACCGCCCTCCGATCCCTGCTTGGCTTCCTCCATGTCGAGGGGGTCCTCCCACGCTCGCTCGCCGGGAGCGTGCCCCCGGTAGCCGCTTGGCGGCTGGCCTCGCTGCCGCACGGGCTCGCACGAGCCGAGGTGGAGCGCCTGCTCGCCTCGTGCGATCGGCGACGCGTGGCGGGTTGCCGGGACTTCGCCATCTTGACCCTCCTCGTCCGGCTCGGGCTGCGGGCGGGCGAGGTGGCGGGGTTTTCGCTCGATGCCATCGACTGGCGGGCGGGCGAGCTGGTCGTCTCCGGCAAGGGCAACCGGGCCGAGCGGCTGCCGCTGCCGCCCGACGTCGGCGAGGCGATCGTGGCGTATCTCCGCGCCGGCCGTCCTGCGAGTGCCCTGGACCGGGCGGTGTTCATCCGCGTGAAGGCGCCGCACAAGGGCCTGTCGTCGACCGGGGTGAGCCAGATCGTGGGCGACGCCGCCCGCCGAGCGGGCCTCGGGCTCGTCCACGCTCACCGGCTCCGGCACACCGCGGCGACCGAGATGCTCCGGGCCGGCGGCTCGCTCGCGGAGATCGGCCAGGTACTCCGCCATCGGCGGGCCCAGACCACCGCGATCTACGCGAAGGTGGACGAGCGTGCGCTTCGCGACCTCGCCCGACCCTGGCCGGGCGGTGCCGCATGAACCGCCTCGATCCGGCCCTCGCCGACTACCTCCGCCTCCGCCGCTCGCTCGGCTTCCGGCTCGAGCGGGCCGGCAGGCTGCTCGCCCAGTTCACCGCCTTCCTCGACGCGAGGGGCAGCGCCACGGTCACGGTCGAGGCCGCGCTTGCCTGGGCGACGCTGCCCGCGAATGGCGGTCCGCGCTGGCTCGCCATGCGGCTCACGGTCGTGCGCGGCTTCGCCGCCCATCTCCACGCGCTCAATCCCGCCCACGAGCTCATCCCGGCCGAGCTGCTTCGGGATCGAGGCCAGCGGGCGACCCCGTACCTGTACAGCGATGCCGAGGTCGCGGCGCTCATGGGAGCCGCCTGCATCCTGCGGACGCCGTTCGGGGCGGCGACGTACGCGACGCTCGTCGGCCTGCTCGCCGTGGCCGGGCTCCGCGTCGGCGAGGCGATCCGGCTCGATCGGGGGGATCTCGATCCTGTCGAGGGGACGCTCACGATCCGAATGAGCAAGTTCGGCAAGTCGCGCCTGGTGCCGCTCCATCCGACGACCGTCACCGCCCTCCACCGCTATCTCGCCCGGGACGACCGGCCCCGTCCTCGGATCCTCACGGCCGCGCTCTTCTCGTCGAGCGCGGGCACCCGCCTCCGGTACTGCGTCGTGAACCGGACGTTCCTCAAGCTCGTCCGTCATGCGGGCCTGCGACCCCGGTCCGCCGGCTGTCGGCCGCGGCTCCACGACCTCCGCCACACGTTCGCCGTCCGCACCGTCCTCGACGCCTATCGGGCCGACCTCGACGTCGGCGCGCGGCTGCCGATCCTCTCGACGTACCTCGGCCACGTCAGCCCCGCGGCGACGTACTGGTATCTCTCGGCCGCACCCGAGCTGCTCGCGGCCGCTGGTGATCTTCTCGAGCGCCATCTCGGAGACCAGCCGTGAGCGCCCTCGCGCCGACCCTCCAGGCCTTCTTCACCGACCGGCTCATCCGGCAGCGCCAAGCGAGCCCGCAGACGATCGCTGCCTATCGCGACACGCTCCGCCTGCTCCTCGCGTTCGCCGCGGATCGCACCGGGACCGCGCCCTCGCGCCTCGATGTCGCCGAGATCGACGCACCCCTCGTTGGGGCCTTCCTCGACCATCTCGAGCGCCACCGGGGCAACGGCGTCCGGACCCGCAATGCCCGCCTGGCGGCGATCCGCTCGCTGTTCCGGTATGCCGCGCTGCGCCATCCCGAGCACGCCGAGTCGATCGGCCGGGTGCTGGCCATTCCCCCCAAGCGCTTCGCCCGCAGCTTGGTCACCTTCCTCACCGATCGGGAGGTCGAGGCGCTCCTTGCCGTCCCGGACCGAACGACCTGGACCGGGCGGCGCGATCACGCCCTGCTGCTGCTCGCGGTCCAGACCGGGCTGCGCGTGTCCGAGTTGATCGGCCTCCGCTGTGCCGACGTCCATCTCGGCACGGGCGCCCATGTGAGCTGTCTCGGCAAGGGACGCAAGGAGCGGATCACGCCGCTCACCCGGGCCACAGTCGCCGTCCTGCGCGTCTGGCTCGCCGAGCGAGCCGGTGAACGGGTCGACCCGTTGTTCCCGACCAGCACCGGCACCCCGCTCAGCCGGGACGCCGTCGAGCGTCGGATCACCAGGTACGCGGCTTCGGCGGCCACGGCCTGTCCGTCGCTGCGGGCCAAGCGGATCAGCCCCCACGTCCTGCGGCACACCGCGGCGATGCGCCTCCTCCAGGCCGGTGTCGATACGTCGGTCATCGCCCTCTGGCTCGGTCACGAGCACGTCGACACGACCCAGATCTACCTGCACGCGGACCTCGCCCTCAAGGAGCGGGCGATCGCGAGGACGTCGCCGCCCGACGCGAAGCCCGGACGCTATCGACCGTCCGACGCGCTCCTCGCCTTCCTCGACGGGCTCTGATTATGCCGACCTCACGGGGGCGACCCACTCACGCAGCGGCCGGTTCGACACCCCTGGTCGGCATAATCCGCGGCTCGGCATAATGGATTCCGCCGAATGCTCCGCAAGCAGAAATCCACGGACGGCGGAGAGATCAGCCTCACTCAACTCAGCTTGGATGTACACGCGCCGAATGAGGTCCTGCAGCCAAGCCGGACGCTGGCTGGAGAAGCCCAGGAGCGGGTTGACGACCTCTGCCATCTAGACGATCCCCCACGCGCTTGCTTGAGAGCGGGCATTTCGGGCCTTGGGGCCCGACGCTCTCAGGCGGCCTGCCGGCTCCATGGACCTGCCGTGAATTGTGGACCGCCCGACGCCGGTATGCGGTGCGACCGGAGCGGTGCCTCTCAGGCATGCTCTCTCGGCCTCGCTAAGAGTGCGGACACCCGGAGGAAGCTCAGGACTCCTCGGGCCCTGGCCGGCCGGTCAAGTCCGACGACGTGTAATAGCAGCGGGTCGTCCTCGCGCCTGATCTGATCAGCTCGCCATGAGAGGTCCGGGCTCACCTCCTCTCGTTCGATGACCGCGTCGATCGCGCTACGGCTACTGAGAAGCGATCGTGGGTCTCGGCAGTCGAGCACTCAGGCCCGAATTCGGTCCTCGAGGCACACCCAGAGCTGGCCCGGTCCCAACGTTTGCCCTCAGGTCCTGAAGCAGGGACCTCGGGTCAACGTGGGCACCAATCCTTGCCTCTGATACTGGCTCAGGGGCAGCGACTTGCTTCGCCCTGTAGATCTCGAGCTCGGGCACGCGATCCGCGATCGCCCTTAGGCAGAGCCCGCGAACATAGATCCGATTGAACTCGCCCTCGGTGAACATCTGAGCGGAGTCGCGACGCACGTGGTGCCCGGCCTTGTCCAGCACAAGGAAACTGCCCACGGCGGTCAGGGCCGCGGCCAGGGTCTCGTCGTTCCCGTGCCGCACCGCCTCCCGAAGGAGTTCCGGATAGGCCCGCTCGCCCTTCGAGTTGAAGTTCTTGCTCATTGTCAAGCGGTCGGCACCGATGTCAGCGTCGACCTCGGACAGCATGAATGGCCGTGTTCGTTCGTCGAGGTCGTCAAGCCGCAGAGGCATCCCGTTCCTGACTCCCTTGAGCGACCGTCGCCTGCTTGTTGCTGGGTCCGGTCCACCAATTATAGACCGACGATGGGGCTCCCAACTCGCCCTGGCATCTCTGACCTGTTGGGCTCGCCTCTAGTATCAGTCGATCATTGCTCGCCCAGAAGGCAACTGCGACTATCGCGCTAGACCGGAAACACCTCGCCCGTAACCCCGGTCAGGGGTTATTGGGGATCTCCGTCAGGGTTGCGGACTCGCGCCCGGAGGCGGAGGATTAGGCCCGGCCGACCTGACACGTCTCTTGAAGCGGGCCCACCGCCCCGAAGGCGGCCAAGTCGGGTGCAACCAATCGCATTCGGAGGATCTTGTCGCGATGGAAGATCATCCCCTCCCCTTCCACACGGCTCAGTTCGACATACTTGCCAAGCGTCGCATCCCACCTGTGGACCCAGCGCAGGAATAGAACTGGCTCGGCCGACGCCGCCTAGTAGCCGAATGCTCCGAGACTGCCGTAGTACGACGCCTCGCCAGTTTTGCCCTGATCGTCCGTGCGATCGACGGTCACAGCGACGCCACAACCATCATTGACCGCACGGTCGAGCACAAGATCCCAGGCGGAGTCTGACAAAGACCGCCTCACGAACCTAACCGGCCAATACGAGGAATGTCGGATAAGGCGCCAGATGACCACGACAACGGCGGCGGCTCCGACGGCGATCGAGAACCGTGCGATCGCGTTCGCCGGATCTGACGCAGACGGAATCTCGGTGGGTACGACACCGGTAGCGATCCACCGCGCCGCAAACGCGATCGGCAGACCGGCAACAAGGCTCCACACGAGCCACTCCCACTCGAGTCGGCGGTGCTGCTCGCCGAATAGGTAGACGAGCTTGACGAATGCGAAGCCCGGCCCGAACAGGAGGATGTTGTCGCGGATGAAATCCGGGTTCAATCGCGTTCGGGTGGCGGAGGGGGCGGAGGACCATCGCCGCCCCCGACGGACCTCACGCTTTCATTGGCCTTCGTGATTTGGTCGGGCGGGGGCGGAGGCGGCGGTGGCGGAGGCGGGGGCGGCGGAGGCGGCGGTGGCGGGGGCGGGGGCGGCGGAGGCGGGGGCGCAGGTGGCTGGTCGCCACCCCCGCCACCCTCAGACTGCCAGGTACTGCTCATTGCCCGGTCCTCCTTGATGACGCGCCGGCGTCAGCCGATGTTGAAGGTCCCCAGCGTGGCCTATCTTCAGCACTAATTCAAGGCGACTCTGCGATACTCCCTAGGGGTATATTCGTTAACCCCAGTGAGCGCATTCTCGCCAGAGGAGCGTTGATCCATTCTGGGAGCACGATCCTGGGTGTGGAACCGGGAGGTTCAAATCCTCTCGCCCCGACCACTTGTTCTATTTCCAACCCGCCGGACTACTCCGCGATAGTCGACGCCCGGATGCGAGGAGGGCTGGCGGAAGCGTCCAGAAGACGTTCGGCACGAAGCCGCTCGAGGCTGATGGCCAGCTCCTCGCTCCTCAACCGGACCGTCGCCTCCGTCACACGCGGGGACCGACGAGGGCCTGCCCGATGGCTGGGACGCCCAGTTCGAGCGCTCCGTCGCCGCGAGGTGCGCTCGATGACTCGATGACATCGCGCACACTCAATCAACGCGACCTTCATCCAGTCGCGCGAACGTGGGGGACGGGCGAGTGGGATCTCCGTCAATTCCCTGCCCTGCGTTTTCAGTACCCGGCCGGCTCCGGCCCGCTCCTCTCAGCCTATGGCCAAAGTGTTAACGCGCTCCCGCGACATCAATTCAGTTCTGGGGGACCGGGCGTGGCGGACCCGAAGTCACGTCCGGCGAAGCACAGCCGCGTTCAAGCTCGCAGTCGGGTCGAACGCGGGCTTGAACGCGCGCATCGCGGCCAGGTCGGCCGGCGAGCGGTCCAGCGCGAGCCAGCCAGCCTTGGGGACGCTGATCCCGTGCTCGGCGCTGATCGAGCCGCCCATCTCGACGGTCAATCGCAGGACCGCGTCATCGACCGCCTGGTCGTCCGGCGTCGGCCCGAGGACGTTGATGTGGAGATTGCCCTCCAGCAGGTGGCCGTAGAGGACGGTCGGGGACACCGGGGCGAGGGCCTCGACCGGCTCGCGGACGCGAGCCACGAATTCGGCGATCTGCCCGATTGGCAGGGCGAGGTCCAGTGCCGTCGTCAATTACCAGCCTTCGGTGAGAGATCCTCCGCCGAGAGTGAGATCGGGACATCGGTGAATGAGTAGATCGTCAGGTCGAGGCTCCAGTGGAAGCGGACCGTCGGCAGCGGCGCACCCTGCTCCCTCGGGCTGACGATGGTGGCGATCGTGAGATCCGGGCAGGCCTCGCCGACGTGGCAGCCCGCCGTCGGGTTTGCCATCGGGTTCGCGACGACACTGACATCGCCGCCGATGAAGCTCCGGAAGATCGGCCTCGTTCCGGAATTGGGGATTTGTGAGGTGACGACGACGTCCGCTCTCGTGCCATTCACCGGACGCGGACGGTCGCGGCTCGAGGACGTGCGCCCGGTAGGTCATGACGCCAGGAACGGGCAGCAGCGGGGCAAGTGGGTCGGTCGCGGTCGTGCGGGTCGCAAGCGCCACGTGGACCTGCGGCGGAGCATCGAACGCGACCGCGCTGGCGTCGCCCTCGAGGTGGACGGTCGACGGATTCGAGCCCGACGCCACGTCGAAGCGGCGCGCCACCCGGGCCGACAGCTCAGCGGGCGTCGACCACACGCGAACGAGGTCGACGCGACGGACGTTCAGCTTCCAGTCGAATGCTTCCTCTTCCCCGGAGTCGCCGGTCCACGCGATCGTCACGAGGAACCGGCGAGTGCAGGTCGCGCCGGGTTGGCAGCCGGCGAAGGGATCCAGGTTGGGCGGCGCCGGCGACGGCGGCGGCGCGCCGGGAAACGGGCTCACCGCGCCCGGTCCGTCGATCGGGTAGATCTGGACCACGGGAGGCCTGTCGGGGCTCCCACCGCTGCCCGGACGACGGACGAGGTCGACCGAGAGGGCTCCGACCGGACTCCCATCCTGCGGGATCGCGGCGGCCCCGACACGTGACCTCGACCTCGCGGGCAGCCGCGGGTCGGTCCGGCCCGAAGGCCACCGTCTCGGTCTCCGTCGAGGCGGCGAGCTGTGGGACTGGGCTCGCCAGGAGAGTCGGGGCGCCGATCTCGACGCTCGCCCTCGCGCCCGAGGGCCAGGCGTTGCCGGTGTAGCTGAGGGAACCGCCGACGGACCAGTGGGCATCGATGGCTCCCGCTGCCGGGTCCGCGAGCTCGGCGATCAGCCAGAACCCCCGCTCGCACGGCCCGACGGCCCCACCACAGTCGATTGGCAGGGACACCTGGGCTGGCGGGGACACCTCTGCCTGCCATCGTGTTGGGACGGGCTCGACGCCGGGCAGCGGCGAAGCGATGGGTGACGGCAGTGCACCGGGCGCGGCCGAGGCGACGATGAACCGGGCTGCGCCGACGGCGCCAGACGCGGCGACGCTGCCACCAGCCGCCCGCACCGCGTCGACGAGCAGGTAGACGCTGAGATAGGAATAGCTCGAGGTCGCCTCGGGATTCAGCCTGACGACGAACCGCGACAGTGCCGCGGGATGCCCCGGATCGAGGTGGAACGTGGCGCCCGCCGGCGCGATGTCGATGAACGTCATCGCCGGGCTCGTCGCCGCCGTCGCCACCACACCCACGACGAAAACGAGGGCGATCGCAGCTCGGCGCAGGCGCAGGCGGACTCCGTCAGGCATGTCAGCTCCCACCCGGAACGACCGCGCCTTCGAGCGCCAGATCGACCACCAAGCCGTCCGGGAGTCGTTTATCGAGAGGTGCTGTCGCGCCGCCGGCGACGCCGACCGTCACGGAGCCGCGGATCCCCGCGCTGTCAGGGATGAGCTCGACGGTGACGTCGAAGTCGATACGGCACGTCCCAGAGTCGCATCCGAGCTCCGACGGCAGCTGGAGTTCGCACGGGGCCAGGCAGCTCTGCGGAGCGCCCAAGGCGGTCGCGGCGGTCAGCCGGACCAGCGGGCCCGCGAGAAGGGCGGCAGGGCCAGCGCTCACCGACGGGCTCGTGGCGCCCGAGCCGGACGGCAAGCGCTCCGCTTCGGTCGAGGGCACGCCTGCGTTCACGCCGACGCGGAGATCGTTCGTGGGAGCCGCCTTCGCAGTGAGCGTCAGCCGCCCGTGGACGATGGGGCGGTCGGGGGAGAGGACGACGTCGCGACTCGTCCAGGCGACGGGCGCGGGCATCGCCTGCGGCGCCCTGAAGGATTGCTGGAGCGTGATGTAGAGCGCGACGAAGGCGAGCACGGTCAGGCCCGCGAGGATCAGCCCCAGTTTCCCGACGACCCGCAGACAGCCCCGCGCGCGGGAAGCGGTGCCGTCTCGCTGTGGCGGCGCCGGTGAGGTGTCTCCACTCGTGCTCGGGACCGGTCCTGCGACCTCGTTCATCGGGTCCGCGGAGCCGCTGTTGCGGCCTGACTCGCCTGCCCGACCTTCCGCAGGCGGGACACCCCAACCCAGATGGCGAGTGTGAGCCCGGGCAGCGCCACGAGGTCAGTCGGATCCGCGACGACCATCGCCGGAGCGACCGGCGGAAGCGGCACGCCAACGATCAGGCGGATCGGGAGCGAGAGCACCCACTGCGCAAGACCGAGCATCCAGCCGGATCCTTCCGCCGCCGACGGTACGGTCTTGATGAGGGTGAAGCCGGCCGTCGTAACTGCGACCGCGATCACCAGCGCTCGGACGGTGGGGCCGCGCCACCGTCTCCCGAAGGCTCGGGCGAGTTCCCCGGCGCTCAGGAGGAGGATCGGGAAGAAGGCCAGGCCGGCAAGGTCCGACAGCTTGCCGGTGACCGGTCCCGGCCATGCAGCCTTCAGGACGTGATCGTTGAGCAGGAGCAGCCCAAGGGCAACGAGTGCGACCGGATGGAGCAGCGCATCCGCGGCATCAGGGCCGTCCCGCCGCACGGGCGCGAGCCCTCCCTCTTCCATGGGCAGAGTTTCAGCCGCACGCGCCGACGCCGCAAGCGTCCGATGGTCATCCCGGGCTACGGCGGCTGGAGGCCTGACTCACTGGCGTGGGAGACGGGCTCGACCCGCAACACCCACCTTGGGAAGGTGACGCTCTGCCAGCTGACTGTCAGGCACCGCGAGAGGGGTTTGGCTGGCGAGGAAGGATTCGAACCTTCGATCTCCTGATCCAGAGTGCGTAACGAATCAGGCCTCGCGAGCCGGGTTTTGAGCGTGCGGCGGGCCTCAGTCGACCGCCGAATCGGGGTGAGTCAGATGCCCATCCCGAAATGAGTCAGAAGCCCATTCCGAAAACGGAAAGAGTCTGATGCCCTATCTGGTCGAGCCAATTCTAGACCATCTCGAGCGATGCATCGCGATCGCCGAGACTCCACACCGGGCCTTCGCCTTTGCGCTCCCGGATTCGGTATCGGTCCCACCGCTGCCTAAGGGCGGTCGACCGCTGACTGTCGATGGCGCGCGCCCGACTGGATTCAACCGCGCGGATGCTACGTATATCCAGATTCCCGTCCATGGTCGGGAGGACTGGCTCGTGAAATCGGCGGAAAGCGCCTGATTGGCGTCAGCCTGTTTCGGTTGCCCCGTCGTCCCGGCGCGTCATGACGAAGGCCGCGGTCAGCTGGTCGGGCCGAGGCTCGGGCAGCCGCTCGATCTCGAAGGCACGGCCGAACAGGTCCACCTCCTCGCCTGGCTCGAGCGCTAGAGTGACCCTGGACGGCCCGGTCAGGCTGAACCGCGGCAGGTCCGCCCGGGCCGCATAGAAGGCGTACATGACGAAGATCGAGCCCGGACGGGCCAGTCGGACGATCGTCGCCGCCATCTTCCGTCGATCCGATGATGCAAGGTCGTCGAGCGTGCCGTAGTCGACGAGCAGGTCGAACGGGCCGTCGACACCGGGCAGGTCCGGTGCTGTCAGATCGCCGCGGACGAGGTGGACCCGCTCGGACACATTGGCGGCGATCGATGCGCGTCGCGCCTTCCTGAGGGCGACCGAAGAGAAGTCGACCCCGACGACGTCGAAGCCAGCCTGGGCCAGGAAGACGGCGTTGGCTCCGGCCCCGCAGCCCAGGTCGACCGCGCGTCCGGGAGCGAGCCGTTCGGGCGTGAGCCGGCCGGCCTGCACGAGCGCAATCAGCTCAGCACGAGCCCCCATCTCCCACGGTGCGCGCCAGCGGTACATCAGGTCGTAGAACCAGATCGGCGGCATCAGGCAGCGCACCGGTCGAGCATTCGCCAGCGTATCCGCGAGCAAGTGGGCTCGCAGCGCACACTGTGGCCGATGCTTGGCCGTATACCCTTGCCAGCGCCTGCGATCCCGAGCGCCGCATCGTGACGTGGCTCCCGTTCGACCCGGCCCTCCAGACCGGGATCCGGGGCCGCCGACACGAGCTCTTCCGCCTGGCCGCACCCGTCTTCCGCACGTATGGCTATCGCGGCGCGACGATCAAGGCGCTGGCCCACGCCTGCCATCTGAGCCCGGCCGCCCTGTATCACTACTTCCCGTCCAAGGCGGCATTCGCCACCTTCCTGATCGACGATGACGCGCTCGATTGGGACTCGACGCGTATCGATCCCGACATCGACCCGCTCGTCCAACTCCGCATGAGCGTGGATCTCGTGATCGACGTGTTGCCCACGTATCTCCTGGCGATCGACCTCGCGCGCCAGATGGGGCGCCCGCTGGACCAACCCGGGCTCGCCCGGTTCTTCGGGCAGGGGGAGGCCATCTTCGGGCGCGTCATCGCCGCAGCAGCCCCGGGGCTCGAGCCGCAGGACGCCCGGGAGCTGGCGCGGCGAGTCCTCGCCGTCATCGTCGCCGGCCCGACGACTGGTCTCGCTGCCGATCCGGTGTCCATTCGTGCCACCACCATCGATCTGCTTCGCGTGCACCTCGCCAGGGTCGGCGTCGAATTGGCCCGTTTCGACGAAGCGATGACTCGACACTGAGGCCTACGACCGTCGGCGGCTAGAGGCCGGGCGCGTCATACCGCGCGAATCGAACGAATCGCCTGCCGGATTCGGACCCGGACCACTACGGTCGACGCGATGTCGGGAATGGGCCGACCGGATGCGCTAGAGGAGGACCGGATGTCCGCACGCCTACGATCCCAGCAGCTTCACGGGCACAGGCTGTTCGGCGCGCTGTTCATCTCCGGCGCCATCATCGGCCTGGTCGGGAATGGTCTGCATCCCCACACCGCCGATCTCGCTGGTGCCGCGACCGTCCAGGCGATCGCCGGGAACGGCGCCTGGGTCGCCATCCACCTGGCGATCATCATCGCCATCCTTTTGGTCATCGGCGGCCTCGTCGGCCTGGCCGAAGAGATGACCGGCACGCCCGGCGAGCCGCTGGCCCGGTTGGGCCTCGTGGCAGCCGTGTTGGGGGGTGCCGTCGTCACCGTCAGCAGTGCGATCGACGGATTCGTCATGAAGGCGCTGTCGGACGCATCGGTCAGTGCGACCGGGACGGACGGGGCCCTTGCGCTGCGTATCTCGGTCGCGGTCAAGGAGGTCGACTTCGGCATCTGGAGCATCGGCATGCTGGCGTTCTTCGGGGTGGCCTTCGCCTGCTTCGGCGGCGCCGTCATCGCCGGTCGGCACTACCCAGGCTGGTTCGGCTGGATCGCCATCGTCGGTGCTGCCGGATCTGCGGTCGCCGCCCTGCTTCAGATCGCCGCCAGCGGAGAGGTCCAGGCGGCCGAGACCATCTTCTTCGCCTCGTCCTTGCTGCTGACCCTGTGGGCCCTCGCACTTGGGATCCTGATGTGGCGAGACGAGGCGGGCGCCATGGTCGACACGCTGTCACTCGCTTCACCGGTGCGAGACCTCAAGGCATGAGCGCCGAGGTTACGTGCCCAGCCGATCGGAGTGCCCCGGCGTCGGTCCGTCGATCTCGGAACGAGGAGGTCATCGTCGTGGATGCCCGACGCACCGTAGAGACGAAGTTCGGTCCGCTGGCCGTGCGGCTGCTCGGGGAGGGCCCACCCGCGGTGCTATGGCACAGCATCTTCGTTGACGAGGGTCATGGGGGCGCGTCGAGAACGACCTGGCAACGCAGCGGCGCCTTGTCATCATCACCGGCCCGGGCCATGGGGCCAGTGGGCCCCTGATCGGAGCTACACCCTCGACGACTGCGCCGAGGCTGCCGGATCGGTGCTGGACAGCGTTGGTCTCAGCGAGCCCGTGGACTGGGTAGGCAACGCCCGGGGAGGCGCCATCGGGCTCGTCTTCGCAGCCCGATGGCCTGAGCGATGCAGAACGCTTGTGACGCTGGGCACCCCGGTCCAGTCATTAAGTCTGGTGGAGCGGACTCGTACGATCGGCCTGCTCATCGCCTATCGCTTGCTCGGCCCGGCCGGCTTCATCCGCAAGGGCGTGGTCGACACCCTACTGTCGCCAAAGACCCGTGCACAGGACCCGGCCGCGATCGCGGCCTACCTCGTGCCCTTTGAGAACCCGGCCGCGACCATCCAAGCTGGTCCGCCAATTCTGGCTTGACCACTGATCGAACGTCACCCTGACGTCGCTCATGCGATCGCCGGCCGGCCGATACAGAACGCGGGCACGCTCCTCGATTCCGTGGAACTCACCTGGCTCGCAATGGGCGATAGCGAAAGAGAACGAAGAGCAGTGGCAACTGACATCCGGCGTACAGGGCGTGAGCGACGTAATGCTCGATCGTCTGCTCCGGGACGAACGGCAGGGACGGCAACGGTAGGACAGAGAGGATCCCGCCGACCGCGAAGTGGAGCATCGTCCAGCCGAACAACAGGCCGAAGGACAGCCGGCCGGGCCAGGCCCACCACGCGGCGACGAGCGCGACGGACACGACCGTCGGGAGGACGACGTCCGGCGACAGAAGGCTCAGCTCGGGGAGCGAGATCCGGTCGTGGATGATCATGCCGAACCAGGAAAGGACCGTCAGCGCCGCCACGAGCCGGACGGTCCCCTGGGGAACCCGGGCAGTGGCGGCGCTGAGGGCCAGGTTCGACATATCCGAGACGATAGGCGGAGCATCCCCGAATCCGGCAGGCGGTTCGTTCGAATTTGGCCGGGCGAAGGCCTCGCCGCGTTGGCACGCACAATCGAACGACCCAGGCCAGATATAGAACGCATGTTCGTGGCGCGCCCGACAGGAGTCGGGCGCGCCATACCGATCGCGAGGCCGCCGCCCTGATCGCGGTGGAAACGCGGTCACCAACACTCGCCCGCCCGCGCCTGATACGTAGTTAGGCGAGTATCAGGCTTGGGCGACTCGGCTCCCATGACTACGTGTCGTGGGTTTGACGTCCATTTGGTCGTACTAGAAGCCAGGCCGGACCGCTCAGGCCGTCCCGCCTAGGGCGGGGCCCAGTGGCGAGCTCAGTCCTCAGCTCACCGCTTTCTTCACGAGCGCGCCGATCCTTGCCTCGTCGGCGGCGGTCAACTCCTTCAGCGCGAAGGCGGTCGGCCACATGGCGCCTTCGTCGAGGTTCGCCTCGTCGCTGAAGCCGAACGTCGCGTACCTCGTCTTGAACTTCTGCGCGCTTTGGAAGAAGCAGACGACCTTGCCGTCCTTGGCATACGCGGGCATCCCGTACCAGGGTCTCGGCGAGAGGGCTGGCGCGCTGGCTTTGATGATCGCATGGAGCCGCTCGCCCATGGCGCGATCCGGTTCCGGCATCTCGGCGATCTTCGCGAGCACGGCGCTTTCCCCGTCCGCCTTGTCCGTGCGCGGGCCGCGGCGCGCGCCGCCTTCAGCTCTTGGGCGCGCTCCTTCATCGCGGCTCGTTCCTCGTCCGTGAATCCCTCGGACGTCTTGTCGATCGCGGTGGTGCTCTTGGCGGACTTCTGCGTGTCCTTCTTTGCAGGTTTCCTCCTCTGCGAGTCTTGATGGGGACGACCCTCATGCTAGGGAGCCGCCGCGGCGGCGGCTTCTCCGAAACTGCTCGGTCGTGACCTGGGACTGGGTTGCTAGAGAGTCATGCCGCCGGCGCGGTTGAGGCGCCTAATACGTGGTCAGGAGACCCAACGCGGTCGGCCGATCCACTGCGGGCCTGGAGCAAACATCGCGACCGTCCACTGGTGTCACCACTGGTGGCGGCGTCTACTCCTTGATCCTGCGCGGGAATTGGGCTGATGCTCGTCGCCGAGTTCACGGACCGACCGATAGTCGGCCTCGGCGAACGTCGTCATCCAGGGCTTGCGCAGACCGGTGATGACGGCGACCGCTGGCCGCGCGAGTCCACGCCTCGCGAGCTCCGCGGGAGTCCCGTTCTCGAGGATGCAAAAGAGTCGGAACTGCTCACGTCCGGGACCCTGCGCGCGGACTTCGTAGAATCCGCCCATCGTGCCGTGCATCGCCTCCCACCGGCCGCCCCCGGAATATCGCGGTGGTGGGGCCTCGGCGACATCGTCGAGGATCGCGACCAGCTGGGCGCTCACTTTCAGGGGACAGCCGTCGAGGAACTCATCGCCGGGGCAACGGTTGTCGGCTGTACGGTAGTAGATGACATCCCAGCCGTCGGGCATGGGATTCTCCCACAGCCTCAGGCGCCCGAGGCCTCGGTGTGTCGTGCTCGATGGCGCCGCGGCGAGCGATGGCGCGGACGATCCGGATCTCGGCGTCGAGAGCCGCTGCGAGTGCCGCGATGGTCCGAAGCTCCGGGTTCACCTGCGACGTGAACAGTCGTCGGACGACTGCGTCGTTGCGGCCGATCTCGCGCGCCAGATCGGCCTTCGACAGTCCGGCTCCGACCCGCAAATCGTCCAGCTGCTGCATGACCGCGTTCACCTGTCTCAGCTCGCGCTGGGTGCGCTCGTACTCGGCCCGGAATTCGGGTGACTCGAGACGCTCGTTGGTCCGTCGCTTGTGATAGGTGGTGTCGAGCACGTGTCATTAATCTCCGTAGCGCTTATGCTACGGCAATGTAGCACCAGCGCAACGCGAAGTCAACCGGGCATCTGACTCTACCAGGTCGATCCTGCAACCGACCCGTTTACGCGCGATCAACACGTGTTCGTGCCGGACCAGAGCCATATCAAGGCGGATCAACCCCGGGAGTCAGGTGCCCATCTGCGGGAAGAGTCAGGTGCTCGTCGCGACGATCCCAACACGAAGATCATGGGCACCTGATTGGGTGTATGGCGCACGAGCAGATAATCGGACCGTCTGTTAGGGGAGGGGACCACAACCGGTTGGCTACTCGACGCTTGGGACCACAACATCTTGTGGTGTTGGCTGGCGAGGAAGGATTCGAACCTTCGATCTCCTGATCCAGAGTCCGTTGCCCAGAATCAGGGCTCGCGAGCCGGGTTTTGAACGGGCGGCGGGCCTCAGTCGGCCGTCGAATCGGGGTGAGTCAGGTGCCCATCCCGAAATGAATCAGATGCCCAGTCCGAAAACGGAAAGAGTCTGTTGCCCTATCTGGGCAACGCCAATTCTACCGCGGCTCGCCGGTGGACTCAACCGCCGGCGACACCGCTGGTGACACCGCCGACAGGCCCACGCTGGGCCAGGGTCCTCAGCGGCTCCGCTCCGGGATGCCAAGGAGAGCCCGTACCCGGGCGGGATCCATGAGCCCGCCGCCACCGGCCCGGCGCTGCTGCCAGGCCATGTCGTCGAGGAGCGCCTCGAGCTCGGGGCGAGCGGCGCGGTCGGCAGCGGCCTCGCGTGGTGTGAGGCCGCCGAGGGCCGGGATCGTCTCGTCCACCCAGTTCACCTCGGCCCTGCGGATGAACTCCTCCATCGCCTGCGCCAGCTCGGGGTGGGCGGCCACGTCGATCGGCTCCGCCGCGGGACCCTTCGCGCGTTCCTCGTCGAATGCCTCCTCGATGCCCCGCTCTTCGCGCCGGATGAGCCGGGCGCCGGGAGCCGCCCGGAGGAGCGTCCGCTCGAGCCTGGCCGCACGCTTGCCCGAGTTGGCGTCGATCGTCGCACGGTCGCCATCGAGCGTGATCGAGCCGCGGACCCACTCCTGGCCATGCCGGACGACCATCTCGACGAACCGACCGTCCCCCTCGCCCCGGAGCTTCCCTCCGAGGGCGGCCGCCGCGGCGGCCGGATCGGCCACGCGGTAGGCCACCGTGATGAGCCGCAGGGGCTCGCCTTCGGTGTTGCTGAGCCGGGGCAACGGAGCGGGCGTCACGATCCAGTGCAGCAGGTCGAGGCCGTCCCCCGAGTCCAACAGGTCGAGGATGTGTCGCCGCTGGAGCCGCGGCACGAGGACGCCATCCGATGCCACGACCCCGCCGGCGCCATCGGGCAGGAGCCGCAGGCAGAGCAGGTCGAGCGGCTGGACCTGCCCGGAGATCGAGCGGTCGGCGACCTCGACGATGCTGCCGTCGGAGCGCAGGTCCCTGAGCGTCAGGCTCGTTCCCGGCCTCACCGCCTGGACCTCGTGGAGCGAGCGACGGCTCAGGAGCCAGGTCCGCCCGAGCGCCCGCTCCGCCCCTGGCAGCAGGGCGCCGCGCACGTCGAGGAACTGGCGCAGGCCGCCCCGCTCGAACAGCACGATGTCAGCGACCATCGGATCGGCGCCGTCGACGCTGGCCGGCACCTGGGCTCCGATCTCCCGAAGCAGCTCATCACCGGCGCGCTGCATGTTCGGCTGCGAAAGCCAGGCGTCCAGCTTGTGCAGGAGCGCCTTCGCCGCCTCGACGGATCCGATCTCCCCGGGGTCCGGCCAGGTGGCACGCCTTGTACTTGCGACCGGAACCGCATGGGCATGGCTCGTTCCGCCCGACCTTCGGCACCGCCGGCCGGACGAGCCCTTCGAGCCAGGCACGTTCGGAGTCGTCGCCCGGGACCCGTGCCGCGCGCAGGTGCCCGACGGCCGCGGCGTAGTCGCCCCGGTCGGTCTCGTACCGGGCAACCTCCACGAGGGCAGGCTGGTGGTCCGCCTCGGCGTCGAGCGCGGACCGATACAGGCGCTCCGCGGCAACCACGTCGTCGCGGGCCTCCGCGCACGCCCCGAGGACGAACCGCGGGCCTGCCGCATCGTGGCCGATGGCGGCTGCCGCGATGGCGGCCACGAAGGGCTCGAAGGCCGGATCGGACCAGGCCTTGAGGGCGAGGACGCGGGCGATCCCGGGCCAGGCGAGCATCTGGGCGAGGCGGGCGTTGGTTTCGGTGCTGTCGAGGCCGCCGAGCCGCTGGCTGAGGTCATACGCCGCGAGCACGATCCCGAGTCCCTCGGCCTCCCCCGGCTGCAGATCGAATGCCTCGACCATCTGCTGATTGAGCTCGCGCCCAAATCGTTCGTCGTCGGCGTCCTCGGCGTCGTCGGACGCGTCCAGGTCGGCTCCGTCGAACGACATGAACTCGTCGACACCCTCCCAGTCGGTTCCCGGCAGGCCCACGAAGCTCCGGTGCACCTCGAGACCGGCGGCTGCGAACGCCTCGCCGAGCGGCGGCAGCGGATGCTCGAGCAGGCCGGGATCGTCCGCCAGGAGATCGAGGATGAGCGTGTCGAGGGAGACCGCCGGGGGCAGGAGCAGGAAGTCCGCTGCCTTCTGCTCGGAGAGACGCATCCGGGCCGCCTCGACGAGCCGGCGGACGGCGAGCCTGGACTCGGCCCGCGGCTCGGGGACGGGTCCCACACGGAGGAGCGCGCCGGTCAGTCGCACGTGCACGAGGTGTCCCGACGAGCTGCCAGCCAGCCAGCCAGGTGGCCCCTGGATCGCAACGTCGGTGTCGGTGCCGCTGGCACCGAGGGCGTCCTCGTCCCACAGGACCGTGAGCGGCCGTCCGTCGGCGAGCAGCAGGCCGTCGGGCGCGAGCGCGACGAGCGGGGCGAGGTCCGGGGTCAGGGCGAGGACCTCGGCCGTCGCTTCTCCCGCGGTGAGGCGGTGGGTAAGCGTCACTCCGCGCAGCAGCTGCCCGGGGACCGCCCACCGCCCGTCGCTGAGCCGGCGGAATCGCCGATCGACATCCAGCGCGCGTGAGACCGCCCGGGCGGGCTGCTTCGAGCGGGTTAGTCCTCGCGCGGCGATCAGCCGGCCGAGTTCCTCCGGGGCGAGGGCGCGATGCTCGGCCAGCAGTGCCGCGGCGGTATTGGCGATCGTCGTTCGGGGCATCGGTCAATCCAATAGGGGTCTGACGCATCAGGAGGCCACATTGTCGCCGAATGTCCCGCGCCCAGGCGTCGTCCGGACGGCGCGCCGAACACCGGGCAATGACGCTCAGCCCGACACCCGACGGCGAAGATCCGGGTCGAGGTGCTCGATCGCGTCGATCATCCGGGCGTCGTGGCCGAGTGCGTGGGACCCCATGCAGGCGGTTCGGGTTCGCTAGAGGCGACGGCGTCGCACGATCCACAGCAGCGGGTGGTGGCAGAGAGAGGGGTAGACACCAGGCGGTCTGTCCGTCCGTTCATGACGCCGCTCTACGCGCGCAGCTCGGCGCGCCGCCTCTCGTAGATCTGCTGCGCCCAGAAGAGATCACCCTTGCTGGCCTGCCCGAGCCGGATCTCGACCGACCCGGTCGGCTCGCCCATCGCACCATAGGTGCTCCCGATCACGGCGAGCAACGCGGAGCAATCCTGCGGCTGTCCGGACAGGACGCCGAGGTCGTCGAAGCCGACGACTTGAGGGACCGTGCGACCGGCGTATTCCGGACCGGCGTGGAAGGGTTTCGCGCCGGCCTGTCCGTCCTCGACCAGGTCGAAGAAGACCTTGAAGATGACCGCCTCGCGGAGTGTCGGCAGGTGCGGGCGCAGCTCGGGCGCGAGCCGAGCGAGGTCATAGAGGTCGCGGCCGATGATCTGGCGGCGGAACCTGGCGAGCTTCTCGGAGACGTTCTCAAGGAGGGTCATCAGCGGAGGATCGACTGGGTCGAAGCCCAGGAAGCGCCGCTCCACACCGGGGATGTCCGAGCGGGGACGGCGTTCTGGGGGATACAGCGTCGGACGCGACGAGAAGTCGAGCTTGGCGTCGATCGTCTCGCCCGCGATCCCGTCTCCCTGGGCGCGCCAGGTGCCTTTGAGGGCCGGGCGGTCGAGGTCGGTCAGATGGAAGGTGACGCCCTCGAAGGAGAAGCCTTCCTCCAGGCTATCAAGGACGTGCTCGGGGTAGTCGACGCTCTCGGCGGCGAAGTCGAGGTCAGTGCTGAACCGACCGGCGGGTCCGAACTTGAACTTCCGGAGTGCCGTGCCGCCCTTGAAGATGAGAGGGTGGTCTCCGTCGAACAGCCCCTCGACCGCCATCCAGGCGAGGAAATGCTCCTGGGCGAACTCGAGGTAGGCCTGGGGCGCGGCGCGCCCACCGTAGCGTCCTGAGAGCAGGGTGATGGCGCGCTCGTAGATCATGCGCCGGCGACGCCGAGATGGTCGCGCACGCCGAAGCGAGTGTCGCGGGCGTGGAGCGGTTCCGTCGGATCGCCCAGGCGCACGGCGGCCTTGGGGTGCAGGTCGGCCAAGGTGGCGGCGATGTCGGGTCGACCGAAGGCCTCGGCGAAGTAGCCTGCCCGGGCCGTCACGCGGTCCGAGTCGAGCCGCTGGGCAAAGGCGAGGATCTCCGAGATGTCCGCCTTGGCGAGGGCCGCGCGAAGCCAGTGGCCCCGATCCCGGAGGTCCCCGGCTCGCCCGGGCCAGAGCGCTGCGTCGAAGAGCAGGCGCGACGCTCCTGACATCGGCACGCTGTCGCGCGGCGTTGCGCCGAAGAACCGGGAAGGGGCGGCACGGATGAGGTCATAGGCCCGGGCGAGTCCGCGCTGGATGGGGGCCTGCCTGGGGACGATGAGCGTGTAGCGCACCGGTGTCCGCTCGTTGAAGCCGCCGAGGAACGCCGCTCCCCCGAGGACGAGCTGGAGGCGCAGGCCCGGGAAGCGCTTGAGTGCGGCGGCGGCCTCGGTCAACGGGTCGCCGGCGCGATCCGGCCCGGACTGAGCCGGAAGGAACTCGTAGGTCCCGCGCATGGGCAGTGGGGCGAGCCAACCGTGGGCGACGAGACTTCGGACGGCCCACTCATGCCGGTCTGACCCGAGGGGCGCCCCGATCAGCTGGGCGATTTCGTCGCTCGTCACCGTGCGCCTGCGGAACATCTCCAAGTTGGCGACCACGGATGCGGTTGCCCGGGCGATGGTCCGCTCTTCACTTAGGGGTCGAGATCCGTGCTTCATACACGGGATAGTACCACTGAGTGAACGTGCGTCAAGGCCTCTCTACCGATCAACCGGCGCTACGCACGGCCAGGGCAGATCATCTCAAGCCGCTTCCCTGCAGGTAACGCACAAGTCTGGGTCGAGAACTTGACACCCAGGGGTCCGCGCGCGAGGGCGGCGGTGCCCTTCGCATTGTCCGCTTCGCCCACACCTACGCGCTCGCTCTGCGGACGGGTGATGCAATACCCTACCGGATCGGCGCGTGGGTTCGCTCACCCTGTGTCGCAGAGGCAACAGGTGCGTCCCCGCTTTCTCGACCTCGCTGGCCGCGGGGCGCCGGGCCTGATGATGAGCCGACTACCGAGGCGATGGACCTTGCGTTCACTGTTTCGTGGAGAGTCTCGCACCACTGAAGGTCAGCCGCAGCACACCGCCCTTCTGGGCGATTGGGCGATTTCCGAGCAACGATCGACGCTCGCTCCTCAAGCCGGGATCGCGTGGCAGGTCGGTTTGGTCGCCGGACTCCGCCGACGGCCGGGCAGAGGCGCCGAACCTAAACCGATCCCGCAACCTTTGCGTTCAACTCGAGGATCGCCTCGTCCCACTGCGTGAGCGCACCGCGCAGGGCCTGCCAGAACTCCTGCTTCGCACGAACCGAGAACTCCTCGAGACTCAGCCCACGCTGCTCCACCCACGTGTAGTAGCCGAGGTTGAAGATCCTCGCCCGATCGAAGTCGGTCAACTCGAGGAGGTGTTCTTCATCTGCCCCAAGCACGTGCCGCTGCACGACCTCCGAGGCGTCGCGCCTCGTGAATTCGCCGCCGAAGAACTCGGCGAGGGCCTTCGGCGCTTCGCTCCGGTACAGCGCGGCGCCATCAGTCGCGACCGTCATCACGACGTCGCCCGGCCCCAGACCGTAGTGCTTCGCCGTCTTGATCGCGCCGAGGACGTTGCAGAGGCTCGAGAGCCCGAAGAGGTCGAGTGCCTCGACGATCGTCTCGGGGACGCCGGACTCGATCAGATACGAACGGCCCACCGACGTCGAAAGCAGGAGGTTAAGCTGATCGGTCGCCTCGTCGGAGATGTCGACGACGAGGTCCGTGTTCATCACGTTGTGGATGAGCGGAACGTGCTTGTCACCGATCCCCTGGATGTTGTGCTCGCCGAACCCGTTCATCAGGAGCGTCGGACACTCGAGGGCCTCGACGGCGACGATCTTCGTGCCGTATTGCTCCTTCAGCGCGTCGCCGGCAGCGATCGTCCCCGCGGAACCTGACGCCGAGACGAAGGCACGCAGCCGAAGATCAGGTTCAACTGCCCGGAGCGACTCGAAGACGTCGGCGAAGGCGCGCGAGGTGACTTCGCGGTGGACCAGGTGGTTCCCGTACTCCGAGAACTGATTGAGGATCAGGTTCGATGGATCCGCCGCCAGCTCATCGCACCGCTCGTAGATCTCGCGGACGTTGCTCTCCGAGCCCGGCGTACGGATGATGTCCTCCGGGTTCGTTACCCACTCCTCGAGCCACCGGAACCGCTCGGAACTCATCCCCTCGGGCAGGACGGCGACGCCACGGCACCCGAGGATCCGCGACAGGGCGACCCCTCCGCGACAGTAGTTGCCCGTCGATGGCCAGACCGCACGCTGCGTTCGCGGGTCGAAGCGGCCCGTCGCCAGCCGGGGCACGAGACAGGCATACGCAGCGAGCAGCTTGTGGGACCCGATCATCGGGAACAACGCGCCGAGCAGCACGACGATCGGGGCGTCGACGCCGGTCAGGCTCTTCGGCAGGACGACGTGAGCGGGAACCGCGACACGAGCCCGTCGCGCCGGCCCGTTGTACCAGTGGATGCGGAAGAGGTTGTTCGGGTCGGCAGCATCAGGATCGACACGGCCGAGGATGTCGTCCCTCCCCGTCTCCTCAGGCATTGCGAGCTGGTGGAACGTCGGGAGCGTGATCGATCGCTCGCGAAGGACCTCGATCGTCCTCTCGTATGCGCTCCGGTCCACGACCCCGGGCTCGACGAACAGCGACGGCAGCGCGAGCGGCGCCTCGTCGAAGGTCGGGGTCGTGGACGTGTTCTGCGCCATGGCTTTGACCTTCCTGTCACGGTCGACCGGCACTCCGGCGAAGGGGCGCCGGTCGGGCTGAGTCCGGCCGGCTACGGGAGATCGGACGCGATCTCGCCGTAGGTGTCGGGACGCCGGTCGCGGTAAAACTGCCAGTGCGCGCGGATCTTGTCGATCTTCCCGAGGTCGAGGTCACCGACGACGATCTCCTCGTCCGCGCCCGCCGCCTCCGCGACGATCTCACCGATGGGATCGACGAAGTAGCTGTCCCCGTAGAAGTGGCCGATGTTCCACGGCGCCTCGCGACCCACCCGGTTCAGGGCGCCCACGAAGTATCCGTTCGCGATCGCATGCGCCGGCTGCTCGATCTTCCAGATCTTGTCGGAGTGGCCTGACGTCGTCGCGGAAGGGTTGAAAACGATCTCCGCGCCATGGAGCCCGAGGAGGCGGGCGCCCTCCGGGAAGTGGCGGTCGTAGCAGATGTAGACGCCGATCTTCGCGAAGCGGGTCTCGAAGACCGGATAGCCGAGGTTGCCCGGTCGGAAGTAGAACTTCTCCCAGAACCCGTACGGCGACTGCTCGTCTTCCCCGTGGCAGTGCGGAATGTGCACCTTGCGCATCTTGCCGAGGTACGTGCCGTCCGCGTCGATCACCGCCGCGGTGTTGTAGAAGACGCCGGGCATCTCCTGCTCGTAAACCGGGACGATGAGGACCATCCCGTGCTTTCGTGCAGCGTCCGCCATCACCCTGATCGTCGGACCGTCGGGAACAGCCTCCGCGGCCTCGTACCAGCGGGCGTCCTGCTCCGCGGGGAAGTAGGGCCCGATGAAGAGTTCCTGCAGGCACAGGATCTGGACGCCGCGGCTCGCGGCCTCGTCGATCAGCCGGAGATGCTTCTCGATCGCCGCGCGCTTGTGCGCCTCGACGGCTTCACGGCCATCCAGCTCATGGACGGCCTGGATCAGGCCGCAGCGAACGGTTCGACTCATGCTTCGCCTCCTTCGGTTCGATGCCCTTCGCTCCGGAGCGTCGCGTCCCCTCGCGCGAGGATCCGTTCGTAGCTCTGCTGCCAGTTCCCGGTGATGATCCCGCCCGCGGCCTCGACGTCCCCGCGCGCAAGCGCGTCGATCAGATCGTCGTGTTCGTCCGCCGATCTCGCCGCGATGACCGAGCCCCCGAAATACACGATCTCGAGGCGACGGAGCTTCGCCTTCAGGGTCGATAGGATCTCGATGAGTTCCGGGTTGCCCGTCGCCTCGATGTACACGGCATGCAGCTCACGGTCCGCGCGAGACGCGGCGACCGCGTCGTGAGCCTCGATCGCACGACGGAGTCGCTCGTTCGACTTCCGCATCTTCGCCACGGCACCATCGCCCAGATGAGGGGCGACCAGCCGAATCGCCAGTGTTTCGAGCGTCCATACGATCGGGTAGATGCGGCCCGCGTCCTCCGGGTCGGCGGGCGCGACACGGGTCCAGCGGTTCGCGGCCATCTCGACGAACCCCTCGTCGGCGAGGCGAGTGAGAGCCTCGCGGACGGGCATGCGGCTTACGCCGAGGCGTTCCGCGAGCTCCATGTCGCGGACCCGCTCTCCCGGGAGGAGGATCCCGTCGACGATCCAGCCCTTGACGGCCACGTACACGCGCTCGCGCAGGAGTTGGGGCTCGATCCGGTCAACTCTCGCGGCCAACGGCATCAGACACTCCCCGAAACTTGCCGTGCGCCTTGACTTCTGCGCCCAATATCCAATATACCATAGAGGCAAAGGGCGATCTGCCCCCGGAGGAGGAGGACGAGGAACATGGCGACTAATTCGGCGGCCGGAAACTCCGGCAAGATCTGGGTAGTCGAGGAGGGGGAGCGGAGAAGCCCGGGCATCATCCACGTCGTGATGATGGCCCTCTTCATTGGCATCGGGATCGTGGTCGGGACGCTCGGCAGTCTCGCGATCCCCATCGGGTTCGTCTCAGCGTTCTGGCCCGGTCAGGCTGTCCAGGCTGTCGGCTCCACCTGGTTCGGAGCCTGGGGCGTCATCGCAGGGATGTTCTTCCCCTTCATCTCGAATGCGATGAGTGGCTCCGCGCCAATCCCCGTGTCCGCCGCATATCTGCCGGCGAACTTCATCCAAGGATTCCTCGCTGTCGCGGCGTTCAAATGGCTGAAGGGCGACCCACGGCTTCTCAGCATTCGCGACTGGACGATCTGGATTGTCTTCGGCGTGCTTCTCGCGAACTTCCTGGGTGCCTTCTGGGGGACCTACGTGCTGTCGTGGTTCGGCCTGATCACCGACCAGGCCCGCATCCCCGCGCTGCTCGGGTGGACGATCGGGAACTCGATCCCCTCGCTTATCTTCGGATCGATCCTCCTGAAGTACGTGACCCCGATGGTGATCCGCTCCAAGGCCTTCGTGAAGGGCTGGTGGGCGTGACGTCATCGACCGGACACGCCTAGGTGATCCTGCTCGGCGACCGGCGGTAGCGACCGGTCGCCGAGCGTTTCTTGCAGGCTGATCTTCCGCAGGAGCGACATGCCCCGATCCGAATTCGCCAAGAAGACGCTCCTCGGCGTCGTGCCGGCCGACTCACCGTTCTATGCGTTCCACCCCGTCACGCGGCTGACCCTTCTGTTCGTGCTGTCAGTCGCGCCGATGTTCATCGACCGGCCGGAGATCAACCTCGCGATCATCGCGACGACGTTCGGGCTCTTCTGGTGGGGACGCGTCCGGATGAGCGACCTCAAGAAGTACCGTCTGCTCCTTGTCACCGTCGCGCTCTTCATGTTCATCGTGGCCTACCTCGCACCTGGAGAAAAGGCACAGCTGACTCCGGTCAGACTGGCCGGGCTCACCTTGTATTGGGAGCCGATGCGGTGGGCGTTCGTGAGCTACGTCCGGCTGATGGCGATGCTCTTCGGAGCGATCCTCTACTTCTCGACGAACCGCGAGCGCGACGTGCTCGTCGGCCTCCGCACGCTGCACCTCCCGTTCCCGGTGAGCTATGTCGCCGGGCTCTCACTGAGGAGCGCCGGGATGTTCATGGAGGACTTTGCGACGATCCGGGAGGCTGAGCAGGCTCGAGCGCTCGACCTCGACGCGCTTTCGCTCAGGGAGAAGGTGAAGCTCTACACGATGTACACGGTCCCCCTCTTCGCGGTGGCTCTTCGGCGCGCGGACGAGATCTCCGCCGCTCTCTACGCGCGCGGCTACACGCTCTCGGGGCAGCCGGGCACGGGCGGCAAGCGAACCGACTACCTGCGGGACAAGTTCGTCGTACGGGCCCGCGACTGGGTGGTCAGTCTTGGGCTCCTCGGAACCTTGGTCGCGATCGCGATCGTCAGCAGGACCACCAGCGTCTTCTCGGTCCAGTCATCACCTTTGATCGCCTTCGTCGAGCAGCTGCTGGGGATCAGATGAACGCGATCGAGCTGAATGGCGTGACCTGGAGATACGAGCACGCGGAGGAACCGGCGCTCGTCGACGTCAACCTCGCGATCCCGGAAGGCGATTTCGTTCTCGTCATCGGCCCGAATGAGGCGGGCAAAACGACGCTCGTATCCGCGATCAAGGGCCTGATCCCGAATTCGATCACGGGTATTCTCAAGGGCGACGTGCTGGTCTTCGGCGACCGATTGGAATCGATCAAGCCCTCCGTCCTTGCGAAGCAGATCGGGTTCGTTTTCGCGGACCCGGAATCCCAGTTCACCGCGCTCACGGTCGAGGAAGAGATCGTCTTCGGTCTTGAGAACGTGGGCTGGCCCCTCGAGACGATCGGCGAACGCGTCGAGTGGGCGGCGCGGATCACCGGCGTCGAGGACTTGCTGGACAAACCCCCGTACGACATCTCGGGGGGCCAGAAGCAGCGCGTGGCAATCGCCTCCGTCATCGCGATGCAGCCACGGATCCTGATCCTCGACGAGCCGACCGCGATGATCGACCCGCTCGGAAAAGACCTCGTCGTCCGGATCTGCGCGGAACTCAAGAACGATCACGATATGACGATCGTCGTCGTTGAGCACAACATCGAGGCCTTCGCGCCGCTCGCGGACAAGGTCGTGATGGTGAACGAGGGCAGAGTCGAGCGCATCGCACCGCCCCGCGAGATCTTCAGCGACCTCGACCACCTGCTGGCGCGAGACGTCCATCCGCCTCAGGTCACCCAAGTCTTCGGCCGACTGCGCGAACGCGGGTTGTACCACGGGGAGCTTCCGCTCAGCGACGAGGAGGGCTTCGCCAGTTGGCGCACGCTGCTCGAGGGTGCCGCGCGATGAGCCTTCTCGAGGTGAACGATCTCACCTTTCGTTATGAGGATGGGACGCCTGCCCTGGGAGGGATCGACTTCACCGTCGAGGAAGGCGAGTTCATCGCGCTCATCGGACAGAACGGGTCAGGGAAGACGACGTTCGCAAAGTCCCTCGCCGGGCTCCTCCGACCCACGACCGGACGCGTGGTCGTTGACGGGATCGACACGGCCCGCAAGGGAGTGATCAAGGAGCTCGTCCGGCGGATCGGCTACGTGTTCCAGAACCCGGATCACCAGCTGTTCAACAACAATGTCTACGACGAGATCGCGTATGGTCCGAGGAACCTCGGGATTGACGATCCGGAGCGGGACGAGATCGTTCGTGAGGCGGCGGCGGTGGCGGGCGTCCGCGAGGCGCTCTTCACCGAGCACCCCTTCTTCCTGACCAAGGGGCTCCGTCAGCGCATCGCGATCGCGTCGACGCTCGCGATGCGACCCAAGGCGATCATCGTGGACGAGCCGACGACGGGTCAGGACTATCGGCAGTCCGCCGAGATCATGAACTTCCTGACGCGCCTCTGGCGGGACGAAGGTCACACGATCATCATCGTCACTCACGAGATGCCCATCGTCGCCGCGTACGCGCAGCGCGTCGTCGCGCTCTGCGAGGGGAGGATCCTCCTCGACGGGACGACGAGGGACGTCTTCGCGCGTCCCGACGAGCTGCGCAGGACGTTCGTCAAGCCTCCCCAGGTGACGCGCCTTGCGCAGGCGTGGGGCGACCCGGCGATCCCGTCCGACGTGATCACGGTCGAGGAGCTCGTCGATGGTGCCGTCTCCAGCATCACAGGTCGCTCGTCGCATTCGCCCGCCGGGATCCCCGGCGGTGCGGAACCGGCCTCGCCCGGCGCGACAGGGGGGGCGGTGCGATGAGCGACGGGCTTCTCGTCCACGGCGGGACCGTCGTTTCGCCGCGCGGCCTCCGACGCGCCGACGTCCGCTGCCGCGACGGCACGATCGTGGAGATCGGCACAAACCTCGCACCGGCCGGCGAACAGATGCTCGACGCGGGCGATTCCTATGTCCTGCCGGGGATCGTCGATCCGCATGTCCACTTCGCGCTCGAGGCGAAGCCCCATCGGACCGCGGACGACTTTGCCTCGGGAAGCGCGGCGGCCCTCGCCGGCGGCGTGACGACGGTCATCGATTTCGCGCATCAGCATGCGGGCGAGGGCTTCGAAGAGGCGCTTGACCGGCGCCTCGCGGAGGCGGGCTCGTGCCGCACGGACTACTCGCTGCATCTGATCGTGACGGACATTTCCGGCGGACAGATGGCGGAGATGAGCCGCCTGACCGAGCGGGGGGTGACCAGCGCGAAGCTCTACAGCACGTACCGGGCGGCGGGGTTCTTCTGCGACGACTACGTGGTCCTGGAGTTCATGCGTGCGGCGGCGGAGCTTGGGTGGGTCGTCATGGTCCACTGCGAGAACGACGCGATCGTGGAAGGGACCAGGGCGTCGTTCGTCCGCCAGGGGAAGGTCGAGTTCCGCTACCACGGGGCCTCCCGACCCGCCGTCGCGGAGGTCGAGACTGTCGAGCGGATGCTCCGCTTCGCCGGCGAAACAGGCGCCGCCGTCTACCCGGTCCACCTGTCCGTTGGCGAATCGGCGCGGCTCGTCGGCGCGGCACGGCGTCGGGGGGTGACGGCATTCGGCGAGACGTGTCCGCACTTCCTCGTGGCGGACGAGCGCGTGTACGAGGACGATGCCCGTGCCGCACGGTTCATCCACACGCCGCCGCTCCGCGCGGAGCGCGAACAGGCGATCCTCTGGGAGGAGCTCGGTGGGGGTGGGCTGCAGACGGTCGGGAGCGACCACTGCGGGTACACGCTCGCGCAGCGGACCGATTTCGCGGACATCGTGAAGGTCGCGCCGGGCGTCCCCGGGACGGAGACCCTTCTCCCCCTCCTCTACACGTACGGGGTCGTGGCCGAGCGGATGCGGATGGAGGATCTCGCCGCGGTAGCGAGCGAGAACGCGGCCCGGATCTTCGGCCTCTACCCGCGGAAGGGCGTCGTTGCCGAGGGCTCCGACGCTGATCTCGTGATCTACCGGCCGGACGGCACGAAAACGCTGGATGACGAGACGGTCCGGTCCGCGGCGCGATACTCGCCGTTCGCCGGGATGCCGGTTCGCGGCAGGGTCGCGGCGACGATCCTCCGCGGAAGGATCGTATTCGACGGCAAGGACGTGATCGCACCCGAGGGGACCGGGCGGTTCATCGCACGCCAGCCCTTCGATCCGGCGCGGATGTGAAGGTTTCCACCGCGCGGATCGCGCGCGACCTCGCGGACGTCAACCGGTTCGGGGCGACCGCCGCGGGCGGCGCCGAGCGGCTCGCGTGGACGGACGACGAGGTCGCAGCGCGGCGCTGGCTCTCGGAGGCGTGCGCCGATCTCGGGCTCGATGTCGAGCAGGACGAGGCCGGCAACGTATGGGCGCATCCGCCCGAGGCGCGTGGGGTCTACCTGGGCTCCCACCTCGATACGGTTCCCGACGGTGGGCGGTTCGACGGGGCTCTCGGAGTCATCGGCGCCCTCGAGGTCCTTCGTTCCGCCCGCGAGGCGAACCGTCCGGAGGCGCGCCGGCTCGGGCTCGTGTGCTTCACGGACGAGGAGGGGGCACGGTTCGGTATCGGGATGCTTGGCAGCCGATCACTCGCAGGGGTGGTCGAGCTCAAGGAGGTCGAGCGAGCCGTCGGGACGGACGGCGCCCGCCTGCCGGACGTCCTCCGGCACTACGGCATTGACCCGTCGCGACTCCCTTTGGTGGCGCAGCGGCGCGCGCGGGTGGCGGCGTACCTCGAGCTCCACATCGAGCAGGGACCACGGCTGGAGCGTGAAGGGCTCGCCGTAGGGATCGTGACGGGGATCGTGGGAGTGAGCAACTGGCGCGTCCGCGTGAACGGCATCGCGAACCACGCCGGGGCCACGATGCCCGCCGACCGGCACGATGCGCTCATCCCGGTCGCCGAACTCGCCCTCGCGGCACAGCGATCCATGCGGGCGCACCCGGCGGACCTTGTCGCGACCGCGGGCGACGCAGGCGTCATCGGGGGAGCGAGCAACATCGTTCCAGGTCGAGCTCACGCGACGCTTGACATCCGGAGTCTCGATGAAGGCCTCCTCGCGACGGCCGTGGAGGAGATCGTCGGGGCAGGTCGTCGGTCCGCTCAGGACAACGGATGCGAGTTCCTTCCGACCGAGACAAAGCGGATGCCTCCGGCCCTGATGTCCCCGCTCGTCATGGACGCGCTCGATGACGCGGCGCGCGACGAGGGGATCCCGACCGTGCGAATGTCGAGCAAGGCCGCTCACGACGGGATGAACCTCGCGAACGCCGGCGTCCCGTGCGGGATGGTGTTCGTGCGCTCACAGGGCGGCATCAGCCACGCGCCCGCCGAGTTCTCGAGCGAGGAGGACTGCGGCCTCGGCGCCCAGGTCTTGGCGCGGGGAGCGATCGCCCTGGCGAGGACGGTGAGATGACGTTTGACCTCCTGATCACCGGCGCTCAGGTCTATTCGGGAGACTCGCCTCCCGCACCAGTGGACGTCGCCGTCGCCGACGGCGTCATCGCGGCCGTCGGGCGCGATGACCGATGGGAGGCACGGGAGGTGATCGAGGGGCGGGGGCTCATCCTCTGCCCGGGGTTCATCGATCTTCACGCCCATTCCGGCCTCCGGCCGTTCGTCGACCCGCTCCTGTCACCGAAGGCGGGACAGGGGTTCACGACCGAGCTGATCGGACCCGACGGGCTCGGGCCGTCACCCGTGAGCCGCGAAGCCTGGCCGATGCGTCTCGCGTATCTGGCGCCCATCGAGGGACACGGTCCCGATCAGGCGTCGTGGTCCTCGATGGACGAGTACCTCGCAGCGCTCCAGGAGGCTCGGCCTGCGACGAACCTTGTCGCGTCAGTCGGACACAACGCGGTTCGTGAGCACGTGATGGGACGAGACGGCCGCCTTCCGACGCACCGGGAGCTCGCGGCGATGCGTTCCGAGGTCCGGTCTGCGCTCGAGGCAGGCGCGCGCGCCCTCTCCTTCGGTCTGATCTACGTCCCCGGGGTGTTCGCGGACACGCACGAGCTTGTCGAGCTCTCGCGGGAAGCCGCGCGCTTCCATGCGCCGCTCATGCCGCACATCCGCAACGAGGGTGCGGGTGTCATCGCAGCGGCGGAGGAGATGATCGAGGTCGCACGCCGGTCGGGCGCACCGCTCCACATCACTCACCTGAAGCTGGTCGGCAATCCTCAGCTCCTCGACCCGCTCCTCGAGCTCCTCGGCGAGGCGCGGCGCGAGATCGACATCACCTTCGACCAGTACCCCTACGGTGCGGGCAGTACGATGCTTGGCGCGATCCTGCCGCCGTGGGCACTGGCGGGCGGACGGGAGGCGACGCTCCCGCGACTCCTCGATCCCGAGACGCGGGGTCGGATCGTCCGCGAGATGAAGACGGGACTCCCGGGCTGGGAGAACCTCTACGGGATGTGCGGGGCCGAGCGCGTCGTCATCGTCGACGTGCCCTCGAGTCACGCCGAGCTGATCGGTCGCTCACTCGCGGAGATCGGCGAGGGGCTCGGCAAGGATCCGGCCGAAGCGGCGATCGACGTGATGGTGGAGACGGCGCTGTCGGCGACGATGATCGACCACTACGCGACCGACGAGGTCGTGCGCCGGATCTTCACCCACCCCCTCGCGCTCGTCGGTTCCGACGGCATCTTCGGCCCGCATCCCCACCCCCGCGTCTACGCGACCGCTGCGCGGGTCCTCGGCCGGTTCGCGATCCGGGAGCGGCTCATCACGGTCGAGGACGCCGTCGCGCGGCTCAGTTCCCGCGCGGCCGACCTGCTCGGGCTCGCGGATCGCGGCCGGATCCGCGAGGGGCTGCGAGCTGATCTCGTGCTGCTCGACCCGACGTCGTACGTCGACACGGCAACGTACGAGCAGCCGTGTCAGCAGCCACCCGGAGTCGTCGCCGTCTTCGTCGGCGGCCGGGCGGTCCAGCGAGAGGGCGGCCCGACGGGGGAGAGGCCGGGCACGGTCCTTCGCGGACGTCCTCAGCCGCCATCTCGGTAGGGGAGGAAGGATGGGCAAGCCAAGCCGGGGCGTGCTGGTCCACGACGACGGCACAGAAGAGGTCGTCGATCCTGCTTCCGTCGTTATCGAGGACTTCGGGGCGCGCCTTCAGCTCGAATACGACTTCCGTCCCGATCTGCTCCCCGCAGACGCGGGGTCGTGGAAGGCCTTGTCCAGCGGCGGGATGTGGCGGTACGCAGCGCTCTTGCCGCTCGACGAGGGACCCATCGTCTATCCGCTCCCGGTCGGTGGCACACCCTTCGTTGCGCCGCCCGTCCTCCGCGCACGATTCGGGTTGCCGAACCTGTGGCTCAAGGACGAGACGAGGGGGCCATCCGGGTCGAACAAGGATCGAGCAACCGCCCTCGTCCTCCAGAAGGCGATGTCGTCGGGGACGTCGCGGGTCACGTCCGCATCGACCGGCAACGTCGCGGTCAGCCTCGCCGTCGGAGCCGCGGCGGCAGGCAAGCAGGCGGTGAACTTCGTCGCGTCCGATGTGGACGACGGGAAGCTCGCGCTCATGCTCCACGTCGGAGCCACGGTGATCAAGGTGCAGGGCGGGTACGAAGCCGCGTTCCGCCTGTCCCGTCAAGCGGCACGCGAGTTCGGCTGGATCGATCGAAACACGGGCGTGAACCCGGTGACGGTCGAAGCGAAGAAGACCGTCGCGTTCGAGATCTGGGAGCAGCTCGGCGGAGAGATGCCCGACGTCGTCGCCGTGCCCGTAGGCGACGGCCCGACGCTCAACGGCATCTCCAAGGGGTTCCGCGAACTCGTCGCGTGTGGCGTCGCGCGTACGGTCCCGCGGCTGATCGGCGTTCAGGCGGACGGTTGCCAGCCGGTCAAACGGGCTTGGGAGACCGGTCAGCGGGTGCGGGGAACAGGGGCGGATACGATCGCCGACGGCATCGGAGTCAGTCGCCCGATCTCCGGCGCGCTGGCCATCCGGGATGTCGTCGCCTCAGAAGGTTTCTTCGTCTCGGTGACGGACGCACAGATGCTTGAGGCGATGGGACTACTGGGGACCTCGGCCGGTATACTCGCCGAGCCGGCGGGCGCGGCGTCGCTCGCGGGCCTACTCGTCGCGGTCCGGGAAGGTCGGATCGACGCGCGTTCACGTATGGTCGCCCTCGTCACTGGCTCAGCCCTCAAGACGCCACGCTTCTTTCGGCCTGGGGGCCGTGTCGCCGAGATCCGGGCGGACCTCGAGGAGCTATCCCGCGTCTTGTCGTAGACGGGTCCTGACCCGTCGTGCGAGCCTTTGTCAAGATGCGTGGAAACTCCTCGCATGACCGAACCGCGTTGGAGAAAGATGCTTGCACCTCTGCACAGGACACACCTCCAGAACGCGTACGCATGACGCTTCCCTTGATCGACGCCCAGTTGCGTCGGGGTCAGCGAGCGGCCGCATGGAAGACCGGGATCAGATCGAGATGGAGACTGTGATGCCGATCCTTCGGGCGCTCGCACTCGGGGTGGCGGCGTGGTTGGTAGTCGTCGCGCGGATCGACTGGCTCGCCTCGCGCGGCATGCTCGACGCCTCCCCGGCGGGGCGCTCGGGCACCGTCTGGTGCAGCGCGGTGATCGGCGGCGGTGCCGCCGTCGTTCGCACGGGCGCATTGAGCTCAAGCAGCTGACCGGGGATCAGCCGCTGCTCAGGCGACCGCGTCCATCTGCGCGTCGGCGCGGACCCGGCCACCGTGGCCTTCCAGACGAGCGCAGAGCGGGCAGCCGGTGAGCATCGAGGTCCGCGAGCTGATCCGCGAGCGCCAGACGTGGCTCTTGTGCTTCGGGCACTGCCCGTGGGGGTCAGAAACCCAGATTCGATCACGCGGCGACCCCGTGGTACTCGTGGATCAGCCCGCCGAGCACATCCCGCCGGCGAACATCGCGCGGGCTGACCGGGACCGTGATCGAGGCTTCAGCCAGCGGTGAGGCGAGGCCGAGGGCGCGATGGGGTCGCCCGCGGTTGTAGTGCTCAGCGTAGGTCCGGAGTGTCCGATCCAGATGCCGCCGACCGAGGATCAGCGTCCAGTCGAGGCACTCGGCCCTGATCGTCTCGATCACGCGCTCGGCGTGGGCGTTGGCGTTCGGGGCCCGGAACGGGGTGCGGATGACCCGCATCCCCTCCGAGCGGAGCACCGTGTCGAACGGGCCGCTGAACTTCGCGTCCCGGTCTCGGATGAGGAACCGGACGGCAGGTGAGCGGCCATCGAGGTCCATCACGAGGTTCCGGGCCTGCTGGGTGACCCAGGCCGAGTCCGGGTGCGCCGTTGCGGGACTCAGGTGGATCCGCCGGCTGCCGAGCTCGATGAACACCAGGACATAGAGGGTTCGGAGCCAGGCGGTCTCGACGGTGAAGAAGTCGCAGGCGATGACCCCGCTCGCTTGCGCCCGGAGGAACTCGGTCCAGGTCGGTCCCGTCCGCCTCGGGGCAGGACCAGCTCGGGCAGTCCGAAGCACGGTCCGGATCGTCGTCGCGCCGACCCGGATACCGAGCTTGCGGAGCTCGCCTCCGATCCGCACGCAACCCCAACGGGGGTTCTCCCGGGCGAGCCGGAGGATGAGCGCACGGATCGCGGCATCGATCGGTGGCCGGCCTGGGCGACCGGTCCTGCGGTACGTCCACTTCCGTTTCACGAGTTCGCGGTGCCAACGGAGCAGGGTCGCCGGGGTGACGATGAAGGCGACCCAGCGAGCGCGCGGGATGGCCCGACTCGCCGCCGCGAGCAGGACCCGGTCGATGGGCCGGAGCCTCGGTGGGCCCGACGTCCGCTGCAGCACCCGGAGCTGCTGGCGGAGAACGAGGATCTCGAGGTCCTTGGATCCGTCGGCTCGACCAGGCTGTTCAGCGCGTACGAGGAAACGGACGAGGGCGCGGACGACGAGGTACAGGAGGGACAGCATCGGCCGATCGTACCGGGACTGTCCGAGCGCGAATTGGGGTTTCCGACCCCCACGGGGTTCAACAATCCAAATCACGCCGCCCAGCGATACTCGTGAATCAGACCGCCGAGCACGTCCCTTCGTTCGACCGGCGTTCGGGTAGTCCCCCGGACCTGCGGTGTTCGGTTACCGGCGGGTACGGCCAAGCTCAGTCCCCGATGTGGTCTCTCCTTTACGTAGTGAGCGACGTACGCCTGGAGCACTCGCTCGAGGTGCCGACGACCGTAGATCAGGACGTGGTCGAGGCACTCTCGGCGCACGGTCCTGCACGAACCGCTCCGCGAATGCGTTCGCCCGAGGTGCGCGGATCGGCGTTCGGATGACCCGGACGCCCTCGGCGCGGAGCACCTCGTCGAACGGTCCCGAGAACTTGGCGTCCCGGTCGCGAAGGAGGAACCGAACACCCGAAAGCCGCTCGTCGATGGCGAGGTTCCTGGCTTGCTGGGTGACCCACGCCGAGTCGGGGTGCGCGGTGACCCCGACCACGTGCACTCGCCGGGTCGAAAGCTCGATGAAGAACAGGACGTAGATCGTCTTTGAGCCTGATCGTCTCGACGGTGAAGAAGTCGGTCGCGAGGATCCCTGCCGCCTGTGACTAAGGGCCTGTAGCCGAATTCGTCGCCTCGACGGTGTAAGGGGCGTGGCCGTGCCGGGACGCGGATGGTCGTGACGGCGAGCCGGCGTTCGGGGACCGGCCGGTGCCGAGGTGGCGGCCCGACGGGATCGACCTGACGCTGCCGAGAGACAGGCGGAACGGGCGGGTCGCGGGGCCGATCGGGTGTCGGCGGTTAGGCCGATGCCCGCCAGGCGAGGTAGCCGACCGAGGCGACCTCGAGCCAGGCGCGGGCGCTCGCCTCGCTGCCCTCGTAGCAGCGCGACAGGCGGCGCCAGCGCCCGAGCTGGGCGATCGTGTGCTCGATCTTGTAGAGCGGCCACAGCGGCGTGAAGCCGCGCGTCCCCTTGGGCGGCGCTTTGATGTCGAGCGTCACCCGCTTGCGCTCGGCGAGCTTGAGCAGGCCCCGGTAGGCGCGGTCGCCGACGATCGCGTGCACGCGCGGGAGATCAGCCAGGCGGTCACGCAGGAGCTCTCGGGCGGCCGCGACGTCGTGCGGCCGGGCGGAGTCCGCCCGAGCGGCGACCGGCAGGCCGAGGATCTCGACGAGGATCGTCCGCTTCGTGCCGATCGTCCGGCCGCCGGGACCGCCGGCCTGGTGGAACGTCGGCCCGTAGCGGCCACCCTTCACCGTCTGGGCGTCGACCATGACCATCGACGGGAGGGGCTCCCGATCGTGGAGCAGCCGGACGATCGCCGCGAGGCGCGTCATCGCCCGCGCCCAGACGCCGTTCGCCCGCCAGCGCCGCCACTGGGCCCAGACCGCCGTCCAGGTCCCATAGCGCTCGGGCAGGTAGCGCCACTGGCAGCCGGTCCGGGCGATGAACAGCATCGCGTCGACCATCTGGCGCCGCCTGATCTGGGCCGGCGCCCCACGACGTCCGGGCGGGTCGAACAGGTCGGCGACCAGCTCCCATTGTTCGTCGGACAGCGCGATCGCGAAGCTCATGCCGGCCAGCATGCAGGCCGGTCGTGTCACCTTATCTGGCGCAAACTCGGCGATCCGAACGGGAGAATTCGGCTACAGGCCCTAAGATCCGTCCAGCACCAATGAGTTCGCCTAATTCTTTTGCGATCTCGCTAGTGCGCAAGATTTCTCCCGGAGCGTTCGCCTGACACTCCCCAATTCAGACGGCGCGGGACGTCGATCTGAGCACAGAGATTGGCTCGCGGGCCTACATTGGGATCGTCT
>CAWJIC010000007.1:0-26368 GCA_963842755.1 uncultured Chloroflexia bacterium | reverse complement strand
GCGCCGAGATCGAGGCGTCGGAGAAGAGCCGCCCACTTGAGCGCCACCATTGATTGAGCGGATGGGATCTAGGAGCGATGAACGAAGCGGCCGCCTTGCCGCATTCAGAAGGCGTCGCCATCTCGGTGCAAGGACCTCAGAATGTGATGAGTCCGCGGCCTGCACAGGCCTGATCTTGAAAGCCAGACGCCTGGTGGCGAGACCGCCTACATCCCAAGTAGGAAACGCCGAGAGGATTCCGTGGTTACCCAAGAGGGACTGCGAGCGCTGAGGTTCCCTAGCGTCGTCGACGCAATGGCAAGGAAAGCTCGGCGTCCCAGGAGGTGTATTCGTCTCTCGCGAATCGATGAGGGTCACGCTCACCCTGGCTCCGCCGTCCAGTGACGGATCCCGTCGAGGACGCCCGCGGCATGGGAGTGCGCGGAGCGGAAGATCGTCGGGCCGGCGAGGGAGTCGAGCTCCGGGTGGGCGTTCGCGACGATGACGCCCCGAAAGCCCGCAGTCAGGAGCTCGGCGTCGTTGCCGCTGTCACCGGCCACGATGACATGCTCCGCCGGGACGCCCCACGAGTCCGCCAGGAAGCGCGCCGCGGCCGCCTTGCCGGCATCACCGGGCAGCACGTCGAGGTCGCGGGCCGAGCTGTAAAGGAGGGTCACCCGTAGGCCGGTCCGCTCGAGGGCCGTCCGGATGTCGCACAGTGACGCATCCGACAGGTCGGTCGCGTGATAGCTCGCCTTCCGTGCGGTCTGCGAACCGGCGGACTGCGGGACGATCCCGGGGAACTCTGCGAGGCAGGTCCGAACCAGCTCGAGATCCCAGCGGTCCGTCGACGTGGGCCAGCCGGGCCACTGCCCACCGACCGGGTCGTGGATGTCGGCCCCGACGTTCGAGACGATCGCGTCGGGCGCCGGGAGATCGCCCGCGGCGACGATCGCCATGACCAATTCGACGGTCCGCCCCGTGGCAAAGACGAGTCGCCACCACTGGCGCTGAGCCGCGAACCAGTCGCGGAAGCGCTCCAGCGCGACCTCGTCCCCGAGCAGCGTCCCGTCGAGATCGCTGACTAGGAGCCGCTGCGGGTCCATTCCGCACCCTCGGTCATCACGTCCGCGCCGACCGACACGAGCGATCGTGGCCCGCGAACCTCGGGCTCGTCGGGCGCCGCGTCCGTCGTCCCGGCCAGGTCGTCGACGGGTCGCTCGACCGTCTGCAGGACGCCGAGGATCTGCTGGGCGATCCCGTTCCAGGTGAACCGTGCCCGAGCCCGGAGCGCGCCGCCCCGGGCCAGCTGGGCCGCCACCCGCGGGTATTCGAGCACCGTCGCGAGGGCGTGGCCGAACGCCTCCGGGTTGAACGGGTCGGCGTACAGCGCATCGAGACCCCAGGTCACCATCTCCCAGAGCCCGCCTTCCGTCGTCACGACGGCCGGCGTCCCGCAGGCCATCGCCTCGACGGCGGTCATCCCGAACGGTTCGTACCGGCTGGACAGGGCAAAGACGTCCGCCGCCCGATAGTGGTCGGCGAGCTGATCGTCCGGGATGTAGTCGTGGAAGATCACGTGATCGGCGATCCCGAGCTCGCCGGCGAGGCTCCTGAGTGCCTCCACCTGCTCGCGCTCGCCGGCGGTCGGGTCGGTCGACCCGATGGCGAGCATCAGTCGGGCGGGAACCCGCGAGCGAACCGCGACGAACGCCCGGATCAGCAGGTCATAACCCTTGTTGTCGGCGATGCGCCCGACCGCCAGGACGACCGGTCCCTCCAGGTCGAGGTCGCGCTTCAGCGCCGCGCGGGTCGCCGGCGACACCGGGAAGAACCGCGTGTCGTCGTAGCCCGGCGGAATGACGGCGATCTTCTCGCGGGGGACGTCGTACTCGGTCGCCCGGAGGATGTCGCGCTGTTGCGGGGTCGTCGCGACGAGGACGTCCGCGGCGTCGTAGATCGCCTTCTCGTCGCGGATCCGGCGCCGGAAGTTGTACTGGCGATCGAGCTCCGCCGGGTCGCCGTCCATGTTGTCGCGCTTCCATGCTCCGATCGAGTGCGGCGTGTGGACGTGCGGGATCGCGAGTCGAGAGGTCAGCCCGTCGCCCGCCAGACCGGCATCCCAGTAATGGCTGTCGATGAACGCGTAGTCCAGCCGCTGGGCCCGGATGAAGCGCTCAGCGTTGACGATCCACTCGGGGATCACGTCGCACATCACTTCCTTGCGGATGAGCTCGGAGCCGCCCGCCGGGATGCGGATGATCCGGAGGTCGTCGCCGAGGACCTCGATCTCCGCCTGATCCCCGAAGCGGCGGGTGTAGATGTCGACGGCGTACCCGAGACGGGCGAGGCATTCGGAGAGCCTGAGGACGTAGACGACCTGGCCCCCGGTGTCGGGTCGCCCGAATTCGGGCTGGCCTGACACGTAGCCATGGGTCGAGATCATCATGATTCGCTGGGGCGCGCTGGACATCACATCTCCCGGTCTCGCGTCGACCGGGAAAGGAGCTGATGATCGTCACCCCGGACGACGACGGCGAGGGAACCACGGTCGCAGGATGGGGACCGCGGTCGGAGCGGGACGCAGGTCCGCTCGGTCAACCTCAGGAGGAATCCTAGCCCATCGGGCAGGATTCGGCCTGCGGCGCGTTCAGCCGGCGAGGTCGAGGGACCAGATCTCCAGGCAGACCAGCCGATCCGCGGCGCCCTCGGAGAAGGCGACCACGCGCCGGCGGCCCCGATGGACGGACGGTAGCCGGAACGTCGCCGCCGTGCGGCCGTCGGCGAAGACCTCCATGACCGATCCATCGACGATGACCCGCAGATCGAGGACCGACGGCTCGTCCGGCGGGATGATCATCACGTTGCTCTCGTCCGGACCGCCGACCTCGACCGTGCCCCGGCGCGTCACCGAGACGCGGCGCTGGCCCGGGCGGAACGCGATCCGGGCCTCAGGCTCCGGACCGTCGTCGTCGAAGATCGCGATCCCGACGGTCGACTCCCCCACCGACGTGAACGAGGCCAGGAGCTCGAACTGATCGGAGACCGGCACTTGGAGCGGGGTCCGCGGGGCGGTCTCGAGCGAGTGGCGGCGGGACGAACGGAGCCGGGCCAGCTCCTCCGCCGGGACCTGCGTCAGTCCGCCTTCGGGCCGCAGCGAGATCACGCGCGGCAGGGTGAGCGCCCCGGCCCAATCCCGGGTCGACGACGCCTCGTCGGGCGGGTCCTCCGGGATCCACCCGAGGAGGAGGTGGCGGCCGTCCGGCGCGATGACCGCGGCCGGCGCATAGAAGTCCGGGCCACCGTCGAGACGGACCAGGTGCTCCGGCAGGAACCGGTCGTCCTCGGTCCGCCCGGAGATGGCGATCACGTGGGACGGCCGCGAGTCCGGCGCGGGGTTCGTGATCGACAGGATCAGCAGCGCCCGCTCGCCGAAACGAAGCAGCTGAGGGCACTCCCAGCAGGGTCCCCCGGCATAGCGGGAGTCCGGCAGGTCGCCGGCGGAGAGAAACCGCCCACCGAGTGTCCAGGCCCGGAGGTCCGACGACCGGTAGATCAGGACGACGCCGGCGCCGTCGCTCGTGCCGGCCCCGACGAGCATCGCCCAGCCCTCGTCGTCCTTCCAGACGAACGGATCGCGAAACGAGTCGGCGGCGATGCCCGGGGGCGCGCCGGGGATGACCGGGTTGCCGGGGTCCTTGACCCACGTCTCCAGGCCGTCGGAGCTGCGGGCGAGGCAGATCGATGCACGCCGAAGTTGTCCGTCGTGGACGACTCCCGTGTAGAGCATCGTCGGAACGCCGTCGTCGTCGACGACGCAGCCCGACCAACAGCCGAACGCATCCGGCCCGTCCGGATCCGGCGAGATCGCCACCGGCCGGTGATCCCAGGTGACGAAGTCGCTCGTCACCGCGTGGCCCCAGTGGGTCCGGTCCCAGTGCGGTGCGACCGGGTTGTGCTGGTAGAAGACGTGAAGCCGGCCCTCGTAAAAGAACGGACCGTTCGGGTCGTTCATCCAGTTGGCCGGTGGCGTGAGGTGGAACCGGGGCCGGACGTCTCGCTCGGCGGTGCCCGGAGGGGCGGGATCTCGCGTCACCATGCGGACAGGGTATCGGCGGCGGGGGATTCGGGGTCGGTGCCCCGTTATCCCGGATCCACCGAACGCCCGGGCTGAGTCGGCTGTCGGGACACACAAACGGGTGTCCTTCTGAACGGGGATGATGGGGTTGTTCAAGCGACCACCGACCCAAGCTCTAAGTGGGTCAGTCCGCTGGGAACTCCCGACCAAACTCCCCGCTCGACCACCTCCAGCCCGCCACGGACGCGTCCCGCGCGGCGGCATGAGCCGACCTCGGTCATGGCCGCGATGCCCGTCGAAAGCGCGACGTCGCGGCTTGCTGGGGTCTCGTGCGGGCCCAACCGTCGAGGGGCGACGCCGTGGCCTGCGCCGCCGCCAGGTCGGCGGCCACGAGTTCCGCATACCGGCGGACCATGGCGAGGTCCTGGTGGCCGAGGATCCGCTGGAGCGCGAGGAGGTTGCCGCCGTTGCGCAGGAACGTGATGGCGAACGTGTGCCGGCAGGTGTGCGGCGAGACCCGCACGCCGTCGACGCCGGCCACCTCCGCAACTCGGTGCATCCCGGAGTAGACCGAGCGGGCGGTCTGCGGTCGCCCCGACCTCAACAGCAGGAGCGGCTCGTCCGCCCTTCCCTCGCGGCCCCGGCCGGCCGCGATCTCGATAGCGGCGCAGGGCGGCGTCGAGCGTCTGCCCGATCGGCACGACCCGTTCATCGCCGCCTTTGCCGGTGACCCGCAGGGGCCCCCCGAGGACGTCGTCGCAGGCCATGCCGACCGCCTCGCTGATGTGCAACCCGGTATCGAGCAGGATGCGCAGGGTCATGGCCAGGGGCGGGGGAGCGGCCTCGAGCATCGCCCGGACCTGGTCGTCGTTGAAGGTCGCGATGATCGTCCGCGGGACGGCCGGTCGTCGCAGGCGCGCGAGCGGATCGGCGGCGAGATAGCCCTCGTCCTCGCACCAGTGGCTGAGGACCTTGAGGGCGCGGACCCGGTTGGCGACGGTCGCCGGCCGGCGTCCGACCGCCAGCCCGACCGCCCACGACCGGCCCGCATCGAGGGTCAGGTCGGCGAAGTAAACGACGAGGGAATCAAGCGCCATCGGGTGTGGCCGTGTCTCGCCGTCGTGTGACCCGGCGCCAGTCCAGCGGGCCCAGTCCCGGTCGCAAGCTGGCGTGACCATCGCCCCTGGCGCCTGGCTCAGTCGCTGGCTTGGCTCGATCGTGCCACCCAGCTCTGAGCCGCGGGCTCCCAAACAGCCGCACGGAGATCCCCGGACAGCACCGGATCGAGGAGGCGGGCAGCCAGCTCATATCCTCGAACGAGCTCGGCTGCGAGCCCCACCTCCCGGGCCATCCGGGCGTACGGCAGGCGCGAGTCCGCAGGTGGTCGTGGCAGCGCCCCGGGAAGCTCGTGGCGATCGCGCTGCCCGAATGTATCTCGTAGGGCGCGGTTGAGCCGGTCCGCGTTCACCTGACAGGCTGACGCGATCAACGCGAGGTCGACGAGATCCTTGACCCGCGTGCTCGCCATGCCGGACTGGCCGTAGCCACGGGTGTAGGCATGGACTTTCTCGGCGATCTGGAGTTCCAGGGGTAGCGCGGGTGCCTCGACAGGGGCGATGTCCGCGAACGCGAGGAGGTCCGGGCCGTGGAGCGTCTCCGGCTCCCAGCCCGAGGGGAAGTCGAAGCCCACGTCGAGGAGGAACTCCTCGAACAGCCGGCCGGCAAGGTCAGCTCGCACGTGGTACCGGACAGCGGACCCTTCGACGAGCTGGTCGAGCTTCGCGGTTCGCTCGATCGCGAACGAGAAGTGATCGCCGAGGTCGAGTTCCTGGGTGGCCACAAGATCGGCGGTCGCCGCATCCTCGCCACCAGAACCCGCGAGGTCGATGTCCATCGTCGTGCGGGCCCTCGTGCCCAGTCGGTAGTCGAGGGCGAGGCCGCCCTTCAGCACCAACGATCCGGTGCGACCGCGAACAGCCGGGCGAGCAGTCGATCGAAGACGACCGACTTGCGCAGGCGAACGAGCGACACTCCGCCATCGCGACTCAGGGCGAGGAGCCGCGTCTCGAGCGCCCGGCGGAAGGCTGCTGCCGAGGCGTACCTCACGTGTCCTTCCGCGCGAGGGCGATCTCGACGAGTTGCTCGACCCTGCGGCCTCGACCGTGAGCCGCCTCCCGGAGGCGCGCGGGCGTGGTAAGCCCGCGGTCGATGGCCTGCTGGGCGGCGCGGACGACCTGCTCGGGCGCCACCCCGGCCTCGGCGACATCGGCGATCGTCCGAGCTGGCGCGGTCAGTCGCATCCCGTCTCGGACGACCACGTCGGAGCCGTCAAGCGGCCGCGTCGTCGTGTGCAGCGCGACCCCGGGTCGCCGGGAGAGCTTCCGTCGGGTCCGCGGGACGGACAGGTGGATCAGGGTCGGGATGATGTCCGAGAGCCCGAGGAGTTCGAGCGCGGACTCGTGCGACACGACGGCCTCGGGTGCGAGGCGAAGCCAGGCCGCGAGGAGCTCCTCACGGGGCGAGGAGGGGTAGTCGCGGAGGCGGTACAGGCCTCGAGCAACACGGACGAAGCGGCCGCTCTGCGCATGGTGGGTGATCAGGGGGGAGCTGAAGCCGCAGTCGCGGGCCTGGGCCGTGGTGAAGTAGCCTGCCTGCTCGGTTGCGATGGCGAAGAGGCGTTCGTGATCAGGGCGTGTGGCAGCGTATGTGTCGTCCATACCCTCAATAATACTTAGGCGTGGGCCGACATAGCGCATGGAGGTTGCTGGCTCGACGGTTTGATCACAACCGCCCAGAGGCTCCTTGAAACCCAGGGCGGTTCACTCTGCTTCGAAGTATGGCGGCCTGCCGCGCTGGACCGCGTGATACGCGAACAGGTACATCGCCGCCGACCAGGCCTGGAACGGACGGCCCATCGGCTGGCCGCTCAGGGCATGGAGCCACTCATTGAATTCCCACGTCTCGCCGGCGCGGCCACGACGCACGCCGACCGCGAGGCGCCGCAGGTGCTTCTCAGCGTCGGACTGGCGACCCGCCTGGACGAGCGCCGCTACCAAGAAACCACCGATGAACGGCCAGACCCCCCCGTTGTGGTACTGATGAGGCAGGTTGAGGTTGCCGTTGCGGTAGTACCCCCGCCAGTCGCGATCGCCGGGCTGGATCGGCGGGTGGATCGAACGCGCCGGATAGGGCTCCGCGACGCCGACCGCCTCGAAGTGGTCCAAAACACGGTCTCGGCGGATGGGATCCGCCACACCTGCTAGGAGCGCGAGGGTGTTGCCAAGCACGTCGCACCAGTCGCCCAGCTCTCGGAAGGCAACCCAAGGCAGGTAGTACGGCCGGGACCACAGCTCGGCTACGGCGAGTTGGGCGAGTCGCCGTGACTCGGCGTGCGGCCCGCGAAGCGCTGGCGAGGTCGCCGTGTCCCAAAGCCCATCGGTCGATTCGACCCAGAACAACGCGTTCAACTGTCCGGACGATCTGTCTGCCAGTTGGGCGTGTGCCGGTCCATCGGGCAGCTCGATGACCTTGGCCATCGCTGCATACGCGCGCAGGGCAAGCACATATAGCACGTTGTCGTAGAGGACCTTGCCTCGATAGGCAGAGAGGGAAATGCATGACCGTCTGAGAGTGGGCATCGTGGGCGGCGGGAATATCACCGTGTCCGGCCATGTACCCGTCTTGCGAGCCCTGCCCGAGATCGTCGTCGCGGGCGTGGCCGAGCCCGTGGAGTCCCGCCGCACGATGGTACAGGAGTTGCTCGGGCTGCCCGACAGCGCCTGCTTCGCCGATTCTCGCGAGCTCCTCGCGTCGGGCGTGGACTACGTCGTGCTCGCGGTGCCGCCGCACGTCCGCGCCGCGATCGTCGCGGATTGCGCCCGGGCCGGAGTGCACGTCCTGAGCGAGAAGCCGATCGCCACGGTTCCGGCCGAGGGCCACGCGATGATCGAGCTGATGCGTGCCGCGAACCTGCGCTACGGCATGGTCCACAACTACCTCTACTACCCCGAATACGAGCTGGCGCGCGAGCTGGTGGGCAAGGGCGAGCTCGGTAGCCTCCGCCACGTCACGTTGAACTTCCTCGGCGTGCCCGACAATCTCGGCGCGGTCGACTACCGACCACGCTGGCGCCACGATCCGGAGGAAGCGGGCGGCGGGATCCTGATGGACATGATCCACGCTCTCTACGTCGCCGAATTCCTCATGGGCGGTCCGGTCCGCGCCGTTCAGGCCATCGCCGACAACCTCGACCGCCGGGGCGATCCGGTCGAGGATTTCGTCCAGGTCCAGTTGTTCTTCGATAGCGGCTACGCGACCGTCGGGTTGTGGTGGGGCGGCGGTCCCGGCGGCGTCGAGCTGGCCGGGACCGCAGGCCGGATCATGATCTTCTACGAGGACTACGCGACCGGTCCCTTCGCCCCTCTCGACAGCTTCACGCTCGTCAACCAGCGTGGCCGTCAGCGGTTCGATCCGCGGGGACCCGACTTCCGACCCCAGAACTTCGCCCGGATCCACGCCGACTTCGCTCGCGCGGTGCGCGACGGGAGCGAGCCGATCGCGCCGGCAGAGGTCGGGCTCCGGTCGCTCGAGTCCGCGCTCGCCGCCTACATGTCGGCAGCCCTCGGCCGCGTCGTCGAGCTGCCGCTGGCAGCGGACCACCCTGTGTATCGGGCAGGCGTCCTCGGCCTGCGGCAGCTCAATGTCTGGTCGGGCTCACCGCTCGTCCGCCACGGCGTCTTCGGGCTGGGGGCGCCGCTGTCGTCCACCGCCGCCGGGGATCCCGGATGACGACGAAGCCGACGATCGGACTCTTCACCGACGGCCTACGCAGCCTGCCGTTCGGGTCGCTCCTCGACTGGTGCGCCGAGCACGGCGTCGAGACGCTCGAATTCGGGACCGGCAACTTCTCGCCGGCCCCCCACTGCGACCTCGCCGGTCTGCTGAGCAGCGACGCGGCGCGCGACGAGTGGCTCGGCGCGATCCACGGACACGGGCTCGCCGTGTCGGCGCTCAACTGCTCGGGCAACGTACTGGACCCGGCCCGGGAACGACGCGAGACGTCGGTCCGGGTGCTCCACGACACGTTCCGCCTCGCCCTGGCGCTGGGCATCGACACGGTCGTGGTGATGAGTGGCTGTCCGGGCGAGCCCGGGAGCGAGACGCGCTACCCCAACTGGGTCACCCACTACTGGCAGCCCGAGTACCAGACGCTCCTGGACGAGCAGTGGCGGAAGGTCGTCGAGCCGTTCTGGCGGGCGACTGCCCCGGTCGCCGCCGACCACGGCGTCCGCCTCGCCTTCGAGATGCATCCGGGCCAGGCCGTCTACAACCCGCGGACCTTCCTGCGACTGCGCGAGATCGGTGGCGAGGCGGTGGGGCTCAACCTCGACCCGAGCCATCTCTTCTGGCAGGGCATCGAGCCGCTGCGGGTGATCGACTCGCTCGGCGACGTCATCTGGCACGTCCACGCGAAGGACTGCCTCGTCGACGCCGACGAGCTGTCGCTCAACGGCTGCCTCGAGACGCGGACCAGCGGCACGCGGGCGTGGCGGCACTGCGGCCCAGGTCTGGGACACTCCGAGGCGTACTGGCACGAGTTCGTGAGCGCGCTCGTCGGTCGGGGCTTCGACCGGACGTTCAGCATCGAGTACGCCGGTCCGCGCACCGAGGTGCTCGACGGCATCGCCTCCACGGTCGGCCTGCTGTCAACGATCCGCGACTCCTTGTGTGTCACAGCCGGTTGGTAAGTCCCTGACCTTCGTGCCATAGCACCTGTCATAACCGGCTGGCAGAGTCCCCGGCATGAAGTGGGCGAGGACGAGCGAAGCACTCGACAAGCCGAAGCTCGGCCGGCCGCGGCGCAAGATCGAGAACCGCCCCGAAGCGTGCCCGTCCCGCCACAAGGGCAGCGTGATCCTGTGGGGCACACGGGAATGGGCGACCGCCCCGTTCCGTCGCCAGCGGTTCCGCTGCCTGCCGAGCGATGGCGCGAAAGTGCACACCTTCTCGCTCGGCCGGCGGCACGCGTCAGAGCATCACCGGCGGGCGAGGATTGCGTCATCTGCGACATCAAGCCAGGCGTCGCGCAGGGTCCGATCTCGCCCACGGACTACTTCCACACCGCGGTCGAGATCGCCCACCTGCTCCAGCTCATCGGCCAGCGCGTGACCCCGGGCGATGCGCGTTCTCTTGACGTAAGCCGGAACAGCGGTATAGTGTGAGATACCGCTATGGAGGCTGAACACGATGGCCAAGTTGTACTACACGCCGAAGGAAGTCGCTGAGATCCTGGAGATCAGCGATGACGCCGTCCTCGATCTCGTCAATCGAGGCTCGATGCCCGCCCTTCGGGTTTCGCCCCGCATCACGCGCATTCCCATCGCGGCCTTCGACCTCTGGCGCGAGGGGTTCAAGCCGCGCCGCCGACGCGTGACGATCGCCCCTGCTCGACGACACGTCGTGGTCGGGGAGGGAGAGCAGCTTCCTGCGCCGCGCAGGATGGCCCGAGGGTGACGCTGGCATCAACGAACGAGCTGCTCGCCTATCTCGCCGATCTGGTCGAGGAACTCGAGCGGTACGCCGTCACCCTGCTGCCGCCTGACGACAGCGACGAGATCACCTTGGGACAGGATCTGGACGGAAGCCTGGTCATCGACCTCGAGGGTCGCCTCCCCATGTCGCGCCGATCGAGCGACGTTGATCTCGAACTGTTCGAGCGCTGGCAACTGACCGGCCGGGACGAGTGGGCCTGTGTCGAGTACAAGTACGAACTCCGACACCATGAGATCGGGTACCGGCGAGCCCTCCACCGCCATGACGAGGACTACTTCGTCCGCATGTACGGCGTCGCGACCCACGAGCACTGCGAGGCGACGATGGGGGTCGAGGTGTGCGGCCACTACTACGGCCAGCCTGTGGCGGACGCCTTCGATGGCTTCCGCCGGCTGTACGACACCTGGCTGACGGACCAGACGCCAGATTGCCTCGCGTTGACCTGTCTCGGCTGAGGCGCCAGACGGGATCAGGCGTTCAGCGGCGGGCTCCCGGGTGTGGCCGTGCGTGCGAAACCCCCACCAGACGCGTTACCCCGCTCCTTGCTCAGGCAAGCGACTCTTGGTATCTCACCCGCTCGCGCGCGAGCCTGAAGAGCCGGACGACGATCGCCTGCCGGGAGATCGGCTGGCTCTTCGGCGACTGGCGACCCGATCCGACCATTTGACGCGTGAACGCAGGCTCCTGCCATGCACTCAGCTTGACGCCAGGCGCGATCTCCCGACCATCGCCCAAAGGACGGTGAACGCGATGGCGACGATCGGACAGAGCTGGCGGCCAGTACGACGTCGTCTGTTTCGACGAAGTGAGCGAGGTCGACTTCGATCAGAAGGACGGCGTCAACATCATGAAGGGGTACATGGAGTCCGGCGAGTTCAGCCGGGGGAAGGAGTCGATCCGAGCGAGCGGCGGCATCGTGATGGTCGGCAATTTCGAGGTGGACGTTGCCCACCAACAGCGCGTGAGCCACCTCTTCGGCCCGTTCCCCAAGGAGATGCGCCACGACACCGCCCTCATGGACCGGATCCACGCGTATCTCCCCGGGTGGGACGTTCCCAAGCTCGACAAGACGCTCTTCACCGAGCACTTTGGCCTAGTGAGCGACTTCCTCTCGGAGGCCTGGACGCGTCTCCGGGACGACAGCCGCCTCGGTGCCATCGAGGGACGCGTCCGGTTCGGTGGCGCCCTCAGCGGCCGGGATACGAACGCCGTCCGGAAGACGATCGATGGCCTGCTCAAGCTCGTCTACCCGGACCGCGAGGCGGGGATCGCCGACGAGGACGTCGAATGGGCCGTCCACCTCGCGCTCGAGATGCGCCGTCGCGTGAAGGAGTAGCAGAAGCGGATCGGTGCCGCGGAGTTCCGGAACACGCACTTCAGCTATGAGATGGGCATCGACGGCGTCGAGCGATTCGTGACGACGCCGGAGCTGCAGTCCGCGGACATGATCGGGACGGACCCATTGCCGCCAGGCCAGGTCTGGGCCGATCAGCCCGGGCGGGGCGGACGAGAACCCAGGTCTCTTCCGGGTAGATGTCAACGAGGGCCCGGGGTCCGGGGTGAAGATCCTCAATCAGCCAGTACCACCAGCGTTCCGCGAAACCATCCGGTTCGGGGAGCAGAATCTGCTGTCGCGCGCGAACGAGCTCGTCGGCGATCGCGATCCGCGCCAGCACGAGTTCATGGAGAGCGAGGAGCGGGTAGCCCGAGCGATGCGCCGCTCCGCGCGGCGTCGACGGCGGCCTGATCTCCGTTGGCGGCCTGAACCTCAGCGGGACGATCGACCCGGTCGCGAATGCCGTCAGCATCGCCGAGCTCGCCATCGAGAAGGGCGCGACGGAGCTGCTTATTCCCGTCAGCGCGCGGCGTCAGCTCATGGATCTCTCCGACGACATGGCGACCAAACTGAGCATTTCGTTCTATAAGGACGCGCGGGAGGCCCACCTTGGCTCCGGCTTCGAAGCCAGCAGCGGGCTCGCCCCGGATGACTTGGCAGGTCAGCCCTTGCCACGTCCGGCTGCTATCGTGAGCCCACTGTGACTCTCGCCAGCAAGCTCCACCCCGACCGCTTCTCGGCGATGAGCGGCAAGATGGCCGCCATCGTCGGCTACATCCTTGGCGAGTCGTGGATGAACCCCAGATCGCCGCGCTCTCGGTGACTTCGGATGGCTACGTCCTGACCGACGCCGAGTTCTTCGGGGAGGCGGCCGACCTCGACCGCAACCTCCTGAACATCCGGCCGCTTGACGATCTATAGGAGCATCTGCGACACGAGCGGCACGCGTGGATCGACGGACATGGTCGTCCACTCGGCCCGTACGAAGTCGAGATCCGGGTCAAAAGAACAGGCCATCGTCCGGCGGTCGCCGGCGAGGGCGTTGAGGTAGTAGGCGTCGTCGCCGTGCGCGGCGGCGAAGGGGTGGTAGCCGTCGGTGACGAGGACGAGCTCCCCGTGCCGGACCGCCCAGAGCCCGTCGCGCGGCCCGGCCGCGATCTCGGCCGGTGTCCCCGCCCGCCGGTACAGGCGCTGGATCGCCCACGCCTCCGGGCGGCGAAACTGGTAGTAGTAGATCTCCTCGAGGACCGCCTCGCCGGGCATCGCATCCTCGTCGTGCTTGTGCGGTGGCCAGCTCGACCAGTTCCCGGACGGCGTGTGGACCTCGACGATGAGAAGCCGATCGGCCGGGAACTCGGGCGTCACGATGTGGCTGATCTGGCGGGTCGCGTTCCCCGCGCCCCGGATCTCGACCGCGACATCGTCGGGCGTGATCCGAAGCGACTCGCGGCCCGCGCCCGGTCGCCCCGACCCCGGCGCCTCGGCGATCGCGAGCAGGACTGCCTCATGGCCCTCGACCGGCTGGCCGGTGACGCGCGCCCGGCGGTCGACCGGCAGGTAGGCGGCCCATGGCGGCCCGTCCCAGACCGATGTCCGGCCGGCGAGCTCGATCGCCTGTGCGTCCTCCGGCTCGACGACGGCGCCGCCGCCGGCGAGGACGACGAGCGCCGTCTCGTGGCCCGGCCGACCGAGCTCGTGCGTCTCGCCCGTGGCAAGCCGAAGACTCCGGAACGAGAGGTACCGCCAGCCGGCGCGCTCCGGGTCGATGGCGAGCGTGCCGTCCGCCCCCGGGCGCACCCGGAGCTCGTCGGGCGGCAGGTCGTTCGGTGGCGCGGTCGGGGGGATCGGCGGCTCACCCATCACGTGCCGCCCGGGTTCGGCAGGACCGCGTCGGTCACGGCGTGGAGGAGCTCATGGTACGAGCCGATGAACTGGCGGAGCGTGCGGACCGTCGGTGGGAACGCGTCGAACTCGGCCGGGGTGAGGCCGTCGGGCTCGTAGGCGCGGCGGAAGTCGGGGAAGTGGGCGACGAGCTCGGCGACGATCGCCGGGTCGACGGGTTCGTCCATCCGCGGCCGGACCTCGATGTCGGACGCGTTGAACCGCTTCTGCCAGACGGAGGGGAGCGTCACGACGACGTCGCCCCCGATGAACTCCGACCAGTGGTAGTGGTGACGGATCGCCGCAGCAAGGGGGCGCGCCCGGAAACCGCGCTCGCGGAAGATCCCGTAGGCGCGCTTGAAGACGGCGATCCCCGACCAGGGGAGGGCGGCCGGGTCGGCAACGATGCCGTCGCGTTCGGTCTGGACCCGCAGCCAGTCCTCGAGTCGCCCGACCATGATCGTGATGACCGGGCCCATCCGGTCGGTCGCGAGCCCGTCGGCCTCGCGCCGGCAGAGGCCGCGCTCGACCGCCTCGGCGGCGGCGACCGCCTGGGCGACCGAGAAGCTGACGGTGCAGTTGATGCTCACGCCACGGTAGGTCGCCTCCTCCATGACCGAGACACCGACCGCGGTCGCCGGAAACTTCACGATGATGTTCGGGGCGAGCGAGTCGAAGTGGACGCCCTGCTCGAGCATCCGGTCCGGGGTCCGGAAGAACGTCGGGTTGGTCTGCATCGAAAGCCGGCCCTTGCGACCGCCGTGCTCGACGAACGCGGGCTCGAGAAGTTTCGCGCCGCGGAGCGACATCTCCTCGACGACTGCCCAGGCGAGGTCGACCTCCGTCCAGGCGGGGTGCTCGGTTGCGAGGGCGCGCGTTCGCTCGCGCCAGTGGCCCGGGTCCTTCTTCCAGACGTCGTGGACGATCGTCGGGTTCGCCGTCGCACCGACGGCGCCGAACGCGACCGCGTACTCGAGCTCGTCCACCGCGCACGAGTCGTTCCAGATGTCGGTCGGCGTCGTGGCGACGGTTCGTCCGAGCGGCCCGAGCGTCGTGGCGTCCAAGGCGTCTCCATCCCTCCCCGTTGACACGATGTCTCCACATGGTATCCTCGCCGCGCCGAAACGCAATCGATTACATGTGAGCCGGCCGGCCGCCGCCCTCGCGCGTCCGGAAGCCCGGCGAGAGGGAACGGCCCGAGGAGGCCGTCGTTTGAGCGATCGTCCACGCCAGCGCCTCTCGGGGGCCGAGATCGTCGTCGAGTACCTCGTCCGCCAGGACGTCCCGTACGCGGTCGGCATCCCCGGCCACGGCGACTGGTCGCTCGTCGACGCCCTCATCGATCGCTCCGACGCGATCCGCATCGTCCAGGTCATGCACGAGCAGTCCGCGGTCCACGTCGCCGACGGCTACTACCGCGTGACCGGCCGGCCGCTCCTCGCGTTCACGAGCATCGGCCCCGGCCAGGCGAACACCGTCATCGGCATGGCGACGGCCTACTCCGACTCGACCGCCGTGATGCTCATGACCGGTTCGGCGCACACATACATGCGCGGCCACGGCCTCTTTCAGGAGTTGGAGCGCCGCCACGGCGCGGAGAACCCGCGGATCTTCGAGCCGGTCGTCAAGGAGTGGTGGCAGCCGTCGCGGGTCGACGAGCTGCCGTTCGTCCTCCACCGGGCGTGGAACCAGATGGTCTCCGGCCGACCCGGCCCGGTTCTCCTCGACCTGCCGATGGACGTCCAGGCCGACTCGGCCGACGTCGTCATCCCGGACCCGGACGAGCGGGAGGCGCGCCGCGGACCCCGCCCGGCGGCCGCTGACATCGAGCGGGCGGCGACCCTCCTCCTCGCCGCCCGCCGCCCGGTCGTCGTCGCCGGCGGCGGCGTCATCCTGGCTGAGGGGTGGGCCGAGTTGACCGCGCTGGCCGAGCGACTCGGCGCTCCGGTCGTCACGACGTGGCAGGGCAAGGGCGCGATCGACGAGACCCACGAGCTCGCCGCGCTCACGATTGGCGATACCGCCTCGACGTGCGGCAACGCCCTCGCCGCCGCCGCCGATGTCGTCCTCGCCGTCGGCTGCCGGTTCACCGACTGGTCGGCCTCGTCCTACAGGAAGGGCGTCACGTTTTCGATCCCCCCGTCGAAGCTCATCCAGCTCGACGTCGACGCCCGCGAGATCGGCAAGAACTACCCGGTCGCCGTGCCGCTCCTGGGCGACGCGAAGGCTGGTCTCGCCGATCTCCTCGCCGCCCTGGGACCTGGGGGCGGCCCGGCCACGTACCGCACGATCGCCTACTTCGAGGAGATCCAGGCCCGGAAGCGGGCGTGGTTCGAGCAGGTCGAGGTGAAGTCGGGCAGCGCGAACGTGCCGATGACCCAGGCACGGGCCGTCCGGGAGATCCAGGCCGCGACCCGCCCCGACACGATCGTCGTCACGGGCGCCGGGCTGCCGCAGGGGATGGTCAAGCAGCGCTGGGTCACCCGCCTGCCGCGGACGCACGTCACGTCGGGCGGCTTCTCAACAATGGGCTTCACCCTCCCCGCGGCGATCGGCTGCCAGCTCGCCGCGCCGGACCGGCAGGTCGTCGCGATCTGCGGCGACGGCGACTTCCTCCAGTCGATGCAGGAGCTCGCGGCAGCGGTGATGCTCGGCGTCCCGGTCTGCACGGTCATCCTCGACAACTCGGGCTGGATCAGCATCAAGGGCGGCCAGCAGACGTTCTTCGGGCGGACCGCCGCCACCGACTTCCTCCGCCCCGACGGCTCGCTCTACTCGCCCGACTACGCGGCGATCGGGCGCGCGTTCGGGCTCCACGCCGAGCACGTCGACGACCCGGCCAACGTTCGACCCGCGATCGACCGGGCGCTCGCCTCAGGCGGGCCGTCGCTCGTCGCGATCACCGTCTCGCGCGATCTCGCCGACGCCGGTCCCGATAAGACCGGCTGGTGGGACGTCCCCGTCCCCGAGCGCCATCCGGACCAGCGGGCCGCCCAGCTTGCCGGCCGGGCCGAGGAGCAGCACCTGTGACCGTCAGCGCGACCACATCATCCGTCCCGCCGGCTGGCCTCCGCCGCCCGGGCGACCCCCTTGCCCGCGCCTCGATCGGCGTCGTCCCGATCCCCTGGAACAACGCCGATTTCCCCGACCTCACCCCGCTCGTCCCGGCCGACGTCGTCCTCGACGAGATCGCCCGGCTCGGGTTCGAGGGGACCCAGGCCGGGATCGGCTTTCCCGAAGGGCCCGAGCTCGCAGTCGAGCTCAGTCGTCGCGGGCTCCGCCTCGCCGAGGTCTACGCCGCTCTCCCGTGCGGGCCGGCCGGGCCGGCGCCGGACGCGCTGGACGTCGGGCGCGACCGCCTCCGGGCGCTCGTCGCGGCCGGCGGCGAGGTTCTCGTCGCCGCGCTCGATCTCTCGCCCGGCCGTCAGGAACGGGCCGGCCGCGCCGCGGCCTCCGGGACCCCGCGTCTACCCGACGACGCGTGGGGCGAGCTCGCCCGAATCCTCGAGACGCTTGCAGCCGAAGCAGAGGCAAGTGGCCGGCGGGTGGAGTTCCACCAGCACGCCGGCACGTACGTCGAGACACCGGACGAGCTGGATCGGCTGCTTGCCGCCCTCGACCGGGCGGCCGCGCCGTGCCGTTCACGGGTCGGGATCTGCCTCGACGTCGGGCACTACACGGTCGGCGGCGGCGACCCGGTCGCGGCGCTCCGCCGCTACGGCGAGCGGGTCCGGCACGTCCACCTCAAGGACGTCGACGCGATCGTGCTCGCCCGGCTCCGGGCGGGCGAGCACGATGGCTTCCTCGACGCGCTTCAGGCGCGGATCTACACGGAGCTCGGCTCGGGCGTCCTCGATCTCGCCGGGGTCCTCGGCGTCCTCGCCGGGCGCGACTATGCGGGTTGGCTGATGGTCGAGCAGGACACGACGTGGACGCCGCCATCCGAGGCCATGGCGATCGCCCGGCGCGTGCTCGATTACGCGATTCGTCACACGCTGGCGGTCAAGCGTGCCGATCCCGGGGAGTGGAGGGCAGATCGGTGAAGATCGCCGTCATCGGAGTCGGCCGGATCGGCCTGCTCCACGCGCAGCTGCTTGCCGGTCGGCCGGAGGTGGACGAGCTCCTCGTCGCCGACATCGACGCCGGTCGAGCCACCCAGGCAGCGAGCCAGACGGGGGGTCGGGCGATATCCGGCATCGAGGAGGCGATGGACGCGGCCGACGCGGTCGTGATCGCCGCCTCGACGAATGCCCACGCGACGCTCGTCCGCGCCGCCGTCGATCGGGCGAAGCCGGTCTTCTGCGAGAAGCCGCTCGCGTTCGACCTGCCGGAGACACGCGAGCTGGTCGACCATGTCGAGCGGGTCGGTGCGACCGTCCAGGTCGGTTTCCAGCGCCGGTTCGACCCGGCCTATCGTGAGGCTCGGCGGCTCGTCGAGAGCGGCGAGATCGGCACGCTCTATCTCGTCCGTCTCATCGCCCACGACCACGAGCCGCCGCCCGACTCGTACATCCCGGTCTCCGGCGGACTGTTCCGCGACTCCTCGATCCATGACTTCGACGCGCTGCGCTGGCTGACGGGCGCCGAGGTCGAGGAGGTCTACGCGGTCGGATCGGTGCGCAGGTTCGAGGTGTTTTCGCGCTACAACGACGTCGATACGGCGGTGGCCACGCTCCGCATGACGGACGGCAGTCTGGCCGTCCTGAGCCAGACACGGCACGATCCGCGGGGCTACGATATCCGCATGGAGGCCATCGGTTCGCGTGACAGTGTCGCCGTCGGCCTCGGCGATCGGACCCCCCTGCGGTCGCTCGAATCCGACGGTCCCGCGTTCCCCGGCCCGGTCTGGGAGACATTCCTCACCCGCTTCGAAACGGCGTATCGACAGGAGCTCATCGAGTTCCTCGGCGTCGCCCGACGCGAGGTCCCGAGTCCGTGCACCGCCCGCGACGGACTCGAGGCGATGCGAATCTCCGTGGCTGCGGGCCGCTCACGGGCCGAGCGCCGGCCGGTGAGACTCGTCGAGATCTGAGCGGCGGCCGCTTCGGTCGTGCGCCAGGAGGGAGGTGAGGGCGCCCATACGATGCTCCCCAAACGACGGTCCGGTCCGCTCGGGCCGGTCCCTGTCCAGCACGCATACAGGCTCTGGAGGAGACAGGATGAAACTGACCAAGTGGCTGGCGCTCCTGGCGGCCGCGGTGCTCGTCGTCACGGCATGCTCGAGCGGCGGTGGCGCTGGCAAGCCCGAGAAGCTCGTCATCGCGGCGGTCCAGGGCGATGAGGACGCAGGACTGAAGGCCCTCGCCCCGGAGTACGAGAAGAAGACGGGCATCAAGCTCGAGATCGTCGAGGCGCCCTATCCCCAGCTGTACGAGAAGCTGGTCAACACCTTCAAAGCGAACGAGGCCACGTACGACCTCGTCATGATCGACGACCCGTGGATGCCGAAGTTCGGCACCGACGGGTCCTTCCAGGACCTCGGCACGCTCGGGGTCACCCAGGATCCCGACATCGCCCAGATCGTCTGGGACGTCGGGACGTGGCCGCCCCCGAAGGGTCCCGTGCCGCCGAGCGAGAAGGACAAGGCCAAGCAGCTCCTGGGCGTGACGATCGTCGGCAACGTCGAGATGTACATGTACCGGAGCGACCTCACCCCGGCTCCGGCGAGCTACGATGACGTCCTGGCGAACGCCAAAGCGCAGAACAAGCCGAACTTCGCCGGCTACCTCATCCGCGGCAAGGCGACCAACCCGGTCACCGCCGACTTCCTGCCGATCCTCTGGTCGTTCGGCGGCGACGTCTTCGACGAGAACTGGAACGTCGTCTTCGACAGCCCCGCGTCGAAGGCGGCGGTCAAGTTCCTGGTCGAGGATCTGAAGGCGGTTGCGCAGGCCGACCCGGGTAACACCGATGCCGCCGACCGCTCGCGCCTCATGGCGATCGGGGAGGGCTACCAGTCGTCGGTCTGGCCGGGCGAGATCGCCAGCATCGTCCTCGCCCCCGACGTCTCGAAGGTCGTTGGCAAGGTCGCCTTCATTCCGATCCCGAAGGGACCCAGCGGCAAAGGCGTCGGCATGATGGGCAACTGGATGCTGGCCGTCCCGAAGGCCTCGAAGAACGGCCAGGCTGCAGCCGACTTTATCAAGTGGATGCTCGAGAAGGACACCCAGGTGCTCTATGCCAAGAACAAGGGCATCCCGTCTCGCACGAGCGTTCTCAAGGATGCCGAGCTGGCCAAGGCCAACCCGTACTTCCCGGTCCTCGCCGACGCGCTCCAGGCGCCACCGAACTGGCGGCCTCGAACCGACCAGTGGAACGCCGTGGAGACGGTCCTCGGCACGCACTTGAATGCCGCCCTCACCGGGCTCGAGTCGGTGGACGACGCGACCTCCAAGGCGGCGGCCGAGATCAGGGGCATCATGCAGAAGGCGGGGTACCCGACCCAGTAGTCGGCAGGAGTGGGTCGAACCCATGAGGCGTTCGACACAGCGTCGCGGCCGCCTCGGGGGCAGGGCACTCGGGTCCCGGACGTGACGGCTGCGGCGCTCCCGTCGAAGCCGCGCTGGACCCGGCAGGAGCGGCTGGCCTATCGGCTGCTCCTGCCGGTTTTCATCCCGGTCGTCGCCCTCGCGACGATCCCGCTCGTCCTTGCCATCATCGAATCGCTTCTGGCCGACGACGGGTCGTTCGTCGGGATCCAGAACTACGCGAACGGGCTCGGCAACCCGCTACTCCTCGACGCGCTCCGGGCGACCGGGATCTACGCTGCGATCGTTCTACCCTCGGAGACCCTCCTGGGGCTTGCTCTGGCGCTGCTCGTCCACCGCACGGTCCGGTCGCCCGCACTGCGCGCCACGATCTACGTCCTCGCGATCGTCCCGATCGTCATCCCCCAGGTGGCGGTAGGCGTCATATTCCGGCTCATCTACGCGTCCGACTACGGCATCCTCAACGTGGTCCTCGAGGGGCTGGGCGTCAAGGAACAGATCAACTGGCTGTCGATCCCGTCACTGGCGATGTTGTCGGTCGCCAGCGTTGACATCTGGCAATGGACACCGTTCGTCTACCTGGTGCTCTTCGCCGGGCTCCAGACCGTTCCGCAGGAGTCGGTGGAGGCGGCCCAGGTCGACGGTGCGAGTTCTTGGGCCCAGTTCCGTCACATCGAGCTACCGTACATCCGGCCGCTCCTGCTGCTCGTCCTCTTCTTCAGGATCGCCGACGTCATCCGGGTGTTCGACCACGTCTTCGTCCTCACCGGCGGCGGTCCGGGGGCGACGACCGAGTTCATCAGCCTCTATCTGTATCGGATCGCCTTCAAGTTCTCCAACCTGGGTGAGGCATCCGCACTCGCGGTCATCGTGATGGTCGCCATGACCGTCTTCTACGCTCTGATCTCACGCTTCTTGCCCGTGGAGCGCGACTGATGCGACGCATGGGGACCGGCCGGCGAGTCATCCTCATCTTCCTGCTGCTCGTCGTTGCGATCGTCTTCTTCTTCCCGCTCTACTGGCTCGTCGTGACGTCGCTCAAGTCGAAACCCGACCTGTACGCGTCAACGCCCTCGCTGTTCCCCAACCCGCCGACGCTCGTGCCGTACTGGGACGTGCTCGTCGACCGGAAGTACTTCGGGCTGCTGGTCAACAGCGTCATCGCCGCGTTCGCCTCGACCGCGATCGCGCTGGTCATCGCGTTCGCGATCTGTTATCCGATCACACGGCTCACCGTTTCGCGCCGGCTCCGCACGAACGTTCTGAGCTGGGCCCTCTCGCTGCGCTTCCTGCCGCCGATCGCGGTCGTCATCCCCTACTTCTCCATGATCCGCTTCCTAGGCATCTACGACCAGCTGCCTGCCCTCATCCTCGTCTACACGATCTTCAACCTGCCGCTCTCGATCTGGATGCTCAAGGGGTTCCTGGCCGAGATCCCGATCGAGATCGAGGAGGCCGCCCTCGTCGACGGAGCAACTCGCTGGGTGGCCTTCCGGACCGTCCTGCTGCCACTCTCCCGGACGGGCGTTCTGGCGGCCGGGATCATCGTCTTCGCCTTTGACTGGGCGGAGTTCCTGTTCGCGTTCATCCTGACCGCGACCCCTCGTGCGGCGACGTTCCCCGTCGGCGTCCAGGGACTGGTGACCCAGTTCGAGATCATCTGGAACGACATGGCGGCGGCGGGTGTCATCGCCATCGCAATTCCGCTGTCACTGATGCTCATCGCCCGCAGGCATGTCATGACCGGGCTCACCTTCGGCGTCATCCGGGAGAAATGAGGCGTCTCTGTGGCTACCGCTGACTGCGCCCCCTCCGGCTTCCACGATCCGGAGGGCATCCATCTGAATGGCGCGACGATCATGACGACGCCGACCGACCAGCACCTCCGGATCGCGCGGGCGGCGGGCTACGCGGGCGTCGAGGTCCGCGCCGAGCGGCTGCTGGCGGCACCCCACGAGCTGCGTGCGGCAGCAGCGATCGTCGAGCCCGGCGAGGTCTGGAGCCTCAACGGGATCCAGTTCCAGCTGCTGGCCGACGGGACCCTCGACCGCGCTCGGCTCGCCGTGGAGATCGCGCCTCGACTCGAGATCTGCGGGGCGCTCGGAGCCGGGTACCTGTTGGTGGTCCCGCCGCGGACCTCCGGCGTCGACCGGGGCAAGGCGATCGTGGCCATGCGCGACGGCCTCGTCATCGCACGCGACCGGGCCGCCGCCATCGGCGTTCGGGTCGCCTTCGAATTCCTCGGCTTCGGCGACTGCCCGATCGACACGCCGGCCCTCGCAGGTGAGGTCGTCGCCGGGGTCCCGGATGTCGAGCTCGTCCTCGACTCGTGTCACTGGCACGCGAGTGGATCGGGGTCGCTCGATGCGTTCCCCGTCGAGCGGATCGCGATGGTCCACCTCAACGACGCACCGGCCAAGCCGCCGCGCGAGATCGAGGACGCCGATCGCCTCCTGCCCGGCGAGGGCATCATCCGTCTCGCCGAGCTCGTTGCCGTCCTCCGCGACCGGGGCTACCACGGGCCCTGGAGCCTCGAGACGTTCAATCCGCGATACTGGTCGGAGGATCCGCTCCGCGTGGCGCGCGACGGCAAAGCGGCCCTCGACCGGATTCTCGGGGCCGAGGTATAGCCGGCCCGAGTCGTCGGCCGGAGGCGACCCCACCGTCTCGACCGGCGAGGGGCCGACAGGAGCTCATCCCATGCCTGCGACCATCCAGGACGTCGCTGCCCGGGCCGGCGTCTCGACGGCAACCGTCAGCCGAATCCTGTCCGGTGCCTCGCGCTCTCGCCCGAAGACGCGCGCGCGCGTTCTCGAGGCGGTCGAGGAGCTCGACTATCGGCCGTCGGGGATCGCCCGCTCACTCAAGCTCCGGAAGACGCGGACCTTGGGACTCATCGTCACCGACATCGCGAACCCGTACTTCCCGGAGCTCGTGAAGGCGGTCGAGGACGCGACCTGGGAGCGCGGGTACGCCCTCCTCCTCTGCAATGCCGTCGAGGATCCCGAGCGCGAGGCCGGGTATCTCGAGCTCCTCGCCGAACGACGGGTCGATGGGATCATCGTCGCCGCGAGCCGGATCGGGGAGCACCACGCTGGATGGCTCGCCCGCCGCCCGGTCCCCGTCGTGCTTCTCAACTGCGAGACTGATCTCGCCGGCGTCCCAGCGGTCCTCAGCGACAACCGGGCAGGGGGACGGCTGGCGACCGAGCACCTCCTCTCGCTCGGCCACCGGCGGATCGGCCATCTCGCCGGGCCCCCGTCGGCGGCCGCCGCGGAGCTGCGGCTCGCCGGCAGCCGGGAGGCGCTCGCGGCTGCCGGACTCGATCCGGCCGGCCTCCTGGTCGCGCAAGGGGACGGCCACATCTCGGGCGGTGAGCGGGCGATGGGGGAGCTTCTGGCGGCCGACCTGGCCATGACCGGGGTGACTTGCTACAACGACCTCACCGCCATCGGTGCGATCCGTGCCCTGCGGACACGAGGGCTCGCCGTGCCGGGCGACGTCAGCATCGTCGGCTTCGACGATCTCGATCTCTCGGCGTACATCGAGCCACCGCTGACGACGATCACCCAGCAGAAGGTCCGGATGGCCCGCTGGGCGGTGGAGCGGCTGGTTGCCGAGCTCTCGGAGCCCTCGCGGCCGGGTGCCCGGCCGACCGCGGCCGCGGAGCCGCTCGACCGGAACGCACATGTCGTGCACGTGCCCGTCGCGCTCCACGTTCGCGCGTCGACGTCGCGACCGCCCGAGCCGCATCGATGACACGGTCGCCTGCGCCGGACGTGGCGATCGTCGGCGGCGGCATCGTGGGGACACCGGCAGCCGCACTCCTCGCCGCCGAGGGCGCGAGCGTCCCCTGTTTTATCTGCGTGGGAATTCCGCGGCGACTGAATGGCGGCCGAGGCCGTGCCACCGCTCATGACACGCTCAAAAGTTCTCGTCAGGCGGGTCGAGTACGAGGGCGGCCACCTGGACGCGCCCGGGGCGCAGACGCATTTTGTGCGTGGTGCGGACGCCATCGACAGCGCCGCGTCGTCGTTGGGCGAATACAACGGGGACGCCGCGATTTCGTGGCTGTCGCAAGCGGTGAATGAAGTGAACCAGGCCGTCGCGCTAGTCCGAACTTCCACGGTGAATTGGGCGGGATTGAGTTCAGATTGGCTCGTCTGAGCTGCGCCGCTCTGTCTACGTGGCGGCGGGCGAGACCGCGATGAGCTCGAAGGCCCTGGCCTGGAGGGGGGTCGGTTCGGCGAGGATCTGGAAGGCGGCACCCTCGTCGGCGCCCGCGGGCACGACCCGGTTGCGGGTGAGCGTGGCGAGCTCGGCGAGGAGCGTCGCGAAGCTGTGGACCGGGAACCCGTCGGGCGTGCGGTGGTCGCGCTCCTTGGCGATCGCCGCCGCGGAACGCTCGGGCGGGCCGACCGGGTCGACACGCGGAGGCGGTATCTCGTCGCGATAGAGGAGCGGCGCCCAGGCCGCTTCGAGGTGCCAGCGGACATAGGCCGCGAGGAAGCACAGGAACAGGTGCGCCCGCACCCGGTCCTCGCGATGGTGGAAGATCGGGCGGACGAGGAGATCGTCGCCCTTGAGGGCCCGGAAGTCGCGCTCGACCGCGCTGAGGCGCTTGTACGTCTCGACGACCGCGGCCGTATCGAGCCGCTCTGGCCCGACGCTCGTGCGCACGACGTACAGCCCGTCGAGGGCGGCTTCAGCGGCAATCGCGTCGATGCGCCGGCGATACGCGAAGTGGCGCTCGGCGATGTCGAGCTCGATGTGCTTGGCCATCTTCTTGGCGTCGACGACCCGCCCCGCCCGCAGGCCGACCGCGGCCGCGCTCCGCAGGCGTCCCCGCTCGACGAGCCGGGCGACCGTCGCAAGAGCGGCCTCGGTCGCGGCGAGGAGCGCCTCGCGCTTGCGCGCCCGCTCGGCGGCGAGGGCCGGGTTGCGGCAGACCACCAGCCGCTCACCGGGGAACTCGGGGCTCGTGATCTCGGCGAGGTTCCGCTCGTCGAACAACGAGAGCTGGAGGTCGCCGGCCTCGACGAGGGAGCGGATCGCGGGGGCCCGCAGGCAGCTCACCCAGCCGATCCCGCCAAGCTCCTTGAGCCGCGCGATCCGGGCGGAGGTGAGCATCCCCCGGTCGCCGACCAAGACGATGTCGGTGAGGCCGAAGCGGGTGCGGACCTTCTCGATCTGGGCCTCGAGCGTCGCCGGATCGGCGGTGTTGCCGGCAAAGGCCTCGACCGCGACCGGGCAGCCGGCTTCGTCGGTCACGAGCCCGAAGACGATCTGGCGCCGATCGGGCCGATGGTCGCGCGAATGGCCGTAGGCGGCGAGCGGGCAGTGGCTGCCCTCGACGTACGTGGAGCTGACGTCATAGAGGACGAGCGATCCCGAGGCGAGATGGCGAGCGGCGAGCGCCCGCTCGACCCGCGCCTGACGGGCGAGCAGCCAGTCGAGCGCGCCGTAGAGCTCGTCCTCCGTCGCATCGGCGACGCCCAGGACCTGCCCGAGCGTGCTCTGCCCCAGGGTGCGCGCGGTGGCGAGCTTGGAGCAGGGAGCGAGGAGGCGGGCCACGACCATGGCCACCGCGAGATCCCGCTCCCGGCTGCTGCGGCGCTCCAGGAGGGTCGGGAGATCGAGCGCGCGGAGCATCCCATAGACTGCCGCGACGTGGCCGTGGGGCAGGCTGCGCACGATCCGGAACGCATCACCGGCGGCCACCAGCCGCTCCCCCCGCAGGCTGCGCTCGATCGCGTCGATGACCGCCGGTGGCAGCGCGGTCAGCGAGGCGAGGGTCCGGTGCTTGACCTGCCGCCCGACCCGATACGACTGGCGGAGCAGGATCGAGGTGTATTCGCGGCCCCCTTGCACGTGTCGCACTCTGGCCACGTGCATCGCGCCGGTCGCTCGCCTCGTCATGCGGCAATCATCGCACATCTTGCGCTGATGTCAACCACCATTCTGGCTACATCAGGAAGGCCTCATCAGGACACACTGCCGCACGAACAGCATAGGAGCCGTGCTCAGGACGGGCGAGCCAGCGCGTGGAAGTTC
>CAWJIC010000006.1:0-158026 GCA_963842755.1 uncultured Chloroflexia bacterium | reverse complement strand
GGCAGCGTCAGAGCTGGCAGAGCTCGTTCACGCCGACGCGGCACGCCTCGGTCATCTCCCCAAGTGGCTCGGCGGCGACACGGTCGACGCCAGCCTCATCGCGGTCGCAACGCCGTTCGCGATGCTCGAGGTCGACGACCCGCTCATGGTCGCGACGGTCGAGACGATCGAGGCCGAGCTGGTCCATGCCGGCGGCGTCCATCGCTACGCTCGGCGACACCTACTACGGCGGCGGCGAGTGGCTGCTGCTGGCCGCCCTGCTCGGCTGGCACCAGGCTCGGACCGGACGAGGCACCGAGGCGCTGGCCGAGCTCGAGTGGGTCGCACGCCACGCCACGCCCGAGGGTGACCTGCCCGAGCAGGTGAACGACCACCTCCTGGCACCCGATGCCGAAGCGCATGTGGCTCGACGCTGGGGCCCGGTCGCGACCCCGCTGCTCTGGTCGCACGCGATGTACCTGACGCTCGCGCTCGAGCTCGGCGTCGCGGTGGCGCCGGTCGAGGCGCCGGTCGAGGCCTCGGCCGACATTCCGGTCCGGGCCCGATGATCCGGCACCGCCCCCACGGCCTGGGCCATGCCTACCGGCTCGAGCCGGACCAGCGCGTCCCGGCCCGCCCGATCGAGGGCGAGCCGATCATCCTGGGCGCGACGACGGGGTCCGACGTCACCGACCTGTCGGTCGAGCTGACGGTCGGCGGACGGACCCGCCGGCTCCCGCTCGAGCGCGTGCGGGCCGGAGCCGGACCCGCCGCCAGTGGAGGTGCCATCGCCGGGCACCTCGCCAGCGCGGCGACCCGCCAGGTCGGGCTCGGCAGGCAGGCCTGGTCGGTTCGCCTTGATCCACTCGTCGCCGGGACGCACGTCGCCTACCGGTTTGTCGCCGACGGACCGCGCCAGCGCACTCGCCGGTTCGGCTTCGTGGTGGCCGGCTGGTCTTCGCCGGCGGGCGGCTCGCCGCCGAGCAGGTCGGCCGGATCGTCCGATCGGATCGTTGCCGACAGCGTCGCCTGGCTCCGTGCGGACGGCGGCCCGATCCGCGTCCGGTTCGCCCTTCGCCTCGCGGCCGGGGAGCGCGTGATCGGCTTCGGCGAGCGCTTCGACCGGCTCGACCAGCGCGGGCGGCGGCTCGACGTGACCGTCTTCGAGCAGTACAAGGGCCAGGGCGCCCGCACCTACATGCCGATGCCGTTCGCGATCGTCGTCGGCGGGGACGGCTGGGGCTTCCATGTCCGGACTTCGCGACGGAGCTGGTACGACGTCGGGCTGACGGATCCGGATCGGCTATGGGTGGAGGTAGAGCTCGACCCGGATGAGCCGGATCCCGAGGTCGGCGTCGCCCTCTACGGCGGCGCTCCCGCCGAGGTGCTCGGCGCGTTCCTGCGCGAGACCGGCGTGCCGCGCGTGCCGCCCGACTGGGTCTTCCGCCCGTGGATGAGCGGCAACGAGTGGAACACGGAGGCACGCGTCCGGGCCGAGGTCGAGCGGAGTCTCGCCGAGGGCATCCCCGTCGGCGCGGTCGTCATCGAGGCGTGGAGCGACGAGACGACGTTCGTGGCCTTCCGCGACGCCCGCTACGCGGTCCACGAGGACGGCGCGCCCCACCGGCTGGCCGACTTCGAGTTCCCCCCGGACGGCGCCTGGCCGGACCCCAGGGGACTCGTCGACTGGCTCCACGAGAACGGGATCCGGCTCCTGCTCTGGCAGGTCCCGCTCCACAGGGCACGCCCGGCTCCGACCGGCCAGGCGCTCGCCGACCGCGAGACGATGGTCGCCCGGGGCTATGGCATCCGCGAGGCGGACGGCCGGCCGTACCGCAACCGCGGCTGGTGGTTCCCCGGCTCCCTGATGCCCGACTTCACGAACCACGAGGCGAAGGCGTGGTGGCTGGCCAAGCGCCGCTACCTGGTCGAGGAGCTCGGCATCGACGGCTTCAAGACGGACGGCGGCGAGCACGCCTGGGGCCACGACCTGCGCTACGCCGACGGCACGCGCGGCGACGTGTCGAACAACCGCTACCCGGTCCTCTACCCGGCCGCCTACCAGGAGCTGATGGCGTCCTGCGGTCGCGAGCCCGTGACCTTCAGCCGGGCCGGGTTCACCGGCGCGGCCACCGTCCCCTGCCACTGGGCCGGCGACGAGGACTCGACCTGGGAGGCCTACCGCGCCTCGATCACCGCCGGGCTGTCCGCCGGTGCCAGCGGCGTCATCTACTGGGGCTGGGACCTGGCCGGCTTCTCGGGCGAGATCCCGAGCGCCGAGCTCTACATCCGGTCGACGGCGATGGCCGCCTTCTGCCCGATCATGCAGTACCACTCCGAGTTCAACCACCATCGCCTGCCGTCGCGGGACCGAACGCCCTGGAACATCGCGGAGCGGACCGGCGACCGGCGAGCCCTCGAGATCTACCGGCGGTTCGCCCGCCTGCGCGAGCGGCTCGTGCCCTACCTCGCCGAGCAGGGGCGTCGCTCGGCCGAGACGAGCCGGCCGCTGATGCGCGCCCTCTGCTTCGACTGGCCCGACGACCCGGCGGTCTGGGATCACCCGTTCCAGTACCTCCTCGGGGACGACCTGCTGGTGGCGCCGGTGACCGAGCCCGGGACGACCTCGCTCGAGGTCTACCTGCCGGCCGGGCGCTGGATCGATGCCTGGACGGGAACGCCGCTGACCGGACCCCGGCTCGTGCGCCGCGAGGTGCCCCTCGATTCGATCCCGGTCTTCATCCGGGAGGGTGCCGCCGGGTCGCTTCTCCCGCTCTTCGCCGAGGAGTAGGCCGGGCTCCCGACACCCGACGCGGCTACACTCCCGATCGATGGACCTCCACGTCGTCGGGCCCTTGGCGACCCCGGCCGAGCGGGCGGCTGTCGACGCCGTCGTCAGCCCGGTCGTCGGACCGCCGACGAGTGGCTGGAGCGGCGGGACGCGGACGGCGGCGGACGGCCACGTCGCCCGCGGCGGGCACGAGGCCCGCTCCCATCGCGACCTGCTGCTGCCGGCGCTCCACGCGGTCCAGGCGCGGGTCGGCTGGATCAGCCAGCCGGCGCTCAACTACATCTGCCGCCGCCTGACGGTCCCGCCGGCCGAGGCGTACGGCGTGGCCACGTTCTACGCCCTGTTCGCCACCACGCCGCGGCCGCCGGTCGTCGCCCACGTCTGCGACGACATCGCCTGCCGCCTCGCCGGCGCGGAGGAGCTGTGCGGCGACCTCGAGCGCGGCGCTCGGACCCGCCGGCGCGCCGACCCGCGACGGCCGGACGACCTGGCTCCGGAGCCCGTGCCTGGGCCAGTGCGAGCGGGCGCCCGCGGCGCTGTTCACGATCGCCGGCGAGGCGCCGGACGGCGTCGTCGCGGTCGCGCCGATCGACGCGGCGGCGGTCGTCGACCGCGGCTCGGCGCGGTCGCTCGGAGGGCCCGCGGCGCCGCGCCGGCGCGCGACGTCCCGCGCCGAGCGCCTCGACGGCCCTGCGCGCGCTCGGTCCCGCAGGCCGGCGAGCGACGGCCTCCGCCTCCTCGCCCGCGTCGGCCGCGTCGACCCGACGTCGCCTCGACGACTACCGCGCCCACGGCGGCTATCGCGGCGCTCGCGCCGCGCGCTCGAGATCGGGCCCGAGCGCGGTCATCGACGAGGTGACCGCCGTCGAAGCTCGTCGGCCGCGGCGGCGCCGCGTTCCCGACCGGCCGCAAGTGGGCCGCCGTCGCCGCGCCAGCCGGCCCAGCCCGCACTACCTCGTCTGCAACGCCGACGAGTCGGAGCCCGGCACGTTCAAGGACCGGGTGCTCCTGGAGGAGCGATCCGTTCGCGCTCGTCGAGGCGATGACGATCGCCGGCGTTCGCCACCGGCGCCGAGCGCGGCTACCTCTACATCCGCGGCGAGTACCCGCTCGCGCGAGGCGCGCGTCGCGAACGCGATCGCCCAGGCGCGCGCGGCCGGCCTCCTCGGCGACGACGTCCTGGGCTCCGGCTTCGCCTTCGACATCGAGCTCCGGCGCGGCGCCGGCGCCTACATCTGCGGCGAGGAGACGGCGCTCTTCGAGTCGATCGAGGGCAAGCGCGGCGAGCCGCGCAACAAGCCGCCGTTCCCGGTCGAGGTCGGGCTGTTCGGCAAGCCGACCGTCGTCAACAACGTCGAGACGCTCGTCAACGTCCCGCTCATCGTGCGCGACGGGCGGCGCCGGCGTTCGCCGCGATCGGCACGGAGGGCTCGACCGGCCCGAAGCTGTTCTGCCTGTCCGGCCACGTCGCGCGGCCCGGGCGTCTACGAGGTCGACGTTCGGGGCGACGCTGCGGCGAGCTGCTCGAGCTGGCCGGCGGCGTCCCGGGCGGCCGGGCGATCCAGGCGATCCTGCTCGGCGGCGCGGCCGGCGTCTTCGTCGGCCCCGACGCGCTCGACACGCCGCTCACGTTCGAGGGCGACGCGGGCGATCGGCGCGACGCTCGGCTCGGGCGTCGTCATGGTCTTCGACGAGACCGCGGACCTGGTCGGCACGCTCCGCCGGATCGCCGCAGTTCTTCCGCGACGAGTCGTGCGGCCAGTGCGTCCCCTGCCGGGTCGGGACCGTCCGCCAGGAGGAGCTGCTCGCGCGGCTCGCCGCCGGTCGCCCGATCGGCTCGGCCGCGACGACGAGCTGGCCCTCCTCGCGAGACCTCGGCCAGGCGATGCGCGACGCCTCGATCTGCGGCCTCGGCCAGACGGCGTCGTCGGCGATCGAGAGCGCGCTCCGCCAGCCCGGACTGGTGGCCCTGTGAGCGAGCAGCCGAGCCCGCCGGCCGCGCCGGATCGAACCCGATCCTGCTCCGACCCGCCGGCGCGCCCGACGCACGTCCCCGACGCCGCCGCCCGCCGCCGAGCGCGCCGACGCCGGTCGAGCTCGACGATCGACGGCGCGCCGGTCACCGTCCCGGCCGGCTCGACGATCCTCGACGCCTGCCGCGCCGCAGGGCATCGACACGCCGACGCTGTGCTACGCCGAGAACCTCACGCCCGGTCAACGTCTGCCGCGTCTGCGTCGTCGAGGTCGACGGGCTCGCGCGTCCTCGTGCCCGCCTGCTCGCGCAAGGTCGAGGCCGGGATGGAGGTCCAGACCGACTCCGAGCGCGTCCGGCACTCGCGCAAGATCGTCCTCGAGCTGCTCGGCTCGTCGGTCGACCTGTCGCTCCGGACCGGCGCCCGACGGCCTCGCCGCTACGTCGAGCGCTACGGCGCCGACCCGGCGCGGTTCGGCCCGCCGGCGCGCCGGCCGCGGCCGGCGAGCGCGACGCCCACGAGGCCGGCCACCACCACGCGCCGCCGGGCGACGCCGCGGCCGCGACCGTCGCCCAGCCGGTCAAGGTCGACAACGAGCTCTACGTCCGCGACTACGCGAAGTGCATCCTCTGCTACAAGTGCGTCGAGGCCTGCGGCGAGGACGCCCAGAACACGTTCGCGATCGCCGTCGCCGGGCGCGGCTTCGACGCCCGGATCTCGACCGAGTGCGACGTGCCGCTGCCCGACTCGGCCTGCGTCTACTGCGGCAACTGCATCGGCGTCTGCCCGACCGGCGCGCTGATGTTCAAGCTCCGAGCACGACATGCGCGCGGCCGGGCACCTGGGACGAGGCGGCCCAGACCGTGACCGACACGATCTGCCCGTACTGCGGCGTCGGCTGCACGCTCGAGCCTCCACGTCCAGGACAACGCGATCGTCAAGGTCACCTCGCCGCTCGACTCGTCGGTCACCGACGGCCACCTCTGCATCAAGGGCCGCTTCGGCTTCCAGTTCGTCCAGAGCCGCGGCCCGGACCGCGACTGAGGTGGCCATCACGGGGGCGGATATGCGGCGCGAGTGGCTGCACGATCCAGTGCAAGGCGGACCCTTCGCTCAGCCGCCCTTCTGGACGACCCGGCACGTCGGCAGGCGGACGACATAGGGCCAGACCGCGGGCTGGCCGCGCTGATCGTGACCTGGATCCGGAGCCGAGCCTATGGCACGCGGAGGACGCGGAGCGGATCGCGGGTCGCTGCGACCGCGGCCGGCAGCGCTGACGCCGCCACGAGCGCGAGGACGGTCAGGATCCCCACGGCGAGCGGGAACCGCCAGTCGGGCAGATGCCCGAGCCGCGAGCCGAGATACGCCCAGCCGGTGATCGTCCCGACCGCCGTGCCACCCAGCGCCGGCCAGAGCGTGCCCAGGACGACCAGCGCTGTGAGCTGACCCTGCGTCGCCCCCAAGGCTCGACGGCGACCGAAGTCGCGCCGGGCGCCGACGGTACCCGCGAAGACGACCACGCAGGCGAGCGCCACCGCCACAGCGAGGATCGCCAGTACGAGCGTCCGATCGCGGCGGGTGACCTCGTCGCGGACCGCCTCGCGGGCCTGGAGGAGGGCGGGGCTGCGCTCGATCGTGATCGCATTGGCCGCAGCGCTGCCGACCAACCCCGGGATGTTGTCGGCCACCAGATCGACCCAGCCGACATCATCAACCGCGACGACGATCCGCTCGAGCGCAAGCGCATCATCGGTGCTGGGGGCGAGGACGAAGGCCTCGAGCGCCGAGAGCGGCCCCTGCGCTCGAAACCAGCCGACCACCGGCAGGGCGCCCGGGTCGAGGATCCCGTAGGCGCCGACGAGCCCAACCCGTCGGGCGCTCTCGGCCGACAGGTACGCGCGGCCCACGTCACCTCGGCCACCGGCGGCGGGGAGGCCCTGCCCACCGTCGGGGTCACTGGCGCCGCCGAAGACTACCGGGGCCCCGACCGCGCGGTAGGCGCGGACCGGGGTCGGCTCGCCGACCGGGGCGCGCAGGCGCACGTCGAAGACACCCCCCAATCCGACAACCCAGCTGACTCCGTCGAGATGAGCAATCCGCTCCACTGCCGCCGCCGGGACCGCCGCCTCGCCGCCGGTGGAGACGATCGTGATCGTCCGGGCACCGATCGCGTCAATCTGGCGCAGGATCGCGCCCTGGGCTTCGATGTTGAGCCCGGTCACACCGACGACGGCGAGCGGCACGACCAAAGCGAGCACGCCGACCAGGCCCGAGGCGACTCGAGTGGTCGCCGCGACCCGCGCCGACTCGGCCACGAGCGCCGGCCACGAGCGCCGCGGGCCCCCGATCACGAGAGTCGAAACGTCCGATCGCATCGTGCCGCCAGGGCCTCGTCGTGGGTGGCCACGACGATCGCGGCCCCGCTCCGGGCGTGCTCGAAGAGCGCGGTTTCGACGAGCTTGGCGTTGCTGCGGTCGAGGTTGCCGGTCGGCTCGTCGGCGAGGACGATCGGGGGTGAGTCGAGGAGCGCTCGGGCGAGCGCGATCCGCTGAGCCTGCCCGCCCGAGAGGTCGGTCGCCCGACGGCTCGACTCGACATCGACGCCGAAGCGCTCGAGGAGGGCCCGCGCCCGCGCGGTCGCGGCGGCCCGATCGTCGCCCCGATAGACGGCACCTTCGACGACGTTGTCGAGGACCGAGCGGCGCGGGTCGAGCAGGGCGTCCTGGAAGACGAATCCGATCGCGGCCGCCCGCACGTCCGAGCGACCCCGATCCCCGAGGCGGACCACGTCGTGGTCACCGATCCGCAAGGTGCCGGACCAGGGCCGCACGAGCGTGCCCAGGATGTACAGAAGAGTCGATTTGCCGCTCCCTGACGTCCCCACGATGGCGACGATCTCGCCGCGCGCGACCGAGCCGCTCCAGCCGTTCAGGACCGGTTGCCCTCCGCGGTAGCCGAAGGTGATCTCGGCAGCCTCGATCAGCGGGCGGACGGCGGCGATCACGGGATCGGCGCCTTCGGGAGCGCGATGATCGATCCTGCATCGAGCCCTTCGACGATCGCGAAGCCGTCGGCCTCGACGACGATCGTGACCGCCCGACTGGTTCCGTCGGTGAGGGTCACTGCGAGAGCACCCGAAGGCTGCTGGACGAGGGCCGACGCTGGTACGACAACGCCGGTCACGTCCGGCACGAGCACGATCTGTCCGGAGAGTGCAGTCTCGCCGTCCACCGGGATGCGGTCACATGCGTCTCCGCAGAGGACTCCTTCGAGCGATGCGATGTAGCGACCGTCGCCGAGCTGCTCGAAGGAGCCCAGGGTGCCTGTCCAGGTGCCCCCGCCCGGGGCGTCGACCGCGATCGTCAGGCCCGATCTCAGCTCGGCTCGCAGCGATCCGCTCACCGTCACGGTGAAATCTGGGCGTGTGTCCAAGGACGCGCACTAGCTCGGTCCCCGCGCCGATCCGTGCGCCCACCGACGGCACGACCGCCATCCGAGCGGGCAGCGCGTCGACGAAGAGGAGCGAGCCACTCTCGACGGTCCCGTCGGCCGTCGCGCCGATCGAGCGCTGCCAGCGCTTCGTCGCGGCGGCCGTCGCCGGACCGAACGCCCCGTTCGTCGGTCCGGGGAAGAATTCGAGGTCCCTCAACAGCCGCTGGAACTGCGCGACGTCGGGGCCATCCACGCCCTGTTCGAGGGTGCGGAACATCGGCACGACGCCTCTGGCCACGACGACCGGTTCGAGGTTCACCGTGAGCAGGACGTCGCCAGGCTGTGCGGCATTGCCGGCCTGGTGGCCGATCGAGGTCACGATCCCGTCGGCGGTGCCGTAGAGGGTGCGAGTGGTCGACCACGTCGCGGCGACCGAAACCCGGACCGAGCGGCCGACGGTCCCAATTTCAACCGTGTAGGTCTCGGACGTGTGCGCGGCGACCGGTAGCTCGGGTGGCACGACCGCGTTCGTGCCCGCCCAGTAGGCCGCACCGGCGATGCCGACAAGAAGGGCGCCCGATACGAGCATCGAGACGGCGCGGCGCATCAGGATTCGTCCGTTGACATTGAATTGCTCCGTTGGCTTCGCTCATCCTCAGCGATCGAACATCTCGAGGGTGCACTTGGCCTTGGCTTCCTCGTACTCGGCGCCGGTCCATGAACCCGTATCGACGCCGTCGATCGGCATCCAAGGACCTCTGGGGCTTCGCCAATCAGAGAGGAACTGCTCGAATGACGGTGGCTCCGCGGGCTGATAGCCGAGCTCCACCAGGCACCTACGCTCTTCAATCCACCGGTCGTAGATAACGCGGAGTTCCGCGTCGGTCTTCTGGGCAGTCGGGTATAGCTTGCGACACTCGTCCATGACCGCCTTCGCCTGGTCCAGGGGGAGGTCCGATTCGAACACATATTCGGGCTGGTCCCAGTCAGCCTGAGGCGGACGCACCTGGGCGATGCGGAAACCGCGATCCACCATGCATTGAACCCGCCCAGGCAGCTTGCCCGTAGGGATCGCGAGGCCGGTGGTGGAGCCAGGTGTGGACGTCGTCGCGGCAGGGCCCACTTCCGGCGCGCAGGCGGCGAGCATAAGGAGGCAGAAAGCCGCGAGGCCGCGGAGGCCCCGTTGCGCCCCGCCCGGGACACGTGGTCGCATGGCGAGCTGGTCGAGTCCTGACCTGGACGCTACGGCGCAGGTGCACCGTAGTTGCGGCAGCCGGCATACGTGGCTGCCAGATCGAGGTATGGATCACCGATAGCCAGCCAATCGCCGCTGTACGAGCCATTGCGTTCGCTGACCTGCCATGTTCCGTTGTTCAGACCGTAATAGCCGGTGGTGCCCCCAGGTCCCTGGAGCGCAGCCAGATCGCTGTACCGTGCATGGACGTAGCCGATGAACTGCCCGCATCCAATGGTGCCGCCTTCTGCCTGCCAGGCAAAGACAGGCAGGACGAGAACAAGTGAAACGACGCCGGCGATGGCCACGCTGGTAAACCCGCGTCGCGTGATGTTGAGAAGACTCATTGTTACTTCCCCTTTCGTTCTCCACCAAGGTGCTCTTGACCCGACTGACGAAACCTCTCCTCCACTCTTTGGTGCAAACTTCCTTTGCGCTCGCGGGTGACGTAAGAAATCGGGGGGCGTTGGTGCCAGGCCCTAACGATCGAACATCTCGAGGGTGCACTTGCCCTTTGCTTGTTCGTACTCGGCGCCGGTCCACGATCCAGTGTCGACGCCTGTGATCGGGTCCCACGGGCCTTTCGGGCTTCGCCAGTCCGAGAGGAACGTCTCGAACGAAGGTGGCTCTTTTGGCTGGTATCCGAGCTGGAGGAGGCACTCGTATTCGAGAACCCAGCGGTCGTAGATCACGCGGATGTCGGCGTCGGTCTTGGGCGGTTTCCGCGGCACCAGGCGGCGGCATTCATCTGTCACCGCGTTGGCCTGGTCGTTCGGCAGATCCGACTCCAGGCGATATGACGGCGTGTCCCACTCGGCCTGAGGCGGCTCGACCGCCGTGACGCGGAAACCGCGGTCGACAAGGCACTGGATAAGTAGCGGGAGCTGCCCGGTCGGGATCGCCACACCTGTCGACGCGCTCGGCGAGCCGGTCGCGGGAGCGTCGCTCGCGGCGGGGGAACACGCTCCCGCCGCGAGCAAACCGAGCACGAAGAGGGCACGAGCGCCAACCAGCGCCCTCGCGATGTACGAAGAGTGTGCTTGCATGGCGATCGGGTCTCGACCTACGGAGCGGGCGCACCATAGTTACGGCAACCGGCATAGGTGGCCGGCAGATCGAGGTACGGATCACCAATCGCCATCCAGTCGCCGCTGTAGGAGCCGTTCACCTCTCTCGTGTGCCACGCGTTGTCATCCTCGTAGTAACGGTAAGTAGGACCTCCAGGGCCCGTGAGCGAGGCGATGTCGTTGTACCGCGCATGCACGTAGCCAATCAACGCCCCGCAGTTGCGCGTGCCGCCTTCTGCCTGCCACGCGAAGACAGGTAGGGCCAGAACGAGTGACAAGAAGCCAGCGAGGACTACGCTGGCAAATCCACTTCGCCTGATGTTGACAAGAATCATCGCGCCTTCTCCCTTCTGTTGCCCGCGACGGCTCTTTGAGACCGGCTGCCAGATCACGTGTCCAGGTTCTCTCCGGTGCATCACCTCCTCGCCTGTGCGAACCGCTTCTGCGATCCTCGTGACTCGGGCCTTCCCCCTGCGGACTGCGCATAACACCCGTGCGGACGGCGCATAACAGAAGAAACCGGAAAGGCGCGGTCTTAGGGATCCCCCTGCCGCCGAGGCAAGACCGACCCAGACGGTGCCGGAATCGGGCCCTCGATTGAAGCCGTGCCCTCGGGAGATCCGGCATCTTGCGGCACGCTGCAGGCGACCGGAGCCGGGATGCCGAACTTGCCCTGGAGGTGGATGGACTGGCGCGCGGACGGTCCATCGAACGGCATGAGGACGTACGAGGCGCCGGTCACGGGCGTTCCGTTAGTCACAAACAGGTACAGCCCGTTGACGAGGCGCCCATCTCCTCGCACTGGGATGCCGCTGAGCTCCACACGATCAGAGCTTGGACCGGCGGCCAGCCACCCGTAGATGAAACCCCGATCGCGAAGGCCCGACGCTGCATCGCACACGACGGCGTTGCCGGCCAGGTACCACCCGTTGGTATCTTGGCCTGCAGTCTCGTACTGCGAGGGGATCCGAAGCGTACGGTCGACGACGGAGACTGCCCACGCGTCGCCGGTCTGGACGGCGACGAGGAGCTCAACCACATCCCCGTCAGGTCGGACGATCGCCGCGCCGTCAGCCGTGGCGACAACGACGGCCGACCGACCGAATGCCTTGATGTCGAGGCCGGCAAGGCCGGGCATTGGGGAGGTCCCGCTGGGGAGTGGCGCGTTGATGGCGCCCGAGCTATGGGCGACCGCGAGGACCACCGTGACGAACAGGGCGAGCAACCCGCCGAAGGGTAGGGAGGAGTGACTCGACTGCCGGATGCGGAGCCGTGTCTGCGGCGCCGCATCCACGGTGGCCTCGAAGTCCCGTTGAGCGCGCTCGATTTCTGCCGCGAAGTAGTCGTCCAGGCGCCGGAGCAGCAGACGGTCGCCCAAGGTCAGGCGCTCATCCATCGCCAAGCTCTCTTCTCAGCCGCTTGAGGCCGTCGCGAAGCTGGGTCTTCACCGTGTTCGGTCTCGTGCCCAGGGCTGCCGCGGTCTCCTCGATCGAGAGCCCGCCCAGGTGGTGGAGAACGATCGCCGCGCGAACGCGAGCGGGCAGGTGGCCGAGGGCGATTTGCAGGGCCGCCTCGCTGGCACTCGGGCCGGGCACGGTTGTCGCGCCGACCTGGCTGTCGAGCGCGACGAGACGCCGCAGCCGGCGGGCGACCCGGAAGGCCTCCCGCGTCTCGATCGCCAGGAGCCATGCCCGTAGGGCGCCCGGGTCGCGAAGCTGATCGATCCGGCGCACCGCGATCTCGAAGGTGGTCTGAACGAGGTCCTGGGCTTCGGCTTCGTTGCGCACGACCACCCGGGCCGCCGCGAGCAGGATGGGGCGGTGGCTGTCGAGGGCCTCGCGGAGCTGACTGGTCGCGGGGATTGCCGCCACCAGTTCGAAAACCGCGAACGCCGGGCCGTCTTTCGTCGTCACATTAGTTTAGAGGCGCGACACGCACGAAACGGGTGATGAAGGGCAATCTTCGGAACCTCGCCGAATGGGCGTCGGTCACCCGAGCCGATGTCCGGTGTCCTTCCCAAGCACATCATCATCCCAGTACAGCACGGGCAGCAGTGTCCGGCAGGGGCCATCGCGACCGTTGTCGAGGTGCGGAGTCGGCCATCCGAGATCCAGAGGGACGACTGGATGCGCGAGCACGGCCTCCTGGAGAACGAGCCGACCGGGACCGCTACTCGGTGACAGTGGTCGTCGCCTTCATACCAAGGTCGTAGTGCCGGTCTGACGCCGGGCCTCTCGTAACCCCGGACCCCCGCAGCGGTCGCTAGGACATCGTAGGCGCGGGCGGGCCCTGCCTCCGGGTGCACGGCCGAGCCAGCAACGCAACACGATGCGCGGGTGAAGCGCGCGCGTCGATAGTGGCGCGAGCAGCGTCGGCCCTCGGCCGGCTGCCGGGTTACATCACTTGCAGCGGATCGATATCATGCACGTTGTGGAACGAACCCAGATCTCGCTCAGCGCCGCGCAGGCCGCGCGTCTGCGTCGACTTGCTCGCGAACGCCGGACCTCGATGGCCGCCCTGATTCGGGAGGCGGTCGAGCGAACCTACCCGGAGGCGAGCGACGATTCGATGGAAGCGCGCTGGGAACGCGCGCTGGAGTTCGTCGCGAACACTGGGTTCCGTTCCGGGATCCCAGACCTCGCGGAGAACCACGACTTCTACCTGAACGAAGGCAATCGCTGGTGAGCGTCTTCATCGACTCATCGGCGCTGATCGCGCTGGTCAACGGGGACGATCACCATCACCCGCGCGCGGTCGATGCCCTCGCCGAGATGGCCCGGACGCCGATCGCCCTGGTCACGCATGAATACGCTCTCGTGGAGACCATCACGCTGCTTCAGCGACGACTCGGACTGCCGGCGGTCCGGCAGCTCATCGGTGGGATCCTGCCGATCATCGATGTCGTGTGGGTCGACCCCGAGGCGCACCAGATCGCACGCGACACGATGGTCGCCGCGGATCGACGCAGGATCTCACTCGTGGACTGGACGAGCTTCCTCGTCATGCGACGTGCAGACATCGACACGGCGTTCACGCTCGACGGCGATTTCGCCGCCCAGGGGTTCCGCACGATCCCGAGCTGAGCTCAGCTCAGAGCGCGATCCGTTCGGCTCCCGTGTAGACGTTGAAGCCGTCGCCGCGGAGGAAGCCGACGAGGGTCTGGCCGAAGCGCTCGGCGGCCTCGACGGCGAGGCCCGACGGGGCGGACACGGCGCACACGATCGGGATACCGGCGACCGCGGCCTTCTGGACGATCTCGAGGCTCGCCCGCCCGCTCACCAGCAGGACGTGGCCGTTGAGCGGGGTGCGGCCGGCGAGGACCGCCCAGCCGACGAGCTTGTCCAGGGCGTTGTGCCGGCCGACGTCCTCCCGCAGGGCCAGCAGCCGCCCGTCAGGGTCGAACAGGCCGGCCGCGTGCAGCCCCCCGGTCGCCTCGAACACGGATTGGGCCGCGCGAAGGGTCGCGGGCATGCTGATGACGACCTCGCGTGCGACGATCGGCCCGGGCGGCAGCGGGTCACAGCGGACGGCGATCTCGTCGAGGGTCGCCTTGCCGCAGATCCCGCAGACTGGCGGTCGCGATGAAGTGGCGCTCGGCGATGACCGATGCGTCGAACGGGCGCCGGAGCCGGACGATCACCGTGTCGTCAGGCTGGGCGAGCTCGGCTGGGTCGCCCGACTCGACAGCCTCCACCTCGCCGTCATGAATGAGGCCCTCGGTCCGGAGGAAGCCGACAGCGAGCTCCGCCTCCGAGCCCGGCGTCCGCATCGTCACCGCGATGGCGACCGGCGCCTGGCCCGATCCCGCCACCCGGATCTCGAGCGGCTCCTCCCCGACGAGCGTGTCGTCGCGGTGCTCCGCGACGGGACCTCGGACCGCGAGCACCCGCTTCTTCGCGGTGTGGCGGGCGGGAAGGCCGGGTTCGGGCGAGGTAACGGTCACCCCGCGAGTGTAGTCGGGCGGACCGCCACGGCCAGGCTCAGGCGGCGGCCAGCAGCACCCCGAGGGCGGAGCCGACGCCCACGGCGCCGAGGGCTGCGGTCGCCGCGAACAGGAAGCGGCCGGCCCACGCGGCGTCGAGCCGGCGGAGGACCACGGCGGTCCCCGCGACCTGGAGCAGGATCGCGCCCTTGAAGAGGAGCGCGATCGCGGGCCCTGCAGCGATCGCGCGCTCGGCAATCGGGTTGAGCTCGTGCGCGCCCGGGACGAGCGGCAGGACTCCGAGGGTCGTCACGGCATCGAGGAAGAAGACGGCCGCGGCGATGGCGAACAACCCCCAGTACGGGCGATCCGCGGCGCCCTGGGCGACGGCGACCCGCGCGGGGCGCGTCCGGTCGGCCCGCAGGAGGATGGCGTCGGTCGCGCGGATGAAGCTCATGGCCGCATCCTGTGCCGCCGCCCGATGGGCAGCGACCGCTCGGAGGTCAGGCCGAGGCGATCGGGTCGTCAGCGGTCGGTCTACGCAGCCTGTCGGAGGTGCGCCTGCGCAACCCTCATTGCCGCTCGAGGAATCGCGCTCCGGCGAGCGGCCGGAGGCAGTGGGTCGTGCTCATCGCCTGCTTGTAGCCGCCGGCGTTGAGCAGCGCCACGATGTCCCCCTCGGCGACCTCCGGGAACGGGTACTCCTCGGCGAAGATGTCGCCCGCCTCGTTGATGTGGCCGGCGATCGTGACCAGCTGGGTCCGTAGCGCGTCGGCGGCCCGGCAGATGACCGCCTCCTGGGCGAACCGGTAGATGAAGTACGAGCAGTCCACGTTCCAGCCCAGGTCGAGGCCCACGAACCGCGTGCCCTGCCGGTCCTCCACCGTGACGACCTCGCCGAGGAGGATCGCCGCGTCCTTGACCATGTAGTCGCCGGGCTCCACCGCCACCGCCACGCCGAGCGGGCCGAGGTGGCGGGCGAGGACGGCCGCGTAGGCATCGAGGTCGATCGGGCGCTCGTCGTCGCGGGCCGGGGCGCCCAGCCCGCCGCCGACGTTGACCTCGTCGATCGGGCAGCCGGCGGCCATCAGCCGCTCCGACCATGCCTCGACGGCTGAGACGAGGGCCGCCTCGAACGACGGCAGGCCGTCGGCCAGCCAGCCCGAGCCGGCGTGGAAGTGGACCGTGTCGATCGCCAGGCCGTGGCGGGCCGCGGCGGCCAGCGCGTCATCGAGCCGATCCCGGTAGATCCCGAACTTCGTCGGCCGGTCCCCGCTGTACTCGAGCCCCTCGTGGTAGCCGGCGCCGGCGCCGGGGTTCACCCGGATGCCGATGGCGCGCCCGGGCGCCCGCCGGCCGAACCGCTCGATCTGGCTGATCGCGTCGAGGTTCATGTGGACGCCGGTCGGGAGGAGGACGTCGAGGTCGCGCTCGGAGACGTTCGAGCCGGTGAAGCTGATCTCGTCGGCGCGCCAGCCGTTGGCCAGGGCGTGGACGACCTCGCCGGGCGAGCAGGCGTCGATGCCGATCGAGCCCGGCGCGCCCGGCGCGCCGAGGCCGCGGAGGACGGCCAGGATCGCCGGCTCCGGGTTGGCCTTCATGGCGAACCGGGGGCGCGTCCGCAGGCCGGTCCGTGCCAGCGCGCCGATGACGCTCCGGGCGTTCTCCGCGACCCGCTCCAGGTCGTAGACGAAGAGCGGCGTGCCATGCTCGCGAGCGAGCGCCTCCGCGTCCCGGCCGGCGATCGCGAGACGGCCGTCCCGGATCCCCAGGCCCGGCCGCTCCCACCAGTGGCCGGTCGCCGCCGCGCCGCCGATTGCGCCGGCCCGCTCGACCGGGACGGTCATCTGGCCGTGCCCAGCGCGTCGAGCAGCCGGCGCGATGCCCCGGCGACCTCGATCACTGCGGCGTCGAACGCCGTGCGGTTCTTCTGGCTCGGCACGCGGTAGCCGCTCACCTTCCGGACGAACTGGAGCGCGGCGGCGGCGATCTCCTCGTTCGTCGCCGGCTCGTCGACACGGCGCAGGGTCCTGATGCTTCGGCACATGCCGGCAAGCCTACACGGGAGTCAGGGCGTGAGGCTCGGCCGGACCACGCACGGGTCCAGCTGGAGGAGCTGCACCGCGAGCAGGACGACTGCGGTAGCCGCGAGGGCGAGGACGAGGGCCGAGACGACGAAAGCCGGCGCGACCGAGCGCTTCGGACCGTCCCTGTGCGGCCAGAGCCCCATGGCGACGAGCGTGCTCAGGCCGAGGGCCGCCGCGACGGCCACGCCCACGATCGCGAGGGCACCGGCCGGGACCGGCATCGCCACCGAGCCGCAGCGCCGGGCGTACTCGATCCACATCGGCCCCACGACGGCGAGCGCGCCGAGCACGGCCACCCCGCCCACGACCAGCTGCCGCTCGATGCCCCGCCCGAGCGCGACGGCGGCACGCGCCGTGACCGTCGGGATGAGCAGGGTCAGGGGCAGGCCGATCGCCCCGCCGAGCTTGGCGCGGTCGAGCGGCCCGACCTCACGGATCGCGTCGATTGCCACCCAGCTGAGCGCGACGAGACCGAGGTAAGCGAACGGCGCCAGCGCCACGAGGGGGCGCGGAGCCGAGGGAAGCCGGATGGCGCGCAGCCCGATCACCGCCCGAGCCTACACCCGCGACGGCGGCGAGCCGGCACTGGCGCTCGCGCGGGTCGATCAGGCGCGGACGCGCTGCCGGTCGGGGTCGTAGAAGGCCCTCTCGCTGACGGTGCCGGTGGCGCTCGCCGAGCCGTCTGCGGCCCGCACCGTCACCGGCGTCCCGGCGACCGCGGCCGCGGGCTCGACGTAGCCCATGGCCAGGTTCCGGCCGAGCCACCAGCCGGTATCCGCTGAGGTGATCGAGCCGACCCGGCGCCCGTCGATCTCGATCGCGTCGCCCGGCTTGGGCAGGACGCCGGCGCCCTCGAAGCCGATCCCGACGAGCTTCCGGGTCACGCCCGCCTCGCGCTGGCGGAGGAGCGCGTCGCGCCCGACGAAGTCGCCCTTGTCCCAGCGCACCGTCCAGCCCAGGCCGGCCTCGAGCGGGGTCGTCGTCTCGTTGAGGTCGAGACCGTAGAGCGGGTACTTCTTCTCGATCCGGACGCTGCGCAGCGCGCCCAGCCCGGCCGGCACCATGCCGAGCGGCGCCCCCGCGGCCATCGCCGCGTCCCACATGTGCTCGGCGTAGTCGCGCGGGTAGAACAGTTCGTAGCCGAGCTCGCCCGAGTAGCCGGTCCGGCAGACGACCGTCGGTACCTCCGCCACGACCCCTCGGGTGAAGCGGTAGTAGGGCAGCGCCGCGGTCGACAGGTCGACGTCCGTCAGCATCGCCAGGATCTCCCGCGAGCGCGGGCCCTGGATCGACAGGAACGCCGTCCCGGACGCGATGTTCGTGACGTACGCGTGGCGGCCGCGGGCGGCCTCGGTCAGGTGGGCGGTTAAGAGGTCGACCCGCGACGGGGTCGGGCAGAGCCAGAAGTGCTCGGCCGAGAACCGGTACAGGGTGAGGTCGTCGAGCATCCCGCCGTCCGGCTTCGGGACGGAGCTGTAGAGGACGCCGCCGTCGGTCAGCCGGTTGACGTCGTTGACGAGGACGCCGTTGAGGAACGCCTCGGCATCGCTGCCCTTCACGTCGACCGCGCCCTGGTAGTAGACGTCGTACAGGCCGGCCGCCTCGCGGGTGGCGCGGTGCTCCGCCTCGACGGTCGTGAAGCGGTACGCGGCGTCGAACCCGATCCGGTCGACGATCTCCGCCCCGAGCGCGACGAAGCGGTGGTGGTAGGGGGTCTGGCGGCGGGCCATGGACGTCTCCTCGTCACGAGGTCGATGATCGGATCGCAGTCTCCGCGAGTATGGCGGGCTCGACGCGGCCGGTCCCACGTCACGGGACGCCGTCGAGCAGCGAGGCGCTACCGTAGCCGCGATGGCCGCCGCACGCCGCCGCCGACCGCCGACCGTGACGATCGCCTTCGCCGTGATCGCCGGGCTCGCCCTCGCCGTCGGGATCGACGTGGTCCGGACGGGCGGGCTCCAGCTGTGGTTCGCCCGACACGGAATCCCGCCGCCGTACCTGCCCGCGGGCGGACGCGTGGACATCGGTGAGCGCTCGCTGTATCTCGACTGTCGCGGCTCCGGGTCCCCGACGATCGTCCTCGAGGCGGGGATGGGCGTCGGAGTCGCCTCGTGGAGCGCCGTCCTCGACGATCTCGCGCTGGCGACGCGAACCTGCGCCCACGACCGAGCCAACCTCGGGTCGAGCGACCGACGCGGCAGCCACACCCTGGCGGACGCCGCGGTCGACCTGGCCGCACTCCTCGATGCCGCCGGGGAGCGACCGCCGTACGTCGTCGTCGGCCACTCGCTCGGCGCCGACTACGCGCGCGTCTTCGCGTCGACGTTCCGCGACCGGGTCGCCGGGGTCGTCCTCCTCGACCCCTTCGCGCCGGACCTCCAGGTGCGCTGGATCCATCCCCTCCTCGGCTCGCTGCGCCCGGAATACGAGCGCTCGGTCGCCGGACTCCGAGACCTCGTGTCTCGCGTCGAGTCGCTCGATTGGGAGGCGTCGGAAGCGCTCCTCCGGGCGAGCTCGCTGAGCGGGCTCCCGGTCGAGGTGCTCGTCGCTCCGCGCTCCGAGCCGCGGCTCGGCGAGGCCGCGAACGCGTCGATCGCACAGGCCTGGCGCGATGCGTACGCCTCGCTCTCGCCGGGGATGGTCACCGTCGGGCTCGCCTGGGGTTCCGGTCACCTGATCCCGATCGACCGTCCGGACCTGGTCGTCGAGGTCGTCCTCCGGCTCGTCGGCCGCGTGCGGGACGGCTGATCGGCCGGCCGGCAGCCGCGCGATCCGAACCGCTACTCTGACGCCATGGACCGCTGGCAGACGATCATCGAGCCGTTCCGGATCCACTCGGTGGAGCCGATCCGGATCACGACCGCGGCCGAACGGCGCGCCGCGATCGCCGCCGCGGGCTACAACCTGTTCGACCTCCACGCCGACGACGTCCTGATCGACCTGCTGACCGACTCCGGCACCGGCGCCATGTCGCGCGACCAGTGGGCCGGCATCCAGCGCGGCGACGAGTCGTACGCGGGCTCGCCGTCGTGGTTCGCCTTCCTCGAGAGCGGTCACCGGCCTCTTCCCGTTCCAGCACGTCATCCCCACCCACCAGGGCCGGGCCGCCGAGAAGATCCTGTTCTCGGCGATCGGCGGGCCGGGCAAGGCGATCCCGAACAACACCCATTTCGACACGACCCGGGCGAACGTCGAGTACACCGGCGCCGAGGCGGTCGACCTGGTGATCGCGGAGGGTCGCGAGCCGTCGCTCATCCATCCGTTCAAGGGCAACATGGACCTCGCCGCGCTCGAGCGCTTCATCGTCGAGCGCGGCCCGGCCAGCGTCCCGGTCGTCTTCGTCACGATCACCAACAACTCGGGCGGCGGCCAGCCGGTCTCCCTCGAGAACCTCCGCGGGGTGCGAGCGGTGTGCGACCGGTTCGGCATCCCGCTCTTCCTCGACGCCTGCCGGTTCGCCGAGAACGCCTGGTTCATCCACGAGCGCGAGCCCGGCCAGGGCGACCGGCCGATCCCGGACATCGTGCGCGAGATGGCCTCGCTCGCCGACGGCATGACGATGAGCGCCAAGAAGGACGGCCTGGCCAACATCGGCGGCTGGCTGGCCATGAACGACGACGCCCTCGCCGAGCAGTGCCGCAACCTGCTCATCCTGACCGAGGGCTTCCCGACCTACGGCGGGCTCGCCGGGCGGGACCTCGAGGCGATCGCCCAGGGCCTCCGCGAGGTCGTCGAGGAGGACTACCTGCGCTACCGGATCCGCTCGACGGCGTACCTCGGCGACGCCCTCGATCGGGCCGGCGTGCCGGTCGTCCGGCCGATCGGCGGGCACGCCGTCTACATCGACGCCCGGGCGCTCCTGCCGCACATCCCGCCGCTGGAGTACCCGGGCCAGGCGCTCGCGGTCGCGCTCTACGAGGCGGGCGGGATCCGCGGCTGCGAGATCGGGACGGTGATGTTCGGGCGGCACCCGGACGGGACCGAGACGCCGGCGGCGATGGACCTCGTCCGCCTGGCGATCCCGCGCCGGACGTACACCCAGAGCCATATCGACTACGCCATCGAGGTCGTCCTGTCCGTCGCGGCCCGGGCCGCCGACCTGCGCGGCTACCGCATCGTCCGCGAGCCGCCCGCCCTGCGCCACTTCACCGCCCGCTTCGAGCCCCTGCCGGCCTGAGCCGGACCCGCCCCCGGTCCACACGCCCCCGGCCCGGGTCTTGAACCGAGGGTTCGACCGGCGTAAGGTGACCTCCCGCCCGGCGGCTGGGGAGTGTTGGCCCGGAGGGAGGGACGTGATGACCCGACGGATGCGCGCGCTGGCGGCGGCCCTGACCATGGCCGCACTCGTCGCCGGCCTGACCGCGCCAGCGGTCGCGGCGGCACCGGACCCGGCCGGTCCGGTGCGTGACGGGGGCGCGCGACTCGATGCCCCGGATCGGGTCAAGGTCATCGTCACGTTCCGGGCGAAGCCCGGCGCCAGGGAGCTCAAGCTCCTCCGCGACATGGGCGCCAGGATCCGGTACGTCTATCGGATCATCCCCGGCGCCGCGGTCGAGATCCCGGCTGCCGCGCTGGCGGCCCTCAGGCGGAACCGGCTCGTGAGGGCCGTCGAGACGGATCACCGGCTCACCGCGTTCGACCATGCCGCGGCTACCGGCAACCCGGAGCTCGAGGCGGCCTGGGGCGTCGAGCACATCGGCGCCGGCACCGTCCACGCCGCTCCGACCGGCAACCGTGGCGCCGGGATCCGGGTCGCGGTCGTCGACACCGGGATCGAGTGCACCCACCCGGATCTCGCGGCGAACTGCGGGGGTGGCTACAACTTCTTCGCGAGCCTGCCGTTCCCGGGCGGGATCCCGTTCGACGACCACGGCCACGGAACCCACGTCGCGGGGACGATCGCCGCCCTGAGGAACGGGGTCGGGGTCGTCGGCGTCGCGCCGGAGGCACAGGTCGTCGCGCTCAAGGTCCTCGGCGCGGACGGCTCGGGCGACTACAGCGGCCTGATCGCCGCCCTCGACTGGGCGGCCCAGCCGGCCAACGACATCGACATCGTGAACATGAGCCTGGGCGGGACGGAGGCGTCAACCGCGCTCGAGCAGGCGGTCCACAACGCCGGTGCGGCTGGGATCGTGCTGGTGGCCGCCTCGGGGAACGTGAACCCCTTCGACTGGCTGCAGCTCTTCTACGGCTGCCCCGTCGCGTACCCGGCGCGCTACCCCGAGGTCCTCTCGACGACGTTCACGGACGGGAACGACGCCCTGACCGGCTACTCGTGCACCGGTCCCGAGGTGGACTTCGCCTCACCCGGCGACAACATCACCTCGACGCTGCCCGCGGTGAACTGCGCGTTCTGCAGCCCGACCGGGTACGGGGCTGCCAGCGGGACGTCGATGGCCTCGCCGCACCTGGCCGGCTCGGTGGCCCTCCTCCTGGCCGCAGGGATCGCCGACCAGAACGGGAACGGCCGCCAGGACGAGGCCCGCGACCGGTTGTGCGCCACGGCGGACGACGGCTTCGGAGTCCTGACCACGCCGATCCCCAAGACCGACCCGCGCTACCCGACGTACTTCGGCTGCGGCATCCCGAATGTCGATGAGGCGGTCCTCGGGCTCGCCCCGCCGCCGCCACCACCGGCCAATGCCCCGCCGACGGCCGTCGCCGACCTGGCCACCACGTCCGAGGATGCCTCGGTCCTCATCGACGTCCGCGCCAACGACAGCGACCCCGACGGCGACACCCTCACGCTGACTGAGGTCACCCAGCCGGCGAACGGCACGGCCGTGATCCAGAGCGGCTCCGTGCGCTACACACCGACCGCGAACTGGTTCGGGATCGACGCGTTCGCCTACACGATGTCCGACGGCCGCGGCGGCTCCGCGACCGCCGCCGTCACCATCACGGTCAGCGCGGTGAACGACCTGCCGACCGCCCAGGCCGGGAGCGGCTCGACCCTGGCAGGGACCGCCCTGCCCATCACCCTGCGCGGTTCGGATGTCGAGTCATGCACCACGCTCGCGTTCGAGATCGTCGATGGGCCGACCCACGGCGGCCTCGGCGCCGTCGGCGGGACGACCTGCTCCGCCGGCGTCTCGAGCGCCACGCTGACCTACACCCCCGGCGCCGGTTACAGCGGCCCAGATTCGTTCACGTTCCGGACCCGGGACGGCGACGGTGCCATGAGCGCGGTCGCCACGGTCTCGATCACCGTGAGCCTCCTCCCGGAGATCCACGTCGCCGACCTCGACGCGACCCGGTCCCGGATCGACAACCGACGGTGGCGCGTGGACGTCACGGTCACGGTGCAGAGCGGCGCGACGAGCGTGGCGGGCGCGAGCGTGACGTTCACCTACAAAGGCACGTACTCCGGCACCGTGGCCTGCACGACCGACGCTGCCGGCACGTGCACGATCGGCGGCACCGCCCAGGGCAAGACCGTGACATTCACGGTCAGCGGGGTCTCGGCGTCCGGCCACATCTACGACGCGACGAGGAACGGCGACCTGGACGGGGACAGCAACGGTACGAAGATCGCCATCGCGCGACCGTGACGCCGGCACCGCCCCTGGGGCCCGGCGGGTCCGAGACCCGATCGGTCGATAGAATCACGGGGTCGATGAGCGATCCCGCCGATCCCCGCGCCGCCGATGAGCTGATCGCCGCCCTGGGGCTCGTCCCGCATCCGGAGGGCGGGCACTACGCGGAGACGTGGCGGGATGCGCCGGCCGATGGGCGTCGGGGCGCTGGCAGTGCGATCCTCTTTCTCCTCCGTGGGGGCGAGGTCTCCGCCTGGCATCGGGTCGATGCCGCCGAGACGTGGCACCACTACGCCGGAGCGCCGCTCGAGCTCGCCCTGTCCGTCGACGGGCGGACGGTCGAGCGGCTCCGCCTGGGGGACGACATCCTCGCCGGCGACCGGCCCCAGGCGGTCGTTCCGGCCGGGGCGTGGCAGTCCGCCCGGAGCCTGGGCGCGTGGACCCTCGTCGGCTGCACCGTCTCGCCGGCCTTCACCTTCGACGGCTTCGAGCTCGCGCCCGAGGGCTGGCACCCGCGGGACGCGTGACGGCCGGTGCCGGGCTGGGCCCGGTGCCGGGGCTGGGATATCTGGCCCCACCCGGATCTGATGAGTGCTGCTCATCAGATCCGGCACAAGGGAACGTGACTGGGTGGCCGAATTGCCTGAAACGGCCGACCGGTCGCGTTCGTTCGTCGTGAATCCGATGAGTGGTACTGATCGGGGGCAGGGACGGGACGAAGCGCGGGGATGCCGAGCGGGCGGCACAGCGGGAGGCTGTCACGCCTCGGGCAAAGCCGAGGATCTGAGGCTGCCCCTGTCAGCCGCGCGTGCCCTCGACGATGGCGAGCTTCGGGTGGACGGCCGGTCCTGCCTCGGCATCGCGGATCCAGGAGGCGAGCTCGCGGTTGATGACCAGCGTCGGCGCGTCACGGACCTCCAGCATCCCGGCGATGACGTAGGCGATCGTCGCGTCGGTGAACGGGACCATCGCCTCCCGCCCGCCGATGCTCAGGAGCGGCTCGGCGCCAGGGGCGACGTGGAGCCGGCCGAGGACGATGTACGGCCCGATCTGGGCCTGGAGCCGATGGGGCGAGGTCGCGACCCGCAGCCGCCGGGCGCCGCGCGGCCCGTCGGCCCGGACGGCACACAGGTCCTCGCGATTTACGGTGAACGTCGGCACCGCGACCCGCCGCCCGTCGTGGAGCCCCTCCAGCACGACGTCGACCAGGTCGATCCGCGACTCGGCGTTGAGCTGGTCGGTCAGGCGAGCGGCGCGGAGCTCCAGCCGGCCGCGGATGAGGCAGTCGCCGGCGAAGCCGGTGAGATCGACGAGCATCGGGATCCTCAGCGGCGAGATCGACCACGTGATCGTGACCGCCAGCCGTGCCCCGGGAAACGGACCGAAGGTCAGGCGGACCCGCAACGTTGGTCCGAGCGGAAACGCCCCGTCCGGGGTGGACGGGTACACTCGGATGCATCCCTGCGTTGACAGCTGTCGATTCCGCCGGACCCGACGCTCCCGACGTCCCGACGGTCCGCCCGGATCCTGGAGCCCATGACCGCCACCGCCGAACCCTCCTCCCGCGCTGCGCAATCCCTGGGCCGCGACCAGCGACTTGCTCTCCTCGGGCCGCTCGCGCGCGAGCGGATCCTCGTGCTGGATGGGGCGATGGGCACGATGATCCAGCGCTACGAGCTGTCCGAGGCGGACTTCCGGGGCGACCGCTTCGCGCGACCACCCGCGCGACCTGCGCGGCGACAACGACCTCCTGTCGCTGACCAGGCCGGACATCGTCCGGGCGATCCACGACGCGTACCTCGAGGCCGGCGCGGACATCATCGAGACGAACACGTTCAACGCCACGGCCATCGCCCAGTCCGACTACGGCCTGGAGGGGATCGTCCGGGAGATGAACGCCGCCGCGGCCCGGATCGCCCGGGCGGCCGCCGACGCGTTCGAGGCCCGCGAGCCCGGGCGGCCGCGCTACGTGGCGGGAGCCCTCGGCCCCACGAACCGGACCGCCTCGATCTCCCCCGACGTGAACGATCCCGGGGCCCGGAACGTCCGCTTCGACGAGCTCGTCGCGGCCTACGACGAGGCGGCCGAGGGCCTGATCGAGGGCGGCGCGGACCTCCTCCTGGTCGAGACGATCTTCGACACGCTCAACGCGAAGGCGGCCCTGTTCGCGATCGACGGGCTCTTCGAGCGCCTCGACCTCCGCCTCCCGCTGATGATCTCCGGGACGATCACGGACGCCAGCGGCCGGACGCTCAGCGGCCAGACCCCGGAGGCGTTCTGGAACTCGGTTCGCCACGCCCGGCCGTTCAGCATCGGCCTCAACTGCGCCCTCGGCGCGCGCGCCCTCCGCGAGCACGTCCAGGAGCTGGCCCGGATCGCCGACGTCCCCGTCTCGGCCTACCCGAACGCGGGCCTCCCCAACGAGTTCGGCGGCTACGACGAGACGGCCGCGGAGACCTCCGCGGAGCTGCGGGGGTTCGCCGCGGACGGCCTGGTCAACCTCGTGGGGGGCTGTTGCGGGACGACGCCGGCCCATGTCCGGGCGATCGCCGAGGCCGTCCACGGCCTGCCGCCGCGGGTGGTGCCGGAGATCGCGCCGCGGACCCGGCTCAGCGGGCTGGAGCCCCTGACCATCCCCCAGCCGGGCAACCTCTTCGTCAACGTCGGCGAGCGGACGAACGTGACCGGCTCGCGGGCGTTCGCCCGGGTCATCCTCGAGGGTCGCTACGACGCGGCGCTCGAGATCGCCCGGAACCAGGTGGAGAACGGCGCCCAGCTCATCGACGTGAACATGGACGAGGGGATGCTCGACTCGGCCGCGGCGATGGCCCGCTTCCTCGACCTGGTCGCTTCGGAGCCGGACATCAGCCGGGTCCCGGTCATGATCGACTCGTCGAAGTGGTCGGTCATCGAGGCCGGCCTCAAGTGCGTCCAGGGCCGGCCGGTCGTGAACTCGATCAGCATGAAGGAGGGCGAGGCCGAGTTCCTCCGCCAGGCCCGCCTCGTCCGGCGCTACGGCGCCGCCGTCGTCGTGATGGCCTTCGACGAGCAGGGCCAGGCGGACACCGTCGAGCGCAAGGTCGACATCTGCCGGCGGGCCCATCGCCTCCTCGTCGACCAGGCCGGCTTCGACCCGCAGGACATCATCCTCGACCCGAACATCTTCGCCATCGCGACGGGGATCGAGGAGCACGCGGGCTACGCCGTCGCCTTCATCGAAGCGACCCGCCGGATCAAGGCGGAGCTGCCCGGCGTGCTGGTCAGCGGCGGTGTGAGCAACGTCAGCTTCGCGTTCCGCGGCAACGGCCGCGTCCGCGAGGCGATCCACTCGGTCTTCCTCTACCACGCCATCGCGGCCGGCATGGACATGGGCATCGTCAACGCCGGCCAGCTCGCGGTCTACGACGACATCGAGCCGGAGCTGCGCGAGCTCGTCGAGGACGTCGTCCTGGACCGCCGGCCGGACGCGACCGAGCGGATCCTCGTTTGGGCCGCGGCGAACTCGGCCGAGGGGGCGGCCCGCACCTCGGCGACCGACCTCACCTGGCGCGAGCTCCCGGTCCGGGAGCGGCTGACCCACGCCCTCGTCGAGGGAATCGACGCGTTCATCGTCGAGGACACGGAGGAAGCACGCCGGACCGTCGCCCGCCCGATCGAGGTCATCGAGGGGCCGCTCATGGCCGGGATGACCGTCGTCGGAGACCTGTTCGGGGCGGGCAAGATGTTCCTCCCCCAGGTCGTCAAGAGCGCCCGGGTGATGAAGAAGGCGGTGGCCCATCTCATTCCCCACATCGAGGCGGAGCGGCTGGCCGGCGGAGGCGAGAACGGGACGGGCGAGCGGAAGACCGCCGGGCGGATCGTCATGGCCACCGCCAAGGGGGACGTCCACGACATCGGCAAGAACATCGTGGGGGTGGTCCTCGGCTGCAACGACTACGAGGTCTTCGACCTGGGCGTGATGGTCCCGGCCGCCCGGATCCTGGACAAGGCCCGGGAGGTCGGAGCGGACATCATCGGCATCTCCGGGCTGATCACCCCCTCGCTCGAGGAGATGTCGTTCGTGGCGTCCGAGATGGAGCGCGAGGGATTCACCATCCCGCTGCTCATCGGCGGGGCGACGACGTCGCGCGCCCACACGGCCGTGAAGATCGAGCCGCGCTACTCCGGGCCGGTCGTCCACGTCCTCGACGCGTCGCGGGCGGTCGGCGTCGTCGGCACGCTGGTCAACCCGGCGACCCGCGACGGGTTCGCCGAGGCAACCCGGGCCGAGTACGCCGGGATCCGCCACGAGCGGGCCGGTCGGCGAGCGCGCGAGGAGCGCCTCAGCCTGGCCGACGCGCGGGCGAACCGGCTGGCGATCGACCTGTCCGTGCCGGGGCCGCGGCCGAGCCTCCTCGGCGTCCGGACGATCGACGACATGACCGTCGCCGAGCTCGTCGAGCGGGTCGACTGGACGCCGTTCTTCACGACCTGGGAGCTCAAGGGCGCCCATCCCGCGATCCTCGACGACCCGCGGGTCGGGGCGGCGGCCCGCACGCTCTTCACAGACGCGGGGGCGCTGCTCCGCCGGATCGAGGCCGAGGGACTCCTGCGCGTCCGGGGCGTCGTCGGGTTCTGGCCGGCCGCCCGGACGGCGCACGACGACATCGACCTGTTCGCCGACGAGGCGCGGAGCGAGCGCCGGGCGACGATTCACACCCTCCGCCAGCAGATGGCCAAGCCGCCCGGCCGGCCGAACCTCGCCCTGGCCGACTTCGTCGCACCCATCGAGGCCGGTGTCCCGGACTACGTCGGGGCGTTCGCCGTCACGGCCGGCCTGGGCGCCGACGAGGCGGCACGGGACTTCGAGGCGGCCCACGACGACTACGACGCGATCATGATCAAGGCGCTCGCCGACCGGCTCGTCGAAGCGTTCGCCGAGCGGCTCCACGAGCGGGTCCGCCGTGAGTTGTGGGGCTACGCGCCGAACGAGGCGCTCTCCAACGAGGACCTCATCGCCGAGCGCTACCAGGGGATCCGGCCGGCGCCCGGCTACCCGGCCTGCCCGGACCACACGGAGAAGGGCACCCTGTTCGAGCTCCTCGAGGCGGAGGCGCGGGCCGGGATCCGGCTGACCGAGTCGTTCGCGATGCACCCGGCCGCCTCGGTCAGCGGCTTCTACTTCTGGCGGCCCGAGTCGGCCTACTTCGGGCTCGGCCGGATCGGCCGCGACCAGCTCGAGGAATACGCCGAGCGCAAGGGCCTCGACATCGAGACGATGGCCCGCTGGCTCGCTCCCAACCTCGACGACGACGCGTAGCGGCAGCGCGGCACCCCGGGGGGGCTCCGCTCTGCGTTGCCGCGCGGTACCCTCCATCCGATGACTGAGCAGCTCGCCGCCACGCCGACCGCGCCGAGCGCGCCCGCCCGTCGTCGCCCGCTCAAGGTCGGGGTCCAGCTGCCCGAGGTCGAGCGGGAGGTCCGCTGGCCCGAGTACCGGGCGATGGCCCGCCGGGCCGAAGAGCTGGGCTACGACTCGATCTGGGTCGGGGATCACCTCCTCTACCGCCGGCCGGGTGAGCCCGAGGCCCGCGGTCCGTGGGAGTGCTGGTCGCTGCTCGCCGCACTCGCCGCGGCCACGGACCGGGTGGAGCTGGGGCCGCTCGTCGCCTCGACGAGCTTCCACGCCCCGGCGATGCTGGCCAAGAAGGCAGCGACCGTCGACGAGATCAGCGGCGGGCGGCTCATCCTGGGCCTGGGCGCGGGCTGGAACGAGACGGAGTACAGCGCGTTCGGCTTCCCGTTCGACCACCGGATCAGCCGGTTCGAGGAGGCCTTCACGATCATCCGGACCCTGCTGACCGACGGCGCGATCGACTTCGAGGGGACCTTCTACACGGTCCGCGACTGCGAGCTCCGCCCGCGCGGCCCGCGGCCGGCCGGCCCGCCGATCCTCCTCGGGTCATCCGGGGAGCGGATGCTCGCGATCGGCGCCCCGTACATCGCCAGCTGGAACGCCTGGTACGCCGACACCGACAACCGGCCGGCGGGGGTGGCGGCCCTGCGGACGAAGGTCGACGACGCCGCGCGCGCCGCCGGCCGCGACCCCGCGGAGATCGAGCGGACCGTGGCGGTCCTCGTCGGCCTGACCGGCGGCGGCGGCCGGGTCCAGGGCGACACGAGCCAGCAGGGCATCGGGCCGTTGCGCGGGACGTCCCAGGCGATGGCGGAGGAGCTGCGCGCCTACGCCCGCGAGGGCATCGGCCACGTCCAGCTCGTGTTCGACCCGATCACCCTGGGCTCGATCGAGGAGTTCGCGCCCGTCCTCGAGCTGCTCGACCGGAGCTGACGCCGGGCGTATCGTCTCCGCCGACCGTCTGCCGGGCCGCGCCCTGCGTCATCCGCAGGAGATCGGCCTCCTGCCGGGCGGCGATGACCACCGTCGAGCCGTCCGCGCCCGCGAGTCGCTGGCCGTCGAGCCAGGCCTCGGGCTCGACCCGCCCACGGACCTCCGTCGCCCGGCCACCCCGGACGGCGACCTCGGCCGGCATCGGATGCGACAGGAAGAGCGGCATCGACTCGGTGAAGCCGTAGGCGCCCACGTCGCGGACCTCCACCAGGTCACCGGGCTCCGCCGGCGCCAGGGCGACATCGCGGCCGAGGATGTCGAGACCGGTGCACAGGGGACCTGCAACCGTCGTCGGCCGGGCCCGGCCGAGGCGCCGGGGCCGTCGCGGGATGAGCCTGATCCGGTGCTCCCGCCCGACGAGCGCCGGCCGCAAGAGATGGTGGATGCCGCCATCCAGGACGATCGTGTGCCGCCCGTCGACCGCCTTCACGTCGATCGCGCGGGCGAGGTAGACGCCGACCGGGCCGACGAGGTGGCGACCCGGCTCGAGGAGGAGCCGGGCCTCCCGGAGGATGGGCTCCCCGGACCAGGTGGCGACGAGTCGGGCCAGTCTCCGGCCGAGGTGATCGAGATCGAGCGTCGGATCGCCGTCCGCGTAGGGGATCCCGAGCCCGCCGCCCACGTCGATCAGCCGCAGGGCGGTCCCCAGTCGCCGCGCCAGCCCGGCAGCCAGCCGGGTCGTGGCCTCGGCGTGATCGGCCAGGGCATCGGCGTCGAGGACGTTGGAGTGCACGAACGCGTGGAGCCCGAGCAGCTCGAGACGGTCCGAGGCGAGCGCCCGGCGCCCGCAAACGAGCAGGTCGCGGCCGTCCATGCCGAACTTCCCGGCGCCGTCGTCGATCGAGACGACCGCATCGGCGCCGGCGACGCCGTTGACGGGAGAGCGCTCCGCGCCCAGCGCCGCAGCCGAAGCACGCAACAGCACGGGAACGGGCCGGTCGAGGGCGACCTCGCCGGCAATGCGCTCGAGCCGCTCGAGCTCGCCCGGGGATTCCACGGTGATCGCCCGGACCCCGGCGACGACCGCACGCCGGAGCTCGTCGTCGCGCTTGCCCGGACCGGTGACGACGATCCGGCCGGGAGCGATCCCGGCGCGGAGCGCGGCGGCCAGCTCGCCCCGTGAGGCGACGTCCGTGCCCAGCCCCAGCCCGGCCAGCGTCGCGAGGACGGCCAGCGCCGGGTTGGCCTTCACCGCGTAGGCGATGTCAACGGTCGGTGGCAGGGCAGACCGGAGCACCGTGGCCCGGCGCTCGAGCTCGTCGAGGTCGTATACGAAGAGAGGCGTGTCGAAGCGCCAGGCCAGCTGCCGCAGGACCTCGTCGGGGAACGGACCCGCGGTCGGGACGCTCACCGGAGCGCCTCCTCGAGGGCGACCCGTGCCGACGTTCCCGCGTCGCGGTCCTTGACGATGAGCGCCGTGGCGATCGCCAGCCCGTGGCGCCGCGCGAACGGCCGGTCGACCGGGCGCGTGCCCGGCACGACGACCGCCATCTCCGGCACGACGAGCGGCTCGTCCGGCGTCCCCTCGATGACCCGGTCGCGGGCGAGGTCGTAGATCCGCGACGTGCCGGTCAGGATCACCCCCGCCCCGATGACCGCGCCGCGCCGGACGAGGACCCCCTCGAGGAGCGCGCTGCCCGCGCCGATGAACGCGTCCTCCTCGACGATGACCGGCCGCGCACCGGCAGGTTCCAGGACGCCGCCGATGACGACTCCCGCGGCGAGGTGGACCCGCGCGCCGACCTGGGCACAGGAGCCGACGAGGACCCCCGAGTCGACCATCGTGTCCTCGCCGATCCACGCGCCGACGTTGACGAACGAGGGCGGCATGACGACGACGCCCGGCCCAAGGTACGCGCCGGCACGGACGCTCGTGCCGCCGGGCACGATCCGCCAGGGCCGGCCGGCCGCGGCCGCCTCGAGCGCCTCCGGGCCGTCGAGGAGGTCCTTGGGCGGCAGGCCGACGCGGTCGACGAAGCGGAGCGCCCCGCCGAGATCCCAGGCGCGCGTCGTCCGGTCGGCGAACGCGGCGAGGATCGCGGCCTTGACCTCCGGGATCACCCGCCAGCCGCGCGGCGCGCCAGGATCCGGGACGGCGGCCCGGACCCGGCCGGCGTCGAGATCGGCCAGGATCCCTTCCACGGCCCGGCCCGGCCCCGTCGCCGGCGACGGGGTCGTCGCCTCCTGGTTGGCCACCTCCGCCGTCATGCGACCGCCTCCGCCGCCGCATCGGCGATCCGGCCTCCGACCGCCTCGAGCAGCCCCAGCCCGCGCAGGATCCCCGCCAGCCGTTCCCGCGCCTCGTCCTCGAGCGGCAGGAGCGGGGCGCGCAGCGCGTCCGACTCCAGGAGCCCCATCAGGGTGAGGGCGGCCTTCGCCGGGACCGGGTTGGGGCCGCCCCGGAAGTTCGCCAGGAAGAGCGGCAGCCAGCGCTCGTGCAGGCGTCGCGCGCCCTCCCAGTCGCCGGCCCGGGCGGCGGAGCAGAGGGCCGCCATCTCGGCCGGGATCTCGTTGCTCGCCACCGACACGACCCCGTCCCCGCCCATGGCCAGGACCGGCAGCGTCCAGGCGTCGTCCCCGGCCAGGACCGCCACATCGCGCGGGCGATCCCGGCAGATCCGGGCGATCTGGTCGAGGTTGCCCGATGCCTCCTTCACCGCGACGACGCGCGGGTGCTCGGCCAGCCGGAGGAAGGTGTCCGCCTCGACATTCGCGCCCGTTCGCGACGGGACGTTGTAGACGACGATCGGCAGGTCGCCCTCGTCGGCGACCGCCCGGAAGTGGGCGTCGAGCATGCGCTGATCCGGGCGGTTGTAGTAGGGCGTGACGACGAGCGCGGCGTCGGCGCCCAGCGTGGCCGCCCGGCGGGTTGCCCGGATCGTCGCCGCGGTGTCGTTCGTGCCGGTCCCGGCCACGATCCGCACCCGCGACCGCGACGGCCGCTCGGCGGCGACCTCGACGGCGGTGGCGATGAGCCGGTCGCGCTCGTCGGACGAGAGCGTCGGGGATTCGCCGGTGGTGCCGCACGGCACGAGGCCGTCGATCCCGGCGAGGATCTGCCAGCGGACGAGCCGGCGGAAGGCGGCCTCGTCCAGCGCGCCGTCGGCGGTGAACGGGGTGACGAGGGCGGTGAACGCGCCGCGCAGGGCGGGCCGGCTCGAGCGGCCAGTGCGGGCGATGCTGGTTCGGGTCATGGCGTGGGTCTCCTTCGGGACTGGGTGTCGGTGGGGCGGTGGGGCGTGGAAGATCAGGCGGCCGGCTCGCCGGCTCCGGCGAGGAGCTCGTCGACGACCGGGTCGAATGGATGCAGCCCCGGCGCGTGCGGCTCACGGCGGAGCCAGTCGGCTGCGGCGAGGATCCCCGCCGCGTACGCCGAGCGATCGCGGGCGGTCAGCCGGAGCTCGACCGTCTCGCCCGGGGCGTCGAAGCCGACGAGGTGCATCCCCGGCGAGGCACCGGCCCGCACGACCGCGAGCTCGAGCTCATCGGGCGCGGGCGGCCCGGACGCCGTGGGGTCGGCCAGCCGGCGCTTCCTGGGGTGCGCCGCGATGAGGCGGCGCGACAGCTCCTTCGCGGTGCCCGAGGGTCGGTCGGCCTTCGTCCGCCGATGCCACTCGACGATGTACGGGTCGACGTCCGGAAGCGGACCGAACAGCCGAGCGGCGGCCTCGACGAGCCGTCCGAACAGGACGACGCCGAGGCTGAAGTTGGGGGCGGCCACGGCCGCGGCCCCGTGGTCGCGCAGGAGCGCCTCCACGGCCTGATGGTCGCGCTCCCAGCCGGTCGTGGCGATGACGAACCGCCGGGCGCCGGCCGCGATCGCGGCGGTCAGGTTCGGGGCAACGGCGTCCCCGCGCGAAACCTCCACGACGAGATCGGCACCGGCCAGGGCGGCCGCCTCATGGCGTCCGGTGGGTGGCCGGCCGAGGATGCGCGGCGGCGGATCGCCCCGCGCGACGAGCGCGGCCGCGACCGCGCGGCCCAGGTTGCCGTCCCCGAGGATGAGCGTGTCCATCGTGTGATCCCTCGCTGCGGAGGGCCTCGGGTTCGGAGCTCGCCTGCCGCTTCCGGGCAAACGAAAAGGCCGCGGTCACCGTCCTCGGTGTTCCGCGGCCCCTGGAGTCTCCGTTCCCGGAGGCCCCGTTCGGTCGTCGCTGTGCGCGCCGTCAGAGCCCCAGGGCCCGTGCCTCCCGGCAGGGCCGCCAGAGCTTCTGCTTCGACTCGGCGGAGAAGTCGCGGCGGTTCATGGCGGGAACAATACGCATATCGGAGAAGTTATGCAATCTGGCCGCTCGGGCAGTCCGCACCGCCGGCCATCGCCGGCAGGAGCAGGACCGTGTCGCGCGGCTCGACCGGCGTATCGAGCGCCTGGAGGTGCCGGACGTCCGTGTCGTTGAGGAAGACGTTGACGAACCGGTTGAGGTCACCGTCCTCGGCCAGGAGCTGGCCGGCCAGGCCCGGGTGGGCGGCCACCAGGCCGTCGATGACCTCGCGGACGGTGGCCCCGGCCACCTCCACCTGCTTCTGGCCGCCGGTCGCGGCGCGGAGCACGGGCGGGATCCTGACGATGCTCACGACTCCAGCCAGCCTTCGAAGGCCGCGAAGCGGGCGGGGATGATCGGCGCGAGGCCGGGCTGCCCCGGTCGCGCCGGGCTCGTCTCGACCCCGAAACGGACCGCGTCGGGCGTCTTGAGCCCGTTCCCCGTCAGGAGCGCGACGACCTCGTCGCCGGGCCGGATGACCCCGCGCCGGCGAGCGGCTTCGGCCGCCGCGAGGGTGACCCCGCCGGCCGTCTCGGGATAGATCCCCTCGAGCCGGGCGACCCGTCGGATCGCGTCCGCCGTGGCGGCGTCCGGGATCGCCTCGATCGAGCCGCCGCTCGCCCGGGCGAGCTCGACCGAGTAGCGGCCGTCGGCCGGGTTCCCGATCGCCAGCGAGCGGACGATCGTATCCGGGACGCGAACCGGCTCGATGACGTCCGTGCCGCTGGCGAACGCCGTCGCGACCGGCGCGCAGCCGGCCGCCTGGCCGCCGACGAACCGGACCGGCGTCGCGCTCGATCAGGCCGATCCTGGCGAGCTCGTCGAAGCCCTTGGCGAGCTTGGTGAACAGGGCCCCGGAGGCGATCGGGCCGACGACCACGTCCGGCAGGCGCCAGCCGAGCGCCTCGGCGAGCTCGAACGCGAGGGTCTTGCTGCCCTCGGCGTAGTACGGCCGGAGGTTGATGTTGACGAACCCCCAGCCGAGCTCGTCGGCGACCTCCAGGCAGAGCCGGTTGACATCGTCGTACGTCCCGTCGACCGGCACGACCGTCGCGCCGTAGGCGAGGGCGTGCTCGATCTTGGCCGGCTCGAGGTCGGCCGGGATGAAGACGAAGGCCGGCAGCCCGATCGCGGCGGCCGCGGCGGCGACCGCGCCCGCGAGATTGCCCGTCGAGGCGCAGGCGAGTGCCGGCATCCCGAACTCCACGGCCCGGGCGGCGCCGAGCGCCACGCCGCGGTCCTTGAACGAGAGGGTCGGGTTGCGGGTGTCGTCCTTGAGCCAGAGCCGGTCGATCCCGAGCGTCGGGCCGAGCCGGTCCGCGGCGATCAAGGGCGTCGAGCCGACGGCCAGCCCGCGCGCCGGGCGGGCCGTCACGGGGAGGAGCTCGAGGTAGCGCCAGATCCCGGCCGGCCGGGCGGCGATCGTGGCCCGGTCCAGGAGGCCGCGCACCACGTCGAGGTCGTAGGCCACCTCGAGCGGCCCGAAGCAGGCGGCGCAGACGTAGCTCGGGCCGATCGGCTCGGGGCGGCCGCAGTTGCGACAGCGCAGGCCGAGGATCCGCTCGCCGGGCATGGCCGTCCCGGGCGCCGGGCGCGTGGTCGGCGGTCCGGTCTGCAGCTCGGTCGTCATCGTCGGTCCTCGATCCTCGGTCCTGCCGCGCCTCTCGGGACGCGGCGATGGGCTGGGTGCGCCTTCGGGACCGGAAAACGAGAAGACCCTTCCTGCGAGGAAGGGTCTCAGGGAGTTCCCTTATCTCGCAGGCGGACCTGCCCGGATTTGGCACCTTGCCGACTCCACGTCGGTAGGTTGTCGTGGCTTCAACGGGCCGGTCCCTCCGCCACTCTTGATAAGTAACTCTTCAGTTGTCCGCGCATCGTACGGGCGAGCGCCCGGGTCCGTCAAGCGCAGCAGGCCCGGACAGCAGGCGGGAGGCCCGGGCAGCGGGCGGGAGGAGCCGGCAGCGGCGGCTCTGCCCGACGGCAGCGTGCGTGATGAATGTCACTCATCGTTTCGAGCGCGTGCATGCTCGACCGGTTGGCCAGAAACGTCGATTCGGCCATCCGGTCACGCTCACTCGTGCTCTGATCGATGAGTGGTCCTGATCACCGGCCAGGGGCAGCGGGCAGACAGCGCGGGACCTCGTTCGCGTGGATCTCGTTCGGCCTCTGGCGCGATCGGTCGGTTCGGGCGATGCTTGCCGGGTGAGTGCCGGACCACCTGCCCGGGTCCTCGTCGTCGACGACGAGCCGCCGATCATCGACCTCGTTCGGGGTTACCTCGAGCGCGAGGGATACGCCGTGCTGGCGGCCGCCGACGGACCCGCGGCCGTGGCTGCCGTGCGGGCCGACCGCCCCGATGTCGTGATCCTCGACCTGATGCTGCCGGGACTCGACGGGATCGAGGTCTGCCGCCAGATCCGGACCTTCTCGGACGCCTACGTGCTCATGCTCACGGCCCGCTCCGAGGAGATCGACCGGGTCGTCGGGCTGTCGGTCGGGGCGGACGACTACCTCGTCAAGCCATTCTCCCCGCGCGAGCTCGTGGCCCGGGTCAGGGCGCTCCTCCGCCGGCCTCGCACGGCGACCGGTGCGGCGGCGCTGCCGGCGGCCCTCGAGGTCGACGTCGCCCGGCACGAGGTCCGCGTCGACGGCCAGCCGATCGAGCTCACCGCGACCGAGTTCGGGATCCTCGCCGAGCTGGCCCGCGACCCGGGGGTCGTGGTCGGCCGCGCGGCCCTGCTCGAGGCCGTCTGGGGACCGGACTTCGTCGGCGACGACCACCTCGTGGATGTCCACGTCGCGAACCTGCGGCGCAAGCTCGGCGACGACCCAGAGCGGCCGCGCTTCGTGGAGACGGTCCGCGGCGTGGGCCACCGGCTGGTGACCGGATGATCCGCCGCCCGCGCGGGCTGCGCGCTCGCCTCCTCCTGGCCAACCTGGTCGTGGCCGGGGCCGCCCTGGGCACGGTCCTCGTCGCGGTGAGCCTCGTCGGACCGGGCTACTTCTCGGAGGCGATGGGCCACGGGCCGGGCGATCCCGAGGGCGTGGCGATGGAGGCGGCCACGCTGATTGCCTTCCAGGAAGCCGTCCGGACCGCCCTGCTGGCGGCCTTCGTGATCGCGCTCACGGCCGCGGTCGTCGTCTCGCTGGCGATCTCGTCGCGGATCGCCGGCCCGGTCACGCGTCTGGCGGCTGCCGCCCGCAGGATCGCCGCGGGGCACTACGCGGAACGCGTCCCGGCCGGCGGGGAGGGCGAGATCGCCGAGCTCGCCGAGTCATTCAACGTGATGACCGGCTCGCTCGAGGCGACGGAGCGACGCCGGCTCCAGCTCGTCGGCGACGTCGCGCACGAGCTGCGCACCCCGCTCGCGACGCTTGACGGGTACCTCGAGGGCCTCGAGGACGGCGTCGTCGCGCCGAACGCCGAAACGTGGCGGCTGCTGCGCGGCGAGACCGCCCGGCTGACCCGGCTCGTCACCGACCTCCAGGAGCTGTGGCGGGCCGAGGCACGGCAGCTGCCGCTGAAGGTCGACTCGATCGATGCCGCCGCGGTCGCGCGCGAGGTCGTCGAGCGATTCGCGCCGCAGGCTGCCGCGCGGTCCCAGACGATCGTCCCCGACCTCCCGGCCGGCCTCGTCGCCCGGGCCGACCGCGATCGGCTTGCCCAGATCCTGGCCAACTACCTCTCGAACGCGATCCGCTACAGCCCCGAGGGCGCGGCCATCGCGGTCGCCGGCCGGCGCGAGGGAGGCTCGGTCGTGATCGCCGTCCGGGACGAGGGACCGGGCCTCACCGCGGAGCAGCGGGCCCACGTGTTCGAGCGGTTCTACCGGATCGATCCGTCCCGGTCCCGGGCGCTGGGCGGATCCGGGATCGGGCTGGCGATCGCCCGGGCGCTCGCCGAGGCGATGGATGGCCGAGCCTGGGCGGACTCGGCCGGTCCCGGCTCGGGCGCCACCTTCCACGTCGCCCTGCCGGCCGCCTGATCCTCGTCGCGGGGGCCGCTTGACCCGATCTTGACCAAGACCTGAGCGGCACTCCATGGACCCGAGGACCCCGCCGACCTAGCCTCGTGCCAGCGGCTGGAGAGTCCAGCGGACCGACAGGAGGCTTCGGATGATGGCTGGCTGGGGGATGACCCTCGGCGGCTGGGTCTGGATCGGCATCTGGATCGTCGCCCTCCTCGTGATGGTCTGGCTGATCGTCGGCGGGTCCCGCGACGGCGCCCCACGCGAGGACGCGCTGGAGATCCTGCGCGCCAGGTTCGCCCGCGGCGAGATCAGCCGCGAAGAGTACGAGCAGGCCCGTGACGTCCTTCTCGGAGCCGCCAGGAGTGAACGATGATCCCAAACAGGCTGGCCGGCGGGATCGCGGCCGGAGCTCTCGCTGTCGGCATCCTCGTCGGAGCCGCCGGCACGGTCGTCATCCGCGACGCCACGGCGCCGAGCTGGAGCGCCGCCGACGTGACCGCGCACATGGCCGCGATGCCCTGGGGCATGGGCGGCGCCGGGATGATGGGCGGCGCCGGAATGATGGGCTCCGACTGGCCGGCGATGTACGACCGGCTCCACGACCTCCATCACCCGGCGACCACGCCGGAGCCGACCCGATGAGCGCCGAGCGGCCGACGGCCGGCCAGCGTCGCCGAACGGCCGAGCGGCCCGAGGTGCGACGCGCCCGGGCGGCCTCGCCGAATCCCCTGGGTCGCTACCGGGCGGCCCTGTTCGGCCTGGTCGTCGTCGGTGTCCTCGGCGGCGGCATCGTCCTGGCGGCGGGGGATCTCCTCGGCCAGCGCGGCACCCCCACGACGGCCGACGCGATGCCGGTCCGCATGAGCATGGCCGGCTTCGAGCCGCAGGTGATGACCGTCCGGGCCGGCCAGGCGGTGGCGATCGACTTCTGGACCACGGACGCCGCCCCGCACCTCCAGGGCGGGGTCCACACGTTCATCGCCGAGCAGCTCGGCATCCGCGAGGAGGTGCCGGCCGAGTCGCGCCGGACGTTCACCTTCACCGCCCCGACGAAGCCCGGCGACTACGACGTCTACTGCGACACGTGCTGCGGCGGGAAGGACTCGCCCACGATGCACGGGACCATCCGGGTCGAGAAACTGACGCGATGGCGCGACCGACCCCCGCCTGTCACGACCTCCCCTCCCCGCACCGGCCGAGCCGCTCCCACCGGCCCGGCCGGTGCCCCTCGTCGGCGGCTGGCCGCGGGCCGCCGTCCTCCTCGCCGCGGCACTCGCGACGGTCGGCCTGTCGGCGAGCGCGTGGATCGCCGTCAGCCCGTTCGACGCCGCGGCCTTCGGCGGCCTGACCGTTCCGGTCGTCCTCGTATCCGGCTTCGCGGACGGCCTGAACCCGTGCGCGTTCGCGCTCCTCGTCCTGTTCGCGACCTACACGCTCACGCTCGTCAACGCGGTCACCACCGACGGCTCGCCGACCCTCGAAGCGCGGCGTCGCCTGCTCGGCGCGGGCTCGCTCTACGTGGGGGCGGTGTGGGTCACCTACTTCGTCATCGGCCTCGGGCTGCTGTCGTTCCTGGGCTGGCTGGGCCAGGACCACCTGGTCACCCGGATCGCCGCCGTGATGGCGCTGGGCATGGCCCTGTGGATGCTCAAGGACGTCTTTCTGCCCGGCTGGGGGCCGTCGATGATGGCGCCTGCCGGGACGCACGGCCGGATGCATCGCGCGATCGAGCGGGGCGGGCTGGCCGGGATGCTCATCGCCGGGGTCCTCGTCGGGATCTGCACCGTCCCGTGCTCGGGCGCGATCTACCTGGACATCGTTGCCGTGATCCACGCATCGGGCGGCGGCCCGACCGGGCTGGCGCTCCTCGCGCTCTACAACCTCGCTTACATCGCACCGCTCGTCATGCTGCTCGCCGCGGTCAGCGATCGCCGGGTCCTCGGCCGGATCGGGCGATGGAACCAGGCGAACAGCCCCTGGATCAAGGCCGGGCTGGCCCTCGCGGTGATCGCGATGAGCTTCGGCCTGCTGCTCACGTTGTGACCCCGCTGCAAGGAGACCGGATGCGCCCCACTCGCTCACGCCTCGTCGTCGCCATCAGCCTGCTCGCCCTCGCGGCGGTTGTCGCCTCCTGTGCGTCCGCGGCCGCCCCACCGACCCCGACGGTGGCTCCGAGCGTCGCCCCCTCGACGGCGAGCGACGGTGGCCCGCGGGAGGTCGCGGTCAACCTCACCGATACGCTCAGGATCGAGCCGGCGACGATCGACATGAAGGCCGGCGAGACGGTCCGCTTCGTCGTCACGAACGTCGGCGCGCTCGACCACGAGTTCTACCTCGGCGATGCGGCCGCGCAGGACGAGCACGCGATGGAGATGCGGTCGGCGGGCGGCATGGCCCACGACGAGGAGGCCGGGATCGGCCTCATGCCGGGTGAGACGAAGACCCTCACGTTCACCTTCATGGAGCCGGGCGCCTACCTGGCCGGCTGCCACGTCAACAGCCACTTTCTGGCCGGGATGAAAGCCGCCATCACGGTTCGCTGACGATGCGCCGGATCGTCACGGTCGCCCTCGCGCTGGCCGTCCTCCAGGCGGTTCGCCGGGGGCTGGTCGTGCGCGCCATCCGCGCGGTTGACCGGCGGGGCAACCTGTTCGCACCACGTGGTGCGCGGCTCTATGCGGCGCTGTCTCCGCGGGTCACCCGCGGGATCCACGGGCGCGTCGTCGCGGACGTCGTCGAGCGCCTGGGCTCGGAGTCCACGGCCACGGTCGTGGACGTAGGGGCCGGACCGGGCGACCTGGTGCGGGGGCTGGCGGCTCGCCTACCCGCAGCGCGTGTCGTCGGCGTAGAGCCGTCCGATGCGATGCGGGCCGTCGCCGGGGAACGCGGCAACTCCGTCGTCGCCGGTTCGGCGGAGGCGCTCCCGTTCCCTGACGCCTCGGTGGATCTCGTCATCTCGACCCTGTCGGCTCACCACTGGCCCGATCCGACGTCGGCGCTCCGCGAGCTCGATCGCGTCCTGCGCCCCGGCGGCGAGGCGCGGATCTACGACGTCCGCTTCGCCGCCTACAGCCCCGCCGAGCTGGGTCGCTTCGCGGCGGCCGCGGGCCTCGAGCCCGGCCGGATCACCCGAACGGTGCTGCCGGGTCGCCTCGTCCGCCCGTTCGTCCTCGTCCGTCTCACCGCCTGACCGGACGCACGAGCCCGGAGCGTCGAGCGGGGTCGACGTGCAACTGCCTGCCCCTCGCCTGCCGCCCCGCCCCGCCCCGCCCCTTGGCCGCCTGATGAGCACCACTCATCAGTTCCGGGATGAATGAGCGTGACCGGGTGGCCAGGTACGCCGATTCTGCTAACCGGTCACGCTCGACTGTGCGCAATTCGATGAGTGGTGGTGATCAGCGGGCGGGGAGGGGGCGGGTGGCGCTGTGCGGATCGCTCAGGGCCGGGGGGTCGGAGGCGTCCAGGGCCCGGGCTTCCGGCCCGGCTTCTGCTCCGGCGTCGAGCTCAGCAGAAGAACCCGCTCCCCGTGGCCATGCTCGTCGCCCCATTGCCGAAGGACACGGTCGTGACCGCCCGCGCGCCGACCTCACCGGCGAGGGCGCCGGCGAGACGGCCGGCGCCCCTGAAGATGGCCGCCTGGGCGAGCGAGCAGCCGAGGCCGCTCAGGTCGGCGATGTCCCCCTCGGGTGGCTGAAGCGTGGCCAGCATGAGGGTCGCGGCCTTGAGCTTCTGCACCTTGGTCAGCTCGAGCTGGAGCCAGACCCCGCCGGCGAAGGAGAAGCCACCGAGCCCCAGGAGCGACGCGAGGCTGCCGAGCAGCTTCGCCCCGCTGAGGAGCGACTCGGCATCGTGGAACGTGTCCTCGATGTCCTCGACCTCCGAGCCGCCACCCGACCCGTCCGCGAGCACGCCATAGGTGCTCCCGGTCCGGGGATCGAACAGCCAGGCCGCCGTCGGCGTCCCGTCGGCGGGCACCAGGCCGAGCGGCCGCAGCCGCCGCCACGGGGCGACGGCCGCGATCATCGCCGCGCGAATGGACGGATCCACGCCGGCCAGCGCGTCGCTCAGGCTCCGCCCGATGGGCACGAGCGTTTCGCCCGCAAGGGCCGCAAGGGTGCTCGTCGGGAACGCGGCCGCCTCCATCAGGGCGAGGCGGGCCGTCCGTCGCGCGGTCGTCCGGAACGCCTCGACCGGATCCGCGGACGTCGATAGGAAGCCATCGTGGGGCAGGATGTCGACGGCCCGCAGCCGGCTCACCCGGCCATCGGCATTCGGGATCTCCAGGTGGCGGTGGAGCGTCGCGCGCAGCCCCGCCTCGTAGGTCAGCACTTCGCCGCCCTCCGGGAGCGGGATGCTCAGCGCGTGGAGCGTCGACGGCTCGATCACCGGCATCGCCGCCAGCGCGGCGAGCCGTGAGGTCCGGTCACGCGCCTCGAGCAGCGGCCGCATCGCGAGGAGCGACGAGAAGACATCGTCGAGCACGACCGAGAGCGACGGCGCCGCCGCCTCGAAGCCGATCACGTGCGTCCCGAACAGCGCCCGACGGACACGCTCGGCGTCGAGCCGGGTGACGGGCGTCCGGGCGTTGTCGGCATCCACACCGGCGAGGAACTCGGCGGACCTCGGTCCGGCCGACGCGCACGGTCAGGAAGAGCCCGGACAGTGATGTCGGGCGCGCCCGCTCGGCCTCCGCCGGAACCTCGTAGGTCGCCCTGCCCACGACGGCGGTCCCGGTCAGGCGGACCTCGACGCGGCGCGTGGCCGGCCCGTCGGGCGGCGCGCTGTAGCGGAATAGGTACGACGGCTCCGGCGCCTCGCCGAGCGCGCGCACGACGACGTCGACCGCTTCGTCCTGGGCGGTCACCGGGAAGGCCCCGAGCCGTCCCGCCGCCCCGAGCGCGGCGAGCCCCGCCTCGTCGACCTTGCCGACCCCGATGACGATGGCCGGTGGCCCGACCCGGACCCGTGCGGCGAGGCCGGGCGGCGGGGTGGAGATCGGGGACGAGCCGTCGGTGGCCTCGCCGTCGGTCACGAACACGACGACGGTCGGCCTGAGCTTGGCCGCGTCGGCGAGCAATTCCCAGAGCTGCGAGCCGTAGCCGGAGTGCTTCGTCGCCTGCCGCTCGACCTCGGCCGGGTCGGACGTCCAGTCGCCGGCCGGCGTCGCCTCGTCGACGTTCACCATCGCGACCCGTAGCCGGGCGCGCGGGTCGGCGCCGAGGAGCCGCTCGGCCAGGCGCCGGGCGACGGTCGCCGCCCCGGCGTCCCGGAATTCGGCCGGGATGCTCGACGAGTCGTCGAGCAGGATGAGGATCCGCGGTGGCGGCGCGACCGAGCGCGACAGCCCGAACCCGACGGCGGTCCCCTCCTCCACGATCTGGAACGCCGGGGCGGACAGGCCCTCGACCCGGGAGCCGTCGGCACCCAGCGCCCGGACGCCCAGGCCGACCGACGGAAAGCCGACCGGATCCGGGATCACCTCGATCGAGCGGATCGCCGCGATGAGCGCCGGGTCCGGCGTCACCGACCCGATCGGCTCGCCGCCGACACGAGTGATCCCGTCTTCCGCGTCGATGTCGACCAGGTCGCCGCCGAGGGTCACCGCCGTCCCGCGGACCGCCAGCGCCCGGGTCGCGTCGGGGTCGAGGTCCGGCCCGCGCACCGTCAGCACGGGCACGACGACGCTCACGTCGCGTGGCCGGATCGCGACGAGCTCCTCGAGGCTCTCCACCGGCGGGATGAAGCCGACGAACAGGCGCCGCCCGACGAGGTCGTCCGCGCTCCAGCGGCCCTCGACGAGGGGGAACGGCTGGTGGGGCGCGTCGGAGCGGGCCACCTCGACGGTGATCTGCACCTGGAGGGTGTCATCGGCGGCCCGCGCCGCGACCAGCCGCTGTCCGCCCCCGACCGTCAGGCCGCCGCCCCCGACCGGATCGGCCAGCAAGTCGCCCCCCGGCCGGGTGACGCGGACCATCGGCAGGGCCGTGACCGGCCGGGCCTCGAACGGCTCCTGGGCCTCGGGCGGCGTCCCGAACCGCGCCAGCAGCTCGTCCGCCAGCCGGGCCGAGGCCGTGCCACCCGGGTCGAGCGGCGCTGGAACAGTCACCGCGGCGGGCAGCCCCAGCACCGCCCGGACGAGCTCGAGCCGCCCGGGCGAGATCGCCGGCTCGAACGACGGCCGGGTCGCCTCTCGGAAGATCGACACCGGGTCGGCGATCTGGGCCTCGACCCGCACGACCTCGGCATCGAGCCCGGCCCGGCGGTACAGCTCGGCCAGCAGGTCGGCCTTCTCGCGCGGCGTGCCGGCGCCCCCGCGCAGGGTCGCGCGCGTCCCCCAGCGCCGGCCGAGCAGGACGTCGCCGGTGTTCCGGAACCCGGCCGGGTAGGTGACGATCGTCTCGCGCACGAAGCGCAGGATCGCCGCGGGGTCCCCGGCGGCGACCAGCCGGTCCGCCTCGGCGACAAGATGGTCCGGGCTGCCCCGGACAGCGTCGCGCAGCTCGGCGATCGCGTCGAAGTAGCCTGCCGGCGCCGGGACGGGCGTCGGAGTCGGGGACGGGGACGGCGAGGGGCTCGGCGGCGCCGAGGGCGTCGGCCGGGGGGTCGAGCCGCACGCGGCCAGCAGGGCCGCCATGGACGCGGCGCCCGTGCCGGCCAGGAACGTCCTCCGCGACAGGCACGGACGGACCGGCCAGAGCGGCTCGGGCAGCTCGGGCGGGACTCGGCGGCGCTCTCCGGCTGGCATGACCCGGAGGATACCGGACGCACCCGCGGTCGCGCCGGGGATCTTCGTTCCACCGGCGACCCGACGCGCGCCTCGCCGGCCCCGCACCCGCCCCTTGGCCGCCTGATGAGTACCACTCATCAGTTCCGGGATGAATGAGCGCGACCGGGTGGCCAGGAACGCCGATTCGGCTGACCGGTCACGCTCGGCAGTGCTCAATTCGATGAGTGGTGGTGATCAGCGGGCTGGGAGGGCAACGCTGACGCCGTGCGCATCCTGCCGATGTCGTAGACTTGCCGCGGAGGATACTCCAGGGGAGTATCGCAACCGCAGGGAACGGCCGCCACCTTGGCCGGACCGACCACCACCTCGCCATCCAGGAGGAGAACCGACCATGCAGGACCGTCCCACCGCCGTCATCGACCCGGTGTGCGGGATGACGGTCGACGTCGTCAGAGCCGAGGCCGGCGGCCGCACGACCGAGCACGAGGGCCGGACGTATGCGTTCTGCCGATCCGGCTGCCTCCGGGCGTTCGGCGAGGAGCCGGACGTCTACGCCGCGACCGCGGAGGCGGCCGCCGCGGTCGTCGAGGCCGCCGTCGGTGGGCCGGAGCGCGCCCTGCCGGTCATCGACGAGGGTATGCGCCGCTGGTACGAGAGCTGCTCGTGCTGCCTCGGCGACACCTACCCGGAGATCAAGGCCACGCTCGACGCCGAGCGGGCCGCCGCCGCCCAGCCGCCGGTCGACCCGGGCATCTGCGAGGTCGCCGACGCGGCGACGACCTGACCGGCGGTTCCGGCCGACGCGCCACGCATCTCCCGCCAGGCGCGCATGGCCGGCACGTTCGCGGTCGTATGGGGCCTGAAGAACCTCCAGTGGGGCTCGGCTGAGCTGGATCCACGCTCGCCGAGGCCCTGATGAGCTCGGCAGGAATGCCGGACTCCTGACGGAATGCCGCTAACGTGCTCCACATGAGCGCGTGACCAAGATGGTCGGTGCGTGAGCCTGGGAGGGTGCGCGCCGGTGCCGGCACGGGGTCGGCGCGGCCCGCGCGGCCGCAGGCCGTGCCTTGCGGCCCGCATTCCCAATCCATGGGTATCATCCGTCCCATGCCGACTCCGACATGGGACTGGAACCTCCACCGGCTCAGGATCCTCGAGGCGGTCGCCCGGCACGGCTCGGTGACCAGGGCTGCCGAGGAGCTGCGGATCGCGCAGCCCGCGGTCAGCCACCAGCTCCGGGCGCTGGAGCGCGAGGTCGGGGCGCCGCTCGTCGTCCGCCGCGGTCGCGGGATCGAGCTCACCCCCGCGGGCGTGACCGTCGCCGCCGGCGCGCGCGCCATCCTCGATCGCCTGTCGGACGTTGGCCGCGAGCTCATCGACCTCGAGGGTGGCGTGCGCGGCTCGATCGTCATCGCGGCGGACTCGACGTCCGGCGTGTTCGTCGTCCCGCCCGCGCTGGGCGCCTTCCACCGCGCCCACCCGAAGGTCGAGATCCGGCTGATCATCGCCAACCGGGCCGGCGTCATCGACGCCCTGGCGGCCCGGACCTGCGACCTCGCGGTCATGGCCGACCCCCCGGCAGACCCGCCGGTGGAGGTCGCGCCGTTCCTCGCCGACCGGATCGTCCTCATCGGCGCACCGGACAACCCGCTCGTCCTGCGGACCGCCGACCCCGCGACGCCCCCCGCTTCGGTCGACGAGCTCGCGGCGGCGCGGTTCCTCGTCCGCGAGCCGGGATCGGGCACCCGCCGGGCGCTCGAGCGCTGGTTCGCCCGGCGCAACCGGACCCTCCCGGTCGGCTTCGAGCTGGGCGACGGTGAGGCCGTCGTCCAGGCCGTCCGGGCGAACCTCGGGATCGCCGCGATCAGCCGCTGGGCGATCGACCTGGAGCTCGAATCGAACCGACTGGGACTCATCCGCGCCGAGGGCTTCCCGATCGAGCGCGCCTGGTCGCTGGTCCACCTCCGCGACCGACCGCTGTCCGCCGCCGGCGCCGCCTGCCGGACGTTCCTCCTGGCCGAGTCGCGCCGGATGACGCCGCCGGCGTAGCCGATCTCACCCGTCGGGGGCCATCGGACCCATCCGCTGTGACCTTCCGCCCTATCGCCACCGTTGCGCGTCGCGGAGTCTGGCCCGAAGTCCCCGAGACAGGAGCACGTCCCATGGTCGACCGCACGGCGGTCCCCTCCGCCCCGCGTTCCCCTCGCTACGATCGGCTCACGCCAGACCAGTGCCAACGCCTCCACGAGGCGAGCCTCGAAATCCTCGAGCGGACGGGCGTCCGACTCCTCGAACCGGCGGCCGTGGAGCTACTCCGCCGGGCCGGCGCCAGCGTGAAGGACGGGGATCGCGTCCGCGTTCCCGCGAGGTTGGTGGACTGGGCACTCTCGGTCGCCCCGAAGGCGCTGACCCTGTACGACCGCCTCGGCCGGCCGGCGATCACCTGCGCCGGGGATGCCGTCGCCTTCGGGCCCGGCTCGGACTGCCTCCACGTCATCGACCACCGCACGGGCGAACGCCGCGACGCCACCCGCCAGGACGCGATCGAGGGCATGACCCTGTGCGACGCCCTGCCGAACATCGACTTCGTCATGTCGCTGTTCCTGCCGCACGACGTCGACAACCGGATGGCCGACCGGCATCAGATGGAGATCATGCTGAGCCGGTCGACGAAGCCGATCGTCCTCGTCGCCTACGAGCTCGACGGGATGGTCGACGCCCTGGCCATGGCCGAGGCCGTCGCCGGGGGCGCCGACGCGCTGCGCAAGCGGCCCTTCGTGGCCACGTACATCAACGTCACCCGGGGCCTGGTCCACGGCGGCGACGCCCTGCGCAAGCTGCTCCTCCTCGCCGAGCGGGGCCTGCCGGCCCTGTGGATCCCGGTGACCTCCGGTGGGACGACCGGCCCGGTGACGATGGCCGGTAACGTCACCCTGAACAATGCCGGGGTCCTCGTCGGGGTCGTCCTGGCGCAGCTCCAGCGGGAGGGCGCTCCGATCGTCATCCCGGGATTCGGCGGGGACGCGCTCGACCTGCGCACGATGGTCGACCCCTACGCCGAGCCGGACCACCGAGGAACGGTCCCCTCGCTCGCCCACCACTACGGCCTGCCGATGTTCAGCCTGGCCGGCGGCAGCGATTCGAAGGCCGTCGACGGACAGGCGGCGGCCGAGGCGGCGCTCACCCTGCTCTATGACGCGCTGGCTGGCGGGCACCTGGTCCACGACTCCGGCTACCTCGAGTCCGGGCTGACCGGGTCGCTCGCCCAGCTCGTCATCTGCGACGAGATCATCGCCTGGATCCGCGCGTCGATCGGCCCGGTCGAGATCTCGGACGAGACGCTCGCCCTCGACCTGATCGACGTGCTCGGGCCCGACGGCTCGTTCCTCGAGGCGGACCACACGATCCGGCACTATCGGGAGCGCTGGTATCCGGACCTGATCGACCGCCGCAGTCACTCCGCGTGGGCCGCCCGAGGCGGCCTGGACATGGCTGAGCGCGCCGCCGCGCGGGTCGACCAGATCCTCGCGAGTCACCAGCCCGAGCCGCTCGACCCCGCGGTCGCGGCGGCTATCCACGCGATCGTCGAGCGGGCCGCCGGCGCGCTCCCGGCCGCCTGAGCCTGCCTGCCGACCGGAGGACCGAATGACCGAGGACGAGCTGTTTGACGCGATGTACGACAGCGTCATCGACGGTGACGTCGACCGCGCGGTGGCCCTCGCGGAGCAGGCCCTGCGCGATGGCATGGCGCCGTTGAGGGCGATCGACGAGGGCTTCGTACCCGGCCTGACCGAGGTCGGCGAGCGGTTCGGCACCGGCGAGATGTTCCTGCCCGACATGATGATGGCGGCCCGGGCGATGCAGGCCGCCGTGAAGGCCCTCGAGCCGGAGATGGCCCGCCGGTCGACGAAGCGGCATGTCCTGGGCCGGGTCGTGCTGGGCACGGTCAAGGGCGACATCCACGAGATCGGCAAGAACCTGGTGGGGATGATGATGTCGGCCAGTGGCTTCGAGGTCCGCGACCTCGGCGTGGACGTTGCGCCGGAGCGGTTCGTCGAGGAGGCCCGATCGTTCGGCGCCGACATCGTGGGCATGTCCGCCCTGCTGACGACGACGATGACCGGGCAGCGCACGGTCATCGAGGCGTTCGCGGCAGCCGGCCTGCGCCCGGCGGTGAAGATCCTGGTGGGCGGAGCGCCGGTCACCCATGCCTGGGCCGACGCGATCGGCGCGGACGGCTACGCCGAGGATGCGGTCGGCGCCGTGGCCCTCGCTCGCCGGCTCGTCGGCACCGCAGCCGGGGCATAGGCGATGACCGCGCCGCGACCGCGACTGGAGCTTCTGGCGCCCGACCTCGTCGAGCGTATCCTCGGCGAGGCGTTCGAGCTGCTCCGCGAGCCCGGCGTGAAGGTCCAGGCCCCGGAGGCGATCGAGCTCCTGGTGGGCGCCGGCGCGACGGCCGACGGCGAGGTCGTCCGGATCCCGGAGGCGATCGTCCGGCGAACCCTGGAGACGGTCCCGCGCTCGTTCGAGCTGTTCGACCGTGCCGGGAACCCGGTCGTCCGCTACGGCGCGGGCACCACCCACTTCGACCCGGGCTCGTGCGGCGTGGCGATCCTCGATCCGGAGACCCTCGAGTCGCGGCCGTCGCAGGCGGCCGACCTCGTGCGCCTGGTCCAGGTCGCGGAGGGGCTGCCGGCCTACGACGCCCAGTCGACCGCGGTCGTCTGCCACGACGTGCCCGCCGAGATCGGCGATCTCTACCGGCTCCTCCTCGTCCTGCTGAACTCGAACAAGCCGATCGTGACCGGGGCCTTCAGCGCCCGGACGACCGGGGTGATGGTCGACCTCCTGGCGATCGACGCCGGCGGACGCGACGCCCTCGCCGAGCGGCCCCGGGCGATCTTCGACGTCTGCCCCTCGCCGCCGCTCCACCTCTCGGAGTTCGCGGGTCAGAACCTCGTCGACCTCGCCCGGGCGCGGGTGCCGGCCGAGCTCATCTCGATGCCGATCGCCGGCGTGGCCGCCCCGGTGACCCTGATCGGCGCCGTCACCCAGCACGCCGCGGAGACCCTCGCCGGCATCGCCATCCACCAGCTGGCCGGCCCGGGCGCGCCGGTTGTCTGGGGCGGCGCGTCCACGATCATCGACATGCGCAGCGGAGCCACCCCGATGGGCGCGATCGAGACCGCGATGATCGCCGCCTCGTACGCGCAGGTCGGGCGCTCGCTGGGGCTGCCCACCCACGGCTACATGTGCGCCAGCGACGCCAAGCTCGTCGACGCCCAGGCGGGCCTCGAGAGCGCGATGACCCTGGTGGTCGGAGCGCTCGCCGGAATCGACATGATCTCCGGGGCGGGGATGCTCGAATCGCTCCTCTGCCAGAGCCCGGAGAAGCTCGTCGTCGACGCCGACATCATCGGGATGGCCCGGCGGCTGCTTGGCGGCGTGGGGACGCCGACCGATACCCTGGCAACCGCGGCCTTCGCGGCGGCCGGGCCGGACGGCCGCTTCCTGGAGCTCCAGGAGACCCGCCGGCTCTTCCGCGGCGAGCAGTTCATGCCCTCGAAGGTGATCGACCGGAATTCCCGGCGAGCCTGGCAGGACGCCGGCGGGCTGGACGCCTTTGGCCGGGCCCGAGCCCGGGTGGCCGAGCTGGTCGGGACCCACCGGCTCCCCGAGATCGCCCCGGAGGTGACGGCCGAGCTCATCGCCCGGGTCCGTCGCGAGGGCGCGGCCGTCGGGCTCGAGGGGCTCCCCGGCGTGCCTGACGAGCTGCCGCCCGGTCCGGGTCGGCCATCGAGCGCCACGTGTCGACCAGCGGGTTCGGGCAGGCCGCACCGCCGCGGCAGGCCCTGATCGGCCGAAGCCTACCCGATGGGCCTGCCGACCCGGTACGTGCCCGGCGTCCCTCGTTTGCCGGATGTGCTCCGGCGCGTTCAGGCGTAGGATCATGCGACGAGACGCGACGACGGGCGACTGGCCTTGACCTCCGCTCGACCCCATCGAAGGTATCCCGTGTCCGTCCGCCTCTGGCTCCACCCAGCCATCGTCTCCGAGTACGTCTACAACGCGGGGGTCCGCGTCCGGCGGACCGTCCGCGGCCACCGCCGCCAGCAGGGCACCGTCCCCGAGATCATCCGCGCCTGCATCGAGCGGTGCTGGAACGGCCGCAGCTTCACGGCCTCGCCCGGCCACTTCAAGATGTTCTGGACCCGCGACATGTGCTTCTCGGCGCCGTCGCTGCACCGCCTGTCGGACGGCGATCGGGCCCGCCTCCGCTCTTCGCTCGAGTGGGCCCTCGGGGTGTGGACCCGTCGCGGCAGCCATATCACCACGACGATCCACTTCTTCGACCGCCCGGCGGACGTCTACGACTACGGGGTCGACTCGCTGCCGCTGTTCCTCGCCGCGCTGCGGACCGCCGGTGCGGAGGATCTCGTGGAGCGCCACCGCGACTGGCTGGAGGGCGAGGTCGCCCATTACTACGAGCGGGTTGTTGATCCCTCGACCGGGCTCGTCCGGAGCGACCGCAAGTTCAGCGCCCACCGGGACACGGTGGTGAACCGTTCGAACGCGTACGGCAATGCGATGGTCGCCCTGCTGGCCAAGACGCTCGGCGACACCGGCTGGTTCGCGTCCCCCTTCGAGCGGCACTTCGAGGGCGACTACGGCCGCCTGCTGCGCGAGCACTTCTGGCGGGAGGATCGCTTCATCGACGCCCTGGGTGAGGAGGGCACCTCGGGCGAGGCGAACGTGTGGCCGTTCTGGACCGGCGTCGTGACCGATCAGGACATGCTCCGGATCGCGCTCGCGACCCTCGCCCGCGAGGGGTTCACCGACCCCTATCCGCTGCGCTACGAAACGAAGCGCCGGCCCCACATCGAGGTGTGGCTCACCCGGCACCTGCTCCCGGACTACCAGGGCAGCACGGTCTGGACGAGCATCGGCGCGATCTACCTGTCGCTCCTGCGCTCGGTCGATCCGGCGGCGGCCGCGGCGGGGATCGGGGAGTACGAGGACTGGATCCGGCGTGACGGCACGTTCTGGGAGGTCATGAACACGGCCGGGCGGTGCTGGGTCAGCCCGCGCTACGTGCTCATCGGCGAGGAGTCGATGCTCTGGAGCGCGATCTTCCTGGACCTCATCGCGCACCCGACCCTGGCGCCCGCGCTCCTCAGCCCAGCCCGGCGCTGAGGCTCGCCCGACCTCGCCAGCCCGTGCCCGCGCCCGCCATCGGGCCCGCCCCGCCACCATCGACCATGTCGATAGGTTCCAGGGGTTCACGGCTCGCCCAGGGGCTTCCGGCGGCCGAAGGCGCTCCAACCATCGGCCAGGTCGATGGAGCCGGCGGGTTCGGCGCTCCAGGTCGTCATCAACCAGGCACTACCCTCGATACCGATCGACTGCATCGATAGCCGCCGCGTAGCCGCCGCGCGTCCCGCCGCGTGCCCGTCGCGGGCACCGGCCTCGGTCCGGCGCTGATCCGTTGCCTGCCCCCGCCGCCGCGGCACCTCCCCCGTGATATCGCGGCCCGCGATGCGAGCGCTGCTTCCACGCGGGTTCCGGCTCCTCAGGCGGGGATCCCACGCTTGGCGAAGCACGCCTGACCCGGCCCCAGGCCCAGTGACGCCGATACGATCGCGGTGGGCGATGAGACGTGGGCGGCGGGCGGGCTGACGCCGATACGATCGCGGTGGGCGATGAGACGTGGGCGGCGGGCGGGCTGACGCCGATACGATCGCGGTGGGCGATGAGACGTGGGCGGCGGGCGGGCTGACGCCGAACCGGCCCCTCGCTGACGTTGGGATCCTCGCCGGCACTCTGACTCACCAGCCCGCGAGACCCGCCGCTGAGGCTCGCCCGACCTCGCCAGCCCACGACTGGACATACGGGCGTACACTGAGGCGTCCTTCCGACTGCCGGAGGGGCACCGCCTGGCCTTGGTTCCTTCTCGAGCCGACCGCGCGTAGACGTCTACAGGTCGAGAAGAGATCCAGAGGATGCAATGGCTTCCGGAACCGTCAAGAAGATCGTCAGCGACCGAGGCTTCGGGTTCATCACCTCCGACGACGATGCGAAGGACTACTTCTTCCATCGCGACGGACTCGATCGTTCGATCGACTTCGACCGGCTCGCCGGCGGTGAGAAGGTCACCTTCGATGTCGAGCAGAGCCCCCGCGGCCCGCGCGCCGTGAAGGTCACCGCCGCCTAGATCCCGGCCCGCCGCGACGGCCTCCGCCGCGGCCCGAACCCGGAATGAGGAAGAACGCCCGGCCCTCCTGGGGTCGGGCGTTCTTCCGTTCGCGGCGCATTCCAGATCCGCTCTCCGGCAGGCCCAGGCCGAGGAGTCCAGCGGCGGCCTCGTTGAGCTCGAGGAGCGTCCCCGCGGGATTTACGACGAACCACGCCTCTCCGGAAGGTCCGAAGAGGCGGGTGGAACCCTGCGTCATGCTCTCCCAAGTCCAGGTCACAGGCGAATTGGCCCTACCACGCAGAAGCTGGCACCTCTCGGGCAGTGGCCCATTCCGGCAACGCGAGCGATCCGCGCCTGCGCCCCGGTGCGCTGCCAGGCGGGCGACCCCTCGATCGACGTCGACACGAGCCGTTCGTCCCGGGTGATCGGCCGGGACGGCCCTGCCGAGGGCAGGGCGCGACCGGCGGATAATGACGAGTCGCAGAGACGGGGCTTGCGGCGGGACGCCGACAGTCGGAGGAACACGCGATGACTGCCCGGATGATCATCTACGGGGACGAGGCCAGGCAGGCCCTCAAGGACGGGCTCGACGTGCTCGCCGGGGCGGTGAGGACGACGCTCGGACCGAAGGGCCGGAACGTCGCCCTCGATCGAAAGTTCGGCCTCCCGCTCATCGTCAACGACGGGGTCACGGTGGCCAAGGACATCGAGCTGCAGGACCCCTTCCAGAATCTCGGGGCACGTCTCGTGCGCGAGGCGGCCGAGAAGGCCGAGGAGGCGACCGGCGACGGGACGACGACCGCGACGGTGCTCGCCCAGTCGATCGTCGACGTGGGCTTCCGGAACGTCGCGGCGGGGGCCAACCCGATGGCCATGAAGCGCGGCCTCGATCGGGCGCGGGTGGCCGTCGACGAGGCGATCACGGCCGAGGCGATCCCGGTCGAGGGACGAGCGGCGATCGCCCAGGTGGCCACGATCAGCGCCAACGACTCCGCGATCGGCGACCTGATCGCGGAGGTCATGGACCGGGTCGGCCGGGACGGAGTGGTGACGGTCGAGGAGTCGAAGACCCTGGCCAACGAGGTCGAATACGTCGAGGGGATGCAGCTCGATCGGGGCTACCTGTCGCCGTACTTCGTGACCAATGCGGACCGGATGGAGGCCGTCCTCGACGAACCCTCGATCCTGGTGACCGATCGCAGGATCACGGCCATCCCGGACATCCTGCCGACGCTCGAGAAGCTCATCACGGCGGGCAGGAAGGACTTGTTCCTGGTCGCCGAGGACGTCGAGGGCGAGGCTCTCGCGACACTCGTCGTCAACCGGCTGCGGGGCCTCATCAACGTGCTTGCCGTCAAGGCGCCGGGATTCGGCGATCGGCGCCGGGAGATGCTCCGCGACGTGGCGATCATGGCCGGGGCCACGGTCATCAGCGAGGAGCTGGGCCGGCGGCTCGACTCGGTCGAGCTGGCCGACCTCGGAGCGGCGCGCCGGGTCGTCGCCACGAAGGACCAGGTGACGATCGTGGAGGGTCGCGGCGACCCCGAGCAGATACGCGGCCGGGTCGCCGAGATCAAGGCGCAGCTCGAGAAGACGACCTCCGACTACGACCGGGAGAAGCTCCAGGAGCGGCTGGCCAAGCTGGCCGGCGGCGTGGCGGTGATCCGCGTCGGCGCCGGGACGGAGGTCGAGCTGAAGGAGAAGAAGCATCGCATCGAGGATGCCCTGTCGGCGACGCGGGCCGCCCTCGAACAGGGCGTCGTGCCGGGCGGCGGCGTCGCCCTGCTCGGGGCGATGCCGGTGATCGCCACGCTGGGCATGGACGGTGACGAGCGGGTGGGAGGCGAGTGCCTCCGGCGGGCGCTCGAGGAGCCGACCCGCCGGATCGCGGAGAACGCCGGCCACGATGGCGCGGTCGTGGTCGACACGATCCGCCGCCTCCAGGCCGAGCGGAGCCAGCCTCAGCTCGGCTTCAACGCCCTCACCGGTGAGTACGTCGACATGGTCGAGGCCGGCATCGTGGATCCGGCGAAGGTGACCCATGCCGCGCTCGGGGCCGCGGTGTCGGCGGCCTCGATGATGCTGACCACCGAGGCAATGGTCGCCGAGAAGCCGGCCCGCGAAACCGAAGCGACTCTCGGCGCGTTCGGCGACTGAGGATTGCCGCCTGCGCCGCGCTCGTCGCGTGCGGCACAGGCGCGGCTGGGAGACCCGAGAGACAGGCGGCGAGCGAGAGCGGACGGCCGGCCTCTGCGGTCACTCGGAGCGTGCGTCGTCGCCGTCGAGCACCTCGCGAGCCCAGCGGTAGGCTGCCGCGGTCACCGGGAACCCGGCGGTCGGGACGGCGATGACGACGGCATGGAGAAGGTCAGCGGCGGAGATCCCCTCACTGAGCCCGCGACGTACATGCGAGCGAACGCCACCCTCCGACGAGAGCCCGATGGCGATCCCGAGCTTCACCAGGCGCTGGTCCCGCTCGCTCAGCGGGCCGGCCCGCCGGCAGGCGTCGCCGAGGGCGTCGTAGGCCTCGGCGATCCCCGGGTTCTCGGCTCGCAAGTCGCGGTAGACACGCGGCAGGTCGGGCGGGCCGAAGAGCCCGTGGCCACGTGTCTGACGGCAGGTCAAACATCTCAGGTGCGACTGATACACTCATCGCTGAGATGGTCGAGGTGCACGCCGTGGCGAGCTGCCTCCACGAAGGAAGGAGCCCGATGACCGCCCGCCTGCTCGCGAAGCTCGAGGACTTCCGCCTCCTGCCGGTCTTCGTCGTCGTCAGCATGGCGATCGGCATCGGCATCGGGAAGACGCTGTCGATCTCGGACTTCGCGCTCACGCCGCCGATCGACGCGCTCAAGGCGATCGGCGGCGGGTCCTTCGAGCTGACGGTTCCGAACGTGCTCTCGCTCGGGGTCCCGCTCGGGCTGTTCGCGATGATGTACCCGGCGATGACGAACGTCCGCCTCGGCGAAGTCGGTGAGGCCTTCCGCGCCCCGCGCCAGCTGGCGGTCGTCCTGCTCTTCAACTACCTCGTGGCGCCGTTCGTCATGCTCGGGCTCGCCAACCTGTTCGTCAGCGACCCCGAGCTCCACACCGGGCTCGTCCTGTACGGCCTTGCGCCATGCATCGCGATGGTGATCATCTTCACGTTCCTGGCGAAGGGGAACACCCCGATGGCGCTCGTCTTCGTGGCGCTCAACTCGGTCGCCCAGATGATCCTCATCCCGGTCTACGCCCGACTCCTCATCGGGAACGTGAGCTTTGACGTGTGGGTCGTGGCCGAGAGCGTCGTCCTCTACCTCGGCCTGCCGCTCATGCTGGGCATCGTGACTCGCCAGGTCGTGACCCGGCGCGGCGGCGAGGCGGCGATGGACCGGCTGAAGCCCGGCCTCAGCGCGCTCTCCATCCTGGGCCTGCTGTTCACCCTCATCGTCATGTTCTCGCTCAAGGGCGACCTCATCCTCGAGCGGCCGGGCATCGTCCTGGAGATGGCCATCCCGATGGCCCTGTTCTTCGCCCTGATGTTCTTCGTCGTCCTGTTCGTCGGGTCGCGCCTCCGCTTCCCGTACCGTGACGCCGTCGCCGTCGCCTTCAATGCCACAGGGCGAGACTTCGAGATCGCCATCGCGATCGCGATCACCGCCTTTTCCCCCACCGTCGCCCTGGCCACCGTCGTTGGCCCGCTCATCGAGGTGCCGGTGATGCTCGCGCTCGTGTGGGCGGCGATGCGCCTCGCGCCGCGCTGGTTCCCCACGTCGATCCGCCCGGGCGCACCGTCGTCGATCCCGGTCGCGACCCCCGGTCCATAGGAGGTTCGCCATGCGGACCGAGCTACCTGTCCTGCCCCAGCTCAGGCTCGACATCGCCGCGCCGGACGTCGCCGACACCGCGGCGATCGCCGCGGTCCTCGGGGATCCGGTTCGGGCGGGCATCCTGGCGCTGCTCGGATCCGGGCCGCACTGCGTGTGCGAGATGGCCGCCGCGCTCGACGAGCGCCAGAACAACGTCAGCAACCACCTCGCGCGGCTCCGCAGGGCGGGCCTCGTCCGGGCGAGTCGCCACATGGTCGACGCCCGCTGGGTGTACTACGAGCGAGATGAGCAGGCCTGCGCCGCCGCGCTGGACCGACTGGGGAGCGTCCTCCGATGACGACCCTCGCGTTTCGGCGCATCCACCTGCCGTTCTGGCCTGCGACGGGGGTCGCGGTCGCCGGCTGGTTCGTCGCCTGGTTCGTGAACCTGCCGCTCGCGAACTGGGCCGCGTACGAGTTCTTCGGATTCGAGCGTGGATCGCACGCTCGGCGACGCGGTCGCGTTCTTCCTCCTCGACGTTCCGAAGGTACTCCTGCTCCTCCTCGGCATCGTGACCGTGGTGTCGCTTCCTCCGCTCGTACTTCCCGCCGGAGCGTGTCCGCGCCGCCCTTGCCGGTCGGGGCGCCATCGGCGGGCACGGTGGCGGCAGCGGGCTTCGGGGTCGTCACCCCGTTCTGCTCGTGCTCGGCGGTACCGCTGTTCATCGGCTTCGTCGAGGCCGGCATCCCGCTGGGCGTGACGTTCGCGTTCCTCATCAGCTCGCCCGATGGTCAACGAGGTCGCGCTCGTGCTCCTGTGGGGCCTGTTCGGGCCGGGCGTCGCACTGCTCTACATGGCCGCCGGGCTGTCGGTCGCGATCGTCGGCGGACTCGTCCTCGGCCGGCTCGGCGTCGAGCGCTAGGTGGAGCCGTGGGTCCTCGAGATCCGCGCGGGCGGCGGCGCGACCTCGCTCGACATGAACCTCAGCGTCGAGCAGCGGCTCCGCGACGCCTGGACGTACACGAGAGACCTCGTCCGCAAGGTCCTCCTGTACGTCCTCGTCGGCATCGGGATCGGGGCGTTCATCCACGGCTTCGTCCCGACCGAGCTCGTTGCCCAGGTTGGCGGCCGCGACAACCCACTCGCCGTGCCGATCGTCGTCCTCCTCGCGATCCCGCTCTACTCGAACGCCGCGGGTACGATCCCGATCGTCGAGGCGCTCCTCGGCAAGGGCCTGCCGCTCGGCACGACGCTCGCGTTCATGATGGCGATCGTCGCGATCAGCCTGCCTGAGTTCGTCATCCTGCGGCGGGTCATCCGGCCCCGGCTGATCGCCCTGTTCGCCTGCCGTCGTCGTCGTCGGCATCCTCGCCGTCGGCTTCCTGTTCAACGCCCTCGGCCTGTGAAGGAGTCCGTGCCATGAAGGTCATCGAAGTGCTCGGTCCCGGCTGCGCCAACTGCCAGAGACTCGAGAGAGTCGCCGGAGAGGCCGTGGTGGTCACGGGCGTCGAGGCGGAGATCCGCCACGTCACCGACTACGCCGAGATCGGCCAGCGCGGCATCATGTCGACGCCGGGTCTCGTCATCGATGGGGTTGTTCGCTCCCACGGCCGGGTGCCGAGCGTCGAGGAAGTCGCCGGCTGGCTGCGATCCTGAACGGCGTGACCGCCGCCTCATCGCCCGCGACCGCGCTCGCCCGGGCCATCGCCTCACAGGCCGTAGCGAGATCCTGTCCGCGAGTCCGTGCATCTCGCACAGCGCCAGGCAACGACGCGCGTGCCACAGCGCCGGCTCTGCGCGCCCGAGGACCGCGTAGACGCGCGAGCACTGCCCTTCGGATCGGATCGTGCGGCGTCCAGACCATGGTGCGCCGGGGGCTGATGCGCTAGCCTATGCGCATGCGCAACTTGGAACGCCGCGTCCAGCTCCTCCTCGACGAGCCGCGCTATCGGAAGGTGGCCGGCGAAGCGAGGCGCCGCCGCGTGTCGGTGGCGGCGGTCATCCGTGAGGCGATCGATCGCCTGCCGGCGGGAGCCGATCGACGTCGCGCCGCGATCGCCGAGATCCTGGCGGCCGAATCGATGCCGGTGCCGGCCGATCCGGCTGAGCTCCGGCGTGAACTCGACGCCGCCCACGAACGGATTGGATGATCGTCCTCGACACGACGGTCCTTGCCTACGCGGTCGGTGAGGAGCATCCCCTGCGCGACCCCTGCCGACGCCTGCTGGCGGCGCACGCCGACGGGCGCGTCGAGGCGACGACGACGGTCGAGGTGATCCAGGAGTTCGCCCATATCCGCGCCCGCCGCCGAACCCGGTCGGACGCGGTCCGTCTCGCACGTCAGTACATGGCCGCCTTCAGCCTGCTGGTCACGACGCCCGACGATCTGGACCGCGGCCTGGGTCTGTTCGAGCAGTACCCCGCCCTCGGGGCATTCGATGCGGTGCTGGCGGCCGTGGCCCTGGAGCGCCGCGCGGAGGCTCTCGTCTCCGCGGACCGGGCCTTTGCCTCCGTCCCGGGCCTGCCGCTCGTCGACCCGGCCACCCCGGCCATCATGCGGCTCATCGGGGACTGACCGACCGGGCCACCCAGTCCGCCGTCCGGGCTCGGGCGAATGGAATGGCGACTCGCGTGCGCTGCTCTTCGGGGTGCCGGCGGCCATCCTGAGCCGACCCGGCAACTCAACGTACGATCGTAGCCCCGCCGACCAGTGCTGCCTGATGGCCATCGAACAGACATCGTTCGGCACTTGCGAACCCGTCCGCTCCGGCGTTGGATCGTGGCGGAAGGAGGCAGCCATGTCCCAGACGACCGTATTGCACGACCCCCGGGAGGCTACGGACGAGCCCGCCGAGCCGGGCTTGATCGCCGGCCGGCCGGTGGAGGACAGGAGCTTCGAGGCCGTGGAGGTGAGCCTCGGGATCGCGGCCGGGCTGGCCATTGGCTCGGCCGTTGCGGGGCCGATCGGCACGGCCGTCGGCGGCCTGATCGGAGCAGCAGCCGGCATCGTCGCGGGCGAGGCGCTCGAGCGAGCCGTCGGACCCGCCGCAACGACGACGAACGTCGGCGGTCCAGAACCGCATGGTCCGGCCTGACACGGTCGGACCCGACAGGGGGTCAGCCACCGGGATTGCCACGAGGATCGGGCCGGGTCATCGGGTCGGCGTCCGCGAGGACGGGGGCGCCGTAGCCTGCGAGGCTATCGCGATACGCTGTCCCTAGTGAGCGGGCGTGCGATGCGACTCGAGCGACCTGCGCCGGTTGCCGCCCGGCCGCTCCAGCTGGTTGAGCTGCCCGATCCGCAGCCAGACCCCGGCGAACTGATCTTGCGGGTCACGGCCTGTGGCGTCTGCCGAACCGACCTTCAGATCGTCGAGGGCGACCTCGGGCCAAGCGGCTACTGATCATCCCGGGCCATCAGGCGGTCGGGCGCGTGGAAGCCCTGGGGGAAGGCGTGTCCGGCTGGCGCGTGGGCGAGCGAGCCGGCGTGGCCTGGCTCGCCGGAGCAGACGGGACATGCGTCGCGTGCCTGCGCGGTCGAGAGAACCTCTGTCCGAACGCCATCTTCACCGGATGGGATCGCGACGGCGGCTACGCCGAGCGGATGTCGGTGCGGGCGGACTTCGCGTTCCGCCTTCCCGAGGGCTTCACCGATCTCGAGCCATTCGTAGGGGAACTCGGGCACTCGATCGAGGTGGATGGGTGGTGGGAACGCTCCATTCGCAGCGTGGCGAACTTCACCCGGGAGGACGCACGCGAGTTCCTGGCCCTCGCTGCCGAGATCCCGATCCGCACCCAGATCGAGCGGTTCCCGCTGGAAGATGCAAATGTGGCATTGGCCCGCCTTGCGGAGGCCAGGATCGCGGGTGCCGCCGTTATCGAGATGCGCCCCTGACTCCGCCGGCTCGGACGGCCCAACATGCTCCGGGTCTGCGGCGACATGCAAAGGAGGACTCACATGGGTCGACTGCTGGTCCATATCGCCACCGGACCCGAGAACCCGACCCGGGTTGCCTTGGGCCTGCTCGTGGCGAGAAGCGCACTTGAGGCGGGGCACGAAGTCGACCTCTTCATTGCGGGCGACGGCGTCGCTGTCCTGCGTCCAGAGACTCTCGACGCCGGGAACGGCATCGGGACCGGGAGCATGCGTGAGCATGTCGACGCGTTGGTTGCAGGTGGTGCGCGCTTCTACGTGTCCGGGATGTCCAGCAAGGCACGCGGCCTGACGGCTGAATCCCTCGGCGGAATGGCCGTGACGATGGCACCTCCGTCGCGACTCATCGAACTCGCGTTCGAGGCTGACCGGGTCATCAGCTACTGACCGGAAGTCGTCGGGGCGAGAGGGCCCCCGGGCGGGCGATCGGCCGCGAACGCACGGGGCCGTTCTCGACTGTGCCCAGATGAGCCCGGCCGAGGCCCTCGTCATCGACGCGCCCTCGTGCCGGGCTCGAACCTGAGGGTGGTCTCCCGTGCACGATCGAGGGAGGGGGGCGCCCAACGCTCGGCCACCAGATCCTGAGCGGGGCGGGTACGGCCGGTCGAGCTTCGGAATCCTCCCGGTCTGGGAGGCGTTTCCCTAGCGCATCATGACGGCTATGCGGCGTGATCTCCCGACCGGAACCGTCACCTTCCTCTTCACCGACGTGGAGGGTTCGACCAGGCTGGTGCACGAGCTGGGCGCGGAGGCGTATGCGGAACGCCTCGCGGAACATCGCCGCATCCTCCGCGAGGCGTTCCGCGCCGATGGTGGCGTCGAGGTCGATACCCAGGGCGACGCGTTCTTCGTCGCCTTCCCGACAGCGCCTGGTGCGTTGCGCGCGGCCGCCGAGGCCCTTAAAGGACTGGGCCCGGGTCCGATCCGGGTGCGCATGGGCATCCACACCGGCACCCCACACGTCACCGAGGAGGGCTACGTCGGCGGCGACGTCCACCGGGCCGCCCGCATCGCGGCCTGCGGCCACGGTGGGCAGGTGCTGGTCTCGGCCGCGACGGCTTCCCTCCTGGGCACGGACGAGCTGCGCGACCTCGGCGAGCATCGACTCAAGGATCTGTCCGCGCCCGAACGCATCTACCAGCTGGGAGAGAAAGACTTCCCGGCGCTCAAGAGCCTCTACCGGACCAACCTGCCCATCCCGTCCACACCGTTCCTGGGCCGCAAGCAGGAACTCCAGGAGGTGCTCGGGCTCCTCTCCCGCGACGACGTCCGCCTGCTCACCCTGACCGGGCCCGGCGGCACCGGGAAGACGCGCCTGGCGATGCAGGCGGCAGGAGGGCTTGCCGATCGCTATCCGGATGGCGTCTGGTGGGTGCCGCTCGCTCCCTTGCGCGACCCCAAGCTCGTCCTCGAGACGGCAGTGCAGGCGCTCGGTGCCAAGAACGGCCTCGCCGAGCACGTCGCCGACAAGTCCATGCTGCTGCTCTACGACAACTTCGAGCAGGTGATCGCGGCGGCCGCCGACGTCGCCGGTCTGCTCGCCGCCTGCCCCTATCTCGATGTGCTCGTCACGAGCAGGGAGCGCTTGCGGGTTCGGGGTGAGCAGACCTACCCCGTGCCGCCGCTTGCCGAGAGCGACGGGGCGGCGCTCTTCGTCGCCCGCGCCCGGGCCGTCGACCCCGCGTTCACCGAGAGCAAGGCAGTCGGAGAGCTCTGCGTCCGCCTCGACGAGCTCCCGCTCGCCCTCGAGCTCGCCGCTGCCCGAACCGCGCTCTTCAGTCCCGAGCAGCTGCTCGAGCGGCTCTCCCAGCGTCTCGACCTTCTCAAGGGAGAGCGCGACGCCGATCCGCGCCAGCAGACCCTACGAGCGACGATCGAGTGGTCGTACGACCTTCTCACCGAGGAGGAGCAGGAGCTCTTCGGTCGCCTCTCCGTCTTCGCCGGCGGCTGCAGCTGACGAGGCCGCGGAAGATGTCGCCGGCGCCGACCCGGACACGCTCCAGTCGCTCCTTGACAAGAGCCTACTACGTAAGCGCGAGTCGGAGCTCGGGCCTCGCTACTGGATGCTCGAGACGATCCGCGAGTACGCGGCCGAGCGTCTTGAAGCGTCAAGCACGGCAGACGAGCTGCGCCGCCGACATGCGGAGCACTGCCTGGCCCTCGCCGAGGCGGCGTATCCGAACCTGCTTGGGAGCCCCGGGGAGTGGCTCGAGCGGCTGCAGGCCGAACACGACAACCTCCGAGCCGCACTCGACTGGCTCGAGGCCTCCGGCGAGACACAGCTTGCCTTGGGGTTGGCAGGAGCCCTGTATCGGTTCTGGTACATGAAGGGCCACGTGGTCGAGGGCCGGCGCCGTCTCGAAGGCCTGCTCCGCGCCGACGATCGTCCGACGGCGGCCCGTGCCAGAGCTCTCAACGGAGCGGCCGTGATGGCGGCCAATGGCGGAGATCTTGCGACGGGGAGACTTCGGGCCGAGGAGGCGCTCGCGCTCCATCGCACGTTCGGCGATGCGTCGGGCGCCACGTACTCCGTATTCATGCTCGGAATCATCGCCACCGAGGAGAGCGATTGGGCGAGGGCGCAGCCGCTCTTCGAGGAGAGCCTGCGAGCATTCCGTGAGCTCGGCGACGAGCACTACACCCTGCTGGCGACGGACGCCCTGGCATGGACGTATGGCGAACTCGGCGACGTCGAACGCCGCCGGGCACTCCACGAGGACGTCCTCCATCGGGCACGCGCGCAGTCCAACGAGGTCGTGGTGGCGCTGCAGCTCGACCAACTGGCGAAATTCGCCCTCGATGAGGGCCGGGTCCAGGACGCCCTCGGGATGCTGAAAGAGTCCCTGCGCATCTGCCGCGACCTCGACAGACGTGGCGGGATCGCGGAGAACCTGTGCCACTTCGCCGATGTCCTCGCCGCCGAGGGAAGAGCGGAGATGGCCGCCCGGGTCCTCTCCAGGGCCGAGGTTCTGCGCCAAGAGATCGGCGGTGTGCCCTCGTGGGTCGCGGAGATGAACCAGAAGACGCTCACCACCATCCGCACTCGGCTCGACGAGGCTGCCTTTGCCGAGGCATGGGAACAAGGCCAGACGTTGACGGTCGACGAGGCCGTCGCGCTCGCTCTTGACTCGTAGACGGAGCGAGCCGCTGATCGTTCCGGTCGATCGAGCCGGAACCTGTCAACCCGGGTGAGACACCTCGCTCGTCGGCGCCGACGTCTGACGCTCTTCGCCTTTGGTCGCGCACTCACCCCGTTGCCCATCTGGCATCACGATGTTAGCATCAGGCATCATGACTGAGCTTCGCCGGACCACCGTCAGCGCGCCGCAAGCTGTCATCCGTACGCTGGAGGCGGAGGCGCAGCGGAGAAGGGTCCCCCTCGCGACCCTTCTCCGCGAAGCAGTGGAGGAGAAGGCACAGGAGCTGCGCACGCGCCGGCGTCCACGAGTCGGCGTGGCACGTTCTACCGATGGCCGCAGCGCAGCCGACGTCACGGCGGAGCCGGTCGCCGAAGAGCCGCGCTGACGGTGGCGCTCATCTGCGACACGGGCCCACTGCTTGCCGCGCTCGACGCCGCCGATCCCGATCACGAGCGCTGCGCCCGGCTGCTGACGGAGGCGGACGAGGATCTGGTCGTGCCGACCCTCGTCCTCGCCGAGCTCGACTACTGGTGCGGCCGCCGGCTGCCACCCGAGGCCTGGCTCATCTTCCTCGACGATCTGCTCGCGGGGGTCTACCGCCTCGAGTCGCCGACAGTCTCCGATCTTGCTCGTTGCCGCGAGCTGCAGACTCGGTATGCGGATCTCGCGCTCGGGGTCGTCGATGCCAGCGTCGTGGCGCTCGCCGAGCGTCTGAGCGAGTCCACCATCGCGACGCTCGACCAGCGCCACTTTCGAGCGGTGCGGCCTGCCCATGTCGACACCCTTGACCTCCGGCCGTGAAAGCTCCAGCAGGGCCAGCACCAGGTGGCCCGGGGGATGGGCGTGGTCCTGGGCTGCTAGAGCCGCGACCGCGCGCCATCGATGGGCTCGGAATGGGAGCGGTCCGGAGCGACGCAATCGAACGCACGCACGTCTTCCATCACCACGTCCTTACGATGCACGCTATACCGTGGTACGATATATAGCAATGCCGAGTGCCCGGCTGTCAAACGGTGTTCCTGGGACATGGTGCTGATGTCGGGCCAGCTTGAGAGGACGGGCGACCCCGCCTGCGGTCCGAGATCAATCCTCTGGGCTATTGCACCCTCAAACCAGTCCTGACGATCGGATCAGCCAAGGACGGACGCCACCTTGCTTAGGAACCACCGACCGGTGCCGTGCGCCGCGACGCCCAAGAGGGCTCGGTCGAGGGCATAGCCGATCGCGGCCCCGGGCGGGACGTAGCTTCCGCGGAGTCCGACACGGTCCGTCTGGAGACGGAGCTCGCCGACGAAGATCGGAAAGAGCCGCGTAAACGTGGCCGCGAACCATTCGATCGGGACGATCCACGTATCGTCATCGTGGCGTGGCTCGCCCAGGCCGACGATCGCTGCCTTCCGGAAGAGCGCCCGCCGCTCGGGGCTGACGCGGAGCTCGAGGTCGCAACTGAACCGCCGGATGCCGGGCGGACCATCTGGGGCTCGCTCACCCAGCCACGGTGCCTCGGGCTCCCGAAGGTTGCTGCGACACGCTCGAGGTCAACGGATGCCGCCAGCGTGAGGTTGAGCTGCACCAGTCCGGTCATCTCTGTGGACGGGCTCCCGATGTCCCTCGTAGCCGCCATCTCCACCTTCCGACCTGCTCTCCGCGATGGAGATCGTTTGACCGCTCAACGCGTGCGGACCGCTCAGACGACCGTTAGCGTACCTTCCATGAAGCCGCGCCTGGCGCCCATCGCTGTGCCCCCTGTTTTCGCTTGACATTCGCACCATCGGGCCGGCGCCACAGGGGTCGTAGCAGCGCCAAGCGTACTTGCCGGGCGCGCCGGTGTGGATCGTGAACGTGACGCGCGCCTGCGCAGCGATCGGGACGTTGATTCCGAGCTCGGGAAGGTGTGGTCGATCATGTCGCCGGTGACGACAGTCAGCGGGCGGCACCGGCGGCAGCCCGGACCTCGGGCTCCGCGGGATCCAAGAACATCGCCCATGTCGATCGTGCAGAACGCCTCGTCCCAGGATCAGGCTCGTCGGACTTCATATTTCCGCAACTGAGGCGGTCGGGGCGCTGTCCCGTGCGGCCGTCGCGGTCGTGCCGGCATCGCCCTCGGCGGGCTGCCAGCGGGCGAGCCCGGCATCCAGGCGAGCCAGAAGAGGCGGTGACCCCAGGCGTATCCATATCGCGCGCGCTTCGTCCGCCGCGGCGCGGGCCTCAGGCTCGCCGGGCCCCACGAGCGTCGCGAATTCGAGGAGGGTGAGCCCGAGGAAGAGGGGGAGATCCATATCGCGCCAGGTGCGGATCGCATCGCGGTAGCCCGCGATCGCGGCGCTGCGATCCCCCTCGAGCGCTCGCAGGCCCGCCCGGAGCATCTGCCGCGTGGCGGCCACCACACGGCCCCGGTATGGTGTTGCCTCGACCAGCGCGAACGCACTACGCGCTCGCGGCGCATCGCCGAGCCAGAGGGCAGCATGCGTCGCCCACTCCGCGCAACCCAGCGCGGGCTCACCGGGCATCGCGGCCCCGGCCATGCCCGCCTCGTGCGCCTCGGTGAGCCGACCGGCAAAGGCGTGCACGAATGCTGCGTGGAAGAGCGTAGCGGCCGGCATGCGCGGATCGTCCACGGTCACCCACATCGGCGCGACCGTCGCCAGTGTTGCGTCGGCCTGCTCGATCTCGCCGCGCAGCGCATGGAGATAAGCCCGGTTCGCCAGGAACTCAATCCCGAGCGCCCCCGGGAGCTCCTCCACGTCGACTTCGGCCAGGATTCGATCGGCCTCCACCCAATCGCCGACGATGATCGCGCCGTTCAACAACCCGCTGAGGAAGTAGAGCATCCAGCTCCGGTCGCCCCTCCGCTGCGCGATCTCGACGCCCGTCCGCGCGACGTCGAGCGCAGCGCGCGGATCCTCGTCGCCCAGTAATGCCGAAAGATTGTTGAGCGCACGCAGGTGCGTGGCCGCCAGGTTATGTGCCTCGGCCAGCGGCAGGACGCCACGAAGGATCGCGATCGGCTCCTGGACTCGACCCATGATCGCTAGCGTGAGCGCGCGGTTGAGCAATGCCTCGGCGATGACGGAGACCAGCTCCAGCGGCTCGGCCAGGGCCAGGGCTCGCTCGGCGGTGGCCAGCGCCCGTGGGTCCCGGGCAAGCCCGTAGGCTCGCGAGAGCTCGGCGATGAGGCGGATGACGTCCGGTTCCGTCTCGAGACCGGCCGTATCCGCCGCCGCCGCTTCGAGCATCGCCATCGCGGCGAGGGGCTGGAACTTGCTGTTGAGGGTCGTCGACAGGGCGGTCGATGTGCGGGCCACCCCGATCCGATCGCCCTGTTTCCGGTACCAGCCGATCGCGTCCTCGAGGTAGCCCTTCGCAGTCTCGGGATCGGCCGTCTTCTCCGCAGCGTCGGCCGCCCGCTCCAGAAGAGCCGCACGCTCTGAGGGGTCGGCGGCTACTTCTAGCGCCTGACGCAAGAAGCCGAGTGCCTGTGCATGCGAGCCGAGGGCGACTGCCCGTTCCGCGGCGCCTTTGAAGGCGAGTCGCGCCTGGCCCGCGAGGGCATCCGCCTCCGGCCCTTTGGGCGCGTTCCGATAAGCGTCGGCGTAGTGCTGGGCGAGCGCGCCGGCCAGCTCATCCTCCCCGAGACTCTCGAACCAGCGGGCCGCAGCGAGATGGCGCGCCTTGCGCCCCGGGCGTGCGAGTTGGTTGTAGGCGACCTCACGGATGAGCGCCTGGACGAACACGTACTGGCCGCGTTCCGGGGACCGTGGGTCGGCGTTGACGCTCAGGAGCTCCCGCCGCACGAGCGTCCGCAACGTCGGCTCGAGAGCCTGCGCCTCTGCTCCTGTGACGGCCGCGAGTCCGGCCACGGTGAAGCTCTGCCCGAGCACGGCGGCATCCTGGAGGACGCTGCGCTCGGCCGGCTCGAGGCCGTCCAGCCGCGCCGCGATGAGCGCCGTGAGTGTCTCCGGGATCGCCAGCGTCGTCAGGTCACCAACTGGGTCGTAGGCGCCGCCCTCTTCCTTCAGCCGGCCCTCTGCGACGAGCATGCGCACCGTCTCGACCGCGTAGAGCGGGATGCCGTCGGCGCGGGCGACGATCGCCTTCGCCACCGACACGCTCAGTCCGGGCACGAGTCCGGCCAGAAGTTCTCGCATCGCCGCCTCGGGCAGCGGGTCGAGGGCGAGCGACACGAAGTTCCGGCGTCCGGCGCCCCAGTCGGGGCGTCGCTCGAGGAGGTCCGGCCGGGAAAGCGTGATGACGAAGATCGGCAGGCCTTTCGTCCACTCGAGAAGGTGATCGATGAAATCGAGCACGCCCGCGTCGGCCCACTGGAGGTCCTCGAAGAGCAGGACCGTCGGGCCCGAGGCGGCGATCCGCTCGAAGAAGGTGCGCCATGCGGCAAAAAGCTCGTCCCGGCCCCCCGATGGCGGCTCACCAAGACCGAGGAGGGCCAGCAACGCTGTCTCCACCCAGCGGCGCTCGTCCTCGGCGGGAACCCAGCGGGCAACCGTGTCGCCGACTTTCTGGCGGGTCGTTGTCTCATCGTCGGTTTCGAGGAGGCCGGCGCGACGACGGATCATCTCCCCCAGCGCCCAGAAGGTGATGCCCTGGCCGTAGGCCGGCGAACGGCCGCTGTGCCACCAGGTGTCCTCGACCATTCCGCCGACGTACTTGAGGAACTCCCAGGCAAGACGGCTCTTGCCGATCCCGCCAGGACCCATGACCGAGACGAGGCGCGGCCGCTTGTCCCGCCCGGTCGCGTGGAAGAGGTCCTTGAGGAGGCGGAGCTCGTCGTCCCGTCCGACGAAGGGGGCCTCGAGGCCTCCGGCACGGTTCCTTCCTCCGATCTCGGCGACGACGCGCAGGGCGCGCCAAGCGGGCACGGGCGCGGCCTTGCCCTTGAGCGCCTGCTCCCCGAGCGGCTCGAAGGCGATCGCCCGGCTGGCTGCCCGCTCGGTCGTCTCACCGACCAGCACAGACCCAGGTGGGGCCACCGACTGGAGCCGGCTCGCGGTGTTGACGAGATCGCCGGCCACCATCCCCTGGCCGACCGCCCCGACGGTCACCGCGGCTTCGCCGGTGACCACGCCGGCGCGGGCCCGGATCGATGGGCCGAGGGTCTTCACGGTGTCCACCAGCTCGAGGGCGGCGCGGACCGCCAGCTCCGCATCATCCTCGCGGGCCACCGGCGCCCCCCAAACCGCCATGACCGCGTCGCCGATGAACTTCTCGACCGTCCCGCCGTAGCGCTCGATGACCTCGCGGGCGAGGCCGAAGTAGCGGGTCAGCAGATCGCGCGTCTCCTCGGGGTCGCGCCCTTCGGCGAGGGTCGTGAAGCCGACGAGGTCGGCGAAGAGCACCGAGACGAGACGCCGTTCGGCGACGGGTGCGGGTGTGGCGAGGGCCGCGAGAGCCGATCGAGGCTCCGCCACCGCCGTACCCGGGGCAGCCGCGAGTGACGTTCCGCAGTCGCCGCAGAATTTTCGACCTGGCGGATTCGCGGCGCCGCAGGCCGGGCAGGCCGTCGCGAGGCTCGTTCCACACTCGCCGCAGAACTTCTATCCCGGGTCGTTGGTGGCTCCGCAGCTCGAGCAGTTCATGATGGCCCCGTTGAGCGGAAGCGGTCAGACGCCGCGAAGCGTAGCCGACGGGGGGCGTGCTATGGAGACTCGCCAACGCGGTCGGCCAGCTCCGGCACCGATCTGGCGCTGGACTCTGTCGCCGCGTAGACCGATCCCACAGCCCATCATCCGAAACGGAGCCCAAACACGATCCCGCGATGGTGTCCGTGTCGCGGCTGATATAGCGAGCCTGCTGCGGGGTCCGTGGGAGCGTCAGTCCTTCTTCTTGCGTCCGCCACGAGCGCCTGGAATGGGCTCCAGCCCGACGTAGGCGACGCCGCCCTTAATGGCGTAGTGCAAATCACTCGAGCGTTCGTTTCGGGCGACGACGCGAGCGAGAGAAGTGCGGAGGGTTGAGACCTTCTCGTCCGTCGGTTCGAAGACCGCTACCTTGCCGCTGGTGAGTTTGGCGATAGCCTTCTCGTATTCCGACTCGCGCTTCATCGCCGCGAGCTGACGCGGCGATGGCCGGCGCTCCTTCGGTTTGGGTGAGACGAGATCTGTTACCGGCACGAACTTGATGCGGGCCACGGGCTCTCCTAACTCAACGAAGCCACCTCTCCGAATGGTAGTGCTTCGGCATCGCCGCGGCTTCACTTGGCGATGATTCGCTGAAGTGACAAGGAGCATAATCTGCTCATCGTGCCTGGTACGCAGAACCATGCAGCGGTGGCGGGAACGCGACGCAACCGCAGCCTCACGCCCAGAGATGGTCGGACGTACGTCGGGGGCACCGGGTCGTGGACCTCTTTCGACGTCGGTTGCAACTCCAACGTCGTGAGGATGACTCGGTGGCCAGCTCGTTCGCTGGCCCGGTCTGCTGTTACACCAACTCTAGGGACACCAACCGATGCGCTCCCCAACGCTCCCAAGATTGGTCCCGCAGGCGTAGCACCGCAGGCGAGTCCCGGAATGGCTCGAGGGCCAAGCGCCTAGCGCGGCGAGGGACGGTCTTGTATCTTGACGCCGACCCCAGTCGCTGCCCCACGAGCGTGGGGGTCGCGGAGAGTGCGTGTCATGAACAAGAGTCGGCGCCGTCGCGCGTCGCGGCCGGTGATCGCGAGCCTGGTACTGGCGGTGCTGCTGGGGATCGGCGGCGTCGGAGCGGGAGCCGCGCTCGCGGCCGATCCCGACCCGGTGCTGCTCGTCCACGGCTATCGAGGCGATCCCTCCACCTGGGCCGACATGATCGCGCGGTTCGCGGAGCAGGGCCGAACGGCCGTCGCGATCGACCTGCCGTCGGAGGACAACGTCGTGAACGCGGCCGCGATCCGCGACATCATCGCGGCGCAGGGCTGGAGCCGCGTCGACCTCGTCGCCCAGAGCATGGGCGGCCTGTCGGCGCGCCAGTTCGTGAAGTTCCTGAAGTCGTCTGCCGTCGTCGACAGTTACGTATCGCTCGGTACGCCGCAGTACGGCATCTACACGGCCTGCGTCCTGCCGGTGACGTATGGCGGCCAGATGTGCCCGACGAGCAGCTTCCTCCGCAGCCTCAATCGCAGGGACGACACGCCAGGGAAGACGTTCTGGACGACGATCTACAGCACGTCCGACGAGTACGTCCCGAACTCGTCGTCACGCCTCGACGGCGGCGCCTGTCACGTCCAGGTCTCCGGCGTCGGCCACAACGAGATGGACAACGACGCCGGGATCTTCGCCCACGTCCTCGCCGCGGTCGACGGGACCTGCACGGGCACGTTCAAGTAGTCGCGGGGCCGGGCCCGGCCCGGGAGGTCACTCGTCGAGGACGAAGGTCACGAGCAGGTTCACCTGGTACTCGGTGACGCGGCCGTTCTCGATGTCGACGCGCTGCTCCTTGACCCAGGCGCTCTTGACGTTGCGCAGCGTCTTCGTGGCTCGCGCGACGCCCTGGGCGAGGGCGTCGTCGAAGCCCTTCGGTGATGTTGAACTGATCTCGGTGACACGGGCGACGGCCATGGCGTGGTCTCCTTCTGTCCAGGTCGGCTGAGACGTGGCCACAAGGATACCGCCGAGCGCCGCCGGACGACCGCGAGAGTTGCGGTCACGCCCGTGCCACGCTCAAATCAGCGGCTATCACCCCCGCGTCGAGCCGACAGGGCGGCAGATGGGGGTGGCGAGCTTGGACTATATCGAACGGATGTGCTAGCTAGGTGTTCGGATCGCGCTCATGGGCGCTGGGGACCTCCCCGCGGTGACTCCTCGGGCGTGATGCCAGTGTGTCGTCCCGACACACTGGCGTCATGACGGTTCGTCATGTGGCCCCTCGTCGCCACCCGAGCAACGTCGTGCTTCGGTGACGACACCCCTCGACTGGGCGTGCGTCTCGTGGTCGATCTCGTCCGGACGGGCGTAACGCTACGCAGTGGAGACTCGGCTGATTGGGTTCAGGCGGTCTCGGTGGTCGCCTGTAGGCGCTCAGTTGGAGAGCCAAGAGCCCTGAGCCAAAGGCAAGTTCAGAACGGGTTGCCCAGGGCGCCACTGAGAGTCGCCACGCACAAGAACCAGATGAATGCGAGCACGGGTACGCCGACGATGATCAGTGCGAGCCAGGCGATCGCGCCGCGAAGGCCGGCCCCCCGGCCAGCGATCAGGATGCCGATAGGCCCAAGGAGAACCTCGGACAGCGAGATCAAGCCGAGCAGGTTCAAGAGCGAGTGCGTCTGGTCGTAGGGCGCGATCCCGTTCTCCACCAGCAGGGCGAGGACCCAATACGAAATCGGCACGACGAGCGCGATGAACGCGCCGACCACTAGGCCCCGCCAGGCCTTGACCGTCATCGCGACCACCTCCTGAGCACCCCGGACCTTCGAGTGACTGGACGATGCGGGGCGCTCACGGACTCCGTCCTCGTTTGAAGGATGACGCGCGCGAGTGGGAATTGTTGCCTTGAACGGGCCCGTCTTGACGCACGTGTAACATCGGTCGACCATTCGCGTCGATTGAGCATGCACATCGCCTTCATCGCCATGAGCGGCGTCCGCGCCTCGAACGAGGAGCTGACGAAGGTCGGCCTGACGCTGCCGGGATTCGTGGAGCGCAGCCAGGTCATCGCGTCGCTGCCCAGTCTCGGCCTGCTCACGCTCGCAGGGATGACGTCGGATGCATTCGAGGTCAGCTACCACGAGGTCCTCGACATCCACGCGCTCGGGGCGCTTCCTCCATGCGACGTGGCCGCCATCTCGTCCTACTCGGGCCAGATCAAGGACGCCTACGCGCTTGCCGACCGGTATCGGACGGAGGGCGTCAGGGTCGTGCTCGGTGGGCTCCACGTCACGGCGCTCCCGGAGGAGGCCCTGGAGCACGCCGACGCGGTCGTCGTCGGAGAGGGCGAGCTCGGCTGGCACGACCTGCTCGACGACCTCCCGGCGGGCCGCCTTCGCCGGATCTACGCGGCCCGGGGCCGCGAGTTCGACCTCGCCGACGACCCGATGCCCGGTTCGACCTCCTCGACATCGAGCGCTACAACCGGCTCACCATCCAGACCCAGCGGGGCTGCCCATGGCGCTGCGAGTTCTGCGCCGCGTCGATCCGTCTGACGCCACGCTACAAGGTCAAGCCCGTGGACAAGGTGCTGGCCGAGATCCACGCCATCAAGCGGCTGTGGCCGCGTCCGTTCATCGAGTTCGCCGACGACAACAGCTTCGTCAATCGCCGACATTCCAAGGAGCTGCTGCGCGCCCTCGTCGCGGAGGATATCCGCTGGTTCACCGAGTCCGACGTCTCGATCGCCGACGACCCGGAGTTGCTGAACCTGATGCGGGAGTCGGGCTGTCGCGAGGTGCTCATCGGACTCGAGAGCCCGAGCCTGATGGGCATCGAGGGCGTCGAGCTGCGGCGAGACTGGAAGCGGACCCGCTTCCACGACTACCTCGCTGCGATCCAACGCATCCAGTCGCACGGGATCGCTGTCAACGGTTGCTTCGTCCTGGGGCTTGACGGCGACGGCCCCGAGGTGTTCGACGCCGTCGAGGCCTTCGTCCGCGACAGCGGGCAGTTCGACGTCCAGGTCACCGTCATGACGCCGTTCCCGGGCACGCCCCTCTACGAGCGGCTGCGATCCGAGGGTAGGCTTCTCGAGGTGGCCGCCTGGGAGCGCTGCAGTCTCTTCGACGTCAACTTCCGGCCAAGGAACATGTCGGCCGAGGCGCTCCAGCGCGGGCTCATCGAGCTCGGCCGGCGGCTCTACACGGAGGCCGAGCGGCGTGCCCGACGTGACCGCTTCTTCGAGCATCGCCGCAACTACCTGCGGCGCCAACGAGCAGGGAGGTTGAGTGCATGAACCCGTCCAACGATCGACCCGTTCCCACGGCCTGGCGCGCGTTCTTCCTGGTCGCCGGTCTCTACGACGCGCTCCTCGGCCTCGCGTTCCTGCTGGCGGGGGAGACGATCCTGACCGCCGTCGGCATGAAGTTGCCGCCGCACATCGCCTACATCCACCTTTCCGCGATCTTCATCGTGGTCCAGGGCCTCAGCTACCTGCTCGTCTACCGGGATGCGTGGTCCAACCTGGGGATCGTCTGGGTCGGGGTCGCCTACAAGGCCTCGTACGCCGCGCTGGCCTTCTACTACCTCGCCACCGGTCAGCTCCCAAGCCAGTTTTTCATCCCGTGGGCCGTCTTCGACGTCGGCTTCATGGTCGGCTTCGTGGTGTTCCTGCGGGCGGCCATGGGCAGGCGAGCGGCTTGATCCACGAGGCGCTCGGCCGCTCGGTCCCAATCGAGCTCACGAGCGATCGGCGGGTCACGCTGCGTGTCCGGCGCCTCGCGGCGACCAGCATCGTGGCCCTCGGCCTCATCTGGGGCCTGGCGTCCGCGACCCTCGAGGCGCCCTCGGCGATCGGGGTCATCCTGGTGCTCGGCTGGCTCCTGATGCCGGCAGTGCTGCTCTGGAGCCTCGTCGCTCCCGGCGCACGCTACCTGCTGATGGCGCCAGCCTCGCTCGTGCTGGTCGGCCTGCTGACCATCTGCATCGGATGGTTGCCCAGGTCGCCGATCGCTGCAGCCGGCTGGGTGCTGATGACCGCCGGCGTCGCGCTGGGCGCCGTGCTCGGCCTGTGGTTCTGGTACCGGATCGCGCCGGTCGCGGCAGCGCTCGACGACCCGTACGCCCCTGGCCGTTGGGCACTGATCGGCGTCCACGTTGCGCTCATCACCGTCGGCTGGGCGCTCGCCGCGGCTGCCCTCTTCCCTGCCTGACGGGTCCCGGCGTTCGACGTCCTCGCCGAACCGACGCCGATGCAGACCCGCGCGTTCGAGCTGATCGGCGTCTCACCCGCCTCGACGTAGCCAGACCGGCGCAGCTCAAATGAGCCGATCCGACCTCAAACACGCCCGTATCTCAGCGGAAGCTCGGACCAGCGCACGACTTCGACGAGCAGCCCAACGTGGTCGGACGCCCACGGCCAGCCGCCGGAGGCGAGAGTGAAGGGCCGGTCCAACGCGCGCCGAGCGCTGACCACGCGCGAGCGGGCCTCTTGGGCCGTGGACGCGTCGCTGCCGGCGGACGGCCGGGGTCGCGGGCTGGATCGTTCGAAACGGCGACATTGCACGTGAAGTCAACACCTCACCCCTCGTCCCGGGTTTTTCTCGGCTTGCGGGGAGTGGGACCCCCGGGCGGTCCGCCGCGGGCCAGCCCTCGGGGGCGCCTCGACCTCGGATCTGGCCGTGCGATGCGTACTTGACGTGCGATTGGGCGGTTTGGGCCGCGGGCGAAGCCGTCGCCGCTGGACGGTCGCCGTCGCGGGCAAGACGGCAGTCGTCGCCGCTGGCCGGTCGCGTGGGTCCGGGAGCCTACAACAGCGTCAGCAGCGCGCCGATCGCATAGCCGAGGACGGTCACGAGTCCGACGGCCTGGCCAGCCTCCTCAAAGGCCTCCGGGATCATCGTGTCGGCGAGCATCGTCAGGACCGCCCCGGCCGCGAAGGCCTGGATGGTCGCGGTGAGCTCCAGCGGAGCCGCCACGAGGAGCCCGTAGCCCGCCCCGGCCGCGACCGCGCTCAGGACGGCGACGATGCCCCACAGCCCGAGCACATGCCGCGTCGTCCACCCGGTCCGGCGCAGGCCGGTCGTCGCCGAGATCGCCTCCGGCAGGTTGGAGATCGCCACGGCGGCGAGGAAGGAAAGCCCCACGCCCTCGCCCGCGAGCAGCGAGATCCCGATGACGACGGACTCCGGGATGCCGTCGAGGATCGTCCCCAGCACGATCCCCAGCGGATCCGCGCCCGCCTGCTGGCCGGTGGAGCGCTTGCGGTGGCGGATCGCACCACCCCGGTGGAGCGCCCAGTTGCCGGCCGCGAAGGCGATCGCCCCCGCCCCCAGGCCGGCCACCACCACGGGAAGGCCGGCGGTCTCGAATGCCGACACGGTGAGGTCCAGGGTCACGGCGGAGATCAGGGCGCCCGCGCCGAAGCCGGCGACCAGGCCGATCGCCCGGCGCGTCCACGGCAGCCCCACGGCGAGGACCGCCCCGAGGAGCAGCGTCGACGCGCCGGCCAGGCCCCAGCACGCGGCCTCGAGCATCCACCATCCTCCGGTGCGCGTGGTCGCCCGGGGGGCGGCCCGGCGCTCGCCATCAGGATGCCACGGCCGCGTCGGGCCTGGGGCTGGGGCCGTGGGAGGCATTCCACCAGGGGATCGCCACTCGCACCGGGCTGGCCCTTGGCACGGTCAGCATCCTCGTGGGCTCTCGCGCGGAACCTCAAAGGACGCGTAGCCGCCGCGTGGCGCGTCCGGGGATGTCGTAGGCGACCGCGACTGCGGCGATCAGGGCGAGGCTGTACCAGCGGACCGGATCTGCCCGAGGTGGATGAGGACCCGATCGATGTCGATGACGAACGGCACGAAGCGTCCGCTCTCGTCAGCGACCAAAGCCAAACCGAGCGAGCAGGCCGCGGCGTGGTTGGGGAGTGAACGGCTTGGCCGCTTCGAGACGCGGTTCGTAACCGGCGCTCGTCACCGCTTCGCCGATCGCCTCGAGCGACGTCCGGGCCGGGTCGAAGCCGACGGTGGCCGTATCGGTCCGCAGATCGACACGGACGGACTCGACACCGTTGATCTTCCGAACGCGGCCGGTGATCCGCGCCACGCACGATCCGCAGGTCATCCCCTCGATCGGAAAGCGCACGAACTCGGTCATGCCGCTCCGCCCATGGTCAACAGCAGGCCGAAGCTCATCGCCACGACGCCGAGCGCGAGGGCGACTTTCACGACGTTGCCGTTCCGTCGGTTCCAGCGACCGAGCTGACCGAGGACGCGCTTGCTGGACACGAAGAGCAGGAAGAAGAGCAGCGGCATGATGAACGCGACGTTGTAGAGGGCCAGCAGCGCGAGGCCGACCGGTCCCCCGCCCGAGGCGTGCAACACGGCGATGATGTCGAGGTAGATCGCGCCCGAGCAGGGCACCGTGCAGATCCCCACGAGGACGCCGGCGAGGAGCATCCCGCCGAGCCCACCCCGCTGCATCGCCTTGTTCATCCAGCCGTGTGTTCCGGACGGCGCCGCCATCGTGGGGCCCCAACCTGGCAGGAAGACGTCCTTGAGCATCCAAACTGCCATCCCGAGAGCCATCACCGAGGCGACCCGGGCAACGAGGTGATCCTGGCCGAGCCACGAGAGGAAGCTGAACAACCCGAGGCCGATGAGGAAGTAGGTGATCCAGACCGCCCCGACGTACAGCGACCCGGCACCCAGCAGCGTTCGCCGGGCGGCGGTCGTCGGCGTTCCGTCGGCAGTGACCGCATTGACGAGCGTCAGGGTGTAGGTCGCGAACAGGACGAGGAGGGCGAAGGCGCACGGGTTGAAACCGTCCGCGACACCCGACGCGAGGACGATCGGCGCGGTGAGACCTCCGAACTTGGCGGTCTCGAAGGGCACGATCGCGACGACCCCGAGCGCGACGGCGGCGACCGATCCGAGTGCCGCAAAGAGGAGCAGAGCCGGCTTGGGGATGGCCTCACTTGCGACGAGGGAGACCCATGGCTTGGCTGGTTCGTGATCGATCGACATCGCTCAGGACTCGACGCGCAGGGTGCCGTGCATTTGCTCGTTCTCCTTGCCGCCGCAGCAGGAATCGCACCAGAAGTCGTAGTCGCCGGGGGCCGTCGGCGCCGTGATCGTGATCGTCTTTCGCGACTCGGCGGCGACGCTCTCGTGGATGTTGGCGGTGTCGGAGACCATCGTGTGGACGCCGCCCTCGAGGTGGACCGCGCCGTCAGTGTTCCACCAGTCGATCGTGAGCACCTGGCCCGGTTTGGCGGTGATGACCTTCGGGTCGAAGCCGTCCATGCTGATCCGCATCGTCATCGCGCCGGGGACCGAGGTGCTGCCCCGCTGGCCGAGGAACACGGAGCCGGCGAGGTATGCCCCGGCTCCGATGATCAGGAGGGCCACGGCTGCGAAGGCCACGGCTCGGAGTCGATTGTTCGCCGGCGCGGCCGTTGAGGGGCGCTGTGCCCTCTGCTGGTTCCGGCGGGTCGCACGTGTGGTCATTGTGGATTCCTCTTGCCCGACGCGATGGCGGGATGGTGCTGGAAGGTTGGGTCTGCGGTGGGAGCGAGGCCGTCGACGGGCGCCGCGGTTCCAGGCCCGCTCACCCGTCGGGGACTCGTGTTCACGGGCTCTTCTCGCGAGCGAGAAGAGCCCACGCACGTTCGAACTCCCCCTGGCTGATCTCGCCGCGGGCGAAGCGAGCTCGCAGGATCTCGAGGGCGTCTTCCGCATCATCGCGGTCTCGACCCCGACCGATGATCAGCCAGACCATGACAAGCAGGGCGGCGATCCAGATGCCCATCCAGAGCCATCCAGCGAGGCCGATCTCCCAGCCTGCCATCATCACTGAGCCTCCTGCCGATCCTGTGGAAGGTTGCCGGCGTTCCCGACGGTATCGCCCAGGTCGCCGAGGGTCCATCCAGTGCGGCTCAGGACTTGGTCAAGATTCGGTCAAGGGCCCGGCGGCGAGGCCGGTTGAAGCCGCCGATGTTGTAGGACCGTGGCCTTGGCGGCTCGCCGTCGTTGACGCGATCGGCACTTGCCCAGGCCGATATCGCTGCGTCCGGCTCGACCGTCATCCCGCACACGGGATCAGTCACCTTGACGACAGCGTCCTCTGCGGAGGCGTCATGCCCGTGAGCGCCGTGTTCATGCGAGCCGCGCCCGTGATCGTGACCGGTACTCGCGGGTGCGTCGTTGACCCAGCGATCCCTCGGGGCTTCGGAGCCCAGCTCCTCTTTCAGTTCGCCTTTCAGTTCGCCGCCGCCCATGAGCGCCGATCGCTCGGCGTCGCGTCCCACTGGCCCTTCGGGAGTTGGGGCCGCTTCCTGCCCGAGTACACGACCGCGATGGCGCTCCTCGATCGGCTGCCGCACCACAGTGTCGTGGTCGTCACCTCCGGCGACTCCCATTGACAGGTCTTCTCAGCAGCGGATCAGCGCTGACACAGGTGGGTCTCAGGTCGGCCGTGCATCGTCAGGATGAGGGCGCGACCCCGCGACCGCGCGGTCGTGGAGGACCACCTGCGCGAACATACGGAGGACTCGATGAACAGGCCCCGGACTCCGATCCTCCTCGCCGCGCTCGTCGGCGCGGTCGTGATGCTGGCGATCGGCGTCGTGCTGGCCCAGGCGACGAAGGCGCCCCGATCGGGGATGTTCCCCGACACGCTGGGCGATATGAAGCTCGCGATGTACGTGGACGGCCCCGCAGCGGTTGGCCAGGTCATGGCGCTCCACGGGAACGTCGCAAGCGTGCGGATCGACAACGCCTACCTGGCTCGCTACGAGGGCACGAGAGCCGACCGTGCGCGGTTCTGGATCTCGGACTCGGCGACCGCGGGCGAGGCGGCATCGCTGCTCGAGTCGATGAGAGGCAAGGTAGCGCGCACTGGGGTCTTCAGCCAACCCTCAGCCCTGACGGTGGAGGGGACCACGGTCTACTTCGTGACCGGTCCTCCAGAGATCGGCCCCTACAACTACTTCTACGCCCGCGGCAGAAGCGTCTACTGGGTGCAGATCGATGGCGCTGACGAGGCACGGAGGGTCAGCATCCTGGCGGAGGCGGTGAAGCGGGTCACGCGATAACCGGAAGGTGACGGACGATGACCGGCCGCGGCCAGCATCGAACGGCCGACGACGACGAGGCGAATCGAGGGCTCAGGCATGGCCGGCCGAAGGGCGCCGGCGGGAAGGAGATGGACATGAGCAAATCCCGGGTCGTTCCCCTCGGCGAGGACCCCGTCTGTGGGATGACGGTCGATGTTAATGAGGCGCGCTCGAGGGGCCTTGCGACCACGCACGAAGGAACCGAGTACGTGTTCTGTGGCAAGGGCTGCCTATTCGAGTTCCGCGACGCCCCCGAGACCTACCTCGCCCCGGAATACACCGCGACCATGTGACCTGCCCGCCCCGGAAAGAGTCTCCGAGAGCGAGATCATCCCGCCGATCCGAGCCGCGAGCCCGTTGACGACCTCGATGAGGACACCGTGTTCTCGCCCGGCAGCTCCAGCGACGATCGGTACCCTCCCCTCCCACCGGTCGCTCGCCCAAGACGACGGCCCGTTCGTCTCCCGGCGGGCCGTCATCTTCTTCTTCATCGGGTCTCAGGCGCCGGTCACATGCCTCTCAGGTTCGCCAGCGATTCTGCTGATGGGCCGGCGGGGTGCGCCGCGCGGGCCCGCCGCCACTCCCGGGCGATTGAGCGCGGGGCGCGGCGCACGATTGGTCATCGCGCGAGAGGGAACTCGACGCTGAACGTCGCCCCCTTCCCCGGTCCGGAGCTTGTTGCCCAGATCCGACCGCCCATCGCCTCCGTGAGCGCTTCCGCAATCGCGAGGCCGAGCCCGCTGCCCCCGGCGTCGCGCGAGCGCGAGGGGTCGACGCGGTAGAAGCGCTCGAAGACGCGGGTAAGCTGGTCGGGGGTGAGGCCGGGTCCAGTGTCGCGCACAGAGATGATCCCGCGGCCCGGACGGACGGTCAGGCTGACGCTGACGCGCCCGCCGGCGGGCGTATACTTGATGGCGTTGCCGACGAGGTTGTCGAGGACCTGGGCGATGCGGGCGCGGTCCGCGCGCACGCGGATCGGCTGGCCGGCTTCGGCCGCCAATTCGGCTTCGGCCGCCACTTCGATCGATCGCGCGGCGGCGGCGGCGCGGTGGCGCTCGATGGCGTCGGCGACGAGCGTCGGCCCGTCGAGATCCTCCGGGATGAGGGCGATGTCATTCGCTTCGGCTCGCCACAGGTCGGACAGGTCGTCGACCAGCCGCGCGAGACGGTTCGTCTGGTCCTCGAGGACCCGCCAGGCATCGGGTCCGGGCGCGAACACACCCGCGTCCAGACCTTCGATGTACCCGCGCAGCGACGCGATCGGCGTCCGCAGCTCGTGGGCCACGTCTCCGATCAGCTCGTGCCGGCGCCGCTCGGTGGCATCGAGCGACGCGGCCATGTCGTTGAACGAGGCGGCAAGTTCACCCAGTTCCCCGCTGCCTTCGGGGACGCGTTGGGCGTAATCGCCGCCTGCGACCTGTCGACTCGCGACCACGAGATCGCTGATGGGGCGTGCCAGCCGCGCTGAGACGATCACCGCCACGACGACTCCGACGAGCGTGGCCGCCCCGACACCTAGGACGAGCGCCGAGCCGACGGCATCGCCAAAGGCCGCGGTCACCGCGGCGTCCATCATCGTGCCCATCCCGGCCATGCCGCCCTGGTCCCCCATCGCGTGCTCGAACGCCCGCGGTGCGGCCAGGCTCACTCCCACCATAACGGTGACCGCCCCGGCTCCTGCGACGAGGAGGTTGCCGATGAGCAGGCGCCAGCGAAGCCGTCCAGGATCGACGCTCATCGACGCTCCTCCGGGAAGCGGAAGCCGACGCCCCGCACCGTCTCGATGTAGCGAGGCCGGGACGGGCTGTCGCCGAGCTTGCGGCGGAGGTTCGCCACGTGGACGTCGAGCACGTGCTCATCGCCCAGGAAATCGATCCCCCAGACCGCGTCGACCAGCTGCTGGCGGGTGAGGACCACGCCCGGCTCGCGAACCAGGGTGGCCAGGAGGTCGAACTCGAGCACGGTCAGGTCGACCGGCTCACCCGCCCGGCTGACGGTACGCCGCCGCGGATCCACGACCAGGTCGGCGGCATGCAGCGCCGATCCCTCGACGGCGGTCGGCTCCGGTCGGCGGCGCCGGAGGAGGGCATGGACTCGTGCCACGAGCTCGCGGGGCGAGAAGGGTTTCGTGAGGTAGTCGTCTGCGCCAACCGTCAGCCCGACGACCCGGTCGACCTCCTCGTCGCGGGCCGTGAGGAGCAGGACGAACGGATCCGCGAAGGTCCGGATACGGCGGAGGACCTCCAGCCCGTCGAAGCCGGGAAGCATCACGTCCAGCACGACGACCTCGGGGGCTGCCGCCCGGGCGAGATCGACCGCGGACGGGCCGTCGATCGCCTCGACAACCTCCATGCCGTCTTTCTCGAGGAATCCGCGGACGATCTCGCGAATCGACGGCTCGTCGTCAACGACGAGCACGCATGTCCGGTTGCCGCGTTCGGCCACGATGCACCTCGGTCAGGGTTGCCGCGCCCCGGGTGCCCGAGGCTGTCGCCGCACCATCCGGGATCGTACGGCGAACGGCCGGCCGGCACCGCGAGGCTCCCGGCGAACGGCAGTTCTACTGGACCACGATGGTCCCGGTCATGCCGGCCTCGTAGTGACCCGTGACATGGCAGGCGAAGGCGAACGGACCCGACCCCGCAAACGTGTAGGTCAGGGACTTTATTTGCATCATGCCGATGTCCGCGATCTCGGGCGTCCCGTCCTTGTCTGCAGCCACGTCCGCCGCCGGACCGACCATGAATTCGTGGACCGTTGGGCCCATCGTCGTCACCTCGAACGTGATCGTCTCGTCGGCCTGGATCCTGACCACGTTCGGCAGGAAGCGGAGCTGCGGGGTGGCGACGATCCGCACGACTCGGGGTGCCGCGAGCGTTCCCGCCACGAACCCGGATTCGCCCGGCCCGGGCGCGGACGATGGGCTGCCCCAGGTGCCACCCATCATGCCGGTGCCACCCATCATGCCGGTGCCACCCATCATGCCGGTGCCACCCCACCCGGGCGCAACTGAGCTCCCCGGTGCCAGTGTGAGGACGGTGCCGGCTCCGAGCATGACGATCCCGGCCAGGGTCAGCGCCGCCCCGAGCGTTGCGAGCCGTCGGCCCTTCATCGGTCGGCCCTCAGGACGATTGCCGCCTGCGTGTACTCGGCCTCGGAGATCTCGCCACGGGCGAACCGAGCGCGGAGGATGTCGAGCGCCTCCGGGCGCTCGGGGGCCTTCGTCTCGCCGTCACGCGTCGTTGCGCGCGAGATCGCCCATGCGACGAGGACCACCAGGCCCACGACCAGGAGGACGCACCCGAGCGCCCACAGAACCCCGCCGAGCCCGTAGCCGAGCCCGGTACCAAATCCCATCATGCCGTTCACCATTCTTGCGCCCCGGATCTTCCGGGTCAGTGGCTTCAGGATCGTCGAACAGCTTCTGGTCAGCCGCTGGCGAGGATCAAGAATCGGTCAAGAACGGTCCTGGGCGAGAGCCTGCGGCCAGGACGACACGAACCGGGATCGGCATGACCGCTGGCGCTCGACCGAACGGGCGCATGCCCCGCTGCGCTCCAGATCGTAGACCGAGGCTCGGTGCGACCGCTCGACGTCCACCTCGTGAGATTGGACACGCAGGCTGAACGAAACCTGAGCCGCGGTTGAGACTTGGGCTCGGCGCATCGTTACTCATCGTTCTCTAAGGCTGGCCTCAGGTTCGGGACACATGATCCTCGAAGTGCGATGAGTGTCTGTGACAGCGGACATGTCTGCGCGCCCTGGCCGGACTGCGTTCTTCCCAGCGGATCCCCGCCGGAATCCGGCGCGTCGCCGATTGGGATCGTGGCCAGTCAGGAATTGACCATGGCCAGGAGAGATCCCATGGAACCGGATCGAACCGTCGATCCGATCGGTCGGCCGATCGAGCGACGCAGGTTCGTCAAGCTGCTTCTGGGTGTGTCCATCCTCTCTACCCTGTCCATGGTGGTTGCGCCCGTCATCGGTTTTCTCATCCCGCCCAGGAAGACCGCAGCCAGCGCCGGCGGCGGTCGGCTCCTGGTGGGCACGACAGACGAGATCGGGCCCGGTCGGAGCAAGGTCGTGGCGCTGGGCAGGAAGCCCGTCATCGTCCTCAACGGTCCGCGGGGAGTGAAGGCCTTCTCGGCGGTCTGCACACATCTCGGCTGCATCGTCGGCTACGACGCGTCGCAGAGCCCCGACATCGTGTCCCCATGCCACGCGGGCCACTTCAATGCGGTCAATGGCACCGTGATTTCGGGGCCTCCGCCCGCCCCCCTTAAGGAGTACCGCGTCGCGGTTGAGAAGAACCAGGTCTACGTGCAGGACAGCTGAGATCGAGCCCGAGAAGGGGTTCGCCGCACTCGTCCACCATCCTCGACGGGAGGCTGCCTGCCAGCGCGTCTTGGGGCCTGATTTGAGTTCCTCGACGAAGTCGGGCAGTCTGTGACGGCCACCACCGAGCCCGCCCGCGAGGAACATCAATGAGCGAGTCCCCTCGCATCCTCGTCGTCGACGACGATCCCAAGATCCGGACCGTCGTGCGGCGGGGCCTGGCGTACGAGGGATATCGGGTCGTCGAGGCGGCCTCGGGCGAGGAGGGCCTCGACAAGGCGCGGGAACACCTGCCGGACCTGGTCGTGCTGGATATCATGCTGCCCGGGATCGACGGCCTGGAGGTCACGAGACGGCTGCGCTCGTCGGGCGACAAGCTGGCGATCCTGATGTTGACGGCCCGCGACGACGTCCCCGATCGAGTCGCCGGCCTGGAGACCGGCGCCGACGACTACCTGGTCAAGCCCTTCAGCTTTGACGAGCTGCTGGCGCGGGTCCGCGCCCTGCTCAGACGGCATGCCACGGCGGCCGGCGAGATCCTCCGCTTCGCCGACCTCGAGCTCGACGTCGACGCGCGGGAGGCCCGCCGGGCTGGCGCCACGATCGAGCTCACGACGACCGAGTTCAACCTGCTCCTGCTGTTCATGCGCCACCCTCGAAAGGTCCTCACCCGTGACGTGATCATGGAACACGTCTGGGCGTACGACTTCGGCGGCGAGTCCAACGTGCTGGAGGTGTACGTCCGCTATCTGCGCACCAAGCTGGAGATGAGTGGCCTGCCTCGCCTCATCCAGACGGTGCGCGGAGCGGGGTACGTGCTCAAGACGTGACGTCCGCGCGGCGGCCGCTGTCCATCCGCACACGCCTGGCGCTGCTCTATACGGGGCTCCTTGTTGCCGCCCTCATCATCTTCGGCACGGGGGTCTACTTCATCCTGCGCGACGAGCTCGAGCGGTCCTTCCACACGAGCCTGATCGCCAATGCCGAGCACGCCGCCGGAGCATTTGCCCAGGACATCAACGCAGACGGCAGGCTCCGTCCGTCCGCGCGCCTCGTTGAGCAGCTGGCCTCTACCGGCGGGCGTGTGCTCGTCCTTGACCCGGCCGGCGGCGTGCTCGCCGACTCCGCTCCGCCCGGAACGCCGAAACCGCCCCTGACGGCAAGTGACATCGCCTCCGCCAGCGGCGCTGTCCGGGAGTTCACCACGCCGGAAGGGGACGTACGGAGGCTGACGGTCAAGACCGTCCTGGCCGCCGGCAAGGTTGCGGGCTACGTCGTCTGGGCGGACACGACGAAGCCGCTGCGGGACCTCCTCACGACCGTCGGCGCGGCACTCCTGCTCGGGGGTCTGGCCGTGACCGCCCTGGCACTGGCCGGCGGGCTCGTCCTCGCACGTCGGGCGCTGACACCGGTCGCCGAGGTCACTTTGACGGCTCGCGCGATCGCGCTCTCGGGTGATTTCGCCGCCCGTGTGGAGGTCGGCCGCCCCGGTGACGAGGTCGGGGACCTCGCGATCGCGTTCAATGAGATGCTTCAGGCGCTCGAGCAGAACCACCAGACGCTCCAGCGATTCCTCGGCGACGCCTCCCACCAGCTGCGCACGCCACTCACGACGATCCGGGCCAACCTCGATCTCGCCGTCCGGCCCGGTCTCGATCCCGAGGAGCGAGCCGCGATCCTGGCCGATGCCAAGGGCGAAGCCGAGCGCATGGGCCGGCTCGTCGCCGACCTCCTGTCCCTCGCCAGAGCCGACTCGGGGGAACGACTCGATCTCGAGCCGGTGGAGCTCGACGCCGTCCTGGTCGAGGCGGTTCGCCAGCTGCGGGGCGCGCACCCCAGCGTCCGAATGTCCGTCGCCTCGGTCGAGCCGGCCATCGTCGATGGCGATCGCGACCGGCTCCGGGAGCTGCTGGGGATCCTGCTCGAGAACGCGGGCCGCTACACGCCCGCTGGCGGGAGCGTGAGTGCGAGCCTCGATGTCCGAGACGGGCGAGTCATCATCCGGATCGTGGACACCGGCGTCGGGTTCGATGCCCAGGATCAGGCGCACCTCTTCGACCGGCTCTATCGAGGCGCGCGCGCCAGAGCCCTGCGGCCGGCCGGCACCGGGCTCGGACTGGCGATCGCCCGGTGGATCGTCGAGAGTCACGGCGGCACCATCGACCTCGTGAGCCCTGCGAGCGGCGGCACGATCGCGATCGTCTCCCTGCCCGCGACAGCGACCTGACGCCGCGAGGCACGCGCCTGCCCGGTTGCCGGCGCGCACGAGGCCGTTCCGGCGGTGTTCTCAGGCCGTACTAAGGCGGCTTTCAGCCGGGCACTCCAGGCTGCATGCCATGACGTCCGGAAGCCTTCTCCCGCTCCTTCTCGCCATCCCGGTGGCGCTGGCGGGCTGCAGCGGCACCTCAGCGGCCGCGCGGCCCGCCGCTGAGACGCCACCGGTCGTCTCCAGCTCGCCGACCCTGGCGTCCGGCTCGGCCACGGCCCAGACGAGTGAGGGCGGCCAAGTCACAGCCACCGTGGCGTGGACCGGCAGCCCGTCGGCGCTGTCCTTCGACGTGAAGCTGGACACCCATTCCGTCGATCTCGCGGCCCTCGATCTGTCGAACGCCGTGCTTCGAAACGACCGCCGCGAGACGCTCCTGGCGCGACCGTGGGGCGCGTCCGCCGGTTCTCACCATCGCGAAGGCCGGCTCGACTTCGACGGTGACGCGGCGGCGTTCCTGGCTGGATCGAGGTGGATCGAGCTCGTCCTCCGGAACGTCGGTGATCTGCCGGAACGAACGCTCCGCTGGTCGGTCGGCGGTTGATGAGGTGACCGCGACGTCACCGCTTCGCGGGCGAATCCCGGTTCGGATCCGCTCGCTCGTCGCCGGCACGATCGCGGGGATCCTGCTGCTCGTCACCTACCTCGCGCTCATCAGCCTGGCCCAGGGCCCCGCTCATGCGATGGAACAGCTGCGTGCCGATGCGCTCTTCGTCGGCCTGATCTCGGTGGGCTTCGGAACGCAGGCCGTGCTCTTCGCCGAGCTCTGGACGCTCGATCGCCGGCATCGCTCCGGTGTGGCTGTGACCGCCGCCGGGACGGGGACCAGTGCGGCAGCGATGCTCGCCTGCTGTGCCCATCACCTCGTCGACCTGTTCCCGATCATCGGTCTGTCGGCGGCCGCCGCGTTCCTGAGCACCTACAAGCTGCCGCTGTTGCTGCTCAGTCTCGGAATCAATGCCGTCGGCATCGTGGTCATTGCCCGCCACCTCCGGCGGGCCCGGCTGGCCTGCGCGACCGCGAACCTCGGCGGTGGGGCGGACGAGGCGAGCTCATCAGCGCGTCCATGGCGGCCGGCTCCCCCGACCCGGGCGTCGTGATGCGGTGGATCCTGGTCCGGGGCGTCCAGATGGCGAGACCCAGGGCGTACCCGACCGGCGTTCTCATCGCCTCGCCATCCGGGGCTCATCCTCATCTCAGGTCGGTGGCCTGGAATGCTGGCATGCGTTCTCACATGCCGATGGCCGTTCCACGCGGAGGCCATGGAACCCCGGCGTTCTCAGGCGGACCAGGGCCGCGTTCATGGTGGAGCTGACCACCCGGGCGCGCCCCGATGCCAGCGGCAGGCAGGTCGTCAAGGTCGAGGTGAACCGCGGCTACCGACCGGCCTCGATCGTCGCGCGAGCCGACACGCCGCTGCGGATCGTCTTTTACCGGGCGGACGATGACCCGTGCTCGGAGCGGGTGGTCTTCTCATCGCCGCATGTCGACCGACGGCTCTCGGGATCCGGCCCGACCGTGGTTGACCTGCCGGGTCAACCTCGGGGCGAGATCCGGTTCACCTGCGGGATGGGGCGATACCGCGGCCGGATCCTCCTCGTGGAAGGCCCCGAGCGCCGGGTGCTGGACCGTGTCCGTGGCCTGTTCCGTCACCAGTAGGAGGATCCATGCCCTTCACCCTCGACATCGATCCCGTCGCGTTCGCGATCGGCGGCATCTCGATCCGCTGGTACGGGCTCCTGGTCGTGGTGGCGGCGATCGTCGCGGTCCGCCTGGCGCTGCTCGAGGCACGCCGGCACGGGATCTCCGACGCGATCGTGTCGGACGGTGTGGTCTGGGTCGGCGCCGGAGCACTGGTGGGTGGTCGCGCCCTGTACGTCGTCCAGAACGAGCTCGCGATGACCGTGGCCGAGCCGCTCCGTGCGCTGATGATCTGGCACGGTGGGCTCTCGTTCTATGGCGGCCTCATCGCGGGACTCGCCATGCTGGCGCTGTTCGCCGTTCGACGTGGGCTGTCCCCGATGCGGGCTGCCGACATCGCCGCGCCTGGCGTGGCCATCGGACAGGCGATCGGCCACGTCGGCTGCCTGATTGGCGGCGACTCTTTCGGCACCGTCACGAGCGTGCCCTGGGCGGTGGTCTACCGGAACCCAGCCGCGATGGCCCCGCTGGGGGTGCCGCTCCATCCGACCCAGGCCTACGAGGCGATCGCGCTCACCCTCCTCTTCGTCGGATTGTGGGTCGGCCGCCATGCGCTCGCCAGGATCGGCGATGGAGCGATGACGGCCGCCTATCTCATCGCGCTGAGCGTGATCCGCTTCGTGCTCTTCTTCCTGCGCGACGAACCGGCGGTGTTGCTCGGCCTGAAGACCGCCCAATGGATCGGCCTTGGCATCGGCGCCGCCGGGGTTGCACTTCTCATCGCAGTCGCCGTTCGCGGCACGGGCCGCACCCCCATCACCATGGAGGCCACGAGGTCATGAGCGGATCCATTCGCGAGCAAACCGCGCACCAGCACGAAGCGGCCAGGCCGGCCGGGCTGGGGGCGGCTCCGGCGCTCCCACTGCTGCGTCGCCCCTGGGTTGTGCCGGCCGCCGTGGCTGGGGCTCTCGCGCTCGCGCTCATCGCATCCGGGGTGATCTCCATTGCGTCGATCGCGTACGTGGCACCACTCGCCGGATGTCTGCTCATGCACGTCTTCATGGGCCACGGCGGACATGGGGGACACGGCGGCAAAGCGGGCCACGGCGAGCACCAGGACGCAGCCGGGCCGCAGGGCGCTGGCGGGCAGCAGAGCGCGGCGCCGCAGCACGGACAGGGCCAGGTCGGCGTGGCATCCGACCCGGTGTGCGGGATGCGTGTCGACCCCGCGGCCGCCCGAGCGCAGGGGCTCACGAGCCGCCATGGCGGCGAGGACATTTACTTCTGCAGTCCCGGCTGCAAGCACGAGTTCGATGACGATCCCGGACGTCATCTGAGCGCCTCGAATGCACCGTCGACGTGATCCGCTGAGGGCCTCACGGTCCAGGCGGGCCACTGCGTGGCGCGCCGATCGGTCCGCCTGAGTTCAGCGCCCGGGATCCTCAGCGTGGAGGTCACTCTCGATGAACTCGGTACGCAACTGCCTGGCGATGATGCTCGGTGTCGTCGCCGTCGGCCTCCTCCTCGCCACGCTCGGAGTGCCAGGCGCCGTCGTCATCGCGGTCGCCCCGGTCGCCATTTGTCTCTCGATGGTCCTGCTCATGACCCGTGAAGACGACATCGAATCCGGGCTCCGTATGTACAGAGCGTCGCTGGATGGGAAGCGAGACATCCGGTGACAGCTGGCAGGCACGGCGCGCCGCGCTGGTGCTGGGCTCGCCGCGTGGACAACCTGACCAGCCAGTGCGATACTCCCCGGGAGTATTAAGAGTCACCCCAGCGAGCCTGTGCCGCAGTTCCAGGAGACAGCGATGAGAAACCATGGACACGCCGAACCCGGCCGGATCACCGACCCGGTTTTCGCGTACACGCCCTCGATGTGATCCGGTGAGCGAGACCGCCGGACACCCGGCTACGAAAGTCACCTTCCCCGTCGAGGGGATGACCTGTGCCTCGTGCGTCAATCGCATCGAACGCTACCTCCGCAAGACCGAGGGCGTGGAATCGGCCAGCGTCAACCTCGCGACCGAGCAGGCGACGATCGTGTACCTCCCCGACACGACGACCGTCGAGCAGCTCGGAAAGGCCGTCGAGGCCGCGGGGTACGAGGCTCGCCTCGACCGCGCCGAGTTCGGCGGGTCGACCGCCGCCGCCGGAGCGACAGCCGCATCGGCCGGCCTGGCTGGAGCCACGCAGCTCCCGCCGTCGACCGCGCTCGGCCGGACGAGCCCCGACCGCGTTGGGGCGGATCGCCCCGATGTGGTCGACGCGAGCGAGGAGAGGACGTACCAGCAGCGCCACCTCGAGGACACCAGGCGCCGCCTCATCGTCGGGGCGGTCCTGACCTTGCCGCTCCTCCTCGGCCTCGCCTCGATGACGATCGCGCCATTCCTGCCGCGCTGGCTGACGAACCCGTGGCTGCAGCTTGCACTCGCCACCCCCGTGCAGTTCTGGGCCGGTGCGCCGTTCTATCGAGGCGCCTGGAATGCCGCCCGTCACCGCAGCAGCGACATGAACACGCTCATCGCCGTCGGCACCTCCGCGGCCTACGGCTACAGCCTTGCCGCGATCCTGGTGCCCGGCTTCTTCGAGGCAGCCGGTGTCGGCACGGCAAGCGAGCCGCCGCTCTACTTCGACACGGCCTCGGCGATTATCACCCTCATCCTGCTCGGACGGTTCCTCGAAGCGCGCGCCCGGAGCCACACCTCCGATGCGATCAAGAAGCTCATCGGGCTCGCGCCGCGCACGGCGCGCGTCATCCGCGACGGCATCGAGCGCGATCTGCCGATCGCCGAGGTGATCCTCGGCGACGTCGTCCTCGTCCGGCCCGGTGAGAAGGTCCCGGTGGACGGCGCGGTCCGCGCCGGCGCCTCGAGCGTCGACGAGAGCATGGTCACCGGCGAGAGCCTGCCCGTCGGCAAGCGCGTGGGCGACGAGGTCATCGGCGGGACCCTGAACGGCAGCGGCTCGTTCCAGTTCGAGGCGACCCGTGTCGGGCGCGACACCGTGCTCGCCCAGATCGTGCGGCTCGTCCAGGACGCCCAGGGCAGCAAGGCACCCATCCAACGGCTTGCCGATGCCGTCACCGGCTACTTCGTGCCGGTCGTGCTCGGCGTCGCGGCCCTCACCTTTGTCGCGTGGTTGGCCTACGGCCCGCAGCCCTCGTTCAACCTCGCACTCCTGAACATGGTGGCCGTGCTCATCATCGCCTGCCCCTGCGCGCTCGGTCTGGCAACCCCGACGTCGATCATGGTCGGCACCGGCAAAGGCGCCGAGAACGGGATCCTGTTCCGGAACGCCGAGGCGCTCGAGCGGATGCATCGCGTCCGGGCGATAGTGCTCGACAAGACCGGGACGCTGACCGAAGGCAAGCCGCGGGTCACCGATATCGTCACCGCCGTCGGGATGGCCGAGACAGACTTGCTCAGGCTCGTGGCCGCGGCGGAGCGCGGGTCAGAGCACCCGCTCGGTGAGGCGATCGTCGCTCACGCCCGGGACGATCGTGGGCTCGCTCTCCCCGAGGCGACCGCGTTCGCAGCGACCTCCGGTGGTGGGATCGAGGCGACGATCGAGGAGCGGAGCGTCCTCGTCGGGAACCCGGCGTACCTCGAGAAGCGGGGGATCGTGGTCGCCGAGCTCGCCGACGCAGCTGCTGCACTGGCCGACGGCGGCAAGACCCCCGTCTTCGCGGCCATCGATGGTCGACTCGCTGGCGTCCTCGCCATCGCCGACACCCTGAAGGCAACCTCGCCCGCGGCGGTTGCTGCGATCCGGCGCCTCGGGATCGAGGTGATCATGCTGACCGGAGACAACGAGCGGACTGCGCGGGCGATCGCGGCCCAGGCCGGGGTCGACCGTGTCCTGGCCGACGTCCGGCCGGACGAGAAGGCCGCCCAGGTTCGTCGCCTTCAGGGCAGGGGCAAGGTCGTCGCCATGGTGGGTGACGGGGTGAACGATGCGCCCGCACTTGCCCAGGCCGACATCGGTGTGGCGATCGGGACCGGGACCGACATCGCGATCGAATCGGCGGGCGTCACACTGATGAGCGGCGATCTGCGGGGCCTCCTGACCGCTGTCAGCCTGTCCCGCGCGACGATGCGGAACATCAAGCAGAACCTCTTCTGGGCGTTCGCCTACAACGTGGCCCTCATCCCACTTGCAGCAGGTGCGTTCTACCCATTCACGGGCTGGCTCCTCGATCCGATCTTCGCCGCGGCAGCGATGGCGCTCTCGAGCGTGACGGTCGTCTCCAACGCGCTGCGTCTGCGCGGATTCCACGCGGCGCCGGTCGCCGCGCTCGGCGAACCGGGCCGACGTGCAGCGCCGGCTCCCAGCGGAATCCAGTAGGCGCGGAGCCCGCCGCGTGCCGTCGGACCGCGGCCAGGACGTCGAGTCGGAAGTCGGTGAGAGCGCCGCACGGCCGCGGCGGGTGGCCGGCAAACTGGCCAGCACCGTGGTCGGCGTGGCGACGTTCCTGGCAATCCTCGGGATCGCGGCGGTCGTGCTCGTGTCGCCGCCCGTCCTCCATCTCGGGCTTGACCAGGCCCGATCATCCGACATCCTCGGTCTCAGTGGACCAGAGACATACCGGGCGTCGGACCTTACGGTCGGCGAGCTCGTCGCCGGGCCTGCCACCTTCGCCTTCTCGGTCCCGGAGGGCGGCCCACGCTTCTATGACCCGTCCGAGGCATCCCATCTGCGCGACGTCCGGGTCGTCCTGGCCGGGTTCCTGGCGGCCTTCGCGCTGGCGTTCGCCGTCCTGGCGGTCGGGTCTGTCCGCGGTCGTCGCGAGGAGCGGTACTGGCGGGCCGTCGGGGGCGGCGCGGCGGCCCTCGTCGTCGGCTTCGCCGTGCTCGGCGCATTGCTCGTCGTCGCCTTCGATCCGCTCTTCACGCTGTTCCACATGGTCTTCTTCCCGGGCGGCAATTGGACCTTTGACCCGACCACGGAGCGGATGGTCCAGCTCTACCCGACCGCGTTCTGGGAGTACGCGGCAGCCGTGCTGGCGGTCGTCGGGATCGGCCTCGGCCTTATCGTCTGGTGGTTCACCCGGCGACGGGCCGATCACCACGGAACCCCTCATTCCTCGTGAAGTCGCTCGGACTTCACATATTCCTTCAAATCTTCATTGAGCGCATCGCGCACGCCACGCGGCAGGGGACACCACCTTTCGGGCCGTTCGGCCCGCTGTTCGTTCACGGCGAGAGAGACGGTTCGAGAGACGGCGAGAGAGACGGCTCGGGGGTCAGGTCGGGGAACGGGTTGGGCAGGACCGGGTTCGAGTGGCACTGGGCGCAGTACGCCGGCTGATGGCAGTAGGCACAGGCCTGGGCGCCGGTCTGCCTGATGACCTTGGCGTGGCTGTAGACCATGTCGTCGTGAGGGACCTTGACGGCGGTCGTGTTGTGGCAGTTCTCGCAGTAGGTCCGGGTATGGCAGGCGCCACACGAGGTGCCTGCCGGGTCGAGGACGAAGGCGGTGGCCTTGTGGTTGAAGACCCACAGCCGGTCGTCGTGGGAGGCCGGCCGCCTGCCGATCAGGACGCCGGATTCGGTCGCCCCGATCTGGGGGAACGTGTGGCACGTGGCGCAGGCGGACGGGATCGACTCCCTCGAGAGGGCGCCGGCGACGACCTTGTAGTGGGCGCCATCATGACAGCGGAAGCAGCCGGGTGACGCCTGATGCCCCAGGTTGTCCGGGTAGGTCGATCCCGTGACCTGCATCTCCGGGGTCGCGACGAGCCGGTAGATCTCCTTGAGTTCGTCCAGGGCCGCGGCGACGGCCGGTCCCTTGAGCTTGGGCACGAGCGGGTAGCGAGTCGTGTAGAAGGTCCGGATCCCGTCGATCGCGTGGTCGGCGTCCTGTTCGGATGCGTAGTCCACCGTGAGCACGCTGACCGCCTCCCGCTTGATGTACGGCAGGCTCTGGTCGATCCGGCCGGCCGCGATCGCCGCGTCGATGGCGTCGTCGATGGTGGGGATCCCGTGGCCGACCCGGTTGTGGCAGTCGATGCAGTCCATCCGGCGCTCGGCGTCGGAGGCCTTCAGGCGATCGATGTCGCGCTGGACGTCGGTCGAGGTGGCAACCTGGGTCGACGCGACGAACTGCTCGGTCGTGCCATCCTCGTACTTGATCCCGACCCAATCGATCGTTCGCGCCCGCGGATCGCTGGAGAGGTAGTCGACCTCCGAGTCCACGTGCCAGTGAACGCCGCGGGTCGCGGTCATTCCGCCGAACCCGGTCGGACGGAGGACGAGCGCGATCGTGTCGCGGGTGTTCTGTTCGTCCTTCCGGAAGTGCTCCCGGAGGATCAGCTTGACCGGTCCTCCGCTGGTCACCAGCTGCCCGACGTCATGGCACCGGACACAGGTCTGGCTCGTGGGCGGCAGGTCTCCGTGGTCCGGTGCGGGGATCGGCGCCGGGAAGGTGCCGGTGAGCAGCTGGATGAGCTGACGCGTCCCATTGACCTTGGCCCGGACCCAGCCGGCGATGCCCGGCTCCACGTGGCACTCGGCGCAGGCCACCTCGCGGTGCGGTGACAGTTCATGGGCCTTGAGCTCCGGGCCCATCGTGTGGCAGCGGCCGCAGAAGTCGGCGGTCTCGGTCCAGCCGACGACGACGACGCTCCCGATCGTGATCACCGAGCCGATCCCGGCGACGAGGAAGAGCAGGAGGAGCAGGCCCCGTCGGGTCCGGCGGGTGTGCCGAACGAGCTTCCTGAATGGGGCGAAGGGGAGTCCGAGCAGCCATCGGATCCCGCGTCGCGGCGGCGGGGGCTCGGGGGCAACCGGCGCTGCCGAGGCAATCGAGGAATCCGAGGCGACCGGGGATTCCGGTGCCGGCTCAGGGCCCGCGTCAGAAGCCGCCGCCGACACGATCGCGCTGGACGGGGGTGCCGGGATCGCGCTCGGCGGTGGCGTCCCGTCGCCGGCTGGCTGACCGACCGCCTCCCCGGCGCTCGTCATCAGAGGATCTTCTTGACTGCCGTTTCCATGGCCGGCAGGTCCATGGCGCCGATCCTGATCTCACGAAGCACGCCGGTCCGGTCGATGAAGAAGTGGGACGGGATCCCCAGGATCCGGTACTGCGAAGCGATCCGCGTCAGGGAGTCGGCGATCCTCGGATAGGTCAGGCGAACGCGATCGGTGTAGTCCAGGACCGTCTTGTCATCCTCGCCGATGTAGACCGCGACGACGGCGAGGCCCTGCGAGCCGAACTTCTCGTACGTCGCCTGGATGTCGGGGTTCTCCGCCCGGCAGGGCTGGCACCAGGTCGCGCCGAACGTCAGCCAGACAGCCTGGCCCTTGAGCTCGCTGATCCTGACGGTCTTGCCGTCGACCGTCCTGGCGAGGAAGTCGGGGGCCGGCTTGCCGACCTCTGGGGGATCTCCGCTGGCGGTACCGCTGGTCGTGATCGCCTGGACGCCCGACGGAGGCTGGTTCGCCAGGACGGCAACGGCGGCGATGACCGCTCCAGTGATGCCCATGATTGCCAGGTTGGCCAGACGCCCGTGGCCGCGCCGCGTCCCGGCACCCTCGCGGGCGGTCACTGCCTGATCTTCCATCTTCGATCTCCTCGCCTTGCCGGCGTTGCTGGAGGGTGTCGGATCCACCGGGTGGCTAGTTGTTGCCCAGGCCGCTGTAGCTGTGCAGCCCACCGAAGAACAGGTTCCCGAAGTAGGTGAAGAGGGTTGCCGCAAAGCCGAGGATGAGCAGCCAGGCGGCGCGATCGCCACGCCAGCCGCGAACGACCCGGGCGTGGAGGTAGGAGCCGTAGATCAGCCAGGTCACGAGCGATGCCGTCTCCTTGGGATCCCAGCCCCAGTAGGTGCCCCAGGCGACGTCGGCCCACACCGCACCGAGGACGATCGTGAGCGTCATGAACGGGTACCCGAGGACGACCGCCTTGTAGCCGATCTCGTCCAGCAGCTCGCGACTCGGCAATCCGCGTCTTCCCTTCTCGCCCTGGACCAGGTAGAGGATGGCCGTGCCGAAGCTGATCGCGAACGTCCCGTAGGCGATGATCGAGACCGCCACGTGGAGGGTGAGCAGCAGGTTGTTCTGGAGGGCCGGGACGAGCGGCTCGACACTCGACGGGATCGTCAGCGCGTAGAGCAGCATGCCGAACGCGACGGGCAGCGCGATGAGCCCGAGCGTCCGGACGTGGTAGCGCCGCTCGAAGTACGCGTAGACGACCAGGATGCCCCAGGCAAACGCGATCGAGAACTCGTACATGTTGCCGAACGGGCCGTGACCGGTGACGATCGCCCGCAGGACCAGGGAGACGGTGATGAAGATCGTGCCGAGGTTCGCCAGGATCGTCCCGTACGCCCCGAGACCGCCGGCCGTTCGTGTGCCGAGGGAAATCGATCCACCGGCGGCCCCTGCGCCCGCCAGCACCAGGCGTCGTCGCGCGATCATGGCCAGCACTGCGGCCAGGACGTAGACGATGATCGCGACCCCGACAGAGATGAGACCGGCGATGAAGCTGTACTCCGACATCTTGAACATGTGTTCAGTCCTTCCTCAGCTTTCGTTCGGACTGCCAAGGGCGAGCCTCGTCTCGTCGACGAGGCGCTGGAAGTCGGACACGAAGGCGGCGCTGTGGCGGGTCGTGGCTCCCAGGCGCACCACGCTGCCGCCAGGCGTCCGGCGGACCAGCAGCCAGAGCCGGCGGTGCTGGAACAGGAAGACCATCGTGCTGCCGACGACCAGCAGCGTCGTACCGATCCAGATCAGGACGGTCCCGGGGTCGCGAGCCACGATCAGGCCGGTGAACTGGCGCTCCCGGGTGAACGTGAACGTGTAGCCGGCGAGCTGGGCCGGCTCGCCCTGAGTGACGATCTGGGTGACTAGTGGGACCTGGGGCTGACTGTCGCCCGGATAGACCTCGAGCTGCATCTGGCCGGGCTTGATGTTCGGGTCCGTCTCGCCGGATGCGACTCCGACGACATAGACGCTCAGGTTGGCGTCCGGGACGTCGAATGCGCCGATCCGCAAGTTCTTGTCGGTGGAACCCCACTGCAGCGGGACACCGCCGTCGAAAAGTGTCGTGCCCGACGCGTCGGCGACCACCATCTCCGCCTCAGGGCCGTAGAAGGACTGGAAGACCGTCACCCCCTCGTAGGTCATCGGCTGATTGACGCGGATCGTCTGGGCGGCGACCTGAACGCCGTTCTTGTAGAGGACGAGGTCGCTCGCGTAGTCGATCGGAGCGCCGTTCTGGGTGCTGTAGGTATCGGTGAACGACGTCGCCTCGATGGCGAGTCCGGTGCCGAAGCCAACGTCGACTCGCCTCCCGATCGGCGCCGCGAAGCTGGAGTCCCGGAAGCCGAACGCCTGCCCGAGCAGGGCGGCGCCGAAGATGAACACGATGCTGAGATGCGCGGCCAGCGTGCCGAACGGAGCCCAGCGGAAGCGGTCCGCGTAGACATGGATATCGTCACCATCCTCCTCGACCACCGTCCGGTAGCGTCGCGACCGAAAGGCGTCGCGGATGCGCGAGACGACGACCGCGGGCTCCATGGCCACCTCGAACGTGGCGCTGTGTGGCGCGCGGTCATAGAAGACCGGGGTCATCTTCGTGCGCGGATGCCTGGCGGTCCGCCAGAGGCCGCGGAAGCGGTTCACGGAGCAGGCGAGGAGGCTCGTGGTCAGGAGGACCAGCACCAGCTTGAGCCAGACCGAGTTGAAGATCGAGAGGAGCTGCAGCTTGTCGAGGACGACGACCCAGCCCCCGTACTTCGGCCGGAGGGTGTCGAGCCAGGTGGCGTAGGCCTGCGGGTCACGCTGGAGCTCGACCGACGGAACCTGCATCAGGAGGGTCCCGATGAAGGCAATGAGGGTGAGGAAGAGGATCAGGACGAGCGCCGTCCGCATCGAGGTGAACACTCGCCACAGGCGGTCGCCGTAGGCGGACAGCGAGAACGACAGATCGCCCTCGAGGTCGTCGGCTGGCTCGCTCAGGGGTCGGCGGATGGCCGGACTCTCGGTGGTCTCGCTCATGGGCGTATCTCCGCTAGAAACTGATCGGGGCGAACAGCGTGGACAGACGAACGAAGGTGTTCGTGATCATCAGGAAGCCGACCAGGACGAGCATCATCCCGGTGACCGCCGAGACGGCCCGGTGGTGCCGGCGCATCCAGCCGAGGCGGTCGGAGATGGCGGTGGCGCCGAGCGCAACAAGGACGAACGGGACCGCCAGGCCGGCCGCATAGGCGACCAGGAGGATCGTTCCGTCGGCGACGCTCGCGCTCGCCGAGGCGAGGCCGATGATCCCGCCGAGGATCGGGCCGATGCAGGGGGTCCAGCCGGCAGCGAAGACGAGTCCGAAGACCGTCGAGCGTCGGTAGCTGGGCGTCGTGGCAGCCGCCTGCCCGAGGTTCATCATCGATGCTCCGTCGAACGGACCGACCGGCAGCCGGACTTCCCGATACAGGGCGGCGACGTTGATGACACCGGCGACATGGAGGCCCATGAAGACGAGGACCGCGCCGCCGACCTGGCGGAGGATGGGAACGAAGTCACGGAACACGTAGCCGATCAGGCCGACCGAGGCCCAGACGGCGACGAACACCGTCGAGAAGCCAAGGACGAACGAGAGCGCATGAGCCAGCGCGACGCGACGCCGGGCGGTCTGGTTGTTCGACGTCGTCCCCACCATGTAGCTCACGTAGGCGGGGACGAGCGGCAGACAGCACGGCGAGGCGAAAGAGACGATCCCGCCCAGGAACGCCACGAGGATCCCGATGCCCGTCATCTGGTCAGGTCCGCCTCGTCACCTGCCGCTGGCCGCCGGAGAGGCGGTCGGGGTGGACGGGGTGGCACTCGGTGCGGCGGATGCGTCGGGGCCGGACGAGGCCGGGGCGGCACCGCTGGGCGCCGGTGATCCCGTAAGGCTCTGGAGATGCGTGGCCACGGTCTTGGCAAGATCCGAGGTCGGGTCGATCTCGACGACCTTGTCCCAGGCGGCTTCTAGCTTGGCCATGTCGGGCGGGCTCTGGTTGAGGTAGATGAACCCGAGCAGGTAGTAGGCCTGGGCGTACTTCGGGTCGACGGCGATGGCCGCCCGCCACTGCTTCTCGGCGCTCGTCGGATCGCCCAGGTTGTACTGGGCCGTGCCGAGGGCGAGGAGGGCATCGACGTTCGTGGGCTCGATCACCAGGATCTTGCTGATCCAGTCGGCCGCGGTCTTGAAGTCGCCGATCCCGAAGTACAGGTTGGCGAGGTCCGTGAGCGACGTGACGTCCTTCGGGTCGGCGGCGATCTTCTGCATGAGCGCCGTGACCTGGGCCGGGTCGAGCGAGGGGGCGGCGGCCGATGAGGGGGCAGGCGTGCCGCTGACCGCCGCGACGCCGGCGCCGCCGCCCAGGTTGTAGCCAACCACCGCGACCGCGAGTGCGGCGACCACCAGGGCAGCGCCTGCGGCCAGGCGCTTCAGCACCCCGAGGCGCGAGCGCCGCGGCTCCAGGTCCTCCTCGATCTCGTCCGAGTCCCCTGCCTGTTCGGCCTCGGGCTCAAGCTCGACGTCGGGGTCGGAGACGGTTCCTTCTGCCGTTGCCGGGACGTCGAGATCACTCGTCGTATCGGACAGGAGAGCGAACGCGTCGTCCGCCGCCGCAGTGGCGCGATGCGCCCAGTCCCGCAAGTCGAATGGCGCGTCCGCGACGAAGCGCACGATCTCGTCGTGAGCGGCCGCGACCTCCTCGCTGTTTGCGCCGAAGGTGAGGCCCAGCCGCGCCAGCAGATCACGCTCGCGCCGCTCGGCGTCCTCGCGGGCATTCGGTCTCGACTTGTCGGTCATGGTCTCGGTCTCCTGCGCCGGCGAACGATCAGTGGGCGTCCAGAAGGCCGACCCGCCGAGTGTCGGGTTGCCGGAACCCTCGGGCCACCCCGAGCGCTACCCTCGAAACGCGAGCAGCGCGGGAGGCCTGGATCGCATCTGGGTTGGTTCCGGATCGGATGCCTTGTTGCGCCGCGATCCTGGGCCGCGAACCTGAGGTCAGCCTTAGAGTCCGATGAGGTGGACCTAACGAGGCTAGGGTCGCGCGCCGCCGGAGGCGACGCGACGTGCGTCGACGCACGAAAAGGCAGAGATTCTGCAAGAGCTCCTGATCGTCGGTTCGGAGACGGGCGAGTGCGGTCAGTGCGGCACCCGGTTCCGCGCTGCTCCAAAGAGCTCCGTCGGAGGAGCCCTCGCACGCCGATCCAGCCACGAGAACGACCAGGCCGACGACCATCGAGACGGCGACGACCACGGCCGCGGAGACTGCAAGCGCGACGCCCCGGTCGTCCACAAGCTTCATCGGGTCGCGCCGCTCGACGACAAGATCGTGGCGAGTCGTCGCTCCATCTCCGCTCGGTCCAATGGCCCGAACGAGCGATCCCTGATCACGCCTTTCCGATCGCCGGTTCCCCATGTCGCGGCCCCGTCCGCGAGGCCTCCACGGGCGGACGCTTCGCGGGCCCACTCGAGTTTGCCGACCGCAGCTGCGTCAACCATCGCGCGGCTGACTCCTGCCGCGTGGCCGAGCTCAGCGCCCGTCGGGATCGAGGTTGGCCATCTCGCGCTCGACTTCGAAGCCCCGGGCCTGGACGGAACGACGATCCGCCTCTCGAACTACCGGGGCCGGCCCGTCTGGCTCAACCTGTGGGCCAGCTGGTGCGTGCCGTGCCGCACCGAGATGCCGCGCCACGAGGGCGCGTCATTCTCGGCATCGCGATCAACGACAGCGAGGCATCCGCGCGATCGTTCGCCGGCGAGGTCGGGGTGACCTATCCCCTCGCCGTCGATCCCGACGCGAGGAACTGGGGGTTCGATCCTGATGAGCTCGGCGGTTCTGCGTGGGTGGCAGCTGGGACCTCGTTGGCCCTGTTCGCGCTCGGCGCACTCGTGCCAGTGGTGCCGTTCCTCGTGCGCAGCGCGCAACCCGCCCTGGTCGCGGCGGCCGCCTTGAGCGGTATCGCCCTCTTCGCGCTGGGCGCAGGAATCACCCGGCTCACCGGCGAGCCATCGTGTCGAGGGCGAGACGTGGATCGCTCCGGACCATGTGCTCGGCGGGCTCCCGCGCCATCGGGCCCGGCACCCCCTTTCGCTCATAGATCTGGCGGAGCTCGGCGACCTCGGCGTCCGGCGACTCCGCGAGCTCGCGTTCCTCGATCACCAACTCGTTGGCGAAGAGTTTACGGGCGCTCTGTACAGAGAGGTACTCCCCGAGGGCCATCGACAGCGATCCGGCAACGAGGCCGGCAAGACCAGCGACGATGATCGTTTCACGTGGCGCGCCGGAGCCGGCGACGCCCATGAGGAGGCTCAGGTTCGAGACGAGCCCGTCGGTCGAACCGAGCACCCCCGCCCGGAGGGCGTTGCCGTGTCGCGCACGGCTCGTCTCCAACATCATGTCGCTAATCTCCAAATCCTGGGACGACGCGGATGGTGCCTGACCGTGCCCTCCTCGCTTCGGACACTCTCTCGGGTCCAGCCTCCGACCGTATCACTGAGCCCCATACCGGCGGATCCCTTCGAGCTTCGTCCGCTTCAGGAGCAGCGCATTGACAGCGACGAGGAACGAGCTGCCGGCCATGCTGATCGCCGCGACCTCCGGACGCAGGATCAGGCCGAACGGCGGGTAGAACAGGCCCATCGCGATCGGGAACGCGACCGTGTTGTAGCCGACCGCCCAGAAGAGGTTCTGGCGCATCTTCCTGACGGTCGCCCGCGACAGGGCGAGGGCGCCGAGCACGTCGACCGGGTCGCTCTTCATGAGCACGACGTCCGCGGTCTCGACCGCGACGTCGGTACCCGCACCGATCGCGATCCCGACGTCCGCCTGCGCGAGCGCCGGCGCGTCGTTGATGCCGTCGCCGACCATCGCTACGAGCTTGCCCGTCGCCTGGAGCTCCTTGACCTTGTCGGCCTTCTGGCCCGGCAGGACCTCCGCGAAGACCGTGTCGAGTCCGAGCTCGGCGGCGATCCGCGCGGCGGTGGCCCGGTTGTCGCCGGTGAGCATCGCCGCTTGGATCCCGAGGTTGTGCAGGCGCTCGATCGTCTCCTTCGCGCTCGGGCGGACCGCGTCGGCGATCGCGATGAGGCCGCCGGGCTCGCGGTCGATGGCGACGCGGACGACCGTGCGGCCGGCCCCCTCGAGCTCCTCGGCCCGGCCGCCGAGCCCTTCGAAGTCGATGCTGCGGTCGCGCATGAGCTTGGCGTTCCCGACGAGAACTGTCCGACCGTCGACCTTCGCCTCGAGCCCATGGCCGGGGACGGCCTGGAAGTCGGTCGCGTCCACGAGCGCGAGCTTGCGCTCCTTCGCCGCGTCGACGACCGCTTGGGCGAGCGGGTGCTCGCTGGAACCCTCGGCCGAGGCCGCCAGTCTCAGGACCTCGTCCTCGCTCAGCAGGTTGCCCGCGCCAACGAGCTCGACGACGCGCGGCTGGCCGACCGTGAGGGTGCCGGTCTTGTCGAAGATGACGGCGCCGATCTTGGAGGCCTGCTCGAGGGCGGTCGCGTTCTTGAACAGGATGCCGTTGAGCGCGCCCAGGCCCGTACCGACCATGATCGCCGTCGGCGTGGCCAGGCCGAGCGCGTCCGGGCAGGCGATGATGACGACGGTGATCGCGAGCGTGAGGGCGAAGATGAACGTCGACCCGCCAATCGTCAGCCAGCCGAAGAACGTCACCAGGCCGAGGATGACGGCCGCGGCGACGAGCCACTGGGCGGCTCGGTCGGCGAGTCGCTGAGCCGGCGCCTTCGAGTTCTGGGCGAGCTGAACGAGCTTGACGATCTGGGCCAGCGCGGTGTCCGCGCCGACCTTCGTCGCCTTAAACCGGAACGTGCCGGTCTTGTTGATCGACGCGCCGATGACGCTCGAACCGACCGTCTTCTCGACCGGGACGCTCTCGCCCGTGATCATCGATTCATCGACGCTCGATGCGCCATCGACGATGACCCCGTCGACCGGGATCTTGTCGCCGGGGCGGATGAGGACGACGTCGTCGAGCACGACCTCCGACGTGGGGATCTCCAGGGGCTCGCCGCTTCGGATGACGGTCGCCTTGGGCGGCGTGAGATTGAGGAGCGCCTTCATCGCATCCGAGGCTCCGGCCCGGGCGCGCATCTCCAGCCAGTGGCCGAACAGCACGAACGTCAGCAGGACGACCGCTGCCTCGTAGAAGACCTCGCCCTTGAACAGGAACGTCGCGGCGACGCTGAACAGGTAGCCGCTGCCGACCGAAAGCGCGACGAGTACCGACATGTCGAGCGTCCGGTTGCGCAGGGCTCGCCACGCGCCGACGAAGAACATCTTCCCGCTCCACAGGACGGCGGGCGTCGCCAGGAGGAAGGCCAGGATGTTCGCGTCGATCCCGAATGGGGTGCCAAGATGGATATTGAAGACCTCGGTCGCCAGGGGCGAGTAGAGGAAGATCGGGATCGCCAGGATGAACGCGACGATGAAACGATTCCGCATGTCGCGGACCATCTCGTCCATGGTCATCCCGCCGCCGTGGCCCATGCCATGGGCCGTCTGGGCCATCTCGCCGGAGACGGGCGCGCCCGCGGCCGCGGCCGGGGCGGCCATCGCGTGGCCGGCATGCTCGTCGTGGGCCGCAGTCGGCATCTCTGCCGGGACCGGGGCGGCCATCGCGTGGCCGGCGTGTGCAGCCTCCGTAGCACGCATGGCACCATGCGGGACGGCACTGCCGATGACGGCCGTCTGCTCGTCCCGGCAGAGGTGGCATGCGACGACCTCGCCCCCGCAGTTACAACCGAAGCGCTCGATCAGCGCCCGGACGTCGTCCGCGGTCAATGCCGCCTCGTCGTAACGGACGGTCACAGTCTGAGAGACTGGGTTCGCCTCCACGGCCTGGATGCCCTGTTGGCGCCGTAGGAATTTCTCAAGTCCCGCGGCGCTGCTGGCGCGCAGGAGACCTCCTGCTTCAAAGACTCTGCCGGTCACTGCTCGCTCCGTTCGTGCTGGGTGCGCATGATTGTTGCGCCACTACGCCGATGTCGTAAATGGAGTTGATAGACGCCGTCGGCGCGTTGTGGCGGTCTGTCCGATCGTCGCCGTCGAAGCCGAGCGGCGGATGAGCCGAACCTGAGAAGCCGCAGTTCCACTTCTCGCGTGGCCTTTCTCAGGCCCTGCCTCGTAAATAGGTCCGGAGGCGAGAGCCGCCGCTCCGGATTTCCCCTCCGACGCGATCGGGCCAGCGGGCCCGCGGGCATCTGTGAATGAAAACTCCCGTTCGAGATAGACCGTTCGTGCCATAGAACGTGTCGCGGTGGCGCGTGAAGACAGCCTCCCAGTCTGTCTGATCGGTGAGTGGCGGGGCACAAGCTCGACCGTGGGTGCAGGTCAGACGCGGACGGCGACCAGCTCGCCGCGCCCGATCGGCACCACCAGGCCGTGCAGGCGTGGATCGGCCAGGGCGCGCTCGCGGAATGCGGCGAGGTCGGCCTCGTGCGAGATGAGGTTGTCGGCGACGAGCAGGCCGCTCGGGCGCAGCGCCTCGATGGCCGGCTCGAGAAGGCGCAGGTAGTCCTCCTTCTCGGCGTCAAGGAAGACGAGGTCGGCTATGCCGGCGAGGGAGACCAGCCCGACCTCGCCATCGGTCGCGCGCAACTCGACCCGATCGTCGACCTCCGCGGCAGCGAACGTGGCGCGCGCCAGCTCGACCTTAGCGGGGTCGATCTCGAAGGTGATGACCCGACCGTCGGTGTGCTCGGCCGCTGCAGCCAGCCACAGGGTTGAGTAACCGGCGCTGGTGCCGATCTCGACCATGGTTCTTGAGCGGCTCGCGAGGGCCAGAGTCAGCAGGAAGGCGCCGACCTCAGGCCGGATGGCGCGCAGTCGCTGGGCACGGGGCGTGCCGTCGCTGCGGTCTACCGTGTCGCGCGCCTCGAGCGACGACATCGCGGCGCGAACCGCCGGCCGGATCTGACCCATGGGTGCCTCCATTCTCGTGCCTTTGGGTTACCTCGCCTGCCACCATTCGCCCGAATACGCCGCAGGTCAATGATCGGACCGTTCTGATCGGGACGCGGAGGCCCACGGGTCGGACACAGGGCCGATCGTCGCGCATGCGTCTGGACACGGCAAGCCTGCGGGGGGTACTTCGACTACATCCAGGGCATCTGCCCGGCCGGTCACGAGCGGACGCTCGAGGACTGACGGTCGCAGGGGGCGGCCCTGCAAGCTAGGAGCCGCCCCAGATGCAAGCGGGCCACTACCGTCGCGGAACCAGCACGATGGCAACATCGTGTTCAACCGGTTCACCGGTCCGGGGCGAGTCGGAATCCGGTCCGCCTACATCCACCTCCTGACGGAGAACTGACCGGAGCGCTGCCGGGGCAAGACGGTGCGCATCCCCAAGGACGCCGAGGGCAAGACCTGGCGCGAGGCAACTCGGGGTCCTGAAACTCGCCACATCGCGGCCGACGGGTGGCGGATCGTGAACGTCGATGGCACGGCTGATCGGCTCCGTCGTCCCGGGCGTCATCCGGTGATCGCCCGTGGTGAGCGGCCGCTGTATCGCCCTTCCGCCGCCGTCAGCACAAGGCGGTGCGGTATCTTAGGCGGCGGCCACTCGTCCCGACTCCCTTGACGCTTCGACGGTGAACGAGCAATGACGACCCCTGCCGACCAGCCCTCGGATCGGGATACCCTGCGCGTCGCCTTCTTGGCGCTCGGCGCCGTGTTCTTCGGCATCGCCGTGCTGGACCGGGTCCTGGCGCTCCTCGTCGGCTTCAGCTCGCTGCTGCTGACGATATTCCTGACCTGGCTGCTCGCTTTCTTGATCAGCCCGTTGGTCAGCAGCCTCGATCGGCGGCTGCCCCTCGGCCGTGGGCTTGCCGTGGCGGTGGCCTACGGCGCGGCCATCGGCGGCATCGCCCTATTTGTGGTTGCGATCGCGCAGATCGGTGCGCGGGAAGCGTCCGACCTGGTCGGACGAACCGACGAGATCACGGCCTCGATCGCGACCCTGGTCGGCGATATCCAGCGCGTGATCGGGATCGACCGGTCGACCGTGGACCTGGCGGCGCTCGTGGAGGATGTTCAGCGCCGGACGTTGCCGGCCGTGATCCAAGGGCTCGCCGATCAGACCCAGATGATCGCCGGCAGCGTCCTGGCCGTCTTCGGGACGCTGTTCATCATCGTCGTGCTGTCGCTCTACGCCGTGGCAGATCCAGAGGCGATCACCGGCACGATCCGCCGCATCGTGCCGAATCGCCACGCCGACACCCTGCTGCTCGTCCAGCGCACGGTCGGGCGCGCGTTTCGAGGCTTCCTGCGCATGCAGGTCGTGCTGGTCCTGATCCAGATCGGGCTTACCCTCGTCCTCGGCCTGATCTTCGGCCTACCCTACCTGTTCCTGCTGACCGTCAGCACGGCCGTGCTCATGTTCATCCCGTTCTTTGGACCGCCGCTCGCGCTCATCCCGGTCGTCTTCGTCGCGCTGGCCTTCCGACCGGACGTGGCCCTCCTCGTCATCGCGATCCTGGTCATCACCCAGACGATCCTGGTCAACGCCATCCAGCCACGGCTGCTCCGGGAGCGCGTGGGCCTCCACCCCATCCTCGTCATCGTCGCCCTCCTCGTCGGCTCGCAGGTCGCCGGCCTGTGGGGGGCCATCTTCGGCATCCCCTTCGTCGCCATCGTCAACCTGCTGCTGCGCTACATCATCGATGCACGCGCCGTGAACGAGGTCGAGGGCATCGAACTCGAGGAGATGGTGGCCGAGATCCAGGCCGAGAACCCGGAGGTCCAGGTCGAGGAAGCGGTGGCGATTGCCGCGGATCAAGCCGAAGCGATGCTCGAGACGGACGCGGCGGTTCAGGAGCCGAACCGCGCGTAGCGGCGGTGGGTGCAGAAGCCGTACTCTCCGTGGAATGCCACTTGTTCTGAGCGGGTCTTGACCCACCGCCGAGAGTCTTACCGCGTCGGCCTTGCGCCGAGGGGGCAGGCCGCTCGACAGCCGACGAGACGGGGCGACTCCCCGCGCTGCCGCCAGTCTTCGAGTTCAGCTGCTCGATTGCTGAGTTTGGTCGGGGCGAGAGGGCTCGAGCCAATCCAAGTCAGGTCAGCCGCCGGAGCGTGCCGTCACGGGCGAGAGGCTGATATAGCGAGTCGTCGCGAACGGGTTCTCGACCACGACCGAACCGTACGTGGTGCCATCTGCCAGGTCCTCGCTGAGGACACGCCGACACCCGGCTACCTCGGCGGCTCGAAGGATCAGGGCGTCCCAGATCGAGATCCGCCATTCACGGCTCCCGGCGATTGCCGAGACGACGAGCGAGCTGTCGATCGCGACAACGGGCAGGACCGCGAGCTGGCGGACCATCGCCTCGGCGTCTTCGACCGACACCGGCACGGCAAGCTTGCGGGTGACGACGGCATAGAACTCCGTCAGGACCTGCGTCGAGACGACGAGATCGCGACCCGGCGCCGGCGCGGTGGCCTCCAGCGCACGCTTGCGCTTGGCTGGGTCCGCGGCATCGACCGCGTAGACCCAGACATTCGTGTCAACGAAGATCGGTTCGGTCATGGAGCTCGTCGCGCGTCCAGGTGCGACCGCGTGGGCCGCTGGTCGCCGCACTTCGTCGGGCGAGCCGCGCGAACCCGCTCAGGGCCTCGCCTGTGTCTCCGACGCCGGCATAGCGCTCCAGGTACGACCGCAGCAGGGCGTTGACCGAGGTCCCGTCCTCGAGGGCGCGCATGCGGGCCTGCTTCAAGAGTCGGTCATCGACCGTGATGGTCAGGTTGGCCATGGTCTCGCTGTCTCCCGTGCTACACGGGTTCAGTGTAACACAGGACCGATGGGTTCGCCGGGACAGGATCCACGATGAGGTGACTTGGGTAGGTCCAAGAGGATGGTCGGGGCGAGAGGAGTAGGGGCCGCTGAAATCCACCTCAAGGCAGACGACCTCGCGCGTTCCGGCGCCCGTGCGATGGCACCGCCCATCGCCGCCGGCGTGGTGGCCAGCACCGGACGGTGCACGAGCGACCGTCCGCGTCGCACGCGGTGTGCGAGGCTCCGCCAGTGGTCACTGATGACACGCTCGAACTGGCCTACGAGGAGATCCTCGACGCAGTCGGCGCCGCGGCCGACCGGATCGGGCCCGGCCACCTCACCTCGCACTGGCCGCTCGTCGGCCAGCATTTCGACCACGGCGTCCTCGTCGTCGGCCAGGCGGTCTATGGCTGGATGACCGACTGGACCGCAGCCGAGGCCGGGGCACCGTCGGGTCGCGCGGCGATCGTCGAGGACAGCCGCCAGGTCTTCGCCGACCGCGCTGACCCGATGAGCTGGATCGAGGGCCATCGCGTCCACAACTCGCCGTTCTGGCGGACCGCTCACGAGGTCACCGACGCCCTCGCGCCGGGCGAGGGCCCATGGTTCAGTCGGGTGGCCTGGGGGAACCTCTACCCGGTCGCTCCCAACGACTACAAGGGCAATCCCGACGGGGCCCTCCGCGAGGTCCAGACCCGGCCTGCCGCGCGCTTCCTCGACGCCCTCGTGGATGCCCTTGACCCGCGCCTCGTGCTCGTCGTCGCTGGCCCGTTCATCTGGCCGTTTGTCCCACCCCTCGGTCTCGACGAGCTCGAACGCGCCCAGTCACCCTTCACCTTCGTCGGGCGCCGCCGTGGCCGGCCCTGGATCTGCGGCATGCATCCGGGCGGAGCGCAGCGCCGTGGCTGGCCGGCCCGCAAGTACGCCGCCCTGATCGTCGACCAGGCGACCCGTCTGCTCGGATCCGGCTCGCTTCCCTGAACGGTCGTGTCCTACAACAGCCGCGGATCCCGCGATCCTTACGTCATTTCGTCGTGCGCGATCCCGCGGGTCGGTGCGGCGTAGCCCGCGCCGTCAGCCTCGATCGCAGTGCCACGCCGGAAGGATCAGCCGGAAGAGCGCGGGAGTGCGCCTTGGCGCACTCGTCCAACCGGCCACCCGTCACCCAGAGGTGCCTGCTGATCAGTACGCACTTGTGGGGAGATCTCTCGGTCCGGTGAGTCCCTGCCGGTCCCGGGTGGAGCAGAGGCACGAAATCGCCCCACTTCGGTATCCAAAGTGGGGCGGGATTGTTACCGTTTGGTCGGGGCGACAGGTCTCAGGACGAGGATTGCGATGTCACCGACCGGTGCGAATCTGAAGGAGCGTCGAGGTCGACCGACGGCTTAGACGGGGTGATGCGCCCAGCCGTGCGCTATCGGCCAGTTTCTTGCGTGGAGCGACAGCGAACCGGGCAACCAGAGGTAGTTGTCGTCGAATCGCCGCCACACCCTCGACGATCTTGCGTGACGTTTCGGCCGAGGCCTACTTCGGCTTTGCGTACTGATCTGCACTCCTGAACTCGAGGCCGACGAACGTGTCATTCCCGACGATCCACGCATCGTGGCCCGGGGCGATGTCATACGCCTCGCCTGGCGCGATCTCAGTCCCGATTCCGGCAGCATCAACCACGTGCATGCGCCCCGAGAGTGCGTAGCCGACATGGTGATTCTCGCATCGGTCGGTCCCGACGATCGGCTTGACCGATGTTGACCAGCGCCAACCCGGCTCGAACGTGAACCGACCGACGGTAGAGCCACCGACGGTGACGAGCTGTACCTCCCCGTGTGGGAATTTGCGCGTCTCCTGAGGAGTATCGAGGCTGATGGACTCCACGCCGGACATTGCGACCTCCCGGGCACTCGTGCCCTTGCCGGAGGATCGGTCTCGCCATTGGCCCAGCGCGTCGGTCTGGCGACCGGATCGGGACGCCGCGCTGGTGGGGACTGTCGGGGTCCCTCGCCTTCCTGCCGTGACCGACATCATGGACGAACGGTCGGTCGATGGGAAGGGGGCAATCCACAGGACGGGGTGCACGACGAGCATCGCTGAAGCGGGTCAAGATCGAGTCGACGCGCGAAGCACTCGACCATGGACTGGTCGGAGCGTTCGGTCCGGATGAGGTGGGAGTGGTCGGGGCGAGAGGACTTGCCCCGACACTCCGTCACCAATCCTGCTGATCCCAGTCACGAACGTTCCGAGCTACGTCCATCGAGAAACGGCGATCGCGTAGGCAGGCCGGTAGGGTGCGCGTTCCCGGTGATGACCGGGGTACGTGAGTCGATCCGGCGAGTAGAGTCAGCCTGACGCACGCCATGGGGTGGGCGGATCCGATAGCGTTCCGTGGCCGATGCCCGCAGCGCAGGGACATCGACGACCCGAGGAGTGACCGATGGGACTGATCCGCAGACTGGCCCGCGTCCTGCTCTCGGGGATCTTCATCAGCGGCGGGATCGACGTGCTACGTGATCCCGGACCCCGCGCCGTCATCGCGGGGCCGTTCCTCGAGCGGGTCCGACCGCTCGCCCCGGCACTGCCGAATGACCCGGTCCTCGTCGTCCGTGCGAACGCGGCGTTCCAGATCGCCGCCGGAACGATGCTCGCGGTCGGGATCCTGCCCCGGCTGTCCGCACTCGCGCTGGCAGGGTCACTCGTCCCGACCACTCTCGGCGCTCACCGCTTCTGGGAGATGCAGGGACCGGCGGCGACGCAGCAGCGCACCCAGTTCCTCAAGAACGCCGCCATCCTCGGCGGCCTGATCCTTGTCGCGAACGGTCCGAGCCACGTCCATCGGGCCTCGGGGATCGGGTAGGCAGGCCAGTAGCAAGCCCGTTCTTGGTGCTCTAGGGCACCATCGGGAACCAATGGGCTACATGGCACTGGCCCATTCGTAATGGGTCGCGCAAGGTGATTGCTCCGGGGATCAACCGTGTCGAGGAGGTTTCTTCTCTATGAAACGCATCCTTAGTGCGATGTCCGCTGCAGCCGTGATGGTCGCGCTGGTCTCCGGCACGGCCTTCGCCGCGCCTGCCAACTTCACGCAGGCGACGGGCAGCGTCTGGCTTTCCAGCCCGTCCCAGTACGTCTCGTTCAACGCGTTCGACTACGGGACGACGGGTGATCGCGGGACGGTCAACTACACCAACTTCGAGTACCCGGCCGCTGGAAGCGGGGCATGGCTCCCAGTCGTCGGGACGTACGCTCTGACCACGGCTCTCGGTGGCACTCCGTACGATCACACCATGATCATCGACTCGGTCACCGTGATCTCGCCGACGAACGTCCTGTTCAGCGGGACCGGGTTCTACAACCCTGACCATTCCTACACATGGACTGTGACGGGCTCGATCATCAATGGGACCGTGTCGTTCCGCATCCTGTACACCGGCACCAACGATGGGTACTTCTTCGACGCCGTGGGCGCTGCGGCCACGATGAGCGGGACGGCAACCGATAGCTTGCTTCAGACGCCCCTGACGTGGTCGGTTGCGCCCGCCATCGCCCACGAGGTGTTGAGTTACACGGCGTCCGTTACCTGCGCCGTCGTCACGAGTGCGACCGCCACGGCGCTTGGCACCGCGACGTTCGTGTTCACGATCCCGAATGGTTTCCCGGGCCTGAGCGGCACGCCCATCGTGATCAAGGTCGTCGATGGCGGGACGCCGGGCACCAACGGGGACACCTACGGGCACGGACTCGCCACCGGCGCCTGCGACGGTTCTGTGGGCAACTACCCAATCACGGGCGGCAACCTCGTCGTTCACTGAGGGCCGCAGTAGCGGCACCGCTGCTTCGAGAAGACCCTGAGGGCCTCAGCATCGCGCCGAGGCCCTCAACATTTGGCAGACCGTCGATCTGCTCATGCACCGACAGCTGAGCGCCGCGTCAGCCGCGAGGCATCGGTCGATGCAGCGAAGGTGGCTAGACCGAACTTCCACGCGCTGGCTCGCCCGTCCTGAGCACGGCTCCTATGCTGTTCGTGCGGCAGTGTGTCCTGATGAGGCCTTCCTGATGTAGCCAGAATGGTGGTTGACATCAGCGCAAGATGTGCGATGATTGCCGCATGACGAGGCGAGCGACCGGCGCGATGCACGTGGCCAGAGTGCGACACGTGCAAGGGGGCCGCGAATACACCTCGATCCTGCTCCGCCAGTCGTATCGGGTCGGGCGGCAGGTCAAGCACCGGACCCTCGCCTCGCTGACCGCGCTGCCACCGGCGGTCATCGACGCGATCGAGCGCAGCCTGCGGGGGGAGCGGCTGGTGGCCGCCGGTGATGCGTTCCGGATCGTGCGCAGCCTGCCCCACGGCCACGTCGCGGCAGTCTATGGGATGCTCCGCGCGCTCGATCTCCCGACCCTCCTGGAGCGCCGCAGCAGCCGGGAGCGGGATCTCGCGGTGGCCATGGTCGTGGCCCGCCTCCTCGCTCCCTGCTCCAAGCTCGCCACCGCGCGCACCCTGGGGCAGAGCACGCTCGGGCAGGTCCTGGGCGTCGCCGATGCGACGGAGGACGAGCTCTACGGCGCGCTCGACTGGCTGCTCGCCCGTCAGGCGCGGGTCGAGCGGGCGCTCGCCGCTCGCCATCTCGCCTCGGGATCGCTCGTCCTCTATGACGTCAGCTCCACGTACGTCGAGGGCAGCCACTGCCCGCTCGCCGCCTACGGCCATTCGCGCGACCATCGGCCCGATCGGCGCCAGATCGTCTTCGGGCTCGTGACCGACGAAGCCGGCTGCCCGGTCGCGGTCGAGGCCTTTGCCGGCAACACCGCCGATCCGGCGACGCTCGAGGCCCAGATCGAGAAGGTCCGCACCCGCTTCGGCCTCACCGACATCGTCTTGGTCGGCGACCGGGGGATGCTCACCTCCGCCCGGATCGCGCGGCTCAAGGAGCTTGGCGGGATCGGCTGGGTGAGCTGCCTGCGGGCCCCCGCGATCCGCTCCCTCGTCGAGGCCGGCGACCTCCAGCTCTCGTTGTTCGACGAGCGGAACCTCGCCGAGATCACGAGCCCCGAGTTCCCCGGTGAGCGGCTGGTGGTCTGCCGCAACCCGGCCCTCGCCGCCGAGCGGGCGCGCAAGCGCGAGGCGCTCCTCGCCGCGACCGAGGCCGCTCTTGCGACGGTCGCCCGGCTCGTCGAGCGGGGACGCCTGCGGAGCGCGGCCGCGGTCGGCCTGCGGGCGGGGCGGGTCGTCGACGCCAAGAAGATGGCCAAGCACATCGAGCTCGACATCGCCGAGCGCCACTTCGCGTATCGCCGGCGCATCGACGCGATTGCCGCTGAAGCCGCCCTCGACGGGCTGTACGTCGTGCGCACGAGCGTCGGGCCAGAGCGGCTCGATACGGCCGCGGTCGTCGAGACGTACAAGCGCCTCAGCGCGGTCGAGCGCGACTTCCGGGCCCTCAAGGGCGACGATCTCCTCGTCCGCCCGATCTTCCACCATCGCGAGGACCGGGTGCGGGCGCACCTGTTCCTGTGCTTCCTCGCGGCCTATGTCCGCTGGCACCTCGAAGCGGCCTGGGCGCCGCTCCTCTATCGCGACGAGATACCGCCTCCGCGTGTCGACCCGGTCGGCCTGCCCGAGCGTTCCGCGGCGGCGATCGCCAAGGAGCGCGACCACCGCACGCCCGACGGGTTCCCGGTCCACAGCTTCGCGACGCTCCTCGCCGAGCTCGCCACGCTCACCCGCAACCGGGTCGTGCCCGCGGGCGCCGACGAGGGTGCCGCCTTCCAGATCCTCGCCGAACCGACCCCCCTCCAGGCCAGGGCCTTCGAGCTCATCGGGGTCTCGCCCGCCGCCACGTAGACAGAGCGGCGCAGCTCAGACGAGCCAATCTGAACTCAATCCCGCCCGATTCACCGTGGAAGTTCGGGCTAGCCATTCCGCGACGTCTGGGGCTTCCGCTCTCCCCAATCCCAACATCGCCGCCGAGTAGGAAGCGGACGGCCTCAAGAATGGTCGACTTGCCCGTGTCGTTGGCCCCAACCAGGACGGTCGTCTGGGCCAGGTCGAGGTCGAGCGATTCGAAGCAGCGGAAGTTGCGGAGTTGGAGCCGCGCTAGACGCATTGGTGATCGTCGCGCCTGGCGAACAGTGGGTGCGGCATCAGACGGCGATCACCTTCATCATCACGCCAGGTGTCTGACTGGTTCTTGGCGAGCGGAGCGGATTGCCAGTCGACTGGCCCTTGCCCGGCTGCGTGGGACGTTGAGCCTAGCCGAATGTCGCTTTGAACGAAACCCGGTTCACAAGCCCCACACGACGGAAGAATGGTGTCGTACACAGGGGGCAGGGCGATCGCCGCCGCCTCTGGCCGACGGTGATCGCGGCGGTTCGCGTATTCGTGGCGGGGCTGATCGCCCGGCCCGAGCATCGTCGCCCGGGACGGCACGGCCGCTTCGCTCTGGGTGTTGACGAGCGTCGCGATGCCCCGGTTGGACCCGCGAACGCGGAATCGCTCCCCGCTCAGCCCGGTAACGAATCGAGCGGCACGTCCCAGTGCCCATCCAGGATGGTGAAGCGCCGTCGCTCATCCTCGCGGTAGCGGGCCTGGTCGGGGAAGAGCCGCTCGATGATCTCCTTGTCGGAGTGCACTTCGATCGCCGCCCAGTCGCGGTAGACGATCGTGACCATCACGTCCCAGTCGGCCCGGCCGTCGCCGTGGAAGCGCGGCACCTGGACCCGAACGTCGAGCATCCGACCGCTCTTCACCTGCTCGTGGAGGACGGGCAGATGGTTGCGGGTGAAGAGCTCCAGGAATTCGTCGTGGTGCCCCCACTTCGTCCGGTAGAAGTAGACGACCTCGACTGGTCGATCGGCCATCGGATGTCTCCTGTCCTCGAGGGTGGGCTGTCCCCCGCTCATTGTCCCCGCGTGCGCGTGTTCGGGATGACCGGCGGCCTCCGCTCTCGGTAGCATCTCCGCGTGACCGACACCGCCGACGCCGCGAGGACCCCGACACGATGAGCCCATACTGAGGCCGTGCTGACGGCGAGGCGCTCCCGGGACCTAGATTGCCGGGCGGGGCTGTGACATGGCGCAGGCTCGTCTGGGCTTTCGTGCGCGCGGGATCGTCATCGCCGCGTTCGCAGTCGCGATGGCCTACGTGGAGGCCGCTGTCGTCGTGTACCTGCGGCGCGCCCTGTCGATCGATCCGCCGGGGCTGTCCCCGTTGCGTGAGCCAGCCTCACTCGGCGGTTTCGGCCCCATCGAGTTCGGTCGCGAAGCCGCGACTTTGGTCATGCTCTGCGCCGTCGGGTGGCTCGGCGGCCGCAGAGGCCGGGAACGGCTCGCCTGGGGATTGGTCGCCTTTGGTATCTGGGACGTCTCGTACTACGGCTGGCTGTGGATCTTCTCAGGCTGGCCACCATCACTGGGCGCGTGGGATCTCCTCTTCCTCATCCCGGTCCCATGGGTGGGCCCAGTCTGGGCACCGCTCGTGGTGAGTGCCGCGCTGGTTGGGTTTGGATTAGCCGCGGCGCGCCGTCTGGAGGCGGGCCGGCCCATCCCGATCAGCCGGCTTCAGCGCGCAGCCGCACTGGCCGGCGACTGCTCGTCGTACTCAGTCTCACGGCTGACAGTGGACAGGTCCTCGCGGGAGGACGGCCGACATCATTTCCCTGGCCGCTGTTCGTCGCCGGCATGGCTCTCGCAATCGCGGCTGCGGCGAGCGCCTTTCGCGCGACCGATCGAGCAGACGAAGAAGGCAGGCCGACTGCGAGCGGCTGAGCTCATGCCCTGTTCCCACGTATCCTGGTAGCCGTGGATGGCAGCGACCACTCGCGCCGAGCTGTCCTGACCGCGGCGAAGTGTGCCCGTGACCTGGGGGCCAACCTGACCCTGCTCACGGTCTACCGCGAGCCGCCGACCCAGCACGCGCTGCGCACGCTCGAATGGCTGGGGCGAGCCGAGAACCTCGTCCTCGCCGGCCCATCGGGCACCGGCAAGACCCATTACCTCGAGGGCCTCGCCGCCGCCGCGATCGAGACCGGGCTGCGGGGTCGCCTGGTTCAGCCTCGAGTCGCTGACCGCGACGATCGGGCGGGCCAAGGTCGATGGCTCGGTCTCCCGGGTCGTCGCCCGGATCTGCCGCTCGGAACTGATCGTCGTCGACGACATCGGGATGCTCCCGGCTGGTCAGGAGGCGGCCGAGGCCTTCTACCGGGTCGTCGACGCCGCCTACGAACGGCGCAGCGTCGCGGTCACCTCCAACCTCCACCCGTCGGGCTTCGACACGATCATGCCCAAGACCCTCGCCACCGCGACCGTCGATCGGCTCCTCCACCACGCCCATGTCGTGCTCACCGAGGGTGCCAGCTACCGGCTCGCCGAGGCGACCGCCGGCAAGGGGGTGGTGCCGCTCGGCTGACCACCGGAGGAGATCAGCTGTCCGTCGGAGTGGAGATCACGTGTCCGCGCAGATGGAGCCCAGCTGTCCGCCCAGATGGAAGTCCCGCTGTCCCTTGACAGTTGGCGCCCCGACGAAGGTCCGCTAGAATGTGGCCCTCCCGAGCGGGAGTAACTCAGCTGGCAGAGTGTCTGCTTCCCAAGCAGAATGTCGCGGGTTCGAATCCCGTCTCCCGCTCCATTTCCCCCCTCACGACCAGCCGCAGAATGTCGCTCGATGCCTCACTCCGACATCCTGTTTGGTCGCGGGCCTCCGGCTGTCGGCGCGGACAGGCGTCCCCCACCGAGCGTGCGAGGACGATGGCCTCGCCGCCCCCGCCAGCCGAGCCTATCGGTCGTTCGACCGATGCCACGTGGACGAGGGTGCGTACACTCGGCAGATGAGCCGCGTCACGCCTCTCCTGTGTCCGCTGCTCGTCGGGCGCGACGATCTGCTCGATCTGGCCGATCGACGGCTGGCCAACGCTGCCGACGGTCGCGGCCAGTTCCTCCTGTTGGCGGGCGAGGCAGGCGTCGGCAAGACCCGATTCATGGGAGCCGTCGAGCGGAAGGCCTCGGTCCGCGGTGCCGTGATCGCGGAGGGGGCCCTGGCTCCGCAGGACCAGATCGTCCCGGGAGCGCTGATCCTGGATCTCGCGCGGACCATGCTGAGGATCCCGGCCTTCGCCGGACTGGGCCACGACCTCCTGGACCTGGCCCAGGACCCTCACGGCAGCGAGCCCCGATCCCGTCGGCTTCTCGTGCTCGATATGGTCGATCGGATCACCGAATCGCTTGGCGCGCTCACGATGCTGGTCTTCGAAGACCTCCAATGGGCCGACGACCTGAGCCTGGAGATCGTCGCGGAACTCGCACGGCGCATCCGCGACCGGCCGGTCCTGCTGGTGGGTGCCTATCGAACCGACGAGCTTCCGACGGGCACGATCCTCCGGGAATGGCGATCCCGGCTCCTGACCCAGCGGCTGGCGGAGGAGGCCCGACTCGGGCCGCTGACCTTCGACCAGACCGGACTCATGACGACCCTCATCCTTTCCACCGGGCTGCCCGCGCCGCGCGAGGTCGTCGCCGCGGTCTACGAGCGCACGGACGGCATCCCGCTCCATATCGAGGAGCTGCTCGGGGCGCTCGGCGATGAGGCCCGGTCGGATGGTCACGCGATCCGGGAGGCCACGGTGCCGGCGACGATCGAGGACGCGGTCCTCGCGCGATTCGGGCAACTCTCGCCGGACGCCAGAGCCGTGGCGCAGGCCGGTGCGGTGATGGGTCGATGTTTCGTTCGGGAAGTCCTCGCCGGGGTCATGGACCTGCCACCTGCCGCGCTCGACGCGCCGCTGCAGGAGCTCGTGGACCAGGCCTTCCTCCAGCCGCCCGGGGAGCGGGGCCTCTTCGATTACCGGCACCAGCTCCTCAGGGACGCGCTCTATCGGACCATCTCCGCGGGTCTTCGCCGACAGCTCCATGCACGAGCCGGCGAGTTCGGCGCCCAGCTCGAGGGCGCTTCGGAGATCCACGCATCGGTCCACTTCGAGCGTGCCGGTCTCCGCGCCGAGGCGTTCCGGACCGCTCTTGCCGGGGCACGTGCCGCGGCCGGGATCTCGTCCCATCGCGAGGCAGGCGAGCTGTACCGGCGGGCGGTCGACAACATGCCGGCCACGCTCAGCCTGGCGGACCAGGGCGCGCTGTTCGAAGCCTATGGCGTGGAGGTGGCGGCCGTGGAGCTCCACGAGGCAGCCGAGGAGGCCCACGGGACCGCCCGGGACCGCTATCTGGCCGCCGGCGAACCGGTGGGCGCCGCTCGGGCGATCGCGGCTCTTGCCGGCCTGGCGCGGAGGGAAGCTCGCCCCATCGATGGGCGGCTGGAGTTGATCTCCCAGGGTCTCGATGAAGTGCAGCTCGTGCCTGCCACAGCCGATAGCGAGACGGCCCTCTACCTGCTTCTCGCCGAGCAAGCCGCCGTCCAGATCGATGCCATGGATGTCGGTGCCGCACGGGACACGGTCGGCGCGGCAAGCGATGCGGCGCGGCGGGCCGGGGATAGGGCGGGCGGCATCTTCGCAGAGACGCTCGGGGGGATGGTCGACGTCCTGCATGGCGACATCGACGCGGGATTGACGCGGATCAACCAGGCCGCCCATGAGGCGCGTGACGCGGGCTACGAGGACGTCGGCGTGACCGCCTATCGAGATGCGGTCACGACCGCGGTCCGGGTCATGGACTATCGCAGGGCGGCAGTCTCGCTGCGCGAAGGGCTGCGTTACGCCGACGCAATCGAGCAGTCTCATTGCCGCCACGTGATGGGCGCTGCCGCTGCGCTCGTCGACTGGGCCAACGGGCGGTGGGATGACGCCCTCGCCGGCGGCGAGCAGGAGCTCGCCAACCGAGGCTGCAGCCGGGGGGCGATCGGGGCCGGGGTCGCGCTGGGGTGTGTCGCTCTGGGGCGCGGTGAGGTCGCTCGCGCCCGCTCGCTGCTGGAGGAGGCGCTGGCAGCTGGCGAGCGGAGCGGGGCGGTCGATCTCATCCTGCCGGCGGCGTGGGGCCTCGCGGAGGCGGATGTCCTCGCCGATGAGCCGGAGGCGGCCATCGCCCGTTGCAGCGCAGCCCTCGAGCTCGCGACTCGAGTCGGGGAGCGAGCCCTCCTCGCGCCATTCGCCGTGACCGGGGTACGAGCCAGCCTGGCAGCGGGCCTGCCGGATGCAGCCGACCGGTGGGCAGCCGGCATGGAGGCATACCTCGAGCCCTGGTCATCGATCCTGTCGCCCGCGATCGACCATGCGAATGGCCTCGCCAGGCTCGCCGCGGGCTCGACGGGAGCCGCGCGCGAGGCGCTAGAGGCGGCGGTCGGCGGCTGGGACCAGCGCGGTCGGATCTGGGAGTCGACCTGGGCTCGTCTTGATCTCGCGGGGTGTCTGGTGCGGTCGAATCGCTTCGCTGAGGCAGCGGCAATCCTGGCAACCGCCCGCGAAACCGCGAGCGCACTCGGCAGCGCGCCCTTGCTGGCGAGGATCGAGGAGCTATCGCACGTCACGCACCGCGGGCGCGGATCGCTCGATGAGCCATGGCGACCCCTGACGTCGCGCGAGTTCGAGGTCGCGCGACTCGTCTCTCAGGGGATGACCAACGCCGAGCTCGCCGACCAGCTGTCGATCGCGCCGAAGACGGCCAGCGCCCACGTCGAGCACATCCTCGCCAAGCTCGGGGTCGCCCGTCGGGCCGAGATCGCGGTCTGGGTGGCGAACATCTCACGCTCGGCGAAGGCGTCGCCCACGGTCGACCACGCCGTCATCGCCCACCGCTGAGGGCGGCGAGCCGGCCGAGGCCAACCCGCCGCCCCTGGTGCGAGTGGATCTCGCAAGTCCGCTCAGGGAACGTGGTACCCGGGCGAGCTCGAGTTCGCGAGGCAGAACGAGGCACCCGGGGCGATCCCATTCGGGAAGTGGTAGCCCGGACCGGGGCCTCCGGGCACAACCGCCCCTGAACCAGCGATCGCCTGGCCGACCGCGCCACCCGCGGGTGGCCAACCGGCCAGCGCGCCGCCCGTGACGTAGTCACGGACGACGTGCTGCCCGTGTACGACGATCCCCAGCGCGTCGAAGTCCGCGCATGTCGGTCCGTGGGCCGCGACGGCGGGAACCGTCGCCATGAGCAGCGCCCCGCCGAGCGCAAGAGCACCGATGAGCCGTCGCATCACGCCACCTCCACGGTGATCTGGTAGACCTCTGCCGTCGGATGGCCGGCCCGCTCGTGGATGCGCATCACGGCCTCCTTCGTGGGACCGGTCGACAGGCAGAAGACCTTGCCGGACTCAGGGTCGAGCCAGGCCCGGTCGAAGTGCACCCCTTCGTCGGCTTCGATCGCCAGATCCCGCTCGTGGGCCTCCTTGAGCTGCTGGGCCGTCACCCCGACGAACCCACTGTGGACATCCATGAAGCTCGCCATTCGGGATCCTCCTGTCGTCGGGTCAGGGCCAGCGGCTCGACACCCGTCACGGAAGACGTTCGCCCAGCGAAGCCGGCGCGTCATCGGTCACCCGACCGACGGGCACGGTCCGGCGTGACCGATGGTTCCGGACCGGCGCCCGATCTTCGCGGCAGACTTCTAGCCGCTTGACAGCTCGATCCAGTGCCCATAGCCTGTACGTACATTGTGACCACAGGAGACATGCCGACATGTTGCCCCATCCCGCTCGTGGCGCCTCGATGCGCACAGGGACAAAGAGCGAGCGACTGGCCGTGCGCGTCAGCCCGGAGCAGCGCTCGCTTCTGACCGAGGCCAGCCGGGCCCAGGCAACGACAGTGACAGCGTTCGTTCTGAGCGCGGCAACGCGGGCCGCGGAGGACGTCCTGGCTGATCGACGTCGGTTCGTGCTCGACGAGCCCGAGTGGGCGGCGTTCGTCAAGGCACTCGATGGCCCACCGCGCGAGGTGCCTCGACTGCGCACGCTGCTCTCGACTCCGAGCGTCCTCGATGAGGCGTGAGCCGCTATAGCTCACCTGGGCGACTCACGAGTCAGCACGAAACCAGCGAGTTCGACTGCGGCTCCGACGCGCAGACGCGCTGGCTCCGGAAGCACGCCCTCCAGGCGCAGGCTGCTGAGACGAGTGTCGTCTACGTCGTGTGCCGAGCCGGCGAACGGCGCGTCGTCGGCTACTTCGCGCTGGCGGCCGGGTCCGTCGAGCCGGTGGAGGCACCGCCTCGGGTCACCAGGGGCGCCGGCCGCTACCGGGTTCCGGTGATCCTGCTCACCCGCCTGGGGGTGGATCTCGAGGAGCAGGGCCGCGGCCTCGGCAAGGCCCTCATGAAGGAGGTCCTTCTGCGGACCGCTGAGGCAGCCGACACGATCGGCGCGCGCGCACTCCTGATCCACGCAGAGTCAGAGACGGCCCGCGCCTTCTACCAGCACCTGGGCGAGTTCGAGCCATCGCCGACGGATCCCCTTCACCTGTACCTCCTGATGAAGGATCTCCGCTCGACAATCACCTGACCCTGGCGCCGCCCGGGCCCGGTCCCCACGCCGTCCACCGGACGCGTTGCCCCCGCCTGGCTTCAGAATGGCGCCATGACACGCCGTCGCGGACGCTCCAGCTCGTCCGGTCCGGGTCGTCCCGGGTCGGGATCCGGGACGCGTCGCGCCGCGGCCCTCGAGCGCGAGGTCGCTGCCTTCACCGCGAGCCTCGTCCGGGAGGCCGACGGGCTGGCGGCCGCGACCGACCCGCTCGAGGCCGAGATGATCGCCAGCGGCGTGCTCTCGATGTGGCACGCCGACCACCCGGCCGACGCGGCCGCGCTGGAGACCCTCGCCCGCGCGGTCCTGCGGCGGCTCGCCGGCCGCGCCGAGCCGGGCGTGCTGGCCCTCCTCATCGCGCTTGCCGCCACGGCCTCGCCGCCGCTGGACGAGGCCGCCCGTGACGCGGTCGCGCGCCTCCGCGCGGCCAAGGTCCCGGAGCCACTCTGGGCCCGAACGATCGGTCGGCCGGCCCTCGTCGACGCCTGGATCTCGACGGACGAGCTGGACGACCAGTCGCATCTCCTGGCCGCCTTCGCCTACGAGCGCCGGCCGGCGAACGCGATCAACGCGATCATCGACTACAACTTCCAGGGGCTCATCCGCGACGCCTTCGTGGCCGACGATCCCGCCAAGGTCCGCCGCGAGTGGGAGGCCCTGTCCGGCCTGCCGATCCGGCCGCTCTCCGAGCAGGCCCTCGCGGATGTCCTCGGCCAGGGCGTGCGCATGTACGACCTGTACCTGGAGCCTCCGGTGGCCGAGGACGCGCACCTCGTGATCCCGCTCCTGCGTTCGCGCCTCCGCCTGCTGCCGGAGCCACGAGCGATCGAGCTGCCGGAGGTGCCCGACGAGGTGCGCACGGAGCTGGTGCAGTCATTCGCGGCATCGCCCGAGGCGGCCGGCCTCGAGCAGGCCGGCGAGCACCCCCAACGCGAGCTCGCCCGCTGGTTCGTCGACTTCGCCTGCGACTACGGCGCCGGCGACCCGCTCCGCTGGAGCCCGATCGCCGTGGAGATCCTGCTGGCCGACTGGCTGCCGCGCAAGGCGATCCTGGAACCCGCCGAGATCGCTGCCCTGCCGGACCTCCTGCGCCGGTTCGTGCGGTTCTCCGCTCGCCGCAAGAACCTGGCCGACGAGCTCATCGCCGAGACGCTGGCGACGATCGATCTCTTCGCCCCGGACTTCGCCGAGGGCATGGCCGACGATGCGCGGGCCGGGCCCGCGAAGCAGATCGCGCAGGAACTGCTCGCCGCGGGCATCGCCCTGACCGATGAGGCCGCGGTGCAGCGCTGGATCGACGCCCGGAACGCGGCGCTGGCTGGCAGGCCAGGGTCGGGCCGTCGGACGCGGTGAGGGGATCCTGCCCTGGTACTGGCCTCCCGGCCGATGCGGTCGACGGGGTCCGGTTCGAGGTCGATGTGGCCGGAACGCGCTACCCGGCCCGCGCCTCGATCCGTCCCCTCTACGACCCCGACCGGCGACGGATCACGTCCTGACGCCTGCCCGCCACGAGGTTGGTCAGGCCGGGTTGAAGACCCCGTCCATCCAGTCCGGGTCGGCGTCGAGCTGCTCGCGCAGCTGGAGGTACCAGGCGTGCTGGGCCGGGTTGTCGGCATTGGCGCGGTAGGTCGCCTCATCGTCGAAGATCGCGATGAGAAAGGCGATCGGCCCAGCGCTGTCAGGCACGAAGAGGTAACTATCCCTGGCGCCAGGTACCTCGGGGCGCCGCTCGCGGGTCCACGATTCGAAGAGCGTCCGCAGGGCAGCGACGTCACCACCCTTGGGCCGGATCCTGGCGATCGTTCCGTACATTCGGTGCTCCTCCGTCATCTCGTGGGTCCACCAGTGGAGACCCTGCCAACCGTCCGACGAGATCCGGAACCCGGCTCGCCGACCACGCAGGTGTTCGTGACAGGGTACAGCCGGGAGCCGTTCACGCCGCCCCGGTCGGGGACGGCCCGGCGCGAACCGCGATCGACGCGCGGACTGACCTGTAAATCGGCTCCACGGAACCCAGGGCACACCACCCCATTACGTCACGACCGATGCGGCGCTGGCGTTCCACGGGCTCCTCGACCAGCCGGTCCCGACGATCCAGCGTGATCCTGGGCAAGCGCGGCCGCCCGGTCGCGATCGGAGGTGCGACCGTCCGCCCGGTCGCGCTGGCACCTCGGTGGCTGCAGGGCGCGGTTGCGTACGAGACGACGCTGCGGAGCGTGACCCAGCTCACAACTCGCCAAGATTCTCTGAACTTGACCTGTAAATGGCCGACTGCGTGATTCGGCGGTCAAGATTGTGCTATCTTGACCGCATGGCCCGTCCGGTAACGCTCCCAGACATCCCGAGCTCCCTCACCGAGGAAGCGTTCTGGAGTCTCGTCGGTCGTCTGGAGCACGAGCAGCTCGACTACAAACGCCGCCCCGACGGGCTCGATGAAGTCTTCGCCGCCATGGCGATGACCGACGGGGGCGTCGTGGTCCTCGGGATCCGGGACAATGGCGAGGTCGAGGGCTGTGCCATGACCCAGGCCGTCCTCGACCGAATCACCGAGACTGCCCATGCCTGCGGCCTCGAGGTCCAGGTCCGCGAGCTGGCAGTCGACGCGACCCTGCTCACGATCGTCGGCGTGGCCGAGGTCCGGGGGCGGATCGTCACGACCCCGAACGGACGCCTGCTGCGCCGGCTCGGCAGCCAGAACCGGCCGCTCGTCGGCGATGCCCTCGCGCGATTCGTCCGGGAGCGCGAGGAGCGCTCCGCGGAGGACGAGGCGATCGCCGCGCCGGCCCTCGATGATGTCGAGCTCGAGCTCGTGAATCGCGCGCTCGCGGCCGAGGGTCGTCCCCGCACGCGGCGTGACGGGCTCCTGCGATCGCTCGTCGATCTCGGCGTCGCCCGGGTCGAGGGGCCGCCAACGGGGATCATCGTGACGAAGGCCGCGATGCTGCTGTTCTCGCGGGACCCCCGCCGCTACGTCGCGGGCGCGACGATCCAGGCGGTGCGCCGCGCCGGCGTAGGGCCGGGCCCCGGGCCGACCGTTGCGCGGGTCGAGATCGCGGGTCCAATCCCGCGCCTGCTCGACGAGGTGCAGCGCTTCATCGACGCGCAGACCGGGGGCTTGGAGACGGTCATCGGCGGACGACGCGAACGGCTGCCAACGTATCCGACGGCCGCGATCCGGGAGGCCGTCCTCAACGGGCTCGCCCACCGCGACTATGGCCTCGCCGGGGCGACCGTCGACGTGACGATCTGGGACGACCGGATCGAGGTCCAGAGCCCGGGCTCACTGCCTGGGCACATCACGCTCGACAACATCCGCGCCGAGCACTACTCACGCAACCGCCGGATCATGGGGGTCCTCAAGCTGCTCGGCCTCGTCGAGGAGTACGGCGAGGGCGTCGATCGGATGTACCGCGAGATGGACGCCCGCCTGCTCGATCCGCCGGCCTTCCTCGTCACCCGGTCGTCGGTCACCGTCACCCTCCGGAACCGGTCGCCGATCAGCCCCGAGGAGCAAGCCTGGCTGGCCCTCCTCGGCCGCCTCGAGCTGAGCGCGCCCGAGCGACGCGCGCTCGTCCTCGCCCGGCGGGAAGGCAGCATCACGCCCCGCCTCCTGCGGGCGGTGATGCCCGATGCCGAGGTCGACGCCGTCATCAGGAGCGCAGCGGCAAAGGGGCTGCTCGTCCGGACGGGCGAGCGCGGCGGGACGCGCTACGTCCTGTCCGACGAGGTCGTGCTGCGCGCGGGCGCGGAAGGCGTCGAGGCGCGGACCAGGAAGCGGCATCTGCTGCTCGACGAGCTGCGCCGGGGAGGTCCCCTCTCGACCGCCCAGGCGGGGGCGGCGATCGGCGAATCCGATCCGAGCGCCGTCCGGGACCTTCTCAATGACCTTGTCCACGCCGGTCTCGTCCTCGCCGAGGGACGAACGCGGGGTCGTCGCTACCGGATCGCATAGCCGAGACGTTCGACCGGGTACGCCTGCGAAGTGCTCGTGCGTGTTGATCTCGATCTTAGACCGCTCTCGCTCTCGAAGCGGAAGAACAGCCTGGGGATCTCCCCTGTGTCGACGCGGGGCCGCCCAAGCCAGGCCAGCAGTTCTCGGATGCGGTCGAACGTTGGACCGATGCCTTCAGGGCGTCGCTGGACGAGATCGATGTCCTCCGAGTAGCGAGCCGCTGGTGCCAGGTACAGCTTGTGCAGCGCCGTGCCGCCGCGGAAGGCGAGCCGCTCCCGGATGAACGGATCATCGAAGAGGTCAAGCAGTGCCCTCGTGATGATCAGGTCCTGTTCGACATCAGCCTCGTCGGCCCATGGCGCCTGATCGCGCCAGGCCTGGATCTCGAAGCGCGGCAGCATCAGTCGGCGTCGACCGCGGCGTTCACGATCACATGCCAGCGCGAGTCGAAGGCGCCGCTGGCGCCCCCTCCCGGAACCAGGCGGATGGGCGTGATGGAACGGCCCTTCAGCCACGCCGAGAGAGCATCAGCGTGTCCGACGCCGATTCGGTCCAACAGGTGCCCGAGTCGCTGGACCTCGGTTGTCCGGGGCTCTACCTGGAGGGCCTCCTTCCATCCCCGTCGACTGGCAAGGGGAGCGAGGTCGGGCAAGAGCGACGCGATGTTGCCCCAGCCGGCGGCCCGTGACGGGTAGGCCACGAGATCGAGCATCGTCATCTCTGGTGTTGAGACGCGCACGCTCCCCGTCGGTGTCGTCACTTCGATGGTAGGAGCCTTGGCCGCTCGCTTCCTCTGGATGAAGACGATGCGCTGGCGACCGGCCACCTTCGGCCGAACATGCCGGTCGACGATCACCTGGACTTCCTGGGCCGCCTGCGGGCTCACACCGTGTTGCGCCGCGGCTGTCAGCAGTCCCACGTAGTACGACGCGGCGAGGTGCAGAAACATGGGTGCGAGGAACCAGCGCCATGGCGGCGCGCCCTCGTCGCGGTACTCCGGCGGCACGATCACGTAGAACCCGCGGACAGGCGAGAAGACCAGGGAGTCCTGCTGGGCGCGATGGAGCGCTGACAAGGTCGAGGCCAGACTCGCGTTTCTCGACTGGCAGGCCTCGTCGAAGGTGAACGTGACCTGCCCGTGCGCGACCATCGAGTCGAGCCACTGCCGCACGGATGTCATGTAACGAATATTGCGCAGAGTGCCATATTCGTCAAGTCATCTCGGTCTGTCGCCATTCGGCTGCCGATCCTCGGTTACGCCTCGAGTCTGCCCACCCGTTGTGCCACCTCTGCTGGCACGACCAGCGCCACGTGCTGGCGGGCCCGGCTCAGGCCCACGTAGAGGAGCCGCTCCAGGCGCGGGTCGTCCGCCCGCAGCTCGACGAGCACGACGACCGGCCGCTCGAGGCCCTTGAAGCGGCGGATCGAGTCGCACAGGACGGCGTCGTCGGGCTGTGGCTCGACCTGGTCGGCGGAGCGCCCGGTCGGATGACCGGCGTCGTCGACCTGGCCGTTCCAGAGCACCTCGTTGCCGAACCGGCGCTGGCGCCAGGCATCCGACTTCTCGAGCGAAACGCCGGTGAGGACCGCGATCTCCCACGGCCGGACGCCCTCGTCGTGGCGGAGCCGGTGGAGGAGCTTGCGCAGCGCCTCGATCGTCTCGGCCGGGGTCTCGGCCTCGATGACCTCGGGCGGTCGCCCATCGGTCCGGAGCGCGTCGGCGCTCAGCTCGCCCTCGGAGAAGCGCGCGACGAGCTCGTGGATCGGCTGGGGGTTTCGGCAGTTGAGGTCGAGGTCGTACGGGGTGAGGCCGAGGCGCTCGACGACGTCGTCGCGGTAGAGCGACTGTGCCGGGTCGTGGAAGACGTAGAAGAGGTCCGTCCCGGGCTCGACGAGGAGGAGCTCGAGGGCAGCGAGCCAGTCCGCCTCGAAGTCCTGGCCCTCGTCGACGACGATCGCGTGGTACCGGCCCCCGACCGTCTCGATCGCCCCGAGGAGCGCGGCCGGGAGCGTCTCGTTCCACCACGCGGGCGGGGGCGGCTCGGGCCTGGGCGGGAGGGTCCCCGCCTCGCGCCCGAGGTCTTCGCACAGCTGGTGGAACGTCGAGACGTGGATGAGCTCGGCGCCGCCGACCTCGTCGCGGAGCATCCGTGCCAACGGCTGGTTGAAGCAGACGAGGAGTGTCCGGAAGCCTTCCCGTGCGAGCTGGCGCGCCTTCTCGAGGGCGAGCATCGTCTTGCCGGTCCCGGCGCCGCCGCGGATCTCCGCCCGGCGGATCCGGCGGAGGTCCCGGAGGACGTGGAACTGGCCGCGGGTCAGCGCGACGACCTCGCGCTCCCCCTCCTCGATCTCCGAGCGGAGCAGCGAGTGGAGCTCGACCGGCGTCTCGAGGAGCGACGCGAGGAGCGCGACGCCGCGCTCGCCCGGTGGTCGGAGCTGGCTGCTCTCGCCGGCCCACAGCTCGAGGGCGTGGTCCACCGCGCGCCTGGTCGCTCCCGGATCGGTGGCCGACAGCCGCGCCCGGTCGAGGATCAGGTCCGGCTCGACGTCCGGGCCCAGGAGACGCAGTCGGCCGCCCGCGCTCTCGAGGTCGACGCCCGGGAGGGCGACGGCGTGCCCGGCGATCGGGTGCCAGTCGGGAGGCGCCTCGGGGAGACTCCGGAGCTTCACGAGGAGGGCGTGGAGGTTCGTGCTCGCCTGCTCGAACGGCGAGGGATCCAGCTCGCGCCGTCCGGCCCACCAGCGGCCGTGTGCGTCCCGGGCGATCTCGCCGGCCTTGACCTCGATGACGAGGAAGCCCCGATCGGGGTGGGCCAGCACGATGTCCGCCTCCCCGTCGCGAAGCCCGCGGTGCTCTGCGGTCCGGCCGATCCAGGCGATGTTCCGGTACAGGCGGTACTCGGGCGGCAGCGCAGCGCGCAGACGCTCGAAGACGAGCCGCTCGGCCTTCTCGCCTTCGCGCTCGTCACCGGCTCGTTCGGCTTGGGCTGCCGATGCCATCCCCCACCCTCCCCAGGCCGGCTCGCTGGACGTTGGGCTGGAGTGTAGGCGAAGGGGTTGGGCGTCAGGGCCTTGATCGACTCGCCAAGCCAGGTGCGAGACCGGGCGGCCAGACGGAAGCCTCGGAGCGTGCGAGGAAAACGGAAGTGCCGCGAAACGGGTACGGTGGCCTGACTTCAGATCCAGCCGTTCCGCCCGGCAATGCCGATGAGCTCGATGCGGCCCCCACGGACACGACCAGCAGCCGAGGCTCTCGCCATCGCTGTCAGGGTGGCAAGGACGCGGGCTCGGTCACGTCGTCGGAGCGTCCTTTCTTGGCCGTCCGGCGCGACGGGTCCGCCGGTACGTGTCGACCCACTGCCTCGTGCTCATCCACCGGCCGCTCTCGTCCTTGACCGCCCGGAGCCGACCCCGGTCCGCGGCCGCGCGCAGCGCGCGAACCTCCTTCCGGTCGCCCGTCAGACCGCTCAGCGGCAGGAGCTTGAGCGGCCCGGCGAGGTTCGGGAGCAGGAAGCGATCGAGGCTGTCCTTCACCGCCCGCGCCACCATCTCGGCGAGCGGCCATGGATCGCCAGCGTCGACACGACGCAGGGCGGCGAGATAGGCGGACTGGGCACGGTTGCGAAGGACCGCTGGCGGGTATCCGCGGCGGACGAGCATCAGGTTCAGGAGCAGCCGGCCGACACGGCCGTTGCCGTCCCGGAACGGGTGGATCCCCTCGAAGCCGCCGTGCGCGGCGGCGAGGTCCAGCAGCACATGCGTGCCCTCGGTGAGTGGCGCGTCCACGGCGCGGAGCCACTCCGTGACCTCGGCCGGCACGTCCGTGAAGGGTGGCGGCGTCATCCCGCCCGGAAAGGGCGCAATGTCGTGCCGCCGGAAGCTGCCGGGTCCCTCCTCGGGGTCCAGGTCGTCGGGCGGGAAGAACTCCCACACCGGCCCGACCGTCAGCCGGTGGACGTGCCGAACCTCGGTGAGGGTGAGCAGCTCGTCGCCCCCGACCCAGTCGCCCGGCCCTTGGCCCTGTGCATACACCCACTCGGCCGCACGGGCGTACGCCTTGACCTCGAGGTACTCCTTCAGCTCCTTGTTCCCTACCGGACGCCCCTCGTCGAGGAGGATCCTGACCTGCTTGAGGGCAAGGGTGTTTCCCTCGATGGCCGTGGAGTTGTGGGCCTCCTCGTACCAGATGTCGCGCCAGATCGCGGCGCTCTCGACCGGCGACGGGAGGCCGCCCGTGCGCGCGAGGTCGCGCATCCCGAGGTCCACCTGCTCCAGGACGAAGCGGCGGGACGGGCGGCCACGGCCGGTCTTCTGGATCACCATGGCGGCAAGGATATTGTGTCGTGCGATTTAATGTGAGGCGCCTGACACAGTTTCTTGCATCCTGCGGTGGCCGACGGCGCGACCGTCGAGCAGGCCGAAGTCCATCGCGACCGCGCCCGCGAATGCCCGGTCGTTCTCGAGCAGGAGCCTCGGACCGAGGACATTTGCTGGCCCCGTCGGGCGCAGGGTGAGGTTACGTATGCGGAACCCTTGACTTGGCACCAACTTGGAGCCATTCTTGTGCCATGACTGCGATCCGACGCGCTGGGAAGCGCCGGCACCGCCTCTCCGCCGACGTGCCCGAGGCGACGGACGCTCGTGTCCGCGAGACAGCGAGAGTCTTCTATCGGGGAGTAGTCAGCGACGCCGTGACGACGGCCCTTGAGACCTTCCAGTGGGTTGTCGATGCTCGAAGTCGCGGAAAGCGGGTCATCGCAACCGATTCTGACAGCCTGCCGCCGACGTATGAAGAGCCCGTGATTGCGGGACTTGAGGGTCTTGGGCAGGACTGGACATGGCTTGTGCGCCGAGATCATCCGTGGCGACGCCAACTGTGGGTCAAGGGCCGGAACATCACGGCCGGAGATCTCGCGCGAACCGCCTCCATTGAGGGTTGGTCCCCGGAGGAGACCGCTCATCAGTTTGACCTGCCGCTTGAGGCGGTGATCGAGGCCCTGCGGTACGCTGAGAACGCTCGCGAGCTGATTGCGGCGGAAGAGGCCGAGAACCGCATCGTCGCGCAGCGGTACGAGCGTCAGAGTGCGCCTGTATCTGGATGAGGACATCACGAGCAAGGAACTGACGTCCCGCCTGGCTACTGCTGGGCACGACGTCCTTTCCCCATTGAGAGGCGAGCCCGATTCCCGCTGTTGGCGCCACGCACAGGAGCAAGGCGCGACAGTCGTGACGATGAACGTCGTCGACTTCGCCAGGCTCACCGAGGCTACAGAAGGTCACGCTGGCCTGCTGCTTGTCTACCGCGAGAATGATCCGACCCGCGACATGAGCGCCGCGTCAGTTGTCGACGCGGTCGGCCGGGTTGCCGACATGTATCGCGATGGCCTGAAAGGCGTGATCGCCGTTCTCAACCAGTTCCGCTGGTAGCGCCCGCGGCGAGACCGCGCAGCCGCATGCTATCGGCCAAGAGGCTGGGGCGAACGCGGAGCGACATTCTGGTGGGGGTCCCGCCGCGCGTCGTCGAGTTCCCGGACGGCAAGCTGAGCTCCGATGCCACGCGACTGCGAGTCCGTCTCGACCCGAGGCTACCAACTCGGTCTGTCTGCCATCGGTGCGAGGACACGCGGGGTATGGCGCAGTCTTGCCTTCCAAGGGCCCTTGAGGTAGCCTCAAGCCGTCCTCTTCGAACGCCGCCCGGTGCTAGGCTCGACCTCCGTCCGCTGCAGCTGGCGGTCGCCATGACGTGCTCCCAGCGTCCGGACGGACCCGCATCAGCGTCCATCCGGAGGGACCGATGATCGCTCGACCCGCCCGTCGTTCCGTCGCTGCCGTCGTTGCCGTCGTTGCCGTCGCCGCCGCCTTCCTGGCCGCGACGACCGTCGCCCTTGCGGCCCGGCCGGAGTCGTCGCCGTCCTTCTCGGCGCCGGTACGCCTCGGCTTCCCGAACGGCGATGACTGGGAGCCGGCGATCGCCGCCGACGCCTACGGGCACGTGTACGTCATCGCGACCCATTACGTCGGCTACGCCGGGTCGTCCAGCGGGGACCCGGATCCCACCTGTCCCACCTGCGCCAGCCCGCACATGATCCTCCAGATCTCCTCCGACGGCGGCGCGACATTCTCCGCACCGCGAGCCCTCGTTCCGACCTCGACGACGCGCCAGGACGACCCCCAGGTCGTGGTCGACCCTGCCGACGGCAAGACGGTCTATGCCGCCTTCATGCAGGACGACAAGTCGAGCGAGTACGTCGCGAGATCGGACGACTTCGGCCAGACGTGGCGGCCGGTCCTGACGGAGCGCCTCCAGCGCGGGACGGACAAGGACATCCTGGCGGTCCGCGGCAAGGACGTGTATCTCGCGTACCACACCCAGCAGAAGATCTTCATCTCGGTGTCGCACGACCGCGGTGAAACCTGGTCGCTCCAGAACCCGCTCGGGACGACGAACTCGGAGTTCGGTGTGTCGCTTGCCTCGGGCGGCGCGGTCGCGCCGGACCGCACCGTCTACTTCGCCTGGAACGGTGTGAACCGGCCTGGACAGGCGAAGGGCACGATCAACCTCTACGTCACGAAATCGATCGATCTCGGAGAGACGTGGACCGCCACGCTGGTGGACGTCTCCCAGGCACCCGCTGACTGCGGCTGCGGGGGCTGGGACTACTGGGGTGCGCAGATGGCCCTTGCCGTCGACGCGAGGGACGCGGTCTACGTGCTCTGGAACGCCAACGCCGTGACGGGGACACCCAGCCGGATCTACTTCGCCCGCTCGACCGACGGGGGAACTTCGTGGTCGCCCCGGGTCGACGTCTCGCTCGCGCCGAGCGGCTCCAACAATGTCTTCCCGGCGATCGCGTCGCGTGGCAACGGCGACATTCGGATCGCCTGGCAGGACGATCGCAATGGCTTCGACCCGGGCGACAACTCACCCGCCGCCCGATGGAACACGTACTACCGCTCGACGAGGGACGGCGGTGCCACGTGGTCCGGCGAGGCCAAGTTGTCGGCCTACGTCCCCGGCTACTCGTACAAGCTGGCGACGCCCTCGGACGGCTACCTCCAGCCGTACGGCGACTACTTCGAGATCGACATCACCGGCACCGGGAGCACGGTCGCCGCCTGGGGCGAGGGCAACAGCTACGTCGGCCCCGGCAACATCTGGTACGCCCGCGGCCGGTAGGGCGGCGCGAGCACGGGCGCCGGTGTTCCTGATCCGGAGCCCGCGGGCGGCGGCGGCGCGTTGCAGAAGGTCGGCAAGGGCTGAGCCGAGCCGCGCATGATCGATGGCGATGCGCCCCGGGGTGAGCAGCAGTGTCCGCGTCGTCCCGCCCACGTCCGGCAGCCGCGGCCTGACGCGCCGCGAGTTCCTGGGTCGCGGCTACGCCACGGAGGCCGCAGCGGCATCGCGAGACTACGCGCGTGACGTGCTCGGTCTTGACAGGATCCGCATCTCGCCCGAGATGCCCTGTCCACGGGGACGGAATTGGGTCAGCGACATTCTGCTGGATGCCCTGCTGAACTCGCGGCGACATTCTGCCGTACCGATTTCCGACGCCGTGTGGACCGGGCCCGGGGTCCTGCGCGCCAGCACGTCGCTGGCCGGGAAAGACCCGCCGGGCCAGGGATAACGAAGGTGACGCGGACTCGCTGAACCTGCAGTCCGATACCCATTGACAGCCCTTGGTCGCGGTCAGTATGGTCGCCGCGTTGTTCTCGAAACGTCGTTTCATAATCGCGGCAGTCTGAGCACAGGGTGGTAACAGAGTCCATGCGCATCGGGGTTGACGTCGGAGGCACCAACACAGACGCCGTCCTGATGAGCGTTGATGGCGTCCTGGGCAAGGTGAAGACGCCGACGACTGTCGACGTGACGAGCGGCATCGTCACAGCCCTCAGCGCACTGCTCGACCAGACCCGTGTCCCGCCAGCCGAGGTCTCGGCCGTCATGATCGGGACCACCCACTTCACGAACGCGGTCGTTGAGCGGCGACGGCTTCAGCCCGTCGCCGCGGTCCGCCTCGGCCTGCCGGCGACAGAATGCCTGCCGCCGATGATCGACTGGCCGGCCGACCTCGCGGCCGTGGTTGGGCAGCATCACTACCTCGTCCACGGGGGCAACGAGTTCGATGGCCGGATCTTGAGCGAGCTCAACGAGGGAGAGATCGCGCGCGTCGCCGACGACCTCCGCGCTCGCGGAATCACGGCGGCGGCGGTCAGTAGCGTCTTCTCGCCGATCAACGGCGAGATGGAGTTCCGGGCCGGCGAACTCCTCACGAGCCGGGTGCCTGGGCTTGATGTCACCTACTCGCACCAGATCGGTCGGATCGGGCTGCTTGAGCGGGAGAACGCGGCGATCCTCAACGCATGTCTGCGCGATCTGGCCCGAACGACGATCTCGAGCTTCCGCCGAGCGATCAGAGAAATGGACCTCGGCGCGACGGTCTACCTCACCCAGAACGACGGTGCACTGATGACCGCCGTTCAGGCGGAGCTCTTCCCGGTGCTGACCTTCGCCTCGGGGCCGACCAACTCGATGCGCGGAGCCGCCTACCTCTCCGGCCTCCAGGAGGCGATCGTCGTCGATGTCGGCGGCACGACCACAGACGTCGGCGCGCTGACCCGCGGCTTCCCCCGCCAGGCGGCGCTGGCGATCGAGGTCGGCGGGGTCCGGACCAACTTCCGAATGCCCGACGTGCACGCCACCGGGCTCGGCGGCGGCTCGCTCGTCCGTGTCGACGGCGATGCTGTCTCCGTCGGCCCCGACAGCGTCGGGTACGAGCTGACGCAGCGTGCCCGCATCTTCGGCGGGGAGACGCTGACGGCGACGGACATCGCCGTGGCCGGCGGCTTCGCCCATCTCGGCGACGGCGAGCGGGTAGCGGATCTGCCGCACGAGCTCGTCGCCCAGGTCACCGCGATGATCGGCGACGCGATCGATGTCGCGGTGGACCGCATGCGCCTCTCCGAGGAGCCGCTGCCGGTGATCATCGTCGGCGGCGGCCGGATCCTCGTCACGCGGCCCGTCGCCGGGGCGAGCGAGCTGGTCGTCCCCGAGCACTTCGAGGCGGCCAACGCGGTCGGCGCGGCGATCGCCCAGGTCACCGGCGAGGTCGACCGCGTCGTGGCGCTGGCCGGCTCGAGCCGCGAGGCGGCCCTCGATACGGCCCGTGGGGATGCCATCCGCCAGGCAGTCGAGAGTGGCGCGGATCCTGCCACGATCTACGTCCTCGACGTGGAGGACGTGCCGCTCTCCTACCTGCCCGGCAACGCGGTCCGCGTTCGCGTCAAGGTGGTCGGTGAGCTGATCTCGCACTGAGGAGCGAACGGATGTGGGAGGTACTCGAGGAGGACCTGGCGGCAATCTCGATCGGCGCTGCAGCCATGGGTACCGGGGGCGGCGGAAATGCCTACCTGGGCATGATCCATCTGCGCGAGCAGCTCCGCAGCGGGCTCCGGGTGCGCGTCGTCACTCCGGATGAACTGCGCGACGACTGGTTCCTCGTGGCCGGCGGGTTCATGGGAGCCCCGGTCGTCACCTACGAGAAGTTGCGCCAGGGCCGCGAGGAGGTCCGCGCCGTCGAGGCGCTGCAGGAGCACGTCGGACGCCGGATCGATGCCATCGCGCCGATGGAGATCGGCGGCGAGAACTCGATGACCGCGTTGAGCATCGCCGCCGAGCTGGACATCCCGGTCGTGGACGGGGACGGGATGGGCCGCGCCTTCCCCGAGCTCCAGATGGTCACCTTCCTCATGTACGGCGGGCAGCCGTGGCCGGCGGCCGTGGCCGACGACAAGGGCAATGTGGTCGTCATCCACCGAGTGTGCGACGCCGGCAGCCTGGAGCGGATCGCGCGTGCGATCACGGTCGAGATGGGTGGCTCGGCAGCTCTCGCGATGGCACCGATGAGCGGTGCGGATTGCCGGCGCTCGATCGTGCCCGAGACCCTCTCACTGACTCGCGAGATCGGTCGCGCCGTGCTGGTCGCCCGCGCCGCGAAGCGCTCGACCACGGAGGCCGTCCTGTCGGTCACCGGCGGGTCGCGGCTCTTCCGCGGCAAGGTCGTCGACGTCGAGCGGCGTCTCACCGGCGGCTTCGTCGTCGGGCACATCGATCTCGAGGGCTCCGACGAGGATGCGGGCGCCCGCGTCCGGATCGATTTCCAGAACGAGAACCTCATCCTCTGGAAGGACGGCAAGGCGATCGTCAGCGTCCCGGACCTGATCACCCTCCTCACCACGGACGAGGGGGAGCCGGTCACGACGGAACTCGTCCGCTACGGAATCCGCGCCGACGTGGTCGGAATCCCCTGTCATCCCCGGCTGGCCACCGAGACGGCTCTCCGGTTCGTCGGTCCGCGAGCCTTCGGCTATGAGATCGAGTATCGACCGCTTCCGCGCACGGGCGTTGCCGCGGAGCGGGGTTAAGCCTCCGTCCAGTGGGCGATCGCCCCGGTGAGGCGCCGGATCCCCTCGGCCAGGACGACCGGATCGGTCGCCAGCGAGATGCGGACCAGCCCGGCTCCCGCGGGGCCGAAGGTCTCGCCCGGGGCGACCGCGACGCCCTGCTCGGCCACGAGCCGGCGAGCCAGCGCATACGTGTCGCGGGTCGCCCGGCTGACGTCCGCCAGGATGTAGAACGCGCCATGCGGTTCGCTTGCCAGACAACCGTCCCGCCGGAGGGCGTCGACGGCGAGATCCCGACGCTCCCGGTAGGCGGCGCACATCAGCGCGACGCACTCCTGGGGGCCGCCGATCGCCGCTTCGGCCGCTTTCTGGGCCACGGCCGTCGCGCAGCTGATCACCGGTTCCTGGACCTTTGCGACGAGGGCGGCCACGGGCTCCGAGGCGACGAGATAGCCGATCCGCCAGCCGGTCATCGCATACGTCTTGGAGACGCTGAAGACGCTGATCACTCGACCCTCGTCGTCGATCGTGGCCGGGCTCAGATGACGGCCCTCGAAGACGATCTCCTCGTAGACCTCGTCGCTGAGCACCCACAGATCGTGGCGCGCCGCCAGGGCGACGACCCGGGCGATCGTCTCGGGCCGCCAGACGGATCCGGTGGGGTTCGCCGGGCTGTTGATGATCAGCACCTTCGCCCGGGGGTCGGCGGCCAGCTCGTCGAGCCGGTCGAGATCCGGCTCGTACGCATTCGCCGGATCGAGCGGGTAGCGGCGGACGTCCGCCCCGACGACGGCGGCCATCATCTCGTAGTTGGGCCAGCCGGGATCGGGGATGAGGACGCCGTCGCCGGGGTCGATCAGGGCGATCAGCGTCTCCATGAGGGCCGTGACACCACCCGTCGTGACCACGATCTGGTCCGGCGTCGCCCGGATGCCGTTCATGCGCTCGAGCTTGGCGCAGATCGTCTCTCGCAGCGAGGCAAGGCCCCGGTTCGCGGTGTATTTCGTGAACCCGTCGGCGGCGGCGCGGGCCGCCGCCTCAAGGACATGGTCGGGCGTCGCGAAGTTGGGCTCGCCGACCTCGAGATGGAGGACGTCCGGGCGACTCGCCGCAAGGTCCATCACCTCGCGGATCCCGGAACGACGCATGTCGACGATCCGCTGTGCGCTCGGTTTCATCGCTGCACCACGTCGGGGAGTCCTCGTTCGGCGCTTGACTCACGCCTGTACAGTAGGCGCCTATTCGTCCAATGTTGACACGGTGTTTCACACCTGATGGATGCCGAACGCAACGAGCCCGTCCTGGCGGGTACGCAGACGCTCGATCGCGCCCTGAACGTCCTGTTTCAGGTGAGCGCCAGCGGCTCACGCGGACTGAGCCTGGCCGAGTGCACCGCGATCCTCGAGTACAGCAAGCCGACCACGTTCCGGATTCTGCGCACCCTCCAGGCTCGGAGCCTGCTGATCCATGATAGCGACCGGGGTGCCTACACCCTGGGTCCCATGGTGCTCCGGCTGGGGATGGGCTACCTCGAGAGTCTCGACCTTCGTCGCGAGGCGCTCCCGACGATGCGGCGTCTCGGGGCGGAGACGGGCGAGACGATCCACCTGAGCATTCTGGACGGCGTCGACGTGGTCTACATCGAGAAGGTGGACAGTCCGCAGTCCGTCCGGATGTTCAGCCGGATCGGCCTCACCATGCCGGCCCATTCGACCGGGATCGGGAAGGCGATCCTGGCCTACCTCCCAGAGGAGGACCTCAGGGCACGGCTCCCAGACCGACTCGAGGCGCGCACCGCGGCGACGATCACCAGCCGCGACCGGCTGGTGGAGCACCTGCGGGGCGTGCGAGCGCGCGGGTACTCCACCGACGACATGGAGAACGAGGATGGAATCTCCTGCGTCGGCGCCCCCATCTTCGACCACACCGGGGCGGTCTGCGCCGGCCTGAGCATCGCCGGTCCCGCGACACGGGTCACGCCCGACCGGTTCGCCGGCCTCGGTCCGCTCGTCCGCGATGCCGGCGCCGAGATCTCGGCCAGGCTCGGCTACCAGCCGGTCCGGTCGGATGGCGTGCCGGAAGCAGGGTCGCCCGTCGCTACGGGAGTGCCCGCCGATGAATGACCCAAAGTCGATCGTCCGAGAGCTCGTCGACGCGTACAACGCGAAATCGATTGATCGTCTCGTGGCGCTCTACCACCCGGACGGGCGGCTGTGGAGCCCATTCGAGCGAGACGGGATCGTCGGCCACACGGCGATCCGCGAGTCCATCCGCCGGCTTTTCGAAGCCTATCCGGACGAAGAGATGACGATCGAGCTCCTGGCCGGCGACGAGACCCACGCCATCGCCGAGTTCCGCAGCGTGGGCCTGGGACCGGATCGGGGAGAGGTCCGGTTCACCGAGGTCTACGAAGTGCGCGATGGGCGCATCGCCGCATGCCACGTGTACATCGACCCAGAGGAACTGCCGGCCTGAGCAGGCCCTTCCACGGTTGGCCCCGAATTAGCGAGGTGAGCAACGAGAACAAGTAGGGGGGCAGATGAGCCGGACGGCAACGACCAGGTCTCGAGCGGAACGGTGCCCCGCAGGGGACGTCCGCCGAGAGGATGGAGGAGACCGATGACCAGCCGCAGACCACCCGCTCTCGACATCGTCAACGATAACGCCGCTGAGGAACTGACGGCCCAGGATCGCTTCACGATCGCCGGATTGGTCGATGAACTGCAGAACCGGAAGATCAGCCGCAAGACCTTCCTGCGCCAGTCGGTGATCTTCGGCCTCTCGTCGACGAGCCTCTCCGCAATCCTGGCGGCCTGCGGCAGCTCGCCGTCGCCGTCACCGTCGGCCGCGGCGTCGGGGGCGGCACCGCCACCGTCAGTCGGTGCCGAAAGCGCGGCCCCGAGCAGCCCGGACCTGACCGCGAAGCTCAACCTTGGGATCGAGGGCGACGCCGACACCGTCGACCCGCAGGCGTTCAAGACGATCCCGGGCTACTACATGCTGGCCAACCTCTACGACCAGCTGATCGACCTGCACGCGGAGCCGTCGAACGGTCTCCTGATCGCCGACCCGGCGAACCCGACGTCGATGATCGCTGAGTCGATGGAGATGTCGCCGGACCTTCTGACGGCCACCTTCAAGCTCGACCCGAATGCGAAATTCGAGGACGGGACGCCGATCACGGTCGACGACATCAAGTACTCGTTCCAGCGCGGGATCGAGGGCACGCAATACACCAACATCCTGATGAAGATGTTGACCCTCTCGTCCACCGACAACATCCTCACGCCGGACAAGCAGACCGTCATCTTCAAGCTCGACAAGCCCAACCCGATGACCCAGAGACTCCTGAGCCTGCAGGTCCTCTCGATCCAGAGCAAGGCCCGGTCGGAGGCCAACGCGACGGCCAAGGACAAGTTCGCCGACGAGTACTGGCGCGCGAACGTCTACGCCAACAGCGCCTACAAGCTCCAGTCGTGGAAGCGAGGCGAAGGATTCGAGTTGGCGCCCAATACGAACTATTACCGGGCCGGCCTGCCCAAGAACGGCGGCCTCGTCTTCCGCGAGATCGGCGATCCCCAGGAGCGAATCAGCCTGCTCAAGTCCGGCGACCTCCACGCTGCCTTCCAGATCGCGCCGAAAGACGCGGCGGCCCTGCGCGACGGTGAGGGGAACGTCAAGCTCATCACGGCGCCGAGCACCTGGAACTGGGCTCTCGCGTTCAACAACTCCATGAAGCCGTTCGACAACAAGCAGGTTCGCCAGGCGATCAGCCTGGCAATCCCCTACGACACGATCATCAGCGAGGTCATGCACGGCCTCGCTCGCCCGTCGAAGGGCCTCATCGTGCCGGGCATGGCGACCTCAGACCAGAGCTTCTGGAACTACAACACCGACCTCACCAAGGCCAAGCAGCTGCTGACCGCCGCCGGGTATCCGGACGGGTTCGAGAGCAGCATCGACGTCGTCATCGGACGCGCCGAGGATGAGCAGATGGCGGTCTTCATCCAGGCGAACCTGCAGCAGATCGGGGTCACGGTCACGATCAACAAGTTGGCCGAGGCGCAGTACCAGGACAACCGCAACAACGCGAAGTCACCGATGCAGGTCATCGAGTGGTTCTCGTGGGTCAACGATCCCTTCTATCACATGTACTGGAACCTGCTCTCGACCAACACGTTCACCAACTCGGCCCGGTACAGCAACCCCGAGGTCGACAAGCTGATCACGGCCGGCCTCTACGAGGCCGACGCCGCCAAGCGGGAGTCGATCAGCAAGGACGCCCAGAAGATCGTCGTGGACGACGCGCCCTGGGCCTTCCTCTTTGCGCGCGACTTCTTCGTCCCGGTTGCCAAGAACCTCTACGATTTCCCGCTCTGGCCGGACCAGAACCCGCGCCTCTACTGGGCGTACGTGACCGCCTAGGCGACGCCGATCGCGGGATTCGACGATGACGACCGCCACGCCACCATCCGGCCGCCTCCGCGAGCGTGTCGTGACGGTCGTCTCGTCCCAACTCGGTCGGTACATCGTGCGCCGACTGGCGCTGGCGATGCTGACGATCTGGCTCGTCAGCATCGCCGTCTTCGCCATCACGAACATCCTGCCCGGGAACCCGGCGCTCGTCCGCCTCGGGCCGTTCGCCTCGGCCGAACTGCTCCACGCCGAAGAGGTTCGGATGGGCCTCGACCGGCCACTCCTCGAGCGGTACGTCTCATTCGTCGGGGGGGCGATCCAGGGGGATCTCGGCATGAGCTTCAAGACCGAACGGCCGGTGACGCAGGATCTGCTTGAGCGCCTCCCCGCCACTCTTGAGCTTGCCCTCGCCGCAACGGTGCTGGCAAGCCTGATCGGCATCCCGCTCGGGTTCATCGGGGCAATCCGACGGGATTTAGGGATCGATCGCCTGGCCCGCACGATCGCGGCCGTCTCGGCCGCGATGCCCGTCTTCTGGCTCGGCCTGATGCTCGCCTTCGTCTTCTCGTACCTGTTGCGCTGGGCGCCCGGACCCGTGGGTCGGCTCTCCCTCGGCACGGCCGCGCCGACCTCGGTCACCGGCTTCTATACGATCGACAGCCTCCTGGCCGGGAACCTGGGGCTCTTCGTCCAGACACTTCGGTACCTCGCCCTGCCGACCGTCACCCTCGCGCTGATCGAGCTCGCTCCGATCACCAAGATCTCCCGCTCGGCCATGCTCGGCATCCTCGACACGGAGTACGTGCGCGCCTCGCGAGCGCTCGGCTTCAGCGGCGGTGCGATCGTGCGCCAGGACGCCCTGCGCAACGCCCTCGTGCCGGTCCTGACGATGATCGGGATCGTCCTCGGCTACGTCGTGGCCGGAAACGTGATCGTCGAGACGGTCTTCTCCTGGCCCGGCGTCGGGAGCTACGCCTTCAAAGCGGTCCGGTCCAATGATTTCAACGCGATCCAGGGTTTCATCCTGATGATCGCCACGATCTATGTCGCGCTGAACCTGTTGATCGATCTCCTGTACGGTCTGATCGACCCGCGGATCCGGGTGCGGTAGCCATGGCCTTTGCCGGACAGATCTCCGATCAGGCAGAAGTCGGCCTCGGTCCGTCGGCCGCCCAGCTGGGCCTGCGCCAGCGGCTCCTCGTCGTCCTTCGGGAGAGCCGGCAGACGGCGGTCGGGTTGGCGATCGTGCTCATCGCCCTGGCCGGGACATTCCTCCTGCCGCTCGTCTACCGGGTCGATCCGCTCGCCGTTGACGGGGCGGCGACCCTGCAAAGCCCGACGCTCGCCCATCTCCTCGGAACCGACACCTTCGGTCGCGACATCCTGGCCCGGATCGTCCACGCGGGTCGCCTCGACTTTCTCGTCGCCTTCTCGGTCACCGGGCTCGCGTTCGGGGTCGGAGCCGTGATCGGGGCCCTGGCCGGCTACGCGGGAGGCTGGTTGGACGAAGTGGTGATGCGGGTCGTCGACGTGATGCTCTCGTTCCCGGCCTTCATCCTGGCGCTCGCGATCACCGTCATGATGGGGAACCACCTCCAGAACGTGATCGGGGCGATCGCCTTCGCGTACACGCCCTACTTCGTCCGCCTGACCCGCAGCGAGGCGCTCAAGATTCGCGACAGCGAGTACGCGGATGCCGCGCGCGTCGTCGGCAATCCGCCCTGGCGCGTGGCACTCGTGCATGTGTTCCCGAATGCCATCTCACCCGGCCTCGTGCTCGCCTCGATCGTCCTCGGCTGGGCGATCCTCGACGCCTCCGCGCTGGGCTTCCTGGGGATCGGGATTCGGCCGCCGACCGCGGAGTGGGGAACCATGGTCGCCGACGGAAGCGCGAACATCGGGACCGGTCAGTGGTGGACCTGGCTGTTCCCCGGCGTCGCGATCCTCATCGTCGTGCTCGCCTTCAACTGGGTGGGCGATGGTCTCCGGAACCTCGTGCGGTCGGCCTGATGATGGTTCCCGGCAATCCCGAGCCGCTGCTCCGCGTGGACGGCCTCTCCGTCTCCTTCCCCGGGTCCCGGAAGGGGCGCACGCGCATCCTCGACGGGGTCGGCTTCTCGATCGGTCGGTCGGAGACGGTCGGGCTGGTTGGCGAGAGCGGCTCCGGCAAGACGGTCACCGCCCTCTCGATCATGGGCCTCCAGGGCCGGCAGGCGTCCGTGGATGCCGGCCGCATCCTGCTCGACGGTCAGAACCTGCTCGGGATGGACGACGAGGGCAAGCGGCGGTACCGCGGCGGCCGGATCGCGATGATCTTCCAATCACCCAAGGCGAGCCTCAACCCGCTCGTCAAGGCCGGCGCGCACGTGGCTCGCGTCGTGTCGCTCCACCGCGGCCTGCGAGGTGCGCACGCACAGGCAGTCGCGATCGCCCTCTTCCGGGCCGTCGAAATCGTCGATGCGCAGCGGCGCTTCCATGCCTACCCGCACCAGCTGAGCGGCGGCATGGCCCAGCGGGTGATGATCGCGATGGCGCTCGCGGCGGAACCCGAGCTGCTGATCGCCGATGAGCCGACGACCGGCCTCGACGTGACGATCCAAGCGCAGATCTTCGACCTCTTGCTCACGCTCCAGGAGCGCCTGCAGATGTCAATTCTTCTCATCACCCATGACCTCGCCCTCGTCGCGGAGACCTGCGACCGGGTTGTCGTGATGCATGGCGGACACGTCGTCGAGTCCGGGCCGGTCGAGGCGGTCTTCCGGAACCCCGGTCACCCCTACACGCGACGACTCCTCGGCTCGCTGCTGCGGGTCGATCGCCGGGTCGAGGGTGCGGGCCGCGAGACGACCGACCCGTCCGGACGGGTCCCCTACGCGACGAGTGGCTGCCGCTACGCAGCCCGCTGTCCGCTCGCCTTCGAGCGCTGCACGACCGAGCGTCCGGCGAACTACGCTATCGACGAGACTGCGGAACATCAGGTCATGTGCCACCTGGAGGACCCACGCGAGGCGGTCCGAGCCGGGGCGCGGGAGCACCGCGTTGCCAGCGACTAGCCCCGTGCCGCTCCTTCGGGTCGAGAACCTCAGCAAGACCTTCCACGGTCATGGCGGGGCCGTCCGGGCCGTCTCGGACGTGAGTTTCGAGGTCGTCGCCGGCGAGACGGTCGCCCTGGTCGGCGAGAGCGGCTGCGGCAAGTCGACGACGGCACGGTGCCTCGTGCGCCTGACGGAGCCGACGTCCGGCCGGGTGCTCTTCCGAGGCCGCGACATCACGAGGCTCTCGCTGGGCGCCTTTCGCCCGATTCGACGCGACATGCAGATGGTCTTCCAGGACTCGCACGCAAGCCTGAACCCGAGCTTCACCATCCGACGCACGCTCCGCGAGCCGCTCCAGCTCCACGCGATTGCCCGTGGACCGGCCGTGGAGAGGGAGCTCCACGAACTGATGCGACTGGTCCAGCTCGAGCCGGCCATCCTCGACCGTCGCCCCGACCAACTGAGCGGCGGCCAGCGCCAGCGGATCGGCATCGCGCGCGCGATCGCGACGCGACCGGCCTTCGTGGTCCTCGACGAGCCAACCTCCTCGCTGGACATGTCACTGCGCCTCAGCCTGCTCGAACTGCTGACGGACCTCCAGCGGCAACTCGGCATGACCTACGTGTTCATCACCCACGACTTCTCGACGGTTCGCTATCTGGCCCACCGGGTCGAGGTGATGTACCTGGGGCGGGTGGTCGAGTCCGGGACGGTCGACGAGGTGCTCGGTGCCCCGCTCCATCCGTATACCCGCGGGCTGATCGCGGCAATCCCGGTCCCGGAACCCGGGCGGCGACGACGGCACACGCAGCTCGCCGGTGAGGCGCCGGACGCCGCGACTGTCGGCCCCGGCTGCGCGTTCCAGGACCGCTGCCCGAACGTCATGAGCGAGTGCCGGGTCGCCCCAATTCCAACCATTCGGATCGGCGCCCGCGAGGTGGCCTGCCTGCTGTACAGCGTACCCGGTGGAATGGTCCAGTCTCACCGCGACGGTGCCCCCGTCACGCAGGGTGATGGCGAGCCGGCGGTGGCCGGCGGCGGTACGACAGCCACGGTATTTGGGCAAGGAGGAACGTAGGTGAGCTTCACGTACCACGCGCCCTCGTCGGTCGGGGAGGCCCTCGAGCTGCTCGGTAGCCTGGGCAGTGGCACCCAGATCCTTGCCGGCGGCACCGATGTCATGGTCCAGTACTTGCGCGGCCAGATCGCACCCGAGCACGTGATCTTCATCGGCGACCTCGACGACGAGCTCCGCGGCGTGAGCGCCGACGGCGCGATCCGCATCGGGGCCCTGACTCCGCATCGGGACCTCGCCACGAACCCCGTCCTTCGTCGCGAGATGCCCGGTCTCGTCGATGCAGCCGCCCAGGTGGGCGGCTGGCAGACCCAGAACGTGGGCACGATCGGAGGCAACATCTGCAACGCCTCGCCAGCCGCCGACCTGCCACCGACGCTCCTCGTTGCCGACGCGACCGTGACGCTTCACGACCGGAAGGGCGAGCGGACCCTGCCGCTCGCGGACTTCTTCCTCGGCCGACGGGCGACGCAGCGCCGACCGGACGAGCTGCTGACCTCCGTCCAGGTCCCACGGGCCGCTGACGCGACCGGGGAGGTCTACCTGAAGGTCGGTCGCCGCCGGGCGATGGAGATCGCAATCGTCGGGATGGCGATGCGGCTGACCTTCGACGAGCGGCTCGAGACGGTACTCGATGCGCGAATCGCGATCTGTGCGGCTGCGCCGCGTCCGTTCCGAGCCGCGGAGGCCGAGCGCCGGCTCGTGGGGACCCGGCTCGACACGTCGACCCTGGCCGAGGCCGGTCGGCTGGCTGCTGCCGCCTCGAGCCCGATCGACGACATCCGTGCGAGTGCCGCCTACCGCACCCAGCTCATCGCGTCGCTGGTAGCCCGGGCCGCAGCTGCGTGTCGTCGTCGCGCGGCCGGCGAGAACGAGGAGAACGCATCGTGAGCCATTCGATGTCGCTGACCGTCAACGGTGAGCCGACCACCATCGAGATCGACCCGGATGACAGTCTCCTGCGGGTCCTCCGCGAGCGCCTCCAGTTGACGGGCACCAAGGAAGGCTGCGATGAAGGTGAGTGCGGAGCCTGCACCGTGCTCGTCGACGGCCGAGCCGTCGACTCGTGCCTCGTCCTGGCAGCCACGGTCGCCGGTCGCAGCGTGACGACGATCGAGGGCCTGACCACCCCGGGCGGGCAGCTCCATCCCGTCCAGGCAGCCTTCGTCAACGGCAACGGCGCCCAGTGTGGCATCTGCACGCCCGGGATGATCATGTCGGCCGTGGCTCTGCTGGCCGTCAACTCGAGCCCGACGGAGACCGACGTGCGCGAGTCCATCGCCGGCAACCTGTGTCGCTGCACCGGCTACACGACGATCGTCCAGTCGATCCTCGACGCAGCGCGGACGATGGAGGCGGCACGATGACGATCGCGACCCGGAAGCGGGCGAGCCTCATCGGAACGAACGCGATCCGCCTCGACGCGACCGAGAAGGTGACCGGAAAGGGGCTCTACGGCGGCGACCAGCAGATCCAGGGGATGCTCTACGCGCGGGTCTTCCGAAGCAGCGTGCCGCACGCGCTCATCCGCCGGCTCGATGTCTCCCGCGCCAGGGCCCTGCCGGGCGTCCGGGCGGTCATCACAGCCGCCGACATCCCGGATGTTCGCTACGGCGGGGCCGTGGAGGACGAGATCGTCTTCGCGCGTGATCGCGTCCGCTACCACGGCGAGGCGATCGCTGCCGTTGCGGCCACGAGCGAGCGGATCGCCGAGCACGCGATCAAGCTGATCGACGTCGAGTACGAGCCACTGCCCATTCTCAACGACATCGAAGAGGCGCTCGCCGAGGGAGCCCCGCCGGTCCACCCGGAGTGGTCCTCCTACAAGGCCCACCCCTCGCTGCGCCGCGATGGAAACCTGGCGGCCCACGCTCAGATCACCCGGGGCGACGTCGAGGCGGGGTTCGCGCGCGCCGAGCGCATCTTCGAGCATACGTTCATCACCCACTCTGTCCACCAGGGCTACATCGAGCCGCGAGCTGGCGTCGCCTGGGTCGACTCGGCCGGGCGGGTGACGGTGTCGACCTCGACCCAGAACCCGTTCAACCTGCGCGCGACCCTGGCCAAGGTGCTGGAGCTGCCGCTCAACAAGGTCCGTGTCCGCAGCACGCTCATCGGCGGTGGCTTCGGCGGCAAACTGGACCTGGGGTGTGAGCACTTCATCGCCCTCCTGGCTCTGGCCACGGGCCGTCCGGTCCGGCTCATCTGGACGCGGGAGGAGGAGATGATCGCGGCCGCGCCGCGAATGGCCGCCCGGATCACGGTCAAGACGGGCGTCATGAACGACGGCGCGATCGTCGCCCGCCAGACCAGCGTCTATCTGAACGCCGGGGCCTACGGCGGCAATTCGTGCGTCATCGCCTCGGTCGCTGCCCTGATGGGCGCCGGTCCCTACCGGATCGACCATGTCGATCTGCACGGGTACGCGGTCTACACCAATCGCTGCAACGCCGGCGCCTACCGCGGCCCCGGCGGACCCCAGACGCTGTTCGGGGTCGAGTCACAGATGGACATCATCGCTGGCGAGCTCGGGATCGATCCGCTCGACTTCCGGCTACAGAACATCGTCCGCAACGGCGACCTCGGGCCGAGCGGCCAGGTGCTGCAGCATGTCGGTCTCGAGGCAGCGATCAAGGCGACGGTCGAGCAGATCGGCTACAGGGAGCGGGACCGTCGCCCGGGGCGTGGGATGGGGCTTGCCTGCGGCTGGTGGACGACGACGACGGGCTCTGCGAGCGCCTACGTCAAGCTGAACGAGGACGGCACGATCGGTCTGATCACGGGCGCAACCGAGATCGGGACCGGTGCCCTCCAGGCCGGCGTTGCCCAGATCCTCGCCGAGGAGATGGGCGTGTCGATGAGCGACCTGGCGCTCGTCACCTCCGACACGGACGCCACCCCCTACGACTTCGGGGCACAGGGCAGCCGTACGCTCTACAACGTGGGCAGTGCCGCCCGTCTCGCCGCCCAGGACTGCAAGAAGCAGATTCTCGAGTTCGTCGCTGCCGAGCTCGGATGCGACGCGGCCGAGCTGGAACTCGTCGATGGACGAGCCCAGCTCACCGGCGACCCGGATCGAGGCATGACGCTCGCGCAAGTCGGGCTCGCCTCGCTCTGGAAGGGCGGCTACATCACCGGTCGCGGCAGCTTTCTGGCAACGCCGACGGAGTTCGACGACTCGACGGTCCACGGGATGCTCTACCCGGCATTCAACGAGCCGACCTTCTACTGCCACGCGGCCGAGGTTGAGGTCGATCCAGTGACGGGAGAGGTCCGACCGCAACGGTACGTGGCGACGCACGATGTTGGCCGGGCGATCAACCCCGAGGGCATCAACGGCCAGACGCGCGGCGGTGCCACCCAGGGGATCGGCTACGCCCTGAGCGAGGAGATCGTGTACGAAGGCGGGATCGTCCGTAACCCGAATCTGACGGACTACAAGATGCCCACGGCGATGGACGTGCCCAACATCGAGGCGCTCTACGTCGAGGCCGGCTCAAATGAAGGGCCGTACGGGGCGAAGGGCGTCGGCGAACCGTCGGTCGTGCCCGCGGGGGCGGTGCTCGCCAACGCCGTTGCAGATGCCACGGGCGTACGGATCCAACAGCTGCCGCTGACTGCCGAGCGCGTCCTCACGGCGATCCGCAGCGTGGCGCAGCCGGCGGAGTGACGGATACGAGAGGAGTCAGAACGTGGCCGAACGCGTCTTCTTCCTCAACCGGCTCCGGGACGGGGTCGCGCCGGAGGACTACGAGCGCTGGATCCGGGAGGTGGATTATCCATTCGCCCGTGGCCTTGAGAGCATCCGGAGCTACATCGTGACGCGGCTTGAGGGGACACTCGACGGAGGACCATCGCCCTACGGCTACCTCGAAGTCGTCGAGATCACGGACATCGCCGCCTACCGGGCAGAGCTCGGTTCTGGGCCCAACATGGAGGCCTTCACCCAGGCGTGGTCCTCCTTCGTGGGGGAGTCCGTAGCCGTCCACGGCGAAGTCATCGAGTAGGGAGCGGATCGTCGGGGATGGACGAGGTGATCCCGCCCGCCGACGAGCCATCGGAGGAGCCAGATGCCGGAGGAGACTCGTCGCCTCGTCGAGGCGCTCTACGCAGCCTTTCTGGCTGGTGATGGGCCGGGGATGCTGCGCCTGATGGACGACGATGTCGACGTGCGATTCCTGGGGCAGGCGACCCTGCGTGGAATCGACGAGGTCCGCGACTTCGTGGCGTTCGAGTCGGGTCTCCTGAAGGACCTCGACTTCCGGATCCAGAAGATCATCATCGACGGGGAGGTCGGCTGCGCGATCTGGGAGGAGTCGGCGACGACGGCCGACGGCCATCCCTGGGAGAACCATGGCGTCGACATCATCCGGGTTCGCGACGGCCGGATCGTGATGCTCCACGAGAACAACGACGTCACGCTCGTGCGTCGCCACTTCCCCCGCTACGTCCCGAACCGTGCCGCGTCCTAGGCCGGGCCATCCAAAAGAAGGGCAGACACGATGACCGCGAAACGCTCGCCAGTCGGGCTCGTGCTCGGCAGTCACGTCCCGCCCGAGCAACTCCAGTCGACGGCCCGACTGGCCGAGCGGCTCGACTTCGGGGAACTCTGGTTTGCCGAGGACTACTTCTTCACTGGGGGTGTCTCCGGCGCCGCAGCCGCCCTCGCGGCCACGAACGAGATCCCGGTCGGGCTCGGGATCGTCTCCGCGCTCGTCCGCCACCCGGCACTCCTGGCCATGGAGATCGCCACGCTCTCGCGGATCTATCCGGGGCGGCTCCGACCGGGAATCGGCCTCGGAGTCCCGCACTGGCTACGCCAGATGGGCCTCTATCCAGCCTCGCCGCTGGGAGCCGTTCGCGACTGCGTGATTGCCGTACGGCGACTCCTCGACGGTGAGGAGGTGACGGTCGCGGAGGGAGCCTACCTGTTCGACCGCGTGAAGCTGTCCCACCCGGCCATCGACTGGGTCCCGCTGTTCCTCGGCGTGATCGGCCCGAAGATGCTCCAGCTCTCCGGTGCCGTTGCCAACGGCACGGTTCTCTCGGTCGGCGCGAGTCCGGCCTACGTGCGCTGGGCGCGACAGCAGATCGGCGCGGGCGCCGCAAGCGCCGGCCGAACCGACCATCACCAAGTGACCAGCTTCGCCATCTTCTCCGTGGACCGGAACAGCCGGCGGGCTCGCGAGTCCGCCCGCGCACCGGTCGCGTTCTACCTCGCGGCCGGGGGCGCCAATGCTCTCACCGACGCCTACGGCATCAGCGACGAGTTGACCGAGATGCTCGCCCGGGGTGGGTCGGGGCTCCTTGAGCGGGAGATGCCAGATCGCTGGGTCGAAGATCTGGCGATCGCCGGCGATCCTGAGGAGTGCGCCGCCGGGGTGCGCGCCCACCTTGATGCCGGGGCAGATTCGGTGGCCCTCTTCCCGATGCCGGTGGAGCGAGCCACGGAGCTCGTGGAACTCGCCGCGCGGGAGATCCTGCCGAGGCTGGGATGACGAGCGGACATGAGAGTGAGGCGATGTCAATGACGGCTGATCGGTTCCTGGCCGGCAGGACGGCACTCGTGACAGGCTCGTCCCGGAACCTCGGAGCGAGCGTGGTCGAGCGTCTCGCCATGCTGGGCGCGACGGTCGCTGTCAACTATCACCAATCGGGCGAGGTCGCCGCTGCGCTCGTCGCCGAACTCCGGCACGGGACGGGGGCCGAGCACGTGGCAATCGGTGGCGACGTCAGCACGGGTGAGGGTGTCCGTCGTCTCGTCGACGAGGCGACCGACCGACTCGGAGGTCGGATCGACGTGCTCGTGAACAACAGCGGACCCTTCTCGATGCAGCCCTTTGCCGAGCTACCCGAGTCCGAGTGGGACCGGATCTGGGACAGCAACGTGAGGGCGGCGTGGTTGGCCACACAGCTGGTGGCGCCGGGCATGCGCGCCGCCGGATGGGGCCGGATCGTCAACCTCTCGGCTGGCAGCGCCTATCTGCGCAACCACTCTATCTACGGGCTGGCGAAGAACGCGATGATTCAGCTCACGGAGGAACTCGCTGTCGAGTTAGGGCCGGAAATCACCGTCAACGCGGTGGCGCCCGGCCAGATTGCCGAGAGCGCCGTCGACATCGAAGCCTTCGATCCGACCTTCGTGCCACGGGCCATCGCCCATACGCCGGCCGGGCGCCTGGTGACTCGCGCCGAGGTCGCGGAACTGATCGGGCTCCTCTGCAGTCCGGCCCTCGCCATGGTAACGGGGACGACCATTCCGATTGACGGCGGTTGGCGATTCAACCGCTTCTAGCGCGCCACGGCCGCGGTCGGTCGAGTGATGAGGAGACTTCGCGATGACGTTCGAGGGGATCCGTCCGGTCCTCCATCTCGCGTTCGAGGAGACGCCGGACGAGCTGATCCAATTCGGCGACCTCGACCGTTTGGTCGACCGGGACCTGGAAGGCGCGGAGATCCCAGGCTTCGCCAGGGTCGCCGCGTGAGCGCGACGGACCGTCCGGCGATCCCAGATGCGATCCTCAAGGGCCGGACGATCGCGATCGCCCGAGGTCTCGACCCCGAGCGGCTGGTCCGGATCGGCGAGGGGCTCGCTGCCGGAGGCATCGGCGCCTTCGAGGTGACCCTGAACAGTCCTGGCGCGCTCGGGGCGATCGAGGCGCTCGCAAGCCGTTTCGCCGGGACGGAGCTGCTGATCGGCGCGGGGACCGTCCTTGACCTGGAGGGGGCACGTGCCGCGGTCGCCGCCGGCGCCCGCTTCATCGTGATGCCGCACACGGATCCCGAGGTCATCGAGTACGGGGCATCGCATGGCATCCCAGCGTTTCCGGGGGCGTTCACCCCAACGGAGATCCTGACCGCCTGGCGAGCGGGCGCCACGGCCGTGAAGCTCTTCCCAGCATCGGCCGTCGGACCAGTCTTCGTGCGTGAGTTCCGCGGACCGTTCCCCGACATCCCGCTCATCCCCACGGGGGGCGTCACGATCGAGTCAGCCCCCGCCTTCGTAGCCGCCGGCGCGCTCGCGGTCGGGGTCGGCAGCTGGCTGACCGGCGATGGCGAGCCGGCCGGCATCGCCGAGCGGGGCGCGCGCCTCGTGGCTGTGCTCGGGGCAGCGCGATGATCTCCGCAGCCGGATGGGCCCCCGGCCCCTACACCAGAGGGAGGCTCGAATGAGGCTGGCCGGTGCGACCCAATCGACGCGACGAGAGGTCGTGACGATCGGCGAGTGTCTCGTCTCGCTCGTCGCCGCTAGTTCGGCACCCCTGGCGGACGTGCGCGCCCTGCGTCCGCATATCGCCGGTGCCGAGGCCAACGTCGCGGTGGGACTCGCCCGGCTCGGCCACCGGGTCGCCTTCATCGGGCGAGTCGGCGCCGACGGGTTCGGGACACGGATCGTCCGGACGTTGCGCGGCGAGGACGTCGATGTCGTCGGTCTGACCGTCGACCCGAGCGGCCCGACCGGCCTCATGGTCCGCGAGCGACGCGGGGTCGGCCCGTCCGAGGTCGTCTACCATCGGACCGGCTCCGCGGGTGCGCGGCTCGGTCCCGAGGATGTGGCCGCGGCCGTCAAACGCGGCGTCTTCGCCCGTGCCCGATGGCTTCATCTGACCGGGATCACGCCGGCGCTCTCCGATTCGTGCCGTGCCGCCGTCGCGGCGGCTCTCGCGGCGGGCCGTGCCGAGGGCCTCACCGTGAGCTTCGACGTCAATCTTCGCCGCCGGCTGTGGTCGGATACCGAGTCGGCGTCGGTGCTCCGCGATCTCGTCGCCCAGGTCGATGTGGTGATCGCGGACGAGGTCGAGGCGGCGCTCGTGGCCGGGCTCGGTGCCGAGACCGGGCCGGAATCGCTGGCGGCCGCGCTCGTCGAGCTCGGGCCGTCCCTCGCCGTCATCAAGCTCGGAGCCGACGGTTGCCTCGCCGTCGTCAGGGGAGGCCCAGCTGTCCGGGCCACCGGGTTGCCGGTGGCCACGGTGGTCGATCCAGTCGGCGCAGGCGACGCGTTCTCGGCAGGGTTCATCGCCGCCCGACTGGACGACGCGGACGTGCCGACTGCCCTGGCATGGGCGAACGCCTGCGGCGCGGCGTCAGTCGCCGTCGAGGGCGACATAACCGGACTGCCGACCCGCCCGGAGCTCGAGCGACTGCTGAGCGGAGGCGGGTCGGACACGCTGCGCTGACGGCCGAGGCCCACGGCCGACCCTGGGAGATCGCCGGCTCGTGCGGCGAACGCTGGCAGCGTTGCGGGCTCCATCACTCGGCTGGTGCAGCGTGGCGGGCGATGAACGTGGCCAGCGGGTCGGGCTCGATCGGCGAAGGAGAGTCGGGGCCGATCCAGTGGAATTCCTCCGCGTAGTCGAGGCCGTAGGGACGCCCCACGATGGCTGCCCGTTCGCGATGGACCCCATCGACGAACGCCGAGACGGCCTCGTCGTCGGACCCCTCGAGGGCGGCCATGCGGAGGCCACGCTCGCGCAGGTAGGCCTGCAGGTCGCTCACCGTGTGGCGCAGCTGCGTCCGACAGGCGCAGATCGAGGCGAGTTTGCGCTCGATGGTCGGGCCGATGTCGACGGCCCGGTTGACCGCCTGGCGTCGCCGCGAGAAGTAGTACTTCTCGCGCACGGCGTGCGGCTCGAGGTCGGCCGCGAAGTGTTCGACGTAGTCGAGGTGGTTGCCGGCCATCCAGCACGCCGCCTCCACGGCCTGCGCGGTCACATAGTGGTCCGGGTTCTCCTCGTCGTGACCCCAGGGGTCGTAGCTGAAGACGGTGTCCACCCGCAGCAGGCGGAAGAGGAAGATCAGCCTTGCTCGCAGTTCCAGGCGCGAGCTTCCGTCCATCCGGTGGTTCCGCTCGTTGAGGTCGAACGACTTCGCGAGTCCCAGGACCGATACGACGGACCGAGCGTCGCGCTCGTTGGCGGCCACCGTCTCACCGACGGTCAGCCCGACCGAATCGACCTCGTCGTTGCTCGTCCGGATCAGGTGCCCGGAGTAGCCCTCATTGAGAAGCTTGGCGACGGTGCCGGCTGCGAAGATCGGCATGTCGTCGAGGTGCGGGGTGACGACAGCGAGGACGCGGCCCTCGTGGGGCCGGCCCGTGGCTGCCCGCTCGATGACGACCTCGTCAGCCACGGAGCTCATCCAGGATCTCCGTGAACCTGCGACTGACGATCAGGTCCTCGCCAGGGAGCATCGTCTGGGGGTTCAGGTAGATCCCATCCTGCCCGGCAGGCCACGTGTCGATCCGCGGTCGCCCATTGCGAAGTGCGGCCATCACCCCGTCGCGGGCACCCGCGAGATCTCCGAGGAACGTGATCCGGGCCCGCGGCATGGGCTGGCCGGCTTCGCTCGGGAACTCGCGAACGACCGTGACCTCCGGCCGGCCCTCTCCCCATTCGATGAAGTGCCGCACCACTTCCTCGTACTCGCGGATGATCGCCGCGTGGTCCCGAGCGAGGTACCAGCGGACTGCGGCCAGGATCCCGACGAGATCCTCCTTGCCGACCTTCATCGGCCGACCGATCCGATGGAGGGGTGCCGCGTTCCGGGCGAAGCGCCCGATCCACTCCGGCTTGCCGAGGACGAGGCCCGTGCTCGCGGGCCCGCACAGGCCCTTGCCGCCGCTGAAGATGACGATGTCGGCGCCCAGCTCGGCGAAGCGCCAGAGGCTCTCGACAGGCGGCAGCTGGGCGGCCGCATCGACGATGACCGGCACGCCCCGGGCATGGGCGACTTCGACAACCTTCTCGACCGGGAGAGCGCCCTCGGCGAGATGCGCCCCGGCGATGTAGAGAACGCCGGCAGTCTGCGGACCGATTGCCCGCTCCAGCTCGTCGACGGCCGTGCCGAAGTGGTTGCCGACGTCCACGAGCCGACCGCCGGCCAGCTCGATCGCCGGGTCGTACGGGTTCCTGTGGACCCGGTGAAGGACGAACTCCCGCGGGTATCGGTCGAGCTCGGAGCGACGCCAGATCCCATCCGCGGTTCCGCGGGCCATGCAGACGGCGGCGGAAAGGACGAGCCCGGCCGCCGCACCGCCCGAAACGAAGCAGGCCTCGTTGCGGGTCAGCTCGGCGATCCGCCGCCCGACCGCCTCCTGGAGCTCGGTCAGGTCGACGAAACACTCGCTTGCCTGCCGCATCGCCTCGAGGACCTCGGGCGGCATGAGCGAGCCCCCGAGGATCGTGACGGTCGCCGTCGCGTTGATGATCGGCTCCACGCCGAGCTCACGGTAGATCGTGCCACGCTCCACGGGTCTCATCCTCCGAATCGGCCGGTCGGGCGCCCCTGGTCGACGGGCCGCCGGCCGGTGAGCGCCCGGCGCGGTCGACGGCGGGATGCGTCAGGACGTCGCGGCCGACGACGCCATCGACACGTTCGCGTAGCGCTTGAGGAACGCCTGAAGCCGCTCGGTCTTCGGCCGGCCGAGGACCTCCTCCGGAAGGCCGCTCTCGACGATCACGCCCTCGTCCATGAAGTAGACCTCCTTCGCCACTTCGCGGGCGAAGAGGACCTCGTGGGTGACGATGAGCATCGTCGCGCCTGCCGTCGCGAGGTCCTTCACAACCTTGAGGACCTCGCCGACGAGCTCCGGGTCGAGCGCGGAGGTGATCTCGTCGAGGAGGAGAACCTTCGGCTGGGAAGCGATGGCCCGGGCAATCGCCACGCGCTGCTGTTGGCCGCCCGAGAGCTGCGCCGGGTACGAGTTGATGCGGTCGTCGAGCCCAACGCGGCTCAGCCACTCAAGTGCCGTCTCGCGCGCCTCTGTCTTCGGGACATGCCGGACGTGAACGAGGCCGAGCATGACGTTCTCGACTGCCGTCATGTGCGGGAAGAGGTTGTAGCTCTGGAAGACCATGCCAAGCTCGGCGCGCTGCCTTGCGAGGGCATTCTCCTTGAGACGGCGCCGATGGCCGTCCTCCTCCCGGTACCCGATCATCTCGCCATCGACGACAACCCGGCCGGTCTGGTACGGCTCAAGGGCGGCGACGCAGCGAAGGAGCGTCGACTTCCCCGAGCCGGACGGCCCGAGGATCACCGCAACCTGGTTCCGATCGACGTGGAGGTCGACTCCGCGCAGAACCTCGACCGGTCCGAAGCTCTTGTGGATCCCTTCGATGTCGATCACGTCCGGCCCTCTCAGTACTCGACATATCGGTAATGGCGCTCGACGGCCGCCGCGAGCTGGGACAGGCCGAAGGCGAAGATGAAGTACACGGCCGCGCCGAACACATAGAACGGGATCGGCTCGAAGGTGGTGCCCACGGCGGACTGGATCATGTACAGGAACTCGGTGACACCGACCAGCGACGCAAGCGCCGTCCCCTTGAGGATCTCCACGATCGTGTTCGCGTACGACGGCATCATCCGCGGAAGCGCGAGCGGGAGAACGATGAGTCGGAAGCGCTGGAAGGTCGTGAGACCGAGCATCTTCGCCGCCTCGAGTTGGCCGGCCGGGAGCGAACCGATCCCGCCGCGGACGATCTCGGACATGTGGGCGCCCGCGAACACGCTGAGCGCGATGGCCGCGGCGGTCGGGCCTTCCAGCGAGAGGTTGAGGGCACCGACGCCGTAGAACACCATGAAGATGAGGACGAGCATAGGGATCCCGCGAACGAAGTCGACGTACCCGCGCACCAGGAGGCGCGCGGGACGCGGGCCGTGAAGAAGCGTGAGGCCGCCTCCGATCCCGATGAGCGTCGAAGCGACGACGATCTGGAGAGTGAGCGCGAGCGTGAGCCAGAGTCCTCCGGCGAGCGACCCGAGCCATTGCAGGACGATGCCCATCACGTCACCATCCGGAACCGCCGCTCCAAGCGACGGAAGCCGAACGCGAACACATACCCGACGCCGAGGTAGATGAGGCTCGCGATGAGCCACGCTTCGAGGATGCGGAACGTGTTCGTATTCACGTATTGCGCCGCGTAGGTGATCTCGGGGACAGCGAGGGCAGACGCGATCGATGTGTCCTTGAACAGCGAAATGAAGTTGTTCGTGAGCGACGGCAGGACGATCCTGAACATCATCGGGAGGGTGATGAGGCGGATCCGCTGCCAGGTCGTGAGACCGATCGCTCGGCCGGCCTCGGCGAAGCGCGCCGGGATCGCCTCGAGGCCGCTCCGGAAGACCTCCGTCAGGTAGGCCCCGGCGTAGATCGACAGAGCGACGACGAAGGAACTCACGTTGTCGAGGAACGTGATCCCGAGCTGGGGCAGGCCGTAGAACGCGAAGTACGTCCAGAGGAGGATCGGAACGTTCCGGATGACCTCCACGTACGCACGGACCAGGAAACGGATCGGCCGGGACGGGCGTCGGCTGACCGCAGCGACTCCGAGCCCGATGAGACTTCCCAGCAACAAGCCCATGGCCGCCATCCCGAGGCCGAGCACGAGGCCCCAGGCGTAGACCGGGAGGTATCCGAGGACCAGCGTCCAGTTGAACTGATAGCCCATCCGCGTTGCCCCGTGTGGGGGTCCGGCCGAGACGGTGGCCGCGGCCGGACCCCGGTCGAGGGAGGCGCTACTTCTTCGCCGGGTTCGCGAGCGGGGCGTACTCCTGGGGGAACCCGACGTACGGCTGGTCGAGGTCCTTGCCGAAGTACTTCTTGAACGCGTCGGCGTACGACGGCCAGTCGGTGCCGGTCATCGCTTCGTGGAGGACCTGGTTCAGGAAGTTGAGCCACACGTGGTCGCCCGGCCTGACCGCGGCCGCATACGTCTGCGGGTACCACCCGAAGCCTGGGTCGACGTACTTGTCCGGCTGCTGCACGACGAGCCAGAGGACCGTGGACTGGTCAACCGCGGCGGCGTCGGCCTTGCCGGAGTCGACTGCCTGGATGACGTTCGCCTGGGTGTCGATCTGGAGTGTCTGGGCGTCCGCAAGAGCGACGTGGACCATGGTGTCGGCGTCGGCGTTCATGAGCACCGAGACCTTCACGGCATTGCCGGCGGCCTTCAGTTCGTCGTACGTCTTGTACTTGCTGTTCTTCCCGACGAGCAGGCCCGCGCCCTCCCGGTAGTACGGGATCGTGAACTCGACCTGCTGAGCGCGTTTCGCGTTCACGGTCATGAACTGGAAGACGACGTCGACCTTGTTCGTCACGAGGTTCGGAATGCGCGCGTCGGGCGCCTCCTGCACGAAATCCACGGCGTCGGGCTTGCCGAACAGCCCATTCGCGACGATCCGCGCCATCGCGATGTCGAACCCACCCTGGACCCCGCTGGCGTCCTGGAAGTGCCACGGCGGGTTGCCCGTCCCTGTGCCGACGATGAGCTTGCCCCGGTTCAGCACTTCGGCGAGCTTGCCGCTGCCGGCCGTCGGCGCGCCCGAGGGTGTGGAAGGCGAGCAACCGGCGAGCAGGAGCCCGGCTCCGCCGACTGCCGCGACGCCGGTGACGAGGAACGACCGTCGACCGAGGCTCTTCTCCGCGCCCGGGGTGACCTTGTCTTCGTTCATCTGGAACTCCTCCGCTTCCTCAACGTGGTGCCAACTGGGACGCACTGATGGAAGGACCCGCCGCCTACGGCGAGTCGCCGGGCAGGCTGCTCGGCTGCGCCGACGCGCGCGCCTCCTTGAGGTACGCGTATGCGGTCACCCGCGAGACGCCCAGCGCCCGGGCGATCCGGTCGATCGCCCGCTTGATGAGGAACGCGCCCTTCTCGTCGAGGACGCGCACGACACCCACTCTTTCGTCGCGGGTCATGAACGCGACGGGCTTGCCGACCCGGCCGATCACGTCCTGGACGATTTCGTCCAGGACGTCACCCATGTCAGCGCCGAACAACTCGTCGGACACGGGCGCGGTCGGCTGGCCGATCGGCCCGACGAGCTCGTCGAGAGTTGCACGCGCCTGCTGGTACGCACCGATGTCGACGTTGATGCACAGAGCACCGATGAGCCGGTCCTGGCGATTCCGGAAGTAGACCGACGATGACCGAAGTTCGCGGCCGTCCCGGGTCCGGGAGGAGTAGTTCAGCCGATCAGGGTCCTCCAGCCCGGATCGGAGCGCCTCCAGCCCGAGATTCGTCGTCGGACCGCCGACGTGACGACCTGTCACGTGCCCGTTCTCGATCCACATGATCGTGTGGGCGAGACGGTCGCGGTGCCCGATGTCGTGGAGTACGACCTCGCAACGCGGCCCGATGGTCGCCGCGATCGCCCGCATGACGGGGATCAAGACGTCACGGATCTCGGCCATATCGTCGACGGGAAGGGTGACGGACATCTCTGGCGCCGTACTCCTGCATCGGTCAACGCGGACGCTGCGGGCACGCTAACATAATTTCAGTCAACCTGACAACGAATTGTACGGATCCACCCGCCCGCCTGCCGAGCGACAGGTGAACAGGAGAGACGGACGTGAAACAGGCGGTTGTCACCGACGCGGCCCCGACTCCCGTGGGGCCCTACTCCCAGGCGGTCATCAGCGACCCCTTCATTTTCGTCGCCGGGCAGGGACCACGCGACCCGGCGACCGGCCTCCTCCCGGAGGGGATCGAGGCACAGACCCACCAGGTCCTGCGCAACCTGCGCTACACGTAACTGAACGAAGTACGACAT
>CAWJIC010000005.1:0-37796 GCA_963842755.1 uncultured Chloroflexia bacterium | reverse complement strand
GCCGCGGCGGACCCAGAAGAAGTCGACGAGGACGATCACCCAGAGCGGCACGACGATCGCACCCAGGACATCGAGCCAGACGATGTACGTCGCCTGGAACCCGGTCGCGACCAGGGGCAGGAGGGCCAGGGGCACGACGGCGAGCGACACCGTGCCGATGAGCGGGCGGACGCCGAGCCGCAGGCGGGGTGCCAGATTCGTGATCGCGAGCGCTGAGGCGGTGAGGTTGCCGGCGTTCGTCGCGACCGTCGCGGCGATGATGACCGCCGCGGCGACCCAGCCCAACCCGAGCGACGTCGTGAGCGAGGAGGGATCGGCCGCCTCGGGGGCAAAGCCGCCGGTCGTCGTGGCGAGGAAGACGACCCCGAGCGCACCGACGGCGAACCACCACGTCTGGGCGGCGTTCGCGCCGATGAACGGCCCCGCCGTCCCGGCCGCCGGGCTGCGGGCGAAGCGGCTGAAGTCGCCGATGAACTCCCAGGTCCAGTTGTAGGCGATGAGGAGATCGACGAGGAGCGCGACCGTGATCGTGTACGTGAAGGGCCCGATCGAGGTCGTCAACCCCCCGGCCGGCGGTCGCCAGGCAAACAGGGTCGCCGGGTCCCAGTGGGTGACGACGAGCCAGAGCTGGATCGCGCCGAGTCCCAGGAGCGCGAGGGTCGCGCCCCACTGGACGACGCGCAGCACCCGGTGGCCGCCGGCCGCGACGATCCCCTGGAGGATCGCGACCGCGACGATGCTCGCCGCCATCGGGCCTTCGTACCCGGGGCTGAGGAAGGCCGGCGTCCCGAGCCAGCCGGCAAAGACGAACGAGAGGCCGATCGCGCCCAGGAAGACGTTGACCGCCGCCCAGCCGAGGCCGAAGACGAGATAGAGGACGGACGGGACCGCCGAGCCACGCAGCCCGAAGGCAGGCCGGACGAGAGCGGTCGAGCAGGCGCCCGTCCGGGCCGCGATCCAGCCGAGGAACGCCCAGGGGATGAGCGAGAGCGGGCTGACGACCAAGATGAGGAAGAGCGCGCCGGGGAGGCCGGCGGCGCCCGCCATCAGCGCGCCGTAGAACCAGGCGGCGGGGAGACACGTCGCCGCGAACCAGAACGCTGCCTGGTCGGCCAGCCCGAAGATCCGGGCGTTCGCCGGGACCGGGTCGAGCGCGGCGTACTCGTGACCGATGAGCCCGAGCGAGGCTGCCCGCTCCGGTCGCTCGACCGTGGCGACTCCGTCCGCGCTCACCGCTCCCGCCCGACGACCCACCAGGCGGCCGGCAGGACGCCGTCGGCGAGCCAGGGCAGGCCGATCGCGTAGATGACGGCGTTGCCGAGGGCCATCGCGGCGAGGGCGCCCGGGAGGCGGCGGTCCCAGCCCCGTTGGGCGAGCCGGCCGACGAGGGCGGACGCAAGGACGAACCCGACGAGGTAGCCGCCGGTCGCTCCGAGGACGAGCCGGCCGTCGCTGACCCCGGCGATGACCCCGAGTCCGCCCTTGCCCTCGGCGAACGCCGGGAGGCCGATGACCCCGATCGCGACGTAGATGGCGGTCGCGGCAAGCCCCCGCCGGAGCCCGACGGCGCCGGCGACGAGGAGGACTCCGAACGTCTGCCCGCTGATCGGGACCGGGTTGTCCGGCAGCCGGATGCTCACGGCGGCCGACAGGGCGATGAGCAGCGCCCCGGCGGCGACAAGCGCGAGGTCACGGCTGCGGGAGCCGAGGCGGGCGGCGAGGACGGCCGGGACGAGCCGGTCGGCAAGGGTGGCACCGAGCGCGGGCGCGCGACGGTCGAGCGTGAGCGTCATGCGGGGTCCTCTGGGTGACGGGTGGGATGGGGTGCCGGTCTGCGGCCGGCAGTCAGGAACGCGGCGCCGGACGCCTCACTGTTCGGGCTCCCCGCCGTCAAGGAGGAAGCCGCGGGCGGCGAGGGCAGCCCGAGCGTCGTCGAGGCGCGCCGCGCTCCCCGCTTCGAGGGTATGGAGGTGGACGCCGTCAGTCAGCTCGGAGAGCAGGTGCGCGCCCGAGCGGCGGGTCGCCTCGGCCCACGACCGGACGTCGGCTGGCGAGGCGAGATGGAGCTCGCCGCGGAGCTCACCGTAGAGCGGGTGCTCAACGACGACGTCGACGACCCGGACCCCAAGGTCGACCAGGGTCATCAGCTCGTCCTCGGTCTCCTCCGGCCGGTGGCGGACGGCGACGACCGCGCGGTACGGGAGCCGGTCCGCCGCCGCGGCGAGAAGGTAACCGCGGACCGTCGCGACGATCGGTGCCCCTTCCGCGCGGAGGATCGCGATGTCATGGACGATCGCCTGGCGGCTCACCCCGAAGCGCTCCGCGAGCGCGTCGCCCGGATGGGCCCCGGGGTCGGCGGTGAGGAGCGCGAGCAGTGCCGCCCGCCGCTCAGCGCTGGTCAGTCTCGGGGCGGCGCTGCCTGGTTGGACGGCGATGGCCGCCGAGCGGGCTCCGCGTCCGGCCCGAGGCTCGACGACTCCTCTGGCTCCCATGCCGCTCAACCGACATGACGGATACGGAGCGGTCCGCGAACCAGTGGTTGCGCGCCTCGCCCCGGCCGGGTATTGCCTGGAGTCCCGCGTATGATAATCTGACATCGATGTACTCATCAAGTCGGGAGTTCTGACCCATCATGGCCACCGCAACCGCCCCCACCAGGCACTCCATCGCGGCGAGGGTCCGGCTGGCCCGCGAGCAGGCCGGCCTCCGCCAGGAAGATGTCGCGGTCGGGCTCGGGATCCCTCGCCCGAGCGTGACCGAACTCGAGGCCGGACGCCGCGACCTCAGCAGCGTCGAACTCGCCGTCCTCGCCGAGCTGCTCGGCAAGCCGGTCGACTGGTTCGTCGCGGGCGAGGAGCAATTCGACCCCGAGGCATGGGACCCGGTCCGCTTCCACCTCCGAGGCGGCGATCTGACGGGCGACGACCGGCGTGCCCTCCTGGGCTTCGCCTCGCGCTGCGCGGACTACGCCAACCTCGAGGCCTTGCTCGAGGTCTTGCCCGAGCTGCCGCGTGCCCGCTACGGCGGGCTGACCGGTCGACACATCGACCAGGGACGGGCCGTGGCGCGCGCCGAACGTCAGCGGTTGCGGCTCGGGACCCGGCCGATCGGCGACGTCGTCGCGCTCCTCGAACTCCAGGGGATCAAGGTGCTCGACTGGGCGATGCCCGCGGGAAGTGCCATCGACGGCGCCCTCTTCGTCTCGGACGAGACCGGACCGTGCGTCCTGCTCAACGAAGCGGCCGTCTGGACGCGTCGCCAGTTCAGCGCCGCGCACGAATACGCCCACCTCCTGCTCGATCTCGACGGGGACCATGCCCAGGTGTGCTTCCAGAACGGACGCGGTCTCGCCGAGAAACGCGCGAACGCGTTCGCGGCCGAGTTCCTCTCCCCCACCGACGGCGTCCTCGAGTTCCTCGCGACGCTCGGCGTGCCGGCGAAGCGGCCGGTGTCGGTCGCCGACGTCATCGAGCTGCAGCGCTACTTCCAGGTCAGCTACGAGGCCACCCTCTGGCGCCTCCTCAACCTTGGACTCATCGCCGAGGATGAGCGCCAGGCGTTCGCGGCGTTCAAGCCGTCCGAGCTCGCTCGACGACTCGGCTACGAGCCGAGCGATCTCCAGCCGGCGGGCCCAGTCTCGAGACGGTTCCGACAGCTCGCCCTCCGAGCGTGGCAGGCCGGCAAGATCACGCGCGGCAAGCTCGCCGAGCTTCTCGGCGTGACAAAGCGGGACCTCGAGGAACTCCCCGGCGCGCTCGCCGGGCTGGGCGTCGGGGGCTAGCCCGTTGTCGTGCGAGGGGCGGCGGTTCGCCCTCGACGCCTCGGTCCTCATCACGTTCTCGAAGAACGGCCAGTTCGGCCTGCTCGAGGAGACGCTTGCGAGCCGCGCGTACGTCACCGACGAGGTCTACGCGGAGTGCCGCTCCGCGCGGATCAATCTCGATGCCGCCATCGCCCTCGGTCGGCTCGCCCGCTTCACGATCACGAGTCCCGCCGACCTCGCCTTCTTCGCACGGGTCCGTCGCCAGATGGACCGCGGCGAGGCGAGCGCAGTCGTCGCCGCCCGAGCCCTGGCCGGGAGTGTCGTCAGCGACGACCGCGAGGCGATCGAGATCGGCAGGGCGCTGCTCGGCCCGGGCAACGTGATCGGAACCCGCGAGGTCCTCTGCCTCGCCGTCGAACACGGGCACCTGAGCGCTGCCCAGGCCGAGGTCCACCTCGAGGCGTTCATCGCCGGAGGCGCCTACGTCCCTGACGCCGATGCCGGCTACTTCTCCCGATGCGCGGGGGCCTGACCCGGAGAGGCGGGCATGCGTGTGCCGCCCGGCGGCGCGGCCGACCGCGCGCGTTCCGCGGGCGAGGCTGCCCGCACGGCGCGCGACCCAGCCGAACCGTCACCAGCGGATGGGACGCCACGGAGTCCTCTCAGAAGGGCATCTGATTCTGCCGTCTTGGTCGACTGGCCGTTTCGGCCGTCAGTCGCCGTCGCCAGCCGGTGTTTCGGTGGAGTAGGCGGCTGGCACGGTGGCTCCGGTCGGCCGGCGAGCGGTAACTGCCGCGTGGTCAGTCGCAACCGCACCTACACGTATCGCACGGTGAAGGGTTCAACTTCCCCGATTCGGGGTCTGCGGCACCGGTAGCATGCGCTCTCCTCTACCGGAAGGAGCTTCGATGCTGTTCTCGCTCCTGTACTTCCTGGTCCGCCGTCTCCTCGGAGCCGGAGGTCGCCTACCGGATGAGAAGGACATCGAGCTCCTGGTGCTCCGGCACCAGGTGAAGGTGCTGCAGCGGCAGGTGAAGCGCCCTCGACTCAACCGTCTCGACCGGGTCCTGTTGGCGGCGGCGAGCAGGGCGATGACGAGGAGCATCTGGTCCTCGTTCGTGGTGAGGCCGGAGACCCTGCTCCGCTGGCATCCGGGAACTCGTCAGGAAGAGGTGGACATACCGGAGGAGGGGTCACCCCGGCCGGCCGCCGATCGAGCCCGAAGTCCGGGACCTCATCGTCCGCCTCGGCAGGGAGAACCCTCGGTGGGGTTACCAGCGGATCCGCGGGGAGCTGAGGAAGCTCGAGATCAGGATCTCCGCGACGACGGTCCGGACGATCCTGCTGCGACACGGCCTGGACCCTGCTCCCCGCCGGGCCGGCCCAACGTGGACCGAGTTCCTCCGGTCACAGGCGGCGGGGATCCTCGCGACCGACTTCTTCACCGTCGAGACGATCAGGCTGAAGACGATCTACGTCCTGTTCTTCATCGAGCTTTCGACCCGGCGAGTGCACGTGGTGGGGGTCACCGCGCACCCCGACTCGGCGTGGGTCACCCAGCAAGCCAGGAACCTCGCCATCGACGAGCGGCTTTCGGGTGTTCGGTTCCTCCTTCGCGACCGGGACGCCAAGTTCTCGGGAGCGTTCGACGAGGTGCTCCGCGGCGAGGGCGTCCGCGTCATCCGAACGCCGATCCGCGCACCTCGGGCGAACGCATTCGCGGAGCGGTTCGTACAGGACCGTGCGCCGAGAGTGCCTCGACCACGTCCTGATCTACGGTCGTCGGCACCTCGAGCGAGTGCTCCAGGCTTACGTCGCTCACTACGTAGAGGAGAGACCACATCGGGGACTGAGCTTGGCCGTACCCGCCGGTAACCGAACACCGCAGGTCCGGGGGACTACCCGAACGCCGGTCGAACGAAGGGACGTGCTCGGCGGTCTGATTCACGAGTATCGCTGGGCGGCGTGATTTGGATTGTTGAACCCTTCAGGTTTTGGTTGAGCTCGGCCGGGCCCGCGCGATTTACGAAACGATGCGGAACCTTGGGTTCTGGGACGCGGGGAGGCTGTAGAAGATCTCCTCACCTCGTGACCGCCGAAATTGCTGCGCCTAGGTCCGGAGTGCTTCTCCGGTTGTTTCAGCACGACATGCGAACGTCGCCGACGAGAACCAGGCGGCCGACACCGGCGCCAACACGACCCGGATGCCAGACTCGACCACCGCAGGCTCGAGCTGGCCCAGCAGGTCAACGAAACGCCCAGCCTCGGAGGGCAGCCGGAGGGAGATCTCGACGGGCCTGTCGCCGGCATTGAACAGCGCGATGACCGTCTCATCCCCGTGGCGACGCGCGAAGCCGTAGCTGCCGGTGGCGTCGTCAATCCAGACCGTCTCAACATCGCCCGAGCTGAGTGCCGGGCTCGCGCGTCGAGCTCCGATCGCGGTCCTGTAGAAGGTGAAGAGCTCTTCATCCGGCTCGTCCCAAAGGAACGTGCGGCGGCTGTCTTCGGCATTGTCGCCCTCGAGGCCGGCCTCATCGCCGTAGTAGACCATCGGCACGCCCGGGTAGGCGAGCTGCAGCGCCGCGGCGAGCATGACCCGCCGACGGTCGCCACCGCAGATGGTCAGCAGCCTGGCCGTGTCGTGCGAGTCAAGCAGGTTGAGCTGGGCGTGAAATGCTGGCTCGGGCGTGTCGCGCCGGAGTGTCTCGAGTCGGTCGTCCAGCTCGGAGGGACTGAGCTTGCCCGTGGCGTAGCCATTGATGCTGTAGCCGAAGCGGTAGTTCATCGTGGCGTCGAACGCGTCGCCGACGAGCCGGTGCGTCGCGTCGCCCCAGTCCTCGGCCACGAGGTAGAGGTCGTCGCGGTCGTTGCGGATGGCTCGTCGGAAGCGGCGCCAGAAGCCGTCCGAGAGCCAGGGCGTGACGTCCAGGCGCCAGCCGGCGATGCCCGTGCGCAGCCAGTAGCGCGCCACGCCCTCGGCGCCGAAGAAGAACTCCTCCACCTCAGGACACTCGACGAACTCGGGCAGGTAGGACACATCGACCCAGCCGGTGTATTGGTCGGGCCATGCTTGGAAGTCGAACCAGCGGTACGTGGCCGCGGAGCGGTCAGCCTGCGCCTGGCGGAAGTACGCGCTCTCCTTCGAGCAATGGTTGAAGACGCCGTCAAGGACAACCCGCATACCGCGCGCCTCCGCCTCGACCACGAGGCTGCGCAGGTCGGCCTCGTCACCCAGCCTCGGGTCGATCTGGAAGTAGTCGACCGCGTCGTACCGGTGGTTCGTGCGAGCGGCGAAGACGGGCGTGAGGTAAAGGCAGCTGATGCCGAGCTCGGTCAGGTAGTCGAGCTTGGCGGCGATCCCGGCCAGATCCCCACCAAAGAAGTCGCGGCCCTGCGGCGGACGTTCGGGTCGCTCGCCCCAGCGCGGATAGAGCGCCTCCTGGCCATAGACGTCGCCCCCGTTTCGGACCCGCGAAGGGTCGGCCACGGCGAACCGATCGGGGAAGATCTGGTAAGCGACCGTGCCGCGGGTCCAGGATGGTGGCACGCTGACCGGATCGTAGACAGCGACCTGGAAGTCACGCTCGTCCCAGACGCCGTAGAGCGGCTCGACGATGCCCTCGAGCTGACGCCGCTCACGGATGACCGTGCCGTCGGTGAGTTCGAAGTGGTAGCGCAGGACCGTAGGATCATGCGGAAGCTGGACCTCGGCCGACCAGCGGCCGGCAGCACGTGCGGCCAGAGCGACACGCCAGCTGGTCTCGCGTCGCGGGTCGGTGAGGATCGCCTCGGGCTGGCTATCGGCGGGCGCCTCGAGCTCGAGTCGGACGCGACTGGAGACCGTCGAGGCCGGCGGCGGGACGTGGGGCAGCGAACCGCCTCGGAGGCGGCGGGCTGCCGCGAGGCCGGGGAGGGGCCCGCGCTCCTGGATCGGGCGGCGGCAGACGCTCACCCCTTGACGCTGCCCCCGGTGAGCCCACCGACCAACTGGCGCTGCAGCACCAGGAAGATCAGCACGATCGGCAGCGCCCCGATGAGCGCGGCGGCGGCAAAGACACCCCATTCCTTCGTGTACTGACCGCGGATGAAGAGGGTCATGCCGACCGCGAGCGTGTAGTTCTCGGTGCTCTTGAGCATCACCCGCGCGAGGAGGAAGTCGGAGTACGTGCCGATGAAGGTCAGGACACCGATGACGGCCAGGATCGGCCGGACCAGCGGCAGAAGGACGTACCAGAAGGCCTGGAGCGGGCTGGCGCCATCGACGAGCGCGGACTCATCGAGATCGCGCGGCACCGTATCGAAGTAGCCCTTCATGAGCCAGGTGTTGAATCCGAGCGCGCCACCCGTGTAGATGAGGATGAGCCCGCCGTGGCTGTTGAGTCCGAGCCACGGCGTGATCTCGCCCAGCTGGCGCAGCAGCAGGAAGAGCGCCACGAGTGCCAGCGTGTTCGGGAAGAGCTGGACCAGCAGGATGAAGAGCAGTCCGGTCCGCCGTCCGCGGTAGCGGAAGCGCGAGAACGAGTAGGCGGCGAGCGCGGTGAGGGACACGATGAGGATCGCGCTGATGCCCGAGATCTTGATCGAATTCCAGATCCAAAGCAAGAAGGGATGCTGCGGATCGTTCACCAGGCGCAGGAAGTTGTCGAGCGTGGCGCCGCGCGGGATCAGCTCCTGGTTGACGAGCGAGTTCGAGGGGCCCAGGGCCGCACTCACGATCCAGGCTACCGGGAAGAGCGCGTAAACGACGGCGGCCGACGCGACGAGCACCTTTAGGCCGATGTCGACCCGGCGCGCAAGCGCCGGCCGGGACAGGGCGAAGGCGATCCTGGCCGGCGGCCTAGACATTCTCCGACACCTGCTCGAAGCTCCGGGTGAACCGGAAGTTGAAGGCCGTGATGGCCGCGATGATGAAGAAGATGAGGATCGAGATGGCGGCTGCGAAGGCGTAGTCGGAGCCGCGGCCGCCGGCGAAGGCGAGTCGGTAGGTGTACGAGATCAAGATGTCCGTCTGGCCCGCGGGGGTCGCCGAGCCCGGGGTTGGTGGGCCGCCCTCCGTCACGAGGTCGATGACCGCGAAGTTGTTGAAGTTGAAGGCGAAGGCGCCGATGAGCAGCGGCGCCAGCGACACGAGCAGGAGTGGCAGGGTGATGAAACGGAACTGCTGGCGCCTGCTTGCGCCGTCGATCTGGGCTGATTCGTACAGGTCGCCCGGGATTGACTGCAGAGCGCCCAGCGACACGAGCAGCATGTACGGGTAGCCGAGCCAGGTGTTGACGAGCAGGATCGCGGCCTTGGCCAGCGTCCCGTCGCTGAACCAGGGCGGGGAGACGCCGATCAAGGACTGCAGCCCGAGGTTGATGGGGCCGTAGAAGGGGTTGAGCAGGCCCACCCAGACGAGCGCGCTGATGAACCCCGGGATCGTGTAGGGCACGATGATCAGCGTGCGGAAGATCCCCTTGAGCGGCAGGCGCCGCTCGTTGAGGACGAGGGCGAGACCGAGCCCGACGCCGAAAACCAGGAGGACGCTGAGACCGGCGAAGACGAACGTCCAGACGAAGACACCCAGGAACGGCCCCCGAATCTGGGGGTCGGTGAAGGCCCGGACGAGGTTGCGCGGGCCGACGACGGCGGCGAACCCGGGTGAGAGCATTGACCCATCGGCGGCCGTGAAGGTGCCGTCGACCGGCCGGTACTCGGTGCCGGTCTCGTGGTCGATCAGGACGTCGCGGGCAGGGTCGTACGTGTATTTCTGGCGTTGCCGGGCGGCCGCGTCGAGCGAGGTGATCCGGATCGTGTCGTCGCCGGTAGGGATCGACAGGTTCTGGAGTTCGGAGAGGTAGCGCACGGATTCGAGCCGGCCGAGCTTGACGGCGTCGGCGATCGACCTTGGCAGGCTGTCCTCGGGGTCGGTCGGCCCGATGCGCGGGTCGCCCGGGTCGACGGGGTGGAGACCCGCCCCGGCCGTGGCGAGGAAGACTTGCCCCGAAGCGTCGGTGAGCCAGAGCGTGAAGCGCCCGTCGGGCGAGCGGTAGGCGCGCCAGGTGTAGTCCGCGGCGCTTTCTGCCGCATACCGCTGACCCTCCAGCTGGGCGACCACCTGCTCCTTCGTCAGCAGGTGCCCGTCGCTGTAGTTGGTGAAGGCGAGGTAGACGGTATAGACGAGCGGGTAGACGACGAGCAGCAGCGTCAGCAGCAGACCGGGCGCCAGCCAGCGCACCGGGTACGCCCGCTCTGAGAGGAAGACCCAGTTGAGCAGGGCGGTGACGACGAGGAGCGCGGCCGCCGCCACGAGCAGGCCGTCGGCCGCCAGGTTGCTGGCGAGCGCGAGCGCGACCGCGTCGACGACGCAGAGCGCCGCGATCGTCAGGCCGAGCCGGACCAGAGACGACGGAGCGGCGCGTCGCGCCGCTCCGTCGCTCGGACTATTGGCCGATCTGCGTTCGGATGGTTTCGGCGGCATCCTTGATCGCCTGCTCGGCTGGCTGCTGCTGCTGGAAGATGAGCGTGATGGCCTTGCTCCACGCCTCCCACACGGCCGACATCTGGGGAATGGCCGGCATCGGGTCGCCGTCTGCCGCACTCTGGGCGAAGACGGCAATGTCCTTGTCGGTGATCTTTGCCCGGAGCGGCAGCCAGGCGGACGCGTTGGGCACCGCGTCGTAGAGCGCCTGCATCGTCTCGTCGGTGGCAAGGTATTCGTTCAGAAACGTCTTGGCCAGTAGCTGGTTCTTGCCGAAGGCGCTGATCATGAAACCCTGCACCCCGACGAAGGGCCGCGGCGTCTGCTTCATCTTGGGGATCTTGGCCACACCATAGTTGACCTTGGCTGTGCGCACGTCGTTGAGCGCCCAGGGGCCGGTCATGAACATCGCCGACTTCCCTTCCTTGAAGAGCGTCAGCATGACCTCGTAGTTGACGTCCGCGCGGAGGAGACCGCCCTTGACCATCGAGTCGATTTCCTTGGCAGCCGCGACGCCACCAGGGCTGTCGAGGCCGAGGTCCTTCGGGTCGTAGTTCCCGACGCTGTCGCGCCCGAAGACGTAGCCCCCGAAGCCCGTGAAGATCGGGTAGGAGTGATACGGATCGGCCTGCTGGAGGACGTAGCCCTGCTCGACCTTCTTCTCGTCCTGGAGCTTCTTTGCGATGGCTTTGAGCTCGACCCAGGTCTTGGGCGGCGTGGGCACGAGGTCCTTGTTGTAGTAGAGGGCGATCGCCTCGATGTTGTAGGGCAGGCCATAGAGCTTGCCCTCGTACGTGAACGCCTTCAGCGCCACCGGGTCGAAGTCCGTGGTCTTCGCGCCCAGGTCGAGCGGCACGAGCAAGCCGTTGGTCACGAGCTCGCCCAGCCAGTCGTGGGCACCGATGATGATGTCCGGGCCCTCATTGGCGGGGCCGGCGATCTTGAGTTGGTCGCGGACGTCACCGAAGCCAAGCTCCTGAACGACGACCGGCACGCCGTACTTCGCCGTGAACTGCTCGCCGAGCGACTGCATGATCTTGACGCGGCCGCCATCGACCCAGATCGTCAGCGTCCCTTCCTTCGAGAAGAGCGGCTTGATCGTCGGGCTGGCGGCCACCGACGGCGATGCCTCGGCGGCGGACGGCGGTGCAGAGGGTGGGGCCGGCGTCGCCGCCGGGGCGGTCGGGCTCGGCCCAGCCGCGCTACAGGCGGCTAGGGCGAAGATCGCCGTCACGACGACGGCGATCGGGGTCAAGGTCCGGTTCATCTAGGTCGCTCCTCCTCTCGTTCCCTTCGGTGGCTCGCACGCGGCTCGGTCAGTTTCATGGCTGCCAGATGTAGTACGGGGTGTCGGGGGCGCGGCTGGCCGGCGTTGTGAAGCTGTGGTTGCTGCCTCCTTCCCAGATCACGATGCCCGCCCCGTCGCGCTTGATGAACTTGAACTGCATCGTCCGGCTGGCAGGCACGCTGACCGGCGGGAACCAGTCGGGGTAGTTGGGGTTGGGTCGTAGCTGTCGGCGAGGTCGAGCGGGTTGTTGTTGCTCGCGTCGCCGTCAGCGAACCGGTCGGTGAGCAGCTCGTAGATCGTGTCTGACTCGAAGTTGGCCTTGTTGCTGACGACCGTGCTGTTGCAGACGGGCACGGCGGCGACCGGGGCCGCGCTGAGCGGCAGCAGGTTGGCGACCAAGGCGACCGCTGCCATCCCCCGTAGCAGAGGCCTCTTAGCTCGCATGGTCGACCCTCCCATGCTCTTGGTCGGTCTCCGTCTGATGAGCCTGCGACGAGCGCGTCGTCCCGCGCAGTACGAGCTCCGTCGCCAAGACGATCTGCTCAGACGTGCCACGGTCAGCGAGGGCATCGAGGAGGAGCTCGGCGGCGACGCGACCCTTCTCGACGATCGGCTGGCGTACGGTCGACAGCGGAGGGCAGGACAGCGCCGCGATCACGGTGTCGTCGAAGCCCACGATCTCGAGATCGTCGGGGACCGTGAGTCCCACACGCGCGGCGGCCGTCAATGCCCCGACGGCGATCACGTCGCTGACCGCGAGGACGGCCGTGGGATGTAGGCCCATCCGCCAGGCCGACATGAAGCCCTGTGTGCCGCCGTCAATGCTCGCCACTGACGGGACGAGCCACTCGTCACGCCACGGAACGCCGTGATCACGGAAGGCCTGCTGGTAGCCCCGCAGCCGCCGGCCACCGACTCCGTGAAGCGGATCGTCGAGATGGCCATAGGGCGTCTCGAAGGTAAGGACGAGGATGTCGCGGTGGCCCGCGGCCAACAGGTAGGCCGCGGCGAGACCGGCGCCGCCCTCGTCGTCGACGTTGACCGATGGCGCTGTATCAGCGTCGCCGTCGACGATGACGAAGGGGACGCCGCGCCGCCGGAGCGGCACGACCTCGCGGTAGGTTTCGTTGAGCCCGACGATGATGAAGCCGTCGACCGGCGCCCGGGCGATGACACCCTCGAGCGCACCGTCCACCGGCGAGCCCACAACGAGCATCGAGCTGTCGTGCTCGGCGCAGGCCGTGCCGATTCCCTGGAGGAGGGCAGCGAAGAAGGGGTTTTCGAAGATCGCCCCGATGCCCTGAGGCACGAGCACCCCAACGACGCCGACCTGGCGCGACATGAGCGCCCGTGCGAAGGGACTCGGAGCATAGCCAAGCTCGCGGACCGCGGCCATGATCCGCTCGGCCGTCTCGGTGCTGAGCTGACCGGGGTTGTGGAAGGCGAACGAGACAGCCGTCGGTGAGACACCCGCTCGCCGTGCAACGTCCGCGATGGTGACCCGACCAACCCGCAACGACGTGAACCTCTAAAGGCCTTTAGTAAAGGCCTTTAGAGGATACGCTGCCCGTCAAGACCCTAGCCGCCGAGCCGGCAGCCGCGCGAAAACGGCGCGCAAGCCAGCGGCAGCGCGGCGGTTCCGCCGCGGCGGAACCGCTCGACCATGCGTCGGCGGGCGTGTTTCTGGGGTCAAGTCCCAGCTCGTGAGTCGTCGCGTCGTCATCGACGACCCGCGTGACGCCGAAGGCGACCGTGTACGGCTCCTCGGGCAGCGGGTGGAGGCGGAGGCGCTCCTCGGCCAGCAGCGCGACCGGCGGCCGGCGGGTCTCTCGGTGCTCTCGCGCGTTCACTTCGACGCAGAACGCGTCGCAGGCGACGCGGAGTTCGGTGAAGGTCTCATAGGCGCGTTCCGACCGACGCGAACCTCCTGCCTCGGTGACCAGCTGATGGGGAACCGAGTAGCGGGCCGAGCCATAGCGAGATCCGCCTTGGCGATCTTGACGGTGCTCTCCGACCCGCCCTTGGAAGCGGGATCGGCCGGGACGCAGGCGTGCACCCGGAGGCCGTAATGGCGACCGGCGGCGACGAGGACCGGGTGCTTGACGGCGATGCCCGCGACCCGGTCGATGTCACGGTCCGCTCGTTGTCGGTCAGCGCATACGTCGGGCTGCCGCCAAAGCGGCGGAGCGTCTCGTCGAGGCAGGCGATGACCGTTGGCATCGTTCGGTCCAAGGTCGGAATGACGACCCGGAACCTCGACCAGGCGAGCCAGGCGCACCAGAGGAGGGTGTCCCGGCCAGCGATCCTCGGGCCCTTGCCCCAATCGAACTGGAGCCACATTCCGGGTTCCGGGATCCACGGCCGGAAGACGCGCCGGTGGCCAGCGGCATAGGCCTTCTTCGCGCTCGAGACGGCCCGTCTGGTCGTCCGCTCGGAGCCACCAAAGCCGAGCGCCCGGAGCTTGTCGTGGACGACGTCCGCCCGGACCCGACCGCGCGACCGTTCCACCCATTCCTCGACCTTCGCGAGGTACGGATCAACGAGCTGATTGCGCCGCGCGGACCGACCGGTCGGCAGTCGGCCGGTCTCACGCAAGCGGACATAGCGTGCGACGGTCATCGGCGAGCAGCCGGTCAGGCGAGCGGCGTCACGCAGGCTGCCCGTCAGGTCGAACGCCTCGAGGATCTCCACGACGTCTCCGGCAGACTTCACCTTGTCCCTCCCTGGTTCCTGAGGTTCCACAGCACCCTCAGTGAACCGGGGACGAACGCTCAGCTCACGGCGCCCTCAGCGCCGTGAGCTGAACCCGTCCAGATCTCGTGGCCGCCACCGTTCAGATCTCGTGGCCGTCAGCGTCCGGGTTCGTGTCCGCCTCCGTCCACATTCGCATGTCCGCTGTCACATCGGCCCCGCTCCCCGGGATGAGCCGTCTACCGCGGCTTATCTCGTCGGCAGCCTCGGGCCGTCGACACGATGGCAACATCGTGTCCAAACGCGTACCGTCCGCGACGGTCCGAAGACGGGTACGCTAGTAGGCGCAGCCTGCCACCTCGGCCAGTCCGTCTTTCGAGTCCGTTGCTCTCGACGACGTCGGGCGCGCCAAAGGTCGCCAGAGAGAAGGGCAGCTGATGGCTCGGATCATCGTCTACACCGGCAAAGGCGGCGTCGGCAAGACCAGCGTCGCGGCCGCCACCGGCCTGCTGGCCGCCGACCGCGGCTACCGCACGCTCGTCCTGTCGACGGACGCGGCTCACAGTCTCGGGGACTCCTTCGACCGCCCGCTCGGACCCGAGCCTACCCAACTCGGGCCGAACCTGTGGGGCCAGGAGTCGGAGGTCTATCACAACATCGACAAGTACTGGGGGACGATCCAGTCGTACATGTCGAGCGTCCTGCAATGGCGGGGACTGGACGCCGTGATGGCCGAGGAGATGAGCGTCCTGCCCGGCATGGACGAGCTGGCCAGCCTGCTCTGGATCGCGGAGCACCACGATCGCGGGCAGTTCGACGTCATCATCGTGGACGCAGCCCCGACCGGTGAGACGCTCCGCCTGCTCAGCCTGCCGGAGGCGGGCAAATGGTGGCTGGAGAAGATCTACCCAATCCAGCGGCGCATCGCCCAGCTGGCCAGCCCGCTCGTCGGTCGCCTGACCGGGATGCCGATGCCCGGCGACGCGCTCTTCACTGCCGGCGAGCAGCTGTTCCACCGGCTCGAGCACATGCACGACCTGCTGGTCGATCCCGAGCTGACCTCGATCAGGGTCGTTCTGAACCTCGAGAAGATGGTGATCAAGGAGGCCCAGCGCTCCTTCACCTACTTTCACCTGTACGGCTACCCGACGGACCTGGTCGTCTGCAACCGCATGCTTCCCCCTGATGCGGGGGCCTACTTCGGCGCCTGGCGCGAGGCTCAGCAGCGCTACTGGCCGCTCGTCGAGGAGGCGTTCGCCCCGGTTCCCGTGCGGACAGCACCCTTCTTCAACGAGGAGGTCCTCGGGGATCGGATGCTCCGTCAACTGGGGGTCGCGGTCTTCGGCGAGGAGGATCCGGTCGGAGTGTTCTACCGGGGTCGGCCCTACACGGTGCGCCGCCAGGGCGACGGGTACGTTCTCGAGCTCGAGCTTCCGTTCACCTCCCGGGACGAGGTCCGCCTCACGCGCTTCGGCGACGAACTGGTCATCCAGGTGGCTGCCTGGCGACGCAACCTGATCCTGCCGCGTGTCCTGCTCGACGCTCCGACGGCGGGAGGCGGCTTCCACGATCACACCCTGCGGATCGAGTTCGGTCCCCCGCCTCGTGAGGCGGCGGGAGCATTGAAAGGAGCGACGAGACATGGCGACGCTTGACGAGAGCTCCAACCTGGTGGCGCGCTTGGCAGTCCTCGAGGAGCGCCTAGCAGAGCTGGAATCCCGCGAGTCGGAGACGGAAGGCATCGAGGCGCTCCTTGCGCGCCTGTTCCCGGCGGAGGTGCGCGGGCACCTTCGGGCAGCTCGCAAAGAGCAGTTGCTGGCGGCGCGGGCGATGCTCGACCACTGGATCGACCGACTTGATCGAGCCCCGGCCGAACGCGTCCGGCGTCGCGAGAGCATAAAGCTGGAGTAGCTGACGGTGAGCCCCCCGAGGGCTACCGTTGGGCCATGCATCGGTTCCGCTTCGGCGTTATTGCGGCAGCGGCGGGCTCCGCGGCGGATTGGGTGACGACGGCGCGTCGCGCCGAGGAACTCGGCTATGCCGCACTGCTCATGCCCGACCACCCTGGGCCGCCAGCTCTCCCCGGTCATCGCCGCCCTGAGGCCGCTGCGGCCCGGCTGCCGGCCTACTCCAGGTAGTCCTCGCAGCTTGCGCGAACGGCTCGGGTGGCGCAGCTTGCGCAGGGCCTTGGCCTCGATCTGGCGGATCCGCTCGCGGCTCACGTGGAACTCCTTGCCGACCTCCTCGAGCGTCCGGGCGCGGCCGTCCTCCAGGCCGAAGCGCAGCTGGAGCACTCGGCGCTCGCGACCGGTCAACGAGTCGAGCACGGCCGCCACCTGCTCCTTGAGCAGCTGGTTCGCCGCGGCCTCGGCCGGGGCCAGCGCGCCGCGGTCCTCGATGAAGTCGCCCAGATGCGCGTCCCCTTCTGCGCCGATCGGCGTCTCGAGCGAGACCGGCTCCTGGCGGACCTTGATGATCTCGCGGACCTTCTCCGGGGTGACCACGACCTCCTGGCCCTTCGACATCGCCTCGGCGATCTCCTCCACCGTCGGCTCGCGGCCCAGCTCCTGGAGGAGAGAGCGCGAGACGCGGATGAGGCGGTTGATCGTCTCCCCCATGTGGACCGGGATGCGGATGGTGCGGGCCTGGTCGGCGATCGCGCGAGTGATCGCCTGGCGGATCCACCAGTGGGCATAGGTGGAGAACTTGAAGCCCCGCTCGTAGTCGAACTTCTCGACCGCCCGGATCAGGCCGATGTTGCCCTCCTGCAGGAGGTCGAGGAAGCTCATCCCGCGGCCGATGTACTTCTTGGCGATCGAGACCACCAGCCGCAGGTTCGCGCTGGTCAGTTGCTCGCGGGCGTCACGGCCGATGCGGACGAGCTCGCCCTTGCGGTGGGTCGAGTTTCGTGCTGAGCGGCACCTCCGGGTCGTAGCCCATCCGATTGAGCAGATCCGCGTCGTGGCCGGTGAGTGATCCAGCGCTCGAGGGCCGGGAATGCGACCTCATCGCGTGTCCAGTCGTAGAGGGCGCGCAGGCCGATGTTGTCGCGCGAGTCGAGATCGCCGTTGTGGACCGCGAGGTAGGCGAAATCCAGCAGCGTCAGGAAGGCATCCGGCGTCAGCGCCCTGTTGTAGGCCGTGACGAGGTGGCGAGCCTCCTTGAGGAGCGCCTTCGTCCCTTCGGACTGGACATCCTTGGCGGCCTTGACGAGGTGGAAGTCCGGGCGTGGGCACGAGCAGGTCGCGCGGCCGCCTCGTCGGCGATGGCGTCACGGACCATCCTGTGCGCCTCGGGGCCCAGCGGCAGCCGGTGCTGCGGCTTGGCGGTCCGGGTCTTGCGCTCGGTGTCGTGGGTCGTCCACTCGTGGAGCGAGACGATGCCCTTGCCGGGCGCCTCCACCAGCTGCTCGCCGAGCTCGATCGCCTTGGCCAGGACGACCTCCTCCTCGGCCGTCAGGAGGGCGACCCTGCCGATCTCCTTGAGGTACATCCGGACCGGGTCGTCGATCCCGATCATGTCCGCGGAGAGCGCCTCGAGCTCCTCGGCGGTCGGCTCCTCGCGCTCCTTCGCGTCGAGCTTGGCGGGAGCATCGGCGGCGAGCGCGCGCGGCTCGGTCCCGTCCTCGTCGACCACCTCGACACCGATGACTACCGCGTCGGCGGGCGCCTTGGGCAGGTCGAGATCGGCGTGGTCGTCCTTATCGGCGGCAGGGACCGCGACGGCGCTGGCACTCGCGGCACGACGGCGGGTTGGCCGGGCGCTGGCGAGCTCGACCTCGGGGAGCGACCCCGCTCTGAGGCCCAGCAATTGTCTCGTGATCCCGTCCCTCCCTGACAACTCCCAGCTGATCGCCGCCCCTCACTCTACGCCCACCCCGGCTCCGCGCAGGGGCTCGGTCGTGACAGCGGGGCGTCGGCGACCGGGGTCAGCTCACACGATCCATGTCCTGGCCGGCCACGTTCAGGTCACGACCCGCGAGGGCAGCCATGAGCTGAAGGCCGGTGCCCTGCTCGTGCTCTCTCCGGGTGTGACCCATGACCTCTACGCCCCGATCCAGAGCCAGGTGCTACTCACGGTTCACCTGGAGCCCAGGGACCTGAGTCACCTCGACACGCTTGAGTTCTTCCAGGCGCGTCCGCGAACGAGGGCATCTGACTCTTGATGGGACAGCGAGTCGACGAGACGACGGTTGCTGCGGAGGTAGGTCGCCTCATTCGGTCGTCATGATGGCCGGATACCTCAGGCAGAGCCTTCCTGGGCGCCCGGCAGAGGCCCCCGTCGGCGCGATCTGACCAAACCCAAAAAGGGATCGCCGTCGACGTGCGGAGCGGGGGCCATGCATATCCTAGCCCTCCAGCCAAATCTCATGTCCCGTTCGGCTGGTTACGCTACCGAACACCATGACCAGATCGTGGGTGACCGCCCAGGAGCGCGCTGCATCGAGACTCTGATCGGCGCGCGACGACAGGCCGACCGGACCCATCCTGCGGCGCCTCGTGTGGGAGACTCGTCTCGTGGCCCGCTTCCGCTATGACCCGGACATCATCGAGCGCTTCCCGGCGGTCGTCGGCGGCGTCATCCACGCCACCGGCGTCCACAACGGCCCGACGCCGCCCCGACTCGCCGCAGCCTTGGGCGACGAGACACTCGCGGTCCGCACGCGGATCGGCGAGACGCCCCTCAGCGAGCTGCCCACGCTTGCGGCCTGGCGCAAGGTGTTCCGCGGCTTCGGCGTCGATCCGACGCAGTACCGCTCGGCGGCCGAGGCACTCCTGCGGCGCCTGACCAAGCAGGGCGAGCTGCCGTCCATCGGGACCCTGGTGGATCTCGCGAACCTGGTGAGCATCCGGTACGCGCTTCCAGTCGCGGTCTTCGACCAGCGCGGGATCTCGGGCGGCACGATCGTCCGGTTCGCCCGCGGTGGCGAGCGCTGGGCCGACCTCGGCTCAAGCCAGACCGAGCACCCCGAGCCCGGCGAGGTGATCTTCGCCGATGAGGCGGACGTCGTGAGCGCCCGCCGCTGGTGCTGGCGGCAGAGCGCCGGGAGTGCCGCGCGAGAGGACACGACCGAGATCCTCGTCACGGTCGAAGGCCATCATGGAACGGCCGAGCACGATGTGACCCGGGCGCTCGCGGACCTGGAGGCACTCCTCGTCACGCACGCGGCGCCGGCCACGCTCCGGAGCGCCGTGCTGAGCGCCAGGGACTCAGAGTTCGAGTAGCCCACGCCGTCACCACGGCGCCGTGCCACCGGCCGCGGTCGCCTGGGGTGGCCCGGGGGACACCAAGGGACGGCGCGGCCGGCTAGCCACGAAGGAACGTTCGTGCCGGGGCCGCGGCCGCCGCTCACGCCTACCGCGCCAGCCGCGCCACGTCCTCGGTGATGTGGTCCATGCTCCACATTCGCAGCAGGTTGCGCATCGCAGCGGACAGGCGCGGCGGGATGGATAGGTCACGCCGTACCACCTGCCGCCGGCTCCGGACGCCGGCGGGCCCACGGCCGTGCCTCGCTACGCCGCCGCGACCGACGGCGCGATCCGCGCCGCGAGACGAGCGACCTGTTCCAGGATCCGCTCGGGTGGCCGATCGAGATCGAGGGGCGCGACGATGAGACGTTTGCCCAGTTGGCGGACCTCGTGGATGTCCTCGCCTGCCTCTCCTGCCGCATAGACCAGCATGCCGCTCGCAAGACCCGTGGCGATGGTGTAGGCGGTGAGCTGGTACAGGTCGGCATTCGGATAGGCGGCCGGGGCGATGCGCTTGTACTTCACGTCACCGACGAACCGGCACCGCTCACCCGCCCAGAACGAGATGTCCGGCTTGAGCGACACACGTTCGGCGACATCAAGAAAGAGCCGCCTCCCGCTGGCTCCCTGGACCAGGACGCGATCGGAGACCCGCAGGGCATCGCGCAGGGCGACGACCACGAAGTCCTCGAACACCCTTGTTCATGTCGATCAGGAACGCCGACGCTGCGACCCCACCGGCGCCGAGGTCGAAGGACACGCCTTCGGCGACCGTCGGGCAGTCACCGGGCGATGGGTACGCCCGCCGCGAGCCCGGCAGCCCGGACCCACGAGCGAGCCTGCCGCTGGCCGACGCCCGGCGCAGCTACGCCAGCCGGACGATGGCCGCCCCTCCGACGTGCTGGTACCGATCCGGCCCGCGGGTGGGGACCGGCTGCACCAGGCGGACGAGCGCGGCCTGCGCCGCGACCTCCCGTCAGGCGCGGTCGGCCGCGGACAACGCAGCGAGCCGCTCCGCGATCGGCGCGGCCAGCTCCCGCTTGTCCCGCATGAGCGCGGCGTAGGCGAGGGCCACCCCCAGGCCGACCGGCAGCGCGACCGGGACGACCTCGCGAACGTCGGGGAACCCGTAGGCGAGGAGCCAGTAGAGGGCGGTACCGCCGGCGAGGCAACCCACCGCCAGCCAGTTCACGCCCCGCCGGTACCAGTAGGCGCCGCCCTCGGTCCGGAACAGGTCGGGCTCGTAGCGGCCGCGGCGGACCCAGAAGAAGTCGACGAGGACGATCACCCAGAGCGGCACGACGATCGCACCCAGCACATCGAGCCAGACGATGTACGTCGCCTGGAACCCGGTCGCGACGAGCGGCAGGAGCGCGAGCGGGACGACGGCCGCCGAGACCGCGCCGATGAGCGGGCGGAGGCCGAGCGGGAGCCGCGGCGCGAGGTTCGTGATCGCGAGCGCCGAGGCGGTGAGGTTGCCGGCGTTCGTCGCGACCGTCGCCGCGATGATGACCGCCGCGGCGACCCAGCCCAACCCGAGCGACGTCGTGAGCGAGGAGGGATCGGCCGCCTCGGGGGCAAAGCCGCCGGTCGTCGTGGCGAGGAAGACGACCCCGAGTGCGCCGACGGCGAACCACCAGGTCTGGGCGGCGTTCGCGCCGATGAACGGGCCCGCCGTCCCGGCCGCCGGGCTGCGGGCGAAGCGGCTGAAGTCCCCGATGAACTCCCACGTCCAGTTGTAGGCGATGAGGAGATCGACGAGGAGCGCGACCGTGATCGTGTACCTGAACGGTCCGATCGAGGTCGTCAATCCCCCGGCCGGCGGTCGCCAGGCGAACAGGGTCGCCGGATCCCAGTGGGTGACGACGAGCCAGAGCTGGATCGCGCCGAGTCCCAGAAGCGCGAGGGTCGCGCCCCACTGGACGACGCGCAGCACCCGGTGGCCGCCGGCCGCGACGATCCCCTGGAGGATCGCGACCGCGACGATGCTCGCCGCCATCGGGCCCTCGTACCCGGCGCTGAGGAAGGCCGGCGTGCCGAGCCAGCCGGCAAAGACGAACGAGAGCCCGATCGCGCCCAGGAAGACGTTGACCGCCGCCCAGCCGAGGCCGAAGACGAGATAGAGGACGGACGGGACCGCCGAGCCACGCAGCCCGAACGCAGGCCGGACGAGAGCGGTCGAGCAGGCGCCCGTCCGGGCGGCGATCCAGCCGAGGAACGCCCAGGGGATGAGCGAGAGCGGGCTGACGACGAAGACAAGGAAGAGCGCGCCGGGGAGCCCGGCGGCGCCCGCCATCAGCGCGCCGTAGAACCAGGCGGCGGGGAGACACGTCGCCGCGAACCAGAACGCCGCCTGGTCGGCCAGCCCGAAGATCCGGGCGTTCGCCGGGACCGGGTCGAGCGCGGCGTACTCGTGACCGATGAGCCCGAGCGAGGCTGCCCGCTCCGGTCGCTCGACCGTGGCGACTCCGTCCGCGCTCACCGCTCCCGCCCGACGACCCACCAGGCGGCCGGCAGGACGCCGTCGGCGAGCCAGGGCAGGCCGATCGCGTAGATGACGGCGTTGCCGAGGGCCATCGCGGCGAGGGCGCCCGGGAGGCGGCGGTCCCAGCCCCGTTGGGCGAGCCGGCCGACGAGGGCGGACGCAAGGACGAACCCGACGAGGTAGCCGCCGGTCGCTCCGAGGACGAGCCGGCCGTCGCTGACCCCGGCGATGACCCCGAGTCCGCCCTTGCCCTCGGCGAACGCCGGGAGGCCGATGACCCCGATCGCGACGTAGATGGCGGTCGCGGCAAGCCCCCGCCGGAGCCCGACGGCGCCGGCGACGAGGAGGACTCCGAACGTCTGCCCGCTGATCGGGACCGGGTTGTCCGGCAGCCGGATGCTCACGGCGGCCGACAGGGCGATGAGCAGCGCCCCGGCGGCGACAAGCGCGAGGTCACGGCTGCGGGAGCCGAGGCGGGCGGCGAGGACGGCCGGGACGAGCCGGTCGGCAAGGGTGGCACCGAGCGCGGGCGCGCGACGGTCGAGCGTGAGCGTCATGCGGGGTCCTCTGGGTGACGGGTGGGATGGGGTGCCGGTCTGCGGCCGGCAGTCAGGAACGCGGCGCCGGACGCCTCACTGTTCGGGCTCCCCGCCGTCAAGGAGGAAGCCGCGGGCGGCGAGGGCAGCCCGAGCGTCGTCGAGGCGCGCCGCGCTCCCCGCTTCGAGGGTATGGAGGTGGACGCCGTCAGTCAGCTCGGAGAGCAGGTGCGCGCCCGAGCGGCGGGTCGCCTCGGCCCACGACCGGACGTCGGCTGGCGAGGCGAGATGGAGCTCGCCGCGGAGCTCACCGTAGAGCGGGTGCTCAACGACGACGTCGACGACCCGGACGCCAAGGTCGACCAGGGTCATCAGCTCGTCCTCGGTCTCCTCCGGCCGGTGGCGGACGGCGACGACCGCGCGGTACGGGAGCCGGTCCGCCGCCGCGGCGAGAAGGTAACCGCGGACCGTCGCGACGATCGGTGCCCCTTCCGCGCGGAGGATCGCGATGTCATGGACGATTGCCTGGCGGCTCACCCCGAAGCGCTCCGCGAGCGCATCGCCCGGATGGGCCCCAGGGTCGGCGGTGAGGAGCGCGAGCAGTGCCGCCCGCCGCTCAGCGCTGGTTCGCCTTGGCACGCCACCGGCCGGTGGCCCGGCGCGGCGTGTGACCGGACGCTCGACGACACCGGATGGTCCCATGCAGCGAACGGTAGATGGTCACGCTCTGTCATGTCAACCGACATGTCAGACCGCCGTCCTGCAGGCCCGAGATGTCCAGGCGCGACCGCGAGCAGCAGGCGATCCATCCAGCGCTCGGCCGGAGACGTCGGCCTTCGGGAGCGCGGCCAGGTCCTCGCCGGGAGCCTCCTCCAGTACCTCGACGCCAGATCGCCAGGGTCAGCCCGTTGGTCGCTACGCGCCGCCGCTCGGGACGCTCGGCCTCCTACTTGACCAGGCCCTCCTGCACCTCGTTGCCCGCCGCACCGCGGGCGCGCTCGTCGCACGCCTGGCCAAGGAGTTCGAGTCGTAGGCAAGCGCGCGGCGGCGTGCCTCGGGCCGGGCGAGCAGAGGTGGCTCGTAGCCCGCTGCCGGTCTCGACCAGCCACGACAGCGGTGCCGAGACAACCACTGGAACCTCGGATCCCTCTGGGGCGGCTTCGATCGTGCCTCCGGACTCGGCCCACCTGATTGCGTATGCTGACATCATTCTGATTCCCGCAATGGAGGCATTCGCTTGGCAAAGTTCACCACGATCAAGGTTGGCAAGCCGCTCAATCTTGATGACCTCAAGCGGAAGTCCACGCCGCGCGGCCATCGGGTCAATACCCGCGATGAGGACCTGGCGCGACTCGTCAACGAAGTGAGCGTTGGGGCAGCCTCGCAGGTCCTGCCCTGGCACTACGACGGCAAGGCGGCAACGGCCCGCGCGGCCGCCAGCAAGGTGGTCAAGGCCGCCGAGGCGACGGTCTACGTCAGCAGTCGGCCGGATATGCCCGGGGTGTTGTTGTTCAGCCGGGTCCCGCTCAGCGGTCGGCAGGGCAAGAACAACGCCAAGGACCGCTGAGAGAATCGCCCAGCGCCGGTCCGCTCGTAGTCCTCGGGATCGGCGACCGGACCATCGGCGATGGCTGTACGGCAGTCCGACAACGACACGGACTGCCGGGAGGACGAGGCCTCGAACCCGCCCTGCGAATCTGCTACCCCCGGCAGATCGCGGTCGGACGGAGTGGCATTTATCGCCCTGGAACTGGTAGAGGAGCCAGGATTTGAACCTGGGACCGGCCGTGTATAAGACGGTCAGGCTGCAGAATTGCACGTATTTCGAGACTTCTCGTTGTATCCCCTTGATCGAACCGGCGGGCCGAGCACCGCGTCATGGAAACAAGCAGAACCAAAGGGATGCGCTGAGCGGGTTGGCAGACGAGTTGGACGCCGGGCGCGGTGGAGGCCAGGCCGCCTGATCCCAACCGTCAGGGTCTCCACGAGACCCAGGGCGGTTCACTCCGCGAAGGCCGCCGAGGGCGCTTCGCCCAAGACAATCGCCTGATACCGGATGATCCTCGAGCGGGCAGTCCGAGGGTTCGGCGCCGATCTCCCCGTCGATCGCCTGACCGGGCCCGATCGTCGGGCCGACAGGCAGGCGGTCCGGTTGGGCCGGGCGGCCCTCCCACGCCGGCACCAATCGCGCGACAATGGGAGGCACGCCAAGGCGTCCCACCCCCAGCACCTTCGCGACGAGGAGCCCGATGCCCACGGCGACCCCACGCCGGCGCCAAGCGTTCCGTATCGCCGCTGCCGCGGTGGTCGCGCTCGCCTTCCTGCTGGCGATCCTCCCCGCGGTCCGCGCCGCGTCGCCGCACGGCTTGGCCGGTCCCATCACGGACGACGTCAGCGCGCTCGGCGGGAGCACGTCCGGCGTCCAGGCGACTCTCGACGACCTCCAGCAGGCGACCGGCGCCCAGCTCTGGGTCTGGTACACGGACACGCTCGGCGGCCAGGTCTCGGGCGACTTCGCGGTCGCGACGGCCAAGGCGAGCGGCCTGGGGACGACGGACGTCCTCCTCGTGATCGCTCTCAACGACCGAGCCTACGGGTACTGGAAGGGCGACAACGTCAAGATCTCCGACGCGGACCTCGAGCAGGTTCTCTCGCAGGACATGGAGCCCGCCCTCCGGTCGAACGACTACCTCGGCGCGATCACCGCGACCGCGAAGGGGCTGCTGGCGGCGATGAACGGCGGCGCGGTCACCCCGGGAGAAAGCGCGATTCCGGGCGCCACCACCACGCCCGCCGGAGGCCCGTCCGGTGGCTCCACCGGCGGTTCGCCGGTCGGCACCCTCATCATGGTGGTGATCGTCGTGGGGCTCGTCGCCGCGGGCGGCTGGTGGTTGCTCTACGTCCGTCCGCGCGGGCGCGCCGGCGGGCCGGCGCACGGCGGGGCTGCCGGCGGCGCCCCGGACGACCCCAACGCGGACCTCGCCGCGATGCAGCCCAAGCAGCTCGACGAGCTCGCCAACCGCATCCTCGTCGAGACGGACGACGCGATCCGTGACTCGGACCAGGAGCTCGGGTTCGCCCAGGCGCAGTTCGGCGACGAGGCGGCGGCGCCGTTCGTGGCCGCGATCACGGCGGCCAGGGGCGACCTCAAGGGCGCCTTCACGATCCGCCAGCAGCTCGACGATGGGACGCCGGAGGACGCTCCGACCCGGCGGCAGATGCTGACCGACCTGGTCGTCGGGTGCCGGAAGGCACAGGACCGCCTGCACGCCGAGACCCACCGCTTCGAGGAGCTCCGGGCGCTCGAGAAGGAGGCCCCGGACATCCTCGCGAGACTGCCCGCCAAGGCCGACGGGCTCGAAGCCCGACTCCCTGCCGCCCAGGCGACCCTCGCGGGACTTGCCGCGTACGCGGACGCGGATTGGCAGGCCGTCGCCGCGAACGTGGACAACGCCCGGACGAGGATCGCCGCCGTGCGGGCGGCGGCTGACCAGGGCACGAAGGCGTTGGCCGCCGGTGCCACCGGCACGGCAGCGCAGGCGGCCCGGCTGGGCGAGGACGGGCTGGCCCAGGGAACCGATTTCCTCGACGCGATCGACCGTCTCGCCTCGAAGCTGGAGGAGGCGCGCACGAAGGTTGGCGCCGAGCTCGCCGCGGCGGAGGCCGACCTCGCGAAGGCCAAGGCTGCTGCGGCAGGAGCTCCGCCGGACGCCGACGTGGCCCGCCGGCTCGCGGAGGCCGAGCAGCTGCTCTCCGAAGCCCGCACGGCCCTGGATCCACCCAAGCCGGACGTGACCGGGGCCTACGACAAGGCGCGTCGTGCCGACGAGCTCGCCGACGCGGTCGAGAAGGGCATCCGGAGTGCCCGGGAGCAGCAGGCGCGCGACGCCGCCCGGCTCGAAGCCGGGCTCCGGGCCGCCCAGATGGGCGTGACCCGCGCGACGGACTACGTGGGCGGGCACCGCGGTGGCATCGGGACCGAGGCCCGGACCCGCCTCGCCGCGGCGACCCGGCACCTCGGGCTGGCCGTCGCGCTCGGGCCCACGGACCCGGCGGGGGCCCTCGCCGAGGCCGACTCTGCGACTCGGCTCGCCGCCGAGGCGCAGATGCTCGCGGAGCAGGACTACGGTCAATGGGACGACCCGTTCCGCGGTGGGCGGGGCGGCGGGGGCGGCGGCGGGAGCAGCGGCTCGGACATCGCCGGCGCGATCATCGGCGGCATCATTGGCGGTCTGCTCTCCGGCGGCGGACGCCGCGGCGGCGGCGGTGGGTTCGGCGGCTTTGGCGGCGGGGGCGGTGGGTTCGGCGGCTTCGGCGGCTCGTCGGGCGGCGGGACCTTCGGCGGAGGCGGAGGGTCCTCCGGGGGCGGCCGTTGGTGACCCGACGTCCGGCCCGGTCGCGGTAGCATGGTGACCGACGGACTGGACGCCCTTCATGGCGATCCCGGTCCGCTCGAAGGCAATGGGAACGGCTCCAGAACGACGCCGAGAATCGGCGCGGGACAGCACGGAGGGCACCACGTCATGGCCCAGTCCTCGATGCTCGGACGCGTCGGCCAGCTCGTCCGGGCCAACGTCAACGCGCTGCTCGACAGCGCGGAGGACCCGGAGAAGATGCTGGACCAGATGGTCCGGGACTACACGGAGAGCATCCGCGAGGCGGAGGAGGCGGTGGCCCAGACCATCGGCAACCTCCGTCTCCAAGAGGATGACGCGAAGGAGGCGGGCGAGGCCGCCGTGGAATGGGGCTCGAAGGCCGCGGCCGCGTCGAAGCGGGCCGACGAAATGCGTGCGGCTGGCAACACGGCCGACGCCGACAGGTTCGACAGCCTCGCCAAGATCGCCATCAAGCGCCAGATCGGCTTCGAGGACCAGGTCAAGACGTTCGGCCCGCAGATCGAACAGCAGACCGCACTCGTCAGCCAGCTCAAGGACGGTCTCAACGTGATGCGCGCCAAGCGCGAGGAGCTCGTCCAGAAGAAGGACCAGCTGATCGCGCGCGCCAAGATGGCCCAGGCGCAGGTCCAGGTCCAGCAGTCCATCAAGAGCGTCAACATCATGGACCCCACCAGCGAGGTCTCCCGCTTCGAGGAGAAGGTGCGCCACGAAGAGGCGAAGGCCAAGGGGATGGCCGAGATCGCGTCGAGCTCCCTCGATGCCCAGTTCGCCAGCCTCGACGACGCCTCCTCCGATCTCGACGTGGACGCCCGCCTGGCTGCCCTCAAGAAGGGCGGCTGAGGATCCGACCTCTTGCGGCACGCGAGCCCTGGGTGCGGGGTGAGTCGCCGCATCGTGACCGCCCTCACCCAGCCGTCGTCGCGTCCGACGAACCTGGGTGGTGGAAGACTGGCCGAGGAACTCGTCGACACATTTGAGGCGGCCGCTTGGGCCGCGGTACACTCCTCGATGCCCAGATAGGGCAACTGACTCTTCCCGTTTTCGGGATGGGCATCTGACTCATTTCGGGATGGGCACCTGACTCATCCCGATTCGGCGGCCGACCGAGGCCCGCCGTCAGTTACGCACTCTGGATCAGGAGATCGAAGGTTCGAATCCTTCCTCGCCAGCCAAAACACAAGATATGGGGCGTAGGACAGAGCCGACCACAACATCTTGTGTCGTCGCCGATTTTCTGGTGGGGCTGCGCGGCCAAGAGTGTGGTCCCCGAAAATCAGGCGCACTCGTTTTGAGCGTGAATCGGTTGTTTGTGCGCCTGATTCTTCCCCACTTGTGCGCCTGACTCGTTTTTTGAGACAACTGTTTCAAGCTCTGTAACGGAGGGCACATTCGGCACTCGGGCGCCCGAGTGAAATCCAAATCAGGCGTCGACTCGCCGGGCTCCCGCACTACGTGTCAGGAACATTCCTGGACTATCCCCCTCCGGGCGTCGAAAGGTCACAAGTTCGCCGGCCGCGCCTCCGTTGCCGACGCGAGTACCCTCCGTCGAGATGGAGCAATGAGTACGGCCACCTCGACAGGACCACACGGGTCGGGTTCCGCGGAGTCATCTGTCCGGATTCGCCTGCTCGGCGGCTTCGACGTCGAGGTCGACGGTCGCTTGGTGCCTGCGTCGGCCTGGCGCCTGCGCAAGGCGAGCGAGCTCGTGAAGGTACTGGCTATCACGCCCGGCCACCGTCTCCACCGCGAGCAGGTCATGGAGCAGCTCTGGCCGGATCGCCCGGCCGACGCGGCCCTCAACAACCTCCACCAGGCACTCCGTGTCGCTCGTACCGCGCTCAGCGTGACCGACGGGGGTGGCCAGCGCATCCTCGTCCTGCGCGAGGGCGTGCTCAGTCTCTGCCCGCATGGAGAACTCTGGGTCGACGCCGAGACCTTTGCCTCCGCCGTCCGCGAGGCCACGGTCGCGTCCGGGCTCGCCGGCCACCTCGCCGCCCGCGAGCTGTATCGCGGCGAGCTTCTGCCTGACGATCGATATGCGGATTGGGCAGAGGCCCCTCGGGAGGCCCTCGCCCAGGACTATCTCACGCTCCTCACCCAGCTCGCCCAACTGCAGGAGCGCGAGGGGAACCGCGAAGCCGCGACCGAGACGCTCCGCGAGCTGCTCCAGCACGACCGTGCCGACGAAAGCGCCCACAGAAGTCTGATGCGGCTGTACGCCGTCGGAGATCACCGGCGGATGGCGCTCCGCCAGTACGAGCGGCTGCGCGCCGAACTGGCGCGCGAGCTGGAGGTCGAACCGTCCGACGAGAGCCGGCAGCTCTACCGCGAGATCCTCGAGGGCCGCGTCGGGTCGGCAGCCCCCACGCCCAGCCCGGGCTCGCCACCGTACCCGCTCGAGTCAAGCCGTCCGTTGGCCCAGCGGACGGTCGGGCGGCGACCGCATAACCTACCCGTCCAGCTCAGCAGCTTCGTCGGACGCGAGCGCGAGATGCGGGAGATCGAGCGGCTACTTGCAGGAAGTCGGGCACTCACGCTGACGGGTCCCGGCGGCGCCGGCAAGACCCGGCTGGCGATCGAGGCCGCCGCCGCCCAGATGAGCGCGTACCGTGACGGCGTCTGGCTCGTGGAATTGGCCGCCGTGAGCGAGCCGGCGCTCGTCATCCAGGCGATCGCAGATGTGTTCGACCTGCGTGAGCAGCAGGCCGCCTCGCTCGTCGAGCTGGTGATCCGGCATGTCGACGACCGGCGCCTGCTCCTGCTGCTCGACAATTGCGAGCACCTCGTTGAGGCATGCGCGTCCACCGCCCAGGCGTTGCTCACCGGGTGCCCGAATCTACGGATCATGACAACCAGCCGGCAGTCCCTCCGGATTCCGGGCGAAGTCGTGTTTCGCGTGCCCTCCCTCCCCGTCCCCGACCCGGACGCCGTCATGGAGCCGGGCGAGCTTGCCCCGATCGATTCCGTCCGGCTGTTCGTCGAGCGCGCCCAAGCCATTCTTCCGACCTTCTCACTCACGGCCCGGAACGCAGCGGCGGTCGCCCGGCTGTGTCACCACCTCGACGGCCTGCCACTTGCGATCGAGCTCGCCGCGTCGCGCGTTGCCGTCCTGCCGGTCACGGCGATCGCGGATCGACTCGACGACCGCTTCCGACTCCTGGTGGGCGGAAGCCGCACCGCCTTGTCACGCCAGCAAACGCTCAAGGCGACCCTCGACTGGAGCTACAACCTGCTCACGGAGCCGCAGCGTCGGGTGCTTCGAGCGGTGTCGGTTTTCGTCGGTGGAGCGCCACTCGAGGCCGTCGAGATCGTGTGCCCCGGGGCCGAGGTCGGCTCAAGAGACGTCCTTCGCCTGCTCGGCGAGCTCGTCGACCAATCCCTCGTCACGCTCGACGACGCGGCCGCGGAGCCCCGCTACCGCCTGCTCGAGACGGTCCGCGAGTATGGTCGCGATCGACTCGTCGAGCGAGGCGAGCGCGAGGCGACGGAGGCCGCCCATGCCACCTGGGCCCTCGCACTCGCGGACCAGGCCGAAGCCGCCCTGCCAAGCCCCGACTGGCAGGCGTCCCTCGCCCGGCTGGAACTCGACCACGACAACCTCCGGGCGGCCCTCGACCGGAGCCTTTCCGCCGACGTGGACCGCGCCCTTCGCCTCGCCGCCAGCATGTGGCAGTCCTGGCTGTGGCACGGCTACCTCGCCGAAGGCCGACGCTCGCTCGGGCGGGCGCTTGACCGGCCACCGACGCTGACCGTGGAGCGCGCCCGCGCACTGGTCGGTCTGGCAGCGCTCACCATCCGCTCGGGCGAACCAGGCGCCGGCGCTCGGCATGCGGACGAGGCGTTCGCGATCTGCCAGGGACTCGGTGATGCCCGGGGGGCGTGCCGGGCACTCCAGGTGCTCGGCGTGGCCGCTTGGTCCGAGGACGACCTCGAGGCCGCCGAGGAGGTGTATCGGCGGAGCCTCGAGATTGCGACCGAGGCCGGCTTTGGGCCAGGGCAGGCCGCCGCGCTTCATGGGTTGGCGGTGGTGCGCTGGTATGCCGGGGACGGACGCGAGGCGGAGGCGCTCGTCGACGAGAGCCTGACCCTCTTCCGCGGGCTGTCGCAGACGACGGAGGTGGCGCCGCCGATGCTTGACCTCGGCGAGATCCTCGTGCCGCAACCCCAGACCGGCACCCTGCGGATGGCCTTCCAGGAGACATTCGCGCCGTTCCAGGACGTAGCCTGCCGGACCGCGGTCGGCTACGCGCTGACCAACCGCGGAATGATGAACAGGGTGTCCGGCGACCTCGAGGGGGCGAAGCGGGACCTCGAAGAGAGCCTCGGGCTATTCCGCACGATCGGCGACGAGCGCGCGATCGCTCACGCTCTGGGACGGCTCGGCAATCTCGCGACCGCGGTGGGCGAGTTCGCACGTGCGCGCGATCTGCTCGAGGAATGCCTCGCGATCCGACGCAGGATCGGCGACTCACGTGGGACCGGCCTGGCCCAAGGGAACCTCGGCAACCTCGCCATCGCCGAGGGCGACCTCGCCCGTGCACAGGTTCTGCTCGACGACAGCGCCACGGCCTTCCGGCGACGCGGCGACATGTGGGGCTTCGGCTCCGCGCTCGGCAACCTCGCCAGCCTCGCCCTTGCGAAGGGCGACGTCGGCGAGGCACGGCGACTGCTCGAGGAGAGCCTCGAGGCGATCCGGATCACCGGCCGCGCCCGGTGGATCGCCTGGGCCCTCGTTCAGTTGGCCGCGATCACAACGCTCGATGGACAGTCGGAGCGCGCCGCTAACGTCACCGACGAGGCGCTGGCGATCTTCCGGCGGCTCGGCGATCGACACGGCGAGGCCGAGTGCCTGGCGCTGGGTGCGCCGCCATCGGTCGGGAAGCGTCGCCAGGGGCCTCGCCGGACGCCGATCAGTCCAGACCAAACTAGGCATTAAGCCGCAGATACGTAGCAATTCAGTCGAGTCGATCACGGTCCAGTCATCCGTCGGCGCCGCTCGGCGCCAGAGTTCGACGGACGAGGACACGGAGGTAACCGAAATGGGCATCCATCGATTCGCGCGCACAGCTGCGGCGGGCGTCATCGCGGCGGCTCTGGTGGCGGGGACGGCCGTCGCCGGTCAACCACGGGTGGAGACCGCGTTCTACAACGGCCAGGTCGTGCAGTTCCTGCAGCCGGCGGTGCTCAGCGCTGACCCGAACGGCGGCACGTTCGCCTGCTTCGGACTCGGGCCCAACCTGGCCGAGACGTCTCGGTCGGCGCCGATGCCGGCGCTCTACGTCATCCTCAACGACTTCGCAACCCAGGATCACTGCGACGGCGACGCCACAGCGCTGCGCCACGACCACGTGCTCTCGACGGCACCAGGACATCCGGGGTACACGGGTTCGTGGTCGCTCATCCTCGCGGTCCCCGGGCCCGCCTTCGATCCCGCCGACATGCCGTATACGAGCGTCGCACAGGTCCAAGCCGGCGTAGCCGCGGGCGAGCTCGTCCTGGTGGACGCGGACGCCCAGATGATTGCCCCGGTCATCGGTGGGGCGCACTGACGGTACGGTTCGTTAAGCGCAATCAAAGGCACGGCTGCCATCTTCGGTCGACCGACCGACGGACAGGAGGAAGCGACGATGGGAACGATTCTCGGCGAGGGGACGATCCAGGAACTTCGTGAGAGCATCCGGGGTGAGGTCATCACGCCAGCCGACGCACGCTACGACGAGACGCGCGCCGTCTGGAACGGGATGATCGATAAGCGTCCCGCGCTCATCGTCCGCTGCTCGGGCGTCGCCGACGTCCTCGCCGCTGTCCAGTTCGCGCGCAGCCAGGATCTCGAGCTCGCCGTTCGGGGTGGTGGGCACAGCCTGCCTGGGTTCTCCACTTCGGACGGTGGGATGGTCGTCGACCTGTCCCCGATGAAGGGGATCCGGGTCGACCCGGACGCCCAGCTCGTCGTCGCCCAAGGCGGCGTGACTTGGCGAGAGCTCGATCACGAGACGCAGGCGTTCGGGCTGGCGCTGACTGGCGGTCTTGTCTCGTCGACCGGCATCGCCGGCTTCGCCCTCGGCGGCGGGATCGGCTGGCTGATGCGCAAGCACGGCCTGACCTGCGACAACCTCGTGGCGGCCGACCTCGTCACGGCCGATGGTCGGCTCGTCCGCGCCAGCGAGCGGGAGAACCCGGAGCTGTACTGGGGTCTTCGCGGCGGGGGCGGGAACTTCGGGATTGTGACCTCATTCGAGTTCCGGCTCCATCGTGTCGGGCCTACGATCCTTGCCGGTCCCGTCTTCTTCCCGGGCGATCAGGCGACCCAGATCCTGCGCGGTTACCGCGAGTACACGGCGAACCTGCCGGACGAGATGACGACGCTCGTGAACCTCACGACGGCGCCGCCCGCTCCGTTCCTGCCGGCCGACGTGCACGGCAAGAAAGTCGTGGCGGTCGTGGGCGTGTATGCCGGCTCGCCGGACGAGGGACGGAAGCTCGCGGCGCAGATACGCCAGCTCGGGACGCCGATCACCGACCTTCTGGGCCCGATGCCCTACACGATGATGCAGTCGCTTCTCGACGGACTGTTCACCGCAGGGGCGCGCAATTACTTCAAGGCCGGCTATCTGGGCGGGCTATCCGATGAGGCCATCGACACGATCGTCCGTTTCCACGGACCGTCGATCTCGCCGAGTTCGGAGATTCACATCCACCACCTCGGCGGAGCGGTCGCGCGGGTCCCCGACGACGCGACGGCCTACGGCCAACGTGGGGCGCCCTACCTCCTGAACATCGTCGCGCGCTGGACGGATCCCAGCACCGACGACGCCCAGATCGCGTGGGCTCGCGACCTCTACGCGGCTGTGGAGCCGTTCAGCACCGGCGGAACGTACGTTAACTTCCTGAGTGCGGGCGACGATCGTGTTGCGGCCGCCTACGGCCTAGACAACTATGAGCGGTTGGCCCGGCTCAAGGAGACCTGGGATCCCACCAACGTGTTCCGGCTCAACCAGAACATCACGCCCACGGGATTGGTTCGCGCCTAGCCATGCCACATTGCGCTCCGATCGCCGAAGCCGATCACCGGAGATAGAGCGCAAAGCTCAGCGCGTCACCATCGGCGACAGCTCCGGAACGGTCCTCGCCGCGTCCAGTAACCGACCGAGACAAGATTGGTGGGGCTTACGGACGTTCGCGGTCGACGACCCGCATGGCGCTTGACTCACTTGCGGATTACGATGTGCGCCTAACTAGCGCCGGGATGTGCGCATGACTCATCCCGGAATCGGACGGAGATCGCCGTCCTGCACGCTCATGTGATGGCTCGCGAGACCTGAGTCCGGCGTTTGACAAGCTCCTATGGTTGTCAAGCCGCGCGGGCCCACTCTGATTGGCCCGCCTGGAGCAGTCGGAAGACCGGCCGAGACACCCGGTGCTTGAGGCAGCGCAGCGCCTCGGCCCAGCTCTTGCCGCTGGCGCGCTTGCGGGCGATATACGCCTTGGCCGGCTCGTGATGCCAGGCCGGGCTGAGGGCGATCGTGTAGAGCGCCCGGTTGAGCCGGCGGTTGCCACCGCGGTTGAGCCGCATCCGCCGGACCTCGCCCGAGCTGGCCGGGATCGGCGCCACGCCGGCGAGCATGGCGAAGGCCGCCGGCGATCGGAAGCGGGCCACGTCACCGACCTCGGCCACCAGGCGGGCGGCGGTCAGGACCCCGACCCCCGGCAACCCGAGCAGCGGGTGACCGCCGACGCGGGCAGCGATCGACCGCTCGAGCTCGCTGGCCCGCCGACCGAGATCTCGGACCTCAATGAGGAGCGCCCGGGCGAGCTCGGCCCGGACGCCAGTCGAACCGCCGAGGGCACGCTCGATCGCCTCGAGCTGGCGGCCGCTGACGAGCTGGGCGACCGTCCGGCCGTAGCCCGGCAGCAGGACCACGAGGTGGGCATGGAGGCGGTTGCGGGCCCGGGTCTGAGCGTGAACGAGGTCGTCACGAGCGTCGGCCAGCAGGCCGAGCTCGGTCGAGCGGTCCTCGAGCCGGACCGGCGGCAGGTCGGGCTCGCGGAGGGTCACCCGGGCGATCGCGAGGGCGTCGCCCGGGTCGCTCTTGCCGGGCCGTCGGCTGCGAGCTCGTTCGCGCCGGCTCAGGTGGGGCGGGACCTCGCGGACGACGAACCCAGCCGCGATCAGGTGGTGGGCCACCGGGGCACCGTACGAGGCCGAGCCCTCGATCCCGAACCTGACCTCGGGAGCGACGCCCCCGGCCCAGGCCGCGAGCTCGATGAAGCCATCCTGGGTGCAGTCGAACGTCCGCTCGTCGATGACGCTCCCGACGTCGTCGACGGCGCAGGCCGCGAGGGTCCGCTTGTGGGTGTCGATCCCGATGGCTGCCATGGCTGACCTCCGGCTGGTCTCCGCGTACGATGGCTGTGGGCCGGCCGGGCAGCAGTGCGTTGAGTCAAAGCCACGCTCCTATGAGGCCACGGCCGGTCCGCTCGCTCCGGGGACGAGGGCACTTGTCAAGAGACGAGCCATCCCCCGTGGGCACTCTGGTATCCGGGCCAACCCGTCCCCAGTCGCGAGCACCTTCCCACGCCAGAGAAGGCCGGGTCAGTTACGCACTCTGGATCAGGAGATCGAAGGTTCGAATCCTTCCTCGCCAGCCAAACCACAAGGTGCTGTGGTCGACCCCCGATCCAACCGCAACCGGTTGTGGTCCGCTCCCCAGATGAACCAGCCCACCTTCGGTTCGTGCACCTACCTGGTAATCAGGTGCCCATGATTTGTGCTCAGATGAGCCCGTTGAGCGCCTGACTCTCCCGGGGAATGGGCACCTGACTCCTGCTTGTCCATGGTGACCGACGGCCGGCGTCCGACCTCGGTGCAGCCGCGATCGTGCGTGGACGCATCGAGAGCCGCATCGGGCGCCGCGAGTCAGGTGCCCTGACCACGTATCAGCTTCGCGGGTGTCGAGAACAGCGAGACCGCGAGAAGCTGAACCGCCTTGGGGTCGATATCGGCTTGGACGGTTGTGATCAGGCAGTCTCGGTGGCCTCCTGCTGAGGGCGGCATCGACGTCATTGACATGCATTCACTTAGTGATACTATCCCGTGTATGAAGCACGGATCTCGACCCCTAAGTGAAGAACGGACCATCGCCCGGGCAACCGCATCCGTGGTCGCCAACTTGGAGGTGTTTCGCAGGCGCACGGTGACGAGCGAGGAAATCGCCCAGATCATCGGGGCGCCCCTCGGGTCAGACCGGCATGAGTGGGCCGTCCGAAGTCTCGTCGCCCACGGCTGGCTCGCCCCACTGCCCATGCGCGGGACCTACGAGTTCCTTCCGGCTCAGTCCGGGCCGGATCGCGCCGGCGACCCGTTGACCGAGGCCGCCGCCGCACTCAAGCGCTTCCCGGGCCTGCGCCTCCAGCTCGTCCTCGGGGGAGCGGCGTTCCTCGGCGGCTTCAACGAGCGGACACCGGTGCGCTACACGCTCATCGTCCCCAGGCAGGCCCCCATCCAGCGCGGACTCGCCCGGGCCTATGACCTCATCCGTGCCGCCCCTTCCCGGTTCTTCGGCGCAACGCCGCGCGACAGCGTGCCCATGTCAGGAGCGTCGCGCCTGCTCTTCGACGCAGCGCTCTGGCCCGGGCGAGCCGGGGACCTCCGGGATCCGGGCCACTGGCTTCGCGCGGCCCTCGCCAAGGCGGACATCTCGGAGATCCTCGCCTTTGCCCAGCGGCTCGACTCGGACCGCGTGACGGCTCGGGCAGGCTACTTCGCCGAGGCCTTCGGTCGACCCGACATCGCCGCCACCTTGGCCGACCTGCACCCCAAGGCCGCCGTGCGCCTGGGCGATCCGGCGGAACCGCTCCACGCCCGCGACACTCGCTTCGGCGTGCGCGACCACCTCGGGGTCGCTGGCGCATGATCTACGAGCGCGCCATCACCCTGCTGTCAGGACGCTACGGTGGGCGCGCCGCGCCCCAGGCCTACCTCGAGTTCGCCCAGGAGCATTTCCTCGCCTGGATGGCGGCCGAGGGGCTGTTCGACGGAGACCACCCTCTCATCTTCAAGGGCGGCACGGCACTCCGGAAGTTCAAGTTCGGACTCGCCGGTCGGTTCAGCACTGACCTCGACTTCGCCGCCGAGAGCGTCGACTACCCCGAGCACGTCCTTGATAGCCTGGAGGAAGGCTTCTCCTTCGAGGGCGTCACCTTCCATCTGACCGATCTCGATCGCCCGGCCCTCAAGGGGACGTGGCGCGCCCAGGCAGACGGGATCGCGGGCGAGACGATCGACGCCAAGCTCGACTTCTCGTCGCGTCCGACGCTGTATCCCCCAGAACGCCGTCCCCGCTCGGAAATCCCCGGTGTGGAGCGTCGCTTCCTGGGCTTCGACCCAGTCGATCCTCCGCTGATGACCCTCCTTGAGAACGTCTCCGAGAAGCTCGCCAGGTTCCGCCGCCAGATCATCGGCCGCGACCTCTATGACCTCGCTCGGCTCGCGCCCGAGCTGCGCCCGCACCTACCAGCGCTCCGCGAGGCGGTCATCTTCAAGGTCTTCTTCGACCTGGTCGAGGACGGACAGGCCGGCGCGAAACCCTTCCGCGCCGGTCCGGAATACGCCGGTCGCACGGCCCCTCAAGTCGTCGGCTTCGACGACCTCGGCGTCCTGTCCGGACTGCCGCAGGATGGCTCCGCGTTGCTCGCCGTGATCGGGAGCACCTATGGTGCGATGGGCGAGCCGACCGGGACGGTCGAGGTCCGCCTCGGGCAGGCCAGCAAGGGCGATCTCTTCTGGGCGCAGCAGATCTACGAGAGCCGGCGCGCCGAACTGCGCGCGTAGAGCGGCGTCATGAACTGACGGACAGACCGCCTGGTGTCTACCCCTCTCTCTGCCACCACCCGCTGCTGTGGATCGTGCGACGCCGTCGCCTCTAGC
>CAWJIC010000004.1:0-8575 GCA_963842755.1 uncultured Chloroflexia bacterium | reverse complement strand
ACGACGAGATCGAGCGTACGCCGATGGAGCGCATGCGGGCGCCGGCCGTGCCCCTCAATCCCCCGCCGGTGCTCTCCGACGAGGAGTCCGCGCGCCTGCTGGCCGCCTGCCGTGGGACGGACCTGATCGCTCGGCGCGATCTGGCCATGCTCTCGCTGTTGCTCGACACGGGCATCCGCCGCGGCGAGCTGGCCGCGCTCCGGCTCGGCGACCTCAACCTCGGCCAACGGTTGGCCTTCATCGAGGCGGCGACCTCGAAGAGCCGCCGCGGCCGGGCCGTCGTCTACGGCGACGCAACGGCCAAGGCACTGATGCGCTACCTCCGCCATCCAAAGGCACCGCGCGCCGAGGACGCACCGCTCTGGATCGCGCGCACCGGGCGTCCGCTGACCGGCAATGAGATCTTCCACACCATCGGCCGGAGGGCGCGGCAGGCCGGGCTGCGCGTGCATCCCCATCAGCTTCGCCACACCTGGGCGTCGAGCATGCTAGCCAGCGGCCACAGCGAGGGCGACGTCATGCAGCTCGGCGGCTGGACCGATCGGTCGATGCTCTCTCGCTACGGCGCGTCCGTGGCGGCGGAGCGGGCACGGGCGGCCTACCGCAGCCCGATCGACCGCCTCGCGCGTCAACGCTGATCGGTTTCGCTGCGGGCATGGCGCGGGGAGGGTCGCGACCACGCAGCCGGACACCTGCCGAGAGCGAAGTTGAACGCGCCGACGCTCGATGAATTCGCCGAGTACCTCGATGGCTGTCTTCGAGGTCATATGGAGGATCGGACCAGATGGCTCGGCTGAGGTCGGACGAGCGGAGGAGGACGCGCACCGCCAAGCGAGCACAGGTCAGCCGCATCCGGGGCGATATCGAGAGCGGCCGGGCGACCCCTCGGTGGCCATCGAACTGGCCGGACGTTTCCGGGTTTCAAACCCGTTGGTTCATCCTGACGCCGAACGTCCTGCCCGTCCGGACGGTCGAGCCGGACGAGATCGTCGTGCGCTCCCACCAGATGCTCGAGCGGATGCTGCCCCGCGGCGCCTCTGTCTCCGAGCTGGTCAACCTGATGGACGAGCCACCCTACCCGCCGCCACCACTCTCAGAGACCGAGTGGCAGCGAGTCCTGTACGGCGACTACGTGATCGACTTCGACGTTAGTCGAGCCTGACGCGCTCAGGGCACTCCGGTCAGTCCTCCAGATCGCGACGGGTGTGCGCTGCGCCACACCTCGCGTAAGGCGGAGCGTGTCGTCCTGGGATCGGATTGCCGAGCGAGCTTTCGCCTCTCGCGAGCGTGTCGAGCGGGGTCCTGCCTCTAGCGGACCCAGGGCCCTGGCGGCAAACCCACCTGCTCCCATATCGCTTCGAACCGTGGCCGAAAGAGCAGGCTCAGCTTTTCCCCGATCTCGAACACGGCTTCGGCATAGCCGGCTTCCCATGAGTCAGGCCAGCGGCCTCAATGATCGCGCCCAGGAGTTCGGCCCCATTCACACAGGCGCGGTACCGCGAACGCGGTTGCGGGGGCTCGCCATAGTGCAACTTGAATGCTTTTTCTCGCACCCGTGCCGCAATTACGGTTGGCTGCTCCTCCCACCAGACCGATGGCGCCGCTTGGGTGCAGAAGGCCGCGCACAGGACCTCGGCGCTGCCGCGGTGTGTGCCGAGGTTGGCGAGCGCTCGGACTCGACCGGCGAGGCTGCCGGAAGTCCCGACGTGGGGCATGCAGTCGCCGCAGGTGACGATGTAGAGCCCCGGCCTCGCCGGCAGGCCCATCGCTCTTGCGGCAAGAGGAACAGGGCCACGGAGGGCAAGGAAGTCTGGCCCGCGGGGGTCAAAGGCCCACTGGTTCGTCAAGAGCTCGCGATCCCATAGCCCGGATTACCTCGCTCCTGGAAGATGCAAAGGGCGTTCTCGAAGTCTCCGGGACCGTACGGCTCGCCCCGCCAGCTGACGCCGGCCTGATCCGCGACCTGCAGCCATCGCTCGCTCCACCGGCACAGGAGCGCTTCGCACTCGTCGGCGTTGGAACGAGTCACCTCGATCCCCCAGATCTTGTGAAAGCCCCCTCGCGGGCCGGTCGAGTCGGCCAGGTATGCGCGATCGGGCTCGTAACCCGACGCGCTTCCGATCTTCAGCTGACCGGTGCGAACCAGCAGGTCATAACAGGTGGTGCGACCCCACTGCTTGGCCTTCATGCCCCGTATCTCCAGATACCGGTCATGGAACGCGTGTCCCGTGTGCAGGATGGCTTCGAACTCCCGGGCCCGAGCACATGCCGGAGATCAGAGCCAGTTTGGCGCCGTTGTGACCGGGTTGCGTCCGGTGGTTCTGGACTGCCCCTGCCGGTAGCACGGTATTCGTGAGGAGGCGCGACGCCTCCTCACCGCTCAGCGGGTCATGAAAGGCTTCAGCGACCGCGAGCGCACCAACCTCCGAGTCGAAGCAGGAGTACACGACCGCAGCCCACCATTTCTGGCCGAATGCCTCGCTGACACGCCGCGCTCGCCCGATGTCGCGACGGTTGGCGAGACGCAGCGAATCCACTGCCTCCTCTTCGGCGGCCCAGGAGAGGAAACGAGCGATGTGCTGTCGCCGGGCATCTACGAGGTCGTCCCATTGGGCTTCGGTGACTGGCAGCCGCGCCTGCGCACCCGTGCCCTGAGCAGATCTCGCCTCGGCCGTCAGGCTGTCCCCGCTGGCCAGATGCGCAAGCCTCAATTCGCATCACCACCAATGAGTTCCCTGAACTCCAAGAAGCCTTGCGCGCCCAGCATGTTGATGACGTCTGAGGCGATGCGCCGAGCGCCCATGTCGTCACCCGCCATGAGTTGCTCAAGGGCCTGCCGCAGTTCCGCCGTCGCCACATGTGGCAACGAGTGCCACTGATCGCCCCCTACGAGAAGCTGGATCAGACGAGCAGCTGATCGCGGGTTGCCCGTTGAGAGGCGAGCGGCGAGCCCGGCGGCCCCAGGTTCATTTTCGGTTAGGCCCTTCGTCTTCTCGAGGGCGGGAAGAAGGATTTGGTCGAGAACATGCTGCTCCTCATCGGACGCAGATGCTATCCAAGCCACCGCCTTCAGCTCCTCGGTGTCGGCCACGGGATCGGCCGTAGCGACACGCTGCTCGAGGAACGCTCGCGCACGTCCCCTGATCGAAGGTGTGGCTTCGTCATCGGCGGCCTGTTCGGCGATCCAACGTGTTACGCGACCTCGGACCCATCCGGCGAGCACGATCTGCTCGGTCTCGGTGAGCCGTGGCTCCGCGGTCAGATCTTGTCGTGGCTCGTCCATCGCCATCCATTCTCGTCGTGATCCGGACCTGGCGGAAGGAAGACGATTACCTGGGATCAGCCCGCGCCGCCCTTTTTGATACCGTGCCAGCGAGCACGGGCGGCGCGGATGGCATGCGCTGAACGCAGGTTGCGGGCTCGCTTCAGGATCTCTTCCTCCGAGAGGCCGGGGTGGTATCGGCGAGCCTCGGCGATGAAGCGATCATCCGCGGCGGCTCGGGCGGCAGCGGTAGCCGCGCTGCGATTGCCGACACGGGCCCAGCGCTCGTGGGCGGCCAGGCGGGCGAGTGTGGCCCGATCCGCTGCCTTCCGGCCTCTCTCCGAGTTCTGCTTCGTGGTCATCGACGGCGACTCCGCGGCGTCGATGGGTGCTCATCCGGAAAAGTCACAGATTTTGTGATCTTTGTGATTTTGCGGTGCCGGCTCAGGTAACGGCCGAACAGCGGCAGAGCGAAGCGGTAGCTTCCACGGGTCGGCCGGTAGAGCAGCCCGCGGGCCACCAGGCGACGAAGCAACTCGTTGATGTTGGGCACGTCGCGCAGGGCGGCCCGCAGGTCGCCAGCCGTGAGGCGGTCGCCGGGGCGGCTCGCCATGCGGAGCAGGAGATCCTGCTCCGCGTTCGAGGCAGTCAAGAAGCGGTCCTCGAAGAACGCCAGGTCGAGCTCATGGAGCAAGGCGGACTCGATCCTCTGGAAGTCGGCGAGCTCAATGTGTTCCAGGCCGATCCGGCTGCAGGTGAAGGCTCCGAAGAACTGCAAGAAATAGGGATAGCCGGCCGTCTGGTCGACGATCTGGCCGATAAGCGACCGCCCGAAACTGCGCCCGGTGCCGACCAGCGGGATGGACAGGGCATCGGCCGCCGCGTCGAGCTCGAGGTTGTCGACCACCCCGTGGCGGAACATTCGCTCGGCATACGTCCGCGCTCTCTTGAGGTTGAGGCTCAGCGTCGGCAGCCCGCACAAGATGATCCGCACCTGCTGATGCTCCCGCTGCACCGCAGCGAGCGCGGCGAGCAGGCCCGACAGCGGATATCGCTCGCGCCCACGGTCGTCGGCCAATATGTGGCCTTCGTCATAAAGGAAGATGGCGCCAGGGCGCTCGGTATGGCTGATGGTTGCATCGAGCTCGGCGAGGGCGCGGCGCATGACATCGGCCGGCGGTGGCACGCTCGACTGGTATGAAGGATCGACACTCACGTCGCCAACCCCGATCCGCTTCGGCCGCAGCCAGCGCGCGCCTCTCTCGATCGCCTGGCCAACCGCCGCGATCGCATCCGCACGACCAATCAGGGCCTCGCAATCCTCGACAACGGCTTCGGCGAAACGATGGTCGTCGCGGTGCCGATCGCCCAGCTCACGGTGCAGCGTAAGCCAGCCGCCGCGCTCGGCGCGGGCAGCGAATTCTCCGAGCAGGACCGTCTTTCCCGTGCCGCGGAGACCGGTCAGCGCCCAGTTGGCATGCAGCGGCGGCGCCTCGAGGAGCCAGTCCTCGAAACTGTCAAGCACCTCATCCCGGCCTGCCAGGTAGGGGGGCGGAACGCCATTGCCTGGGCGAAAGGGGTTCGGCAGCGGGTTCGGTTGTCGGGCGAGCGCCGAGCCTGTCATTGGATTGTCTCTTCGTGTTTTGAGTTGGATGTCCGGCCGAGGGACGCCAGTGGGCGCCGCCTCGGCCGGGTTGTGCACCTGAGATCCACACTCCCCTACTGCGCGCCGGCCGGGACGCGGAACCAGGAGCGGCTGCGAGCCGCGTTCTGGATCGCGTCGAGGTAGACCTCGCTGTAGGGGACGCTGCCGCGCTCGCTGATCTGCCAGAGGCAGCTGAGCATCGCGCTGGCGACCATCAGGTTCGTCACGAGGAGCTGCGGGCGTTCGGCGGCCATCACCTGGCAGCCGTCGCCGCGCGGTTCCTCTTCAGTGGCCATGCCGATCTCCGGGTGGATCTCGGTCAGATGGCCGTCCACGGACCAGCCGTCGCGGCGGCGGACGAGCTGGACGTTGCCGTCCGTCTCGTCGTTGCCGCCGCTGATGAGCGTCGCGTCCGTCGAGCGATCCGAGATGTCGATCGACGAGGGCCCGCGCCCGGTGGTTGTCGACCGCGAGGAGGACGACGTCTCCCTCGCGGACGATCGATCGGACGTTGGTCTCGTCGAGGAACTCGGGGATCGCCTGGACGGCGAGCCCATCGTCTCGTGCGACCCGGGCCAGGGCCTCGGCCTTGTTCGAGCCCAGATCGCTGTTGCGAGCAGGCCTGTCGCGATCGGTTCCCCGGCTCGAAGACGTCACCGTCGACGAGGACGAGGAGCGATCGCGGCTCGGGCCGGTTCGAGAGGTAGCGGACGAGCGGCGGGAGGAGCTGGCTCCCGATCCCGCCGCAGCCGACGAGGACGATCCGGTCAGCCATCGGCTGTGCCTCCCTTCTCGCTCGAGTCCGGAGACCGGCACGAGCCAGTAGGAGAGGCGGTAGCCGAGGGCGTCGGCGAGTCTTGCTCGCCTTGGCGATCGCGTCGTCGAGCTCCCGCCGCGCTTGGTCGACTCGAGATCTCGATCCGACGGGCTTGAAGCCCCGGGCTGAGCTGGTCGGCCGTCGACGGCTTGCCCTTCGGATCGCGGCGGCGGCGCCAGCTTCACCTTCGGGAGCCAGTCGTCGGGCGGCTCGGCGAGGCGCCGAGGCCGCTCGATGAGCTGGCCGGTCTTCGAGCTGAAAGCGGATGCCGTCGACGACGATCGCGGCCGCGTAGCCGAGCCGTCGCCGGTCGAAGTCGCCGACGACGATGTGGAGCCCGTCGAGCTCCGCCTCGTCGTCCTCGTCGATCGAGCTCGCGTAGGCGCCAAAGGCGCCATGGCTGTGCATCGAGCCGACGAGCCGCGACCCCGGCCGGCACATCGCCGTCCGCCAGGTCGAACGTGACCGAGACACTCGACACCTTCTGGGCCGGGACGACGAGGTCGAAGACCCCGTCGCGCCAGACCAGGAGGACGAGCGCCTCGGTCCGCTGGAGCCGGTAGACGGCGCGGAAGAAGCCGACGGCACGAGCCATCAGGTCCGCCGGGACCTTCGGCAGCGCGTAGTCGACGAACTCCCTGCCTTCCGGCAGGTGGGCGATCCGGCCGACCTTCGTCTGGCTCAACCCGAGGAGGCTTCGCTTCCGCAGGTAGAGCCCGTCGCGAGCGACGACGAAGGCCGGCAGGGTCGCCCCCTCGAGCGATGGACCGGCTTCGAGGATCGGGAACATCAGCCACCTCCTCCCCGCTCGGGCAGGCGGTGGATGAGCGTGCACCAGTCGCTCGAAGCGGCGTCGCTCGAAGACGAGCTGCTCCCGGATGGGACCCGACTCCCGGAAGACGTGGGCGAGCACCGTCAGTGCGGCCTCCTCGAAGAACCGATCGGGCAGCGGTGTCGCCCGCTCGCCGAGAGCGGGAGCCATCCAGGCGCTGAGGTTCCGAGAGCGGACCTCCGGCGTCCGGATGAGGTGGTCACGAAGCGATGGCATCGGTCTCACCTCCGACGTCGGGATCCGGGGTCAGAACCTCGGACTCCGACGGCTCGTCCGGGACAGGCGTCCCGGCCGGCAGGTCCGTGATCGCGAGCCCGGCCATCTGCGCCACGACCTGGCGGAGGGTCCGCCAGTAGGGGTCGTATTGCAGGGACAGGGCCGCGAGCGGATCGCGCCGGGAACGGGACGCCCAGGCCCGGAAGCCGCCGCTGAAGGGCAGCGGGTGCCGCCGGAGGTCCTGGTTGAAGCGGCTCGCCCAGAACGCGCCGATGAGGGCGTCGACTCGTTCGCCGACGCTCGCCCCGCTCACCCGGACCGATCCGAGACAGACGATCCCATCGTCGTTCGTGTTCGGCAGGGTGGAGCGAGAAGAGCGTCGCGTCGAGCGACGCGATCGGCTGCGTCCGGAAGTACGTGGACAGCCCCTCGATCTGTTCGCCGATCGTCGAGACGACGAAGACGACGTACGGCACGGCGAGCCGATAGGTGGTCGGCTCGCTGTCTCGGCGTCGGCTGGCGTGGTACTCGATCGTCCGCCGCGATCGGGGGCTGCTCGACGACGAAGACCTGACGGTCGGTCGTCCCCGAGCGGATCCAGAAGCGGCAGCCGGTCGGCAGCCGAGGGGTGAGTGGCGACCTGAGCTGTCGTGAGCTCGGTCAGGAGGTCCGGGAGAGTCACCTCCCGGTCGATCACCTCCGTGACCAGGCTCACGAGGTCGCCCTCGATGCGCAGGAACGTGCGCGATTGCATGGCGTTCGGGCTCCTTTCTGCTGCGGGAGCCCGGAAGCCGGCGCGCGTGGCGTGCGCCGGGCTCCGGGACATCCGCGTTGGCTGGCGTCAGGCCCGCAGGCCCTTGACGCCGGCCTGCTTCTGGAACTCGATCTCGTCGCCCGGGCGGACGACGTAGTCGTCCTCGACCCGGTCGCCGTTGACCGTGACCGCGGCGTCGCGCGGGATGTTCAGGACCTGCTCGAGGACCTTCCAGATCCCACGGACGGTCTTGCCGGCGAGATCGAGATCGAGCTCGTTCACGCCGTAGATGACCTTCGTCGGGGCGGTCGTTGCTTCCATCGTCTGCATCGGCATTTCCTCCGTGTTCGGGGTGCCGCTCACTCGGGCGGAACCGGGCAGGCGAGGCAGTCGCGGCACGCTGCCTCTGAAATCGATCGGCGAGGATCGGCCCGGGTCCGGCGCGCAACTGCTGTTGAGCACCGGCGGGCGCGCACGCCGCCGGCTCAGTGGTCGTCCTCGGTGGACATCACCTCCATTCCGGCGCGGACGTGGTCCGCCACCCGAACGAGCGAAGCCCAGATCGGACGAGACTGGCCGTCGACGAGGAGCCCGAAGATTCGAGCCGGTCACGCCACCGCCCACGAGGAGCGGAGCGCCAACCGGCGTTCGGATCGTTCGAGGAGGTGTCCTCGGGAACGGTCGTCTCGGCCCGGCCGGAGCTCCACCCATTCGGGTGAGCGACTGGCGCGCCTCGCCATCGATCGCGCATCGAGAGAAGCGCGATATGGCAGCGTCTATGTGGTTGGTAAGGTGCGGCTGTCGCCGTCGGTCGAAAGCGACCGCGGCGCCGGCGCTGGTCCGGTCGCGGCTACTGCCGCGGGAGCCTGTGCCGGAGGGCTCCTCCATGCCCGACCTGGGCGATGGCGGCGGCCGACCGGAGCTGGGTTACGACACCGATGCCGGTCCTGGCCGCCTGATAAGACCCTAGCCGCCGGCGGTCGGTTGTGAAGTAGGTTTAAGTGTATTGTTTTGTGTATTGTTGTCCGTCCGACCTGGGCCCATCCTGA
>CAWJIC010000003.1:0-3295 GCA_963842755.1 uncultured Chloroflexia bacterium | reverse complement strand
CAGGAATGGATGGTCGAGGCGGAGCGTGATCTCGTCGAGGGCTCGGGCCGCCACCGGTATCCATCCCACCGCCGTCGCCGCAGCGGCTTCGGTGCCCTTCTCGTCGACGTCGATGTTCGCCTGGTGGATGACGGCACTGACGTACGGCCGACCCTCCCCGGACTCCGGCACGTGAATCCCGGTCAAGTCGGCGCGCGCAGGGTCGAAGGCGAGCGGCATACCGGCGGCGCCAAGCACATCCTTGAGCTCGACTCGGGTCTCGATCGCGAACCGTGGCATGAAGAGCCCGAGATCGTACGGGTAGCAGTTCCCCGGCTCGAAGTTCGACGGACACGTCTGCGGACCCTGCAATTCGCTTCCGCTCGTCGTCCAGGACCGCCGTGATCCGCGCGAGCTGGTCTGCGCTCAACCGCGCCTCGAACGCCGCCAGGTCGTCGGGCAGGATGAGGGTCATCGCGAGCGGGGAGGTGTCGTCGGCGTGCCGGTAGCGGAGCTCGACCGCCTGCCAACCCTCGTCGCGCGCGTATGGGATGCGGTCGGTGACCGTGTACATCATCGGGACCTCGACCCGCGTGCCGTCGAGACGTGTGAACGACGCGGACTCCGTCTCGTTTTCCCAGAACCAGCGCTCCCACTCGGCCTTGAGGTAGACCGCGTTCACGAGGTAGAGGCGGGTGAGCGGCGAGACGTTCTCCGGCCTCAGGAGCTCTGGGATGCGCCGCGCCGTCTGCTGGCTCACCCAGGCGTTGATCGCCCGACGGGCGGCCTCAGGGTCACCGGCGTAGTCAACGAGCTGGACCCCTGCGCCGAACGCCGAGGAGATGGCGTCAAGAAAGCCGTCCTCGATCGTCCAGCCGCGCTGGGCGAATGAGCCGTTGGCGATCCGCAGCGCCACCTGACGGCTCGCCCCCTCCGAGTCCGTCCACGTCGCGTTGCGCAACGCGAGGGCCTGGTCGAGCGCATTGAGGCCGGCGCCCAACTCGCTCCAGCCGTTCGTATGCAGGACGGCGTCCATCTGCGCCGCGGTGTCGCCGCGTGCACCGGCGCGGGCCATCCCGAGCGCCAGGGCGATGCTCGCCGGCGAGAAAACGGCGTTCTTCGCGCTGAGGCTGAGGGCCGGATCCGCCAGCACGCCCGGAACAGGTCGAGTCCGAAGGCGTTGATCGAGGCCGCGGCTGACTTCGCGTCGGCGGGATCGGCCGGGGCGCGGGCCCCGTTGGCCTTGGCGAGCTCGATCCCGGCGATCGGGCTCTCGGCGAGGGCGATCCACGGCTCGCCATCCTTGCCGGCCAACGCGACCCAACCGTAGCCGGGACCCTCAAGCCCGACGAACGAGACCGGCGCGACCTTGTACCAGACATAGCCCGAAGCGCTGACCGGTCCATCGAGGACCGTCAACTCGGTCCCGAGCGGCAGCCCGGGCTGATAGTTGATCGAGTCATCGCTGACCCGTGGCTCCGAGCGCACCCGGAGCTTGTCCGACATGGTCACGACGACCGCGCCCAGGAATGGGTCGAGGGACCCTCCCGACGGGGTCGGCGACACGGCCGGGAGCGTGGCGGTCGACACCTCGGGCGACGCGGAGGGCGCCGGGTTCGGGACCTGGGTCGACGAGGGCGTGGATGGAGACGAACTGCATCCCCAGACGAGAACAGCGGCGATCAAAGACGATCTCGGGACGGTGGTGGCTCAGGGTCATCCGGCACTCCGTGGCGGATGCACAGCCTGGGCTCGACCTCCGCTCCGCACCAGGAGGTACTCCTCGCGAGGAGGCTCCGTCACATCGGCTCGCCATGGTCCGTGCTTCCACGCGGGTGAGACGCATCGGTCTTGTCTCTGTTACTTCGGGCGGGGCTTTGCCCACGTGTCGGTCACGCAGATACCGTCGCAGGCACCCGCAACAGCTCCTCGTTCGCCCTGCGTGACCCACCGCATGCCCACGTCTCGCCCTGATGCCGAGGCGGGCCGTTGGCCGCCCTCGGACTCCCGCGCCGGGGCGGGATGCGACCTGCGGGTCAGTCACCACGATGACCAAGCTCCTATCTGTCAAGCGGCCTCCAGCTGGCTGTCCGAGCCCTCGACGAGAAGCCGGAACACTGGCCTGACCAGGAGGCGCTTGAGGGCGCGGATCGCCTCCCGCCACGACTTCCCATCGGCCTCCATCCGACGAGCGACATACGCCCTGGCCGGGGGATGGAAGCGGGACTGGGTCACGGCGATCACATAGAACGCTCGGTTCAGCTGGCGGTTGCCGCCCCGGTTGAGACGCATCCGTTGGATCTGTCCCGAGCTGGCTGGGATTGGCGCCACCCCGGCCAGGGCAGCCAGCGCGTCGGCCGACCGGAAGCGGCGGACATCGCCGACTTCGGCGATGAGTCGGGCGACGGTGATCGGTCCCGCGCCGGGCAGCCCGAGGAGCGGATGGCCGACGACGCACGCGCCGACCCGGCGGGTCAGGACATCGATCTCTCGACCCAGGCGGAGGAGGCGGGCGAGGAGCGAGCGAGCGAGCTCCGCCTGGACCGCGCTGTTCCCGCGAAGGAGGCGCCCGGCCGTGGTCCGATGTCGAGCCGCGACGAGGTTCGCGACGGTCCCGCCATAGCCCGGCACGAGGACGAGCAGATGCGCGTGGAGCCGGTTCCGCACGCGGGTCGCCTCCCCGACGAGATCCTCTCGGGCCTCGAGGAGGAGTCGCAGCTCGCTCGTCCGATCGGGGAGCCTGATCGGTGGCAGGTTCGTCTCACGGGCAGTCACCCGGGCGATCGCGAGGGCGTCACCAGGATCGCTCTTGCCTGGCCGACGCGTCCGCCGGCGCTCTGCCCGGCTCAGGTGGGGCGGCACCTCGCGGACGCTGAGGCCGGCGTGTTGAGCCGACCGCGCGAGCGGCGCTCCGAACGACGATGAGCCCTCGATGCCGACCGTCGCCTCGGGGGCGGTCGAGCGGGCCCAGGCGATGAATGCGACGTGGCCGTCCGGATCGTTCGCGAACGTCGCCTCGGCGACCGGCTTGCCGAGCTCATCGATCGCGCACGCCGCGAGCGTCGCCTTGTGGCTGTCGATCCCGATTGCCGTCATGTCGCCCTCCGTGCCTTCTACGATGGACACGGGTCGGACGGGCAGCAGTGCGTTGAGAGAGACACGCCCCTATGAGGCCACGCCGATCCGCTCAACCGGGAAGACGGGGGCACTTGGTCATCTGGCCATGCGCTCGGCCGGCTTGATTGTGGCGAGCCACCCGCCTCCTCGGTTGCACCATCGCACGACAGCGACGGCTGGTCGACTCTGACGCACTGAT
>CAWJIC010000002.1:0-7431 GCA_963842755.1 uncultured Chloroflexia bacterium | reverse complement strand
GGGGCCGACTGAGGCCCGCCGCACGCTCAAATGGCGGCTCGCGAGGCCTGATTTGGGCACTCTGGATCAGGAGATCGAAGGTTCGAATCCTTCCTCGCCAGCCAACCCCTGTGTTATCTGCGTGGGAATCTGACGCGCCACATGAGCTGTCATTCGGGTTGCCGACGATGACGCCATGGTGGTTGAGCAGCAAGTCCACGCCCCGTTTCGCCCAGCCTGCCCACAGCACCCGGGCAGCCGGGTTCGCTTGGACGGCTACGTCCACAGCCCGTGGAGCCCGGCCCACCGCCGGCCCCGCTATCGCTGCGTGACCGAGCCCCGCTCGCGGGGCCACGTCTTCTCGCTCACGGTCCCCGTCCGCCAGCCGACCGAGCAGCACCCCGACTCAGGTAGGGCCTGCCCGCGCTGCGAGCATGTCTACGAGCGCCACGAGGGCGTGAGGACCGGACGCGACTTCGTCTTCGGCCACGTTGAGATCGCCCGTCTCTTCCTACGCCTCGGCGAGGGGATGAGCCTGCGCGATGCGAGCTCGGAACTCCGCCGCTCGATCTTCCGAACCCGCGCCGGCGAGTCGAGCCGCGAGGCCAACCTGGCGGCGAACTACCTCGACGCGTTCGCGCCGGCGGTCATCGAGGCCCTCCATCCACCGATGTGGCCGGGCGCGATCGTCATCGACTCGACGACGCTCATGACCCGCGGCTACCGGGCGGCCGGCGCCGCCGTCGCCGACGCCGATGGAGCCGTCGATGGCGCCGTCGCAACGCGGGTCGGCAACCTCAAGGCCGGCACCATCATGTTCGCGCTCGACGCGACCGAAGCCAGGGCGAGGCCCAGTCTGATCCAGGCCCACGGCGGCAAGGACGTCGAGAGCTGGAAGGCCTTCTTCGCAAGCCTCGCCGGTGCCCCGGAGTGGGTGGTCGCCGATCTCGACCCGGCGATCGGACGGGCCGTCCGGGAGACGTGGCCGGGCGCCATCCTGTACCACTCGTGCCATCACCTCGCCGAGCTCATGCGCGAGCGGGCCCGGGCGGACGGGATCCCTGAGCGGATCGAGCTCCCGGAGACGATCATCGCGTCACGCCCGATCCCCTGGGCGCCGACCCGCCAGACGGCCAGGCGCTTCGGCGAGCATCCGCTCTTCGTCGCCATCGACGAGGCCCAGCGGAGCCCCGTTAGCTGGGCTCGCCTCAAGGCCCTCGTCGACGAGCACGTGCCACCCGACCGGCTCGCCCTCCGATCCTGGATCGCGACCAACGAGCTCCTGATCGAGCGCCAGTGGCGGATCGCCCGCATGCACGACCGACTGCCGCGCTCGACCGGCAGCGCCGAGGGGAAGATCGGCGAGTGGCTGGCCCCGCTCCGGCGGCGGGCCGGTCGCTGGCAGAACGTCCGGCGGCTCAACCTCGTCCTGGCCCTGATCACCCTGCGCGGCCGCGGCGAGGCCCATGAGGCCCGCTATGCCGGGCTGATCCGGGCGCGTTTCGCGGCGACCGGGGAGCGCTCGCACCTGCCCGGCCAGAATGATCGGCCGGTCGAGCTCGTGGGCGGCCGGCAGCGCCAGATGAGCTGGTGGCGGACCTGGCACGACCGCGATGAGGCGTCCCTGCCGCGCCTCGTCCGAGAGTCCGAGCGGGGCACCCGGCGACGTGCTGAGGACGACCACCTGCGCTGGCTGCGTGAGCGCCTGGCCGCGATCTATGCGGCCGAGAACGACCTGCGCAAGCAGTACGGCCTCCCGGCCCCGCCCCACGGCCGCCCGAGACGACCATTCGACCGGCCGGCGGGCTCGGTCGGGGGCACGGTCGTGGCCGATTTCCCGGACCTGGTGGCCGAGTGGGCCTGGGACCTGAACGGTGATCTCGACCCGCAGACCGTGGCCGCCGGCGGGCGGCAACGGATCGTCTGGCGCTGCTGCCTCAATCCCGATCACGTGTGGGAGACCCGGGTGGCCGATCGGACGACCAAGCCGTCGTTCTGCCCGTACCACATGGGCAACCGGGTCCATCCGTCCGAGTCGCTGGCCGCCTACTACCCGTGGCTGGCTGGGGAGTGGCACCCGACCAGGAACGCGCTGCGGCCAGATCAGGTTACCCGCGCATCAGGCCGTGTGGCGACCTGGCGTTGCGCGGGCGGGCACGAGTGGCAAGCCGCGGTCTACTCCCGGACCCTCTCGCGCAGCGGCTGTCCGACCTGCTATGCGGTCGAGACCAGTGTCCGGATCCGAGCTGGCAAGAGGCGCGCCCGCCGGCTCCGCGACCGACAGGCGAACGCGGCCCTCGACGCCCGCCTTGGGGCTACCTCGTCGGGCTGACGTTACGAGTCGCCCACGCTCCCTCGCCGAGCTACGTCGGCCGGAACTTCCCACGCAGATAACACAGGGGGTGGCTGGCGAGGAAGGATTTCGAACCTTCGATCTCCTGATCCAGAGTCTGTTCCTCGAGAATCAGCCTCGCGAGCCGCGGTTTGAGCGTGGGGCGGACCGCCGTCGGCCGCCAAAATCGGGGTGAGTCAGGTGCCCACTCCGAACTGAGTCAGATGCCCTCTCCGAAAACGGAAAGAGTCTGTTGCCCTATCTGGGCAACCTCGATTCTACCGTGGCTCGCGGCTGGACTCAACAGGTCACGCGACCGCAGACCCCCGCTGGGCCAGTATCCTCAGCCGCGCCGTTCAGGGATTCCAGGGAGGGCGCATACCCGGGCGGGATCCATGAGCCCGCCGCCACCGGCACGGCGTTGCTGTCAGGCCATGTCGTCGAGGAGCTCCTCGTGCTCACCCACAGCGAGCGACGCGTCGGCTGCGGCCTCGCCGGCCGGCCGGCCAGGTGGCCCCTGGAGCGCAACGTCGGTGTCGGTGCCGCTGGCATCGAGGGCGTCCTCGTCCCACAGAACCGTAAGCGGTCGTCCGTCGGGGAGCAGCAGGCCGTCGGGAGCGAGCGCGACGAGCGGGGCGAGGTCCGGGGTCAGGGCGAGGACCTCGGCCGTCGCTTCTCCCGCGGTGAGGCGGTGGGTCAGACATGACCGGCCGCTCCCATTGGTGTCTGGGCGTCTCCATTGGAGGGGGCGTTCATATGCAACAGCAAACGAAGAGCGTATGATCCAGCATATGAGCGACTTACGGGCCTGGCTGCTCGGACTGCCCGGTCGTGGGCAATACACATTCACGACCTTCGAGGCGCGCGCACAGCAACCCGCCGCCAGCGCTGCGAGCACGACGGCCGCACTCGCGCGGGCAGAAACCGCGGGCCTGATCGTAACGCCGGTGCGTGGCTTCCACGTCGTTGTCCCGCTCGAGGATCGCGGAGTCGGCGCGCCGTCCTGGCGCCTCTTCCTCGATCCGATGATGCAGTACCTCGGACTCGCGTACTGCGTCGGCCTCCTGACCGCGGCGGCCCACCACGGCGCGTCGCCGCAGGCGGCGCAGGTCGTGCAGGTCCTGGTGCCGCGCCAGCGCCGGCCGATCGGCGTCGGCCGGGCGCGGATCGAATTCGTCGTCAGCCGCGATATGGCCACCGCGCCGGTCGAGCTGGTAAACGCGCCATCCGGCCGGTACCGGGTGGCCACAGCAGAGCTGACGGCCCTCGACCTCGTGCGCTACCCGGCGCGCGCTGGCGGCTGGGGCAACGTGCTCTCGCTTCTCCGCGACCTCGCACCGGCACTCCGCCCGAGCCGCTTCCGGCCTGTCCTCGCGACCGAACCCGCGGTGGCCGACGTCGCGCGGCTCGGGTACCTGCTCGACCGGCTCAAGGCACCCGACATCGCGGCGCCGCTACACCGTTGGATCGAAGCGCGCCCGGAGCGCTGGGTGCCGCTCGTGCCGGGGGCCGGCCGGGCCGGCATCCGCGATCCGCGCTGGCGGATCGTCATCAACGAATTGATCGAGCCCGATTGATGCTGCCGCGCGGGGAGATCCTGGCGTGGCGGTCGGACCACGCGCCGTGGGCCGACGAGGACGACGTGGAGCAGGACCTCCTCCTCACACGCGCTATGTGCGGCGTCTTCGCCGACGGCTTCCTCCGTGAGCGCCTCGCCTTCCGGGGCGGTACGGCGCTCCACAAGTTGCATCTCCCTCCCGCGGCGCGGTACTCGGAAGACCTCGATTTCGTGCAACGTGAGCCGGAGCCGATCGGGCCGACGCTCGATCGGCTGCGCGGTGTCCTGGGCTGGCTCGGCCGGGCCCGGTCGGAGATCGGTGAGCACCCGAAACTGACGTTCGCGTTCATCACTGAGGCGAGCGGGCAGACCCGGCGGATCAAGATCGAGATCAACACCCACGAGCATTTCGGAAGCGTTGTCGAACGGCCGTTCTCCGTGATATCAGGTCCGCTGACCGCGGCGGTCGCGATCCCGACCTATGCGCTCGCGGAGCTCCTGGCGACCAAGCTTCGAGCGCTCTACCAGCGGCGCAAGGGCCGCGACCTGTTCGATCTGTGGTACGCCAGCGAGCGGGCGACGATCGCGCCTCGGGAGATCGTTCGGCTCTTTGGCGTCTACATGGCGCGCGCCGGGCTCGCTGTCCCGAGCCACGCGAGTTTCGAACGGAACCTTGGGGCCAAGGCTTCGTCTGGCGCGTTCGCGGAGGTCACCCCGCTCCTCCGACCGGGAGTCGCCTGGGACCCGACGATCGCTCTCGAGTGGCTCCGCGACGCGCTGCTGCCATTATTGGAGGGCTGACGAGAGTGCGGGACCGCGCATATGGATGAGCGGGACGCCGCGAGTTCGGAAGAGCTCCGCCGCGAGATCGAGCGCCTGAGCGCCGAGAATCGGCGACTGCGGGGGTTACTCGGGCCAGATGCTCCCGAACCGACGACCACCGAACCGCCGCCGCCTGCCTGGGAGCCCACGCTCTTCCGCGACTCGCACGCGGCGGCCGCCCGGGCGCCCGTGGACGGCCACTCGTCGCCGGAGGCCAAGATCGCGCTCTTCCGGTCGCTGTTCGCCGGGCGCGACGACGTCTACGCCGTCAGGTGGGAGAACGAGCGCAGCAGGAAGTCGGGATGGAGCCCCGCCGTCGTTGGCGGGCCGGCCTACGCCCGGAGACCGGATCGTGAGTACCTGCCCCTGGGTGACGAAATCATCGAGGCGCACTTGACGGGTCGGGTGCACGTCGGCCTGTACCCGCTGCTGCGCGATGACACCTGCCGGCTCCTGGCGTGCGACTTCGACGGCCCGACCTGGCCCCTCGACGCGGGCGCGTTCGTCGACGCGGCCCGGGCCGCCGGCATCCCCGTGGCTCTCGAGCGCTCGCGATCGGGCGCCGGTGCCCACGTCTGGATGTTCGTGACCGCGCCGGTCCCCGCATCGGCTGCCCGGCGGGTCGGCGCGTACCTCCTGCGCGAGGCGATGACCGTGCGAGCCGAAATCGATCTCGCCGAGCTACGACCGGCTCTTCCCGGCCCAGGACTTCATGCCGAAGGGGTCGTTCGGCAACCTGATCGCGCTGCCGCTCCAGGGGGCGTGTCGGCGCCGTGGCACGACCGCGTTCCTGGACCCGGCGACGCTCCGGCCATTCGATGACCAGTGGGCGTTCCTTTCGGCCCTCGGTCGCAGCTCGCCCGAGGCGATCGAGTCGATGGCCGAGTCCGTGCGCCAGGTGGCCGCTGGCCCGCTGGAGCCCACCTATCGGCCGCCCCGTGGGCGTGAGACGCCGAAGGCGCCGGCGACGATCGTGGCCGATGCCGGCCCGATGCTCTCGATCGACCGGATCGGCCTCCCGCCGGCGCTCCTCGCCGCGCTCAAGCACCTGGCCTCGCTCCACAACCCCGCCTTCTACGAGAAGGAGCGGCTGCGCCTGTCGACGTGGAAGACGCCGCGCTTGCTTCGCTGCTATGGCGAGTCGATCGACCGGCTCCTGCTGCCGCGTGGGCTGCGCGAAGCCGCCGAGGCAGTCGTCGCCGAGGCGGGCAGCCGACTCGTCGTGCGGGAGCAACGCCGGGATGCTCCTGCGATCGACGTCCACCTGCGGGCGACGCTTCCGGCCGGCCAGCAGGCAGCGTTCGAGGCGCTGTGTCGCCATGACCTGGGAGTGCTCGTTGCACCGCCCGGCGCCGGCAAGACGGTGCTGGCCTGCGCCGTGATCGCCCATCGCGCCGTGCCGACGCTGGTGGTGGTCGATCGCCAGCCACTCCTCGAGCAGTGGCGTGAGCGCCTCGTCACCCACCTCGGCATCGACCGCAAGCTGGTCGGCATCGTCGGTGCCGGGCGCAGCCGGCCACGCGGCGTCATCGACATCGCGATGGTCCAGTCACTGGCACGACGGGACGACCTCGCCGAGCCTGACGGCGGGGTACGGATTCGTGGTCGTCGACGAGTGCCACCACGTCCCGGCCACCACGTTCGAGCGGGTCGTTCGCGAGATCTCGGCGCCAACTTGGCTCGGCCTGACGGCGACACCCTACCGCCGTGATGGACTCGAAGGGCTCATCACGATGTACTGCGGCCCCATCCGGCATCGGATGGGCGAACGAGTGCCGGAGGACTCGGGGTTCGTCCGCGCCTTGGCAGTCCACCAGACCGTCCACAGTTCCGCTTCCGCGGAAGTCGACGGCCGCGGCGACATGGCGGGCCCATCGATCCAGTCGGTCTTTCGGGGCCTCGTCGAAGACGAGGACCGGACCCGGCAGATCTGCGCGGACATCGCGGCTGCTCACGCGCCGGCCGCAACTGCCTCGTCCTGTCGCAGTGGACCGAGCACCTCGCTCGGCTGAAGGTGCACCTCGAGGTGCTGGGCATGGAGCCAGACGTCCTGCAGGGCGGAGTCGGGAAGAAGGCACGACGCCTCATCACCGACCGGCTTGCTGCAGCTCGATCGGGGGATGGCGTCATCCTCCTCGCGACCGGCAGCTTCCTCGGCGAGGGCTTCGACTGCCCACCGCTCGATACGCTCTTTCTCACCTTCCCGATCGCGTTCAAGGGCCGCCTCGTCCAGTACGTCGGGCGCGTGCTCCGCCCGATCGACGGCAAGACACGTGTCGAGGTCCACGACTACGTCGACACGCGCGTCCCGGTGCTGGCTCGCATGCACACCAAGCGCCTGGCTGCGTACGTGAACCTTGGGTTCGACGTACGTCAGGCGACGGTCGGCCGAGCGTGACGGACGCCGGATGAAGTGACGCACGCCGGCCAACGACGGCTTGGCGGAGGGATGGGTACCTGATCCTTGACCGCGGGCGGGATTGCGGTCGTGTCCACGCACGACTGGGGCAATTCCCGGCGTGTTCGATTCCCGTGAGACTGCCTGCATTCCGGGGAGTCAGGTGCCCATTACCTGGGTAAATCAGGTGCTCATCGACCGGATCTGCGCACGAAACGAGGGCACCTGACTACCAGATAGGCGCACTTGGCGCGCGAGGTTCTTCGTGGAGCAGTGGAAGCCACAAGATGTAGTGGGGGTGGGTTGGCCATCGCGGCGCAACATCTTGTGGTTTGGCTGGCC
>CAWJIC010000001.1:0-17970 GCA_963842755.1 uncultured Chloroflexia bacterium | reverse complement strand
CCGCCCTAGGCGGGGCAACCGGCTCGCCGGTCAGCCCCCGGACGAGTCGAACGACCTCATCGTCGTCTGTACCAGGCGTTGGACTGCTCTTTTTGGCTGCTCAGTCGCCAGGGCGCGTCAGGGTCGTGGAGACTGTCGGGGACGAAGGCGATCGCTGCAGAGCCAGACGCGGTCGGGCTCGTGTCCCGTGGGCGGCATCGGATCGCCTGGGTAGCGCAGGAGTAGACGATCGAGCTCTTCGGCGGTCGGCGGGCGCCCGTTCGCTCGGGTCCATTCCTCAGCACCGCCTTCGAGGAAGGCGCGCCGGGCACGTTCGTTGAGTTTTGCGCCGCGTTGACCCCGATCCTCCATCGCAGCCAGCATGCCAGAAGGCGTCAAGGGTTTCAGGAGATCGCCGCCCTGACACAAAAGCCGGATAGTGCCCGCCCTGAGGTCGGCGGGGCCGTCTCAGGAGCCCGTCATGGCTCGATGAGCGCCGCCAGGGTCTGCCCATGCGTTACTGACGCGTCTGGATTGACGCGCCTGGCAGCATGCGGTCTCTGGTACCTCAGCGATCCATCGACCGTTCCAGTTGCTCGGCCCAGCCACTCTCGGTCACCAGGGCGGCGAGCTGGTCAATCGCGGCGTCGATCGCGACAGCCCAATCCTCGGCCCGACCCTGCCAGCCGAGTTGCTCGAGGAACCACTGCCGATATGCGCCATTGTCCAGCAGGCCGTGGGCGTAGACGCCGACCACGTTGCCCTGCCGCCAACCGAGCCCGTCCGGCAGCCATGGCTCGGCCAGTGCGCCCGGCTCGGTCCGGCCGTGATGGATCTCGTAGCCGTCGATGCTGCCGCCGTCCCAGGCGATCGAACGCTGACGGGTGATCTTGTCGGCGGCCAGTGTCGTCGTCACGTCCAGCAGCCCCAGGCCCGCGATGTCGCCACCCTCGAGCCTCGTCGGGTCGCGCAGCTCGCGGCCGAGCATCTGGAGCCCGCCGCACACGCCCAGGATCGCCGTCCCGGCCCCGGCGGCTCGCACGACCTCGTCGGCCAGGCCCTCGGCCCGCAGGTGGCGCAGGCTGGCCGCGGTGTTCGTGCTGCCGGGCAGGATGATCGCGTCGAAGCCGGCCAGCGACGCGCCCACCCCGATCGGCGTGACCGTTACGCCGGGCGCGTGGATGAGCGGATCGAACTCGTCGAGGTTGCTGGCGTAGGGGAAGAGGAGCAGGGCGATGTTGATCCGGCCCGGGATCGGCTCGCCGCGGTGATGGAACGCGTCCTCTTCGGGCAGCGCGTGGCGACGCATCGGGACGATCGCGACGGTCGGGATGCCGGTCCGCTCCTCGAGCAGCTCCATGGCGTTGCCGAGCAGCGCCGGGTCGCCCCGGAACTTGTTCAGGACAAAGCCACGGATGAGCGCGCGCTCCGCGGGCTCCAGGAACTGCCAGGTCCCGAGCAGGTGCGCGAACGCGCCGCCCCGATCGATGTCCGCGACGAGGTAGACGTCTGCTCGACACTCGAGCGCAACCGACATGTTGACGATGTCGCTGGCGCGCAGGTTGATCTCGGCCGGGCTGCCGGCGCCCTCGATGACGACCTGGTCGAACTCCCGGATGAGCCCGTCGAGCGAGGACTGGACGATCGGCCACAGGCGCGCGCGGCGCTCGAGCCAGGGCAGCGCGGTCATGGCCGCGTCGTAGCGGCCCATGACGATCACCTGGCTGTGCGTCTCCGCGCTCGGCTTCAGGAGCACCGGGTTCATGCGCACCTCGGGCGGGGTGCGCGCCGCGAGCGCCTGGACGTACTGCGCGCGCCCGATCTCGAGCCCGTCGGGCGTCACGGCGGCGTTGGTGCTCATGTTCTGGGCCTTGAACGGCGCCACCCGCAGGCCCCGATCGGCGAAATGACGGCACAGCGCGGTCGTCAGCAACGACTTGCCAGCGTCGCTCGTGCAGCCCATGACCATGATCGGTCGCCGCGCCACGGCTCACCTCTTCTCGGGCCACCCACGGTATGGGCCGTGCGCCGCTGGGACAAGGCCGCGCGTTACTTGTGCCGCGCGTTGCTTGACGCGGACATCCTGGCTGACCATGAGAGTTGTCGCGGTGCCTCGCTGCAGGTCGATACCACGAGCACCGTGCGCGCCGGTATGAGCGTCAGGTCCACCTCGACCCTTCCCTCCGTTTCGGCGCTGCTCGATGTTCCGCATCCGACACGAACTGCTCATCGTGTCGCCGACATTCGGGCCGCCTCTGGTGCCGTCGGGAAGGCGCTGCCCTCCGGATAGCGGTTCGCGTCCGGTGTTCCAGAACAATGTTCGAGTCGTGTGCCCCGATGCGGACTCAGCGTCAGGCGGTCGCCAACGCGTTCAACGACTCGCTCTCGTCGGGCATCACCCTCACGGACTTCCGACCGAGTCGGCGATCGCGGAGGCGGCTGCCGGCGCGACGAACCATGTCGATGGAGGCGTCGTCGAGGCCGAGGAAACCGTTCAGCAGTGTCGCTTCCGCTCGACGATCCGAGTACCCAGTGCCTCGCCGGATCGTGTCATCCACATGGCCGAGAAGGGCCCCATGGCGCCGCGAGTACGGAATGAGAAGCGCGTCCGCCTCGGACGGTTCGAGCTCAAGTACACCGCCGCCATAACTCCGACCGAATGCTTCGGCGAACAGGAAGGTAGCGGCGTTGTGGAATGAGGCCGCCAAGGCTTCGCCATCGGTGTCAGGGTGGAGCCTCAAGCGATGAACCGTATCGGTGCTCGTTGCCGGCGTCCTGTTGATGACGAGCTGAGGGTAGAGATGGATCTGCCGCAGGAGGAACGCGTCTGGTCGCCAGACTGAGGGAACCTCGTACCACCTGCGCCTAATCCTGCACTTGTATCCACGATCGACGCCAGCAACCACGCCTGTTTCAAGGTATGTCTCGACTTCGTCGCTGAGGTGGCTCTCCCTTCCTATTGTCAGGAGGGCCCGCGCGACCCCGGACCTACGGAGGCTACGCCAATCCGCCTCTTCGAAAACGGCGCCGCTCAGCTGGTTACTGCGAGAGATGATCGGGGTGGACAGGTCCACCAAGTGAACGAGGGTGAACTCGTCCTCGGCGCCAAGTACGAAGAAATCATTCATTCCGGTGACGACGCCGACGTCCGTGTCCGCCAACTGGCCCAGCGGAACCAATCTCTGGTCCGTTCGGAGCTGCCGGAGCAACTCAAGTTCCTGTGCCGCGAGGAAGTATTGAGTCCACTTATCGCGACTGTGATCCAGCCGTTTGACCGGAGCCGTCAGCGAGTCGACGGCCAGAGACGACAGATCGCTCGCGTCGTGCAGCTCAACGACTCTGATCCCCGGCGACCCGGACGGCCGCCGCTCGGCAAGCAGGAGAACTACCTCCTGTTGGATCCCGTCGAAAACGAGGCGTTCGAACGTCACGACTGTGATGCGTGCAAAAAAGTCGCTGAGGAACTGGCGAAGTTCCGCTGCGTAGCTCACTTGCAGAAGTTCAGCTGGCAACACCATCGCGAGGCGTCCTGCGGGCGCAAGTAGTGCGGCGGAGGCGGCGACGAAAGGGACCCAGGCGTTTGTAAGGCGATTGGGGGCCAGTCCCTGGGCGCGCATCAAGTTGAATGCGGCCTGCCGGTGCTCCTCCCGGAAGTGCTGAAAGCGCAGAAACGGGGGATTGCCCAGAACGGCGTCATACCGCGCTGTCGCCTTCTCGGCGTAGGCGAAGAAGTCCCCTTCAACGAGACGATCTGCGATACCAGAGGTCCCAAGGATCGAACGTGATGACGCCGCCGCCTGCGGCTCAATCTCAACTGCGTCCACGGCAGGCGGACCATCCCGAGGGCCCAGCGTCGCGAACCTAGCCAGGGCAGCCTTGAGGAACACGCCGTCCCCAGAACTGGGTTCGAGAACGACGTCATCGCGGCCCCGGATTGCCCATCGAGTGAGAAAGTTAGCGAGAGGTTCGGGAGTGTAATACCCCCCTCGAAGCTTCTGGTCAGTCGCGGGCGTCTTCACAGGACCTCTTGGTTCGGGCGGGGAACTCTGATCTTCATCTGCGGGAGGCTCGCAGACGGATGGCCACGGCGGCGGTAATGCGATGCCTCGTCCGAGTCTCGCGTTAGCTGGACGACGCGTCTAGCGTCTTCTCCACAAGCTTTCTCCACAGTCACCTGAACGGTTGTTCTAAACTGTGGATGCATGTTCGCAGGTATCCACAGGCGGCGCATCCCCTTTCCGGAAGCCCTAGGATGAGGCCGATGGCCCATGACTCTTGAGTCCGCTCGCCGATTGATCGAGGAACTGGTCGACCGCTATGCGGCCCAAGAGACCGTCGCACATGACCTCAGCCGCGGCTATTCCGAGGAGCAGGCCCGAGTCGATTTCATCGACCCGCTCTTAAAGGCCCTGGGTTGGGATCTCACAAACGAAGCCGGCCTCGCCCATTCGCGGCGGGAGGTCGTAGTTGAACCGACCATCACGGGTATTGAGCACCAGGCTCGCGGCCGACCCGACTACACACTCCGACCCGACGGAACGCCGCGCCTCTTCGTCGAGGCTAAGCGCCCTGCACTCGACCTAGAGACTCTGGGCGCTCCTGCGATACAGGTGAGGACATACGGATGGAGCGCCGGCCTAAGTGCTCTAGCACGGATATTCGGTGATGTATTCATGCTGCCTCATGGAGCGGGTCGGTGCTCCTCAGCGCCAGGCGTTCGAGGAACGTGGCGAGATCGGCCCGGGTGAACTTCCACTCGAACGGTGCGGCGAGGACCTCGTAGCGGGTCTGGAAGGCGAGGATCCGGGCGGCGAGCTCCTCGAGCGAGATGGCATCGGCCGGCGTGAGGACCTTACGTTGCAGGATGCTGAAGTAGATCTCGACCTGGTTGAGCCAACTGGCGTGGACCGGGAGATGGACGGGCACGAGCCGAGGGTAGGCCGCCACGAGACGCGCGATGGCGGCCCGGCCGCGATGCGAGCTGCCGTTATCGAGCACCCAGAAGACGCGCCGCGCCGAGCGGTACGGCTCGGCCGTCATGACCTGCTCGACGAGCCGGCCGAACGGTTCGATGCCGGTTCGGGGCTCACAGCGGCCGAAGAGCTTGGCCCGGTGGACGTCCCAGGCGGCAAGGTACTGGAGCGCCCCGCCGCGCTCGTACTCGAACTCGACGAGCATCGCATGCCGCGCGTTGGCAGGGATCGTCGGGTGGCAGCGGATGCGCGCCTGGATGCTCGTCTTCTCGTCGGCGCTGATGACGAACTCGTCGCTCTTGAGCGGGCGACCCTCCCACTCGCCGGCGTACAGGTCGAGGGCGCGGGCCGCCTTGGGCCCAAAGTCAGGATCGCGCGGAAAGATCCAGCTGCGGTGGGTCCACGGTTTGATCGCGTCTTCGGTGAGCCAGCGCCAGATCGTCGTCTCGGAGATCGAGGCCGCCAGGCCGCGCCGGATCACCTCGGCTCGAATGTCGGGCACGTGGAGGCGGCTGAGGGGGAGGCCGAGCCGGACCGGCAGCTCACAGGCGATCGCCTTGACCGCGACGACGAGCGCTGGGGGAAAAAGCCGGCCGACGGCCGGTTCGGGAGCGCTCCGCCAGGCCCGCCAGCCGCTCCTCGAAGAAGCGCTTCCGCCACTTGGATACGATCTGGGCCGGGGTGTCGAGCCGGCGGGCGATCTCCTTGTTCTCCAGACCCTCGGTGGCCAGGAGCACGATCCGGGCCCGGACGACATCCCGATACGGTGCTGAATAGCGACGGCTCGTGGACTCCAGGGCAGCTCGCTCGGCAGACGACAACTCGATGATGAACGGACTGCTTCTCGGCATGTGCTCCTCCCATTGCGGACGCGAGGAGCATACTCCTGAGGCGGTGCTAATACATCATCGTATATGCGTTGGAGGGTACTAAGCGTCTCGGTCCTTACGAACTTCCGCCAACTGGTTTTCTACGACACCCGCCACCAACCGCGAGAGGGCGATGGTTGCGAGGTAGCCCGCTTCCCGGGACGCGTCTTCCGATGGACTGACTACGCAGCGCGCTTTCCGGAGATCTGGGAGCTCTTGTCGCGCGAGTCTGTAGGCTCGGAGCGCTTTTTCGACCTATTCGGAGTCGAGCGTGAGTATCGGGGCACCGACAGCTTCGACGCGCGCTTCCTAGAGCGAATTCGGGCATGGCGCCTTCGACTGGCGCAAGGGATCGCATCGGGCAATCCCACCATGACCGCACACGACGTCGGCCGCCGCACCCAACAGCTCTTGAACAGCCTTGTCTTCCTCCGGGTTTGCGAGGACCGCAACATCGAGGCGTATCCGACACTACACGATCGGGCTCGCGCGGGCGACCTATTGGACCTCTTCCGAACCTCGGACCAGCGTTTCAATGCGGGCCTCTTCCGAGCCCTCGACGGGCTAACGCTCTCCGCGCCAATCCTCCAATCGGTCGTGGACGAGCTCTACTACCCGAGCAGTCCCTACGCATTCGCAGTCGTCGAACCGGCCGTATTGGCTCAGATCTACGAGCAGTTTCTCGGCGAGCGAGTCGAAGTCGATGCCGGTAGAACGGTAAGACTGGCGGAGAAGCCGGAGGTCACGCACGCCGGTGGGGTGGTGCCGACGCCTGGCTATCTTGTCGACAGACTTCTTGAACGCGGCCTCGCCGGCCGCCTCGGTGCAGATGCTGATCCTTTCGCCTTACGTATTTGTGACCCCGCATGCGGGTCGGGCGCGTTTCTCCTTGCAGCATTCAAGCGTCTGCTCGAACACGCGGAGACGTCGGCTCGTCGGGAAGCAGGCTTGGGACTGCCCGCAAAGCGCGAACTGGTGAGGCAATGCCTGCACGGGGTCGATATAGACGATCAAGCGGTCGAAGTGACGCGCCTAAGCCTGCTCTTGGAGCTTCTTGCTGACGAGTCACCGGCCGTGCTCGCAGCTACCCCAACCCCGTTGCTGCCAGATCTCTCAGAGAACATCCAATGCGGAAACTCCCTGATTGATAGCCGCTTCTATGGACTGTTTCCTGAGATAGCCCGAGAAGCCGACGCCCTCGCGGCGGTCAACGCGTTCGACTGGAACGTCGCATTCCCTGGGGTGATGGCCAGCGGAGGTTTCGACCTCATCGCCGGCAATCCGCCGTGGGTGCGGATACAGGTCCTCAGCGAACACTATCCAGACCAGTTGGCGTACTTCCAACGGGCGGACTCTGGCTATCGGAGTAGCGGGACCTTTAACTTCGATCTCTACCTTCTCTTCGTTGAGCGCTCCATTCAGCTCCTTCGCGATGGCGGGACCGCAGCATTGCTGATCCCTAATCGCTTCATGACGAGCATGCCTGGCGCCCAGCTCCGAATGGCGCTGTCAGGGGGTCGCCTGGTCCGGGAAATCGTTCATTTCGGGTACCACCAGCTCTTCATTGGCCGGACGAACTACGTCTGCTTCCTCATTCTCGACAAGAGAGAGCACGATACTTTCAGGCTCGAGATAGTCGGCGACCTCGCTGCATGGCTGGATGGGGGCGACTCGACGGCACAGGACGAGCCCGCAGACTCACTGGGGGCGGAGCCGTGGGTATTCGTTCCGGACCGGCAGGCCGATGTGTTCGCGCGCCTCCGGCGCGAGTTTCCGCGGCGCCTCCACGAACTAGCCGACATCTTCGTCGGAGTCCAGACAAGCGCGGATGACGTTTACTTCCTGACTCCGTTGTCTGTGGGCGAGGATCACATCGAGTACCGGGATCAGGCCGGTACCATCCGCATCATAGAGAGATCGATCGTGCGCCCGGCGCTGCGGGACCGCCGCCTCAGGCCATTCGACATCAGTCCGCCTCCCGACGCCTGGGCGATATTCCCATACGAAGCGTCGCCCGCCGGTGGCGGCCGCATGCTGCCGATCCCGCCCGCCCGCCTTGAGCACGAGTTTCCACTGTGTTGGGCCTACCTCAACGAGCACAGGGCCAGGCTGGAAGGTCGGAGCGTTCAAGGCGCGGGGGAGGCTTGGTATCGGTACGGGCGTTCTCAGAGTCTCGGGCGCCTCGATGAACCGAAGACCATCGTTCGAGTCCTCTCGACGACGCCTCAGTATTGCTACGACCCGGACGGACTCCTGGTGCCTGGCGGCGGGGACGGAGGCCCCTATTACCTGCTCCGGCCCCGCGACAACACTCCCGAACGGAACAGATACCTGATCGCGGTCTTGTCCCATCCCGCTATCGACGCATTGGTAGTGGCGAATGGACGGTCCTACAGGGGCGGCTATTTCGTACATCGAAAGGCCTTTCTCCAAGGACTGCCAATTCCAGACCCAGGACCTCTGCTCGGCCAGATCTCCGACGCGGTCGACCGCTTGCAGCAGACTGTCGCCTCAATACGGAACGAGGGCGATAGCGGTCGCTTGCGTGCGCTCGAACGATTGGAAATGGCTCAGCGAGAAGCCGTCCAGCGCCTTGTGAGCGATCTTCTTCGACTGACCCCGGAGGAGACGTCGGCATTCGAGATGTGACCGAGAACAAAGCGATGCGCGGAGGTCGAATGACACCAATCGGACGTTTGCTGGTCGGCGTATTAGCGCCCGCCTCGCACGAAGCCCCGACACCGATTCTTGCGTCGGACACAATGCGGACATCGTGTGGCAAGCAGCCGCTGCACCGGGTGCAGGAGCCCATGGGCTTTGTGGCGCCGCCGAACGATCAGACCCCCGATGCTGCCCCGGCGGTTCCCTATGCCTTGAGCAACCACTCCGGTGTCGATTCCCCGACAGCGGCGAAGAAGTCGCTCATCGCCCGACGCACGGCTCGAGCATGGCGGGCAGGCTAGCGCGGCTGTCCAGTGCGCCCGGGTGGGGCTAACGTTGACCCGGCCGGCCTTCCTATTCATTGGCGTCGGTGGGCCGAAGAATTCCGGTGAGTCCGGGGTTCCGGCGCCCTTGTAGTGGGCGATCGCGTTGCGGTCACGGTAGAGCCGCTTGATGGCTTGCGGTGTACCTGAGCCCATGTCGACTGGGCTCTTGGTCAGGTGTTCGAGGATCGTGCGCCACTTCTCAGGAAGGTCCAGTCGCTCGTTGGCTGCCCAAAGGGCCTTGGCGCGATCGTAGCCCTCACGATTGATGAAGGCCTCGAGTGCTGCGTGAGCGCACAGCGTGGCCACTTCGCATGCTCGGTTCTCTCGTCCGATGCCCTCCGGATCAGCAGACGCGGCCGCAGCAGCCTCGGCCTGGGTCTCCGACTCCGCCAGTAGATCCACCTCCGGCCGCGACGCGATCAACACGTCCACATGCTCCTCAACGGTCAGTCGGTCGCTCGCCATGCGATCAAAGTGTCGAACGAGCGATCCACAGCCGGGGCATGGCCGCCGCCGCCCGAGCGGCCCGTTCTCCGACGCAGGCAATGGTCGACCGCAGCCCGCACACCTGACGCCGGTTGCCGCCTGGCCTCTCACGCACGGATCGTAAGCCACCCATGAAGCGAGTCGACAGGTTGGGGCGGCAACGATCGCCCTCCCAGCACGCGCCGCTCAGTGCCTGCCACGATCCGCGCATCGTGTCTCGTCGGGGGGCCACGACAAGCGCCGCACCCTGGAGGAGCGACTTCGTGCGTGTGGGGCTGCGGATTTCACGGGTAATGGCCACCCCGTTTCGCCGGAAATGGCCACCCCCCCTCGGAGAGCTCGCCAGCAACTTCGGCGTGAGGCACGCCGGACACCGCACGCTCGGCTCGAATGCGTCCACGTTCGAGGAGAGATGCCGGTGCCCCGTCCCCGTTCTGCCATGCGCAAGATCCGAGAAGTCCTGCGGCTCAGCCTCGCCGAGGGGCGGACGCCGACCTCGTGGATCCGACCTGCCTTGACCCGAAACATGAACCTGAGCGTGGAGCCGTCGATACGCCCCTGGACTCCGAGGCTGACTCGGCGGTGAGCGGCACGGCAGACTCCAGGCCCTGGTCAGCGGGTCAGGGCTTGTCCTTGGGCGTCCGGACGGCGTCCTGGATGTCGCCCAGGCCCTCCTGGGCGTCGCCCTGGACCTGCTTGGCCTTGCCCCGGGCTTGCCTCTTCTTGTCGCCGGTCAACTTGCCAAGCCCTTCCTCGACCTTGCCCAGGGCCTTGCTGATGGCGCCTTTGACGTGCTCATCGGTCATGTCGGTAGTTCCTTCCTTCTCGCTTCAGCTCGGGCGGGTCCGCATCAGACCTGGCCCGCTACGGCCACCGCGGCGCCGGTACTCGGTCTCAAGCAGGCCGCCCGCGACGAGCCCACGTTTCCTTCGGTCGGCTCGGCTCGGCTCCCACCGAGCGTCCCCGACGCGGGCGAAGCGACCGGCTACCTCTTCTTGCGACGCGGACTTGCGGACGGAGCGACGGCCGTCTCAGCTGCGCTCGGGGCGACCTGGGCGGATTTGGCCTTCGTGGTCTTCTTGTCCTTCTTCTCGGTCTTCCTGTCTTTCTTCTTGCCCATCACCCGCTCCTCCGATTCGTCGTTCGGTTCGGCGCACTGGAGCCGCCCGACCGGCCCTCAAGTGTAGGCGTGCTGCGACTAGGTTTCAGCGGTTCGCAGGGCCAGGGCAGCCCGCATGCTCGGCAAGACGAGATCGAGGCGCAGCGGACGGACGCGGCACCGTCTCTGCGTCGCGCGCAGATCCAACGTCGTCGACAGGTCAGTCTCTACCAGGAAGCGGTCCGTCTCTCTCAGCGGTCCTTGGCGCTGTTCTTGCCCTGCCGACCGCTGAGCGGGACCCGGCTGAACAACAACACCCCGGGCATGTCTGGGCGACTGCTGACATAGACCGTCGCCCCAGCGGCCTTGGCCGCCTTGTTGGCAGCCGCACGGGCGGTTGCCGCCTTGCCGTCGTAGTGCCAGGGCAGGACCTGCGAAACTGCGCCAACGCTCACTTCGTTGACGAGTCGGGCAAGGTCCTCATCGCGAGGATTGAGCCGATGGCCGCGCGGCGCGGGCTTCCGCTTCAGGTCATCAAGGCTGAGCGGCTGGCCGACCTTGATCGTGGTGAACTTTGCCAAGCGAATGCCTCCACTTCATGACTCAGGAAGCCGCCATTGGGCGCGGCACTCATTGTGCGCCTGAGAACGGCTCGATAGAACGCGAGCGGCTGCCTTGCCGACGCCCCGCGCGCGTTGGCCGCGCGCATGTCTTCCGCCAGGGCGATCAGCTCCTCGATGACCTGCGCGGTCTCGATCGCCCGGTTCTGGTAGCGGCGGAGGGACTGTTCCAGCAGGTCGGCGAAGGAGCGTGCCTGGACGACGTTCCGGCGCCTCGTCGGTCGCATCCGCCACGATGTGGTCATCGTGTCGGGTCACTTAGGAACGTGGGCTACTGGCCCGGCAGTCAACGCGCAGTGAGGACCGTGCTCATGTCTCACCGCCGTCGATGGTCTGGTCGGGAGCGGGGGCCGTTCCCGCTGCCTTTGCGGTGATGAACTCCAGGAACGAGCGGCCCCGTGGAGTCAGGATCGCGCGGACGTCATCGGCCACCGCCAGCAGTGTTCCAGTGTCGGCGAGCGACCGTGTGAGGCCGCGACGCTCCAACTCGTCGAGATCGAGTTGGTCGATATCAATGCCTGCGAGCGCGAGGCTGAGCTTGCTCTGGGCGACCTGACCGACGGTGATGACGTCGGAGGGACGGACCCAATCCGCAGCGCCGGCGGCGAGCCGCGAAAGAACCTCGATCTGAGCGGGGCGCAGGGCGCCAAGGTCGTCGATGTAGCGCAGTCGCTCCCGCTCGTCCGGTCGATCGAGCGTAGACGCATGCGCCAGCGCTGCCGCGAACGCGGCGATCTTCTCCTCGTTCCGGCGTTGGAGGATGTTCTCGAGTACCTGTTCTGTGAGCGCGGCGAATTCGTCTTTGTGGACGAACTCGTGATCGATCCGGTCGCCGAGCGAGGTCATGTCCTCCCCGAGCTGGGTCGCGAAGCGCTCGACTCGTTCGTACCGCAGCTCAGTCCAGGCCGTGCCGACCACCTCTCGCAGGATCGGGCCGATCACCGGCACACTCGCCAGCGCGCCCATCGCGGCAGCACCGGCCACGTCGAGAACATCGTCGGCCGTCGTGCGCGCCGGAAGTGACCGGCTAGGATGGGCCTCCGTCATGTCGACATGATGAACCCTGGGGCCGCGCGAAAATACGGCGAACCCTGGGACTCGGCTACGGGCATCGTCTCAGGCGACGCCACGATGGGCCGGACTCATCGAGCCACGATCCTCTCATTCCACCTCGAACGAGCACTCCTGCTGAAAGGCGAACCGGTTGTTCCGCATGTGGATGCGGGCACCCGGCCCGAAGCTGATCATCCTCCCGCCCTGGCTCACCGCCGAGCGGTAATACGCCTCGACGCACTCGCGGAATTCGCTGTAGTTCATTGGGCCGTCGTAGCCGGCCGGCAGCTCGACCTCCAGCGGCTCCTCTTCATAGGCGGCTCCGGCGGTCTGCTTGACGTTCGCCTCGAGCCCGGCCCAGACGCGGCCGCCCGCCTCCACGTCGAAGTACACGGTCGAGACCATCTGCTCTTCGCCGCCGAGGTCCTGGCGGTCCTGAAGGATCTGGCTGAACCTGACGGTAACGGGCGTCGACACGTGTGCACCCCCCTGCGGTTCGAGCTGGTTCGCCTTCATTGTGACGACCGGCAGGGGGCCGCGTTCGTCCCGGAATTGGCTCGAGCCGGAGCACCGGGCTGGTAGCACATGCTGGTAGCAGCAGGGGCGGCCGAGCCTAGCCAGCCGGGCCGCTCAGGAGCCGATTTCGTGCTCGGATCGCACGCCGGCGGCCGCTGGCGGCCATGCTCGGCTGCGTCACGATCCCGGCATCGTGTTGCTATCAGCGGCCACCTGAGTGAGTGATGGTGTCCATCACGCTCCAGGAGGTCCACCGATGCCACCGACCCCACTCCCGGCTCTCCAGTCCGGTCGCCCCTCCGCCTGGGAGGAGGCGGTCTACGCGTTCCTCGTCGAGAAGCGCGCCCGGTCGGGCTCGGCCCGGACGGTCGAGAGCTACGCCCGGATGCTCTGGCCGTTCTTCGCCGGCAGGTCCCCCGACGCGGTCCGGTCCGCGGACGTCCTCGCCTACGCTCACGGGCGCGGCCGGTCGGGTCGGACGCCCTCCTCGGCGACGATCGGGGCCCGGATCGCCTGTCTGTCCTCCTTCTACCGCTTCGGGATCCGGATGGGGCTCGTCATCGCCAACCCGTGCGACGCCCTCGAACGACCGAGGACCGTCCCGTCGGTCGCCCGGGGCTACAGCGCCGATGAGGTCCGCCGTCTGCTCGCGGTCGTTCCCGACACCGTCGCCGGTCGGCGGGACCGGGCGATCCTCCTGGTCCTCGTGCTGACCGGCCGACGACGAGCCGAGGTGATCGGCCTGCGGGCAGGCGACATCAGCCTCGAGGGCGAGACTGCGTTCTACAGCTACCGAGGCAAGGGCGGCAAGCGCGGCCGACGAGAACTCCCCCACCCCGCGTATTCGGCGATCCTGCGAACGCTCGCGGATACCGGCAAGTACCTCGCCACGACGGACCCGCGTGAGTCGCTCTGGCAGGCGGGAGCCGGACCCACCGGGATCAGCAGCGGCACCTTCTACGGGCGGTTCCGCCGGTATCTCGCGGCGGCCGGTCTCGCGCCGACCGGGCTCCATGTCCTGCGGCATACGGCGGCGAAGCTGCGCCGCGACGCTGGGGCCTCGGTAGAGGCGGTGAGCGCGTTCCTCGATCACTCTAGCCTGGCGGTCACGACCGTCTACCTTCGGCGGCTCGAGGGGGAGACGGACCGGACGTGGCCTGACGTCGCGGTGGCGATCGGGGTCTGAGAGCCGATCTCCGCTGGGAGGAGCGAGCAGGCGGACATCTGCGGGTTCGGCAGCGCAGGTCAGTCGCCCCGATGCCGGCGGCTCGTGCGGTGATCTTCGGCCTCCCTTCCGCTCTGTCTTGGTGAGAGCGGGACGGCCAACGACGGGGGCGCACGGACGGGTGGCCGGGTTCACGGCCAGAAGGCTCTTCGCAATTCGTGGTGCCGTAGCATGGCGAGAATGCCGCCACGCGATGAACCCACTGGAGCGCGGAACCCACTGGAGCGCGTGCGGGGCCTGGCCGAGTTCCATCTCGCAAGAACGGATCTCCAAGCCATTGTCCAAGGCGCCTTCATGGAGGAGCTCCTCGGCCTCCCACATGTCACCGCGGAACTCGACCGTATTGACGGACGAATTGACGAACTGGCGTCACGCCCTGATGGTGAAGTCTCGGACGAGGCGATCACCCTCGAGCGCGACCGTCACGTCGCGGACCTGGCCGCTGAACTGCATCTCACCTGGCCCTGGTTCGTCCAGCAGCTCCAGATTGGGCTCTGGTGGCGACAACAGCTGGTCCAGGCCGAACGTCGGCGGTCGAACAACGTAGGCCAGCCGCCGACCATACCGATCCCCGGCTGGCCTCCCGGATGGACCGGTGACCGCCGAGTTCTCGCAGTCGGCGGGAGTCCATGGGCGGTGGTGAACTGGGAACTGGCGCCGCGTTTCGTCATGAAGCGCGGCGATTCCCTGGATGCGCTCCAACAGCATTGGCAGGAGATCGCCGCCGGTGTGGAAGCGGTCTTCCGGAGCAGCCTATTCTCGTCGTATCGCAAGGAGGGGCCACCCGGCGGCGCTCCGAAGGACGACGTCGCCGCGTATGAGCGGTACGCGCGGTGGGCGGCGCGCAAGCTCGCGGGTGGCGAGTCGTACCGCAGCATCGCCGGGCAGGACCTCCGGACCGCGAAGTCAGGGGCAACTGGTCGCGAAAGGGATCGACTCGACGACGCCCGGGAACGGTGGCGTGAGGTACGGCGCGCGGTGCGCAAGGCGGTGGACGTCCTCGATTCGATCTAGCGGGGGGTCACGAGCGGGTCGGAGGCTCGCCCGATCGAGCTCCCCGGGGGCAGAACGGCACGAGTGACGTCGAGCATGGTGGTCCATTAGAAACGGGAGGCCGATCGCGTAGGGTCGGGTCCGATGGCGACCACGACGACCTCCCCGCGTTCACTCCGGGATCCGCGAACTACCCGTTCGAGGCGCCGCCGTGCCAGACCCTTTGAGATCGAGCGTCGGTCCGCGGACCACACTGCGGTAACTGCGGTGCTGAGGGTGGTCCTCGGGCTGCCGCGAGTGCCTTCCCGCCGAAATCGAACGCGGCGACCTCTACCCGCCTGCCAGCGCCCGCTCGGACACAGCCGAGCGGCTCGGCGTTCGGGCCCGGTCGCGGCGGCGGTCACCCTGGACACGCTTTCCGTGCTCCGACAGCCAGCGGCCGAGCTCAGTCTCGTGGAGGGGGGCCTGGTCAGCGACCGGGATGAGGCCTCGAAAGCGCATCCCCTGAGCGTCCCACCACGACTCGAGCAGCCGTTCGAGCTTGGCCAGGGCCTGCTCCACGGTGGCGTCCCAGAGATCGGTGGCGGCCGGCTGGTGCCCGGTTGCCCACTCTCTGTGGGCAGGGTAGACCCACGCCTTCCGGGCCGGGGCGGCCCCGCTCGCCCAAGCGGTCGTCACGATCCGCCAGCGGACGGCGATCCGATCGTCGGGCAGACCCTCGTCGATCCGCCAGCGCCTCCAGAGCAGGCTCCGGTGAGGCGACTCGAGGACGCCGGTCCGGGCGTTGCCCATGCGGGGCGGAGTGGCGTCCCGAGCAAGCCGGTCGAAGAAGACGCTTCGTCCGAGCCCCAACTGCTCGATCGACTCGAGGACCAAGTCGATCGAAGGCGCGCCGACGAGCCAGGCGAAGCCCTCGATATTGCAGATCCAGGCCTCGCACGCCGCGTGTCGCGCGCGGTACGAGGGACTCCAGGCCGTAACCGGCGGTCTCAGGCTGGCGACGTGGGCCCGGGCCCGGATCCATGGCCGCTCAGCAAGCTCTCGACACGGGGGTCGCTGCCTTCGAAGGTCGAGGAGTTCCCTCCGTCGCCGCCAGAGCACGTCGAACGCGGCCCGCGCCACGCGGTCCCTAGCCTTGAGCCGACGTGCCCAACGAGGCCGGTCACCCGTCTGCCTTCGCTTCTCGGTCGGTGTCGTCGAGCTCGCTCGCATGGCACAAGTCTGGCCCCGTTCGCGCTGCCGCCGCAACCCTTCCTAGGCTGGGCGCCAGTCATGTCGACACAGCCTCGTCCAGCACTACCTGCCCGAGCGATCGTCGCCGCCGTTCGCCCCCGGTTCCGCCTTGCCAGACCTCTCGAGATCGAGCGCCCGTCGGCGGCCCTCACCAGTCATTTCGAACTGGTCGAGGAGCCGTCCGGATGAGCGTGCGCAGCGTCCGTCGCCCGAGGACCGTGAGTGTGGGCGACGGGACGCAGGTGGAAGGGCACCGCGTACTCGCGGGCGGTGCCCAGATGATCTGCATCGGCGCGTTACCGGCCGCCGAGCCGGCCCACGACCCCCTGGTCCTGGCCCTCGTCCAGCTCGTGCGCGACCGGTGGGCGGCCGAGCAGGCCGATGGCGAGAAGCCGGTTGCGTTTCGGCCCGATCTGAGGAACATGGCCATCGTGACCGCGCAGCCGTCGCCACCAATGAGGCGCGATCCGTGAGCCTCCCGCAGCTGCCCGCAGAGCTCCGGGGTCTGCGGGCCGCCCGCTGGATCAGGGAGTCGTCGGGTCGCCAGCTCGACAAGTACGGCCCGACCGCCCAGCGCGCGATGCAGGACCGCTCGATCGCCGAGTTCGGTCTGCTCGACACCGGGCTCGCCTGGACGGTCGCGAAATCCGGCTGGTCGGGTCCCGACTCGATGCGCGAGCCGCCCGCGACGACGACCCCCGAATTCCGGGCCATGCTTGCGGCGGCTGAGCGGGGCGAGTACGACGTCCTGGTGGTCGGCTACACGAGCCGCTTCATCCGCGACCTGGCTCTCGCGCTCCACTACCGCCGCCTCTTCCACCGCGCCGGCGTCGTCATCTACCTCTGCGACGATCGCCTCCTCACCTCGAGCGACGAGGACTGGGAACGCTACGTCGACAAGGCCAAGGCGGCCGAGGTCTCGAGCCGGGACCAGTCGAAGAACGTCCGGTCCGGGTACGCTGGGAAGAAGGCCCGCGACAACGACCCGGGCGGCCATCCGCCCTTCGGCTTCCATCGGAACGATGCCAAGCTCATCGAGCCCGACCCCGACACGGTCCCGGTCGTCCGGCGGATCGTCGACCTGTCGGCCTCCGGCTGGACCGACCGTGCGGTCGCCGCGGAGCTCGAGCTCAGCCTCTACGTCGTCCGCGGGGTGCTCACCTCGAGCCTGTACATCGGCCGTCTCCGAGACGGGATCTCCGCGAACTGGGGTCCGCTCGTCGAGCTCGGGACGTGGAACCGGGCGCAGGCGCTGCGGGGGGTGCGCGCGACCAATGCCGGGCGTCCTGCCTCACCTCACCGCGCCTACGCGCTGTCAATGCTCCACTGCGCGGCCTGCGGCGACCGCCTGATCGGCGACACCGACTACTACCGCCATCAGGCCGTCTGTGCCGACTTCGCTGCCGCGACGCCGGACTGGCCAGCGGGCTGGCATGGCCGCCGCGACGGCAAGGGCTACAGGCGCCATCTCTACGAGGGCGTGATCGCAAAGGTGCTGGAGCAGGTGTCCTTGGGCGCCGAGACGCTCACCCGGGTGGTCGGGCTTGTTACGGCTGCACCTTCTAGGCCTGATCGGCTCGGCCTCGTGCGCATCGAACGGGAACGGGACGCCGCGCTGGCGCGCTACCGGCGCGACCGCGACAGCGGAGCTCTCGACCGAACGATGGCCCGTCTCGACACCGAGGAGCGGGAGGCTCGCCAGGTTCATCAGCCAGCTGGTATTCCAGCCGACGTGGCCGTGGGCTACTTGCGGGAACTGGCCACCACGTGGCGGAAAGCTGAGGGAGGACCGGGACGACGGATGCTCGCGGAGGCGCTCTTCGAACGGATCGATGCGCGAGGCTTTCGGGAGGCGACCCTTCGCCTCACCGACACCGCGATCGCTCACGGCTTCGCGGCGGTCATCCCGGAGCGGCTCGATCTCACTGTTGGCTATG